>NZ_JBYTTH010000004.1:0-391264 GCF_058134345.1 Nocardioides sp. Z24_21
GAGTTCGAATCTCGTCATCCGCTCCATTCCATCCATATCTCCCCCGTGATCGCGCGCCGAGCGCGACGCTCCGCGAAACGTCGATGTCGCGAGTTCGAATCTCGTCATCAGCTCCACATCTCTTCCTGACCGCGCCCCTCGGCTGCGGGCGGGCGAGCGCGGTCGGCTAACGTCGCACCACGTGAGCTTCACCGGATTCCCCGTCGCCGCGCTCGACTTCTACGACGACCTGGAGATGGACAACACCAAGTCCTTCTGGGAGGCCAACAAGCACGTCTACAAGGAGTCGGTGGAGGCGCCGATGAAGGCGCTGATGGCCGCCCTGGAGCCCGAGTTCGGCACCGCCAAGGTGTTCCGGCCCTACCGCGACGTGCGGTTCGCCAAGGACAAGACGCCCTACAAGACCCACCAGGGCGCGTTCGTCGCGGCCGGACCGCGCACCGGCTGGTACGTCGAGATCTCGCCGCGCGGCACTCGCGTCGGCGCCGGCTTCTACGACGCCGACGGGCCGACGCTCGCGGCGATCCGCGACGCGATGGCCGACGACACGACCGGACCTGCCCTCGACCGGCTGCTGCGCAAGCTGGAGCGGGCGGGCTTCGAGGTCGGCGGCGACCAGCTCAAGACCTCGCCCCGCGGCTACGACGCCGACCACCCGCGCATCCACCTGCTGCGGCGCAAGCAGCTGTTCGTGGGGCGGTCCTACGGCTTCGAGGCCGACGCCATCGGCGCCGGTCTCGTCCACCGGGTCCGCGAGGACTGGCGCGCCCTGCGGCCGCTGATCAGCTGGCTGCGCGCGGTCGACTGAGCCGGCCGCGTCGGGCGTACGTCAGGGCCCGACCGTCAGTGCGGCTGCCAGGCGTCGTCGTCGCGGGTCAGTGCGGCGACGCCCTCGGGGAGGGTGCCGTCGGCGAGCTGCTGGATGGTGACCTGCTCGAAGACCATCCGCAGCGAGTGGCGCGCGGCGATCCACACGTGCTGCAGCACCTTGGCGCTGTCGTCGTACTCCACCGCCTCGGGCCGCAGGCCGTAGACCGAGACCAGCGGCCCGTCGACGGCGCGGATCACGTCGGCGACGGTGACCGTCTCGGGCTTGCGGGCGAAGCGCCACCCGCCGGACTGGCCGCGCTGCGACACCACGATGTCGGCGCGTCGCAGGTCGGCGAGGATCGCCTGGAGGAAGCCGTGGGGGATGCCCTGCGCCTTGCCGAGCTGCTCGGCGCTGACGGCGGTCCCGTCGGCGCGCACCGCGATCTCGATCAGGGCCCGGAGGGCGTAGTCGGCTTTGGCGGAGACGCGCATATGCCCAGTTTGTCAGATATGTCGGCAGAGACAGTGCGCCTGCCCGACGGGCAGCACACAGGGACGTACGCCGGCCGCCCGGGAACGGGTGCCGGCGTGCGTCGATCGACGGGTCAGGCCGTCGTGGGCTGGAGCTCCTCCTCGGCCAGTGCGGCCTTGGACAGCCGCTCCTGCTTGACGGCCCAGACGATCGCGGAGACCCAGAGGACGAAGATGACCGCGGCGGTGACGGCGGTGGCGACACCCGGGGCGCCGATGGAGTCGAGCAGCGTCTTGGAGTTGGTCAGGATGATCAGGCCGCCCGCCGCGGTGCCGAGCACGCGGGCCGGGAGCTTCTTGACCAGCCACGCGGCGACGGGCGCGGCGATCACGCCACCGGCGAGGAGGGCACCGGCGTAGCCCCAGTTGATGCCGGCGGCGCCGAGCCCGAGGAGGAAGCCGAGCGAGCCGCCGACCGCGACGACGAACTCCGAGGTGTCGATCGAGCCGACGACCTTGCGGGGCTCGAGGCGACCGCTGGAGAGCAGCGAGGTGGTGCCGACCGGGCCCCACCCGCCGCCGCCGACGGCGTCGAGCGTGCCCGCGACCAGGCCCATCGGGGCCAGGAACGCCGCGGAGGGGTGGCCCTTGAACGTCGGGCGGGCGCCGCCGAGGCGCAGGAAGCGGTAGACGACGTAGAAGCCGAGGCTGAGCAGGATGATCGCGACGATCGGCTTGGCCACCGCCGCGTCCATGTGGGACAGGAGCGTCGCGCCGGCGAAGGCGCCGACGAAGCCGGGCACCGCCAGGATCGACACCGTGCGCCAGTCGACGTTGCCGAGCTTGTGGTGCGAGGCGCCGGACACGAGCGAGGTGCCGATCTCGGAGAAGTGGACGGCGGCCGAGGCCGCTGCCGGCGCCACGCCGGCCGCGAGGAGCAGCGTCGAGGACGTCACGCCGTAGGCCATGCCCAGGGATCCGTCGATCAGCTGGGCGATGAGGCCCACGACGCCGAGCACGATGAGCTTGCGCATGCGCAGCTCCTTCCGGTTCTGGGGACGGCAGCGACGCGGTCGCGGGCCAGGTCGAGCAGGTCTGGTTTGTCAGGTGAAAGACTAGACATACATGGAGTGATAGACAAAATCGACATGGCGCGGCGGCGTGTCGCCCCTCCCCACCACGCTCGGCACGGTCCGCCAACGTGACGTTCGCCCGATCGTGTTGCGCGGCGCCGCCCGGCGAGGCATCATCTTGTTACTGGCGAGTAGGCACTCGCCCCCGATCCCGCGACCTGACAGGTGGAAGCTGTGAGCCACTACAAGACCAACCTCCGAGACATCGAGTTCAACCTCTTCGAGATGCTCGGCCGCGACGAGGTCCTCGGCACCGGACCCTTCAGCGAGATCGACGCCGAGAGCGCCCGCGAGATCCTGCGCGAGGTCGAGCGGCTCTCCCGCGAGGACCTCGCCTCGTCCTACGAGGACAGCGACCGCAACCCGCCGGTCTTCGACCCCGCCACCCACACCGCGCCGGTGCCCGAGTCGTTCAAGCAGAGCTACCAGGCCTGGATGGACTCGGAGTTCTGGCGCCTGCAGGTCCACGAGGAGCTGGGCGGCACGCCGGCCCCCTCGTCCCTGGTCTGGGCCCTCGGCGAGATGGTGCTCGGCGCCAACGCCCCCGTGTGGATGTACGCCGCCGGGCCGGCGTTCGCCAACGTGGTCCACCGCAACGGCAACGACCGCGACAAGGCCGTCGCCCAGTACATGGTCGACCGGCGGTGGGGCTGCACGATGGTGCTCACCGAGCCCGACGCGGGCTCCGACGTCGGCGCCGGCCGCGCCAAGGCCGTCCCCAACGAGGACGGCTCGTGGAACATCACCGGCGTCAAGCGCTTCATCACCAGCGCCACCCACGACATGAGCGAGAACATCATGCACCTCGTCCTCGCGCGCCCCGAGGGCGTCGAGGGCGTCGGCGGCCCGGGCACCAAGGGCCTCTCGCTCTTCTGGATGCCCGAGCAGCACTTCGACCTCGAGACCGGCGAGCTCACGGGCGAGCGCAACGGCGTCTACGTCACCAACGTCGAGCACAAGATGGGCATCAAGGTGTCCAACACCTGCGAGGTGACCTTCGGCGACCCGCAGGTCGGTGGCGGCGAGCCGGCGAAGGGCTGGCTGCTCGGCGAGGTGCACGACGGCATCGCCCAGATGTTCCAGGTCATCGAGAACGCCCGCATGCTGGTCGGCACCAAGGCCATCGCGACGCTCTCGACCGGCTACCTCAACGCGCTCGACTACGCCAAGGAGCGCGTCCAGGGCGCCGACCTCACCCAGGCCGCCGACAAGACCGCCCCGCGCGTCACGATCACCCACCACCCCGACGTCCGTCGCTCGCTGATGACCCAGAAGTCGTTCGCCGAGGCGATGCGCGCCCTCGTCCTCTACACCGCCACCTGGCAGGACGAGGTCATGCTCGCCGAGCACGCGGGCACCGCCGACAGCGACGAGGCCAGCCTCGCCGCCGCGGTCAACGACCTGCTCCTCCCGATCGTCAAGGGCTACGGCTCCGAGCGCTCGTGGGTGCTGCTGGGCACCGAGTCGCTGCAGACCTTCGGAGGGTCGGGCTTCCTGCAGGAGTACCCGATCGAGCAGTACGTCCGCGACGCCAAGATCGACACCCTCTACGAGGGCACCACCGCGATCCAGGGCCAGGACTTCTTCTTCCGCAAGATCGTCAAGGACCAGGGCCGCGCCCTGGGCCACCTGGCCAAGGAGATCGAGGGCTTCCTCGCCTCCGAGGCCGGCAACGGTCGCCTCAAGAACGAGCGGGCGCTGCTCACCACCGCGCTCGAGGACGCCAACGCCATCGTCGGGCACATGATCAACGACCTGATGTCGTCGGCCGAGGAGCAGCGCAACATCTACAAGGTCGGGCTCAACACCTCGCGCCTGCTGATGGCGCTCGGCGACGTTGTCTGCGGCTGGCTGCTGCTGCGCCAGGCCGAGGTCGCGCTGGACAAGCTGGCCGGTGAGGTGTCGGCGAAGGACAAGGCGTTCTACGAGGGCAAGGTCGCGGCCGCGCAGTTCTTCGCGCAGACCAACCTGCCCCGGGTCAGCGCCGAGCGCGCCATCGCCGAGGCCACCACCCTCGAGCTGATGGACCTCGACGAGGCGGCGTTCTGACCGTCGCCTGACCGGGCGGGCGGCGGCGGCCGCCGCCGGCCCGCCGACGGTCCATCAAGGTATGTCGCTCAACCGGCACTTCCCTCGCTCAGCTCATCGAGGGAAGTGCCGGTTCGTCTACGTACCTTGATGGACCAACGCCACGGATGACAGGTGTCACGGGGAGGTCGTGACACGTGGGCGAGGGCCGGGCGCGCCCGGGCCGACAGGGTGGACGCATGAGCACCCCAGCCATCCACGCCACCGGGCTGCGCAAGGCCTTCCGCTCGAGCGACGGCACCCGGGTCGTCGCGGTCGACGACGTCGACCTCACGGTCCACCCCGGCGAGATCGTCGCCTTCCTCGGCCCCAACGGCGCCGGCAAGACCACGACGGTCGACCTGCTGCTCGGCCTGACGACGCCCGACGCCGGCACCTTGGAGGTCTACGGCACCTCCCCCGCGCACGCCGTACGCCAGGGGCGGGTGTCGGCGGTCATGCAGACCGGCGGCCTGCTCAACGACTTCACCGTCGAGGAGACGGTGCGCGCGATCGCCGCCCTGCACGGCCGCTCCGACCGCGTCGCGGTCGTCCTCGGGCGGGCCCGGCTGGACGGCATCGCCGCGCGCAGGGTCGAGGCGTGCTCCGGCGGCGAGCAGCAGCGGCTGAAGTTCGCCCTGGCGCTGCTGCCCGACCCCGACCTGGTCATCCTCGACGAGCCGACCACCGGCATGGACGTCGGCGCGCGGCAGGAGTTCTGGCACGCGATGCGCGCCGACGCCGCGCTCGGGCGCACGATCGTCTTCGCCACCCACTACCTCGGCGAGGCCGACGAGTTCGCCGAGCGCACGGTCCTGATGAACCACGGCCGGATCGTCCACGACGCCGCCACCGCCGACGTGCGGGCGGCGTACGGCGGGCGCACCCTGACCTTCCGCCCCCCGCCGGAGGTCGTCGGCGGCGCCGGCATCGACACCGACTGGCTGGCACGGGTGCGCGAGGCCCTGGCGCCCCTCGGTGTCAGCGACGTCGAGGAGTCCGCCGCCAGCCTCGAGGCCGCCTTCCTCGCCCTCACCGCCGAGCCGTCGCGCGGGACCGACGCACCCGAGCTCGAAGGAGCCACCCGATGACCGCCACGACCCTTCCCGCGCGCGCCGCGGACGACGTACGGCCCGCCCCGCGTCCCGAGATGCGCGCCTACGCCCGCCTCGACCTGCGGCGTCAGTTCCGCGACCGGATCGGCATGTTCTTCGTCGTCGGCCTGCCGACGTTCATGTACCTCGTCTTCGGCCTCGGCTCCGACGACCCGGCCGGCAGCGGCAACGTCGCGATGGTCGTGATGATCTCGATGGCCGCCTACGGCGCGGTCACCGCGACGACCACCGTCGCGGGCAGCGCCGCCACCGAGCAGATGATGGGGTGGGGACGCCAGCTCGGGCTGACCCCGATGCGCCCGGTCGCCTTCGTGGTCGCCAAGGCAGCCGTCGCGATGGTGGTGGCCGCCGTCCCCGTCGTCGCGATCTTCGCGATCGGGGCCGCCACCGGCGCCCGCGGCCACTGGACGGACTGGGTGCTGGCCGGCGCGGTGGTGTGGCTCGGCTCGGCGCTCTTCGCGATCTACGGCCTGGCGATCTGCCTGCTGTTCCGCGGTCCCAACGCCTCCGGCATCGCGTCGGGGATGGTCGTGGTGCTGGCCTTCCTCGGCAACGTCTTCGTGCCGATGAGCGGCGTCATGCTCGACCTGGGCCGGCTCACCCCCTTCTACGGCTACCTCGCCCTCGCCCGATTCCCGGTCACCGACGGCTGGCTGATGATGGGAGATCGCGACCCGCTGTGGCTGCCGATCGCTAACGTGCTCGCGTGGACCGTGATCTTCGCGCTGCTCGCGCTGTGGGGCGTACGCCGCAGCCGGGCGCGGACATGACCACGGCGCCGACCACGACGCTCCCGGCCAACCCCTGGGAGAGGTGGGGCTGGGCGTTCGCGGCCATCTGGCTGGTCTTCCTGGTCTTCCCGGTCACCTCCGTCGCGGCTGCCGACGTGCCGGTCGCGGTCAAGGTGGCCGCCTGGCTGTGCATCGCCGCTTTCGCCGTCGCCAACGTGATGGGCTACTCCTGGCGCTGGAACACCTGGGCGTGCCTCGGCGTGATGGTGGCCATGGCCCTGGCCACCCTGCCCGTGATCGGTATGGGCGTCATCTCGTTCACGCCCTACCTCGCGATCCTCTCGGCCCTCGAGCTGCCCACCCCGTGGTGGAAGTGGGCGGTGGGCCTGTGGGCGGCGTTCCCGCTCCTGTCGTTGCTGCAGATCGACGACTTCCCACCCTTCTTCTTCCTCGTGCTCTGGCCGATCATGATCGGCGCCGTCATGCTGCGCATCTTCGGCGAGCGCGAGGAGCTGTCCTACCGCGCCCTGGGCGAGCACGCCGTGGTCGCCGAGCGCGAACGGGTGGCTCGCGACGTGCACGACGTGCTCGGGCACTCCCTCACCGCGCTGTCGGTCAAGGCCGAGCTCGCCGCCCGGCTGATCGACCTCGACCCCGCCCGCGCCAAGCAGGAGCTGGAGTCGATCCAGAGGACGGCGCGCCAGGCGCTCGCCGAGGTGCGGGCGACCGTCGGCGGGCTGCGCGCCGGCAACCTCGACGACGAGCTGGCCGCCGCTCCCCTGGTGCTGGCCGACGCCGGGGTCGCCACGACGATCGAGGGCTCCGTGGCCGACACCGACCCACGGCACCGCGCGCTGCTGGCCTGGGTGCTGCGCGAGGCGGTCACCAACGTCGTACGCCATGCGCAGGCGCGCACCGTGGTCATCGAGCTGAGCCCCGACGGCATCGCCGTCACCGACGACGGATCCGGCTGCGACGGCGCCGAGGGCAACGGACTGCGCGGCATGCGCGAGCGGGTCAGCGGCGCCGGCGGCACCCTCAGCATCCGCCCGGCCACCCCCGGCACCCGCGTCGAGGTGGCGCTGCCGTGATCCGGCTGCTGCTCGCCGACGACCAGGCGCTCGTACGCGGTGCGCTGGCGGCGCTGCTCGACCTCGAGTCAGATCTCGACGTCGTGGCCCAGGTCGGCCGGGGCGACGAGGTGGTCGAGGCCGCCCGTGCCTCGGAGGCCGAGGTCTGCCTGCTCGACATCGAGATGCCCGGCCTCAACGGCATCGAGGCCGTCGCGGCCCTGCGGCGCGGGCTGCCGGGCGTGCGGTCGCTGATCGTCACCACCTTCGGCCGGCCGGGCTACGTCCGGCGCGCCATCGAGGCCGGTGCCTCCGGGTTCGTCGTCAAGGACACGCCGTCGCGCCAGCTGGCCGACGCCGTGCGCCGGGTCCACGCCGGGCTGCGGGTCGTCGACCCCGACCTGGCCGCGGAGTCGCTCGTCGACGGCCCGAGCCCGCTGACCGGGCGCGAGCGCGAGCTGCTCACCCACGCCCTCGACGGATCACCGGTGGCCGCGATCGCCGCGCGCGTGCACCTCTCGGAGGGCACGGTGCGCAACCACCTGTCCGCCGCGATCGGCAAGACCGGGGCGACCACCCGCAGCGAGGCGGCCCGGATCGCCCAGGAGCGCGGCTGGCTCTGAGCCGACCGCGTCCCGCACGCCGCCGCCTCACACGTCGCGGCGCTCCTCCACGTGGGTGGTCTTCGACCGCTGGTTGTTCATGACCAGCGCGAGCACGAGCGCCAGGACGCCGGCGATCACCAGGATCCAGCCCACGGTGGTCGGGTCGACGACCTCCTGGACCGAGTCGGGGAACTCCTTGACGGCGAACAGCAGGATCAGGCCGATGACGAGCAGCAGGATGCCGACTCCGATACCCATGACGACTCCTTCGTGAGGGTGGCCCGCGGGGTGCGGGCACGCCCGGCTCGGGGCCGGGCGCTGCCGGAAGCGTAGGGGCGGGCGGCGCCGGATCGGTGGACCCCGACCCGTCGGGGTGCCCGGCCAGGACGCGGCGAGGGCCGGACCCCCGAGCGGGATCCGGCCCTCGCGCACGTGCGGGTCAGCTGGTCAGCGCACCTTGCCGACCTTGATCGTGACCGACCTGCTGGTGGAGGCGGCCTTGGCGGTCACCTTCACCGAGATCTTCGTGCCCTTCATGGCCCGGGTGAGCGTGAGCCTGGACCTGGTGGCCTTCTTGATCTTCTTCTTGCCCGCCAGCCACTGGAACCTGTAGGTCACGGGCGTGCTCGCGCGGAAGACCTTGTCGAGGCCCGACAGCCTGAGCTTCTTGCCGACCTTGGGCTTCCCGCTGACGTCGACGCCCGCGAGGATCGCCGCGAGGGCCGCGGGGGCGCTGACGGCGGGGGGTGCGGGCGGCGTGGGCGGCGTCGGCGGCGTGGGCGGCACCGGTGCGACGGGAGCCGTGACGGGGGCCGTCGGAGCCGACTCGGCGTGGCCGTACTCGTAGTCGTCGGCACCAGCGGTGACCAGCACGGTGATCCGCTTCCCGACGTCCTCCGCGGTCGGCACGTAGGTGGACTCGTAGGCGCCGTGGATGAACTCGCCGTCGCGCAGCCAGTCGTAGTAGACCTCGGTGGGGGCGGGCGCCCAGCTGCCGATCGAGGCGGTCAGCGTGGCCCCCACGACGGGTGCGCCGGCGATGCTCGGCGCGACGGTGTTGGTGACGGTCGTCTCGGCGGTGTGCTCCCCGGGCACCAACCTGGCGTCGACGCCTGCGCGCGCGCCGCCGGCAGCGAGGACGACGTCGTCGGCGTTCTTCAGGCGGCCCTTGTCGTTCCAGTACTCGTAGACATAGGTGCCACCGATCGAGGCGCCGAGCTCGATGCGGTAGGTGCCCGGCGCGAGCCCGTCGAGCACGTAGGAGCCATCCGTGTCGGTGAAGGCGTAGCCGGTGTACTTCCAGTCGTCCCCGACCTTGACGAGCGCGTCCACCCACGCGTCCTCGATGCCCGCCCCGGTCGCGTCGGTGATCCGGCCCGAGACCTGGGCGTCGAGCGACAGCTCGGCGTCGATGCCGGTCACCGTCGCCGCGTCGGCGACGATCACGTCGTCGGACGCATAGAGGCTCGGCTGGTCGTCGTAGTACTCGGTGGCGTAGGTGCGGAGGCCCGCGTCGGAGTAGTCCTCGAACTTGATGCGGTAGGTGCCCCCCCGCAGGCTGTCGATGTCGTAGGAGCCGTCGTCGTCGACCCAGGACGATTCGACCCTTTCGTACTCGACGTAGCCGTCGGCCTCGACCACCTCGTAGGCGGACACCCTGATGTCGTCCAGGTCGGATCCCGCGTGCGGGCCGGTGACGGTGCCCGTGATGTGCGCACCGGGGGCCAGCTGGGCACTGGCCACGACGGTGCCGCCGCTCGGCACCGTGAGGGTGTCCGCGTCGTCCACTCGGTACGCATCGTCGTAGTACTCCCCGACGTGTCCCTCGTACCCGTCGTCGAAGCCCACGCGGTACTGGCCGGGCGCCACCGCCATCGAGTAGGCACCGGACTCGTCGGTGGAGGTGTCGTCGACGTAGGCCCAGTACTCGTCCTCGGCGTCGTAGGCGTAGAGCTCGACGTCGACGCTCACGAGCGGGCCGTCCGAGCCGGTGACGATGCCCGAGATGGTGCCGTCGGCGGCGTGGGCCGCGGGCGCGAGGCCCAGGACGCCGGCCGCCAGCGTGGTCGCGATCAGTGCAGCGGCAGGCCGCCGCAGGCGTGCATTCATGGAGCTTCCCCACGTCGAAGGACACGGCGCCGCGGGTCGGCCCGGTCGATGACCCTGAACGTAGGGCGCGACGACCCCGCGCGTGGCAGAACGGCCCGAGACCACCCGAAGCGGCCATCGGCCTCGCCGCCGTCCCCGCAGGCTGTGCGCCCGACACCTACCCTTCCTCCATGGACACCGTGAGGACGGACCCGCGGACCGACCAGGATCGCCTCGCCGCCCTCGTCACGGTGTGGTGGGAGGCGGTGGACTCCTTCACCCGCCTGCTCGAAGGCATCGGCGAGGACGGGTGGCGCACCCCGACCGACCTGCCCGGCTGGGACGTGCACGCGGTCGCCGCCCACACCGCCCACCTCGAGGCGCTGCTGGCCGGCCGCCCCCACGACGAGGGGGAGGTGGGCGATGCCGCCCACCTCCGCGGGGCGATGGGGAGCTTCACCGAGCAGGGCGTGCTGGCCCGAGGCGACCACACGCCCGACGCGCTGATCACCGAGATCCGCGAGTCGGCGACCGCGCGGCATGCCCGGTTGCTGGCCGACCCGCCCACCGATCCGTCCGCGCCGGCGCCGGGCGCCTTCGGTGCCATCGGCTGGACGACCGAGCTGCTCCTGCGCAACCGGCCCCTCGACGTGTGGATGCACGAGCAGGACGTCCGCCGGGCGCTGGACCTGCCCGGCAACCTCGACTCCGCGCCCGCCGTGCACACCACCGACTACCTGCTGGAGAGCCTCCCCTACGTCGTCGCCAAGCGGGCGCAGGCCCCGGTCGGATCCGTCGTACGCCTCGCGGTGTCCGGCCATCCGCCGGCGACCGTCGTCGTGGGCCAGGACGGTCGCGGGCGACCCGCGGGTCCCGGCGACGGCGAGCCGGCCCTCACCCTGGCGACCGACCGCGAGGGCTTCGTGCTGCTGGCGGGCGGCCGACGCGCGGCCGACCGGGTCGACGTACGCCTCTCCGGCGACGCCGCCCTGGGCGAGCGCGTCCTGGCCTCCATGGCGGTGACGCCGTGAGCACCGCCTGGTCCAGCGCCGACATCGGCGACCTGGGCGGTCACACCGCGCTGGTCACCGGACCGACGATCGGCGGCCTCGGCTTCCACACCGCGCTCGAGCTCGCCCGCCACGGCGCGCGGGTGGTGCTGGCCGGGCGTACGCCCGACAAGCTGCGTGCTGCGGCCGACGCGATCGCCGCCGAGGTGCCCGGCGCCGAGACCCCGTCGTTGGTCGTCGACCTCGCCGACCTCGCGTCGGTGCGCCGCGCGGGCGAGGCGGCGGCCGATCTCGGCCCGCTTCACCTGCTCGTCAACAACGCCGGTGTGATGGCCCCGCCACTGCGCCGCACCGCCGACGGGCTCGAGTCGCAGATGGCGACCAACCACTTCGGCCCGTTCCTGCTCACCGGGCTGCTGCTCGACCAGCTGGCGGCCTCCGGCGACGGCAGGGTCGTCACGCTGTCCTCGCAGATGCACCGGGTGGCCCGGTCGGCGCCAGTGGGCGACCCCCGGGAGCCGCGGCGCTACAGCCGGTGGCGCGTCTACGGCCAGACCAAGCTCGCCAACCTGCTCTTCACCCACGAGCTCGAGCGCTGGCTGCGCCGGGCCGACCTGCCCGTGCGCGCGCTCGCCGCCCACCCCGGCCTGGCCGGCACCCACCTCGCGGTCAACGGTCAGCTCGGCACGACGCACGGGCTGCGGGCCTCCGTCCTGGACCGGGCCGTCAAGCTGGTCTCGCAGTCCGCCGAGGCCGGGGCGCAGCCGACGCTGATGGCAGCGACGGCCGACCTGCCCGGTGGGACGTACGTCGGGCCGGGTGGCCCCGGCGAGGCCGCCGGCGCGCCGCGCATCGTCGGCTGCACGCCGCTGGCCCGCGACGAGGACGCGCAGCGCCGGCTGTGGGAGATGAGCGAGGCGACGGTCGGGCTCGCCTGGCCCTAGCGGCGGTCGTGCACCCGGACGATGCCCGACATCGTGCCGGCGTAGGCCGACCCGTCGCGCCCGAGGGTGATCCGCGAGCCGTCGCTGCCGGCGAGCAGCCCCGTGCCGGTGCGCACGCCCCACTTGGTGCGCCCGGTGTGGGCGTCGACGGCCGTGAGGTACCACGCGCTCACGCCGGCTGGTGAGGGCCGCTTGGTCCAGGCGTAGAGCAGGCCGGTGGCGCGGCTGACCACCGCACCGGAGCTGGGCGAGACGACGTCGCTGGTCCAGCGCAGCGTGCACGCGCCGTCGGCCAGGTCGACCCGGGCGATCCCGGACCGGGTGGTGAAGCCGAGCAGCGTGCTGCGGGGCGAGCGGTAGCCGGCGTTGTTGGTCACCGCGACCCCGGATCCGAGGGCCGCGAGCGGACTGTCGGTGGCGCCCTTGCCGGCCTCGAAGACCTCCTGCCGGCACAGGGTGCGCCCGTCGTCGCGGGCGACGAACCGCACACCGAGCCGCTCCTCGACCTCGTCGGTGAGGGCGAGCGCACCACCGCCGACCAGCACCGGCTCCGACCCGTTGCCGCCGTCGTACGCGCTGCGCCAGGTGGGCTGCGGGGTGCCGTCCTCCCCGGCGACGAGACGGTGGACGGCCTCGTCGGTGACGACGTACGCCGCTCGCGGGTCGACGGCCACGTCGCGGCCGATCCGCTCGCCGAGGTCGGCGACGCCCACCTGGCCGGTGGCCGGGTCGAGCGTGCCGACGAGGCCGGCGTGCGAGGCCCACCAGATGCGACCCGACCAGTCGGGCGCGACCGTGACGAGGCAGTCGCCGTAGGGGACGTAGGGCTTGAGGTCCCAGGTGGCGTCGGTCCCGAGGTCGGGCTCGCCGTCGCGCGCGGTCCGCACCGCGAGCACCTGCCGCTCCCCGGTGACGAGCACGGCGCGGTCGGCGGCGTCGAGGTAGATCGCCTCGCCGTCGCAACCGGCGCCGTCGGGGGCGTCGGGGACGTCGTGCGAGGCGACCGGCCGCAGGGTCTCGGGGTCGATCACCCGCAGGCTGCGGCCCGAGCCCGACGCGCACAGCCCCACGAGGTGCTCGGTCGAGGTGAGCTCGAGCCGGCCGCACCGCTGCAGGCCGTACCAGGCGGTGTCCACCTCGGGCTGGCGGCCCAGCGGTCCCGGGCGGGCGGCCGGGTCGTCGGCGCTGCGGTGCGGATTCTGCGGGACCTCCTCGGCCGGAAGGGGCTGGGCGGACGCCGGGCGTCCGACGTACGACGGCCCGGCCAGGGCGCCGGGTGCCGGCGGCACCGGCAGCCATCCGTCGGGGACCAGCACCACCACCAGGCCGACGGCCAGGAGGGCGCCCGCCGACCGGAGAGCGACGCGACGGCTGACGTGGACGCGGTCCTGGACCCACCACCGGATGCGCGGCACGGCGAGCAGGGCGGCGGCCAGGAGCAGGACGCCCGGTCCGAGCGCGATCCACAGCAGGAGGAAAGCACCGACCAGCCAGACCACCGGGCGACTCTAGGTGAGCCGGACACCCGCGCCCGGGAGGCGCAACGGGGCTGCTCCGATGCGTGGCTCACACCGTCAGTCGGCGGGACGACGCGGCACGGGAGCGGTGAGGGTGAGCTCGGCGAAGGAGCCGTGTGCGCCGGCGCCGCGCAGGTAGACGCGCGAGCGCCGGGGCACGGGCACGCGGACACGGGACGCCTCACGGATCGGGATCACGTCTGCGTCGGCGGCCTCGGACTCCCGCCGGGCGACCAGCCAGCCGGTGACGTGCTCGAGCGACTCGATGCGGCCGGTGAGGTCCACCGGGCGGCTGTCTCGGTCGTGCTTCATCGTTGGGACTCCTCCTGTCACCGCTCGGCTGTCCCCTCGGACAGCCCGGGCCGGAGCCTAGGAGGGATCGGCGGCGAGCAGCCCCGCCTGCGGCAACCCTTCGGGAAGTCTCCCGGACACGGTCCAGACCAGCGGCCCGTATCCCGCACGTCCTGGAGCGGGACGACGCCGGACGACGCCGGGTGCCACCCGGACGGGTCAGCGGCCGGCGTTGCGCGGGTGGTTGCGCGACATCCGCTCGTTGCCGCGGCGGTAGTTGCCGGTGACCCGCGCCATCAGCTCCTGCGCCCCCGCGTCGCCGTCGTCCCCGACGTCGTCGAGGAACCGCTGCGCGGCCGGGCCGCGCAGCACGGTGGCCCGCCGGCCGTGGTGGGTGATGACGACCTCCGGGCCGCGGACCGTGTAGTCGAATCCCTCGGGCGCTGGCACGCGGCCAGACTTCCACATCGGGTCACCGGTGTCGCGGGGATTCGCCGCTGTCGTGGCCCACACCTGCGTCGAGCCGGCGCGTCGTGCGCCGGATCCGTGCTCGAGTCGGCGCATCCTGCGTCCTCTGTGGTCAGGATGCGCCGACTCGACCCTCCTCGCGGGTCAGGACGCGCCGACTCGACCCTCCTCGCGGGTCAGGACGTGCCGACTCGACCCGTATCCCGCGCCAGGACGCGCCCATTCGACACGAGAGCCGGGGGTCGTTGCGCCGGGCGGCCCGTGGACCGCCCGGCGTTCGACCCCCGGCTCTCGACCGTCAGCCCCCTGTGCTGTCGGTCTCGGGTGTTCAGGCGACCGGCTGGCGCGCCGTGGCCCCCACGACCACAGCGGCACGCTGCCGAGGCACTGGCGGGCGCGTCTCGGCGCTCGTGTCGTAGGCGGGCTCCCCCACCGCCCCGATGCGGATCATCGCGACACGCCCGTGGTGCTCGTCACCTTGGTGGTGCTCGTGCTCATCTCGTACTCCCCCATGTCGATGCTCACGACAACAAGGATGCGCTCGACCCGGTCCTGATACATCCGCGCTTCCACGGAGGTACAAGACCGGTGCCGGACGGGCGGCTCAGGCGGCCGCGCGGGCCTCGCTCTCCAGCTTGCGGCCGAGCAGGCGGCGGGTGCGACGGTCGCCGGTGGCCATCTTGTAGAGGACCGCGAGCTGCTGCGGCGCGTTCTTCTTGTTGGTCGTGGCGAGCCAGCCGTTGGGGAGCGAGAGGCGGATGACCTTGTGCCAGGCCGAGGCGACCTGCGTCGGCATCGGGCGCGAGCAGTAGGTGAGGTCGTACTTGTCGAACAGGGCCTTCACCTTGGGCGCGATCTCGGCGTAGCGGTTGGACGGCAGGTCGGGGAAGAGGTGGTGCTCGATCTGGTGCGACAGGTTGCCGGTCATCAGGTGGAGGAGCGGGGAGCCGGAGATGTTGGCGCTGCCGAGCATCTGGCGGACGTACCACTCGCCCTTGGTCTCGCCCTCGATCGAGCGCTTCTCGAAGGTCTCGACGCCCTCGGGGAAGTGGCCGCAGAGGATGACGGAGTTGGACCACAGGTTGCGCACCACGTTGGCGGTGAAGTTGGCCGCGAGCGTCGGCAGGAACGACCCGGTCGGGATCGAGAGCGCCGGGTGGACGACGTAGTCCTTGGTCGCCTGCTTGCGGATCTTGCCCAGCACGGCCTTGGCGCGGCGACGGAAGTCCGGGTCCTTGGTCTGCTTCTTGGCGATCACCGCGCCGAGCTCGAGGTCGTAGGCGGCGATGCCGTACTCGAAGAACACGGCGTTGATGAAGCACCACAGCGGCTGGCCGAGGTGCGCCGGCGCCCAGGTCTGGTCCTCGTCGACGCGCATGATGCCGTAGCCGAGGTCGTTGTCCTTGCCGATGACGTTGGTGTAGGTGTGGTGCAGCTCGTTGTGGCTGTGCTTCCACTGCTCGGCGGGCGAGGCCATGTCCCACTCCCAGGTCGAGGAGTGGATCTTGGGGTCGCGCATCCAGTCCCACTGGCCGTGGAGGATGTTGTGCCCGATCTCCATGTTGTCGAGGATCTTCGAGACGCTGAGGCCCAGCGTGCCGAGCACCCAGGCGGGCGGGAACGCGCTGAAGAGCAGCACGGCGCGCGAGCCGAGCTCGATCTTGCGCTGGGTGTCGATGACGCGCCGGATGTAGGCCGCGTCGCTCGCGCCCCGGTCGTCGAGGACGTCCTGGCGGATGGCGTCGAGCTCGATGCCGATCTGCTCGATGTCGGCCTCGGTGAGGTGGGCGATCGGGTTGGTCTGGCCGAGCACGGCCTTCTTCTGGATCGTGGTCATGTCGATCTCCTGGTGGGTGTCGGGGAGGTCAGGTCAGTGGTCGATGTGGCACGGGCCGGCGGCGGCGTTGATGCAGGTCTGCACCTTGATGTCGCCCGTCTCGCCGGGCACCGCGGTGGTGATCGCGCCGTTGCGCAGGTCGCGGACGCTGCCCTCGCGCAGCGGGATCACGCAGCCCATGCAGATGCCCATCCGGCACCCGCTCGGCATCAGCATCCCGGCGTCCTCGGCGGCGTCGAGGATGGGCGTGGCACCGTCGACGTCGACGGTCGTGCCGGAGGTGAAGGTGACCGTGCCGCCCTCGCCGGGCTCGACGCGGGCGGTGCGGAACTGCTCGGTGGTCAGCGTCAGGCCGGCAGCCTCGTGGTGGGCGGCGAGGGCGTCGAGCAGGCCCGCCGGCCCGCAGGCGAGCGTCGTACGCTCGGCGAGGTCGGGCACCAGGGCGGCGAGGTCGGCGACGTCGAGGACGCCGTGCTCGTCGTCGTAGCGCGCGACGAGGCGGATGGCGCCGGCGGCGTGGAGCGCCTCGAGGTCGCGGATGAAGATCGAGTGGGGGTGGCTCGGCGCGACGTGGACCACGACGATGTCGTGGACCTCGCTGCGGGCCGGGCGGAGCACGCCCTCGTCGGTGCTCGGGAAGAGGTTGCGCAGCATGCCGATCACGGGCGTGATGCCCGAGCCGGCGGTGACCATGAGGAAGCGGCCGCCCTCGGGCGGGAGGACGAACTCGCCGGCGGCCTGCTCGAGGTGCACCAGCGTGCCGGGGCGCGCCCGGTGCACGAGGTGGTTGCTCACCAGGCCGTCGGGGACGGCCTTGACGGTGATCGAGATGCGGCCGTCGGCGCGCGGGCCGTGGGTGAGGGAGTAGGCGCGCCACTGGCGTACCCCGTCGACGTCGATGCCGATGCGGAGGTACTGGCCCGGGACGTGCCCGGCCCAGTCGGCGCCCGGGCGGATCACGATGGTGGCGGCGTCGGCGGTCTCGGGGTGGATCGACTCGATGCGCCCGCGCAGGTCGGCACCCGAGCGCAGGGGCGCGAAGAGGTCCATGAAGTCGGACGGCAGGTAGGGGGTGGTGGCCGCCTCGGCGACGCGGACGAGCTGGTCGGCCAGTCGACGGCTCCGGGCGCCGCCGCGTGCGGGCGGTTCGAGAGTCGTGGTCATGACATCCAATGTGTCCGATCGCGGCCCCTGCTTCCTGCCCCTCGCACGTGAATCGGGGCTATGCTCTTGTTCGCTGCGAACAAGACTCGCCTCAGGAGGGCCAATGGCGACCCGCCCCGTGCGTCCGGCCACACAAGTGCCCACCGTCGTGGGGCTCGACCCCGAGGTGGCCGCGGCCCTGCGCTCGCGACTGGCCGAGGTCGCCGACCGTGCCGTGCTCACCATCGTCGACGAGGTGCCGAGCTATGCCGGGGCGTGGAGCGGGCGGATGGGCGAGGTGATCCGCAACGCCGTGCAGCTCGCCCTGGGTGGCTTCCTGACCCTCGCCACCCGCCAGGACGCCGAGGCACCCAAGGCCCCGGCGATCGAGGGCGCCTACCAGCTCGGGCGCGGCGAGGCGCGCAGCGGGCGCACCGTGGAGGCGCTCCTGGCCGCCTACCGCATCGGCGCGCGCGCCTCGTGGCGCGACATGGCCGACGTCGCGGTGGAGGCGGGCGTCGACGCCGGCCAGCTCGCCAGCTTCGCCGAGCTGGTCTTCGCCTACATCGACGAGCTGTCCGCGGCCTCGGTCGCCGGGCACACCGACGAGCTCGAGAGCAGCGGGCGCGTCCGCCAGCGCAACCGCGAGCGGCTGGCGCGCGCGCTGCTCACCGGCGCGCCGGCCGACGCGGTCAACGCCGCCGCCGAGCGGGCCGACTGGGAGCCGCCCGGCGCGCTCACCGCGATCGTGCTGCCCGAGTCACAGGTCTCCCACACGTTGACCGCCCTCGACCCGCGCACGCTCCACCCCAACGACGACGTCCCGGGCCTGCGGGAGGGGTACGCCGCGCTGCTCGTGCCGACGACCGGCTCGGCCGCCTCCCGCCGCACGCTGCTCCACTCGCTCCGCGGCACCGACGCCGTCGTCGGCCCGGCCGTGCCCTGGCTCGACGCGGTCGCCTCGCACCGCCGGGCGCTGCGTTGCACGGCACTCGGCGTCCACGGGCTCGTCGACTCCGACGACCACCTCGCGTCCCTGGTGCTGACCGCCGACCCGTCCGCGCGCGCCGACCTGCGCGCCCGCGTGCTCGCGCCACTCGCCGACCTGCGCCCGTCGACCGCCGAGAAGCTCACCGACACCCTGCGCAGCTGGCTGGTGCACCACGGGCGACGCGACGCGGTCGCCGAGGAGCTCTTCGTGCACCCCCAGACCGTGCGCTATCGCGTCGGCCAGCTCCGCGAGGTCTACGGCGACCGGCTCGAGGACCCGGCGTTCGTGCTCGAGGCGACGCTGGCGCTGGCCTGAGGGCACCGACCTCGCGAAGACCGTGATCCTGGTGGATCCGAGCCGCCCGGTGGCTCGGATCCACCACGACGTGCCGGGAGACCCCCGCCGCGTCAGGGGCGCGCGTACGCCGGCTCGCCGGCGACCCAGGTCGCGACGACGTGGTCGCCGAAGGCCCGCAGCCGCCTAGCGTGCTCGCGGTCGGAGACCCCCTCGAGCGGGTCGGCGTCGAGCAGCACGAGGTCGCCCGGGTGACCGACGGCGACCGTGCCCCAGCCGTCGGTGGACGCGGCCAGCGCCTCGCGGGCGGTGATCGACTGCTCGGGGTGCCACGGCTCGCGGTCGTCGCCGGAGCGGTGCACGGCGCTGGCGATCGCCAGCCACGGGTCGAGGGGGGAGACCGGGGCGTCGGAGCCCAGCACCACCTCGACGCCGTCGTCGAGCATCCAGCGCAGCGAGAAGCACCGCTCGGACCGCCCAGGCCACAGCCGGTCGGTCACGTCGCGGTCGTCGAGCAGGTGGGCGGGCTGCACGCTCGCGCGCACGCCGAGGCGCGCCATCCGGCGTACGTCGTCGCGGGTGGTGAGCTGCACGTGCTCGACGCTCCCGCGGGCACCGGTCTCCTCGAACGCCGCCAGCGCCTCGGTCACCGCGCGGTCGCCGATGGCGTGCACGGCCACCTCGAGGCCGCCCGCGGCGGCTCGGGCCAGCAGCGCGCGCAGCTCCTCGGGCGACTGATTGGGCTGGCCCTCCTCGAAGCCCGGGACCGCCTTCTCCGCGTAGGGCTCGCAGCACCAGGCGGTGCGGGTGTTGAGCGAGCCGTCGCTGATGATCTTGAGCGGACCCATCGTCAGCCGGGGGTCGCGGTCGAGCTGGTCACCGGAGCGCAGGCCGCGGGAGAGCACGTCGTCGAGGCCATCGGCGTAGCAGGCGTGGCGGATCCGCAGCAGGTCGGCGCCCCCGGCCCACCGGGCCACCCAGTCGCCCACCCCGCCGCTGAACTCCAGGTCCACCAGCCCCACCACCCCCATCGCGGCCGCGGCCTCCATCGAGCGCCGGTAGGCCTCGGGCCCGGTGCCGTCCTGGCCCAGCACCGAGGCCAGCCGGCCGTAGGCCATGAACCACTCGGCCTCGCTCACCACGCTGTCGCGGATCGGCAGGGCGAGGGCGTGGAGCGCGATGGTGTTGAGCCAGCCGTGGTGGCCGTCGCCGGCGATGAGGACGATGGGCTGGTCGGTGCCGATCGCGTCGAGGTCGGACACGGTGGGGTTGTCGGGCCAGGCCGTCGGCCGGTGCCCCCACCCGATGACCGGCAGGTCCGGCCACTGCTCCAGGCGCTCGCGCACGAGCGCCACGGCGTCCTCGGACGAGCGCGCCGGCGCGAGGTCGAGCCGCGCCGAGGCGAGCGTCCACTGGCCGAGGTGGACGTGCTGGTCCCAGAGGCCGGGCATCAGCCAGCGCCCGCCCGCGTCGTAGGTCGGCCCGTACGTCGACTCGTCGCCGGTCGGCAGCGCGCGGCCGACCTCGACCACCCGGCCGCCGTCGAGGCGTACGTCGACCGGCCCGGGCGCGGTCTCGGTGAGGGCGACCAGGCGGGTGTCGCGGATCAGCATGGCGCCACCGTAGGAGGTGCGTCGGAGCGCGCGACACCCGCCCGGCTGACATGATGACCGGCGTGGAGTGGCGGGGGCTCATGGCGTTGGTCGCGCTCCTGGCGCTCGGCGTCGGGGGCGGCTACGTGGCGTCCGCGCAGGCCCGCGACGACTCCATCGGCACGGGCGTCGCCTCACCGGTGCCGGCCCGGGCGCCGGACATGCCGGTCGAGGCCCCGCGCCCCTTCGCCGACGACCCCGACGACCCCCGGCTGGAGCCGGGCATCGAGATGCGGCCGGCCACGCTCGGCACCGGCAAGTTCGAGATCACCTTCCCGGCGCCGGTCGGCTGGACCACCAACGCCAACGCGAGCAACGAGTGGAAGTGGAAGAAGCCCGGCACGTCCAACAACACCTACGTGATGCGCATCGAGCAGATCGACAGCCAGGACATCACCATCGAGGCCGCCATCAACATCCGCGAGGTGCGGCTGCGCGCCGAGCAGGACGACGTGGTGATCCTCGACCGTGGCGCGGACACGCTGGAATACACCTATCGCAGCAACGAGGGCAACGCCCGCTACAGCTTCATGCGCTGGCTCGACCTCGACGCCAGCGGCCAGGCCGACGTGGAGATCGTCGTCCACGGACGTGAGCGCGACATCCCGGGCGCCCGGGACCTGATCCGCCGGGTGGGCGACGGGATGCGGGGCGCCGGCGGCGGGCCTGTCGGCTGAGCGGTCCCGGCCACTAGGTTGGGCCCGTGAGCTGGCGGGGGACGGCGGTCCTGGTGGTGGTGCTCGCCGGCGGAGCGGCGGCCGGCTTCGGCGCGTCGTGGGCGCTCGGCGAGAACCCGCCCGGCGGGGGCACCGCGTCACCCGTCGCCGCCTCGCCGAGCCTGCCGATCGACCCCGTCCCCGAGCTGCTGCCCGACCCGGACATGCCGCCGCTGGCGCCGGGCATCGCGCTGGTGCGGCAGTCGGTGGGCACGGGCAGCTTCCGGATGACCCTGCCCGTGCCGAAGGGGTGGTCGTTCTTCGAGAACTCGCTCAACGAGTGGCAGTGGCGACCGTCCGGCCAGCCCGACTTCGGCTTCGTCCTGAGGGTCGAGCAGGTGCTGAGCAACCGGCGATCGATCGAGTGGACGCTCGACCGGCGGCTCGCCGAGCTCCGCGAGGACGAGAGCAACGTCGAGGTGATCGCGCAGACCCGGGACAGCCTGCACTTCAGCTTCGTCGCCGCCAACCACCTGCGCCACGGCCACCTGCGGTGGCTCGACCTCACCGGCTCCGACAACGCCCAGGTGGAGATCGCGGTCACCGGCCGCAAGGTCGACGACCCCGGGATGGCCGACCTGATCGCGCGGGTGGGGTCGGGCGTCCGTCTCGGCTGAGCCGCCCGCTCAGACCCCGAAGGCCTGGACCGAGTCGAGCACCCTGCGGGCGACGCGCTGGTCGTTGCTGCGGATCTGCACCCAGAGGAGCTGGTCCTGGTTGACCCGGATGACCCGCTCGATGGTGTACTCGACGCCGGGGCACGCGCTGAAGAACACCGTCATGATGTCGTCGCCCTCCCTCTCGTCGAAGTAGGGACCGCGCTCCACCTGGCACTCCGCGTGTCCCGGCACGCGGGAGGGCAGCTTGTCGCCGGTCAGGATCGCGACGAAGACGCCCTCGCCCGGGTCGTCGGCGGAGTTCCACCCCGCCCGGGTGCCGGACGCCACCGACGGCTGCTCGGCGCGTCCGGCGACCGGCGTCCACGGCTCGGGGTCGACCTGGGCGGTCCAGGCCTCCGGGACGGTGACGGCGATCGCCCCGGTGACGTCCTCGATGGTGCGCTCCGACGTGGTCCCGCGCTCCAGCGCCCACCCGGCGCCGGTGCCGGCGGTCAGCGCGAGCGCGGCCGCGGCGACCCAGGGCCACCGGGGACGGCGCCGGCGCGGCGCGGGGTCGGAGTCGGGGCCGGAGTCGGGGCCGGAGTCGGGGCCGGAGTCGGGGCCGGAGTCGAGGTCGGGGTCGGCGTCGGTCGTCGCCCCATCCTGTCCGGTCAGGCGCGAGGCGCGGGTCAGCTCGGGGTCGGCGGGGATCCAGGGAGCGGGCGTCTCGTCGAGCTCGCCGGGCTCCTCGCCGAGTGCCTGCGCCAGTGCCGCGGTGAACGACGCGACGTCGGGGAAGCGGTCGTCGCGGTCCTTGGCCAGGCCGCGGAGCACGACCGCGTCCGCCGCCGGGTTGTCGATCCCCAGCGGCTCGGGCGGAGTCGGGTTCTCCGCGGCCGCCAGGCTCGCGTGGGCGTAGGGCCGGCGACCGGCCAGGAGGTGGTAGGTCAGGGCGGCGAGGGAGAACTGGTCGGCGCGCGCGTCGAGCCCCTCGCCGAGCGCCTGCTCCGGCGCGACGTAGGAGGGGGTGCCGCCGGCCATCGTGAGCCGCGAGGACATGTCCATCGCCTTGCCGAGACCGAGGTCGCCGAGCATCGCCACGATGTGCGGGGAGCGGCCGCTGTCGACCGTGCGGAAGAGGACGTTGCCGGGCTTGACGTCGCGGTGCAGCACGCCCCGGTCGTGCAGCGCGGTGAGCCCGCGCCCGATCTGGGTGATCACCGAGAGCGCCTGTGCGCGCGACAGCGGCGCGAGGTCGAGGCGGTCGTCGAGGGTGCCCTGGTCGGCGTACGCCATCACCAGGTAGGGGCGGCCGTCGTCGAGCTCGCCGGCGTCGTAGACGGACACGACGTGGGGCGACTCGACCTTGCGGAGGAAGCGGCCCTCCTCGAGGAAGCGCTGGCGGATGTGGTGGTCGCCGGTCCAGTTGTCCGCGAGGACCTTGATCGCCACCGCCGAGTCGAGGTGCTCGTCGTAGGCCAGCCAGACCGTCGCGAACGCTCCCGCCCCGATGCGGCGGCGCACCGGGTAGCGACCGAGACGAGTGGGAGCGGACACCCGGGCATTATCGTGCAGGCGTGAGCTATTCCGGGGACCACGGCGACGCGTTGACGCCGGACGACATCGACGAGCTGGCTCGTCGCGCCCGCGACGGCGACCGCGACGGGCTCGAGCAGCTGCTCGCCGCCGTGCGCCCGCGGGTGCTCAACATCTGCCGCGGGGTGCTCCCCTACTCCGGCGACGCCGAGGACGCGTGCCAGGAGGCGATGCTCAACGTCGCCACCAAGATCGGCTCGTGGGGCGAGCGCGGGCGGTTCACCACCTGGCTGCACATCGTGTCGGTCAACAGCGCGCGCACGACCTACCGACGGCTCAAGAACCTCGCCACCCCGACCGACTTCGAGGACGGCGCCCACGACCGTCCCGACCCGCGGACGACCAGCGTGATCGCCGGCACCCGCCTCGACCTGCTCGAGGCGATGGAGACCATCGAGAAGGACCACCCGCAGTTCGTGGAGCCGCTGCTGCTGCGCGACGTCTACGGCCTGCCCTACGACGAGATCGCCGCGCTGGTGGACGCCCCGCTGGGCACGGTGAAGGCGCAGATCCACCACGGCCGCAAGCTCGCCCGCCCCCTGCTCCGGGGCGAGAGATGAGGCACCGGCCCGTCCGCGCGGTGCTCGCGGCGGGCCTGTCCCTCGCCGTCCTGGCCGGGTGCTCCGGCGGCGGTGCCGCCGGTCCCGAGGAGCTCAGCGACCCCGCCCCGGCCGCCGCGGTCGGGGACGGCGAGGCCACGGCTTCGCCGGTCTCGGACCCGGAGGTCGCCGAGCGGGTGGAGCCCGACCTCGACGTGGCGGTGTCGACCCCGCGCGAGGACAGCCTCTACCCCGCGGTGGGCGACCCGCGGGTGGACGCTCTGCACTACGACCTCGACCTCGACTGGGACCCCGAGGCCGAGCACCTGACCGCGTCGGCCACGGTGACGTTCCGCGCCACCCGCAGCGCGCCGCGCTTCCAGCTCGACCTCGGGCGCCCGCTCACCGTCGGCCGGCTGACCCTCGACGGCGAGCCCGCCGCGTTCTCCCGCCGGGGCAAGGACCTCGTCGTGGACGCGCCCATCGAGGCCGACCAGCGCTACGAGCTGTCCCTCGACTACGTCGGCACGCCCCGCCCGATCCCGGCGCCCACCACCCGCGGCGACTTCGCCAGCACCGGCTTCACCGTCACCGACGCCGGCGAGGTGTGGACGATGCAGGAGCCCCACGGCGCCTTCACGTGGTACCCCGTCAACGACCATCCCTCCGACAAGGCGCTCTACGACATCACCGTGCACGCGCCGCGCGGCTGGACCGGGATCGCCAACGGCCGGCTCACCGACCTCACGACGGACGACGACGGCACGACCACCTCGTGGCAGCTCACCGAGCCGGCGTCGTCCTACCTCATCACCCTCGCCATCGGCGACTACTCCCACAGCAGCACCACCACCGAGGGCGGGCTGCGGGTCGACTACTGGACCCCGCGCGGCATGACGCGTCCGCTCTCGTCGATCCAGACCGCGGCCGCCACCGTCGACTGGATCGAGACCAAGCTCGGCGACTACCCCTTCGACACCCTCGGCCTCGTCGTCACCGACTCGCAGAGCGCGATGGAGACCCAGACGATGGTCACCCTCGGCAACAACGACTACGTGCTGTCGCCCGAGGTCGTCGCCCACGAGATCGTGCACCAGTGGTACGGCGACCAGGTCTCGCCGGCCGACTGGCGCGACGTCTGGCTCAACGAGGGCATGACGATGCTGCTGCAGTGGGCCTACGAGGACGAGCACGACATCCGGCCGCTGCGCGAGAGCCTGCGCGGCGCCCGCCTGATCGACCAGCAGCTGCGCGACGAGTACGGACCGCCCGGGGCCTACGACCCGCGCCAGTTCGGCGGCTCCAACATCTACTACACGCCCGCGCTGATGTGGAACGAGCTGCGCGTGGACCTCGGCGACGAGGAGTTCTACGCCGTCGCCCGGTCGTGGCTGGCCGCCCACGACAACACGTCGGTGTCGCGCGAGCAGCTCTACGACCACTGGGAGGCCGAGACCGGGCGCGAGCTGTCGGCGTTCTTCGACCGGTGGATCACCGGCGCGCGCACCCCCGGGCGCGGGGTCCCGCAGGGCTGAGCGACACCGGCCCGCAATACCCTCGCCCCATGGGCCGCCTCTCCGCACACGACCTGATCGACCTGGTGCTCGACGAGGGCTCCTGGTCGTCCTGGGACACCCCGCCGACGCGCGGGCCGCTCAGCGAGGCGTACGCCGCCGAGCTCGCCGCGGCCGCGGAGAGGTCGGGCGTCGACGAGTCCGTGCTGACCGGCGAGGCGCGGCTGCGCGGGCGCCGGATCGCCGCGCTGGTGGGCGAGTTCGGCTTCCTGGCCGGGTCGATCGGCCGGGACGCGGCCGACCGCATCGTCGCCGGCATCGAGCGCGCCACCCGCGAGGGCCTGCCCCTGGTCGCGGCCCCGGTCAGCGGCGGCACCCGGATGCAGGAGGGGACCCCGGCGTTCGTGCAGATGGTCCGGATCTCGGCGGCGATCGCCGCCCACCGCGACGCCGGGCTGCCCTACCTCGTCTACCTGCGCCACCCCACCACCGGCGGCGTGATGGCGTCGTGGGGCTCGCTCGGCCATGTCACCGTCGCGGAGCCCGGCGCCCTCGTCGGCTTCCTCGGCCCGCGGGTCTACGAGGCGCTCTACGAGCGCCCGTTCCCCGAGGGCGTGCAGACCGCGGAGAACCTCTACGCCCGCGGCATCGTCGACGCCGTGCTCCCGCCGGAGGAGATCGCCGAGATCCTCGACCGCGCGCTCACGATCCTGATGGCGGCACGCGACGGCGTCGCCGCGGTGCCCGACCCCGGTCAGGACGACGTGCCGGACGTCGACGCCTGGGACTGCGTCACCCGGTCGCGGCGCCCCGACCGGCCGGGCGTGCGCCGGCTGCTGCGCTACGCCGCGCGCGACGTCGTACCCCTCAACGGCACCGGTCAGGGCGAGAGCGACCCGGGGCTGCTGATCGCGCTGGCGCGCTTCGGCGAGGCGCCGTGCGTCCTCCTCGGCCAGGACCGTCGCGGCCAGACCACCGACCACCCGATGGGGCCCGAGGCGCTGCGGGAGGCCCGGCGGGGGATGCGGCTGGCCTCCGAGCTCGGGCTGCCGCTCGTCACCGTCATCGACACGCAGGGCGCCGCGCTGTCGGCCGACGCCGAGAACGGCGGGCTGGCCGGCGAGATCGCCCGCTCGCTGGCCGATCTGGTCACCCTCGACGCGCCGACCCTGTGCCTGATGCTGGGCGAGGGCAACGGCGGCGGCGCGCTGGCGCTGCTGCCCGCCGACCGCGTCGTCGCGGCGCAGCACGCGTGGCTCTCACCGCTGCCGCCCGAGGGCGCGTCGGCGATCGTGCACCGCGACCGCGACCACGCCGCCGAGATGGCCCGCGCGCAGCAGGTGCGGGCCATCGACCTGCACCGCCGGGGCGTCGTCGACCGCATCGTGGCGGAGAAGCCCGACGCGGCCGACGAGCCGGAGGAGTTCTGCCGGCGGGTCGGCGCCGTGCTCGAGCACGAGCTCGGCACGCTCCTGGCGTCCGGTCCCGGCTCGGCGGCCGACCGCGCGCGCCGCTACGTCTGAGCCGCCGGGCTACCGCTCCGGCGTCTCGTCGCTCGCCTGCTCCGAGTCGGCCGTGGCCGGGTCGGAGACCTCGCCGGCCTCATCCGGGGTGTCGTCGGTCTCCTGCGCGGCGTCGGTCTCCTGTGCGGCGTCGTCGAGCGGGTCACCGTGCGGGGACGCGGCGGGGAGGTCGCCGGGCAGCGCCACGCCGGGCACGGTGCCGGTGAGGGTGGCGAGCATCTGCCGCACGTTGGAGAGCTGGGCGTTGATGCTGTCGCGGCGCTGCGCGGCGGCGGCGAGCTCGCGCTCGGACTCGACGCGTACGCGGTCGGCGGAGGCACGTGCCTCGCTCACCAGCGTCGTGGCCCGCTCCTCCGCCTCGGCGAGCATGCGGGCGATCCGCTGCTCGGCCTCGGCGCGGCTGCGCTCGAGGGTCGCCTCGGTGTCCTTGTTGCGGGCGGTCATCGCGTCGAGCTCGGCCTGCGTCGCCGCCTGCTGGGCCTGGAACTCCGCGGTCGCCTTCTGCCGGCGCTCGGCGAGGGTGGTCTCGAAGTCGGCGGCGGCCTGGGCGGCCTTGGCCCGCTGGTCCTCGTAGACCGCCTCGGCCTCGGCACGCCGGGCGGACGCGTCGCGCTCGGCGGCGTCGCGTTCGCCGTCGGCGGCCTTCCGGGCGTCGGCGAGCAGCCGGGCGCCCTCGGCGTCGGCGTCGCGGCGGGTCTCATCGGCGTAGCGGTCGGCGTCGGCACGCATGGCTCCTGCTTCCTGCTCGGCCTCCTTGCGCAGCGTCTCGACCTCGCCGAGCACCCGGTCACGGATCTCGGCCGCCTCGGCCTCCGCGAGGGCCAGGATCTGCCCGACGCGCTCGCCGAGGTGCTCGAAGGTCGGGAGCTCGGGCTCCTGCGACTCCCGCGAGACGAGCGCGTCGCGAGACGCGGCCGCCTCGGCGCGGGCCTGCTCGGCGGCCTGCTCGGCGGCGGCGAGGCGCTCGCGCAGCTCGGCCGCCTCGTTGCGGGCCTGACCGACGGCTCGCTCCACCTCGGTCGGGTCGTAGCCGCGGCGCACGGTCGTGAACATCTCTTCAGGCATCCGGGTTCTCCTGGTGGGGTGACGAGGGGGGCTCGCTCGGGGGGTGGGCGGACGGGTCGGTGGGGGCGGCGTCGCCGCGGTCGGGGACGGACAGCGCTGCGATCACTCCGGAGAGCTGGCCGAGCTCGGCCGCGATGCCATCGCGCCGCGACTGGAGCTGGGCCACCTCGGTGCGGGCCCGCTCGAGCGCGCGACGCGCGCCCTCGCGCAGCTGGTCGGCCTCCGCGCGGGCCTCGGCGACCAGCGCGTTGGCCTCCTCGCGCGCGCGGCGCCGGTCCTCGGCGGCCTCGGCACGGCTGCGCGTGACCTCCTGGGCCACCAGCGCGCGCAGGCTCGCGGCGCCCGCCTCGGCCTCGGCGCGGCGGCGTTCGAGGCGCTCCACGGCGCGCTCGGCGTCGTCGGTGGCGTCGGCCACGATGCGGGCGGCATCGGCCTCGGCGCGGGCGAGCGTCGACTTGGCCTCGCTCTCCATCTCCGCGGCGGACAGGCCCGCGGCACGGGTGATCTCCTCGGCACGGCGCCTCGCCTCCGAGAGCTCGAGGGCCATCCGCCCGGCGACCGCTGCCATCACGCCCTGCAGGCGACGGCGTACGACGCGGGTGTGCTCGCCGATCTCCGCATGACCCGCCTTGCGGATCGCGTCGGCCTCGGCGGCCGCCCCGTCGAGCACCGAGCGGACGGTGCGGGTCGCCCAGTCGGTCTGCTCGGCGGCCTGCCGGAGCTTGTCCTCGCTCTCGGCGCGGGCCGCGGCGAGCGTCTCCTCGGCCAACCGGCGCATGCGGTCGACCTCCGCGCCGGTGGTGCGGCGCATCTCCTCGACGTGCAGGGCGGCCTCGTCGCGCATGCGGGCCGACTCCGTCGAGGCGCTCGCCCGCAGCGACTCCGCCTCCGCCATGGCGGTGTCGAGCTGCTGCTGGCCACCGGCGCGCGCCTCCTCGAGCACCTGCGCGGCCGCCTCCTGGGCGGCGGCGAGCGTCGACTCGGCCTCGGCCCTGGCTCCGGCGAGGAGCTCGTCGCGGGCGGC
Organism: Nocardioides sp. Z24_21; assembly: GCF_058134345.1. Taxonomy (NCBI): domain Bacteria; kingdom Bacillati; phylum Actinomycetota; class Actinomycetes; order Propionibacteriales; family Nocardioidaceae; genus Nocardioides; species Nocardioides sp. Z24_21. Next base: position 28,814 of record NZ_JBYTTH010000004.1, read on the forward strand.
GGTGGCGGTGTCGCGGACGTGCTCGGCCTCGGCACGGAGCGCGCCGGCCTCCTCACGAGCGCGGGCGAGGAGGTCGGCGCCCTCGGCCCGTGCCGCCTCGACCTGCTCGTCGCGGGCGCTCTCGGCCGACGACATCAGCAGCGAGGCCTGCTCGTTGGCGTCGACCACGATGGTCGCCGCCTCCTCCGACGCTCCGGCGAGCACCTCCTCCGCCTGCCGGCGTACGCGGCCCGCCTCGGCCCGGTCGGCCTCCGCCTCGCCCGTGAGCCGGCGCAGCTCCTCGCGCAGGACGGCGAGGTCCCCGGTCAGCGCGTCGGCCTCCCGGCGGGCCTCGCCCACCAGCTCGTCGGCGACCTGCTGGGCACGGGCCAGCAGTGCCGAGGCCGTGGGCTCGCCCGGGGCTGCCGCAGCGGCGTTGTGGGGCATCCGCCAGCTCCTTCCTCACGATCCGAGGGCATGCATTGTTCACGCACGCGGACGCGTACGACAGAGGGGTGGGCGCACGCGGTTGCGCCGACAGCGAAACTGCTTGCGTGCGCAGTATCTCACCCGCTGGGGTGAACCTCATGAAGTTGCTCGTGCTCGGCGGCACCAGGTTCTTGTCCCGCGAGGTCGCGACCCGGGCCGTGGCGCTGGGGTGGGACGTCACCTGCGCGTGTCGTGGGTCGTCGGGGCCGGTGCCGCAGGGCGCCACGCACCTGCCGTACGACCGGGCCGACGCTCCCCCGGCGGCGATGGCCGACGGCGACTGGGACGCCGTGGTCGACGTGGGCCGGCTGCCCTCGCAGGTGCGCAGCGCGGTGGCGGCGACGTCGTCCGCCCACTGGGTCTTCGTCTCGACGGTCAACGTCTACGCCGACAACTCGTCGCCGGCGATGGAGCCGTTGGTCGAGCAGATCGACGAGGACGTGGACCTCGCGGTCGACCCGGAGGCCTACGGCGGGATGAAGGTCGCGTGCGAGCGGGCCGTGCAGGCGGGCGCCGCGTCGTGGGTGATCGCGCGGCCCGGACTGATCGTCGGCCCCGGCGACCCGACGGGCCGCTTCGCCTACTGGCCGCAGCGCCTCGCCCGCGGCGACGAGGTGCTGGCACCCGGCCGGCCGACGGACGTCGTCCAGGTGATCGACGTGCGCGACCTCGCCGCGTGGCTGCTGGTGCTGGCCGAGTCGCGCACCACCGACACCTACGACGCCGTCGGCGAGCCGGTGGCGTTCGGCGACCTCCTGAGCGAGGTGGCGGCCGGCGTCGGGGCTCCGGGCCCCTCGCTCACCTGGGTCGACTCGTCGTTCCTCGAGGAGCAGGGGGTCGTGCCGTGGGCCGGCGAGGGCTCGCTGCCGTTGTGGCTGCCGCGACCGGAGTACGCCGGGATGCTGGCCCACGACCCCGGCCCCGCCGTGGCGGCCGGGCTCCGGCTGCGACCGCCCTCGGAGACGGCTCCGGCATGCCTCGACTCCCCCGTCACCGCCCTGACGGCCGAGCGCGAGGCCGAGGTGCTCGCAGCCTGGCACTCCCGGTGACGCACAAACAGGCTCGAGGCGGCTCGTCCTGACCGCCCAATCACGTCGAGGCGGCTCGTCCTGACCGCGTAAACACGTCGAGGCGGCTCGTTCTGACCGCCGAATCACGTCGAGTGGGCTCGTTCTGACCGCGATACAGGCTCGAGTCGGCGCGTCCTGTCGTCAGGATGCGCCCACTCGACGTCGGTTGAACGTCAGGACAAGCCCACTCGACCCCGGTTGAGCGTCAGAAGAGGAGGGCGGTGCCGGGGTCGTGCATCAGCCCCGCGACGTCGGCGAGGAAGCGGGAGCCCTTCTCGCCGTCGATGTGGCGGTGGTCGAAGGACAGCGCCAGCGTGGTGACGTCGCGGACCACGATCTCGCCGGTCTCCTCGTCGACCCACGGGCGCTTGTTGACCGCACCGAAGCAGAGGATCGCCGACTCGCCGGGGTTGATGATCGGCGTGCCGGCGTCGACGCCGAAGACGCCGACGTTGGTGATCGTGAAGGTGCCGCCGGCCATCTCGGCCGGCTGGGTCTTCCCCTCGCGGGCGGTGGCGGTGAGCTCGCCGAGCGCCTGCGCCAGCTCGACCATCGAGAGCGAGTCGGCGTCCTTGACGTTGGGCACCACCAGGCCACGCGGGGTGGCGGCCGCGACGCCGAGGTTGACGTAGTGCTTGAGCACGACCTCCTGGGCGTCGTCGTCCCAGTAGGAGTTGATCTCCGGGGTGCGCTTGATCGCGAGGACGGCGGCGCGGGCGAGCACGAGGAGCGGGCTGACCCGGGTGTCGCGGAACTCCGGGCGCGCCTTGAGCCGAGCCACGAGCTGCATCGCGGCGGTCACGTCGACGGTGACCCACTCGGTGACGTGCGGGCTGGTGAAGGCGGAGCGGCTCATCGCCGCCGCCATCATCTTGCGTACGCCCTTGATCGGCTCGCGGGTCTCGCGCTCGCGCGGTGCGTCGTACGACGGCGCGCCCGTGGGTGCGGGCACGGATGACGCAGCGGCGGGAGCCGAGCCGTTGGCGGCCCTCTGCACGTCGTCGCGGGTGATCGACCCGGCCGGGCCGGAGCCGACCAGCAGGGACAGGTCGACGCCGAGGTCCTTGGCGAGCTTGCGCACCGGCGGCTTCGCGAGGGCGCGTACGTCGCCGGGCGCGGCCTGCGCGGCCGGCGGGACGAGCGCCTCGGCGGGCGCCGCGGCCGGCGCGGGGCGCTGGTCGACGGCGGGCACCGGGGTCTCGTCGGCCGGCATCACCTCGTCGGACTGCGCACCGCCCGGGGCGAACGCGCCCTGGACCTGCATCTGGGTCTGCGCGCCGGCGACGGTGCTCGGCGACGCCGAGCCGCGGCGGGCGCGGCGCATCGGGCCCCGGTCGGCCTTGATCCGGCCGACGAGGGACGCGCCCTCCATCGAGCCGGACGCAGCCGGGTTGGACAGGTCGATCTCGGCGGCGTCGGCCTCCTTGGCGCCGGCCTTCTCGGCCATGCCCAGGTAGGGGTCGGACTCGGTCTGCTCGGCGGGCGCCGAGGCGCCCGACGACACCGGGGCGGACGGCGCGGGCGCCTCGCCCTCGACGCCGATCGCGATGATCGGCGTGCCGACCGGCACGGTCTCGCCCTCGGCCACGAGGAGCGACAGCACGGTGCCCTCGAACGGCGACGGGAGCTCGACGAGCGACTTGGCGGTCTCGATCTCGACGATCACGTCGTTGATCTCGATGGTGTCGCCGACGTTGACCTTCCAGGCCACGATCTCTGCCTCGGTCAGGCCCTCGCCGACGTCGGGGAGAAGGAATTCGGACACGTCGTTCCTCTCAGTACGCGAAGGTGCGGTCGACGGCGTCGAGCACGCGGTCGAGGTCGGGGAGGTACTCCTCCTCGATCCGCGAGGGCGGGTAGGGCATGTCGAACGCGCCGACGCGGAGCACCGGGGCCTCGAGGGAGTAGAAGCACTCCTCGGTGACCCGGGCCGCGAGCTCGGCACCCATGCCGAGGTTGACGTGGGCCTCGTGGGTGACCACGCACCGGCCGGTGCGGCGTACGGACTCGTAGACCGGGCCCATGTCGAGCGGCGAGAGCGTGCGCAGGTCGATCACCTCGAGGCTGCGGCCCTCGGACGCGGCGGCCTCGGCGCACTTGAGCGCGGTCTTCACCGTCGGGCCGTAGGCCAGCACCGTCGCGTCCGACCCGGCGCGGACGACGCGGGAGGTGAACAGCGGCTCGGGGGTCGCGGACTCGTCGAGCTCGGCCTTGTCGGCGTGGTACTGCCGCTTGGGCTCGAGGAAGATCACCGGGTCGTCGTGGGCGATGGCCTGCTGGATCATCCAGTAGCCGTCGACCGGGTTGGAGCAGGCGACGACCTTGAGCCCGGGCGTGTGCGCGAACTGCGCCTCCGGGCTCTCGGAGTGGTGCTCGACCGCACCGATGCCGCCGCCGAACGGGATGCGGATGACGATCGGCATCCGCACCTTGCCCTGCGAGCGGTAGGTGTACTTCGCGACCTGGCACACGATCTGGTCGTAGGCGGGGTAGACGAACCCGTCGAACTGGATCTCGACGACCGGGCGGTAGCCGCGCAGCGCCATGCCGACCGCGGTGCCGACGATGCCGGACTCCGCGAGCGGGCTGTCGATGACGCGGTCCTCGCCGAAGTCCTTCTGCAGGCCGTCGGTGATGCGGAAGACGCCGCCGAGCTTGCCGACGTCCTCGCCCATGAGCAGGACCTTGTCGTCGTCCTCCATCGCCTTGCGCAGGCCCATGTTGAGGCCCTTGGCGAGGGTGATCTTCTGTGTGCTCATGAGTGCCCTCCTACGGCAGAGCCCTCGAACGACGCGAGGTAGGCGGCGAACTGGTCGCGCTGGGCGGCGATCTCGTCGGTCATCTCGGCGAAGACGTAGTCGAACTGGTCGAGCGGCTTGGGGTCGGGCAGCGCCTTGCAGCCCTCGCGGAGGTGGTGGCCCAGCTCCTTGGCCTCGGCGTCGAGGTCGTCGAAGAACTGCTGGTCGACCAGGCCGTTGCGGCGCAGGTAGACCTTGAGCCGCTCGATCGGGTCCTTGAGCTTCCAGTGCTCGAGCTCGTCGTTGAGGCGGTAGCGGGTCGGGTCGTCGGTGGTGGTGTGCGCGCCCATCCGGTAGGTGTAGGCCTCGACGAACGACGGGCCGTTGCCCTCGCGGGCCCGCTGCAGCGCGGCCTTGGTGACGGCGTACGTCGCCAGCACGTCGTTGCCGTCGACGCGGATGCCCGGGAAGCCGAAGCCCAGCGCGCGCTGGTAGAGCGGGATGCGCGTCTGGCGCTCGATCGGCTCGGAGATGGCCCACTGGTTGTTCTGGCAGAAGAACACCACGGGGGCGTTGTAGGAGGCGGCGAAGATGAACGCCTCGTTGACGTCGCCCTGGGAGGACGCACCGTCGCCGAAGTGGGCGATCACCGCCGCGTCGCGCTCGGGGTCGCCGGTGCCGACGACGCCGTCGCGCTGCATGCCCATCGCGTAGCCGGTGGCGTGGAGGGTCTGCGCGCCGATGACGATCGTGTAGAGGCCGAAGTTGTTCTCGTTGGGGTCCCAGCCGCCCTGGTCGACGCCGCGGAACAGCCCGAGCAGCCGCAGCGGGTCGACGCCGCGGCAGTAGGCCACGCCGTGCTCGCGGTAGGTCGGGAAGACGTAGTCCTGGGGACGCAGCGCGCGGCCGGCGCCGATCTGCGCGGCCTCCTGGCCGAGCAGCTGGGCCCAGATGCCGAGCTCGCCGTGGCGCTGGAGCGCGGTGGCCTCGACGTCGATGCGCCGGGTCAGCACCATGTCGCGGTAGAGCCCGCGCAGCTCCTCGGCGGAGAAGTCGTGGTCGAACTCGGGGTGGTGCACGCGCTCGCCCTCGGGCGTGAGCAGCTGGACGAGGTCGGCGCCACCGTCGGACTGGGACGGTCCGAAGACCTCCGCAAGGTCGGGGCCGAAGCTCACAGGATCGGACAACGCACTCTCCTCACAATCGGGCAGCGGCGGTCTCGGGATCGCCGGACGCCGACGCTCACAGTGTGGTCGCGGGCGTGTGTGACCCCGACCACATGGTGGGGCTCAACGTATCGGCCGGGGCCCGGACAGCACCAATCGGGTCCGTCACCGGAGGAGCCGGCGCCGGTGACCGGACCAGACCGCGCCTACCGAAGTCGGAGGCGCCCGTCAGCCGCGGCCGTGCGGGGTCAGCCAGCCCGACTCGTCGGGCCCGACCGGCACGATCTGTGTCGGGTTGATGTCGGTGTGCACCACGTAGTAGTGCTTCTTGATCTGGTCGAAGTCGACCTCGTCGCCGAACCCGGGCGTCTGGAAGAGGTCGCGGGCGTAGCCCCACAGGTGGGGCATCTCGGTGAGCTTGTTGCGGTTGCACTTGAAGTGCCCGTGGTAGACGGCGTCGAAGCGCACCAGGGTGGTGAACAGCCGCACGTCGGCCTCGGTGATGGCGTCGCCCATCAGGTAGCGGCGCTCGGCCAGCCGGTCCTCGAGCCAGTCGAGCGCGGTGAACAGCCGGTCGTACGCGTCCTCGTACGCCCCCTGGGAGCCGGCGAAGCCACACCGGTAGACGCCGTTGTTGACCTCGGTGAAGACGCGCCTCATCACCGACTCCATCTCCTCGCGGACGTCCGCGGGCCACAGGTCGGGGGCGTCGGCGCGCTGGTGCTCGCGCCACTCGAAGGACAGGTCGTGGGTGATCTGCGGGAAGTCGTTGGTGACGACCTTGCCCGACTCGACCTCGACGATGGCCGGCACCGTGATGCCGCGGGGGTAGTCGGGCTCACGGGCGAAGTAGGCCTCCTGCAGGCGCTCGATGCCGAGGACCGGGTCGCGCCCGCCCTCGTCGAGGTCGAACGTCCAGCTGCGCGCGTCGTGAGTGGGACCGGGAGCCCCCCACGAGATGGCGTCCTCCAGGCCCAGGAGCGAGCGGACGATGATCGAGCGGTGCGCCCAGGGGCACGCCCGGGCGGCGATGAGCCGGTAGCGGCCGGGCTCGGCCTTCCAGACCGGGACGTCGCGCGGGCTGTCCTTCGACCCGCTGGGGAACGTGTCGTCGAGTGGATCGGCGGACCGCTCGCCGGCCAGCACGCGGTCCGGGAGGTAGGACATGTCCCGCTCGAAGGGCTTGCCCTTGGTCGTGTAGGTCGCCGTGTCGTTCATTCTTCAACCATAACCCGCACCGATCCCCCAACAACCCTTTGCAAAGGGTCGTTGGCAGTTTACGGTGCAGCGGTGTCGTCCTCCATCTCGCCCGACATCGCGGGGCTCCGGGCCCTGAGCCACCCCCTACGCCTGCGGATGCTCGGTCTGCTGCGCAGCGACGGGCCCGCCACGGCGACGACGCTGGCGCGGCGCCTGGACCTCAACACCGGAGCCACGTCCTACCACCTGCGCCAGCTCGCGCGGCACGGCTTCATCGAGGAGGACGCCGAGCGCGGCAACGGCCGCGACCGCTGGTGGCGAGCGGCCCACGACAGCACCCGCACGGAGTTGCGCGCGGAGGGCGTCGTCGACAGCGACGTCGAGGCCTACCTCACCACCGTGGCACTGCTCTACGTCGACCGCATGCGGGCTGCGATCGCCGAGATGGCCGCCCTCCCGCCGCAGTGGCGGCACATCGGCACGCTGAGCGACTGGGAGCTGAGCCTGACCCCGGCGCAGGCGCAGCGGCTCGTGCAGTCGCTCACCTCCCTCATCGAGGAGACCGACGAGTCCGACGGCGACGACGCCGCGGCGTTCGTGGTCAACCTCAACGCCTTCCCGCGGCCCGGGCAGCGGTGGGGCGGGTCGTGACCGCGCCGACCACCCGTCGTACGCCGCTCGTCGGTTGGCTCGCGGCGGAGGGGATCTCGTTCGTCGGCACGCGCATCTCGATGATCGCGATCCCCTGGTTCGTGCTCTCGACGACGGGCTCCGCCACGCAGACCGGTCTGGTCGCCGCGGCCGAGATCACGCCACTGGTCCTCTTCAAGGCACTGGGCGGACCGCTGCTCGATCGGGTGGGCCCGCGCCGCGTGACCCTGGCGTGCGACCTGCTGTCCGCCGTCGTGGTGGCCGCGATTCCCCTGCTGCACGGGCTCGGGCTGCTCGGCTTCCCGACGCTCCTGGCCCTGGTCGCGGTCGCGGGCGCGCTGCGCGGCCCGGGCGATGCGGGCAAGGCGGCGATGAGCCCCGAGATCGCCCGCGTCGCCGGCTGGTCCCTGGAGCGGGTGGCCGGGCTCGCGAGCGCGGTCGAGCGCACCTCCACCATGGCCGGCGCGGCGCTGGCGGGACTGCTCGTCGCGAGCGTCGGCGCCGCCGACGCGCTCTACGTCGACGCCGCGTCCTTCCTGGTCTCCTTCGTCGTCTTCGCCGTCGTCACCTCGGGTCTCGGCCGGCCCGGGGCCGCCGACGCCGAGGCCGACGCCACGTCCTACGGCCGGGCGCTGCGGCAGGGCTGGGACTTCCTGCGCACCGAGCCGGTGCTGATCGCCATCTGCGCGATGGTCGCGGTCACCAACCTCGTCGACCAGGCCTACGCGGCGGTCCTCGCGCCCGTCTGGGCGAAGGAGTCCGGGGCGGGGGTGGCGGTGCTCGGCACGCTCTTCGCGGTGATGAGCGGTGCCTCGGTGCTGGGCGCACTCGCCGCGGCACGCTGGGGCGAGACGCTGCCGCGCTACCGGACGTACGTCATCGCGTTCCTCGTCGCCGGTGCCCCGCGCTACGTCGGTGCTGGCGCTGGAGTCGCCGCTGTGGCTGGTCTTCGCCGTCACGGCCGTCGCCGGCGTGGCGTCGGGCTGCCTCAACCCGATCCTCGGAGCAGTGATCCTCGAGCGGATCCCGGCACCCCTGGTGGGACGGGTGTCGTCGCTCAACACCGCGATCTGCTGGTCGCTGATGCCCCTGGGCGGCGTGCTGGGCGGCCTCGCGGTCGCGGGGCTCGGCATCTCCCCCGCCCTGCTGGTCGCCGGCGCGGTCTACGCCCTGACCACGATGGCACCGACGCGGGTGCCGTCCTTCCGGGGCATGGACCGGACCCCGGACGCAGGCGCGCGGACCCTGCCCGGCACCCCTCCGCCACCCCACGCCTGAACGGGGCGGGACGGGGCGAGCGAGGTCCGCGCGTCCACGGGTCGCTCAGGCGGGCGCGAAGCGGGCGGCGACCTCGACGACGCGGTCGAGGCCCTCCTGCTCGCCGATGCTCACGCGCACGCCGTCGCCGGCGAAGGGACGCACCGAGATCCCCTGCTCGCCGCAGGCCGCGGCGAAGTCGAGCGCCCGCTCGCCCAGCGGGAGCCAGACGAAGTTGCCCTGGGCGTCGGGGAGCTCCCAGCCCACCTCGCGCAGCCGCGTCACGAGGTCGGCGCGTCGGGCCACGAGGTCGTCGACGCGCTCGAGCAGCTCGGCCTGCGCCTCCAGGGACGCGATGGCGGCGGCCTGGGCGACGTGGCTGACGCCGAACGGCAGCGACACCGCGCGCAGGGCGCCCGCCAGCGGTGCGGGAGCGACGGCGTACCCGACCCGGAAGCCGGCCAGCCCATAGGCCTTGGAGAAGGTGCGGGTCAGCACCACGTTGTCGTGTCGGCGGTAGGTCGCGAGGCCGTCGACTGGGTCGTCCATCCGCACGAACTCGAGGTAGGCCTCGTCGACCACCACGACGACGTGCGGCGGGACCCTCGCGATGAACGCGTCCAGCTCGGTCTGCGTCACCGCCGGGCCGGTGGGGTTGTTGGGCGTGCAGACCAGCACGAACCTGGTGCGGTCGGTGATCGCGGCGGCCATCGCGTCGAGGTCGTGGCGACCGTCCGCGGTCACCGGCACCTGCACGCTCGTGGCGCCGCCGGCGGTGACGGCGATCGGGTAGGCCTCGAAGGAGCGCCAGGCGTAGACGACCTCGTCGCCGGGCTCGCAGAACGTGTGGACGAGCTGGTAGATCAGCGCCACCGATCCCGTCGCCACGGCCAGGTCCTCGACCGGGACGCCCATCGCCTCGCCGAGCGCCGCATAGAGCGCCGTGCTGCCCATGTCGGGATAGCGGTGCATCTGCGCGGCGGCCTCGGTCGCCGCGTCCAGCACGCCGGGCAGCGGCGGGTAGGGGTTCTCGTTGGACGAGAGCTTGTAGGACGCCAGCCCGGCCCGCGCGACGGGCGGCTTGCCGGCGACGTAGGTGGGGATCGCGAGCACGTTGGGCCGCGGCCGGGGGGACTCGGCGGGGGTGTCGGCGGGGGTGGAGGGCATGCCCCGCACCCTAGTGAGCCGGCCTCGGCTCCGGTCGGCGGCGGCCCCGCCAGGGCCGCACCACCGGGAGGAGCACCACACCGACCACGAAGCCGATGCCGGCTCCCAGCACGTTGTCGACGATGTCGGTCACGTCGCAGGCCCGGTCGAGGCGGGCGAGCTGCAGCTGGACCATCTCGATGACGAGGCTGTAGGCGGCCAGGCCGGCCAGACCGAGCGGTGCGAGCACGAGACCTGCCCACCAGCGGCAGACCGCCAGCACGAGGAACACCGCGGCGGGCACGAAGAGCAGCACGTTGAGGGTGCGCTGGTCGAGGCCGAACACCTCGAACGCCGCCCCCGAGGGCCCGCCGTAGTCCCACGAGCACGCCTCGCTGCGGCCCTCCGCCGGCACGATCCCCACGTCCGGTCGGGTCGGCACGAGGGTGACCAGGGCGATCACCACCAGCGACCAGGACAGCCCGGCGAACGACACCGCCGACGCGGTGCCCAGCAGCGGACGGACCGCGAGGGCGACGAGGAGGGCGACGACCGCGGCGGCCAGCGCGCCGAGCGCCATCACGCCCACCCCTCCGATGGTCACCACGACGGCGAGGGTAACGGGGACGGAGGCCCTCCCCGGCCCACACGGGTTGGCTAGGGTCGTCGGCATGCGCTTCGTGACGTGGTTGCTCACCTACGCCGCCGGGCTGGCCGTCGCCGCCTGGATGCTGAAGGGAATCTGGTTCGACGGACCCGACAGCGGCCAGGCCCAGCTGCAGGAGAAGATCCTGCCGCTGCTCCTCGTGGCCGTGATCCTCGGCCTCGTCTCGACGTTCGTGGAGCCCGTCGTCAAGCTGCTCTCGCTGCCGTTCATCATCCTGACGCTGGGCTTCCTGCTGCTCGTGATCAACGCGCTGATGCTCATGCTCACCGCCAGGCTCGCCGGCGCCTTCGACCTCGGCTTCCACGTCGACGGCTTCTGGAGCGCGCTGGTCGGCTCGGTCATCGTGACGGTCGTCGGCTGGGGCGTGCGGGCCGCGCTGCCGGCGCTGGACTGATGCGGGTGCCCGCACTCCCGCCCGCCCGCCGTCCCGGTCGCTACCGGATCGCCCTCGTCTGCCTGGGCAACATCTGCCGCTCGCCCACCGCCCACGTCGTGCTCGAGGCCCGGCTGGCCGACGCCGGACTCGACGACCGGGTGGAGGTGGCCTCCTCGGGCACCGGCGACTGGCACGTCGGCCACCCGATGGACCCGCGCGCCGCGGCCACGCTGACGGCGGCGGGCTACGACGCCAGCCGGCACCGCGCCCGGCAGTACGACGCCACCTGGCCCGAGGCGTACGACCTCGTGCTCGTCATGGACGAGGCCAACCTGGCCGACGTGGGTGGGCGCACCGACCGCGTGGGCCTGTTCCGCGACTTCGATCCGGTCGATCCGGGTGGTGAGGTCCCGGACCCGTACTACGGTGGTGACGACGGGTTCGAGGAGGTGCTGGCGATGGTCGAGCGCACGAGCGATGCGATCGTGGCGGCCCTCCCCCGAGCCCTCGACCCCGACCAGACGAGCGACCAGAGGAGCGACCCGGCGGGCGGGGGCAGGGCCTGATGGCTCGCCAGCCGCTGGTCGCCAGGCGTGCCGAGGAGCTCCTCGGCACGGCCGTGGTCGCGACCTCGCCCGTGGCGGGCGGCGACATCGCCACCGCGACGCGGCTGCGACTGTCCAACGGGCAGACCGCGCTGATGAAGACGCTGCCGCACGCGCCCGAGGGCTTCTTCGAGGCAGAGGCCGCGGGCCTGCGGTGGCTGGGCGAGGTCGAGGGCGGGGTGCCGGTGCCCGAGCTGCTGGCCGCGGCGCCCGACTGCCTGGTGCTGGCCTGGGTGGAGCAGAGCGCCAAGACGCCGGTCGAGGCGGCCGTCACGTTCGGCCAGCAGCTCGCCGTGACGCACGCCGCGGGCGCCGACGGCTGGGGCCTCGACCACGACGGCTTCATCGGCCGGCTCCCGCTGCCCAACAGGACCGCCGACTCGTGGGCGGAGTTCTACGCCGTGCGCCGCGTGCTGCCCTACCTCAAGCTCGCCCGCGACCGCGGGGCGATCACCGACACCGACGCCGCCAACGTCGAGGCGGTGATCGGCCGGCTGAGCAGCCTGCTGCCGGAGGAGGAGCCCGCCCGGCTGCACGGCGACCTGTGGAACGGCAACTGCCTGTGGGGCCAGGACCTCGCCATCCACGTCATCGACCCGGCGGCCCACGGCGGGCACCGCGAGCTCGACCTGGCCATGCTGCACCTCTTCGGGCTCACCCACCTGCCGCGGGTGATGGCGGCGTACGACGAGGCGCGTCCGCTGGCCGATGGCTGGGAGGACCGGCTCGGGATCCACCAGCTGTTCCCGCTGCTCGTGCACGCGTGCATGTTCGGCGGCGGCTACGGCGCCCGCGCCGGGGCGGTCGCGGCCCGATACGCCTGACCCGCGCGCGCTCCTCAGCGTGGCTTCAGGGGCGGTGGCATCCTTGCGACGTGAGTGAGTCCAGGCCCCGCGTGCTGGTCGTCGACGACGACCGCGCCGTGCGCGACTCGCTGCGCCGGTCGCTGGAGTTCAACGGCTACGACGTGGTGCTCGCCGCCGACGGCGCCGAGGGGCTCGTGGCGGTCGGGTCGCACCAGCCCGACGTGGTGGTCGTCGACGTGATGATGCCGCGGCTCGACGGCATCGAGACGACGCGCGCGCTGCGCGCCGCCGGCAACGACGTGCCGATCCTGGTGCTGACCGCGCGCGACGCGGTGGGCGACCGGGTCGAGGGCCTCGACGCCGGCGCCGACGACTACCTCACCAAGCCGTTCGCGCTCGAGGAGCTGCTGGCACGCCTGCGCGCGCTGCTGCGGCGCGTGGTGCCCGACGGCGACGCGGCGAGCGAGGTGCTGACGTTCTCCGACCTCACCATGGACGTCGCCAGCCGCGACGTCTCGCGCGGCGGGCGCCCGATCGAGCTGACCCGCACCGAGTTCACCCTGCTCGAGATGTTCATGCGCCGCCCGCGCCGGGTGCTCGACCGCTCGTTCATCCTGGAGGAGGTCTGGGGCTACGACTTCCCGACCAGCGCCAACTCGCTCGAGGTCTACGTGGGCTACCTGCGCCGCAAGACCGAGGCGGCGGGCGAGCCACGGCTGATCCAGACCGTGCGCGGCGTCGGCTACGTCCTGAAGGAAGCATGAGCACCCCACGACGTTCCTCTCCTCCGCTGCGCTCCCCCGAACAACGCCGCGGGGACCCCGCATGAACACCCCACGACGTTCCTCTCCTCCGCTGCGCTCCCCCGAACAACGCCGCGGGGACCCCGCATGAGCACCCCAGGCGCGAGCACCACCCGCTCCGACGGGCGTTGGCACTACCGCAGGTCGCTGGCCTCGCGGGTGGCCGTGCTGACCACCGTCGCGCTGGGCCTGTCGATCGCGCTGATGGCGTTCACCGCGTTCGTGGTGATGCGCCAGCAGATGATGAGCTCGCTCGACCAGTCGCTGCTCAACCGCGCGCACAAGGCCACCGCGTTCACGACGCTGTCCAACATCACCGCGTCGGGCGCGCCCGCCTGGATGCTCGGCGCGGCCGACGTGCGGATCATCTTCGTCACCGCCGAGGGACGCACGGTGACCGGCGACGACGTCCCCGACTTCACCCTCGGCCGCCCGGAGTACGAGGTCGCGACCGGACAGCGCAAGTCGTCGGTGCGCACCCTCGTCACGACCGAGGGCGAGCGGTTCCGGGTGGCGACCGTGCAGGCCAACAACGGCGCCGCGCTGATCCTGGCGCAGCCGCTCGCGCCCAACGACCGCACGCTCGAGAAGCTCAGCGGGGTGCTGTTCGTCTTCGGCGCGCTCGGCGTGCTGGCGGCGCTGCTGGCGGGCTGGCTGGTCGCGAGCAACGGGCTCAGACCGGTGCGCCGGCTCACCTCAGCGGTCGAGCGGATCGCGATGACCGAGGACCTCACCCCGCTGCCGGTGGAGGGCGACGACGAGGTCGCCCGCCTCTCCACCGCCTTCAACCACATGCTGCTGGCGCTCGGCGCCTCGCGGGACCGGCAGCGCCGGCTGGTCGCCGACGCGAGCCACGAGCTGCGTACGCCGCTCACGTCGCTACGCACCAACCTCGACCTGCTGCGCCAGGCCGAGGGCAACTCGGCGCTGCCCGCCGAGGCGCGCCTCGAGCTGCTCGACGACGTCCGCGGCCAGATCGAGGAGCTGAGCGCGCTCGTCGGCGACCTCGTCGAGCTCGCCCGCGACGAGCCCACCACCCGGGTGGTCGCCGAGGTCGACCTCGCCGAGGTCGTGGAGCGCGCGGTGACCCGCGTGCGCCGTCGCGCCCAGGGCGTGTCGTTCGACGTCGATCTCGAGGCGTGGCCCGTCGTCGGCGACGCCAGCAGCCTGGAGCGCGCGGTGACCAACCTGCTCGACAACGCCGCCAAGTGGAGCCCCCCGGACGGCACCGTGACGGTCCGGCTCATCGACGGCGTCCTCACCGTCGACGACCAGGGCAGCGGCGTCGCGGAGGCCGACCGGCCGCACGTCTTCGAGCGCTTCTACCGCTCGGAGGAGTCGCGCGCGATGCCCGGCTCCGGCCTCGGCCTGGCCATCGTGCGACAGGTGGTCGACCGCCACGGCGGCCAGATCCAGGTCTCCGAGGCCCCCGGCGGCGGTGCCCGCTTCTCGCTGTGGGTGCCCGGCGTCTCAGTGGCGCGCACCTGACTCGCCGCTCGTCCCCCGGGGTCGGGCTCAGGCAGGCGGGGCGTCGAAGACGCGCAGCAGCCGCTCGGCCTTCCACCCCGCCTCCGCCCACTCCTCGGCGAGGTCGGACCGCACCGTGATGGCTCCCCCGGTGCCGAGCGTCCAGGTGCCGCCGCCGTCGGTCGTCAGCGACCGGATGACGACCCCGAGGTCGGCCGGGCCGTCAGCGCTGATCCAGCCGAACGCGCCGGCGTACGCCCCGCGCGGGGTCGACTCGACCTCCTCGATCACCTGCATCGTGCGCAGCTTGGGAGCGCCCGTCATCGAGCCCGCCGGGAAGAGCGCCCGCAGCGCGGCGACCGTCGACACGTCGTCGCGCAGGCGCCCGCGGACCGTCGACACCAGCTGGTGCACCGACTCGTAGGACTCGACCTGCATCAGCGCCGGCACCTCGACCGACCCGACCTCGCAGACCTGGGACAGGTCGTTGCGCAGCAGGTCGACGATCATCAGGTTCTCCGCGCGCGTCTTCGGGTCGCGGGCCAGCCGCTCGCGGTGGTGCTCGTCCTCCTCGGCCGTGGCGCCGCGCGGGGTGGTGCCCTTGATCGGCTTGGTCTCCAGGTGCCGGTCCGCGCCCACGAGGGCATACCTCTCCGGCGAGCTCGACAGCAGCCACGCCCGCGCGCCGGCGACGTCGTGCTGGAGGAAGCCGCTGTAGGGCGCGGGGTTGAGCCGACGCAGGCGGAGGTAGGCCGACACGGGGTCCAGGTCGGACGTGCGGGAGATCCGGTGGGTGAGGTTGACCTCGTAGGAGTTGCCCGCGTGCAGGTGCTCCTGGACGCGCGCGTACGCGTCGGCGTACGCGGTGGGCGGGGCGGTCGGGCCGGCGGCCGGGACCGGACTTGGCGGGGGAGTCTGACACTTGGAGGGGGTTGCAACCCCCTCCAAGTGTCCGAGTCCCCGCTCGAGCGGGGACTCCGACGACGACGGCCCCGGCGGCGGGTGGTCGAACACCCGGACCGAGCGGGGGCGCATCCAGACGGCGTCGGGGAGCAGGGGGTCGGGGGTGGCGGGCAGGTCGGTGCGGGAGGCGTAGCCGAGGTAGCCGAACCACTGCTCGCCCGGCGCGATGCGCTCCTCGAGGACGGCGAAGACGTCGTCGCCGACGACCTCGGCGCGGCCGGCGGAGTGCAGGGTCACCTCGCGCCTGGTCGCCGACCACGAGAGCGACACGTCGTCGTCGTCGAGCCAGCCGATGATGGAGCGGCGCCCCGACCACTCGCGCGCGCCGCCGCCGTCGAGCCAGAAGCAGCGCCGGTGCGCGTCCGCGACCTCGCGGAAGAAGGCGACGGGCTCGCTCATCGGAGGAAGTTCCGCACGATGTCCTCGCCGTGCGCCGACAGCACCGACTCGGGGTGGAACTGCACGCCCTCCAGGGGCAGGGCCTCGTGGCGTACGCCCATCACCACGCCGTCCTCGCTCCACGCGGTCGCCACCAGCCCCTCGGGCAGCTCGACCGCCCCCAGCGAGTGGTAGCGCACCGCGGCGAAGCCCTGCGGCAGCCCGGCGAAGACGCCCGCGCCGTCGTGCCGCACGGCCGCGACGTCCCCGTGCGCCGGGGCCAGCCGCCCCACCGTGCCGCCGTACGCCGTGACCAGCCCCTGCATGCCGAGGCAGACGCCGAGCACGGGGCGCGAGGCGTCACGCAGCACCGCGGTGCCGACCGAGAAGTCGGCGCGCTGGGCTGGATGGCCCGGCCCCGGGGACAGCACGACGTGCGAGTGCCGCAGCACCTCGCCGGGCGTCACCTCGTCGTGCTGCACCACGCGCGGCAGGACGCCGCTCACCCGCGCGAGGAGGTGCACCAGGTTCCACGTGTAGGAGTCGTGGTGGTCGACCACGATCACGTCCGGCGTCACGCAGCGAGGCTAGTGCCTGCCGCGCGCGTCAGCGGCGCAGCGCCCGGCAGGCCTCGGACACCGGTTGGTCGCCCGCCTCGCGGCAGCCGTCGAAGGCGGTCAGCCTCGCCATCAGGTCCTTGACCTCGGGCGACCTCCGCTTGCCGGCGAAGGCGTTGCGCCGCTCGTAGGCGTCCTTCTTGTAGGAGTAGTACTCGTAGCCCCAGGTGGTCGTGGCCGGGCGCGGGTCGAGGTCGAAGCGCGCGAGCAGCCCGGTGCGGCTCCGCACGGCCGTGTAGGAGGGGATCCGGTCGAGCTCGGTGCCGCTGAACGCGGCGTCGGGGTCGTTGCCGGTGAGCGTCTGCTGGGTGTGCTCGAGGAACGCGTAGGACTGCTGGACCAACGTGGGCTGCGCCAGGGTCGGCACCAGCGACTGCCCGCTGCGGAACGGCGCCGGCGGCAGGCCGGCGAGCTCCTCGAACGTCGGCGCGAGGTCGATGTTGCTGGTCACCTCGCGGCGCTTGCCCGGCACCACGCCGGGGCCGGTGACGAGCAGCGGCACCCGCACGTCGGTGTCGTACGGCGTCCCCTTGCCGCGGCCCATGCCGTTCTGGCCGAGGTGGAAGCCGTTGTCGGAGGTGAGCACGACGTAGGTGTGGGGGCCGACGGCGCCGAGGATCCGCTTCAGCAGCCGGTCGGCGGACTGCGCCATCCGCGCCCGGTCGCGCAGGTCGCGCACCGCCGCCGACCGCGGCAGCGTCCGGGCGGTGTTCCACGCCCGGGCGGGCTTGCCGTCGGCCCGCCGCGGCCGGTTGTCCTTGCGCGGGTCGCCGAGACCGGGCAGGTCGGCCGCGGTCAGCTTGTGGCAGGCCACGCGCCCGCAGCTGCGCGGACCGGTGCGGTCGCGGAACATCGGCGGGAAGAGCGGGTCGCCGGCGTAGTGGCCCTCGGGGTTGGTGCGGTTGTGCGGGGCGTAGAGCGACACCTCGAGGAAGTAGGGCGCGTCGGAGGCCTCGTTGTCCCGCACGAAGTCCATCGCGAGGTCGCCGATCACCGCCCCGGCGTAGGCCTTGTCCTTGACCGTGCTGCTCGCGCTCGCCGGCGGCGCGGGGTGCTGCACGAGCTGGAGCCGCTGGTCGACCAGGGTCGTGCTGGCGAAGTCCCAGCCGTCGTAGGCCGAGCCGAAGACCACGTTGAACGTCGTCCACCCCGGCACGACCGGCGGCAGCGCGCGGCCCGGCGACCACTCGTACTCGTTGAGGAACTTGCCGATGAACCCGGTGTGGTAGCCGGCCTCCTGGAGTCGCACGTTGAAGGCGCGCTCGGGGTTGCCGTTGGTGTCGTAGGCGGGCCAGCCGCCGAGGCGGGAGGTGCCCTTGTTGGAGGTGTTGGTGAGGACGCCGGTCTGGTGGGGGTACTGGCCGGTGAAGAAGCTCGAGCGCGACACGCAGCACAGCGAGTCGGTCACGAACGAGTGCGGGTAGCTCGCGCCGGCCTTGCGCATCCGCTGCACCGAGCGCATCGTCTGCACGAGGTCCATCGAGAAGTCGTCGAGCATCACCACGACGATGTTGGGCCGCTGGGCCCGCGCCGCCGCCGGCACCGCCTCGGCGACCGCCACGGCGCCGCTGGTCACGCGCGGCGGTGCCACGCCGTCCCGGCCGCGCGAGCCGTCGGTGGTGCCGCCGCTCGCCGCGCCGCATGCCATCAGCGCGAGCAGGCACACGCCGGCCCATGCTCCCTTGACGTACCCCACTGCCCCCCCTGCCTGTCCCCCGTCGGTCACCAAGGGTGACGTCCTCGGCAGGCGTTTCGTTGCCTGCCACGCCGGACGAATGTCTAGACGTCTGGTCGACTTTACCCGTCGTGCCGGGCGAGGAGGTCGCGCACCGCGGCGTGCAGCAGGTCGTAGCCGTTCTCGGTGAGGATCGACTCGGCGTGGAACTGGATGCCCCGGTAGTGCGGGCCGACGATCGCGTGCACGTCACCGGTCTCCGGGTCGGCCTCGACGCGTACGCCGTCGGGCAGGGCGCCGCCGTCGGGCACGCGGCCGACGAACGTGTTGTAGAACCCGACCCGCTCGGTGCGCCCGTCGAGCCGCACCGGCGACTGGGTGCCCTGGAAGACCACGTCCTTGTAGCCGAGGTCGAGGCCGAGCCGCTCGCACAGCGTCTGGTGGCCCAGGCACACGGCGAGGAACGGCTGCTGCGAGGCGAGGAGGTCGTCGACCGCACGGCGGAACGACGCGATCTTGGGGTGCTCGCCCTCGCGCGGGTCGCCCGGCCCGGGCCCGACGATCACCAGGTCGGCGCCGGCGAACGCCCCGGGCGCGTAGTCCTCGTGCCGCACCACCCGCGAGGTCATGCCGAAGACCCCGAGCACGTGGACCAGCATGTTCACGAAGTCGTCCTCGCCGTGGAGGATCACGGCCTCCTTGCCCGCCAGACCGGGGTCGGCCGGCTCGCCGGCCTGGTCGGTGAGCCAGAAGCGGGAGAGCCGTTGGTTGCGCGTGCCGAGGGCCAGCAGGACGTCCTCGTCGCGTGCCAGCTCGGCGATGTCGGTGCCGTCGGAGGTCGCCGCCGGCACGAGGCCGAAGGCGCTGAGGATGCCGCCGGCCTTGGCCCGGGTCTCGGCCACCTCGTAGGCGGCGTCGGAGTCGCGCACGAGCGTGGCGCCCGCGGTGACCTTGAGCTCGCCCGCCGGCGACACGTCGGCGGTGCGGATCAGGATCGGGCTGTCCATCGTGGGCGTGCCCTCGGGAGAGCGGCCGAACAGCGCGAGCGCGGCGCCGTAGTAGCCGCGGCCCTCGGGCTCGTAGTCGGCGATCAGCCGGCAGGCGTTCTCGACCGGCGCACCGGTCACCGTGGCCGCGAACATCGTGTCGCGCAGGATCTCGCGGTGGTCGCGGTCGGAGCGGCCGGCGAGGAGGTACTCGGTGTGGATCAGGTGCGTCATCGGCTTGAGGAACGGCCCGAGGACCTGGCCGCCCTCCTGGCAGACGTCGCACATCATCTTCAGCTCCTCGTCGACCACCATGAAGAGCTCGAAGACCTCCTTCTCGTCGGCGAGGAAGTCGAGGAGGCGCTCCTTGAGGTCGTCGCCGTGGCCCGCGACGCGGAACGTGCCGGAGATCGGGTTCATCCGGACGTCGCCCTGGCGCACCGAGACGTGCCGCTCGGGGCTGGCGCCGATGAGGAAGCGCTCGCCGGTGAAGAAGCAGAACGTCCAGTAGGCGCCGCGCTCGCGCTCCATCAGCCGCCGCAGCACCGTGAGCGCGCGGTCGGCGTCCCAGTCGGCGACGACCGCGCGGTAGTGCCGGCCGATGACGAGGTTGGCGCCCTCGCCCTGCCCGATCTCGTCGCGGATGATCGCCTCGACGACGTCGGCGTAGTCCTCGTCGCTCGTGGCGAAGCCACCGCGGTCGGCGAACTCGACGGGCACGTCGGGGAGCGCCGCGAGCAGGTCGTCGACCGGCACCTCGTGCTCGACCTCGAGGTCGACGACCGTCAGCGGGGCGCCGTCGTCGATGGCGGCGAAGCCGCGCTCGCGCACCTGCCGGAACGGCACGGCCACCAGCCGGTCGGCGCTGCGGCCCGGCTCCGGGGCTCCCGTCTCGAGCGGGATGTCGAGGAGGCTCGCGACCTCGTGGGGCGTGCCGCCGACCAGTCCCACCGTCGGCGAGGCCTTGCGCCGGATGACCGCCCACGCGCCGTGCCCCTGGATCTGCTCCAGGAGGTCGCGGACGGCGGGGGTCTGGGTCATGCGAAGCACCCTACGGGCGCCCGGGGACGCCCCCCGGGACGTCTCATCCCGGCCGTCGCCTAGGGCGTCCGGACCTCGACGCGGACCCAGTCGACGAGCATGTCCTGCCGACTGCCGCCGGGGACGGCGTGCTCGGGCAGGACGTCCTTGTTGGACAGCCGGAGGTGGAGCGGCACGATGCCGTTGGGCACCCGGCGCGCGTCGGGCGTCGATGTCACGCGGTAGACCTCCTGGCCCTGGCCGTCGGAGGCCGTGTAGACCACCGTGTCGCCACCGACGGTGAACTCGGCGGCGTACTCCCAGTAGGCGTCCCAGGGCCTCGGCCCCGCGCCGAAGGCGTCGGTGACGGGCCACAGCTCGGCCGGCCGGCCGGTCGCCGCGCACGCGTTGACGGCGGTGTCGGCGGTGTCGTCGTAGCAGAGGTGCGAGCCCACCTGGACGCCCGTGGTCTTGAGCGGCCCGTAGCTCTCGATGACGTCGATCTCGCGCGGGTCGACGCCGTTGGGGTGCTGGATCCAGAACGCGGCGTAGTTGCTGCCCGTGTCGGGCATGAGGAGGCTGACGGTGGCGCGCACCTGGGTGCCGAGGGGAAAGGTCCAGCCGGCGTTGGTGCGGATCTGGGACAGGTGCCCGACGGCGAGCTGGCCGAGCCCGTTGTGGATGGCGCCGTTCGAGCCGAGCATGCTGTGCCACTGCGCGGGCGCGGTGCCGGCAGGTCCGTCGAACTGCTCGACGAACGCCTCCTCCCAGCCCCACGTGGGCGCCGGGTCGGACTCGACGGTCTCACCGCGCGGCAGCGCGGCCTGCGCGGCACCGGCTCCCAGCACGAGGGCGAGGGCGGACATCGCGGCGCCGACCCCCCTCGCGGCCTGACGGGCGGGTCGCCAAGCGATGTCGCGGCGTGCGCTCACAGACATCGGCCTCCCCACTCGTGACTGCGTCCGGACGGTGAAGGGCGATGCTAGCCGCCGGACCCTGCCCGACGCCCTCAACCGACCGTCGTCAGCAGCTGGGTGGCGCGGGTGAGCACGACGTAGAGGGTGGCGCGGCCGGTGGCCGACTCGTCCTCGATCTCCTGCGGCTTCACGACCACGATGCCGTCGAACTCCAGGCCCTTGGTGTCGAGCCCGGTGAGCACGACCACGCGGTCCTCGCCGCTGGGCGTCACGCTCGAGTCGACGGCGGCGCGGGCGCCGACAGCGTCGTCGGCGAGCTCGGGCCACGACGCCAGCCAGGCGTTGACCTCCGAGCGCCGAGCGACCGGCACGACGATGGCGACGGTGCCCTCGACGCGGTCGGCGATCGTGGTGACCGCCTCGCGCACCGCGGCCTCGAGGTCGTCGACCGGACCCACGACCCGCGGCTCCTCGCCCGTGCGGCGGACGGCGTCGGGAAGGTCGGCGTCGAGACCCACGCGGCGGGCGTAGTCGGCGGCGAAGGCGTAGATCTCCGCGGAGTTGCGGTAGTTGGTGGACAGGTGGAACTCGTGGAGCTCCTTGCCCTCCAGCGCCTCCGCACGGGCCGCAGCGGCCTCGGGGGCGTCGGGCCACGACGACTGCGCCGGATCACCCACGATCGTCCAGCTGGCGGAGCGGCCACGCCGACCGACCATCCGCCACTGCATCGGGGTGAGGTCCTGCGCCTCGTCGATGAGGACGTGGGCGTAGCCGTCGTCCTCGATCCGGTGCGTCGGCGCCGCCCACGGACGACCGCCGGGGGCGTAGTCGCGCTCGGAGACCGTGGTGAGCTCCTGGAGGTCGACCCCGCCCTCGAGCAGGCCGGTCTCGTCGAGGTCGCGCTCGTCGTCGGTGCGCTGCGGCACGTCGCCGAGCGCGTAGCGCAGCTCGTCGACCAGGGGGACGTCCTCGATCGAGAGGTCGCCGGACGCCCACGACTTGCCGAGCAGCCGCTGCTCCTCGCGCGAGATGACGCCCTCGCCCACGCGGGCCAGGAAGTCGGGCTCGCGCAGCCAGCCGAACACCGTGAGGGCGTCGAGCGGGGGCCACCAGGCGGAGGCGAACTCCACGAAGCCGGCGTGGCCGAGCATGTCGTCGTCGAACGCCTGTCGGCCGCGCTCGCGGCCGCGCTCGCCGCTCACCTGGCGCCACATCGCGTCGAGGAGCGTCCTGGCCACCCGTGGCAGCTGCCGGTTGCGGCGGCCCTGCGACATCAGCTGGCGGCGCAGCCGGCCCAGCAGGGCGGGGTCGAGCACGATCGTCTCGTCGCGCCAGTAGATGCGGAAGCTGGTCGGGGCGCCCGGGGCGTGCTGGCGGGCGGTGCGGCGCAGCAGCTCGGCCATCCGGGTCGCGCCCTTGACGTCGGCGACCCTCGGCTCGTCGTGGCGCGTGGCGCGGATGCCGCCGACGACCTCGCCCAGCGAGCGCAGCGCGACCGCGGTCTCGCCGAGGCTCGGCAGCACCCGCTCGATGTAGCGCATGAACACCCCGCTCGGCCCGACCACGAGCACGCCGCCGCCCTCGTAGCGGCGTCGGTCGGAGTAGAGCAGGAAGGCGGCACGGTGCAGGGCGACGACGGTCTTGCCCGTGCCGGGCCCGCCCGAGATCGACACGACGCCCTTGCCGGGCGCGCGGATCGCCTTGTCCTGCTCGGCCTGGATGGTGGCGACGATCGAGTGCATCGACCGGTCGCGGGCGCGGGAGAGCTGGGCCATCAGGGCGCCCTCGCCGACGATCGGCAGGTCGGTGTCGGCCTCGGCGTCGAGCAGCTCGTCCTCGACGCCGATGACGGTGCGGTGCTGCGAGCGCAGCACCCGTCGGCGCACCACGCCGGACGGCGTGGCGGCGGTGGCCTGGTAGAACACGCCGGCGGCGGGCGCGCGCCAGTCGATCAGCAGGACGTCGCGGTCGGCGTTGCGCACGCCGATGCGCCCGATGTAGCGCGGCTGGGCGTCGATCTCCGGGCGGAGGTCGAGCCGGCCGAACACCAGCCCCTCGTGGGCGGCGTCGAGCTGGGCGATGCGCTTGGCAGCCTGGAAGACCATCGCGTCGCGCTCGACGAGGCCGCCCTCGTGCCCCAGCTTGCCCCGGCTGTGGCCCTCGGCCGCCAACGCCCGCGCGCTGCGGGTCGACGCCTCGAGCTGCACGTAGACCTCGTCGACGTACGCCTGCTCCGCCGCGATCTCGCGCGCCTCGAGCTCCTCGCTCAAATCCTGCTCCTCATCCCCCGATGAACCACTGCCCAACGGTCCCGGGCAGACCGACAAGCCTACCGGCGGGCACCGACGAGCGCCGACTCCTCGCGATCGTGGCCCCGCGCACCCGCCGTTCACGTCAGCAGGAGGACGGCGCCGAGCAGGCAGGCCGCGGCGCCCAGCGTGCGGACCCGGTCGGCGCGCGCGAGGTCGTCCAGCAGCCGGGGGCGCTCCGTCAGCGGGGCCCGCGCCAGCCGTGCGTGGAGCGGGGCGGCGAGCGCGGCGGTGGTGACGACGGACAGCGACGCGCCGATCGCGGCGAGCCACGTGCCGGCCGCCCGCGGCTCGACCGCCGCGGTCCAGGCCAGGACCAGGACGAGCGGCACGTAGAGCAGCCCCACCAGCGGGGCGATGCGCCGCGCGTGCCGTTGGTGCGCGGCCTGCCACACCCCGTGCTCCACGTCGCGCAGTGCCGGGTAGACCACCCGGTCGACGGTGACCTGGAAGCCGAGGTGGGCGGCGGCGACCACGCCCAGCCACGCGGCGGGGTCGGGCAGGCTCACCGGGGTGCTCCCGGACTGGCGCGGCCACGGCGCGCGACGTCGTACTGGTCCACGTTCGCCTCCCTCTGTCGCCTCACCTGCTTCTCGCGCGCAGGGCGGCCGACGGATGCGACCCGGGGGCTACTTCTTGCGGGAGAGGAAGGCGACCATCGCCTCGCGCGCCTCGTCGGAGGCGAACAGCCGGGTGCTCGTGGTCGCCATCTCCTCGCCCAGCGCGTCGATGCGCGCGACCAGGTCGCGGTTGAGGATCCGCTTCGACTCCCGCAGGCCCTGGGGCGCCCCGGTCGCGAGGCTGGCGCACACGGCGGCGACCTCCTCGTCGAGGACGTCGGCCGGCACCGCCTTGGTCACCAGCCCGTACGCCGCCGCGTCGGCGCCGGTGAACACCTCGCCGCCGAGCGTGGTCAGGGCGGCCGCCCGCGGGGTCATCCGGTGGTGGACGGTGAGGCTGATGATCGCGGCGGCGAGGCCGAGCTTGACCTCGGTGAGGGCGAAGGTGGCGTCGGCCGCGCTGATGGCGATGTCGGCGGCGGCGACGATCCCGATCCCGCCCGCTCGCACGGCGCCGAGGTTCTTGGTCACGACCGGCTTGTCGAGCGTGGCGATGAGGCGCTGCAGCTCGACGATCGCCCGGGTGCCGGACTCCATCCCCTCGCTCGAGGCCTCGGTCAGGTCGGCGCCGGAGCAGAAGACCTTGCCCGAGCTCTCGATGAGCACGGCCCGCACGTCGGCGTCGGCACCGGCGCGCTCGAGGTGCGCGAAGAGCTCGGTCACCAGCTGGCGGCTCAGGGCGTTGCGGTTGGCGGGGCTGTCGAGGGTGATGGTGGCGACGGCGTCTGACACGGCGTAGTGCACCAGCTCGTCGGGGGCGTCGGTCATGGCGGACATCCTGCCGCACCGCAGCGGTGCTCCCGACCGGTTCTGGAGGGACCGGCAGGGGTGTCGTCCCATCCGGCGCGGCCCCCGGCTCCGAACCCCACCCATGCACACCATCGACCAGCGGTCCCGCTCGCGCACCGCGCGCCACGCGGCGTACGGCGTGCTCGCCACCCTCGTCGGCCTGGCCGCAGGCCACCTGGTCGCCGCGCTGACCGTGCCGGCCGCCTCGCCCGTGCTGGCCGTCGGCTCGACCGTCATCGACCTGACGCCGACCCCGCTCAAGGAGTGGGCGATCCGGCAGTTCGGCAGCGCCGACAAGCTGGTGCTCGTCGGCTCGGTGACGCTCGTCGTGCTGGTGCTCGCCGCCGTCGCGGGGGTGGTCGCGGCGCGGCGCGAGACGCCGGGGCTGCTCGTGCTGGTCGGGCTCGCCGGTGTCGCCGGCGTGCTGGCCGTCCTGCGCCCCGGATCCGGGCCGCTGGACCTCGTACCCGCCCTGGTCGCCGCCGCGGTCGCAGCCACCTCGTTGTGGTGGCTGCACCGCGTCGACGACCGGGGCCGCCCGGGGCCGCCGCCGGGGGTCGGCGGCCCCACCCGACGCGGGGTCGTGCTGGCGACCGGCGGGCTCGCCGCTGCCGGCGTGGTCATGGGGGCCGCCGGCCGCTGGGTGACGTCCTACCGCCTCGGCGGGACGGACGTCTCCCTGCCGGTCGCCGCCGACCCCGCGTCGTCCTTCCCGGTGGGCCTGGAGGGGACCTACGACCAGATCACCCCGCTGCGGACCCCCACCGGCGAGTTCTACCGGGTCGACACCCGGCTCACGATCCCGGCCGTGGACGTCGACTCGTGGACGCTCACCGTCGACGGCGACGTCGACCGGGAGGTCACGCTCACCTTCGACGAGCTGGCCGCGATGCCGACCATCGAGCGCGACATCACCCTCACCTGCGTCTCCAACGAGGTCGGCGGGCCCTACGTCGGCGGCGCCCGGTGGCTCGGCGTACCGCTCGCCGACGTGCTCGCCCGCGCCGGCATCGACGCGACGAGGGCCGACCAGATCCTGTCGACCGACGTCGACGGGATGACGATCTCGACCCCGCTCGACGTGGCGCTCGACGGCCGCGACGCCATGATCGCGATCGGGATGAACGGCGGCCCGCTGCCCCGCACCCACGGCTTCCCGGCGCGCATGGTGGTGCCCGGGCTCTACGGCTTCGTCAGCGCGTGCAAGTGGATCACCCGGATGACCCTGACGACCTACGACGCCGAGCAGGCCTACTGGACCGAGCGCGACTGGGTCACCGACGCGCCGATCAAGATCTCGAGCCGGATCGACACCCCGCGACCGCTCTCGGAGACCGGCGCAGGCACGGTCGTTGTCGGCGGCGTGGCCTGGGCGCAGGGCGTGGGCGTCGACCGGGTCGAGGTGCGCGTCGACGGCGGGGCCTGGCAGCAGGCGACCCTCGGCCCGCAGGTCACCGACGACTACTGGCGCCAGTGGTACCTCGAGTGGGACGCCACGCCGGGCCGGCACCTCCTCGCCTCCCGGGCCACCAACAGGGCCGGGGACGTGCAGACGGACGTGCGGATGCGCCCCTTCCCCGAGGGCTCCAGCGGCCTCCAGGAGATCTCCGTCCTCATCACCTGACGCGCCCCCCGAGCACTGCCCGGGCGAGGTCGTCCAAGGATTGTCCAAAGTTTTTCGCCGATCCACCCATCCACCCCGAGACCGGCCCCGAACACCTCTCGACAACGGGCCCCCGGCCCACCCAGATCGGCTCCAACCGAAAGGCATGTCATGAACACCTTGCTCCGCACCCGCACCCTCGGACTGGCCGCCCTCGCGCTGACCGCGTCGATGGGCCTGGCCGCCTGTGGCAGCGACAGCGACTCCGACACCAGCGCCTCCGACTCCACGTCCGAGTCGACCTCCGAGTCCCCCACGGAGTCGGAGTCGAGCTCCGAGACCCCGATGGAGTCCGAGGAGCCGATGGCCGCCGACGCGCCGTTCGGCGAGGGCTGCTCGGCCGTCCCCACGTCCGGCGAGGGCTCGGTCGAGGGCATGGCCGACGACCCGGTCGCGACCGCCGCGTCCAACAACCCCCTCCTCAAGACGCTCGTCGCCGCCGTGACCGAGGCCGACCTGGTCGACACGCTCAACTCGACCGAGGACATCACCGTGTTCGCGCCCACCGACGACGCGTTCGCGCAGATCCCGAAGAAGGACCTCAACGCCCTCCTCAAGGACAAGAAGATGCTGACCACCGTGCTGACGCACCACGTGGTCGGTGAGCGCCTCACCCCCGAGACCGTCGCGGGCGAGCACGAGACCCTCGCGGGCGACACGCTCACCGTCGAGGGCGAGGGCGAGGCCTTCACCATCGGCGAGGCGAGCATCATCTGCGGCAACGTGCCGACCGCCAACGCCACCGTCTACGTCGTCGACCAGGTCCTGATGCCGCAGATGTGATGCCCGCACCCCGACACACACTGCGAGGATTGCTGACGTGGACCACGTGAGGCCCGTACCGGACGGGGCGCCTGAGGGCGTCCCGTCCGGGGGCGACGCCGCCCGGCTCGCCGACCTGCTCCGACGCTCCGCCCTGGGC
Organism: Nocardioides sp. Z24_21; assembly: GCF_058134345.1. NCBI lineage: Bacteria > Bacillati > Actinomycetota > Actinomycetes > Propionibacteriales > Nocardioidaceae > Nocardioides > Nocardioides sp. Z24_21. Next base: position 56,093 of record NZ_JBYTTH010000004.1, read on the forward strand.
GACGAGGCGGCCTTCGCCGAGTTCTACGACGCCACGTCGGCCCGGGCCTACGGCCTGGCGCTGCGTGTCGTGCGCAACCCGGCGCACGCCGAGGAGGTGGCCCAGGAGGCCTACCTCGACGCGTGGCGCTCGAGCACGAGGTACGACATCGACCGCGGCAGCGCCGTCGGCTGGCTGCTCACGATCGTCCACCGCAAGGCCGTCGACCGGGTCCGCTCGGTCGAGGCGGCCTCCTCGCGGGAGGAGACGTGGAACCGCGAGGCGGCCCCCACCGACCATGACCAGACCGCCGAGTCGGCGCACGCCTCGCTCGACGCGGCCCGCATCCGCGGGGCGGTCGCCACGCTGACCGACGTGCAGCGCCGGGCCGTCGAGCTCACCTACTTCGGCGGCTACACGCACACCGAGGTCGCCACCTTGCTGGACGTGCCCCTCGGCACGGCCAAGACCCGCATCCGCGACGGACTGATCCGCCTGCGAGACCTGATGGGAGTTGCCTCATGAGCGAGCGCAGCGAGCTCATCATCCACCCCTGCGCGCCCGGTGCCCTCGGCGCGCGTCGAGCGAAGCGAGAAGGCGCATGAGTGACGTGCACAAGCTCACCGGCGCCTACGCCATGGACGCGCTCGACGAGCTCGAGCGGGCCCGCTTCGAGCGGCACCTGGCCGAGTGCGACGACTGCCGCGCCGAGGTGGCCGAGCTCCGCGAGACCGCCGCGCTGCTCTCCGAGACCGTCGCCGTCGCGCCGCCCGGATCGCTGCGCGAGTCCGTCCTGGCCGGTATCTCGCAGGTCCGCCCACTCGCTCCCGAGGTCTCCCCCGCCCCGCCGCACGACCACCGCCGCCCGGGCCGGAGGAGGGGCTGGGTGCCCCTTCTCGTCGCGGCAGCGCTCGCGATCATCATCGGCGTCGGCGCGGCGGTGACGCAGCCCTGGAAGTCCGGCGACGACGACGTCGAGCGGCTGACCGCCGCCGAGCAGGTGCTGCAGGCCCCCGACGCCGAGGAGGTCGTCGTCGACCTCGGCGAGGCCGGCCGCGCCACGCTGACGCGCTCGAAGTCCCGCGACCGCGCCGTCCTCACCACCGACGACATGGTGAGCGCGCCGACCGGCAAGGACTACGAGCTGTGGTTCATCGACGGCGACGAGTTCGTCTCCGCCGGGCTGATGCCCGACGACCCCGACCAGACCGTCGTCCTCGACGGACCGGCCGCGGACGCCGCCGCGGTGGGCATCACCGTCGAGCCCGAGGGCGGGTCACCGCAGCCCACGACCGACCCGATCGCCGTCTTCGACCTCACCGACGCCGCCTGAGGGTCGGGGTTGGTGCCGTCGCGACCCGGTCGGCAACAATGCGGCGGTGGGCGCGGAGGAGGGGCTCGACCATGCGGTCGAGGCGATGCAGGCGGGCGACGAGGCGGCGTTCCGTCTCGTCTACCGCCACGTGCAGCCGCCGCTCCTGCGCTACCTCACCGTCCTCGTCGGCCCCGCCGACGCCGAGGACGTCGCGAGCGACGCCTGGGCGCAGGCGTTCCGCGACCTCGACCGCTTCACCGGTGACGCCGACGGCTTCCGCGGGTGGATCACCACCATCGGCCGCAACCGGGCCCTCGACCACCTGCGCCACGCCCGGCGCAGGCCCGTCGCCGACCAGCCCGTCGAGGACCTGGTCGACCTGGCGGACGGCACCGACGTCGAGGCCGACACCCTCGTGCGGGTCGGCTCGGAGGAGGTCGTGCGGTTGATCGCCGCGCTTCCGCCCGACCAGGCCGAGGCGATCATGCTGCGCACCGTGCTGGGCTTCGACGCCCCCACCGCGGCACGCATCCTCGGCAAGAGGCCGGGCGCCGTCCGGGCTGCCGCCCACCGTGGGCTCAAGCGGCTCGCGAAGAGGATCTCGGAGGAGCCGTAACACCCATGGGCCCCACAACGCTGAGGGGAGTGAGATGAGCACCCCCGACCCCCGCCTGTCCCGCCGTGACGCCGAGCGCCTGCTCGACGCACCGGCGGAGCACGACGACGCCCTGGGGCGCGCGCTCGCCGCCGCGAGCGCACCCGCGCATCCCGACGAGCTGCGACGCGAGGACGCCACGGTGGCCGCCTTCCGCGTCGCCCGGACGTCCCCGCGGCCCGCCACGCGCTCCGGCTTCGTCTCCCCCGCCCGTCTGGCCCGCCGCGCCGCGACCCGAGCCGCCGTCGCGACGGGCGCCGTGGTGGCCCTGACCTCGGGCGGCTTCGCCCTCGCCAGCTCGGTGGACCTCCCCTCGCTTCCCGACCTGCCGTCGCTTCCCGGCAAGCCCGCGGACGAGTCGGTCGAGTCAGCCGAGTCGGCCGAGTCGGCCACCCCGACGACGGGCGGCAGCCCGTCCGCCTCCTCCGGCGACCCCACCAGCAGCAGCCCGGACAGCGCTCCGTCCGCGACGACCAGCGGGTCGCTCGCGCCGTCCGGCACCGGCGGCCCCTCGGGCTCTGTCGGTCCGTCCACCAAGCCGTCGCCGACGCCGCCCGTGACGCCCGGCCCGACGACCACCCCCGCCATCCCCGACTACGCGGGCCTGTGCCGCGCCTTCCAGGCCACCGACCGCTCGCAGGCCGGCGCGTCGCTCGACAGTGCCGCCTTCCAGGCGCTCGCCGAGGAGGCGGGCGGCGCCGACCGCATCGCCACCTACTGCGTCGCCCTCATCGGTCCGCCGCGCGGCGGCGGCAGGACCGACGGTCCGACCCCCTCCGACCACCACCACACCCACGGCACCAACGGCGGCGGTCACGGCGGTCCGGGTCACGGCGGTCCGGGTCACGGCGGTCCGGGTCACGGCGGCCCCGGGAACTCCGGTCCCGGGAACTCCGGTCCCGGCGGCGGCCCCGGCCACGGCCACGGCAATCCGGGTAACCCCGGCAACTCGGGCAACCCCGGCAACTCGGGCAACCCCGGCAACGGGGACTCCGGCCCCGGGAACTCCGGCAACGGAAACCAGGGCAACGGCCACAGCCACGGCGGCCCCGGGAACGGCCCCGGCAACGGCGCCCCCGGCAACTCGGGCGGCCCCGGCAACTCGGGCAACTCCGTCAACCCGGGCAACCACGGCCCCGGCCGTGCCACCTCCATCGATCCTCCCGGGAAGGGGGACGACCAGACGTCCGGGTGAGCCCGGCGGCGGCCGCGTTCCGCAGGACCGGCTCTCGCACCTCGTACGTCGACCCCCCGCTGACGTACGGGATCCCCCCAGAACGCGAGATCCGACCTACAACGCACAGACGGCGGCATGGCCCCTCCCCCCGGGGTCATGCCGCTGTCGCGTCCGCGTGCCGTGGGCGTGGGCTACCTTCCTCGGCATGGGCCGGGCACCGTCCGCGCAGGAGGACACCAACCGCCGGATGCTGCGCGCTCGCGACGCGATGGACCGTCGCTACGCCGAGCCCCTCGACGTACCCACGCTCGCGGCCATCGCCCACCTGTCGGTCTCGCAGTTCGGCCGGGTGTTCAAGGAGGTCTACGGCGAGACCCCGCACCGCTACCTCCAGCGTCGCCGCGTCGAGCGGGCGATGACCCTGCTGCGCCAGACCGACCGGCCCGTCACCGACGTGGCGTGGGACGTCGGGTTCGCCAGCCTCGGCACGTTCAGCCGCACGTTCAGCAACGTGGTCGGCTGCTCACCCAGCGAGTTCCGCGCGCGCCACGAGGCGGTCGCGGTGCCGTCGTGCTTCGTCGCGGCCTGGACCCGGCCGCGCCAGCGCAGCGCCGAGGAGGAAGGGACAGCGGTTTCGGAGAAGCAGGACCGGCGCCCGGCTCACTAGCGTCGTCGGCATGACCACCAACCACATCACCAGCCTCCACATCCGCAGCCTGCCGGTCCTCGACCAGGACGAGGCGCTCGACTTCTACACCCGCCACCTCGGCTTCGAGGTGCGCGACGACATCGACCTGGGCTTCATGCGCTGGCTCACCGTCGGCGTCCCGGGCCAGGACACCTCGATCCTGCTCGAGCTCGTCGGGCCCCCGGTGCACGACGACGCCTCGGCGACGCAGGTGCGCGAGCTCGTCGCCAAGGGCGCCCTCGGCGGGGTGTTCCTGCTCAGCGACGACGTGCACGCGACCTACGCCGCGCTCCGCGACGCGGGCGTCGAGATCACCCAGGAGCCGGTCGAGCAGCCCTACGGCACCGACTTCGGCCTCCGCGACCCGTTCGGCAACCACGTCCGGGTCAGCCAGCCCAACGCCTCCTCCCCCCAGGACGTCCAGGACGCCTACGAGGCGGCCGACGCCCGATGAGCTATCCGCCGCCGATCTACGACGGTGGGTCCGGCGAGGTCTCGGCCCGCGTCGTGCGGGCCGGCCTCGAGCCGGCCGTCGTCTACCCCAACGGCAACAAGGTCTTCTACCTCGCGCAGGGCGCCTCCACCCAGGGCACGTTCGGGCTCTACCGGTGGGAGTTCGCCGGGGCGCCGAGCGGTCCCGCCGCCCACTTCCACCGCACGATCACCGAGTCGTTCTACGTCCTCGAGGGCACCGTGACGATCTTCGACGGCGCCGACTGGGTGCGCTGCCACGCCGGTGACTTCGCGCACGTGCCGGCCGGGGGGATCCACGGCTTCCGCAACGAGGACGGGGCGGCCACGATGCTCCTCCACTTCGCACCCGGCGCCCCGCGCGAGGCCTACTTCGAAGGGCTCGCCGCCGGCATGGGCGAGCTCGACGGCGACGCCTACGACCGCTTCATGCGCGAGCACGACAACCACTGGGTCTGATTGCATGGACCGATGGACCCGGTCTCAGCCGCGTTCGACGCCACCCCGAGACGGGACTTCCTCCCGCGCGGGGTCCGGCGCCGCGCGTCGTACGACGGGCCGCTGGCGATCGCGGCAGGCCAGACCAACTCCCAGCCACGCACCGTCGACGGCATGCTTCGGCTGCTCGACGTCCACGTCGGCCACCGGGTCCTCGACGTCGGGTCGGGGTCGGGCTGGACCGCCGCGCTGCTCGCGCACCTCGTGGGGCCGACCGGCTCGGTCCTCGGCGTCGAGCTCGAGCCGGAGCTGGTGGCGTTCGGCGCCGCCAACCTGGCCCGCACCAGGCGGCCGTGGGCCACGATCCGCGCCGCCGACCCGGCCGTGCTCGGCGACCCCGACGGGGCGCCGTACGACCGCATCCTGGTCTCGGCGATGGCCGACTCGCTCCCCGGCGAGCTCGTCGCCCAGCTCGGCGGCGAGGGCGTGATGGTGGTGCCCGCCGGCGGGACGATGCTGCGGGTGAGCAACCCCGGGGCGGTCGTGACCGAGCACGGGCGCTACCGCTTCGTGCCGCTGCGCTGAGGCTCGCCGGCCGGCTCCTTCTCCCGGGTCGCCCGGCGCGCGAGCCGGGTCGGCAGGCCCGCCACCGCCTCCAGGGGGCCGCGCCGGCCGAGCACCCGCAGCACCGCGCCGAGGGCGAGCAGCACGGAGACGTGGAGGGCGTAGGTCGAGGGCTCCTCCGGCGGCCACACCGCGTCGGTGCGCATCACCACGTGCAGGGAGTAGAGCGTGAGCGTCGCGGTGCCGGCCCCGAACAGCACGGCGAGCGCCGCTGTCCCCGGCCGCGGCAGCACCCGTGCCACGAGCAGGCAGAGCGCGACCACCAGCACCGCGCTGCCGATCGTCTGCGCGAGGTCGAACGGCGTCGCCGAGTGGGGCGCGACGACCAGGAGCCAGTCCCACTCCCCGCCGGTGGGCGTCGTGCCGTACATGCCCGTCGCGTTCTCCTCGGCCACGGCGGGGTCGACGAGCGAGCCGGAGACCCGGGTGGCGAGCACCGCCACCGACAGCCCGCCCAGGGCGAGCCCGCCGAGCAGGGAGGTGTCGCGGAGGTCGAGCCGTCCGAGCACCAGGCCGGCGAGCAGGTAGGCCAGCCACGGCACCGCGGGGTAGTAGCCGGTGAGGAGGAGCTCGCTCGCCAGACCTCCGGGGTCGTCGACGAGCTGCCCGAAGGTCGGGCTGTCGAAGCCGCGCTCCGGCAGGTGCGGTCGCACCAGGTGGGAGGCCACCGGGGCCAGGACCATCCAGGCGACGGTGAGGGGCAGCAGCGTCCGCAGCCGCAGCAGCGTGAACGGCAGGGCGAGCACGAACAGCACGCCGTAGTAGGTGAGGACGATCGCGATCCCGGTGTCGAGACCGCCGAGCAGCAGGCCCAGCAGCGCGATGAGCAGCGCGCGGCCGGCGATGCCGGCGGTGCGCAGCGCGAGCGGGCGCGCGCGCAGCGGCTCGCGCGTCATCAGGGCGAGGCTGACCCCCGCCAGCACGGCGAACAGCGCCGACGCCCGCCCGCCGGCCAGCCACTGGGCGGCGGCCAGGTCGCCGGCCGGGGTGCGCTCGTCGAGGACGTGGGTGGCGACCATGCCGAGCAGCGCGAGGCAGCGGGCGACGTCGAGCCCGACGAGGCGGCCGTGCGACGTCGCGGTCATGGCGCCCATCCTGCCGGGCGCGATCGCGGGTCGTCCGCTCAGGCGCCCGGGCGGGCCACCTGCTCGGCGAGGCGGGCGGGCGCCTGGACGCAATAGGAGTCGGTGAGCAGCTCGGCGAGCTCGTCCCAGTCGGTGTCGTCGTCGAGGACCATGCCGATGAGGTTGCCGCCCCACCCGGCCCGGAAGTAGGGCGCGCCCATGTGCTCGAAGGCGGCGACCTCGTCGGGCTCGCCGCGGAAGGTGATGCGATACAGCTGGTCCTCACCGCCGAAGACGTGCGCCACCGTGGCGCCGCCGACCCGCCACCGGGTGCCGGTCCACGCCGGCTCCTGGACGCAGCGCGGCAGCGCGCCGAGCACGGCGTCGATGCGCCGCACCCACTCCTCGGGCACGAGCGGACGGTCGGCGAGGGCCACGCCGCGATCCTGCCACCCGGCTCCGACACGACGCTCCGCCCGGGCGCGAACCCGCACCCGCACGCCCCGGCAGGGCGGCTGGCCCTGACTTGGAGGGGGAGTCTGTCACTTGGAGGGGGTCGCAACCCCCTCCAAGTGACGGAGTCCCCGCACGAGCGGGGACTCCGTCACCCGCGGACAGCACCGCGTGACGCGACCCGGGCGATCAGTAGGACTTCGGCAGCCCCAGGCTGTGCATGGCCACGAAGTTGAGGATCATCTCGCGGCTGACGGGCGCGATGCGGCCGAGGCGGGCGGCAACCATCATGTTGGCCAGGCCGTACTCGACCGTGAGGCCGTTGCCGCCGTGGGTGTGCACGGCGATGTCGGTGGCGTTGCAGGCGATCTCGCCGCCGGCGTACTTGGCCATGTTGGCGTACTCGCCGGCGCCGAAGTCGTCCCCGGCGTCGTAGAGCGCGGCGGCCTTCTGCCAGAGCAGGCGCGCCTGCTCGAGCTCGATCTTGGCCTTGGCGAGCGGGTGGGCGATGCCCTGGTGGGCACCGATCGGCGCCTTCCAGACCGTGCGGGTCTTGGCGTACTCCACCGCCCGGTCGATGGCGAACCTCGCCATGCCGCACGAGAACGCCGCGCCCATGATCCGCTCGGGGTTGAGCCCGGCGAAGAGCTGCACGAGGCCGGCGTCCTCGTCGCCCACGAGCGCGTCGCCCGGGAGCCGCACGTCGTCGATGAACAGGGTGAACTGCTTCTCGGGAGCCGACCAGGCCATCGGGATGACCTGCTTGCCGAAGCCCTCGGCGTCGGTGGGGACGACGAACAGCGCGGGCTTGAGCTTGCCGGTCCTGGCGTCCTCGGTGCGCGCGACGATCAGCACCAGCTGGGCCTCGTCGACGCCGGAGATGTAGGTCTTCTGCCCCGTCAGCACCCAGCCGTCGCCGTCACGGCGGGCGGTGGTGGTGATGTTGTGCGAGTTGGAGCCGGCGTCGGCCTCGGTGATGCCGAACGCCATCGTGATCGAGCCGTCGGCGATGCCGGGCAGCCAGCGCTGCTTCTGCGCTGGCGTGCCGTAGCGGCCGATGATCGAGCCGCAGATGGCCTGGCTGACGACCATCATCAGCAGCGGGGCGCCCTGGCCCGCCGCCTCCTCGAGCACCGCGGCCAGGTCGGACATGCCGCCCCCGCCGCCGCCGTACTCCTCGGCGATGTTGACGCCGAGGAAGCCGTTGGCGCCCATCTCCAGCCACAGCTCGGTGGTCTTGCCACCCTCGGCCGCCTGCTTCTCGATGTACTCCCGACCGTACTTGCCGGCCAGCTTGGCGACCGCCTCGCGCAGCGCCACGCGCTCCTCGGGCTCGATGAAGTTGATCGTCATGCGTCTGCTCCCTGCTCGAGGTCGTCGCTCACGACGACCAGGACCTGCCCGGCCGCGACCTGCGACCCGGGTTCGACGTTGATCTCGGCGACGACCCCGTCGGCCGGCGCGGTGACGCTGTGCTGCATCTTCATGGCCTCCATGACCAGCAGGAGCTGGCCGGCGGAGACCCGGTCGCCCGCGGCGACGGCCACGGTGACCACCGAGCCCGGCATCGGGGCCAGGAGCGACCCCGCGACCACCTGGTCGGCGGGGTCGGTGAAGCGCGGCGGGTGGTGCCAGGTGGACGCGCCGTCGGGGCCGTCGAGGTAGACGTCGCGGGCGCCCGTGCGGGTGTCGGCCACGATGCGGCCGGCCCAGGTGCTGGCCACCCCGTCGACCTCGAGGCGCACCGCCTCGGGCCCGGCCGAGAGGACCGTGACGCCCTCGACGGCGAACCCCGTGCGGGTGCCGTGCCACTCCACGACGACCTCCGCCCCGGCGTCGGGAGCGGTGGCGCCGAGCGGCACCAGGGTGGTGCGCTGGGGCTGGGAGACGACGTTGCGCCACGCCGGCGGCAGGCCGGCTTGGACCGTACGCCGGCGCGCGTCGTCGGCGGCCAGCAGCAGCGCGGCCGCCACCGCGGCGGGGTCGGTCCCCTCGACCGCCTCGGGCGCGGCGACCTCGCGGGTCTCCAGCCAGGAGGTCGTCACGTCCATCGACGCGAACGCCGGGTCGGAGAGGATCTCGACGAGCTGGTCGCGGTTGACCGTGAGGCCGTGGATGCGCGCACGGCGCAGCGCGGCGACGAGCTGGCGGGTCGCCTGGGCCCGGGTGGGTGCCCAGGAGATCACCTTGGCCAGCATGGCGTCGTAGTGGGTGCCGACCTCGTTGCCGGACGCGAAGCCCGAGTCGAGGCGGATTCCCGCGCGAGCGAGCGGACCGAAGGCGGCCTCGTGCTCGATCTCGAGGCTCACCAGCGGGCCCGACTGCGGGGTCCAGGTCGAGTCCTCCGCGTAGAGGCGCACCTCGATGGCGTGGCCGTCGACGCGGGTGGTGGCGTCCTGGGCGGCGGCGAACGCCGCGTCGGCCTCGCCCTGCGCGACGGCGAGCTGCAGCTCGACGAGGTCGACGCCGTGGACCAGCTCGGTGACGGGGTGCTCGACCTGGAGGCGGGTGTTCATCTCCAGGAACCAGAAGCGCTCCTTGGTGGGGTCGTAGAGGAACTCGACCGTGCCGGCGCCGCGGTAGTCGATCGCCGCGGCGGCGCGACGGGCGGCCTCGTGCAGCTCCTTGGCGACGGCCTCGGGCAGGCGCGGCGCGGGTGCCTCCTCGACGACCTTCTGGTGCCGGCGCTGCACGGTGCAGTCGCGCTCGCCGAGGACGAGCACCTCGCCGGCGCCGTCACCGACGACCTGGACCTCGACGTGGCGGCCGGCCTCGACGTAGGGCTCGACGAACACGGTGCCGTCGCCGAACGCGGACGCCGCCTCGTCGGAGGCGCGCGCGATCTCTCTCTCGAGCGCCGCGAGGTCGCGGACGATCCGCATGCCGCGGCCGCCACCGCCGGCCGACGCCTTGACCAGCAGCGGCAGGTCGGCCTCGGTGGGACTGTCCGGCGCCTCGAGCACCGGCACGCCCGCGGCGCGCATCAGCTCCTTGGAGCCGACCTTGGAGCCCATCGACTCGATCGACTCGGGCGCCGGGCCGATCCAGGTCAGCCCGGCCGCCTCGACCGCACGGGCGAACCCGGCGTTCTCGGAGAGGAAGCCGTAGCCGGGGTGGATGGCGTCGGCGCCGGCCCGGCGGGCGGCGTCGATGATCAGGTCGGCCCGCAGGTAGGTCTCGGCGGGGGTGTTGCCGGGCAGGCGCACGGCGCGGTCGGCCTCGGTGACGAACGGCAGCTCGGCGTCGGCGTCGGAGTGCACGGCGACGGTGGCGATGCCCAGGCGACGGCAGGTCGCGAAGACACGGCGGGCGATCTCGCCACGATTGGCGACGAGGACTCGGGAGATCATGCGGACACCTCGGTCAGGGTCGGGTTCCCCGTGGCGTGGTTCGCCGGGGAGCGCAGCGGAGCGGTGGACGTCATCGGTGTCCTCACATCCGGAAGACACCGAAGGAGGAGGCGCCCTCGATCGGCCGGGTGTCGATGACGGAGAAGGCGATGCCCAGGACGGTGCGGGTGTCGCGCGGGTCGATCACGCCGTCGTCGTAGAGCATCCCGGACAGCACGTAGGGCAGCGACTGCTCCTCGACCATCTGCTCGACGAACGCCCGCATGCCGGCGTCGGCCTCCTCGTCGAAGGGCTTGCCCTTGGCCTCGGCCGCGGCGCGGGTGACGATCGACAGCACGCCGGCCAGCTGGGCCGGGCCCATCACGGCCGACTTGGCGTTGGGCCAGGTGAAGAGGAACCGGGGGTCGTACGCGCGACCGTTCATGCCGTAGTTGCCGGCGCCGTAGGACGCACCGATGAGGATGCTGATGTGCGGCACCGTCGAGTTGGAGACCGCGTTGATCATCATCGCGCCGTGCTTGATGATGCCGCCCTGCTCGTACTCCCTGCCGACCATGTAGCCGGTGGTGTTGTGCAGGAACAGCAGCGGGGTGTCCTTGGCGTTGGCGAGCTGGATGAACTGCGTCGCCTTCTGTGCCTCCTCGCTGAACAGCACGCCCTGGGCGTTGGCCAGGATGCCGATCTCGCGACCGTGCAGTCGGGCCCAGCCGGTGACGAGCGAGGAGCCGTAGAGCGGCTTGAACTCGTCGAAGGCGACCTCGTTGCCCTCGCTGGTGCCGTCGACGATCCGGGCGATGACCTCGCGCGGGTCGAACGGCTCCTTGAGGTCCTGCGGGATCAGGTCGAGCAGCTCGTCGGGGTCGTGGTCGGGCTCGGCGTAGCCGACCCCGCCGGCCGCGACGTACGACGCCTTGGTCCAGTTGAGGCGGGCCACGATCCGACGGCCCAGGCGCAGCGCGTCGTGCTCGTCCTCGGCCAGGAAGTCGGCCAGGCCGGAGATGCGGGCGTGCATCTCCGCGCCGCCGAGGGTCTCGTCGTCCGACTCCTCACCGGTGGCCATCTTGACCAGCGGCGGGCCGGCCAGGAAGACCTTGGCCTGCTCCTTGACCATGACGACGTAGTCGCTCATGCCCGGGACGTAGGCGCCACCGGCGGTGGAGTTGCCGAAGACCAGCGCGATCGTCGGGACCCGCCGCGCGGAGGCGCGGGTCAGGTCGCGGAAGATCTTGCCGCCGGGGATGAAGATCTCCTTCTGCGTCGGCAGGTCGGCACCGGCCGACTCGACCAGCGAGATCATCGGCAGCGCGTTCTCCTCGGCGATCTGCGAGGCGCGGAACGTCTTCTTCAGCGTCCAGGGGTTGGAGGCGCCGCCCTTCACCGTGGGGTCGTTGGCGGTGATCATGCACTCCACGCCCTCGACGACGCCGATGCCGGTCACGACCGACGCGCCGACGGTGAAGTCGGAGCCGTAGCCGGCCAGGGGCGAGAGCTCGAGGAACGCCGACCCGGGGTCGACGAGCAGCTCGATGCGCTCGCGGGGGGTCAGCTTGCCGCGCTCGTGGTGGCGGGCGACGTACTTCTCGCCGCCGCCGGCGACCGCGACGGCGTGCTGCGCGTCGAGGTCGGAGAGGCGGGCCAGCATCGCCTCGCGGTTGGTCTGCGGCGCGGCCTCGCCGGCCCCGTTCTCGGGTTGCGTGCTCACGTCTGCCGTCACTTCTCCAGCACCGCCTTCATCCTCTCGAGCGTGGTGCGCATTCCGCGCTTGTTGGTCCGGCCGCGCAGGGCTCCCAGCAGGAGCCAGTAGCCGCGCAGGAACCACACGGGCTCCAGCCGGAAGTACTCGGTCACCTCGGTGCCGCCGTCGCGCGGCTCCAGTCGGTAGCCCCAGTTGTTGACGGCCACGTCGGGGGTGCCGACGCTGAACTCGAAGACCCGCTCGGGCTCGCAGGCCGTCACCGTGCAGGCCGTCCAGTAGGTCGGGCCGACGCCGTTGCGCTTGACGTGGCCCTTGAACGTCGCGCCGACCTCGGGGCCGTCGGACCCGCGGGTCCAGCGCGCCTCGAACGTCTCGGGGCTGAACTCCCCGATGCGGGTGACGTCGCTGACCAGCGCCCACACCTCGCCGGGCGGGGCGTCGATCCAGAGCGTCACCTCGCCGGCGGGGTCGGGCAGCAGGCCCATCAGGCGCTCTTCCTCTGGGTGTAGCCGAGCAGCTTGGCCGCGAGGTCGCGCATCACCTCGTCGGCACCGCCGCCGATGGGCAGCAGCCGCGCGTCGCGGAAGTGCCGCTCGACCTCGGTGCCGTGCATGTAGCCGCTGCCGCCGTGCAGCTGCACCGCGCGGTCGCACACGTACGCCGCGGCGTCGACGCCCGTCTGCTTGGCCATCGTCACCTCCGCGATCGGCATCGTGCCGGCCGCGTGGAGGCGGGCGACCTGCCAGGCGTAGGCGCGCGCGACCTCGACGTGGCGGCGCATCTCGACGAGCGTGTGCTGCACGGTCTGGTTGGCGATCAGCGGGCGGCCGAAGGTCTCGCGGCTCCGGGCGTGCTCGACGGTCAGTGCGAGGGCGCGCGCGGCGATGCCGTAGCCGTGGACCGCCAGCGCGAGCCGCTCGGAGACGAACTGGCCGGCGATCTGGAGGAAGCCGCTGCCCTCGTCGCCGACGAGGTTGGCCACCGGCACCCGGGCGTCGGCGAAGCCGAGCTCGGCGGTGTCGGAGCAGTGCCAGCCCATCTTGGCCAGCGACCGGTCGACGGTGAAGCCGGGCGTGCCCTTCTCGACGACGAGTAGCGAGATGCCGCCGTGGCCGGGACCGCCGGTGCGCACCGCGACGGTGACGAAGTCGGCGCGCACGCCGGAGGTGATGAAGGTCTTGGCGCCGTTGACGACGTAGTGGTCGCCGTCGCGCACGGCGGTGGTGCGCAGGGCCGCGACGTCGGACCCGCCGCCGGGCTCGGTGATCGCGAGCGAGCCGATCATCTCGCCGGCCAGCGTCGGGCGTACGAAGCGCTCGATGAGGTCGGGGTTGCCGGAGGCGGCGATGTGGGGCACCGCGATGCCGGCGGTGAACAGGGTGGCCATCAGGCCGCTGGACGCGCCGGCGGCGAGCATCGACTCCTGCACGGCGACCGTGTCGAGCACGTCGCCGAGCCCGCCGACCTCCTCGGCGAAGCCGACGCCGATCAGGCCGAGCGCCCCCGCCTCGCGGTGGAGCTCGCGGGGCACCTCGCCGGCGTCCTCCCACGCCTGCAGGTGGGGCACGATCGCGCGGCGGGTGAACTCCGCGGCCAGGTCGGCGAGCGCCTGGCGCTCCTCCGTGTCGTGCTGCCAGCCGGTCATGCGATCTCCTCGGGGACGTCGACGTGGCGGCTGCGGGCCCACTCGCCGAGGCCCTTGGCCTGCGGGTCGAAGCGGGTCGACGCGGCGACGCCCGCGCCCAGCAGTCCGTGGATGACGACGTTGACGGCACCCAGGTCGGGCAGCGGGTGGACCTCGACGTCGAGGTCGCGCGCCTCGGGCAGCAGCGCCGCGACCCACCCCGGGGTGACGGTCCGCAGCAGCCAGTCGGTGCGCTCCGCGCGACGCTCGGCCGTGTGGGCGACCCACAGGCCGAGGTTGGCGTCGCCGCCCTTGTCGCCGGACCGGGCGTGCACCCACTCGCCCAGCGGCTGGCGCCGGGTCGCAGCAGGCCGCGGGAGCGGCGCGTGGGCCACGGGCGGGACGGCGGACGGCGCCTGCGTGGTCACCGGGTCGGCGATCACCTCGCGGGTGCCGTCGGCGTGCACGACCGTGTGGCTCACCTGGCTCCGCTCGACGTACTCCGGGCGGTAGACGCCGTAGGGCGTGGCCGGGCTGGGCGGACCCGTCATGGTGAAGCCGGGGTAGGACGCCAGCGCGAGCTCGACGGCCGGGCCGGTGAGGCCCTTGCCGGCGACCTTCGGGTCGGCGTCGCGCACGTCGCAGCGCAGCGTGGTCGACGCGCCCTGCTCGGTGTCGGCGTCGGGGCGCGGCAGCGGGCCCATCGTCCAGGTCACGTCGCCGGGGGCGCGCTCGCCCCACGCGGCCTCGAGCTGGCGGCGCACGAGCGCGGCCTTGGCCTCGATGTCGAGCCCGGTCAGCATGAACTCCACGCTGTTGCGCCAGCCCCCGAGCTCGTTGACGCAGACCTTGAGCTGCTCGGGCGGGGCCTCGCCGCGCACGCCGGTGACGCCCACGCGGTCGCGCCCCTGCTGCTCGAGCCGGATCGTGTCGAGCAGCGTGGTGACGTCGGGTCCGAGGTAGCGCGTGGACTGGATCTCGTAGACCAGCTGGGCGGTGACCGTGTCGAGCGTGACCGCCCCGCCGGTGCCCTCGTGCTTGGTGATGACGCACGAGCCGTCGGCCGCGACCTCGGCGATCGGGAAGCCGATCGGCGTGGTGAGGTCGAGGTCGCCGAAGCCGCTGAAGTTGCCGCCCGTCGCCTGCGCTCCGCACTCGATGACGTGGCCGGCGACCACGGCGCCGGCGAGGGCGTCGTAGGACGTCGCGTCCCAGCCGTGGTGGGCGATGCACGGGCCGACGACCAGGGAGGCGTCGGTGACGCGTCCGGTGACCACGATGTCGGCGCCGGCGCGCAGGGCCGAGGCGATGCCGAAGGCGCCGAGGTAGGCGTTGGCGGTCAGGGCGTTGTCGAACGCCAGGTGGCGCACGTCGTCGCCCTCGACGTGGGCGATGCGGGCGTCGAGGCCGAGGCCCGTGGCGACCTCGCGGAGCCTGTCGGCCAGGCCGGCGGGGTTGAGGCCGCCGGCGTTGGTGACGATGGTGACGCCCTTCTCGAGCGCGAGGGTGAGGGAGTCCTCGACCTGGCGCACGAAGGTGCGGGCGTAGCCGAGGGTGGGGTCCTTGAGCTGGTCCTTGCCGAGGATCAGCATGGTCAGCTCGGCGAGGTAGTCGCCGGTGATGACGTCGACACCCTGCCCGTCGGGTCCGGCGCCCTCGAGCATCTCGCGCATGGCGCTCAGCCGGTCGCCGTAGAAGCCCGAGACGTTGCCGATGCGCAGTGGTGGGCGGTGTGTCTCGATCATCGCGGCGCCCGCCCCTCGCCGGCCGGTCCGGCGAAGCACTGGGCGACGTCGAGCCAGCGGTCGGCGTCGGCGCCGGTGGCGACCAGGTCGGTGTCGGCGCGGTGGATGCGCTGGGTCACCAGGCGGCAGAAGTCGCCGGCCGAGCCGGTGACCACCTGGGCCGCGTCCTCCGGGCCCCAGGTCCACAGCTCGCCGGACGGGGCGACCAGCTCGAGCCGGAACTCCTCGCCCGGGGCCTCGAGGCCGTTGTTGGCGAAGGAGTAGTTGCGGGTGCGCACCCCGAGGTGGGCCACGTGGCGGATCGCGTCGGTGTCCTCGACCGGCGCGCCCAGCGCCTCGTGCACGTCGAGGCTGTGCGCCCAGGTCTCCATGAGCCGCGCCGTCGCCATCGAGGTGGCGCTCATCGGCGGACCGAACCACGGCATCCGCTCGCCCTGCGGGTAGGCCGTCAGGGCCGCCGCCAGCCGCGTACGCGCGTCGCGCCACCGCTCGAGCAGGGCGGGGTCGCGGCCGATCTCGAGCGCGCAGGCGTCGACGTACCCGGTCGGGTCGTTGATCGCCTCGAGGACGTAGCCGTCCCAGCGCTCCTTGTCGGTCGCGGCGGCCTCGGCCACCTCGTCGGTCCACGCCAGGTGCGCGACCTGGGTGGCGACGTCCCACCCGTCGGCCGGGGTGGGGGTGCGCCAGCCGTCGTCGTCGAGGCCCGAGACGAGCTGCTCGAGGCGGTCGCCCTCGGCGGCGAGGTCGGCGAGCACCTGGGTGAGGGTGTCGGTCATGTGGGGATCCCTGGGGCGTGGTGGGTCGGGGGGACGGGGGTGGTGTCGTCGGGCGGCGGGGCGTCCGGCTCGCGGTCGAGCTCGCGGTCGAGCACGTCGGCCCACTCGCGCAGGATCCGGCGGCGGCGCGCGGAGTCGTCGGAGATCGTCGAGGCGAGCCCGAGCCCGCGGACCAGGTCGAGGGTCGCCTGCACCAGCTCGCGTACGCCCGGCTGGGACTCGTCGGCGCCGAGCGCGGCGACGGTCATCCGGTGGGCCTCGCGGCCGACCCGCTGCTCGAGCGGGGCGACCGCGGCGAGCAGCGCCTCGTCGGTGCGGGCGGCGACCCACAGCTCGAGCGCGGCGGCGAAGACGGGTGAGGCGAAGTGGTCGCCGAGCATCTCGACCACGGCCCGGGTGCGCCGGGCGCCGGTCGGCAGCTGGGCGACGGCAGCGGCCAGCTCGGCGCCGCGCCGCTCGGTGAGGTGCTCGACGGCGGCGACGACGAGGTCGTTCTTGGTCGGGAAGTGGTGCAGCTGGGCGCCGCGGCTCACGCCCGCGCGCTCGGAGACCAGCGTCGTGGTCGTCCCCGCGAAGCCGCGCTCCACCAGCAGCTCGACGGTCGCCTCGAGCAGCCGGGCCCGCATCGCGCGGGTGCGGTCCGCCTGCGGGACGCGCGTCGGGGCCGGTGGGGTCATGGGCGTCAGCCTGCCGGGGAACAAACAAACAGTCAAGCCTGACTTTTAGTGGGCGCGTCCGGCGCCCGCGCCGGGTCGCGACGTGGCGCTCCCGCTCGTCGATGGGCGGTGGGATCGGCGGGTCAGCCGCGTTCGACCCCGACTTGTCGGCGTAGTCCGACACCTCGAGGGGGTTGCAACCGCCTCCAGGTGTCGGAGTCCCCGCTCGAGCGGGGACTCCGACAGGCCGGGCAGGCCCGACAGGCCGGGCAGGCCCGACAGGCCCGGCAGCTCCGACAGGCCCCCCGAGCCTCAGACCGCGGCCACCGTCAGCACCACGCGCGCGCGCTCGTCGGGGGCGAGCCACCGGCGACGGGCGCGGAGCAACCGGCGCGACGACCAGGCCAGGAACGGGAGTGCCACGGCGACCGGCAGCCAGGCGTACGGCAGCGCAGCGAGGCCGGTGAACAGCATCGCGGTCAGCGTCGTGACCAGCGAGAGCCGGCCGGCGTACCCCGCCATCGCGGCGTGCGGGGCGGGCGTCGCCCGGGGCGAGGACAGGTCGGCGGAGTAGGGCGAGCGGATCGACCAGGTCATCACGACCGCCAGCACCTGCACGAGCACGACCAGCCAGCACGACGCGACGGCGACGCCCGTCACGAGCGGCGGCAGGCCGTTGCGGAGCAGGGCCAGCACGACGGTCACGCCCGACACCAGCACCATGCACTCGGCGACGACGACCGCGCGTACGCCGAACACGTCGGCGGCGGGCACCGGCAGCGTCTCGCGCCAGACCATGCCCTTGCCGTCGAGGCACCAGGCGTTGACGCCGAAGAGCAGCGCCGCGCCGCTCGCGGTCAGCCCGGGCAGCAGCAGCACCGTCGACCACTCGAGGCCGGCGACCAGCGCGACCAGACCGGGACCCAGGCCCAGGACCAGCAGGCCGCGCCGCATGCCGACCGAGCGCCACACCGAGCCGCGGTCGAGGCGGCGCAGCAGTGCGCGGTCCGCGGAGCCCCAGCGTGGCGCCGGAGCGGGCCGCGCCTCGTGCACGCCCGACTGCGTCCGCAGCTCCTCGCGCGGCGGCAGACCCAGCGCCCACGCCGCCGGCCGCGCCCCCAGGACCACGGTCGCCACAGCGAGGACGAGGAGCAGGAGCACGACGGTCGGCCAGCGCCCGGTCCGGGCGGCGTCGGCGACCCACGTCGTCGGCAGCGCCCGCGCCAGCGGTGCGAGGTGCCCGGCGAGGTGCAGGCCGGCGAGCATCACGACGACCGCGCCACCGACCACCCGGACGACGACCACGCCGCGCGCGGTGCGACGTACGCCCTCGACCGCCCAGCCGACGGCCTGGCCGACTGCGGTCGCGAGGACGGCCCAGGCCAGCACGACGAGCTGGGCGCCGAGGAGGCGGCCGGGCGGCGCGACCAGCGCGGTGACCGCGAGGAGGCTCCAGACCTGCACCAGCCAGGCCAGGTTGAGCGGGGCGAGCAGCAGCGCGCCGAGGTGCTCGGTCACCGGACCTATCGGGTGGACCGCGGCCTCGCCGCGCGACAGCAGCTCGCGTCCGCCGCCGCTGCCCAACGCGGCGCCGACCGCCAGCACGAGGAAGCCGGCGAAGGCGGCACCGAGGTTGGACTCGAGGGCGGCCAGTGCCCGCTCGAGCGCGGGCGACCCCACCGCGTCGAGGTCGATCCGCGCGGGGCCGACGGCGAAGGCGAGGCTGAGCGTCAGCACGACGCCCAGGCCGAGCACGGCGGGGCCGCGACGGCGTACGGTCCCGGTCCGGAACGCCAGGAGGTGGCCGGTGTCGCGCGCCGCGTCGAGCCAGCCGCGCGGACCCGTGTCAGTCGAGGAGCGCACGATAGGCCTCGCCGGTGAGGTCGGCGGCCTGCATCGCGGCGACCCGGTTGCCGCCGCGCAGCACGACCGCGTCGCCGCAGGCCTCGAGGGCCAGGTCGCGCAGGTGGGTGGAGAGGAGGACGCAGGCGCCGCGGGCGCGCGCGTCGGCGACGACCTCGAGGGTCGCCTCGACACCGAGGGGGTCGACGCCGTCGAAGGGCTCGTCGAGCAGCAGGACGGAGGGCTCGTGGAGCGCGGCGAGGACCACGCTGAGCCGGCGGCTCATGCCGTGGCTGAAGCCGCCGACCACGCGGTGGGCGACGTCGCCCAGCTCGAAGCGTTCGAGCAGGTCGCGGCCGCGCTCCTCCCACGCCTCCAGCCGGCGCAGGCGGGCGCTGAGCTGGAGGTGCTCGAACGGCGTGGCGCGCGGCACCAGTCCACCGACGTCGGGGCAGTAGCCGACCGCGCGCTTGACGCCGAGGACGTCGGTCGCGGCGTCGTGGCCCGCGACGGTGACCTGACCGGAGGTCGGCGGCACGACCCCGGCGAGCACCTTCATGGTGGTCGACTTGCCGGCGCCGTTGCGGCCCAGGAGCGCGGTGGCGCGGCCGCTGCCCGCGGACAGGTCGACGCCGGAGACCGCCTCGACGCCTCCGAAGCGGACGTGCAGGTCTCGGACGACGACGGCTGGGGTCTGGCTCACCGCACGATTCTGGCCGAGTGGGCGCGTCCTCACCCCCAGAACGCGTCGAGTCGGCGCATCCTCGCGCCCACCGGGCGTCGAGTCGGCGCATCCTGACCGCCGCGGTGTCAGGACGCGCCGACTCGACCCTGTCTGGGCGTCAGGACGCGCCGACTCGACCCTGTCTGGGCGTCAGGACGCGCCGACTCGACCCTGTCTGGGCGTCAGGCGGGGAAGGAGCCGCCCTGCGCCGCGAGGTCGCGGAGGTAGGCGGTCGGGCGGAAGCGCTCGCCGTAGGTGTCGGCCAGCTCGTCGGCACGGTCGC
This sequence comes from Nocardioides sp. Z24_21, assembly GCF_058134345.1. Taxonomy (NCBI): domain Bacteria; kingdom Bacillati; phylum Actinomycetota; class Actinomycetes; order Propionibacteriales; family Nocardioidaceae; genus Nocardioides; species Nocardioides sp. Z24_21. The sequence goes on from NZ_JBYTTH010000004.1 coordinate 75,653, forward strand.
AGAAGGCCGGGAGCCCGACGGGGCCGACGCCGTGGCCGGTGTCGTCCAGCGCCTGCCAGCCGGTCATGAACTGGGCCGCTCCGCCGGTCAGGGCGGGGAAGCCGATGCCCATGATCGAGCCGATGTTGGCCGCGGCGGCCGAGGTGATCACGCCCTCCTCGAAGCACTTCGCGGTCTCGAGCGCCTCGATGAACAGCATCCGGTCGCGCACGTCGCGGATCGGGGGCTGCTCCTCGGCGACCGGGAACGTCTCGGCGAGTCCGGGCCACAGGCCGGTGCGCTTGCCGGCCTCGTCGTAGTCGTAGAACCCGGCGCCCTTGAGCCGCGACGGGCGGCCGAGCGCGAGCATCGTGTCGACGACCGCGGACGAGGGGTCGGCGGAGACGTCCTTGCCCTCGGCCCGCCACGCCGCCTCGTTGGCGACGCGGATCTTCTTCATCAGCTCGAGGTTGAGCTCGTCGCTGATCTGCAGCGGACCGACCGGGAAGCCGGCCGACGTCGCCGCCCGCTCCAGCGAGACCGGGTTGACGCCCTCGGCCAGCATGGTGAGGCCCTCGTTGATCTGGGTGCCGATCACGCGCGAGGTGTAGAAGCCGCGCGAGTCGTTGACCACGATCGGCGTCTTGCGGATCTGCTGCACGACGTCGTACGCCTTGGCGAGCGCGACGTCGGAGGTCTCCGCGCCGCGGATGATCTCGACGAGCGGCATCTTGTCGACCGGGCTGAAGAAGTGCAGGCCGATGAAGTCGGCCGGGCGGTCGACGCCCTTGGCCAGCTCGGTGATCGGCAGCGTCGAGGTGTTGGAGCACAGCAGCGCGTCGGGCTCGACGAAGGACGCCACCTCGGCGAACACCGTGGCCTTGAGCGACGGGTCCTCGAAGACCGCCTCGATCACCAGGTCGCAGCCGGCGAGGTCGGCGGCGTCGGCGGTCGGCATGATGCGGCCCAGCAGCTCGTCGGCCTTCTCCTGGGTGATCTTGCCGCGCTCCACGCCCTTGGCGTTGAGGCCGGCGGTGTAGGCCTTGCCCTTCTCGGCCGCCTCGAGGGAGACGTCCTTGAGCACCACCTGCATGCCGGCACGGGCGCACGAGTAGGCGATGCCGGCGCCCATCATCCCGGCGCCGAGCACGGCGACCTTGGTCCCCTGCCACTTCTCGACGCCCTGCGGGCGCAGCGAGCCGGAGTTGATCGCCTGCAGGTCGAAGAAGAACGCCTGCATCATGTTCTTGGCCTGCTGGCTGACCACCAGGCTGGTGAAGTAGCGGCTCTCGATGCGCGAGGCGGTGTCGACGTCGACCTGCGCCCCCTCGACCGCGGCGCTCATGATCGCGCGCTGGGCGGGGTAGACCGCGCCCTTGGTCTGCTTGCGCAGCAGCGCCGGGAACGCCGGCAGGAACTGCGCGAGCGCCGGGGTGCGCGGGGTGCCGCCGGGCATCTTGTAGCCCGCCCGGTGCCACGGGTTCTTCGCTGCGTCCTCGTCGTCGCGGTGCTCCAGGATCCAGGCCCGGGCGGCCGGGACGAGCTCCTCGCGGGTCGCGACGAGCTCGTCGACGAGCCCCTTGGCGAGCGCCCCCTGCGGATTGAACTGGGTGCCCGGCATGAGGACGTCCATCAGCGCGGTCTGCAGGCCGAGCATGCGTACGACGCGGGTGACCCCGCCGCCGCCGGGCAGCAGGCCGAGCGACGCCTCGGGCAGGCCGATCTTGACCGACCGGTCGTCGACGGCGATGCGGCGGTTGGCCGCGAGCGCGATCTCGAGGCCGCCGCCGAGCGCGGCGCCGTTGATGGCCGCGACGACGGGGCGCGGGAACGTCTCCAGACGGCGCAGGCTCGCCTTGATCGCCTCGGCCATCGAGAAGATCTCCGCCGCGTCGTCGGGCGTCGCCTTCATCATGCTCTTGAGGTTGCCGCCGGCGAAGAAGGTCTTCTTCGCGCTGGTCAGCACGACGCCGACGACGTCGTCCTGCTCGTCGTAGAGCCGCTGGACCGCGGCCTCCATCGACGACAGGTAGAGCTCGTTCATCGTGTTGGCGCTGGCGGTGGGGTCGTCGAGCGTCAGGGTGACGATGCCGTCGGCGTCGCGGTCGTAGCGGACGGCGGTCTGGGTCTCGGTGCTGGCGGTGCTCATGCGGAGGTCCTGTCTGGCGGAGCGAGGAGGGGCAGGAGGAGGCGCGGCTCAGACGAGCTCGACGATGGTGGCGATGCCCATCCCGCCACCGACGCACAGCGTGGCGAGGCCGCGCTTCTGGTCGCGGCGGGCGAGCTCGTCGACGAGGGTGCCGAGGATCATCGCGCCGGTGGCGCCGAGGGGGTGGCCCATCGCGATCGCGCCGCCGTTGACGTTGGTGACGTCGTGGCTGATGCCCATGTCGCGCATGAAGCGCATCGCGACGGCGGCGAACGCCTCGTTGATCTCCCAGAGGTCGATGTCGTCGACCTCGAGGCCGGCCCGGGCCAACGCCTTGCGCGCAGCGGGCGCGGGACCGGTGAGCATGATCGTGGGGTCGGCGCCCGAGACGGCGGTCGAGATGATCCGCGCCCGCGGGGTCAGGCCGAGCGACGTCCCGACCTCCTCGGTGCCGATCGCGACGATGGCGGCGCCGTCGACGATGCCGGAGGAGTTGCCGGCGTGGTGCACGTGGTCGATCGCGGGGACCCAGTGGTACTTCTCGAGCGCGACGTCGTCGAAGCCGGCGTCGCGGCCGATCTGCGCGAACGACGGGCGGAGCCCGGCGAGCCCCTCGACCGACGTGTCGGGGCGCACGGTCTCGTCGCGGTCGAGCACGGTCACGCCGGCGAGGTCCCTGACCGGGACCACGGAGCGGTCGAAGTAGCCGTTGGCCCAGGCCTTGGCGGCCCGGTGGTGCGACTCGGCGGCGTAGGCGTCGACGTCCTCACGACCCCAGCCCTCGATGGTCGCGATCAGGTCGGCGCCGATGCCCTGCGGCACGAAGCCGGTCTGCAGCGCGGTCGCCGGGTCCATCGCCCAGGCGCCGCCGTCGCTGCCCATCGGCACGCGGCTCATCGACTCGACGCCACCGGCCAGGACGAGGTCCTCGAAGCCGGAGCGCACCCGCTGCGCGGCCTGGTTGACGGCCTCCAGCCCGGAGGCGCAGAAGCGGTTGAGCTGCACGCCGGCGACGGTCTCGGGGTAGCCGGCCTTGAGCGCGGCGGTCTTGGCGATGTCGCCGCCCTGGTCGCCGATGGGGGTCACGACACCGAGCACGACGTCGTCGACGCGGCTCGGGTCGAGCGTGGGGTTGCGGGTCTTGAGCTCGTCGAGGAGTCCGACGACCAGGTCGACCGGCTTCACCTCGTGGAGCGTGCCGACGGCCTTGCCGCGGCCGCGAGGTGTGCGGATGTGGTCGTAGACGAATGCTTCTGCCATGCGGCCGATTGTGACACCATTACTGTCACAGTCCAACAGGTGTGGCGCGGGTCACCCACCCCACGGGGTCTCCGGCGACACCGCCGCAGACGAGAGGATGGTCCGGTGGAGACCGAGCTGCACGCCGACCAGCCGACGCGGCGCGACGACGAGCTGCTCACCCTCGACCAGCTCACCGAGCGCACCGGCGTCAGCGCGCGCAACGTGCGCTTCTACGCCTCCCGCGGCCTCGTGCCGCCGCCCGTGCGCCGCGGCCGCTCGGGCTACTACGGCCCCGACCACGTCGCCCGGCTCGAGCTCGTGCGCGAGCTGCAGGGCCACGGCTTCACGCTGTCGGCGATCGAGCGCTACGTCGAACAGATCCCGGCCACCGCCACGCCGTCCGACATCGCGCGCCACCTCTCGCTCCTCGCGCCGGTCACCGGCGACCGCGACGTCGACGTCCCCGGCGGCCTGTCGGGGATGGGCATCTCCCCCGAGGCCGCCGCGGCCGTCGCGGAGGTCTACGCCGCCCACGGGCGCCAGGTCGCCGAGGAGCTCTCCGAGATCGTGCGCACCAAGGTCTGGCCCCAGTTCCGCGAGGCCGGCTACACCGCCGAGCAGCTGCGCGAGTTCATCCACCGGCTCAAGCCGCTCACCATCGCGGGACTGGTGACGGCCTACGAGCAGGCGATCGACGAGAGCCAGGCGGCGTACGACGGCAGGCGGCCGCGATGACGGGCGGGGCGGTCTACCTCCTGCTCGGCCTGTCCCTGCTCCTCGCGATCGTCCTGCCCCAGCTGGTCCACCGGGTCCCGGTGTCGCCGCCCATGGTGCTCGTCGCCCTCGGCATGGCCATCGGCCTGCTGCCGATCGACGACTCGGTGAGCCTCGACCCGCAGGACCACCACACCCTGATCACCCACGTCACCGAGTTCACGGTGCTGGTCTCGCTGATGGGCGTCGGCCTGGCGATCGACCGCCGCTTCGATCCCCGGTCGTGGCGCTCGTGGCTGTCCTGGTCGCCGGTGTGGCGGCTACTGCTGGTCGCCATGCCGCTGACCATCCTCGGCGTCGCGCTGATCGGCTGGTGGGTCGCCGGGCTGGTGCCGGCCGTCGCCCTGCTCCTCGGCGCCGCGCTCGCGCCCACCGACCCGGTGCTCGCCTCCGACGTGCAGGTCGGCGAGCCGCTGACCGAGGACGTCGACGACGGCGAGGGTCCCGGCCCGACGCGCCGCGACGACGAGGACGACGACATCCGGTTCTCGCTGACCGCGGAGGCCGGGCTCAACGACGGCCTCGCCTTCCCCTTCGTGCACCTCGCCCTGCTGCTGCTCGCCGGCGGGTTCGGCCTCGCGGACGCGGGCGCCTGGCTCGGCTGGTACGTCCTCGGCAAGATCGCCATCGGCGTCGTGGTGGGCCTCGCGATCGGATGGCTGCTGGGCCGGCAGGCCTTCCGCTCCCGCAGCGACTCGCTCCGGCTCGCCGACCACGGGGAGCCGATGCTGGCGCTCGCCGCGCTGCTCGCGGCGTACGGCGCCACGGAGGTGGTCGGCGGCTACGGCTTCCTCGGCGTCTTCGTGTGCGCGATGAGCCTGCGCGCCACCCACCGCGGCCACTCCTACCAGCGCGCGATGCACGGAGTCGTCGAGCGCCTGGAGCGGCTGATGACCCTGCTCGTGCTGCTGGTGCTGGGCATGGCGATGACCCGTGGGCTCCTCGAGCACCTCGACTGGCGCGGCGTGGCCGTGGGCCTGGGACTCGTCCTCGTCGTACGCCCCCTCGCCGGCTGGATCGCCGTGGGCGTGCTGCCCCGCAGCGAGCATCTCGACGGGGGCCTCAACCGCGGGGAGATGGCGGCCGTGTCGTTCTTCGGGGTCCGGGGCGTGGGGTCGCTGTTCTACCTCGGCTACGCCGTCAGCCACGAGCACGTGCCGGGTGAGGCGTGGCTGTGGTCGACGGTCGCCTTCACGGTGATCGCGTCGGTGCTGCTGCACGGCGTCACCGCGACCCCGGCGATGGCGCGGCTCGACGCCCGCCGCGCGGCCCGCGCCTCGGCTCGATCGACCGGCGGGTCAGGACCCGCCTGACAGCATGGCCGCATGGCCACCGTCCTCGTCACCGGCGCCACCGGCTTCATCGGCCGCCGCCTGGTCCCCGCCCTGATCGACGCCGGCCACGACGTCCGGGCGATGACCCGGCGCCCGGAGTCGTACGACGGCCCGGGCGAGCCGGTCGGGGCCGACGTCGGCGACCGCGCGTCGCTCGACGAGGCGCTGCGCGGCGTGGACGTGGCGATCTACCTCGTCCACTCCCTCGACGACCCCGACTTCGAGCGCAAGGACGCCGACGCGGCGCGCAGCTTCAGCGCCGCCGCGGCGGCGGCCGGGGTGCGGCAGATCGTCTACATGGGCGGTCTCGGCGACGACGGCGACCAGCTGTCCGCCCACCTGCGCTCGCGCCGCGAGGTCGAGGAGCTGCTGGCTCGCGACGGCGTGCCCGTGACCGTGCTGCGCGCGGCGATCGTCGTGGGCCACGGCGGCATCTCGTGGGAGATGACCCGCCAGCTCGTCAAGAACCTGCCCGCCATGGTGGTGCCCAGGTGGGTCGCGACGCGCACCCAGCCGATCGCCATCGACGACGTCGTGCGCTACCTCGCCGGGGTCGTCGACCATCCCGACGCCCTCGGCCGGGTCTTCGAGATCGGCGGCACCGAGCAGCTCACCTACCTCGACATGATGAGGGTGGCCGCCGAGGCGGCCGGCGGACGCCGCATCCCCATCGTGGTGGTGCCCGTGCTGACGCCGCGGCTGTCGTCGTACTGGCTGGCGCTGGTCACCGACGTCGACGCCACGACCGGGCGCAACCTCATCGACTCGATGTCGACCGAGGTGGTCGTGCGCGACACCTCGATCCGCGACGTCGTGCCCGGGGAGCCGCTGTCCTACCGCGAGTCGGTGCGCCGGGCGCTGGCCGAGCGGGCGGCCTCAGAAGAGCAGCGGTAGCAGGAACAGCATCGAGAGCGACCAGGTGATGTGGGTCAGGATCGGCGCCAGCACGCCGCCGCTGGCCCGTCGTTCCAGGCCGCAGACCGTGCCGAGCAGGATGGCGGCGAAGGCCAGCATCACGTTGCCGGTGGCCAGCGTCGCCACGACGTAGGCGAGCGTGGTCCACAGGACCGGGTGACGCGGGATCGCGGCGTACATCGCGCCCCGGAAGAACAGCTCCTCGGCGATGCCGTTGACGAACGTGATGGCGGCCAGCAGCGTCAGCGAGCCCTGGTCGGCGTACTCCAGGACCGAGCTGACGTAGGTCGCCAGCGGGTCGATCTCGCGCACCACCAGCGCGCCGAGGACGAAGACCCCGACCATCAGCAGCCCGAGCATGATCGGCGCCAGGATCGGCCGGATGAACACCTCGCCGTCGCCGGCGATCCGGCCGAGGTGGAGCCGGCCGGACAGGAACGCGCCGGCCGCCCAGACGCCGGCCAGCACGACCGCGGCGACGTAGAAGGTGCTGCCGCCCGGCTCGAGGCGCAGCGACCACCCCAGGACGATCGCCCCGACGAGGACGACGACCCCCGCGACGACCTGCCGCCGGCGGAAGGCGGCGGCGGTGTCACGTTGGTCGCGCGGGACGACGTCCCACAGCGACCGCTGGATCCAGGAGCGCATGTCGGCCAGCCTAGGAGGGCGCTGCCAGCGCGGCTGGGCGCACTCGGGCTAGGACGACGCGAGGAGCTCGCGCACCCGCGGCACGACCTCCTCGCCGTAGAGGCGCACCGACTCCATGCGGTGCTCGTGCGCGAGCCCGCCGACGGAGTACTTCAGCTGGAAGCGGGAGAGCCCCAGCGTCCGCGCCGCCCAGGCGATCTTCTGCGCGACCGTCTCCGGCGAGCCGACGAACAGCGCGCCCTGCGGCGCGGCGGCCTGCTCGAACTGGATGCGGGAGTAGGGCGGCCAGCCGCGCTCGCGGCCCAGCCGGGTGTAGAGCTCGGCCTGGTGGGGGTAGAGCTGCTCGCGCGCCTCGTCGTCGGTGGCGGCGACGTGGCCCGGGGAGTGCATGCCGATCGGCAGCTCGGGCAGGTCCATGCGCCCGAGCGCCTCGCGGTAGAGCTCGGCGAGCTGGACGAACGACGCGGGCGAGCCGCCGATCACCGCCAGCATCAGCGGCATGCCGTACTGCGCGGCGCGCACCACCGACTGCGGTGTGCCGCCGACGCCGATCCACGCCGGCACGCGGCCGGCCGCCGTGGTCGGGTAGACGCGCTGGGCGGAGAGCGGCGGCCGGACGGTGCCCTCCCAGGTCACCGGGCCCTCGTCCTGCAGCGCGGCGAAGAGGTCGAGCTTCTCGGCGAAGAGCCGGTCGTAGTCGGAGAGCTCGAGACCGAAGAGGCCGAAGGACTCGACGAACGAGCCGCGCCCGAGCTGCACCTCGGCCCGCCCGCCCGACACGGCGTCCAGGGTGGCGAAGCGCTGGTAGACGCGGATCGGGTCGTCGGAGGACAGCACGGTCACGCCGGTGCCGAGGCGGATCCGCTCGGTCTGCCCGGCGATCGCGGCGAGCACGACGTCGGGGGCGGAGATCGCGAAGTCGGGGCGGTGGTGCTCGCCGAGGCCGAGGTAGTCGACGCCGACCCGGTCGGCGAGCACCGCCTCGGCGACGACCTGGCGGAGCGTCTCCGGGTGGTTGCCCGGGGCGCCCTCGGTCGGGGCGTCGCCGAACGTGTCGAGGCCCAGCGTGGGGTGCTCGCGCGTACCGAGCACGGAGAAGTCGAAGTCGGCCATGGGTCCGCCCTCCTTGGTTGGTTGAAGCGTGAACCATCGGGGCCGGCCGGGCATTCCGGACAGCACACTGGCCCGTGAGTCCCTGAGGGACTCACGGGCCAGTGGCGGTGGATCGAGGCCGTCGGTGGACGGTGAGGCTCAGGGAGACTCAGGGCCCAGGGCGGCGTTGGTTCATCAAGGTATGCAGGCCTACCTGCACCTCCCACGGCGAATTCAGCGAGGGAAGCGCAGGTTCAGCGACATACCGTGATGAAACGTCGGGGGGCCGAGCGCCAGGTCAGCGACCGCGGCTGAACGACGACGCGCTGTGCGCGCGACCGCCCTGCGAGGTGCCGGCCGAGGCGCCGCCGCCCGAGCCGCCGCTGCGGCCCCGGCGCTGACCGCCGGAGGACTGGCCGCCCTTGGCCGACTGCCCCCCGGACGCGGCGGAGGAGCGGCGCTGGCCGCCCTGGCCGCGGGGCTGTCCGCCCTGGCCACCCTGACCGCTGCCGCCCTGGCCGCTGCTCCTGCCGCGACCACGCGACCTGTTGCGGCCACCGGCACCGCCGCCGGCGCGAGCGCCCTGGGCGCCGGCACCGGTCGGGGTCTCGACCACGAGACCGCCGGGGACGAGGGTCCGCTCACCGGGGGCGAGCTGGACCAGCACCGGGTGGCTGGGGCCGTTGACCTTGGTGGTGGTCGGCTTGATGCCGGCCAGACGGGTCAGGTCGCGCACGTCGCGCACCTGCTCGTCGGTCATCAGGGTGATGACGGTGCCCTCGTTGCCCGCGCGCGCCGTACGGCCCGAGCGGTGGAGGTAGGCCTTGTGCTCGACCGGCGGGTCGGCGTGGACCACGAGGGCGACGTCGTCGACGTGGATGCCGCGCGCGGCGATGTCGGTCGCGACCAGCGTGGTGGCGTGGCCGGCGTGGAAGGCCTCCATGTTGCGGGTGCGGGCGTTCTGCGACAGGTTGCCGTGCAGCTCGACGCTGGGCACGCCCGACTTGTTGAGCTGGCGGGCCAGCGCCTTGGCGCCGTACTTGGTGCGGGTGAAGACCACCGTGCGGCCCGGGGCCGAGGTGAGGTCGACCAGCACCGGCACCCGCTGCTCGCGCGAGAGGTGCAGCACGTGGTGGTGCATCGTGGCGACCGGCGACTGCGCCGAGTCGGCCTCGTGGGTGACCGGGTTGGTCAGGAAGCGCTTGACCAGCACGTCGATCGCCTTGTCGAGCGTGGCCGAGAAGAGCAGGCGCTGACCCGACTGCGGGGTCTTGTCCATGATGCGGCGCACGCCCGGCAGGAAGCCGAGGTCGGCCATGTGGTCGGCCTCGTCGAGGATCGTCATCTCGACGGCGGAGAGGTCGGCGTAGCCCTGGCCCATCAGGTCCTCGAGGCGCCCGGGGCAGGCGATGACGACGTCGACGCCCTTCTTCAGCGCGGTGACCTGGGGGTTCTGGCCGACGCCGCCGTAGACCACGACGGTCGACAGGCCGGCGGCCTTGGCGAGCGGGACGAGGGCGGCGTGGATCTGGCCGACGAGCTCGCGCGTCGGCGCCAGGATCAGCGCGCGCGGCTTGCGCGGCATGGCCGGCATCTTCGACGCGTCGAGGCGGGCCACGAGCGGGAGCAGGAACGCGTACGTCTTGCCGGAGCCGGTGCGGCCGCGGCCGAGGACGTCGCGACCGGCGAGGCTGTCAGGCAGCGTCGCGGCCTGGATCGGGGTGGGAGTGGTGATGCCCTGCTGCTCGAGGATCTGCGCGAGCGAGGACGGAACGCCGAGGGCGGCGAAGTTCATGTGACTGCTTTCGGTTGGCGTCTCGCCACCGTGAGCCGCGATGTGCGTGGAACGGACGTACGCGGCGTACGTGCCTCAGAAGTGAGGAAAGGTCCGCAAGGACCTGCGCCCGGGGCAAGACCGGCCGGGCGTCTGAGAGACCCACGCTACCGGTGCGGATGGTGTTCGTGTGAATTTCCCGCGCGGTGACGCTCGCCTCGTTCGTCCCGGCCGGCTGTCGCGCGACGCGTCAGGCGCAGCAGACGGCGCCCCCGTCGACGGCCTCCTCGACCCGCTCCTCCACAGCGGGGACCGGTGCGTCGTCGGTGATCGTGTAGACCTCCCAGCGCTCCCCGTCGGGCGTGTTCTGCACCCAGAACTTGTCCTGCTTGGCGTAGCAGCAGGTGGTGTCGCGCTCCTCGGTCGTCGCGAAGCCGGCCGCCGCGAGGCGGGTCAGCTCGGAGTCCACGGCGTCGACGTCCTCGACCTCGACGCCGAGGTGGTTGATGCTCCCGCCCTGCCCGGCGTTCTCCACCAGGACGAGCTTGAGCGGCGGGTGGGCCACCGCGAAGTTGGCGTAGCTCGGGCGGACCTTGTGCGGCTCGGTGCCGAAGAGCGTGGAGTAGAAGGCGATCGACGCCTCGAGGTCGTCGACGTTGAGCGCGAGCTGTAGGCGGGACATGGGGTGCTCCTTGATATATTGATGGATGTCGATGGGTCGAGATTGCCGTAGACATCGACATCTGTCAATATTGACTCGTGTCGAAGTCCGAGCTGACCCTGAGCCCCGTCGAGACCGTCGCCTGCTGCTCGCCGCTGGTGCGCGAGCCGCTGTCGGCCCACCGGGCCGAGGGGGTCGCGCCGCTGCTCAAGGCGCTCGCCGACCCGGTGCGCCTGCGCCTGGTCTCGATCGTCGCCGCCAGCGAGGGCGGCGAGGCCTGCGTGTGCGACCTCAACGACGCCTTCGACCTCTCCCAGCCGACCATCAGCCACCACCTCAAGGTGCTGCACGACGCCGGCCTGCTCGAGCGCAGCAAGCGCGGCGTGTGGGTCTACTACGCCGTGCGTCGCGAGGTGCTCGCCGACCTCGCGGCCCTCATCGGCGGGGACGCGTGAGCACGCCCGACCGCGCGGGCGGCGGGCTCTCGACCCTCGACCGCCTCCTGCCCCTGTGGATCGGCCTCGCCATGGCCGCCGGGCTCCTCCTCGGCCGCTCGGTGCCCGGCCTGGACGACGCGCTGTCGGCCGTCGAGGTCGACGGGATCTCGCTGCCGATCGCGATCGGCCTGCTGGTGATGATGTATCCCGTCCTGGCGAAGGTGCGCTACGACCGCCTCGACACGGTCACCTCCGACCGGCGCCTGCTCGTCGCCTCCCTTGTCCTCAACTGGGTGCTCGGGCCGGCGCTGATGTTCGCGCTGGCGTGGCTGCTGCTCCCCGACCTCCCGGACTACCGCACCGGACTGATCATCGTCGGCCTGGCCCGCTGCATCGCGATGGTCGTCATCTGGAACGACCTCGCGTGCGGTGACCGCGAGGCCGCCGCGGTGCTGGTGGCCCTCAACTCGGTCTTCCAGGTGGTCGCCTTCGCCGGCCTCGGCTGGTTCTACCTCGAGGCGCTGCCCGTCTGGCTGGGACTGGAGGGGGCCGCCCTCGACGTGTCCACGTGGCAGGTCGCGAAGTCGGTGCTGGTCTTCCTCGGCGTGCCGCTGCTGCTCGGCTGGCTCTCGCGCACCTACGGCGAGCGCCTCCGCGGCCGGGAGTGGTACGAGGCGGCGTTCCTCCCGCGGGTCGGTCCCTGGGCACTGGTCGGGCTGCTCTTCACGATCGTCCTCCTCTTCGCCCTCCAAGGTGAGCAGGTCACCAGCCGGCCCCTCGACGTGGCGCGCATCGCGCTGCCGCTCCTCGCCTACTTCGCCCTGATGTGGGGCGGCGGCTTCCTGCTCGGCCGCGTGCTCGAGATGTCGTACGAGCGCACCACGACGCTGGCGTTCACCGCGGCGGGCAACAACTTCGAGCTGGCCATCGCGGTGGCCGTGGCGACGTTCGGCGTCACGTCCGGCCAGGCGCTGGCCGGTGTCGTGGGCCCGCTCATCGAGGTGCCCGTGCTCGTCGGCCTCGTCCACGTCAGCCTGGCCCTGCGTGGCCGCTTCGCCGACTGGGCGCCGGGCCCGGCACCCGATCCCGCACCCGACCCGATCGTGCCAAGGAGCCGACGATGACCACTCCCACCGTGCTGTTCGTCTGCGTGCACAACGCCGGCCGCTCGCAGATGGCCGCCGGCTGGCTGCGTCACCTCGCCGGCGACCGGGTCGAGGTGCTCTCGGCCGGGTCGGCGCCGGCGTCGTCGATCAACCCGGTCGCCGTGGCGGCGATGGCCGAGGTCGGCATCGACATCGCGCGCCACCAGCCGCGGGTCCTCGACGAGGCCGACGTGCGCGCCTCCGACGTCGTCGTCACGATGGGGTGCGGCGACGCCTGTCCGTTCTTCCCCGGCACTCGCTACGAGGACTGGCGCCTCGACGACCCCGCCGGGCAGGGGATCGAGGCTGTGCGGCCGATCCGCGACGAGATCCGCCGCCGGGTCGACCAGCTGCTGGCCTCGTTGGCCTGACCGCAAGGGACCGCGGTACGCCGCGCGGCTCAGGCGCTGGCGCGGCGGACCAGTGTCGGGGGGATGATCAGCCGCATCGGACGGCCGGAGGCGGGGTCGTCGACGCACTCGAGCAGCAGGCGCGTCGCGCGCTCGGCCATCTCGTCGACCGGCTGCCGCACGGTGGTCAGCGCCGGCGTGGTGCGTTCGGCGACGCCGAGGTCGTCGAAGCCGACGACGGCGATGTCGTCGGGCACCCGGCGCCCGAGCTCGGCGAGCACCTTCAACGCACCCGCGGCCATCAGGTCCGAGGCGACGACGAGACCGTCGAGGTCGGGGTGGCGCTGCATCAGCAGACGGGTGGCCGCCTCGCCGCTCGCCTCGGTGAAGTCGCCGTGCTCGATCGCGTCGGCGGCCAGCCCGGCCGCCGCCATGGCCTGGCGCCACCCGACGACACGGTCCTCCGCGGCCGTCATGTCGGACGGCCCGGCGATGGTGCCGATGCGCGTGCAGCCGCGGGCCACGAGCAGCTCGGTGGCCTCGCACTCCCCCGCCACGTTGTCGACGTCGACGTAGGCGACGCGGTCGCCGCCGGTCCAGGGCCGGCCGCCGAAGACGCAGGGCAGGCCGATGTCGGCGAGGTGCTCGGCGAGCCGGTCGTCGCGGTGGTGGGAGACGACGAGCGCGCCGTCGACGTGCCGGTTGGTGAGGTAGCGCAGGGTGCGCGTGCTCGAGGCGCCCGGCCGGGCGAGCAGCAGCACGAGCTGGATGTCGCGCTCGCCGAGCACGCGGGTCACCCCGCGCAGGGTGCCGGCGAAGAACGGGTCGGAGAAGACCCGGTCGTCGGGCTCGGGCACGACCACCGCGATCGAGTCGGTGCGCCGGGTGACCAGGCTGCGCGCCGCAGGGTTGGGGACGTAGCCGAGTGTGCGGACCGCCGTCTCGACCGCCGACTGGGCACGCGCGCTGACGCGCTGGCCGCCGTTGATCGCGCGGGAGGCCGTGGCGCGCGAGACGCCGGCGACCCGGGCCACCTCGTCGAGGGTGGGCTGGCCGGCGCTGGCGGCACTCCGCGACGACGACACGCGCGCCACGCTAGTGCGCCCCGCCCACCGGTGGCGGCAGGCTCCCGGAGCGGGCCAGCTCGCCGTACCAGTGGGCGCTGGACTTCGGCGTCCTCCGCTGGGTGGCGTAGTCGACGTGGACCAGGCCGAAGCGCTTCGCGTAGCCGAAGGCCCACTCGAAGTTGTCGCAGAACGACCAGTGGAAGAACCCGCGCACGTCGACGCCCTCCTCGATGGCGCGGTGCACCGCGCGCAGGTAGGAGTCGAGGAACGCGATCCGGTCGGGGTCGTGGACCCGGCCCTGGGAGTCGGGGGCGTCGGCGAACGCCGCGCCGGTCTCGGTGAGGTAGATCGGCAGGCGGGGGTAGTCGTCGTGCAGGCGCCGCAGCAGGCGGTGCAGGCCGTCGGGCTGGATCTCCCACCCCATGTCGGTGAGCGGCAGCCCGCGGCTGGGGAACGTGACGTGCTCGGAGCCGGGGAACGGCGAGAGCGCCACCCGCTCGGGGTGGTCGGCACCGAGGCCGACGACGTCCGTGCGCGGGTGACCCGACACCTCGTTGCCGTGGTAGTAGTTGACGCCCAGCACGTCGATCGGGGACGAGATCACGTCGAGGTCGCCGTCGCGCACCACGTCGAGCCACGGCCGGCCCTGCCAGGTCAGCGCGGCCGTGTCGTCGAGCACGTCGGCGGGGTAGGCGCCGCGGAAGACCGGGTCGAGGAAGAACCGGTTGTGCAGGCCGTCGATGCGCCGCGCGGCGTCGACGTCGGCCGGGTCGCTCGGGTCGCTCGGGTCGGGGACGGTGAAGTTGAGGCTGAGCCCGAGCCGGTCGACGCCCCGGCTGCGCAGCTCCTGCGTCGCGAGCCCGTGCGCGAGCAGCAGGTGGTGGGCCGCGATCAGGCCCGCGGCCCCCTCCTGGCGTCCGGGGGCGTGGTGGCCCGCGGTGTAGCCGAGGAAGGAGGAGCACCACGGCTCGTTGAGGGTGGTCCAGGTCGGCACCCGGTCGCCCAGGGCGTCGTGCACGGCGATGGCGTGATCGACGAACCGGTGGGCGGTGTCGCGGTTGGTCCACCCGCCGGCGTCCTCGAGCACCTGCGGCAGGTCCCAGTGGTAGAGCGTCAGCCACGGCGCGATCCCGTGCGACAGCAGCTCGTCGACGAGCCGGTCGTAGAAGGCGAGCCCCGCTGCGTTGACCGGACCGGCGTCGGGTCGCACCCGCGGCCACGCGACGGAGAAGCGGTAGGACGTCGCACCGAGGTCGGCCAGCAGGGCCACGTCGTCGGGCATCCGGTGGTAGTGCTCGCAGGCCACGTCGCCGGTGTCGTCGTTGAGCACCGCACCGGGGATGTGGGAGAACGTGTCCCAGATCGACGGCGTACGTCCGTCCTCGGCGACGGCGCCCTCGATCTGGTAGGACGCGGTCGCCATGCCCCAGACGAAGTCGGTCGGGAAGCGTGCGGCCTCGGTGTCGATGGCGGTGGCGGCGGGTGTGGCGGCGGGCGTGGTGTGGATGGTCATCCCTTGACGGCTCCTTGCATGATCCCGGTCACGAGCTGGCGACCGGCGACGACGAACAGGACGAGGAGCGGGACGGTGGCCAGGGTGGTCCCGGCGAGGACCATGCTGAAGTCCTTGAAGTACCCGCTCTGCAGCTGGTTGAGCGCCACCTGGATGGTGGGGTTGTCCGACGGCAGGGCGATCAGCGGCCAGAAGAAGTCGGTCCACACCTGCATGAAGGTGAACAGCCACAGGATCGCCGCGGCGGGTCGCGCCGCCGGGACGGCGACCGTGAGGAAGGTGCGGATCTGCGAGCACCCGTCCATCCGCGCGGCCTCGATCAGCTCGTCGGGCACCGCGTCGACGAGGTACTGGCGCATGAAGAACACCCCGAAGGCGGTCACCAGCCAGGGGATGACGACCGACCAGATGCTGCCCGCCCACCCCAGCTTGGACATCAGGATGAACAGCGGGACGACGCCGAGCTGGGTGGGCACGGCCATCGTCGCGACGACCATGACCATCAGCGGCCCGTTGCCCCGGAAGCGGAGCTTGGCGAAGGCGTAGCCGGCGAGGGTGCAGAAGAAGACCACCGAGCACGCGGTGACGGTCGAGACGAGCAGGCTGTTGCCCAGCGCCTTCCAGAAGGGGACGGAGTCGAGCGCGCGCTGCGCGTTGTCGATGAAGTGGCCGCCCGGGAGCAGCGGCGGGATGCCCTGCGCGGCCACCTCCTTGGTCTGCGAGCCCAGCAGGAACGACCAGTAGAGCGGTGCGGCCGAGCCGAGCGCGAACGCGGCCAGCAGCCCGTAGACGAGGAACCCCGGGCGCCGGCTCATCGGGATCCTCCCCGGGTGCCGAAGCGGCGGATGGCCAGGAAGTTGCCGATGGCGAAGACGCAGATCACGAGGAACAGCAGCCAGGCCGTGGCCGAGGCGCGGCCGAGGTCGCGCAGCTGCCAGCCGAAGTCGTAGATCAGCATCGTGATGGTGCCGAACTGCCGGTCGCTGCCTCCGTTGCGGGCCGCGGTGTCGTCGAAGAGGCGGGGCTCGGCGAAGATCTGGAGACCTCCGATGGTGGAGGTGATGATGACGAAGACCATCGTGGGCCGGATCATCGGCACGGTGATGGACAGGAACTGGCGCACCCGGCCGGCTCCGTCGATCGCGGCCGACTCGTAGAGGTCGCGGGGCACGGCCTGCATCGCGGCCAGGAAGATCAGCGCGTTGTAGCCGGTCCAGCGCCAGTTGACCATCGTCGCGATCGCGACGTGGCTGGCGAGCCGGTCGGTGTGCCACGCGATCGGGTCGATGCCGACCATGCCGAGGAGCTCGTTGACCAGGCCGTAGCGGTCGCCGTAGAGGCTGCCGAAGATGATCGCCACGGCCACGGGCGAGACGACGAACGGCAGCAGGATGCTCATCCGCCACGTCGTGCGCGCCCGCAGCTGGTTGTCGAGCAGGGCGGCCACCACGAGCGCGAGCAGGATCTGCGGCACCGAGGAGATCAGGAAGATGCTGATCGTGTTGACCAGCTGCTTGGTGAAGTAGGGGTTGTCGATGACCTCGCGGTAGTTGCCGAGGCCGACGAAGTCGCCCTGGCCGCCGAGCAGGCTCCAGTCGTGCACCGACACCCACGCGGTGTAGGCCAGCGGGAACATGCCGACCACGAGGAAGACGATGAAGAACGGGGCGATGTAGAGGTAGGGCGAGAGCGCCACGTCGAGCCGGCTCAGCCGGTGGCTCCACGGCCGCGGGCGCCGCCCGGGGTCGCGGCCGGCCGGGAGCCGGGCCCGGGACGACGGCACCTGCTCGGTGCCGTCGCCCCGGGTGGGGAGATGAGTGGTCACGTCTCGCCGATCGGGTGGTGGGGTGCCCGGGGCCGGGTCAGCCCAGGGCCTCGACGTCGGTCAGGAACTGCTCCCACGACGTGTCGGGGTCCTGCGAGCCGTCGTCGACGCGCAGGATGGCGGCCTGGAACGCGGAGAGGATGTCGGAGTACTTCGGGCCCTTGAACGGCTGCACCGTGATCGCCGCCGCGCGCTCGGCCGTGATGGTGCCGATGGGCGCGTCGTTGAAGAACTCGTTGACCGCCTCCTTGACCTCCGGGGCGTCCTGCGCCTCGACCTGGCTGGGGAACGCACCCACGGCCTCGAACGCCTTGGCCTGCTGCTCGGGGGCGGTCAGCCAGGCGGCGACCTCCTTGGCCTCCTCGATGTTGTCGCCCTGCGCCGGGACGGTGAGGAACGAGCCGCCCCAGTTGCCGCCACCGCCGGGGAAGACGTTGGCGATGTCCCATCCCTCGACGCCCTCGGAGTTGCCCTCGATGATGCCCATCATCCAGCCGGGGCAGGCGATCGTGGCGAAGCCGTCGTCCTGGAACTGCGCGGTCCAGTCGTCGCTCCACTGCGGGATCTTGGACGACAGCCCGCTCTCGATGTTGTCGGTGACGGCGGTCCACACCGCCTGGAGCTCGGGGTTGTCCACGTCGATGGTGGCCTCGTCGGTCTCGAACGGGTACTCGACCTGGTTGAGCATCGCCTGCGCGAGCGCGCCGGAGGAGTCGTACCACGCGGTGCCGGGCATCGCCTTGACGAACTTCTCGCCGGTCGCGAAGTAGTCGTCCCACGTCCCCATCAGCTTGGCCACCTCCTCGCGGTCGGTGGGCAGGCCGGCCTTCTTGAACAGGTCGGCGCGGTAGCAGATGCTCTCCGGCCCGACGTCGGTGCCGTAGCCGATCATCTGGCCGTCGGCGTTGGTGCCGGCCTCGGCCTTCCAGTCGAGCCAGCGGCCCTCGAGCTCGGGGTCGGTGAGGTCGACGAATGCGCCGCTCTCGGCCATGATCGCGGGCATCGCGTCGCCCTCGATCGCCTCGATGTCGGAGAGGCCGGAGCCCGCCGCGAGCTTGGTGTAGAGGTTGGCCTTGGCGTCGTCCCAGGTGCCGACCTTGACCTGCTTGATCTTGATGTCGTCGTTGTCGGCGTTCCACTCCTCGATGAGGTCCTCGTAGCCGAACTCGTTGAACGTCGCGACGGTGATCGTGGTCGCGCCATCGGCGCTCGATCCGTCGGAGTCGTCGTCGTTGCTGCACGCGGCCGCGGTCGTCGCGAGGGTGAGCGCCATCAGTGCGCTCGAGGCGAGTCGCACCCGCCGGGTCCGCTGGGTCCTGCTTGCTGTCTGCACCACTGCACTCCTGCCGTCCTGCGGGGTGCCGGGCTGGTCGCCCGGCCGGAGGTGGACGTGAGCGGTGTGAGAGCGCTTCCACTTCCGTCCGCCAGCAACTATGACGACGGTCACATGACCTGTCAACGGCTTGCGGACGAAACCGATCCGGAATGTGAGAGCGCTTCCATGGAAGCGGCTCTCACGACCAGTCCAGGACCCCGTCGTCGAGGGGCGCGCGGCGGATCGTGCGGGCGTCGTGGAGGTAGCTCTGCCGCAGCGTCCACGGGGCGACGGTGCCTTGGCGCGGCAGCGTGTGGACCACCCGCTGGATGTAGCCCGCGTCGAAGTCCATCAGCGGGACCTCCTCGACCGACGGGTCGCGCACCGGCACCACCGAGCGCTCCCCGGTGGCGCGCATCCGCGTCAGCAGCCGGACGACGTACTCGCTGACGAGATCGGCCTTGAGCGTCCAGGAGGCGTTGGTGTAGCCGATCGTGAAGGCGAAGTTGGGCACCCCGGACAGCATCATCGCCCGGTAGGCCATCGTGTCGCGGGGCTCGACGGTCTCGCCGTCCACGCTGAGCTCGGCGCCGCCGAAGACCTGCAGCGACAGGCCGGTGGCCGTCACGACCACGTCGGCCTCGAGCCGCCGCCCCGACTCCAGCTCCACGCCGGTCTCGGTGAAGGTGGCGATGCGGTCGGTGACGACCTCCGCGCGTCCGTCGCCGATGGCCCGGAACAGGTCGCCGTCGGGCACCAGGCACATCCGCTGGTCCCACGGGTCGTAGGCCGGGTTGAAGTGGGTGTCGACGGCGTAGCCGGCCGGCAGCTGCGCCACGTTGACCCGGCGCACGAAGCGGCGCACGAGGTCGGGGCGGCGGCGGCTCGCGCGGTAGAGCGCGGCCTGCAGCGCGATGTTCTTCCAGCGGGTCACGACGTAGGAGCGGTCCTCCCCCACCAGCCTGGTCAGCCGCCCCTTCACCCCGTCCGTGGCCGGCACCGGGAGGACGTAGGTCGGCGAGCGCTGCAGCATGGTGACGTGCGCGGCGCCCGTGTCGGCGAGGGCGGGTACGAGGGTGACGGCGGTGGCGCCCGAGCCGATCACGACCACGCGCTTGCCGGTGTGGTCGAGGTCGTCGGGCCAGCGCTGCGGGTGCACGAGCCGGCCGCCGAAGCGCTCCTGTCCCTCGAAGTGCGGGGCGTGGCCGGCGTCGTAGTCGTAGTAGCCGCTGCACGCCCAGAGGAAGCCGGCGGTGATGGTGCGCCGCTCGCCGTCGACCTCGGCGGTCACCGTCCACCGTGCGGCGCTCGAGTCCCAGTCCGCCGCGACGACGCGGTGCCCGTAGCGGATGTGGCGGTCGACGCCGTGCTCGCGCGCGGTGTCGCGCAGGTAGGCCAGGATCGAGGCGCCGTCGGCCAGCGCCGTGTCGCCGCGCCACGGCCGGAAGCGGTAGCCCAGCGTGTGCATGTCGGAGTCGGAGCGCACGCCCGGGTAGCGGAAGAGGTCCCACGTGCCGCCGCTGGCGTCGCGCCGCTCCCACACGGCGTACGTCGTCTGCGGCAGGTCGGTGGCCAGGTGCGCGGCCGCGCCGATGCCCGACAGCCCGGCCCCGATGATCAGCACGTCGACGTGCTCGCCACTGCTCACGTCCCGAGGGTAGGTGACGCGAGCCCAGGGCGTGACGACGAGTGACAGGTCAGCGCAGGTTGCGCGCCATCGCCGCGAGCCCGAGCACCGGGCCGGGCAGCAGGAGCAGCGACACCAGCGGCCCGAGGTCGCCGACCAGCGCGACGGTCAGCGCGATGGCACCGATGGTGAGGCCGAAGCCCAGGCCGTTCTGGATGGCGAGCGCGCTGCCCACGAGGTGGGGCGGGCACGCCCGGGCCGACAGTGCGGAGAACTGGGCCGAGTCGGCGACGACCGCGACGCCCCACACGAGCAGCAGCGCCAGCGCGAGCGCGACCGGGGCGCGCGCGACCAGCGGGTAGAGCAGGCAGGCGGCGCCGGAGACGGACAGCGCGGTCGCGGCCACGCGTACGCCGCCGACGCGCCGGCTCCACCAGCCCCCGGCGACCGACCCGAGCGCCCCCGCCCCGATCACCGCGAACGCCCAGCCGTTGAGGGTCGTGCCGCGGTCGCCGAGGAGGTCGAGCAGCAGCAGCGGCACGAGGGTCCAGAAGGCGTAGAGCTCCCACATGTGCCCGAAGTAGCCCAGCGCCGCACCCCGGTAGCCCCGCACCCGGAACGCCTGGAGCACGGCGCCGGGGCGCAGCCCGGCGGCACCTCCGCGCGGCAGGTGGGGCCCGTCGCCGAGCAGCAGCACCACGACGCCGGCCGCGAGGGCCAGCACCGAGGAGGTGAGGACGACGGCCTGCCACTGCCAGCCGAGGCCGAGCGAGGTGATCAGGTGCGGGAGGGCGGTGCCGAGGGTGAGCATGCCGACGAGCCAGCCGAGCGCCTCGCCGGCGCGGTCGGGGGACCAGGAGACGACGAGCTTCATCCCCAGCGGGTAGATGCCGGCCAGGCTGAGTCCGGTGACGAACCGCCACGCCACCCCTTCGGCCGTGCCGTCGGCGAGCAGCGCGAAGCCGGCGTTGCTGCCCGCGCCGAGCACGCAGGCGACCGCGAAGATCCGGCTCGCCGGGAAGCGGTCGGGCAGGCTGGTCACCGCCGCGAGGAGCGTGCCGAGGACGAAGCCCGACTGCACGGCGACGGTGAGGCTGCCCAGGCCCGCGTCGGTCAGGTCCCAGACCTCGCGGAGATCGGCGGCCGCGGCGTTGGCGCTGAACCACAGCGACGTGCCGAGCAGCTGGGCGACGACGACCACCGGCACGGCGAGGCGCGCGCGGCGCGCCGCGACCGGGTGCGTGTCGACGTCCACCGCCTCACCCTCCCAGAGACGGGCTCAGGCGCGGGCGTGGAGCTCGACGAACCTGGCCAGCAGCCGCACCGGCTCGGCGACCATCGCCTCGCGGGCGGCCGACTTGAGGTGCTCCTGCTCGTGCGGCTCGTAGTAGCCGTGGGCGCTGTAGGCGTCGATGCGGTCGCAGATCGCGACGGCGTCGAGCTCGGGGTGGAACTGCGTGGCGTAGACGTGGCGTCCGATCCGGAAGGCGTGGACGGGGCAGGTGGGCGTCGAGGCGAGCAGCACCGCGCCGTCGGGCAGCCGCGAGACCGCCTCCTTGTGACCGAGGTAGGCCAGGAACTCCCCCGGCATCACACCGAACAGGGGGTCGGCGCGGCCGGCCTCGGTGAGCCCCACGGGCAGGGCGCCGATGGGCTCGCCCCACGTCCGGTCGACGACGCCGCCGCCCAGAGTGCCGAGCACCCCGATGCCGTAGCAGGCGCCGAGGAACGGGAAGTCGGCCGCGACCGCCCGCTCGGCGAGCCGGTGCAGCTCGGCCTCGGCCCGGCGCTGCGCCGGCGACTTCACGTCCTCGGGGTCGGAGACGTTGAAGGGGCCGCCGCCGAGGATGACCCCGGACCACGCGGCGAGGTCGACCTCGCCGAGCGGCTCGGCCTCGAGCCGGACGCGCACCAGCTCCTCGGGGCGCAGGCCGCAGCCGGCCAGCACCGCGTCGTACTCCTGCTGGGCGACGTCGTCCTCCGCGCGGGTGCCGAGGAAGAGGAAGGGCCTCACGCCTGCGCCGCCGCGCCGTCGGCGAGCAGCCGGTCGACATCGCGTACGCCCCACGCCTCGAGCGCCTCGCGGGTGTGCTGCCCCGGCAGCGCCGGCGCGAGGCCCAGGGTGGGGGTGGTGCGCGAGAAGCGCGGCGCGGGCGCCGGCTGGGTGACCCCGTCGCGCTCGACGAAGGTGCCGCGGGCGGCGAGGTGGGGGTGGGCGGGGGCCTCGGACAGGGGTACGACGGGCGCGACGCAGGCGTCCGTGCCGTCGAAGACCTCGCACCACTCGGCCTGCGTGCGCTCCTTGAACCGCCGGGTCAGCGCGTCCCGGATCCCGGCGTGGTTGGCCGGGTCGTCGCGGTCGGGCAGGTCGACGCCGACGCGCTCGACGAGCGCGGCCCAGAACTGCGGCTCGAGCGCGCCGACGCTCACGTGCCGGCCGTCGGCGGTCTCGTAGAGGTCGTACCACGGCGTGCCGCCGTCGAGCAGGCCCGAGCGGCGGGTGCCGGTGGCGAGGCCGATCGCGGCGAACGTGGAGGCCATCGCGTTGAGGTGGGCGGTGCCGTCGACGATCGCGGCGTCCACCACCTGGCCGCGCCCGCTGGCGCGCGCCTCGAGGAGCGCGGCGAGGACGCCGATGACGAGGTAGGTCGAGCCTCCGCCGAAGTCGCCGAGGAGGTTGCTCGGGAAGTGCGGCCGGTCGCGGTCCTGGCCCAGGCCGTGGAGCGCGCCGCTGACCGCGACGTAGTTCATGTCGTGCCCGGCGGCCCCGCTCCACGGGCCGTCCTGGCCCCAGCCGGTCATCCGCGCGAAGACCAGGCGCGGGTTGCGGGCGTGGCAGGTGTCGGGGCCGAGCCCGAGGCGCTCGATCGCGCCCGGGCGCATCCCCTCGACGAGCACGTCGGCCTGCTCGACCAGGTCGAGCACGGTGGCGACCGCGTCGGGGTGCTTGAGGTCGAGGGCCACGCTCGCCCGGCCGCGGGCCATCACGTCCTTGGCTCCCATCGCGAACATCCCGCCATCCGGCCGGTCGATGCGGATCACGTCGGCGCCGAGGTCGGCCAGGATCATGCACGCGTGCGGGCCGGGCCCGATGCCGGCGACCTCGACCACCCGCACGCCCCGCAACGGCCCGGTGCCCTGCCCCAGCTCGTACGTCATGGCCCGATCATGACACCACCGCTGTCAGGGTCGGCCCGGTCGCGCGTCCTCGACCACCCGCTCGGCACGGTCACGCCCGGCACGGTGCGGACGCCCGCCGGGGCGATCGGCGAGATCTACGAGCCGACGGCGTGCGTATCGTCACCGAGGACGACATCGCCATCACCGTGATCACGAGGGCCACCTGATGAGCAACCAGACCCTGCTGGCCGCGACTGCCGAGACCGTGCGCGCCTTCGCCGCCCACGAGATCGACCTGGAGACGCTCCAGGCCGGGCTCCAGTCCGTCGTGACGCTGCTCGAGCGCACCGACTCGCCCGGCTCGTCCGAGGTGGCGAGGGTCGTGCGCAACGTCGAGGGCGACCTCGAGCTCATCAGGTTCACCGTGTTCGGCGACGAGGTGCATCCGGCGGCAATGACGGCCCTGAAGCCGTTGCGGGCGCACCTGCGCGCGGCCGGGGACGAGCACAACTGCCGAGCCTGCGGCTACCGGTGGCCGTCTCCGCCGTGGGGGGACGACGGGCGGAGCCCGGACTTCGACATCTGTCCGTGCTGCGAGGTCGAGGCCGGCTACGAGGACGTCACGCCCGCGGGCGCCCGGGCCTACCGCGCCGAGTGGCTGGCTCACGGCGCGCCGTGGCACGACGCGGGCACCCCGCACGACGGCCTCACCACCGAGGAGCGCCTGACCCACGTGCCCCCGGGCTTCGAGTGAGCCGAAGGGCGACGCCGAGCCGCGAGCTCGCGGAGCAGGACGAGCCCGACGACGCGGACCAACCCCCCTCGCCTCGACGGGGAGATCGTGGTGGATCCGAGCCACCCGGTGACTCGGAAGCTCCACGATCTCCGCCCGCGCCCGCCCTTCGCCCGAGCGTACGAGGCTTGCAACTCGTTGCATAGGTGGGGCACGATGCCCGCATGGCCCTCGAGCACGCCCTCCTCGTCGCGCTGAGCGAGCGCCCGGCGAGCGGGCTCGAGCTGACCCGGCGGTTCGAGAAGTCGCTCGGCTTCTTCTGGCACGCCACCCACCAGCAGATCTACCGGGTGCTGGCGCGGATGGAGGCCGACGGCTGGGTCGCCGTGGAGGTGGTCGAGCAGGACGGCCGCCCCGACAAGCGGGTCCACACCCCGTCGGCCGAGGGCCGGCGGGTGCTCGCGGAATGGCTGGCGACGCCCATGCCGATGGAGACCTTCCGCAGCGAGCTGGCGGTCAAGCTGCGCGGGGCGTCGTACGGCGACCGCGCGGTGCTGAGCGCCCACCTCGCCGACGCCCGCGCCGACCACGCCACCAGGCTCGCGCACTACGAGGCGCTCGAGCGCGAGCAGTTCCCCGACCCGGACGCCCTCGACGAGGCGGGCCTCGACCAGTGGCTGGTGCTGCGCGGCGGCATCCGGCTGGAGCGGTTCTGGATCGACTGGATCACCGACTACCTGCACGCCCACGAGAGGGACTGACATGACCCACCCCCGCTACCCCCACCTCCTCGAGCCGATCACCCTCGGCGCCGGGCCCGACGCGCTGACGCTGCGCAACCGCGTCGTCATGGGCTCGATGCACACCGGGCTCGAGGACCACCCGTGGGACATCGACAAGCTCGCGGCGTTCTTCGAGGAGCGGGCGCGCGGCGGCGTCGGCCTGATCATCACCGGCGGGTACGCCCCCACCAAGCGCGGCTGGCTCAAGCCGTTCGCCAGCGAGATGTCCAACCGCCTCCACGCGATGCGGCACCAGCGGATCACCGAGACGGTCCACGGGGCCGGCGGCGCGATCGCGCTCCAGGTGCTCCACGCCGGGCGCTACGGCTACCACCCGCTCTCGCAGAGCGCGTCGGACAAGAAGTCGCCGATCACGCCCTTCAAGCCCAGCGCCATGTCGAGCAAGGAGGTCGACCGCACCGCGACCGCCTTCGCCAAGAGCGTCGCGCTGGCCCGCAAGGCCGGCTACGACGCGGTCGAGATCATGGGCTCCGAGGGCTACCTGATCAACCAGTTCCTCGCCGCGCGCACCAACGACCGCGACGACGAGTGGGGCGGCTCCCCCGCGCGCCGGATGCACTTCGCGGTCGAGGTCGTACGCCGCACCCGCGAGCTGGTCGGCGCCGACTTCCCCCTCGTCTACCGGATCTCGCTGCTCGACCTCGTCGAGGGCGGCCAGACCTGGGAGGAGACCGCCGAGCTCGCCCTGCACCTGCAGGCCGCCGGCGTCACCGTCTTCAACACCGGCATCGGCTGGCACGAGGCGCGGGTGCCGACGATCATCACCCAGGTGCCGCGCGGCGCGTGGCGCGCGCACACCGCCCGCCTGAAGGAGCTCGTCGACGTCCCCGTCTGCGCCTCCAACCGGATCAACACCCCCGAGCTGGCCGAGGAGATCCTCGCCGCCGGGGAGGCCGACCTCGTCTCGATGGCGCGCCCGCTGCTGGCCGACCCCGCCTTCGTCGCCAAGGCGATGGACGAGCGGGCCGACGAGATCAACACCTGCATCGCCTGCAACCAGGCCTGCCTCGACCACGTCTTCAGCAACGAGCGCGCCTCGTGCCTGGTCAACCCGCGCGCCTGCCACGAGACCGAGCTGGTGCTGATGCCCACGCTCCGCACGCAGACGGTGGCCGTCGTCGGCGCCGGTCCCGCCGGCCTCGCCGCGGCGACCAGCGCCGCCGAGCGCGGCTTCGCGGTGACGCTCTTCGAGAAGTCGCCCGAGCTCGGCGGCCAGTTCCGCCTGGCGATGGCCGTGCCGGGCAAGGAGGACTTCGCCGACACGCTGCGCTACTTCACCCGTCGCCTCGAGGTCCTCGGCGTCGACGTCCGCCTCTCGACCGCCGCGACCGCCGCCGACCTCGCCGGCTTCGACCAGGTCGTCGTCGCGACGGGCGTCGAGCCGCGGATGCCGGAGATCCCCGGCATCGACCACCCCAGCGTGGCGTCGTACGCCGACGTGCTGAGCGGCGCGGTCGTCCCTGGCCGCCGCGTGGTCGTGATCGGCGCCGGCGGCATCGGCGTCGACGTGAGCGTCTTCCTCACCCACGAGGAGGAGGACCTCGAGGACTGGATGGCCCACTGGGGCGTCGGCGACCCGGCGCTGCACGAGGGCGGACTCACCGAGGCCAAGCCGCGCACCCCCGCCCGCGAGGTGACGCTGGTGCAGCGCAAGACCACGCCGATCGGCATCGGCCTCGGCAAGACGTCGGGCTGGGCGCACCGCGCGGTGCTCAAGCAGTCACACGTGACCCAGGTCCGCGGGGCGACCTACGACCGCATCGACGACGAGGGCCTCCACGTCACCGTCGACGGCGCCTCCCGCGTGCTCGAGGCCGACACGATCGTGGTGTGCGCCGGCCAGGACTCCGTGCGCGACCTCTACGACGACCTCGACCACGAGGCGACGCACGCACCCGCGGTGCACCTGATCGGCGGCGCCGACGTCGCCGCCGAGCTCGACGCCAAGCGGGCGATCAAGCAGGGCACCGAGGTGGTGGCCGCGCTGTGATCCGGGAGGGGTGAGCGGCTCACTCCACCGGCTCGAGGCCCCGGCTCACTCCCACGGGGCGGCGGCGGCGACGATCACACCGAAGAGGTCGCGCATCGAGACGATGCCGGCGATCTCGTCGCCGTCCATCACCGGCAGGTGCCGCACGTCGGCCTCCACCATCCGGCGGGCGGTGTCGAGCACCTGGTCGTCGGGGCCCACGGTGACGAGATCGACGCTCATCACGTCGGCGGCCGTCACGTGCTCGGGGTTGGCGCCCTGGGCGAGGTGCTGCACGACGTCGCGCTCGGACACCAGTCCGGCGAGACGGTCGTTGTGCACCACGGCGACGACACCGACCCCCTCCGCGGCGAGCGCCTCGGCGACCTCCAGCAGGGACGTCGCCGTGCCCACCGTGGCCACGGGCCACACCATGACTCGGGCGACGGCGTCGGCGGGGTGGGCGGTGCTGGTGCTGGCGTACATGGTGACCTCCTGGTCTGTGTCTGGTGCTGACTCCAGCCTGCGTGCTCACCGGCACGCGGGTCAGGGTCCTTGGTCCCCACCGGAGGGACCGAACTGCTCTCGAGGTCGCGGTGCGGGGCAGGAGCGGGTACGCCCTGCCGGACCCTGCTGTCCGAGCGATATCTTGGAAGCAGTCGCGATCCCCGTCCCGCGACACCCGAACGCGAGGAAAGCCGTGCCTGCTCGACAACCCCTCTGGGCAGACTCCTACGCACCCGGAGTGCCCCTGCACCTCGACTACGGCGACACCACGGTCCTCGACCTGTGGGAGAGCGCGGTGCGCGACCACCCGGACCGGCCGGCACTCGACTTCCTGGGCCGGGAGTCGACCTACGCCGAGGTCGACGAGGAGGTGCAGCGCGTCGCCGGCGGCCTGCACGCGCTCGGCGTACGCCCCGGCGACAACGTCGCGCTGGTCATGCCCAACTGCCCGCAGAACGTCATCGCGTTCGTCGCGGTGCTGCGCCTCGGCGCGACCGTGGTGGAGCACAACCCGCTCTACACCGCGGCCGAGCTGCGCTACCCGTTCGCCGACCACGGCGCCCGCGTCGCGATCGTGTGGGACAAGGTCGTGCCCGTCGTCGAGGGGCTCGTCGGCGAGACCCCGCTCGAGCGGATCGTCGCCGTCGACATGACCACCCGCCTGCCGTGGACCAAGCGGCTCGCGCTGCGCCTGCCGATCGCGAAGGCGCGGGCGGCCCGCGACCAGCTGACCTCGCCCGCCCCGCAGGCCACGCAGTGGTCCGAGCTGGCGTCCGCGGAGCCGATCGACGCGTCGCACCCCCGCCCCGGCAAGGACGACGTCGCTCTGCTGCTCTACACCTCCGGCACGACCGGCGTGCCGAAGGGCGTGCCGCTGCGGCACCGCAACCTCGTCGCCAACGTGCTCCAGGGCCGCGTCTGGGTCTCGGGCCTGCAGGAGGGCACCGAGACGTTCCTTGTCGCGCTGCCGATGTTCCACGCCTACGGCGTGACCGTCAGCGTGCTGCTCGGGGTGAGCCTGGCCGCCAAGCTGGTGCTGCTGCCCAAGCCCGAGATCGGGCTGATCATGGAGGCCATCGAGCGCGACGTGCCGAGCTTCGTGCCCGCCGTGCCGCCGCTCTACCAGCGCATCGTCGACGAGGCCGAGCGCCGCAACGTCTCGATCCGCGGCATCCGCTACGCGCTCTCGGGGGCGATGCCGCTGCCGGCCGCGCTCGTGGAGCGGTGGGAGGCGGCCACCGGAGGGCTGCTCGTCGAGGGCTACGGCCTGACCGAGACCTCGCCGGTGATCGTCGGCAACCCGATGACGAAGGCGCGCCGGCCCGGCTCGATCGGCGTGCCTTTCCCCGACGTCGAGATCCGCGTCGCCGACCCCGAGGACCTCGACCGCGACGTCCCGCAGGGCGAGCGCGGCGAGCTGCTGGTGCGGGGCCCGCAGGTCTTCTCCGGATACCGCGGGATGCCCGAGGAGACCGCCGTGGCGTTCCACGACGGCTGGTTCCGCACCGGTGACGTGGTCACCATGTCGCCCGACGGCTTCCTGACGATCGTCGACCGCATCAAGGAGATCATCATCACCGGGGGGTTCAACGTCTATCCCTCCGAGGTCGAGGCGGTGCTCCGCACCCATGCCGGCGTCGTCGACGTGGCGGTCGTCGGCATGCCGCACGAGGACGGCGGCGAGGAGGTCGTCGCCGCGGTGGTGCTCGTGGAGGGGGTGCCGGTGCAGCCCGACGAGCTGCGCGCCCACACCCGCGAGGGCCTGACGCCCTACAAGGTGCCGCGCCGGGTCGTCTTCATGGACGAGCTGCCGACCAACCCGATGGGCAAGGTGCTGCGCCGCGAGGTCGCGACGCGGCTGCACGACTCCTGAGCCCGGCTCCGGCCGCTGTGACCTGATCGGCCGGCACACGTGTCATCGTCGGGGCGGGTACGGGGTACGGACGCGCATGACCCAGCTCCTCGACGCCTCCCGCTACGACCCGGACGGCGCAGTCGACCTCCGCGGCTACACCGGCAGCATGGCGGTCTACGTCGCCGCAGTGGGCGGGCTGCTGCTCCTCGGCCGCGGCACGGGACGCTCGCTCCCCGAGCGCTACTCCCTCACGGACCTCACCCTCGGCGGGATCGCCACGCACAAGCTGACGCGGCTGCTCAGCCGCTCGTCGGTCGCCAGCCCGCTGCGCGCGCCGTTCACCGAGTTCGACGCGGCCGCGG
Organism: Nocardioides sp. Z24_21; assembly: GCF_058134345.1. Lineage (NCBI taxonomy): Bacteria > Bacillati > Actinomycetota > Actinomycetes > Propionibacteriales > Nocardioidaceae > Nocardioides > Nocardioides sp. Z24_21. The sequence continues at coordinate 104,849 of NZ_JBYTTH010000004.1, forward strand.
GATCGGGCGAGCACGTGGAGTCGTCGCGCGGCGAGCACGGCGTACGCCACACCGTGGGCGAGCTGCTGACCTGCCCGTTCTGCCTGGGCGTCTGGGTGGGCACGGCCTACGTCGCCGGGATGGCGTTCGCGCCCCGGCCGACCCGTGCCGCCGCGGCCGTGCTCACCGTGGTCGGCGCGTCCGACGCCCTCCAGCACGGCTACTCGCGCCTGCGCGGCGACTGAGCCACTCGCGCCGGGAACCCCTGCCGATGTGGTCGGACCACTGTGGTCGTCGACGTGTGCCATCGCCGCCATGGAGACACTCTTCCAGGGCCCACTGACACTGGGTCCGGGTCGCGGCGGAGGCCGCTCCATCCTCTGACCCGAGGGGCCCGAGACCGACTCCGGGCCGTCTCATCGCTCTAACAGGTGTCTAAGTTTCGCTCGGTAGGACGTAGGCCTCAGACAGACGAGGCACTACGAAGCAGGAGGCCAGTCATGGCAGTCAACGCGGCGCCGTCCGGTGCATGGCGGAGGTTCACGGCGGCCACCACGGTGCTCGCGACGGCGTTGGCCGTCGCCGCCTGCAGCTCGGACGCCGACGACGACACGGCGCCCCCCGGAGACGCCTCGCACAGCATGCACGCGGGCGGGTCGTCGGCTCCCCCGCAGCCGCTGCGCGCCGGCGAGCGGTTCGTCGAGCTGAGGATGGCGGAGGCCTACACGCCCGAGCCGCCGGAGGGCGCCCTGGACGAGTACCGGTGCCAGGTGCTCGATCCGGGCCTGACCGAGGAGGCGTTCCTGACCGGGACCCAGGTCATGCCGGAGAACGTCGCCATCGCGCACCACGGCATCGTGTACGCCGTGCCGCCGCGCGACGCCGACGCGGTGCGCGAGCAGGACGCGAGGACTCCCGGCCTCGGCTGGCGGTGCTTCGGCGGGACCGGCGTCGAGGGAGCCGACGTGGAGGACGACGACGAGGGCGCCGACCCGGGCGCGGCGTGGGTGGACACCTGGGCGCCGGGCGCCGCCGAGACGCTGCTCGACCTGGACGCCGGCTTCAAGCTCGAGCCGGGCAGCCTGATCGTCTTCCAGATGCACTACAACCTGCTCGCGACCGACGGCGAGCCGGCCGGGTCGGACCGCTCGGCGGTGCGCCTGCGCCTGACGGACGGGACGCCGCAGACACGGGAGCTCGAGACGTGGTCGCTCGACGCGCCGACCGACCTGCCCTGTGCCGCGGGCGAGTCGGGTCCGCTGTGTGACCGGGCGGCCTCGATCGCGGACGTGACGAAGCGGTTCGGGCCGGAGGTCGGCGAGTTCGCGGACGAGCAGGTGGAGGAGTGCAACGAGGGCGGCGTGCCGACGCCCGGTGACACCCAGGTCTGCGACCACGTGGTGGAGGAGCCGGTGACCGTGTTCGCCGGTTTCGGTCACATGCACATGCTCGGGCGGTCCTTGAAGGTCGAGCTCAACCCGGGCACGCCGCAGGCCAAGGTCCTGCTGGACGTGCCGCAGTTCGACTTCGACGACCAGCACATGGTGAAGCTGCCGTCGCCCGTGGAGGTCGATGCGGGGGACACCCTGCGGGTGACGTGCACGCACGACGCCGGGTTGCGCCAGCAGGTGCCCCAGCTGAGCAAGCTGCCGCCGCGATACGTGGTGTGGGGCGACGGCACCGGCGACGAGATGTGCATCGGCATCATGACGGTCTCCCCCCGCGAGCCCTGATGAGGCGAACGCGGGGCAGGTTGGATCGGGGACAATGAGCGGCAGGAGCATCGACGGGAGAGGGCGGGCCGGCGTGCGGATCATGATCGCGGACGACGAGGCCGCCATCCGTGAATCGCTGGAGCGCGTGCTCCGGGTCGAGGGCTATGACACCAGCACCGTCGCCAACGGTCTCGCCGTCCTCGACGGGGTCGGGGGGGCCGGCAGTGACCCGCTGGACCTGCTGATCCTCGACGTGATGATGCCCCGCCTCGGCGGGATCGAGACCTGCAGGCGGTTGCGAGCCGCGGGCCAGGACCTGCCGGTGTTGATGCTGACCGCTCGTGACCAGGTCTCCGACCGCGTCGAGGGGCTGGACGCGGGCGCCGACGACTACCTGCCCAAGCCGTTCGCCACCGAGGAGCTGCTGGCCCGGGTGCGGGCCCTGCTTCGCCGACGCACGGCGACCGACGAGGAGTCGCAGGTCCTGTCGTTCGCCGACGTCCGCCTCGATCCCGACAGGTTCGAGGCGTGGCGCGGCGGGCGGCCGCTGCGCCTGACCCGGACGGAGTTCTCCCTCCTGCAGGTGCTCATGGCCAACGCGACCCGGGTGGTGACCCGCGAGATGCTGTTCGAGGCGATCTGGGGCTTCGACATGAGCGCCACCGCCAACAACCTCCAGGTCTACGTGAGCTACCTGCGCCGCAAGATGGAGGCCGGGGGTCAGTCGCGACTGATCTTCACGCTGCGCGGCCTGGGCTACGCGTTGCGCGAGACTCCTCCATGAGCAGACCCACGGGCCGGGAGCCGCGCCGGCTGACCCGGTGGTGGCGCGGGCGGTCCCTGCGAACCAGGCTGACGGTGATCGCGGCGACGGCCATCGCGGTCAGCGTGTTCGTGGCCTTCCAGCTGGCCAGCGAGCTGCTGGACCGGGAGCTGCGGGACAGCCTCGAGGACCAGCTGCGCGCCGACTCCCGCGTCCTGGCGACGGCCGCCGAGCGCGCCGGTCTGGCTCAGGTGGAGCTGCCGCCGTATCCCGGATCCGGTCGCCTGGTGCGGGTCCTCCTGCCCGACGGCTCGACCCGGACGCCGGCCGGCCAGCCCGCCCTGCCCCCGGTCACCGAGCAGGCCCGGCGGGTCGCGCCGGCCGGCCTGATGGAGTCGGACGACCCCGAGGAGGGCTACGTGATCCACACCCGGCGGGCGGGTGCCGGTGCGGTCCAGGTGGCCCGCGCCGCCGACGACAGCCCGATCAACCGGTTCGGGTTCGGCATGCTCATGGTCGGGCTGCTCTGCGTGGTCGGCGGCGCCTTCGTCGGGCGGACCGTGGCGCGGGCCGGGCTGGCACCGATCGACCGGCTGACCGCCGCCGCGGTGCGTGTCGCGGACACGGGGGATCTCGACGCCGACATCCCGGACGAGGGCGGTGGGGAGATCCGGCGGCTGATCCGGTCGATCAACGACATGCTCGCCGCGCTCCGGGACTCCCGTCGGGCCCAGCGGCTGCTCGCCGAGGACGCCGCCCACGAGCTCAAGACCCCGCTCACCAGCCTGCGCCTCAACGTCGAGCTGCTGATCCGGCTCGATCGGCGCGGGACCCTGGACAGCGCACTGCCGGCGGAGAGCCGGACCCGGCTGCTCAACGACCTCGGCGCCCAGGTGGCCGAGCTGAGCACCCTTGCCGCCGAGCTCACCGACCTGGCGCGTGGTGACATCACCGACGAGAGCGCCGAGCTGCTCGACCTCGCCGACGTGGTGGTGGCCGCCGCGGCCCTGGCGCGTTCCCGCGCGCCCGACGTCGAGATCGCGCTCGACGTGACCTCCGTGTGGGTGGGCGGGCGTCCCGCCGCGCTCCAGCGGGCGGTCCTCAACCTCATCGACAACGCCGGCAAGTGGTCCCCTGCGGACGAGCAGGTCCAGGTCAGGCTCCGTGCCGAAGGCGCGTCCGCGGTGCTCGAGGTCGACGACGCCGGGCCGGGCATCGACGCCGCCGACCTGCCGCGGGTGTTCGACCGGTTCTACCGGGCCGACAGCGCCCGGGCGTTGCCCGGATCCGGCCTCGGCCTGTCGATCGTGCAGCGGGTCGTCGCCGCCCACGGCGGCCGGGTGACCGCCGCCGGCTCCGCACGCGGAGGCGCGCTGCTTCGGGTCGACCTTCCGACGGCGTCCCCGCCCACCCCGATCGCGCGGATCACCGCCGCGGAGGACGGCCCGGTGCGCTGACCCGCCCCGACGGCGGACGATCACCCGGACACCAGCAGATCGGCACCCGCACAGGCGTGCCGCTCATGCGCCGTCCAGATGGATACTCATGGCGTGAAGCTCTTCACCAGGAAGCTCTCGTCCGGGCGCGGCTCGCAGGCTCCGCCTCCCCCCGACCCACAGACTGCTCCGCCGACCCCACCCGTCGCGGTGCCGGCGTACCCGCCGTCGCGGGAGGAGACCATCGGTGCGGGTGTGGCCTGGACCGCACGCTGGAGCCTGCGGCTGGCTGCCATCGTTCTCGGCGCGGTTCTCCTGGGATACGTCATCAGATATGCCTGGGTCATCCTCTTCCCGGTGCTGATGGCACTGGTCCTGTGCACCGTCCTGTCGCCCGTCGCCAGGTTCCTGCGGACCAAGGCGCACCTGCCGAACGCCCTGGCAGCCGCCGCGACGTTGCTCGGCGCAGTCGCGATCGTCGTCGCGGTGGGCTTCACCATCGCGCCGTCCGTGGCGGCACAGAGTGGTGACATCGTCGACAGCGCCAGTGACGGACTCGAACGCGTGCAGGAGTGGGTCCAGGAATCGGATTTCGTGTCGAAGGAGCAGATCGACGCCGCCCTGCAGGCACTGCAGGAACGGCTCGCGGGCTCCGCCAGCAGCATCGCCTCCGGAGTCCTCACCGGCGTCTCAGCAGTCACGAACGGCGTCATCAACCTCGTGCTCGTTCTCATCCTCAGCTTCTTGTTCCTCAAGGACGGGAGGCGCTTCCTGCCCTGGGTCGGTCGCCTGGCGGGGCACACCGCGGGACACCACCTGCAGTCCGTCGGGCAACGGGCCTGGGACACCCTGGGCGGGTTCATCCGCACCCAGGCGCTGGTCTCGTTGATCGACGCCGTGCTGATCGGCGGCGGGCTGCTCCTCATCGGCGTGCCGCTGGCGGTGCCACTCGCCATCATCACGTTCTTCGCCGGATTCATCCCGATCGTGGGCGCGTTCGCGTCCGGCCTCCTCGCCGTGCTCATCGCGCTCGTCTCCAACGGCACGACCGGCGCTCTCCTCGTCCTGGCGCTGGTCGTCGCCGTGCAACAGCTCGAGGGCAACGTGCTCTCGCCGTTCCTCCAGTCGAAGTCGATGGACCTGCACGCGGCCGTGGTGCTGCTCGCGGTCACCCTCGGCGGCACCCTGTTCGGCGTCACCGGTGCGTTCTTCGCAGTCCCGGTGACAGCAGTGCTGGCTGTTGTCGTGCGCTACCTCGACGACGTCGTCACCCAACGCTCCCGAGAACGACCCCCGCCTGCCGTCGCACCGCCTCCCGCCCCATAGGAAGGGTCAACGGCGCAGGCGAGGCATCGGTCCGCCCTGCCCCGCGTACGGCCTCAGCGGACCTCGACGGGATCGCCGACGCTGATCTGACCGGTGGTGTCCGGGATCAGGTTGACCGCGAACAGGGTCTTGCGACCGACCCGCCGGTGCTTGGCCAGGGTGCGGATCGGCTCCTTGCCCGTCTGCAGCGAGTCGGGATCGAGCGTCGTCATCACGCACCGGGCATTGAGCTTGGCGGCCCGGAACCGCACGTCCCCGATGACCACCGAGCTCCAGTGGTCCTCGGCGAAGGGCTGGTCGCCGTCCACCACGATGTTGGGCCGGAAGCGCTCCATCGGAAGCGGCGGGGGCGGGTCCTCGCCACGCTGGACCGCACCCTCGGCGATCCAGGCGTTGAGCTGGCGCAGGGAGGCGAGCGACGCGATGGTGACCGGATAGCCGTCGGCGAACGCCGTGAAGTCCTCAGGCCGGGAGTGCTCGGGGTCCAGGCTGCGCCGGGTCGGCTCGTCGCACCAGAGCAGGCGGACGTCCTCGCGGCCCAGCACCGCCCGGAGCCACGCGTCAGCCTCTCGGCCGGCGGGAACGCCCTCGAGCTGCTGGCCGAACAGCCGGGTGCGCACCCGCTCCCCGCTCGGCGGGTCCAGGAGCAGGTCCGGCATCTCGTCGGCGCGCAGCCGCAGCCCTCGCTGCAGCGCGGGATCGGTGGCCGGCGTGTCGGCGACGATCCTGAACAGGGAGTGCGCCTCGCGGGCGGTGACCATCGTCCCCTCGCCGTCGACCACCATCCACGTCCGGTCGCTCTCGAGGCCGCCGAGCAGGACCCGCGCGCTGTCCACCGGCCGGATCGCCGTGCTCTTGACGGGGTGGATGGCGAGGCCGCTCACGAGCATGGCGTCAGCGTAGGCGAGAGCGGAGGACGGCATCCGCCCGAGAGGCGTACCGCTGCCCCCGCAGCTCGGCACCTCCGCCGGTGCCTAGGCTGGGACGGCCATCCCCGAGCACGAACCGAGGTCCCCTGTGCCCGCCACCCGATCTGCCCGACAGCGCAAGGCCAGCGCCGAGGCGGGACCGCTGGCCGTGGTCCGCATCGACGAGAGCCCCGACGGCTCGTACGCCTACACGATCTCGTGCACGCAGTGCGAGGTGCCGCGGCCCGGCACCGGCACCCGCGCCTGGGGCACGCGCCGGCCGGGCGAGGACAACGGCTACATGGCCGCGATGGACCGATGGATCCTGCACCTCACGTCCAAGCACCCCGACGCCGAGGCGCCGTGCCTGGCCTACCTGCCCGAGGCCCGCGCGCGTCTGCAGGAGCGACGCGACGCCAGAGGCTGACGCTCAGTCCAGGGCGGTGACGCAGATGGCGCGGATCACGAACCGGCTGACGACGGTGCCGCTGCCGTTCTCGACGACGGCGCCCCACTTGGATCCGTCCGCCGACGGGTACTCGGCGCGGACCAGGAAGGTGCTCGTCCCGACGTCCCGTCCCGCCGCGTTGAGCGCGCTGACGCCACCGCCGACCACCCTCTTCCCGGCGGGGCAGGCGACCTCGGCGCTCCCGAGGAAGAACCCGTCGACCGGGGTGGACCGCTCCACGATCTGGTAGCCGGACACGCCCGGGGCCCCGGCCGGCCCCCGCTCGCCGGCAGCGCCTGCGGCGCCGGCAGCACCGTTGGTCCCGTCGACGCCGTCCGAGCCCGGGACGCCCCGCTTGTTCCAGGTGACCGCCTGCTCGCCCCTGCGGCACGACTTCTTCGTGCCGACGAGGCGGAGGGAGCCGTCGCTCTTGCTGGCGCACGCCTTGACAGCGGACGTACGACCGGCGCCGGTCGCGGCGCCGACCGCCACGGTCAGCGTGGCGAGGAGTCCCAGGAGCAGGGCAGCGACGACGGTGGAGGTGGTGGGCGTCCGGGAGATGCGCATGGTGGGCTCCGGTGCTCGAATGGCCGATGTCCGAACCTACGCCCGGGCAGCACCCGGTCGCCATCACCCAAATCGGTCACCGCGATGCCGGGGGCGGGAGGGTCGGCGCACCCCGACGGCATGCCCGGCAACTCGATGGCCGAGGCGGAGGAGTGGGTGACCGGCATCGACCACCCGGCCTACGCGATCGACGACCAGACGGCGATCACGGTGGTCGACGGGGAGGTCCGCGTCGTGTCCGAGGGGCAGTGGACGCAGCTGCGGACCTGAGCCGACTCCCCCACCCCCTTGACGCGTCACTTGTATTTTGCAAGTGTCAATGCCATGAGCCTCTTCATCACCTGCCCGGTCGACAGCGTCGAGCGCGCGACCGCCTTCTACACCGCCCTCGGGTGGACCCTCAACCCGGAGATGTCCGACCACAACGTGTCGTGCTTCGCGATCGCGCCCGAGCAGTACGTCATGCTCGGCAGCCGCGAGATGTACGCGAGCGTCGGCGGCAGCGAGGAGCTGGTCGGCGCCCCCGACACGCCCTCCAAGGTCACGGTCTCGTTCGACCTCGGCAGCCGCGAGGCGGTCGATGCCGTCGTCGAGCGCGCCGGGGCCGCCGGCGGACGGATCGGGGACACCGACGACTACCCCTTCATGTACCAGCGACAGTTCGACGACCCCGACGGCTACCACTACTCCCCGTTCTGGATGAAGCCGGACGCCGACCCGACCGCGTGAGCGACCTCGCCGCGGCCCTCGGCGTCGTCGGGGCCCGGTGGGCCCTGCTCATCGTGGAGCGGCTGCTCGACGGGCCCCAGCGCTACGGCGACCTGCAGCGCGAGCTGGGCGTGCCGACCAACATGCTCGCGACGCGCCTGCGCGAGCTCGAGGCGGCCGGCGTCCTGACCCGACTGCCGCTGCGGCACAACACCCGGGCGTACGCGCTCACCGACCGCGGGCTCGCCCTGCGCGAGGCGATCGTCGCGCTCGGCCGCTGGGGCCAGGAGAACGCCGGACCGAGCGTCAGCGAGCCGCCGGACCGTCGACGTTGACGGTCGGAAGACCGCCACCGACGCGCGCGATCACGGCCAGCGACGGCTCCCGGCCGGGGTTGGACTCGCGGTGGACGGTCCAGGCCGGGACGTGGACGAAGTCGCCGGGGCCGGCATCGAGGTGGCCCTCGTGGCCCTCGAACTCCAGCCGCAGCACCCCGCGCACGACGTAGAGGCTCGACTCGTTGCGCTCGTGGTGGTGCCAGCCAGACACGGCACCGGGGTCCGTCGCGACCTGTCCGGCCCACAGCAGGGGCAGCTCGAAGGCCAGCTCACGGTGCATGCCGGGCGTCGGGTCGCCCGGCGCCAGGTCGGCCGGCGTGAAGACCCGCACGGGCCGGGGCAGCTCACCGCTCACCGCCCCAGCGTGCCACGGGCGGACCCTCCCCACGAGCGCGCCCGCGAAACCGATCGGCTCCCGGGGTTGTGTGGGCGCCACGTGGGGGTAACGGTAGAGCGAGTGCCCGTCCACGAAACCCACCCAGGAGAGCCCGTGTCCCTCACCCAGATCCCGCTTCGCCTCGCCACCGGTGCCTACATCCTCAACTCCGGCGTCAGCAAGCTGGGTGCCGACGAGGGCACGGCCCAGTTCCTCCACGGCGCCGCGGCCGGCGCCTACCCCGCCCTGTTCAAGGACATGGAGCCGGCGAAGTTCGCGCGGCTGCTCGCGTACAGCGAGATCGGTGTCGGGGCGGCGCTGCTGGCGCCCATGGTCCCCGCGACCGTGGCCGGGGCCGCGCTGACCGGCTTCGGCTGCAGCCTGGTCGGGATGTACCTGAGGACCCCGTCGATGACGCTCGACGACGGGATCCGCCCCAGCCAGGAGGGCATCGCGGTGGCCAAGGACGTGTGGCTGGTCGGCGGCGGGCTGACGCTGTTGAGCCAGGGGGTCGTCTCGGCGGCCAAGGCGGGCGCGAAGACCTCGAAGCGGGCCATCCGCAAGGCCTCGCCGCTGTCGAGCTGACCAAGCCCCCATGGACCTCGCGTTCCCGTTCACGGGGCGCTGGCTGACCCAGAACAGCCCCGCCGACCGGGTGCCCAGCCACGGCACCGCGCTGCTGGCCACCTCGTACGCCATCGACTTCGTCCCGGTCGACGAGGGCGGGCGGACCGCACCCGTCACGATCGGGTCGCTGGTCCGCCCCGAGCCGGCCGAGCGGTTCCCCGGCTTCGGGCGCCCCGTCCTCGCCCCCGTGTCGGGCGTGGTCGTGGGCGTGCACGGCACGGCGACCGACCACCCGTCCTACCGCGGCCTGCCGTCCGTGGGCTACGCCCTCACCCAGCGCCGCCGGGTCGCTGCGGGGTGGGAGGCGCTGGCCGGCAACCACGTCCTCGTCTGGACGGCCGAGGGGCCGGTGGTCGCGGTGTGCCACCTGCAACGCGACAGCCTCCAGGTGCGGCCGGGCGACCGGGTGGAGGTGGGCGAGGTGCTCGGGCGGTGCGGCAACTCGGGCAACAGCACCGAGCCCCACGTCCACCTCCAGGCGATGGACCGCGCGGACGTCGCGCAGGCCGCCGCCGTGCCGATCACGTTCGGCGGCCGGGTGCCCCACAACGGCGAGGTCGTCGACGCCGGGTAGCCCACGCCGACGCCGCCGGGCCGGGCGCAGCCGCCGCCGGACACCCCCGTCGTACAGTCGCGACATGGCACGCCTCCCCCTCCCCGGGCACCACCTCCTGGCGGCCGCCGGCACCCGCTCGCGGGCGCGGCACCACGCGGACCCCGCGGGGCTCGGCCTCCCGAGCGGACCACCGTCGGCGCGTACGACGCTCGGCGAGCTGGGCTCGGCGCTCGACGCCGCCCGCCTGGTCGGCGCCCTCCCGCGGCTGGCGACAGCACCGCGCGGCGACGGCCACCTCGTCGTGGACATCCCGGGGTGGAAGGCGCCCGAGCTCACCGGCGCACCCCTGCGCGGCTACCTGTCGCGGCTCGGCTACGACGCCCGCGGCTGGGGCTTCGGCACCAACACCGGCGACCCGCGCCGCGACGTCGAGCGGCTCTCGCGGCGGGTCCGTGATCTCGTGGACGAGACGGGTGCCCCCGCCTCGCTGGTCGGGTGGAGCCTGGGCGGCGTCATCGCGCGCGAGGTCGCCCGCCGCCACCCCGACGTCGTACGCCGCGTGGTCACCTACGGCACGCCCGTGACCGGCGGCGCGCGCCACACCAGCGTCGCCCGGGCCTCCGGCACCGGGGCCGACGCGGACGCCGACCGGGTGTCGCGCCGTCTCGACGCGTCGTCGCCGATCGGCGTGCCGCTCACGGTGCTGTTCTCGCGGCGTGACGGGGTGGTGGCGTGGCAGGCGTGCCTCGACCGGTCCACCCCCGGGGTCGAGCACGTCGAGGTCGGCTCGACCCACCTCGGGATGGGCTTCGACCCCGACGTGTGGACGGTGGTGGCCGACCGGCTGGCCCGGCCGGCCCCCGTCAGCCGCTGACGACCGGGTTGACCAGGCGGCCGATGCCGGGGATCCGGCACTCCGCGACGTCGCCCGCGCGCACGTGGATCGCGCCGGGCGTGCCGGTGGAGATGACGTCGCCCGGGAAGAGCGGCATCACCGCGCTGTGGAACGCGACGAGGAACGCCGGGCTGTAGCGCATGTGCGCGACGGTGTTGGTGCGCGCCTGGTCGCCGTTGACGACGGTGGACACCTCGACGTCGCCGATCGAGCCGAACCGCTCGAGGACCTCGGCCATCGGCACGATCTCGGGGCCGAAGGAGAAGAAGCCCGGGAAGTTCTTGGAGCGGGTGAGGAAGCGGGGGTTGCGCTGGAGGATGTCCTCGGCCGTCTGGTCGAGGATCGTGGTGACGCCGAAGACGTGGTCGAGGGCCTCCTCCTCGGAGACGTTGCGGCACTCGCGCCCGATGACCAGGCCCAGCTCGCCCTCCGCCGTGGTGCGCTCGCTCTGCGACGGGATCGGGATGTCGTCGCCCTGGCCGATGATGGTGTGGTCGCCCTTGATGAAGGAGGCCGGCTCGTCGGGCACCGACTCGGAGAGATCGGCAGCGTGGTCGACGTAGTTGAGCCCGATGCCCCAGATCTTGCGGGGGCGCCGGTAGGGCGCGGTCCACGTGACGTCGGTGGACGGGCGGAACGACTCGGCGCCGGCCGAGGCGGCGGCGGCCACCAGGTCGTCGTAGAGGTCGTCCTCGATGACGCTCAGCAGCGAGGGCACCGGCCGGTCGGTGAGCGACGCGATCGGCACGACGCCGCGCTCGGGGTCGACGAGGACCGGGACGTCGGCGCCGCGGTCGAGGATGGTGGCGAGTCGCACGGGTGGTCTCCTGGGGGTGGTGGTGGGGGTCAGTAGGCGCCGACGAGTCCGCCGTCGACGCGGACCTGCTCGCCGGTGACGTACGCCGCCTGCTGCGAGGCGAGGAACGCGACGACCGCGCCGAACTCAGCAGGGTCGCCGTAGCGTCGGGCGGGGATCGCCGCCTCCGAGGAGGCGCGGGAGGCGTCGGGCGTGGTGCCGGTGCGCTCGGCCGCGGCCCGGTCGAGCTGGGCGACGCGATCGGTGTCGATCCGGCCGGGCAGGGCCATGTTGACCGTGACGCCGTCGGCGGACACCGTGCCCGCGAGCGTCTTGAGGTAGGCCGCGAGCGCGGCGCGCCCGACGTTGGACGCGGTCAGCGTGGGGATCGGCTGTTGCACGCCGCTCGACCCGATCGCCACGATGCGGCCCCACCGGCGCTCGCGCATCCCGGGCAGCACCTGGCCCACGAGGCTGATGTGCTGCTTGAGGAGCAGGTCGAACGCCGCCTGGGCGGTCTCGGCGGTGAAGGCGTCGGCGGGGCCGGGCGGCGGGCCGCCGCCGTTGAGGACGACGATGTCGACCTCGCCGAAGCTCTCGCGGGCCCGGTTGACCAGCAGGGCCGGGGTGTCGGGGTCGGTCACGTCGGCGACCACGCCGGCCGCGGACGGCAGCGACTCGACGAGCGCGTCGACGAGCTCGGCGCGGCGCCCCGCGACGACGACGTGGGCGCCCTCGGCGGCCAGCGCCTCCGCGGACGCGCGTCCGAGTCCGGCGGTCGAGCCGAGGACGAGGGCGACCTTGCCTGTCAGGCCGAGATCCATGGGGTTCCTCCAGAGGTGGGGGGCAGGTGGGTGAGGTGCTGCTCGAGCAGCGGCACCATCGTGGCGGGAAGGGCGGCGGCGGGCGGGCGGACCCGGCCGGTCGCGAGCACGCCGCGACGACGCAGGATCTCCTTGCGGATCGACAGCCCGATCCGCAGCTGGCCCTCGAAGTTGGCGAGCGGGAGCCACGGCGCCCACGCCCGGTGGGCCTCGGCGAAACCGCCGGCCTCGTGGGCGTCGAGCGCGGCGCGGAGCCCTTCGGGGTGGCTCATCCCGGTCATCGCCCCGGCGGCGCCGCTGGCGAGCTCGTCGACGAGGCCGACACCGCCGAGCCCGCCGAACACGGGGACCTCGACCGCGCCGGTCAGCGTCGCGATCGCGGGCGGGGTCGGCGCGGCCTCCGCCTTCACCGCGGCCGCGAAGCCGGCGCAGGCGCGGACGACCTCGACCAGCACGTCGCCGGCGACGGTGACGCCGGAGGCGGCCGGGTAGTCCTGCACGACGACCGGGAGCCCGGTCGCCCGGTGGATCGCGGTGAGGTGCTCGACGGCGACCTCGGTGCGCGGGGAGTTGACCTGCACCATGAGCGCCCGGGGCGGTCGCCGCGCGGCCTCGAGGCAGGACAGCGCCTGGTCGACCGCGACGGCCGTGGTGCGCGCCGACAGCCCGATCACGACGGGCAGGTCGGAGGCGGTGGTCACCGTGCGGACGACGTCCTGCTGCTCGGCGCGCGTCAGCGCGTCGGCCTCGCCGAAGACGCCCAGCGCGACCACGCCCTGCGCCGACACCGAGTCGGCGAGCGTGAGCTGACGCTCCAGCGAGGCGGTGTCGAGTGCGAGGCCGTCGTCGAACGGCGAGGCGAGCACCATCCACAGGCCACGGTCGAGGTGGACGTCGCTCACCGCGCCACCTCGCGGCCCAGCACGACGTCGACGACGTGCTCGGCGATCGCCAGGCTGGAGGTCGCCGCCGGCGACGGGGCGTTGCGCAGCGCGGTGACCCGGTCGCGGGTGGTGATCCGGAAGTCGTCGACCAGCGCGCCGCTGCGCTCCAGCGCCTGCGCCCGGATGCCACTGGGCCCGCTCACCACGTCGTCGAGCCGGAGCTCGGGCACGTAGCGGCGCGCGGCGGCGACGAAGCGGCGGCGGCTCAGCGACCCGGCCATCTCCATCACGCCGGTGCGCCAGTGCTGGCGCGCGAAACGACGGAACCCGTCGTAGGCCGCGATCTCGCGCAGGTCGCGCGCGGAGACGGTGCGCCAGTCGTAGCCCTCGCGGGCCAGGGCGAGCACGGCGTTGGGGCCGACCATCACCTCGCCGTCGACCCGGGGCGTCAGGTGCACGCCGAGGAACGGGTAGCGGGGGTCGGGCACGGGGTAGACGAGGCCGTTGACCAGGGAGCGGCGCTCGGGGCGCAGCAGGAGGTACTCGCCCCGGAAGGGCACCACCTGCGGCTCCCGCGTGTCGCCCGCCTGCTCGGCGGTGTGGTCGGCCCACAGCCCGGTGCAGAGGACCACGCGGTCGAAGCGCTCCTCGAGCGGGCCGTCGGGCGTGCGGGCGGTGAGCACCACGCCCGTGCCGTCGTGCCGGACGCCGGTCAGCTCGGTCGAGAGCCGGACGGTGCCGCCGTCTCGCTCCACGAGCTCGGCGAGGCGGCGGGTGACGCCGGGGAAGTCGACGATCGCGGTCGACGGCGAGTGCAGCCCGCCCACCCCGCGCACGTGGGGCTCGATCTCCTGCAGCTCCCCGGCCGACAGCCGGCGGATGCCGGGCACGCCGTTGGCGAGCGCCTTGGCCTCGATCGCGTCGAGCCGGCCCTCCTCCGCCGCGTCGAGGGCGACGAGCACCTTGCCGCACGCGTCGTAGGCGATGTCGTGCTCGTCGCAGAAGTCGCGGAGCAGGCCGACCCCGCGCCGGCACAGGGTCGCCTTGAGCGAGCCCGGCTCGTAGTAGAGCCCGGCGTGCACGACGCCGGAGTTGCGTCCGGTCTGGTGCGCGGCCAGCCGGTCCTCCTTCTCCCACACGGTGACCGACGCGTCGGGGTCGACCACCTGGAGGCGCCGCGCGACGGCCGCGCCCAGGATCCCGCCACCGATCACGGCGTACGACACGGCGCTCATGCCGCACCGTCCGCGGCGTCGCGCTGGTCGAGCCAGGGCCGGTCCCACGCGAGGTCCTCGTGCTCGCCGAGCAGGGGCGGGGGCACCGGTGAGGCCGAGGCCGCGCCGTCGTAGCGCAGCGCGCCGCCCGGCACGGCCACCTGGCCGAGGGTCGTGTGCTGGAGCTGGTGGACCAGGCCGAGGTGGCGGACCTGCTCCCACGCGTAGACCTCGGGGATGCTGCGGATCCGGCCCGCGGGCACTCCCTCGCGGGCCAGCTCGGCGAGGACGTCCTCGGCCGCGCGGTCGGCGAGCAGGCCGTCGATCTCGGCCTGGAGGGCGTCGACGTTGCCCACCCGGTCGCGGTTGGTGGCCACGTCGGGACGCGCCGGGTCGATGCCGACGACCGCCGCGAAGCGTCGCCACAGCGACTCCGAGCCGACCGCGATCACCAGGGAGGCGTCAGCGCACCGGAAGGTGCCGTAGGGCGCGATCGAGGGATGCCGGTTGCCGGTGCGGGCCGGCACCCGGGCGCCGTTGAGCCAGCCGGAGCCGTGGAAGGCGTGGACCGAGGCGACGGCCGCGAGCAGGCTCGTCTCGACGGCCCGGCCGACGCCGGTCGCCTCGCGCTCGCGCAGGGCCGACATCACGCCGAAGGCGCCGAACATGCCGGCCAGGATGTCGGCGATCGGCAGCCCGACGCGGGTGGGGTCGCCGTCGGCCTCGCCGGTCAGGCTCATCAGCCCGGCCTCGGCCTGCACGATCTGGTCGAAGCCCGGGCGGTCGCCGTCGGGGCCGCCCGACCCGAAGCCGGTGATGGAGAGCGTCACGAGTCGCGGGTTGGCCTCGCGCAGCGAGGCGGGGTCGAGGCCGAGCCTGGCGAGCAGGCCCGGGCGGTAGTTCTCGACCAGGACGTCGGCGTCGGCGCACAGGTCGCGGAGGCGTTGGGCGCCCTCCGGCGACTTGAGATCGAGGCGCACCGAGCGCTTGCCGCGGTTGGCGGAGAGGAAGTAGGCCGACTCCTCGGTGGTGTCCGGCGCGGCGTCGGGGCCGGGCGGCGCGAAGGGGAGCCAGCCGCGGCTGTCGTCGCCCGACGGCGGCTCGACCTTGAGCACGTCGGCGCCCACGTCGGCCAGCATCATCGTGGCGTAGGGACCGGCGAGCGCGCGGCTCAGGTCGACGACGCGTACGCCGTCGAGCGAGCGGTGGTGGTGTCCGGACGGGTTCATGATCGTCCTCCCATCAGCTTGAGTCCGAGGCTCATCAGCACGATGACCGACGTGATCCTCAGGACGTGGATCGACAGCACGACGGGGACGTTGGCGTTGGCCTCGGCCGACAACGCTCCCATCTGGGCGATGCCGCCCGGTGCCGTGGAGAGAAGTGCGGTGTGCACGTCGAAGTCGGTGAACCTCCACAGTCCCCAGGCGAGGGCCAGCCCGAAGAGGAGGAACAGCACGACGGTGATGACGATGGGCACCGCCGCGGAGCGGAGCGCCACGAGCGACTCGCGGGTCACGGACTGCCCGAGCAGCGCACCGATCGCGACGTAGACCACCCACTTGGCCCCGCCCGGCGCCTGCCAGCTCAGCTCGCTCGACAGCGAGAGGGCCGCGACCCCGATCATCGCCCCCAGCAGCGGCGCCGCCGGGAGCTTGAGCGCGGTGGCGACGCCCGCGCCGACCAGGGCCGCCGCCGACGTGGCGAGGATGCTGGCGATCAACGGGAGTCCACGCGTTCGGGCGTGGGCCCACGGTCACCGTCGTCCGTGGAGCCGTCCGTGGGCGCGTCACCGGACGGGCCGGGAAGGTCCTCGGGCGGCGGGACCGGGGTGCCGCCGCGGGCGTGACGGCGCCGCATGGCGCCGAGGCGCGCGATGATGCGGGCTGCGGCCCGCTTGATGAGCCGGGTGACGAGCGGGAGGACCAGGAGCAGGACGATCAGCGCGATCAGGACCTGGGAGGTGGTGCGGTCCCAGAAGATCCCGAAGGTGCCGCCCGAGATGATCATGGTCTGGCGCAGCGACTCCTCCGCCATGGGGCCGAGCACGAGCGCGATGACCATGGCGGCTGGGGAGAGCCCGAAGCGGCGCATGAAGAAGCCGAGCACGCCGCAGGCGAGCATGATCGCCACCTCGACGATCGAGCCGTTGACCGTGAAGGTGCCGAGGACGCAGATCACGATGATCGTCGGGCCGAGGACCCGGAACGGGACCCGGGCGATGCTGGCGAATGCCGGGATGCAGAACACGTTGACCAGCAGCAGCATGATGTTGCCGAGGAACATGCTGGCGATGAGGCCCCACGCGAACTCGGGGTTCTGCGTCATCAGCAGCGGCCCCGGCTGGAGCCCCCACATCATGAAGCCGCCGATCAGCACCGCGGTCGACGCGGAGCCCGGGATGCCGAGCGTCAGCAGCGGCACCATCGCGCCCGAGGAGGCGGCGTTGTTGGCCGCTTCAGGGCCGGTGAGGCCGGCCATCGCGCCCTTGCCGAACTTCTCGGGCGTCTTGGAGACCGACTTCTCCAGGTTGTAGGACATGAGCGAGGCGACCGTGGCGCCGGCACCGGGCGTGGCGCCGACGAAGAAGCCGAGGAACGATCCTCGGGTGATCGGCCCGGCCGACTCGCGCAGGTCGGTCCTGGTGGGCCAGAAGCCCCGTGAGCGGGCAGAGACGTTGAAGTAGGCGAGCTTCTCGAGGTGGCCGCCGCGCCACAGCGTGTGCAGGATCTCGCCGACGCCGAAGAGGCCGATGGCGACGGGGATGAAGTCGATGCCGTTGATCAGCTCGACCGAGCCGAACGTGTAGCGCTGCTGACCCGTGCCGATGTCGATGCCGACGGTGGCGATGCCGAAGCCGATCAGCGCCGACAGGGCGCCCAGGAGCCGGTTGCCGCCGATGATGACGATCAGCGTGAGCAGGCCGAGGACGACGACGAGGAAGAGCTCGGGCGGGCCGAAGGTGGCCGCGAGCGAAGCGGTGGCCGGCGAGGCGATGCTGATGAGCACGGCGCCGACGGTGCCGGCGACGAACGAGCCGATGGCGGCCATCACCAGCGCCGGTCCGGCTCTGCCCTGCTTGGCGAGCGGATAGCCGTCGAAGGTGCTGGCGACCGTCGCCGACTCGCCCGGGGTGTTGATCAGCACCGAGGTGATCGTGCCGCCGTACATCGCGCCGTAGTAGACCGCCGCCAGCATCACCACCGCGCCCGTCGGGTCCAGCGTGAAGGTGAGCGGGAGCAGGATCGCAAGTCCGGCCGAGGGGCCGAGGCCCGGCATCACCCCCACGATCATGCCGAGCATGACGCCTGCGAACAGCAGCAGCAGGTTCATCGGGGTGGCGACGGCGACGATGCCGTTGGCCAGGTTGTCGAAGATGTCCATGTCGGGGTTCCGGTCGTCAGAAGCGCGGCAGGATGCCCTCGGGCAGCCCGGCGTTCAGGAGGGTCTGGAGAAGGATGTACATCACGAGCGGCAGGCAGATGGCGACGACCGCGTTGGTCACGTGGTGCCCGCGGTTGAGCAGGCTCAACATGACGCCGAGGAAGAGCGCGCACGAGATGATGGTGCCGAGCCACAGCAGCGTGGCGACGAGGGCGGCGGCGGCGAGCACCATGATCGCGAGCAGTCGCGGGTGCTTGCCGAGGTCGGCGTCACCGACCTCGTCCTCGAGGGCCACCACCTCGTCGTCCTCCGGGGTGCGGATGGCGGTGACCAGGGCCCACAGCGTGATCAGCAGGCCACCGACGCCGACGATCCGCGGGAAGAACCCCGGACCGATCCGGCCGGCCTGGGTGCGCCAGTCGAGGCCGAAGGCCATCTCGGTGTAGACCGCGAGCACGACCAGCACGCCCGCCAGGAAGACGGTCTTGGGCCGGACCCACCCCGCGGCCCGGCCCTGGGGCCGGGCCGCGGGCGTGGCTGCGTCAGCGAGCGTCACAGCGCACCGAGGTCGGTGAGTCGCTCCTCGAACGCGGTCTGCGTGTCGTCGAGGTAGGTGGTGAAGTCCTCGCCCCAGCGCTCGTCCTCGAGCAGGTAGTTCTCGTCGAGGTACTCCTGCCACTCGGGGGTCTCGACGACCTCCTGCATCGTCTCGATCCACCAGTCCTGCGCCTCCTGCGGGGCCTCGGGGGGCAGGATCAGGCCGCGCGGCATCGACGGGATGTCGGAGATGTCGTTCTCCTCGCCGGTGGGCACGTCGGGCAGCGCCTCGAGGCGCTCGGGTCCGGTGAAGAGCAGCGGCGTCACCTGGCCGGCCTCGATCTGGCCCATGATCGAGCCGGGGTTGGAGATCATCGTGTCGATGGCACCGGAGAGCAGCGAGGTCTGCATCTGGCCCTCCTCGTTGTAGGGCACGTAGTCGATCTCGTAGCCCTCGGCGTCGGCGATCATCTGCTGGATGATGTAGTCGACGTTGACCGTGCCGATCCCGCCGACCACGACCTTGCCCTTCTCGGTGGCGTAGTCGACCCACTCCTCGTAGCTCTGGAAGTCGGCCTTGCCGGACGCGATGAGCAGCGCGTTGTCGGCGGCGAGCAGGCCCACCGGGGTGAAGTCGGTCGGCTCCCAGCCGGTGTCGGCCTGCAGGGGCGTGGTGATGAACGATCCCGAGGTCGTCGAGATGCCGTAGCCCTCGCCGGACTGGTTGAGCAGGTAGCCCCACCCGGTGGCGCCCGATCCGCCGTCGCGGTTCTCGACGCGGATGTTCTCGGGGTAGAGGTCCTGGCGCTGCAGGATGTCGACCATCGTGCGCGCCATGAGGTCGTTGCCGCCGCCCGGGCCGAACGCGATCGTCCAGTCCATGTCCTCCGACGGGTACGCCCCGCCCGACCCACCGTCCGAGTCGCCACCACAGGCGCTCAGGGTGAGCATCAGCGCCGCCGCTGAAGCGACTGCGATCCTCTTGTGCTTCATGGTTCCTCCTGGTTGCGGGGCACGGCGCTGCCGTGCCGGGTCGAGAGTGGTCGGTGCGTGGGTCACACCGCGTCGAGGCGGTGCCACGACCCGGTTCCGAGAGCGGTGAGTCGTCCCTGGTCGTCGGTCATCCGCGACTCGAGGTGCACGATGCGGCGACCCGAGCGGATCAGGCGGCCGGTGCAGGTGCCCGTCCCGGTGAGGGGACGGAAGAAGCGCATCTGCATCTCGATCGTCACCGCCGGTGACAGGAACTTCTTGCAGAGGTGGCCCATCGAGATGTCGAGGGCCGTGGTGATGACACCGCCGTGCACCGAGCCCTGCGGGTTGCACAGGTGAGGGCCGTACGGAAGGACGACGGTGCAGGTCTGCTCCGGCTCGTCATAGGAGATCTCGAGCTGCAGGAACCGGCTGAGGAAGAAGGAGCCGAACTCCCAGGCCGGATCGGACGCCGCCTCGCGCGCCAGGGCCGACACCTCGTCGGGGTCGACGCGCGGCACGGCGCGTCCGGTCGCTGTGGTCGTCATGTCAGGACCAGGTGAAGCTGGGCGGACGCTTGGCCATGAACGCCCGGACGCCCTCGGCGAAGTCCTCGGTGTCGAAGGAGGAGTTGCGCAGGTCGAGGGTGGCCTCGTCGTCGCGGACCTGCCCGGCCACGACCTTGTCGGCCATCACCTTCCCGGCTCGGACGCTGAACTGGGCCCGGCTGCACACCGTCTCGGCGAAGCCGTAGGTCAGCTCCTCGAGGTCCTCGGTGTCGACCACCTCGTCGAAGAGGCCGAGCTCGTAGGCGCGGGCCGCGGGCACCTGCAGGCCGCTGAAGAGGATCCACTTGGTGCGCGCGGGGCCGACGAGGTCGACCATCCGCTTGGTCGACTCGAGGCTGTAGACCAGACCGAGCTTGGCCGGGGTCACGGCGAACTTCGCCGCCCGGTCGGCGAACCGGATGTCGCAGGCCAGGGCGAGGCCGGCGCCGCCGCCGATGCAGTAGCCGTGGATCATCGCGATCGAGGGCTTGGTGAGCCCCTCGATCGCGTGCTCGGCCGCGGCGACCTTCACGTTGTAGGCCTTCGCCTTCACCGCGTCGCTGCGCTCGGCCTCGAACTCGGTGATGTCGGCGCCGGAGGCGAAGGACCGGGTGCCGGCGCCGCGCATCACGATCACCTTGACGCTCGGGTCGGCGTCGAGGTCGCGGACGACGTCGGGCAGGTCGCGGTACATCGCGACGTTGATCGCGTTGTGGCTCTCGGGACGGTTCAGGACGACGGTCGCGATCGCGTCGCGACGCTCCACCAGGATGTGGTCGGACATGCTCAGGCTTCTCCCTCGAGTCGGTCGTGCAGGTCGGGTCGGGCGTCGAAGACGACCTCGTCGGCGAACAGGGCGGCGATCGAGTCCTCGCTCTCGCCGATCTCGCGCAGCAGGTCGGCGGTGTGCTGGCCCAGCCACGGCGCGGGTCCGCGCACGGAGTAGTCCATCGCGGAGAACTTGGTCGGCGGGGCGATCGTCCGCATCTCGCCGATGACCGGGTGGTGGAGCTCGGCGATCATGCCGCGGGCCTGGACGTGCGGGTCGTCGAGGGTCTCGTCGAAGGTGAGCACCGGGCCGCAGGGGACGCCGACGGCGTCGATGGCCTTGATCCACTCGTCGGTGGTGCGCGTGATCGTGATCGCCTCGATCTCGGCCTCGAGCTCGTCGATGTGGGCCATCCGGTCGGGCAGCGTGAGGAAGCGCGGGTCGTTCTCCCACTCGGGGCGGTCGAGGGCGCCGAGGAGCCTCAGCCACAGCCGATCGTTGGCGGCACCGATGGTCACGTAGCCGTCGCTGGTGCGGTAGGCCTGGTAGGGAGTGGACCGGCGGTGCCGGGTGCCCGTCGGCTGCGGCACCTCGCCGGCGCCGAAGTAGGCGCCGGACTCCCACACGGCCCAGGCGAGCCCCGCGTCGACGAGCGAGATGTCCATGTACTGGCCCTGACCGGTGGTCATCCGCTGCATCTGGGCGGCCAGGATCGAGTAGATCGCCGTGGCGCCGGCGGCGATGTCGTTGACCGCGATGCCGACCTTGGCGGGTCGCCCGCCCGGCTCACCGGTCATCCGGAGGAAGCCGACCATGCCCTGCGCCATGATGTCGAAGCCGGGGCGCTCGCGGTAGGGACCGGTCTGGCCGAACCCGCTGATGGAGCAGTAGAGGATGTCGTCGCGGACGGCCTTCACGCCGTCGTAGCCGATGCCGAGCCGGTCGGCGACCCCCGGTCGGAAGTTCTCGATCACCAGGTCGGCCGTCTCGGCCATCGCGAGGAACAGCTCCCGGCCCTTGTCGGTCTTGAGGTCCAGCGACACCGACCGCTTGCTGCGGTTGGGCATCGCGAACGGGTAGCTCTCGCCGTCGACCTTCGGCGCCATGCGCCGCGAGTCGTCACCGGTGTGCGGCTGCTCCACCTTGATCACGTCGGCGCCCAGCTCGGCCAGCACCATCGTGCAGTAGGGGCCGGAGAGGAAGCGGGTCAGGTCGAGGACCCGGAAGCCCTCGAGTGGACGCCGTGAGGAGTTTTCCCGTATCGTGGGATTGCTTGCCGTCATGTGGGAACTGTGGCACACGCCACATGGGTCGTCAAGGGAAACGCCGGACTCCGGCACACTGACTCCGTGGACCGAGGGACGACACCATGACCGAGCGCCCGACCGAGCGCCCGACCGAGCGCAGCAGCGTCCAGTCGATCGACCGAGCCGTCGCGATCCTGCGGTGCTTCGACGCCCACCACGCCGCCCTCGGGATCACCGACATCGCCCGGCTGACCGGTCTGTCGACCAGCACCGCCCACCGGCTGCTCGGCTCGATGACCGTCAACCGGCTCCTCAAGCAGGGCCCCGACAAGCGCTACCGGCCGGGTCCGCTGCTGGTGCAGCTCGGGCGCTCGGGCGCCGTCCCGTCCGGCCTGCGCGAGGCGGCCCGCCCTTACATGGTGGCCCTGCGCGACGAGGTCGACGAGACCGTCGGCCTGCACGAGCTGCTCGCGACGTACGAGCGCACGGTGGTCGACCAGGTCGAGTCACGCCAGGAGCTGCGGCGTCACTACACCGACCTCGGGGTCCCCATCGCGCTGACCCACGGAGCGCCCGGCAAGGCGATGCTGTGCATGCTGCCGTGGGCGCGGCAGCAGGCGGCCCTCGCACGCGGCATCGAGCCGGTGACCGACAAGACGGTGACCGACCCGGTGGAGCTCGCAGCCGAGCTCGCGGTCGCCCGCGGACGCGGCTGGGCGGGGTCCGACGCCGAGCGCACCCCGGGCATCCGCGCCGTCGCCGCGCCCGTCTTCGACCACACCGGCTCGGTGGTCGGCGCACTCGGCCTCTCCGTGCCGACGGTCCGGATGGACGGCGCGCGCACCGGCCAGCTCGGAGCGCGGGCCGCCCAGGTCGCCTGGGAGGTCTCGGAGGCGCTCGGCGCGACCCGGGAGCTGGTCGACCAACGGCGGCTCCTCGCCGAGGGGCCGGGCCCCGGCGCCTGAGCCGTCTCGACGCTCACGGCTCGAGCGCGAGCTTCCCGCCCGGGTGCCCGGCCATCAGCAGCTCGGCTGCCTCGAGCGCGTCGGCGAGCGGAAAGGTGCGCGCGACGGGGACGACGAGCCCACCGGCGCCGGCGAGGTCGACGAGGTCGGCGCGCACCGAGGCGCGGAAGGCCTTGCTGGCCGGCAGCGCGCCGGCGATGGCGATGATGCCTTCCTGCTTCGCGCGACCGGGTGCGGCGATGGAGACGACGCGACGACGGTCGGCGACCAGCGCGAGCGAGGTGTCGATCGCCTCGTCGGTGCCGACGCAGTCGAGCGCGGCGGCGATCCCGTCGGGCGCGGCGTCGCGCACCCGCTGCTCGAGGCCGTCGCCGTAGCCCACGGGCACCCCGCCGAAGCCGGCGACGACGTCGTGGCGCGCCGGGCTGGCCGTGCCGATCACACGGGCGCCGAGGCGCGCCGCCTGCTGCAGCACGCTCACGCCGACCGCCCCGGAGGCACCGTGCACCAGGATCGTCTCGCCCGCGGCCACGCCGGTGACGTGGAGCATCTCGGCGGCCGTCGTGCCCGCGAGCAGGAGGTTGGCCGCCTCGGGGAACGACAGCGCTGCGGGCTTGGCGAACACGTCCTGTGCCGGGACCGTGACCTCGCTCGCCCAGCCACCGCTGATCCGGAAGGCGAGCACCTCGTCGCCCACCGCCACAGGTCCCGTGGCGATGTCGGTGTCGGGCCCGACGGCGCTGACCACCCCGGCGACCTCGTAGCCGACGGCCCGGGGGAAGTCGCCCGACCCGCTGGCGACGTGCTTGGTGTCGGCCGGGTTCATCCCGGCCGCGCGGACCGCGATCGTGACCTCACCGCGCGGGGGCGCGGGCACGTCGTAGGCCTCGAAGGAGAAGACGTCGAGCCCGCCGGGGCGGGTGGCGATCCAGTGGTGAGCCATGGACGCGAACCTAGCCCGCCGGTCGCCCCCGTGCGGGACGGGGCCGGCTCACCCGCCGAGCGGCGGGAGGGTCACGACCTGTCCGGCATAGCTGAGCCCGGCGCCGAACGCGATGAGCAGCGCGGTGTCGCCGGCCGCGGCCTCGTCCCGGCGCAGCATCGCCTCCATGGCCAGCGGCACCGACGCGGCCGAGGTGTTGCCGGAGTCGACGACGTCGGTGGCGATCGCGACGTGCTCGGGCAGCCGGATGTTCTTGGCGAGGGTCTGGGTGATCCGCAGGTTGGCCTGGTGCGGGATGAAGGCGTCGAGCTCCTCGACCGGGATGCCGGCCAGGTCGAGCGCCTCGTGGGCGACCTTCGCCATCGCGAACGGCGCCCAGCGGAAGACCGCGGTGCCCTCCATCTGCACCACCGGGTGCTCGCGGTCGGAGTGTCCGCCGAGGCAGCTGGGCGTCTGGGTGATGACGTGCGCCTGCGAGCCGTCGGAACCCCAGGCGGTCGGGCCGATCCCCGCCGTCTCCGACGGACCCACCACGACCGCGCCCGCGCCGTCGGCGAAGATGAACGCGGTGCCCCGGTCGGCGGGGTCCATGAAGCGGCTCAGCTGCTCCACCCCGATCACCAGCACGTGGCTCTCCGCGCCGGCGCGCACCATCGACGCGGCCAGGTTGAGCGCGTGGCAGAAGCCCGCGCACCCGGCGGAGATGTCGAACGCGGCGGCCGTGATGCCGAGCGCGCTGGCGACCTGCGGCGCGGAGGCGGGGGTGTGCTCGGGGTGCGTCGACGTGGCGACGATGACGCAGCCGACCTGGTCGGCGGCGATCCCGGCCGCGGCCAGCGCCTTCTCCGCCGCCGAGATCGACATGCCGATGAGCGTCTCGTCGGCGCCGGCGAAGCGGCGGGTCCGGATGCCGGAGCGGGTCTGGATCCACTCGTCGGAGGAGTCGAGGACCTCGCAGATCTCGTCGTTGGTCACCAGCCGCTGGGGCCGGTGCACGCCGAGGCCGAGCATCGCGGCGTGGGTGAGGGCGGTGGGCTGCTGGATCGTCATGCCGCGAGCATAGGCAGCCGGGGGTGCGGCGCTACTGCTCCCCGTCGGGGCGGGTCTCGGGGATGGGCGAGTCGGGCACCTCCCCCGGGTCGATCGGGTTGACGGAGGGGTCGCCGGACGGCACGACCTCGGGGTCGGCGTCGGGCTCGACGGGTGTGGTGGTCATGCACCAGTCCTACGCCCACCGGGCGGGCGTGGCAACCGGCCCGGCCCGGCCTGCGCCCGGGACAGGCCTGCGCGGCCGCGGCCCGGCGGGCTCAGGACCGCTTGCCGCCGCGGCGTTCCTGGACCTTCTGCACGGCCGAGCGGATCTTGGCCTGGTTGTGGGGCTTGCGCGCCTCGTCGTAGACCTTCTTCGCGATGCCGAGCGTCGCGAGCTTCTTCGCCATTCCCATGCCTCCACCCTGCCAGCCCCGGCCAAGCCGTCGCCGCCGACGCCGACTGCACAGCCGCCGACCGCCTTGTTTGATCGCCACCGGGAGGGGAATCCTCCTGACAGGGAGGCACCATGACCATCGAGCTCGACCCCGCGGCGGTCCGCGCCGGATGGCACTACGGCGACAACGCACGCGCCGAGGTCCAGGACGGCCTCGACCACACGGGCGAGGCCGCCGGTCACGCCCTCGGAGACCTGGCCGACGCCCTGGCCGACGCGGCCGGCGACATGCAAGGCGTGCTGCGCGTCGTGCGAGGCGTGATCGACGAGCACCGCACCGGCACCGAGCAGTGCATCGCCGACTTCGAGGCGACCGACGGCAGCTCGGCGGGAGAGTTCCATGGGCTTGCTCGATGACACCGTCTCCCGGCTGAGGGGCGTCCTGGCGGTCGTCGAGGACATCGACCTCTGGCCGCCGTGGGACGCCGCCCAGACGATCGTCGACGCCGTAGCGACGGCCGTGGAGATCGCCACCGACCCGCCCGCCCCCGACCCCCGCGACCTGACGGCCGCGGCGGCCGCGTGGCGGCGCATCGCCGGCGTCGTCGAGCGCGGGTGCGGCGAGCTCGACACCTGCCGCGAGCGCATCGACGCGACCGTGTGGCGCGGCACGTCGGGCGACGCCTTCCGCACCTCGATGCGGCGCCTGGGCACGCGTACGGCGACCGTCCCTCCCGCCGCGACCGGCGTCGTGACCGCGCTCGAGACCCTCGCCGACGCGATGGCCGACGCGCGCGAGCGGCACGCCCGGGCCGACGACATGCTGCGCAACAACCTCGAGCTCTCGTGGGGCGACCTGATGCCGTGGGAGCTCGTCGACCACCTCCGCGGCGTGGTCGCGGGGGTCGTCCACGCCGTGCGGGAGGCGATCGGCTCCTACGCCGACGCCCGCGACGCCGTGCGGGTGGCTCGCGCCGCGATCCGCCGGGCGATGGACGAGATCGACCTGCCCGACTCGCTGCCCCGGGGCATCAGCGCGGTGTCGCTGGTCAACGCCTGGGAGGACGAGGAGGGGCCGCTGTCGGGCTCCGCCCTGGCCGCCTACGACGAGGCGTTCGACCAGCTGACCCCCGCGCAGCAGCAGGCGGTGCGCGACGCCCTCGCCGGCGCCCGCAGCGACCAGGAGCGCGCGTGGATCCTCGCCGGGGTCGCCTCGGGGCTGACCGGCGCCGCCCTGGCCAACTACCTCGCCAAGCTCCACACGATGAGCCCCGCCCAGCTCGACGGCCTCGACCCGCCGACCGACGGCTCCTACTCCCAGCCCGACCAGACGACCTGCGGCTCCTCGAGCCTGGTGATGTCGCGGATGCTCAACGACCCGGCCTACGCGCTGTGGATCGAGACCGGCTACGACGCGGCGACCGGTGTCACCGACCCGCGCACCCCCGAGCAGCGCTTCGCCGACGAGTCGCTCGCGATGCACGAGCGCACCAACGCCGTCCGCGACCGTGACGGCGAGCTCCAGTTCCCGTGGCCGGAGGCCGCCGGCACCCAGCCATGGGCGCTCGCCAACGAGATGTCCGCGCAGGACGGCAGCGGCGCGCCGGGGCGCGACTACGAGGTGCAGACGGTGGCCCCGGGCGACCGCGGCGCGACCTACGACCACATCGCCGACTCGGTCGAGGACGGCCACCACGTGCCCCTCTACGTCGGCGACACCACCCGGCCCGGCCACGTCGTCCTCGTCACCGGCGGCGACGGCGACTCGCTGAGGATCTACGACCCCGCGACGGGACGCGAGCAGACGGTCTCGCGCGACGACTTCACCAGGGGCGACCTCGGTGTCTCCGGGTGGGACGAGCCGTGGTTCGCCGTCACGCCGTCCTGAGCGCCGTCGCCGTCGTGACGGCGGCGGTGCTCGCCGGCTGCTCCGACGACGCGGGCATCGTCTCCGACGCCAGTGACGTCGACGCGGCGGTCGCGGTGTGGTCCGACCCGTGGGTCGCGCCCACCTCCGCGACAATGGCCGGCCCGGCGCTCGGCAGCAGGGGTCAGGTCGACCGGGTCGTCGCACAGCGCACGACGCCCTACGCCGCCGGCGTCGAGCGCGCCGCCCGGGCCGAGCTGCGGGTCGCCCGGTCCGCGGGCTGGGCGCCCACGTCGAGCACGTGCGACGACGCCGTCCGGGTCGCGCTCGTGGCGCCGACGCAGGACGCCGTGGCCCAGCTGGTCGTGGCGCCCGACGGCGACGGCGCGAGCGCCGCGGTGCAGGTCGTCGGCCGGCACCACCTCGACACCGCGTGGGCGGTGCCCGACCCGGTCGAGCGCACGTGCCTCGACGCCGAGTCGCCCCCGTTCGAGGCGCCGCCCCTGGCCTCGGCCCCGATCGGCGACGCGGGCGCGACCGACGCCGACGCGGCGTGGGAGGCCGACGACCCCGACGGGGTCGACGCATTGCTCGAGCAGGCCGCCGCCGACCCCGGGCTCGCCGACCTCGGGCTGCGGGTGGCGTCGGTGAGCCTGGAGGAGGGCGTCAACCGGCGCCGCGCACCCGCCGCCGAGACCACGGCCGACGTGACGACGCTCGCCGAGCTGGCGGGGCGGCTTCCCGGGTGGCGGCTCACCTACGCCGCCTGCGGCGGGGGTGGAGCCACCCTCGCGACGTTCGTCCGCGAGCTCGACGCCGGGCCCGCCGTGCTCACCGCCCGGCTCGGCGCCGGCGGCACGGACCTGCGGGTGACGCTCCCGGTCACCGGGGGGCCCGACCCGACCCGCGTCGTGGAGCTCCCCGAGCTCGACGACCCGGCCTGCACGGGCGACACCACGCTACGGCCCCGCCACGCTCGGGGCGTGCCCGCGGTCCTGCCGTCCGACCTGACCCCGATCGCCGGATGACCCGGCCCCGCTACCCATGACGGGCGATCGCGCCCTCGTCGTCACGCTCCCGTCGCCGGCGTGCGGCAGACTGCTCGCGTGACCACGAAGATCTCCGTCGCGGGCCTCGGCTACGTCGGCCTGTCCATGGCCGTGCTGCTCGCCCGGCACAACACCGTCGTCGGCCTCGACCTCGACGCCTCGCGCGTCGAGCGGCTGCGCCGGGGCGAGAGCCCGATCCACGACGACGACATCTCCCGCTTCCTGGCCGAGGAGGACCTCGACGTCACCTTCACCACCGACGCCGAGGAGGCCCACACCGGCGCCGACTTCGTGGTCATCGCGACGCCCACCAACTACGACCCGGTGACCAACTACTTCGACACCACCTCGATCGAGGCCGTCATGCGCGACGTGCACCGCATCGCGCCCGGTGCCACTATGGTCGTGAAGTCCACCGTGCCGGTGGGCTACATCGAGGACGTACGCACCCGGCTGGGCATCGCCGACGTCATCTTCTCCCCCGAGTTCCTGCGCGAGGGGCGAGCCCTGCACGACAACCTCCACCCCGCGCGCATCGTCGTGGGCGAGGACTCCGCGCGGGCGCGCGCGTTCGCCGAGCTGCTGGTCAAGGGCGCCGACGCCGACGACGTGCCGGTCCTGTTCACCGAGCCCACCGAGGCCGAGGCGATCAAGCTCTTCGCCAACACCTACCTCGCGATGCGGGTGGCCTACTTCAACGAGCTCGACTCCTTCGCGCTCTCGCACGGGCTCGACAGCCGGCAGATCATCGACGGGGTGGGCCTCGACCCGCGGATCGGCACCCACTACAACAACCCGTCGTTCGGCTACGGCGGCTACTGCCTGCCCAAGGACACCAAGCAGCTGCTGGCCAACTACTCCGACGTGCCGCAGACGCTGATCTCGGCCATCGTCGAGGCCAACACCACCCGCAAGGACTTCATCGCCTTCGACATCCTCGACCGCGCGCCCCGCGTCGTGGGCATCCACCGGCTCATCATGAAGGCGGGCTCCGACAACTTCCGCGAGTCGTCGGTGCAGGGGATCATGAAGCGGCTCAAGGCCAAGGGCGTCGAGGTGATCGTCTACGAGCCCGAGCTCGGCGTCGACTCGTGGTTCGGCTCGGAGGTCACCAGCGACCTCGCCGGCTTCAAGGAGCGCGTCGACCTCATCGTCGCCAACCGGATGGTCGAGGAGCTGCGCGACGTGGCCGACCGGGTCTACACCCGCGACCTGTTCGGCGGCGACTGACGGTTCATCACGGTATGCAGACCAACCGGCGCCTCCCTCGACGAGCTCACCGTGGGAAGTGCGGGTTCACCGACATACCGTGATGAACCATCAGCGGCGGCGGCCGAAGATGCCCCGGCGGTGGTGGTCGGCCTCGGCGTCCGGCGTCTCGCCCGGCGCCGGCTCGGCCGGCCGGCCCGGGCCGTCCTGCCCGGCCGCAGCGGAGGCGTCCGCGGCGCGGCGCAGCGCCTTGCGCAGCCGGTGCTCCGACTTGTCGGGGTCCATCGGCGGGCGCGCGCCGAGCACGAAGCGCTCGACCACGCGGTCGGCGACCGGCACCCAGCCCACCGACGTGGCGGGATAGGTCTTCACGCCGAACGACTCGTCGAGCAGCGCCTCGGCGTCGTCGCCCTCGTCGACCAGGCGCGCCACCCGCGCCAGCGCCGACGTGCGCTCCAGGCGCGCGGCCGCGCCGGTGTCGTACGCCAGCACGCGGGCGCCGTGGTGGGTGCGCTCGAGGTCGTCGAGCAGGGCCGACAGCGTCGCCGGCAGCGGGGCGTGCGAGACGTCGGGCAGGGTCAGCACGAACTCGGCGTCGGAGCCGGTGGGCCGCTGCTCGACCAGCCGCACCCGCGGCTCGTGGAGGTAGGAGCGGTGCACCAGCCGGGTCTCGAGCACCGGGTCCTCGACGGGCTGCACGCGCTCGTCGTGGACCGATCCCCACGGCCCGACGAGGGTGATGCGCAGGTCGGGCACGTCGCCGTCGAGCAGCGAGTCGACGAGGTGGATCGTCTCGTCGGCGGGCCCGGCCTCGAGGACGACCTCGAGGTAGGGCACCTGGTAGGCGCGGCCGCGCCGGTTGCGCTTGGGGCGCATCGTCGGGACGAGGTCGGCGAGGTAGGGGTCGTTGAAGCGGTTGACCTGCTCGGCCCGGCGGAGCACCTGCGAGCGGCCGAGGTGCCAGCTGCGCGCCTGGCGGTCGACCACGAAGACGCCGCCCGCCTGGGCGAGCGAGTGACCGAGGTGCATGTCCTCGCCGAGGCGCAGCGTGCGGTCGAAGCCGGCCGAGTCGAGGTAGAGCGCCTTGCTGACCGAGCCGGTCATGCCGATGTGGTAGCGCTGGGCACGCGGGCCGGCGGTGCGCAGGTCGTCGGTCTTGGCCCAGTAGTCCTCGACCCACTGGTGCGGCTCGTGCTCCTGGCCGGGGAACAGCTCGCCCGCCCCGCCGGCCGCGACCCGGTCGCGCACGACGGCGGGGTCGAGGTCGAAGAGGGAGGCGGGGTCGACGAAGAGCTTGTGCCCGCCCGGCACGGCGTAGTCGACGAGGTGGTGCCAGCGGGCGTGCGCCTCGACCTCCTCGCGGTGCGCGAGCATGTCGGCGTCGTACCAGTGCAGGACGTCGCCCTCGGCGGCGAGCGCACCGAGGTGGCAGGCGTTGGCGCGGCCCCAGCCCTCCTCGACGCGGATCAGCCGGGTGCGCTCGGGGCGCACCTCGGGCAGCTCCTGCGGCGGCGAGCTCTGGTCGTCGACGACGAGCACCTCGAGCAGGTGGTCGGGGTAGGACTGCGCGGCCAGCGCCGCGAGGACGTAGGGCAGGGTGCGCTGGTAGTTGAAGGTCGGGACGACGACGCTCACCGACAGCGTCGGCTCCCAGTCGCCGAGGGTGGCGGGCGTGAGCGAGCCCCAGTCGTTGTGCCGCACCACCGGCTGCCGCGCCATGTCCTAGCTCCCCCCGTCGGGACGGTCGACCGGGTCGACCTCCAGCGCCCGGCTCGGCTGGAAGCCCGGCCACTCGGACGCCACGATGTCAGGCCGGCGGAACTCCTCGTCGTCGCGCTGCCAGGTGTGTCCGGCGCCGGTGCGGCGCAGGACGTAGCCGAGGCCGTGCGTGCGGTAGATCCGCCCGCCCGCCGCCTCGACGCCCGCGAGCAGCTGGGCGTCGACGTAGCGGCGCACCCGGCGGAAGTCGCCGAGGGAGTGGAGCAGGCCGCGGTCGAGGAGCAGGGTGCCGCCCGCGACGAAGCGGGCGAAGATCTCCGAGGGGTGGTTGCGCCGCACCGTGAGGTCGCCGCGCTGGTCGGTGGCGTGGAGGTAGACGAACTCCGACGGCATCCCGACCACGTCGGCGCCGGAGAAGCGCCGCGCCATGAGCAGGTCGTGCACCGCGTCGGGTGAGTACCAGTCGTCGTCGTCGATCTTGAGCAGCACCTCGCTCGACGCGGCGCGCGCCGCGGCGGTGAGGACGTCGCCGAAGAACTCCGCCTGGTCGAACGCGAGCACCTGGTGCGGGCGGTCGCCGAGCACGCGCCGCACCACCTCGCGGTCGGGCTCGAAGCCGTGGGCGGCCAGCACCAGCTCGACGTCGGCGCCGCGCTGCCGGGCGACCTGGCGCAGCGCGAACTCGAGCATCTCGGGGCGCCGGGTGGCCAGCAGCGCGCTGACCGGCTGCAGCCCGACATGGCGTACGCCGGCCCGCGAGGCCAGCGCCGAGCGCCAGGCCAGCGTGGAGTGGTGGTCGAAGGCGGCGCGGCGCACGGCGAGGCTGTGCTCCTCGCGCCGCAGCGCGTCGTCGAGGTCGACCTCCGCGTCGAGGGCCTCGGCCAGCGGCGGTGCCACGTCGACCACGCCCGAGGTCACGAGCGGCACGCCCGAGATCGCGAGCGCGAGCAGGTCGGCGGTGGGGGTGTCGGCGGGCAGGCGCACGCCCTGGAACGCCCGCGCGGCCGCCACGACTCCCTCGGTCACCGGTCCGCGGCCGATCCGGGCCAGGTCGACGACGGGGTGGTCCCAGTCCTTGCGGAAGCCGATCGGGTTGAAGACCCGCTCGTCGACCGGCTCGGGCCCGGGGTCGGTGACGACCGTCGGGGCGCGGTCGATCACGTGGTGCGCCGCGACGCCCTGCTGGGAGGTGGTGCCACGCCGGGCGACCACCACGTCGGGCGGCACGTCGCGCTCGGCGGCGCCGGCGTCCGCCACGTCGGGGAGCAGCACCGCGCGGGCGTCGAGCCCGGGCGCCGCCGGTCGGCCGGCATAGGCCACGACGAGGCCGCCGTGCGTGGCGTCGCCCGGCCCGGCGGCCTGGCGGGCCATCTCCATCACGACGAGCTGGGCGCGGGCTCCGGCGGCGAACCGGACGACCGTCAGCACGCCGCGGTCACCGGCCTCGCGCGCGGCCAGGTGCACCATCCGCGGCCACTCCGGGCGCGGCATCAGCACCCACGGCGTGGGGGCGTCGGTGAGCCAGCAGGCGACGGCCTTGCACTGCCCGAGCGCCGGCACGGCGCTGGCCATCCGGCGCAACCGGGCCCGGTCGGCGGCGACGACGAGCACCGAGCCCCAGCCCTTGCGCGGCCCGGTGAGCGAGGACAGCGCGACGATCGTGGGCTCGATGCCGGGCACGTCCTCGATGCCCTGCAGGGCGTCGAGAGCCAGGCTGTCGGAGTCGTCGACCACGACCAGCGTCGGGCCCGGGAGCCGGAGGTCGTGGAGGGGGTGCTGGGCAGGGAGGTTCACGGTCGCACGCGCTCCTTGAGCGAGGCGGGCAGCGAGTGCTGCACGAGCGGTCGGGGCTGACGCCACAGCCAGTCACGGCTGACGTGGTCGATGATGTGCACGCCCGGCGGTGCGGTCACCTTGACCAGCCCGCCGAGCGCCTCGGGGTCTCCGTGGCGGATCGCCTCGTCGACCTCGAACTCCCGCAGCTTGCGGTAGAGCCGGGTGTTGGTGAAGTCGACGCCGTCGCGGCGCCAGTGGGCGTACTCGTCGGCGTCGAGCCACCTGACCTCGACGACCAGGCCCTGCTGCAGCACGATCCGCTCGATGCCCGGCGGCTGCTCGCGCAGCTCCCAGTCGAAGGCCTTCACGAAGGTGGTGTCGGGCCCCGTCGGGTAGACCCACGGCTCGAGGAAGCGCAACGACAGGTCGAGCCAGCCGGTCGACTCGTCGACGACGGTCAGCGGGTGGCGCGGGATCGCGACGATCGCGCGGGTCGCCTCGAGCTGCCACGCGAGGTCGCGCAGGATGCCCGATCCCTCGGGGGTGAGCACCATGTCGCCGTCCCACTTCATCGAGTAGGCCGTGCGGACGTGCGAGAAGCACCAGTTGTAGAAGTGGGTGAGCGAGTGGACGCTGGTGGCGGGCGTCGCGAGGTGCTCGCCGCCGGCGCGCGACACCCGGTGGGGGTAGTCGAGCACGGTGAGCCGGTCGGACGCGCCGCACCGCTCGGCCACCTCGCGGGCGACGTCGGCGGTGCCGTCGTCGGAGGCGTTGTCGACCAGCAGCACGTGCTGCACCGCGTCGAAGACCGGAGGCAGCACCCACGGCAGGTTGCGCGCCTCGTTGCGCACCCGGAACACGCACGTCAGGCCCGGGGCCAACGGCTCGCCGGACGTCCACGGCCACGTGACGTCGTACGCCGGGTCGCCCTCGAGGGAGGCGATGTCGGGCATCAGCGCGTCCCCGGCCCCTGCGGGCGCTCGCGGCCGATCGCCTTGCGCAGCCGCTCGCGGGCCGCGGGGGGCACCATCGCGCGCACGGCGTGGGGCACCCGGTCGACGGCGCTGCGCGCGGGCTGCCCGCCCGCCTCGCGCCGCGCCTCCGCGGCGGCCGCGCGCCGCTGGGCGACGACGGTCGAGTGGGCGAACGCCTCCGCCTCGGCGTACTGCTCGGCGTAGGCGATGCGCAGCTGGTCGCACCACTCCTGATGGGCGGGAGTGTCGTCGGAGGCGATCGCGTCGAGCGCCTGCCACGTCTCGTCGGCCAGCTCGCGCAGCCGGTCGGGCACGGGGATGTCGTCCCAGGTCATCGTCACCCGGCGCAGCGAGGGGTCGATGAAGCGGTGCACCTCGGCGATGTCGACGGCCATCGCCGTCTTGACCCCGGCGAGGTCGAAGGCCTCACCGAGGGCGAACACGGGCTGCGTCCAGTCGTCGAGCAGGTCGGCGTAGTGGACGAACGCGCGCTGCCGGCCGCGGGTGGCGCGCTCGGTGTGGAGCATCATGTTGACCCACGCCGCGGTGCGGGTGATCGCGCCCTGGTCGGCTCCGGCGCCACCGCGCCCGGTCCCCATCGAGCCGTAGTAGGTCTGCTTGGAGCCGACGACCTCCGTCACCGGCCGCAGCATCGTCACGTAGGACGACGTGGCGCCACACCGGTCGGCGGCCGCGCGCCACAGGCCGAGGAACCAGGCGGCGCGGGGGTCCTTGATGACGAGCTCGTCGCCGACGGCCAGCTGCTCCTCCAGCCAGGCCGCGACCCGGGCCCGGGTGGCGTGGTCGCCGCTGGTGGTGCCGGTGTCGAGCCAGGCCCGCGGGCGGGCGTCGGAGACCTGCACGTTGCTGCGCGCGAGGAGCTCGGTGTGGAGGTCGACGACCCAGCGCGGCTCGCCGAAGCCCTTGGGGTTGGTCGCGTCGGCGACCACCTCGGGCTGCGGAACGTGCAGGCCGAGCGTGCGCAAGGTGCCGGCCATCGTGCTCGTGCCGCTGCGGCCCGAGCCGACGACGAACACGACGCGGCGGCGGGTGGGCTCGGTCATGTTGCGGAGCCTATCGGTGGCCTCCGGCACCGATCAGGCCTCGGGGGTGGCCCGCCCCTGCTGGGCCTTCGCGGCCGCGTCGGCCTCCTGGAACGCCTCGTCGTGCTCGAGCTCCTCGCGCAGCGCGCTGAGGCTCGTGCCGAGGTGCACCCGGGCGGCCTCGGCGGACGGGTCGTCGTCGACGCCGGAGGCGATGTCGCGCCACGACGTCTCGCCCGCGTCGACCCGGCGCTGCAGGCGCTCCTGGTCGGGGCCGAGCTCGCCGCGGCGGGCCTGCGCCTGCAGGTCCTGGATGCGGCGGGCCGACTCGGCGCGGAACTTGTCGCGCTCGGCGCCGAGGTGGGCGGCGAGCTGGCGCAGCGACGCGGTCGCCTCGCGCGCCTGCCGGCGGGAGTCCTGGAGGGCGGCCTGCAGGCCGGGGTCGTCGGAGAGGGCCATCAGAATCCTCGCGTCGCGGAGTCGTCGGTGCGGTTGCCCGCGGCGGCGTGCTGGGCGGTGCTGATCGAGGACAGCACGGCGTTGGCGCCGCCGAGGCCGGCGTTGACGTAGCGCAGCACCTTGAGCAGCGCCTGCGCCGCCTGGGTGAGCTTCTCGATCGCGCGCAGCCCGTCGTGGATCAGCTCGACGATGCGACGCGCCTTGCCGGGCGCCGAGACGCCGGCCTTGAGCCAGCCGATCGGTCCGGCGAGGCCGGAGATGATGAGCTCCTGGATCACGCCGTCGATGAAGTCGATCGCGATCACCAGCACGTCGAGGGTGGCCTTGCCGACCTCGATGACGTGGCCGAGCTGCTCGGCGATGTAGCCCGAGGCCTCCTGCTGGTCGGCGTGCATCTCACCGACGTCGGCCATCCGCGAGCGGGCCGAGCTGCCGGCCGGGCCCTGCCACACGGCGGGGAGCTGCTGGCCCAGGGAGGTGTAGTTCTGGCCGACCGCGCCGCAGGCGTTGCCGACGTTGCCCCAGGCGAGCTGCATCGACGACACGGCGTTGAAGTCGCCGGCGACCGGCTTGAACAGCGCCTCGAGCAGGCTCCAGCCGGTGATCTTGTCGACGATGCCGTCGATCGGCGGGATGATCAGGCCGCACTCGCCCTTCTTGTCCTCGATGTACTGCCCCTGGGTGCCCGGCGGGGTGCCGCCGGAGACCGCGGAGACGGGGTTGACGTGCTCGGTGATCGTCGTCATCGGCCGGCCCACTCCTGTGCGCTGTCGTCCTCGTGCTGGGACTGGTAGTCGTCGTATCGGTCGAGGTCGTCGGCGTTGTCACCGATCTCGCCGACGGTGTCGACGAGGTCGTTGACGTTGTCGACGACCTTCTTGCCCTCGTCGTAGACGTCGGTGTAGGTCGAGACCGTCTCGCCGATGTCGCGGCGCCGGTCGTGGTCGGCGGAGTCGCGCGAGCGGGAGTCGGCGTAGGCGTCGTTGGCGCGCTCGCGGGCGTCCTGGGGGCTGGCGCCCTCGGCGATCGCCCGGTCGTACTCACGGTGGTAGGCGCCCTCGGCGGTGCGGTTGATCCGGTCGTGGTTGATCGTGTCGGCGCGGCCGTCGATGCCGTCGGTCTTGGCGTAGGCCAGCGCCTCGGCGTCGGAGTAGCCGAGCGAGCGGTAGTACTTGTACTCGTCGGTGCGGCGCTCGATCGCGTCGGAGACGTGGTCCCCGGCGGCCTTCGTGGGGTCCATCCACGGCGGCACGTCGCCCACGTCGTTGCCGGGCTTGACCTTGTCGCCCACCGCGGAGGCGCCGTCGGAGATGCCGGGGTGCTTGTCCTCGAGGTCGGGGATCGTGCGGCCGTCCTGCGGGGCGTCGGACAGGGGGCCGCCCGGGGTGTCGTTGCCGCTGCCGGCGGGGGCGTAGGGCGGGAAGCTCGACGGGTCGGGCGCGAGCGCGCGGAAGCGGTCGTAGGTCGCCTCGTCGGTCTCGAGGTAGTCGTCGCGCGAGTCGAGGAACGCGTCGCGCACCTTGTCGGCCACCGCGCGGGAGTCGCGCAGCCCGTCGTGGGCCGTGGCCACCGCCGACTCGTAGCTGCCCTGGAAGAGGTTGAGCACCCCGGAGAAGGCGCCGAAGTTGCTGCACGAGGAGGAGATGTAGTCGTCGATCGTGCTGATGTGGTCGTGCTGCTTGGACGCGAGTCGCGACGCCGCGGTCAGCGCGTCGGGGTCCACCTGGAAGCTCACGGTCGGGGTCCTTCGTCGAGTGGCGCGGTCGGGGTCGGTGCCGGCACCCCTCCTACCCGGAGCGGTCGCCGTCAAAACGCGGGAGGTCGTGTCAGGCAGGGCTCTCGCGCCGCTTCGCGCGCGACCGCACGCGGAACCAGCCGACGACCATCGCGAGCAGCGCGACCAGTCCGAGGGCCCACCCGAGCGTCGAGCCCCAGGCCCGCTCGGCCGTCGTACGCCACTCCCCGCCCTGCTGGTAGACGGTGATCTCGTCGCCCTTCCCCACGTCGCCGAGGCGGCGCAGCTCGTAGAGCGCGGAGGCCTGCTCACCGTCGGGCAGCTCGAAGACGACCGAGGTGTACTCCGTCGACCTCTGTCCGGCGCGGCTCGGGCCGAGATCCTCGAAGCCGAGGACCGTCGCCTGCTGCGTCTGCACGCCGGACGGCGGCTGGCGGCTGTCCCAGAAGTCGTAGAGCCGCCACCCGACCACGACCACCATCACGAGCAGCAGGACCAGCGCGACCCAGGTCATGCCGTGGTTGTCGCGCGCCGCGCCGC
The DNA here is from genome assembly GCF_058134345.1 of Nocardioides sp. Z24_21. Lineage (NCBI taxonomy): Bacteria > Bacillati > Actinomycetota > Actinomycetes > Propionibacteriales > Nocardioidaceae > Nocardioides > Nocardioides sp. Z24_21. The sequence goes on from NZ_JBYTTH010000004.1 coordinate 142,371, forward strand.
CCGAGAAGCCGCCCCCCTCCGCACCGGGGCGGTCGGGGACGGGACGCTCGGGGACGGGACGCTCGTCGGCCATGGCGCGCAGTCAACCACCCGGCGACCAGCCAGCCGCGTCAGAGGTGCTGCGGTTGCGCGGCGATCAGTGCGGCGTACCAGTGGAACGACTTCTTGCGGGTGCGCTCGAGGGTGTCGTAGTCGACGTGCACGAGGCCGAAGCGCTGGTGGTGGCCCTCGGCCCACTCGAAGTTGTCGAGCAGCGACCAGCAGTAGTAGCCGCGCACGTCGACGCCACGCTGGACGGCCTCGGCGACGGCGTTGACGTGGGCGCGGTGGTAGTCGATGCGCGCCTGGTCGTCGACGACGCCGTCCTCGTCGGGGTCGCCTCCGTAGGCGCAGCCGGACTCGGTGATGACGATCGGCGGGAGCGCCGCACGGAACCGGGCGCGGAACATCACCAGCCACTCGCGCAGGGCGTCCGGGACGATCGGCCACCCGAGGTCGGTGGTCGGGTAGCCGACGACCTCGCGGACGGCGAAGGGGATGTCGGAGTCCTCGTCGGCCGCCGCGACCTTGAGCGGCTGGTAGTAGTTGACGCCGTAGAAGTCGAGCGGCTGGCGGATCGTGGCGAGGTCGCCGTCGGCCATCACGCCCTCGAAGAGGGGCATCAGGTCGGCGGGATATCGCCCGAGGAGCATCGGCTCGAGGAACGCGCCGTTCCACAGGGCGTCGAAGATCTTGCTCATCCCGACGTCGGCGTCGTCGTCGCTCGCGGGCCAGATGGGCGAGTGGTTGTTGGCGCAGCCGACCGACGTCGCGCCCGCCCGGCGCAGCTCGATGGCGGCGCGGCCGTGGGCCAGCAGCAGGTGGTGGGAGGCGGGCAGGCCGTCGAAGCGCAGCGTCTTGCCCGGAGCGTGCGTGCCGAGGCCGTAGCCGAGGATCGAGGCGACGTTGGGCTCGTTGACGGGGATCCAGTGCGCGACGCGGTCGGCGAGCCGCTCGCCCACGATCGCGGCGTACTCGGCGAAGCGCTCGACGGTGTCGCGGTTGAGCCAGCCGCCGTCGTCCTCGAGCGCCTGCGGCAGGTCCCAGTGGTAGAGCGTGACCATCGGCTCCTGGCCGTTGGCGAGCAGCGTGTCGACGAGCCGGTCGTAGAACGCGAGGCCCTTCTCGTTGGGCGCACCGCGCCCGGTCGGCTGGATCCGCGGCCAGGCGATCGAGAAGCGGTAGCCGCCCGTGCCGAGCTCCTTCATCAGCGCGACGTCCTCGTCGACGCGGTGGTAGTGGTCGCAGGCGACCGCTCCGGTGGTGCCGTCGGCGACCCGACCCGGCTCCGCGGCGAAGGTGTCCCAGATGCTCGGTCCCCGGCCGTCCTCGGCCACCGCACCCTCGATCTGGTAGCTCGCCGTGCTCGTGCCGAAGCGGAAACCGGGCGGGAGCAGGGGGAGGTCGTGCGGGGAAGCCACACCGGCGAAGATATCGCCATGGGCATCGCCGTGTACGCGGGTTCGCGGAGGTCGACCGAGACCGACGCGGGCCGGGTCACGCGCCACTCCTTCTCCTTCGGCCCCCACTACGACCCGGCCAACCTCGGCTTCGGGCCGCTGGTGTGCCACAACGACGACCTGCTCGACCCCTCTGCCGCGGGGGCCGCGGGGGCCGCGGGGGTCGCGGGGGTCGCGGGCTACCCCGAGCACCCGCACACCGACCTCGAGATCGTCACCTGGGTGCTCGAGGGCGCGCTCGTGCACACCGACTCCTCCGGTGCCAGCCACGTCGTGGAGGCCGGGCGGGCCCAGGTGCTGTCCGCCGGCACCGGCGTGCGCCACAGCGAGGTCGCCGACCGGCACTCGGGGCGCTGCCGGTTCGTCCAGGCCTGGCTCACCCCGTCGACCCCCGGCACCACTCCGTCGTACGTCCTCGGCGAGGCGCCGCAGCCCTCGTCCGGACTGGTGGAGGTCGCCGGCGGCGACGGCCTGCCGGTCGGCACCGCCGGCGCCCGGCTGCTCGTCGCGCGCCTGGCCGCCGGCGAGTCGGTGGCCCTGCCCGACGACCCGCGCCAGCACGTCTTCGCGGCGACGGGCGCTGCCACGCTCGACGGTCTCGACCTGCGCTCCGGTGACGCCGTACGCCTCACCGACGAGCCCGGCCGCGTCCTGAGCGCGGCCGAGGCGACCGAGCTGCTGGTCTGGTCCTTCCCCGGGTAGGTGCTCGCCCGGGCTAGTCTCGTCCGGGTAGTCAGGGACGGTCTGGTCGGTTTTCGACCCGCCCACCAACCGGTGTGTCCCTCACTACCCCCCGCCGGTGGGGTTACGGGATGAGGACGCCCGGGTTGAGGACCCCGCGGGGGTCGAGCTCGGCCTTGACCGCGCGGAGCACCCGCACCCCGACCTCGCCGATCTCCGCGGCGAGCCACGGCCGGTGGTCGGTGCCGATGGCATGGTGGTGGCTGATCGTGGCGCCGGCGGCGACGATCGCGTCGCTGGCCGCGGCCTTGGCGGCCTGCCACTGCGTGAGCGGGTCGTCGCCCTGGCGGGCGGCCACGGTGAAGTAGAGCGAGCAGCCGGTCTCGTAGACGTGCGACACGTGGCACAGCACGAGCGTGCCCTCCCCGAGCGACGAGGTGAGGGCCGTCGAGACGTCGGCGTGCAGCCGCGCGCGGTCCGACCAGAAGCAGGCCGTCTCGAGCGTCTCGACGAGGACGCCGTGGTCGAGCAGCGCGTCGCGGAGGTAGGGCCCGTCGAAGCGCCCGTGCGCCCACCTCTCCCCCGGCTCGGTGCCGAGCGGCGTCCCACCGAGGTCGGTCAGCGCCGCGGTGACGGCCGCGCGCCTGGCCTCCACCAACGCCTCGGTGCCCTCGTAGCCGGTCACCATCAGGCAGCCGGGGTCGTCGGTGGCGCCGATGGCGGACGGGTCGGCCAGGTTGATCGCCGTCTCGGCCTCGTCGGAGAGCCGCAGCACCGTCGGCAGCAGCCCGGACTGCGCCAGGACGCGCATGGCGTCGGAGCCGGCGCCGAACGACGGCCAGCGCCAGCCCTCGTACGCCGTCACGGCGGGCGCGCGCCGCACCCGGAGCGTCACCGACGTGATGACGCCGAACGCGCCCTCCGAGCCGAGCAGCAGCTGGCGCAGGTCGGGGCCGGCGGCGCTGGCGGGCGCCGCGCCGAGGTCGAGCGAGCCGGTGGGCGTGGCGGCCGTGAGCCCGACGACCATCGCGTCGAAGCGGCCGTAGCCGGCGCTCGACTGGCCGCTGGAGCGGGTCGCGGCGAAGCCGCCGATCGAGGCGTGGCGGAACGACTGGGGATAGTGCCCGAGGGTCAGGCCCCGCTCGGCGAGGAGCGCCTCGGCCTCCGGTCCGCGCAGCCCGGGCTCGAGGGTCGCGGTCATGGAGACCTCGTCGACGGCGAGGAGGCGCCTCATCCGGCCCAGGTCGAGGCTGATGACGCCGGCGAAGCCGTCGCGACGGGCCGCCAGGCCTCCGGTCACGCAGGTGCCGCCACCGAAGGGCACCACCGCGACCCGGTGCTCGTCGGCCCACCGCAGCACGGCCTCGACCTCGGCGTGCCCGTCGGGCCGCACGACCGCGTCGGGCGCGTCGGCGAGGTCGCCGGCCCGGGCCCGCAGCAGGTCGGGGGTCGACTTGCCGCGCGTACGCACCGTGCGGGTGGCGTCGTCGACCAGCACGTGCTCGGCGCCGACGACGCGGCGAAGGTCGTCGAGCAGGGCCGCGTCGAGCGCACACGCCGGGGGTCGAGCCCCGCTCACCGGACGGCGGTCCTGCAGGCCGAAGGCCAGCTCGACCAGGCCGAGCGCCGAGTCGGGCAGGACGGTGGCCGAGGCCGGGTCGCCCCAGCGCTGGGGGTGCATCTCGGGGACGGGCGAGGCGGGAGACATGCGTTACAGTGTGACAGATGTCGTCACTTCGTCACACCGCGGACCCACGCCTCGACGGCTACCTCGACGTGGCCCGAGAGTGCATCCTCGACCTGGGCTGGCGGCGTACGACGCTCACCGAGGTCGCCCGGCGCGCGGACGTCTCCCGCATGACCATCTACCGCGCCTGGCCCGACATGGGCGCGCTGCTCGGCGACCTGATGACCCGCGAGTGGGTCGGCATCGCCGCCGCCATCAGCCGCGCGGCCGCCGACACCACGACCCCCGCCGGGATCGCCGAGGCGGCGCTCGCCACCGTGCGGGCGCTGCGCGACAACGGGCTCTTCGTCAGGATCGTCGAGCTCGACCCCGACCTGATGCTGCCCTACCTCCTCCACCGCCGCGGCCGCTCGCAGGAGGCGCTGGTGGAGATCCTCGCCGCCGAGATCGAGAGCGGCCAGGCCTCCGGCGCGATCCGTCAGGGCGATGCCGTGCCGATGGCACGGGCGCTGACGCTGGGCGCGCACGGGTTCGTCTTCTCCGCCCTCACCATGACCGACGACCGCGTCTCGCTGGCCGACCTCGACGCGGAGTACGTCCGCGCCGTCACCCGCGCGCTGGAGCCGTGATGTCCCCGGCCCGCCGGATCGTCCCCGGCCTCGACGCCATCCCCGCGGAGGTCGACGTCGTCGTCGTCGGGCTGGGCATCACCGGTGCGGGCGTCGCCCTCGACGCCGTCACCCGAGGGCTGTCGGTGCTCGCCGTCGACGCCCACGACGTCGCGTTCGGGACGTCGCGGTGGTCGTCCAAGCTGGTCCACGGCGGGCTGCGCTACCTCGCCCAGGGCCAGCTCGCCATCGCGCGGGAGAGCGCCGTCGAGCGCGGGATCCTGATGCACCGCACGGCTCCCCACCTCGTCCGGGCGCTGCCGATGCTGACCCCGCTCGACGACGCGATGCCGCGCCGCCGAGCAGCCCTCACGTGGGCGGGCCTGCGGGCCGGCGACGCGCTCCGGCGCTCCGCCGGCACCACCACCCGCACCCTCCCCCGGCCGCGCCGGCTCAACGCGACCGAGGCCCTCGCCCTCGCGCCCACGCTGCGTCGCGAGGGCCTCCGCGGCGGCCTGCTCGCCTGGGACGGCCAGCTCGAGGACGACGCGCGGCTGGTGGTCACCGTCGCGCGCACGGCGGCGTCGTACGGCGCCCACGTGCGCACCCGGGCTCGCGTCACGTCCGCGACCGGCACCGCCGTGACGCTGCGCGACGAGCTGACCGGCACGACGTACGACGTCCGCGCGCGCGCCGTCGTCAACGCCACGGGCGTCTGGGCCGGCGACCTCGACGAGCGGGTGCGGCTGCGCCCGAGCCGGGGCACCCACCTCGTCCTGCGCGGGTCGGCGCTGCCCCGCACCCGGGTGGCGGTGATGGTGCCGATCCCCGGCACGAGCGCGCGCTTCGCGATGGTGCTCCCGCAGCCGGACGGCACGATCTACGTCGGCCTCACCGACGAGCCCGCGCCCGGGCCGGTGCCCGACGTGCCCGTGCCGAGCGAGGGCGAGATCGACTTCCTGCTGGCGTTGGTGGCGCCCACCTTCACCGTCCCGCCGACGCGGGCCGACGTCGTCGGCGCCTTCGCCGGCCTTCGACCGTTGCTCGAGGTCGCCGGCACCGATGCCACGGCCGACCTGTCGCGCCGCCACGCCATCCTCACCGCGCCCACCGGCGTGACGACGGTCGTGGGCGGCAAGCTCACCACCTACCGGCGGATGGCGCAGGACACCCTCGACGCGCTCGTCGCCGCCGGTCGGCTCGAGGCCGGCTCGTGCCGCACGGCGTCGCTCCCCCTGCTCGGCGCCGCCGCCCCCGACGACCTGCGTCGGACGACGGCGCCCGCCCGGCTCGTCCGACGCTTCGGCACCGACGCCGAGCTCGTGCTCGCCGTCGCCCGCGAGGTGACCGGCCTGGCCGACGACGAGCTGCTCGCGCCGGTGTCCGACGACGTCCACGTGACCCTCGCCGAGCTGGTCTTCGCGATCACCCACGAGGGCGCGCACGACGTCGACGACCTGCTCGGGCGGCGTACCCGCGTCGGCCTCGTCGCCGAGGACCGGGCAGCGGCCGAGCCGCTGGCCCGTCGGGCGCTGCAGCTGGTCTCCGCCTCGTCGCGCCCGGTCTCGAGGGGGGTCTCGACGGGGCGTTCGCGGCCCTGATCCGGGGCGTGATCTTCGCGACAGCAAAATCCGCGGGCCACTTCGGGGGAACCTCGGACAGGACGTGGAGCGGGTGGGAAGGTTCTCCACGGCGCGCCCCTTGCCGACCCCATGCGGCAAGGGGCGGCCAGTCCATCTCAGGCCCGGGTTGCGGGCTCCCGGGTCACTCGACGGTGACCGACTTGGCCAGGTTGCGCGGCTTGTCGATGTCGTGTCCGAGGTGCCGCGCGGCGTGGTAGGCGAGCAGCTGCAGCGGGATCGTCAGCAGGATCGGGTCGAGCTCGGGCTCGTTGCGGGGTACCACGATCCGGCGCGCGCCGACCTCCCCGAGGTCGACGTCCTCGTGCGTGATGACGACCAGGGCCCCCTTGCGCGCCTCGATCTCGTGCAGCGCGCCGACGTTGCGCTCGGTGAGCTCGTCATGGGGCACGAGCGCGACGGTCGGCACCTCGGGGTCGATCAGGGCCAACGGGCCATGCTTGAGCTCGGAGGTCTGGTAGGCCTCGGCGTGGCGATAGCTGATCTCCTTGAACTTCTGGGCCCCCTCGCGGGCCACCGGGAAGCCGCGCACCCGGCCGATGAAGAACAGGCTGCGCGCCTCGGCGAGGTCGTGGGCGACCTCGACCAGGTCGGCCTCGCCGGCGAGGATCTCCTCGATCTGCCCGGGCAGCCGCTCGAGCCCCGCGACCAGGCGCTTGCCGTCGGCGATGGAGAGGTCCCTCACGCGGCCGAGCTGGAGGGCGAGCAGCGCGAAGCCCAGGAACATGTTGGTCAGCGCCTTGGTGCTGGCGACGGCCACCTCCGGACCGGCGTGCAGGTAGATCCCGCCGTCGCACTCACGCGCGATCGCCGATCCGACGACGTTGACCAGCCCGACGCAGCGCCCGCCCTTGCGGCGCACCTCCTGCACCGCCAGCAGGGTGTCGATCGTCTCGCCCGACTGGCTGACCGCGACGTAGAGGGTGTCGGGCTCGATCACCGGGTCGCGGTAGCGGAACTCGCTGGCCGCCTCGGCGTCGGCCGGGATCCTGGCCAGCTCCTCGATCAGCGCCGCGCCCATCTGGCCGACGTAGTAGGCCGAGCCGCACCCGAGGATCTTCACCCGGCGCACCGCCCGCAGCTCGCGGGCGTCCATGTCGAGCCCGCCGAGGTGGGCGGTGCCGAAGCGCTCGTCGAGCCGGCCCCGCAGCACGGCCTGGGCGGTGGTGGGCTGCTCGAGGATCTCCTTGCGCATGTAGGACTCGTGCTCGCCCGCGTCGTACGACGCCGCGTCGACGTCGAGCACCGCCGCGGTCTTGCCGGTGGCGACGAGGTCGCGGTGGCGCATCGTGCTGAACCCGGCAGCCGTGACGGTCGCCATCTCGCCGTCGTCGAGCACGGCCACGGTGGTGGTGTGGCGCACGATCGCGGCGAGGTCGGAGGCGACGTACATCTCCTTGTCGCCGACACCGACCACGAGCGGGCTGCCGTTGCGCGCCACGACGATGCGGTCGGGGAAGTCGGCGTGCAGCACCGCGAGCCCGTACGTCCCGACGACCGCGCCGAGGGCGTCGCGGACCTTGCCCTCGAGCGTGTCGACGTCGCTGCGTGCGACGAGGTGGGCGAGCACCTCGGTGTCGGTGTCGCTGGCGAGCGTGACGCCGGCGTCGGTCAGCTCGGCGCGCAGCGCGGCGGAGTTGTCGAGAATGCCGTTGTGCACGACCGCGACGCGGCCGGCCTCGTCGGTGTGCGGGTGGGCGTTGGCGTCGGTCGCGGGGCCGTGGGTCGCCCACCGGGTGTGGCCGATGCCGGTGGTGCCGGCGAAGCGCTTCGGCAGCGCGTCGCCGAGGTCGCGCACCCGCCCGGCCCGCTTGGCCACCCGGACGCCCCGAGGGCCGAGCACCGCGACCCCGGCGGAGTCGTACCCGCGGTGCTCGAGGCGGGTGAGCCCCTCCAGGACGATCGGGGCGGCCTCCTGGCGGCCGATGTAACCGACGATTCCACACATGGGGACGGGGTCCTATCCGTAGATGATGCGCCGCAGCTGGCGCTCGGTGAGCTCCGGAGCAGCGACGACGCGATGGGTGAGCTCCTCGGCGATGCGCGCGAAGATCTCGTGGTTCTTGGCGCCGTAGGTCTTGAGGTGCGCGTGGCGCGCCCTGACGTAGGCCTCCACCGGCTGGGCGTGGAAGGCGATCACGTCGTCGATCACCCGCGCCGCCTCGCCCGGCGTCAGGGGCGTGGTGGCGACGACGTGGGCGACGAGGTCGGGGTCCGGCACCGGGCGATCATGCCTGCGAGATCGGTCGCACGACCAGTTCCTGCCCGAAATCGGGCAGAAAGTCGTCTGTTGGCGCGGGATCCCCCCGGCGGTTCGTGTCGGCCTGTCGCCTCGGTGGAGCATGAGCCCGGCCCACGCATGCTTCTGGCCGCTCGGGTGGGGCGCGGATGCGCGTCAGGTCGTTCGGAGTCCCCTCGGGTGGAGACCTGCTAGGTTGGGTGAACAGCAGGTGAACGAGAGGTGTCCGATGAGCACGCAGACGATGACCGACCGCCCGGTCTGCACGTGGACCCCGGTGACCGACGCGTCGGGTCGCACCCGCATGGAGGCGCGCTGGTCGACCTCCTCGGTGTTCTCCGCCCAGGTCGCCTGACGCGGTCCGCATCCGAGCCACGTCCCCACGCGGGGGCGTGGCTCGTGTCATGTCCGGACGCCGATCACGTCCGGGGAGGAATCTCTGGCTGTTCGGGAATGAACCCAAGGCATGGGTCGTTAGGATGGTTGAAAGTTCTACCAACTACCTGACGAGGGAGCCCTCATGAGCACCGGATTCGACGCCTCCACCACCGCCATCGACGACATCTCGGGCGACTACACGATCGACGTGACCCACAGCCGCCTCGGCTTCGTGGCCCGTCACGCCATGGTGACCAAGGTTCGCGGCCAGTTCGGCTCGTTCGACGGCACCGCCCACATCGACGAGGCCGACCCGTCCGCGTCCAAGGTCGACATCTCCATCGACGTCGCCTCCATCGACAGCGGCACCGCGGACCGCGACGGCCACCTCCGCTCCGGGGACTTCTTCGACGTCGAGACCTACCCCAAGCTCACCTTCTCCTCCACCGACATCACGCGCGACGGCACCACGTGGACCATCACCGGCGACCTGACGATCAAGGACGTCACCAAGCCGGTCACGATCGCCTTCGAGCAGACCGGTTCGGCCCGCGACCCCTTCGGCAACGTGCGCGTCGGCTTCGAGGGCGAGACCACCGTCAACCGCAAGGAGTGGGGCCTCACCTGGAACGCCGGCCTCGAGACCGGCGGCGTCCTCGTCTCCGACAAGATCAAGCTCGAGTTCGACGTCTCCGCGATCCGCAACGCCTGAGTTGTCGAGTGGGCGCGTCCTGACGCCCCCATCCGGTCGAGTGGGCGCGTCCTGACGCCCGAATGGCATCGAGTCGGCGCGTCCTGACGCACGAATGGCATCGAGTCGGCGCTTCCTCACCAGTTCATGGTGCGGAGGCGCCGACTCGACGCATTTCCAGGCAGCTCGAACGCGCCCACTCGACGTGCCTACGCGGTCAGGACGCGCCGACTCGACGGGCCTACTCGGTCAGGACGCGCCCACTCGACACCTATGCCGTCAGCGGGGGTTCTTGCCCTGGTAGCCGCCGCCCTTGCGGTGGCCACCGCCCGAGCGGCCGCGGAAGGGGCCGTTGTCGGGCTTGATCTCGATCAGCTTGCCGGAGATCCGGGTGCCGGCGAGGCGCTCGAGGGTGCCGGGCGGGAGGTCGGCGGGGAGCTCGACGACGGAGAACTCGGGCTTGATCGAGATGTAGCCGAAGTCGCCGCGCGACAGGCCGCCCTCGTTGGCCAGGGCGCCGACGATCTGGCGCGGCTCGACCTTGTGCCGCTTGCCGACCTCGATGCGGTAGGCCGCCATCGGCTGGCCGCTGCGCGACTCGCGCGGGCTGCGGTCGGCCTTGCCGCCGTGGCTCGAGCGCTCCTCGAACGAGCGGGTGCGCGGCTCGGGCTCCGGGTCGAGGAGCAGCGGCTGCTCGCCGTGCATCACCGCGGCGAGGGCGGCGGCCACGTCGACCTCGGCGACGCCGTACTCGCTGACGTAGTGCGAGACCACGTCGCGGAAGAAGTCGATCCGCTCCGGCTGGGTCAGCGCCTCGGTGATCTGGTCGTCGAACCGCGAGAGCCGCGTGGCGTTGACGTCGTCGACGCTCGGCAGCTGCATCTGCGTCAGCGGCTGCTTGGTGGCCTTCTCGATCGCGCGGAGCAGGTGCCGCTCGCGCGGGGTGACGAACGCGATCGAGTCGCCGCTGCGACCGGCGCGGCCGGTGCGACCGATGCGGTGGACGTAGGACTCGGTGTCGGTCGGGATGTCGTAGTTGACGACGTGGCTGATCCGCTCGACGTCGAGGCCGCGGGCCGCGACGTCGGTGGCGACGAGGATGTCGAGCTTGCCGGCCTTGAGCTGGTTGACGGTGCGCTCGCGCTGCACCTGCGCGACGTCGCCGTTGATCGCCATCGCGGAGTAGCCGCGGGCGCGCAGCTTCTCGGCGAGCGTCTCGGTCTCGTTCTTGGTGCGGACGAAGACGATCATCGCCTCGAAGTTCTCCACCTCGAGGATGCGCGTGAGCGCGTCGACCTTCTGGGGGTAGGAGACGATGAGGTAGCGCTGGGTGATGTTGGAGGCCGTCGACGTCTTGCCCTTGACCGAGATCTCGACGGGGTCGTTGAGGTACTTCTCCGCGATGCGGCGGATCGCCTTGGGCATCGTGGCGGAGAAGAGCGCGACGTCCTTGTCGGCCGGGGTGTCGGCCAGGATCGTCTCGACGTCCTCCGCGAAGCCCATGTTGAGCATCTCGTCGGCCTCGTCGAGGACCAGGAACCGCAGCTCGCTGAGGTCGAGCGTGCCCTTCTCGAGGTGGTCCATGACCCGGCCCGGGGTGCCGACGACGACGTGGACGCCGCGACGCAGCGCCGAGAGCTGCACGCCGTAGCCCTGGCCGCCGTAGATCGGCAGCACGCTGACGCCCTTGATATGGGCGGCGTAGCGCTCGAACGCCTCCGAGACCTGCAGCGCGAGCTCGCGGGTGGGTGCCAGCACGAGGGCCTGCGGAGTCTTCTGCGAGCGGTCGAGGCGGGACAGGATCGGCAGCGCGAACGCGGCGGTCTTGCCGGTGCCGGTCTGGGCGAGCCCGACGACGTCGCGGCCCTCGAGCAGCTGCGGGATCGTGCGCGCCTGGATCGGCGAGGGGGACTCGTAGCCCACGTCCGCGAGGGCCTTGAGCACCTCGGCGGAGAGGCCGAGGTCGGAGAAGGTCTGCTCGGGCGCTGCGGGCTGCTCGTCGTTCACGCTCACCACGGTAGGGCCTCAGGCGGCAAAGTGGGATTTCGCGCCCGCCCCCGTGGACGGCGATAAGCGCGCGACAGCAGGCAACGTGAGGCAGCACACTCCCCTGCATGTCGACTCGCGCCGCCACCCTCCCCGAGGGCCTCACCACCCGTCCGCTCCGGAGGTCCGACGCGGGCGCCGTCCACCGGCTGATGGTCGCCCAGGAGCTCGAGGACATCGGGCAGGTCGCGATCGAGGAGGCCGACATCGTCAGCGACTGGGCGCGGCCCAGCCACGACCTCGCCGCACGCTCGGTGGGCGTCCTCGACGGCGACACCCTCGTCGCGTACGCCGAGCTGACGGGCGCCGACCGCGCCGACACCGCGGTGCTCCCCTCCCACCGCGGCCGCGGCATCGGCACCTGGCTGGCCCGGTGGCTCGTCGACCTCGGCCGCGACCTGGGCTCGCCGGCCGTCGGGATGCCGGTCCCGCAGGGCTCGCCCGGCGACCGCCTGCTGGAGTCGCTCGGCTTCCGCGTGCGGTGGACGAGCTGGGTGCTCCGGCTGCCCGAGGGCGCCACCGTGCCCGCGCGACCGCTGCCCGAGGGCTACGTCGTGCGCACGGCCGCCGCCGGCGAGGTCCGCGCCGCCCACGACGTGCTGGAGGACGCGTTCCTCGAGTGGTCGGTACGCGAGCGCGAGCCGTTCGAGGACTTCGAGGCGGCCACGACCGGCCGCCCCGGCTTCGAGCCGTGGAACCTGCGCGTGGCGCTCGACCCGGACGGCACGGTCGTGGGGGTCTCGCTCGTGCTCGTCTCCGACGAGGGCACCACGGCGTACGTCGACCGGCTCGCGGTGCGGCGCGACCAGCGCCGCCGGGGGATCGCGCAGGCGCTCCTCGTCGACTCCTTCGCCCGCGGTCGCGAGCACGGCACGCGCACCTTCGAGCTGGGCACCGACTCGCGGACCGGCGCGCTGCCGATGTACGAGCGGGTCGGGATGGCGGTGGAGCAGGTCTGGGTCAACCGGGCGATCGACCTGCGCTGAGCCGACGGTGACGGTGACGGGTGACAGGCCGACAGGGGACGCCCGGCGCGGCCGCGTCCATCCCCGGTCTAGACAGGCCGTCGCCCTGTCAGACCGTCCCTATGTCTGGCCCTGGGATGGCATTAGCATCGAGCGACGCCGCTCGGGCGGCGCACGGCGAGGGCGTGGGGCCCTTGTCTTCGCATCTGTGGGGGTTTGACGTGCAAGAACTTCATGCTTTGGTGGTCGAGGACGATCCTGACATCTCGTCAGCGCTGGTGGAGACCCTCGAGGGGGCCGGTTTCCGGGTGACCTCGGCGCCGGACGGACGACAAGCGGTGAGCGTGGCGGCCAGCGACCCGCCCGACCTGGTCACCCTCGACCTGACGCTCCCGCACATGGACGGCATCGAGGTGTGCCGTCGCATCCGCGAGACCAGCGACTGCTACATCGTGATCGTGTCCGCGCGCTCCGACGAGGTCGACAAGCTGATCGGCCTCGAGGTCGGGGCCGACGACTTCGTGCTCAAGCCCTTCTCGCCGCGCGAGCTGCGCGCCCGGGTGGCTGCGCTGTTCCGCCGGCCCCGGACTGCGGCGGGGGCCGACGAGTCGGCGTCCGGTCGCGGTCCGCAGGTGCCGAGACCCGCGCAGCCGGTCGAGGAGCCGACCACGATCTCCGCCGGGGCGGGGCTCGTCATCAACTCGGCCCGCCGCGAGGTGCAGGTCAACGGCGCGATCGTCGATCTGACCCGCATCGAGTACGACGTCCTGGAGTACCTCGCCGTCCACCTGTCCCGGGTCTGCACCCGCGAGGAGATGGTGCTGGCGATCTGGAGCAGCGCCCTGACCCACGACCACCACCTCGTGGACGTGCACGTGGCCAACCTGCGCGGCAAGCTGCGCCGGCACTCCGACGCCACCTGGATCCACACGATCCGTGGCATCGGCTACCGGATGGACCGCGAGGAGGACGACGACCAGGAGCGGCGCTCCGGGGGAGGACCCTTCCTCGTGGCACGCATCGACTCCGACGACCGGGCCCGCGGCCTGGACTTCTGAGCCGTCCGCTCCCCCACCCGCCGGTGCCGTCCGGCGGGTGCGCGTGGGGCCGATTCACCACATGACCCACCGGTCGCCGCCTAGCATCGGTGCAGGGGGTCTCGCACGCCGACCGGTTTGAGCCGTCCGCGCGCGGGGTAGGTGAACGGTCAACCAGGGGAGTGGACTGATCATGGATGCACGCACGGCCGTCGTGGTCGAGGACGACCGCGACGTCGGCGACGCCATCAGCCAGCTGCTCGACCAGGCCGGCTTCGACGTCACCGTCGCGACCACCGGCGCCGACGCCCTCGCGCACATCGCCGAGCGGCGCCCCGATCTCGTCACCCTCGACCTCACGCTCCCCGACATCGACGGGGTCGAGGTCTGCCGCCGGATCCGCGCGGTCAGCGACTGCTACGTGATCGTGATCAGCGGCCGCACCGCCGAGCTCGACCGGCTCATCGGTCTCGAGGTGGGCGCCGACGACTACGTCGTCAAGCCGTTCTCGATGCGCGAGCTCCAGGCTCGCGTCGCGGCGCTCTTCCGGCGCCCGCGCACCACGGAGGCCGGACCGGAGCCCGCGCCCACCCTGGTCGCGGTGCCCGACCCGCCGGCGACGCGGCAGGAGGGGTGCCGCGACCTCAGCATCAACCGCGACGCCCGCGAGGTCCTCGTGGAGGGCCGCGAGGTCGGCCTCACCCGCACCGAGTTCGACCTGCTCGCCCACCTCGTGGCCAACCCGGGCGTGGTCGTGCCCCGCGAGGAGCTGATGCGCGCGGTCTGGGACAGCGACTTCGTCCCCGACAGCACCCACGTGGTCGACGTCCACCTGGCCAACCTGCGCCGCAAGCTCCGCGCCGCCGCCACCGGCAACCAGTGGATCCGCACCATCCGCGGGGTCGGGTTCCGCTTCGACCCCTGCTGCGACTGACCCCCGGGCGTCGGACGCCTCAGCGGGCCGACTCGCGCAGGGTCGCGCCGCGGGCGCCGCGCACGGTCATCGACGCGCTGGCCAGGGCGACGGCGCCGAGGACGGCCGCGGCGAGCAGTGCCAGCACGGCCAGGCGCAGCGGCGAGATCGCGGCCACCAGCGCGGGCGTCGCCGGATCGTCGGCGTAGCCGAGCGTGATCGTGCGCAGCACCACCCACTGCGCCAGGGAGCCGGCCAGGATGCCCGCCAGCGCGGCGCTGCCGAGCACGACGGCGAGCTCGCGCACCACGGCCACCATCACCGCGGAGCGGGGTACGCCGACCACGCGCAGCGCCGCGGCGTCGCGGCGGCGGGCCGGCAGCTGGACCGCCGCGCTGACGAACAGGCCGGCGAGCGCCATCAGCAGCACCAGCGCCGCGACCACGCCGTAGAGGCGCAGCGCGAGGGCGTAGGCGCTCTGGTCGAGCACCTCGCGCTCCTGCTGGAGGGTGGTGCCGACGGTGAGCCCGGCGCTCGAGAGCGCCTCGGTGATCGAGGACGGCGTGCCCTCGCGCGCCAGCACGTGGGTGGTGACCAGGTTGTCGTAGACGGGGCGGTCGGTGACGAACGAGCTGTAGTCGACCAGCAGCCCCGACGGGCCGGTGAAGGGCATCCCCTCGATGGCGCCGATGCCGCCGATCGGGTCGACGGGGATCAGTCCGAAGCCCTCGTCGAGCTTGGCGATGGCCCGCGCCTGGACGCCCGGCCCGGCCAGCGCCGGCCGGTCGCGGGTGATGCCGCCGGCGGTGAGCCGCGCCATGCCGACGGAGTCGCCGGTGTCGACGTCGAGGTCGAGGGTGCCGTCGACCTCCCGCATGCCGGTGATCGAGGTGCGCACGGCGGGGTCGGGGGTCGGCGTCCAGCCCGCGCCGGCGATGGCGTCGGGCACGGGCGTGCCGTCGACCGCGACCTCCTCCAGACGGATCGTCCCCGACATGCGGGCGTTGGTGCCGGCGCCCCCGCCGAGGGTCATCCCCTCGAGCGTGCAGCCCTCCCGGCAGAACGACACCCGGGCCGAGCGGCTGCTCTCGCCCGGCGGGAACGGCCCGAGGTAGGCCTTGAGCGGCACCCCTCCGCGGCTGCCGAAGCGGAGCTCGACGGACAGGCCGTCGTCGAGGTCGGCCCGGTTGTCGACGGTGAGCGTGATCCGCCGGCCCTCGAGCGTCGGCACCCGGCCACCGGGCGCGATGGTGTCGGCGACCTGCTCGACGTCGCGGCCCGGGCTCCACGTGGGCGGCCAGGTCGCCACGCGCGCCAGCCGGCTGCTGTCGACGACCGAGAAGTTGGCCCCGGGGTTGGAGACGCTGGCCGCGGCCATGATCCACTCCCCGTCGGGGTCGACCCGGCGGGTCAGGTCGACGGCCTCGGAGATGGTGAGGTTGGTCGACCACGTCGTGGCGGCCGGCGAGGCGGTGGCGGCGACGCTGGTGCGCCAGGTCGCGGCGGAGTCGTAGACGCCCGCGCCGAAGACGGCGACCGCGATGGCGGCGGTGATCGGCAGGATGACGAGGGTGCCCTCCTGGCGGCGCGAGATCGCGCGCGAGGACACGAAGCCGCTGAGCGAGCGCCCGCGCGAACGGTGGGTCCACCACGTCGCGAGCACGGCGGTCAGCCGCGTCGCCGCGAGCCCGGCCACGACGGCGAGCAGCACCGGCAGGACGAGGTCGGTCGCGTCGGGCTCGGCGGGGCCGCTGGCCGACAGCTTGCTCGCCAGCGTCGCGACGGCGAGGGCGAGGAGGGTGAGCTGGGCGATCACCGACCAGCGGCGCGCCGCCACCGGGCGGCGTACGCCCGAGAGCTGGGAGGCGAGCGACTCGCGGACCACCAGGCCCACGGCCACGCAGGCGACCGCCACGGCCGCGGCGAGCACGAGCGCGGCCGCGACCCAGCTGGCCGCCGGCAGGGGCAGCGGCAGGCCGGGCACCAGCCAGCTCCGCACGAGCACGACCGCCAGGCCCAGCCCGAAGGCGATGCCGAGCGGGGTCGCGACCAGCAGCAGGGTGAGCGGCTCGGCGAGCCCGAGGCCCCACAGCCTGCGGGACGTGACTCCGCGCAGCGACGCCAGCGCCAGCTCGGGCACCCGCAGCTCGCTGGCGGCGTTGAGCAGGCGCATCAGCAGCGCCAGTGCGACCAGCACCAGCGACAGCACGGCCGGCGCGATCGAGCTGCGCGCGGTCGACTGCTGGAAGCGGACCTCCTCGACGACGTCGGCCAGCGAGTTGGTGTCGTCGGAGCGCAGGATGCCGCCGACGACCTCCACGCCACCCTCGCTGGGCACGGCCGAGGCGGATGCCGCGGCCTCGTCGAGCTGCTCGGGGGTGAGGTCGGCGGGGACGGCCAGGTGGGTGTCGACGCGCACCGTCCAGGAGCCGGCCGCGGTGATCGTGTCGTCGGTGGTGATCAGCGGGGCGGGGGCGAACGGCTGGTAGCCGCCGCGGATGCTCTCCTGCTCGTTGGTGCTGGTGAGCCGTCCCGGGATGAGCCAGTCCTCGCTCGTGCGCGGGGTGAGGTAGGTGCCGACCACGACGACCTCGTCGATGCCGGGACGCGGCAGCCCGAGGGCCGCCACGCCGTTGGGCTGGAAGATCGCGAGGTCCAGCGGCCGGCCGATCTCGGCACCGGTCTTCTCGAGGTCGGAGGCCAGCATCAGCACCTCGCCGCGTGCCCGGGGACAGCGTCCCTCGACCTCGAGCGTCTCGCAGGCGTCGGTGCGCGCCCAGAAGGTGACCACGCCGCGCAGGGCGCTGAACCGCTCGGACTGCACGATCGGCACCGGCTCCTGCCAGGGGCCGGTCGTGAGCTCCTCCGAGGCGTTGACGGCGTCGGTGCGCGCCTCGCCGAGGGGGGTCCCGGGGTCGGGGGTGAAGACGCGGCTCAGGCCGGTGAGGCCGGCCGGGGTCTCCTGCAGGCGGGTCACGACGTAGGAGTTGGTCACCGCCTCGGAGAAGACCGGGCCGAGCACGGCCGAGCCGACGGCGAGGGCGCTCAGCAGCACCGAGCCCGCGGACAGCAGCGCCCGGGCCCGCAGTCCGCGGACGATCGCACCGAACAGCTGGATCATTGCGGGGTCCCCTCGGCGTCGGTCGGAGGAGCGCAGCGGGGGCGAGGGACGTCGTGGGGTGGGTTCACTGGCCCTCCTCCTCGCGCAGCAGGCTGGGACGGGTCGTGGCGGCGCGCACGGCCCGCGCACGGCCGCCCACCACCACGACCGCCAGCGCCGCGATCAGGGCGGGGACGACGAGCGGCCAGGCGCGGGGCGCGGTGTCGAGGGGCAGCCCGGCCACCGGGACCGCGAGCAGCGGGAGCCCGTCGAGCAGCAGCCGCACCGCCAGCCAGCCGCCCGCGACCACCGCGGCCAGCGCGAGCACGGTGAGGCTGGCCAGCTCGGTGCGCCCGGCGCGCCGGGCGGTGCCGGTGGAGATGCCGAGCACCCGCAGCGACGCCACGTCGCGGCGGTAGTCGCGCAGGTGGCGCGCCACGCCCGCGCCCAGCGCGAGCAGCGCGACCAGCGCGCAGGCCAGGGCGGTGAGGGCGTACGCCACCGACTGGGCGCCGCCGAAGCGCTCGCCGAGCGACTCGCGCACGGCCGTCCGGGAGCGCCAGCGGGTGCCGGTCGCCTCGGCGACCCGGTCGAGGACCTCCTGGGGGGCGCCCGCGCGGGCCACCACCTGCACCTCGGCCGAGGGGACGGTCGGCCCCGACCCGACCGCCGAGGTGCGGATGTCGGCGAGCGTGCCGATGCTGCCGAGCAGCGGCAGCGACCGGGCGACGCCGACCACCTCGGTCACCCGGTCGTCGCCGCCGAGGTCGAGCGCCTGCGGCGCGGCCTCGTCGGCGACCAGCACGGGCACCTCGTTCGCGCCCAGGTCGAGGTCGAGCTCGAGCGCGGTGGCCGGCAGCATCGCCACCTGGAGACCGTCGGGGCGGTTGACCACGAGCACCGCCGGGGGCTCGTAGTTGCGGAAGAACTGGTTGGAGAGAGCTGCCTCCACCGACGACGGGTCGGGCACCCACGGCTGGGCGAGCAGGTCGGTGCCACCGAGGGTGAGCTGCTCCACCAGCACCACGAAGTCGTTGCCGTCGATGAGGCCGCGGCTGTCTCGGTCGAGCGAGAGCCCGGTCACGACGCAGCCGTCGGTGCACTCGTCCACCCGCACGGCGCGGCGGGCGGGGGTGCCGTCGGTGGGCACGTCGAGGGTGACGGTGACGGCGCCCGAACTGTTGGCCGCGGTGACGTAGGACAGCGTCAGCACGGCGCGCGCGCCGCCGACCTCGGTCTCCTGGCCGTCGGGGCCGCGGAGGGTGCGCACGGGCGGCACCTCGATCCCGGAGACCGCCACCGTGAGGCGGTCGCCGGCGACGCGCACCGGGGCGAGGCCGGTGGCGAGGCGCCCGACGGCGTCGGACGCCGCCCGGGCGGGGGTGTCGTCGTAGAAGTCACCGACCACCCGCTCCCAGCGCGCGGCGTCGACGTAGGCGCGGCGCTCGGCCAGCCGGTTCTCGTTGCGCACGATCGCGGTGGCGACGAGGTGCTCGCCCTCGGGGTCGGTCTGCTCGGTGAGGTCGACGGCTCCCATCGCGCCGAGCGCGGTCGCGTCGATCGTGCGCTCGCCCGGCACCTCGACGGCGGCCTGCTCGTCGGTCCAGCCGCTGACCGCCACCGCGCCGCTCAGCGCCAGGGCCCCGACGACGCCGGCGGCCACGACCAGCCGGACGGGGGTGACCAGGTCGTCGGCGCGCGCGAGCCGTCGCGCGGCCAGGAACGCGCCCAGGCCGCGCCTCTCGGTCGCCGGGGTCAGCACCCGGGCCGCGATCCGCACCACCCACACCGCGACCTGCCCGAGCGCCAGGCCCACCAGCGCCGGGCCGAGCAGGACGACCAGGTCGGGATCGCCGTCGCCCTCCCGGCTGCGGTAGGCCGCGACCGCTGCGCCGACGAGGACGAGCACGCTGAGGAAGATCGCCAGCGTCGTCGCCCGGCGCGGCCGACGCCGCGTCGAGACCTGGGCGGCGAGCGGCTCGCGCACGGCCGAGGCCGCGGACAGCGCGACGATCAGCAGGCCCACGCCGGCGATGGCGGCGGCCGCGAGCAGCGCCGTACGCCCGAGCGCCGGGGCGGCCTCGCCGAGCCAGGTGGCGCTCGCCCAGACGGTGCCGGCCGCGCCGACCGCGAGGCCGAGCAGGGTGCCGAGCACGATCGCGAGCAGCGGCTCGACCAGCAGGAAGCGCCACAGCCGCACCCCGTGGACGCCCCGCAGCCGGGCCAGGCCCACCTCCTCGCGGCGGGCCACGGCGAGCTCCGCGCCGATGCTCGGCACCGCGACCGCCCCGAGCAGGAGCAGCGGGGCGCTCAGCCAGCGCGAGGTGCCGGCCGCCTCGGCGAACTGCAGCACGGTCACGGCACCGCCGACGACCACCAGCGACATCAGCACCAGCGTGGTCAGGGCACCGCGGCGGCTCCAGGCGCCGCGCAGGACTCGGCTCAACGACCCGGCCTCTCCGGTGCCGCGGACGGACGGGCGGTCACCGAACGACCCGGCCCTCGTCGAGCGCGATGTGCAGGTCGCACGCCTCCACGACGGCGGGGTCGTGGGTGGCCACCACGACGACGGCGCCGCGGGCGGCCTCCTCGCGCAGCTCGGCCAGGACGACACCGCGGTTGCCCTCGTCGAGCTCGGACGTCGGCTCGTCGGCGAGCAGCACGTCGGCGCCGACCACGAAGCCGCGGGCGCAGGCGACGCGCTGCATCTGGCCGCCGGAGAGCTCCTCGACCTGCCGCTCGCCCAGGTCGGCGATCCCGAACCGCGCGAGCGCGGCCTCGGCCGCCTCGTCGGCGTCGGCGGGCGCCACCCCGCGTGCGCGCAGGGCGATGGAGACGTTCTCCCGGGCCGACAGGATCGGCACCAGGCCGTAGACCTGGAGGACGAACGCCACCTCGGGCAGCGGGTCGCCGCTGCCCGTCCACATCTCGCGTCCGTCGAGCTCGGCGGAGCCCGAGGTGGGCTCGAGCAGCCCGCCGGCGATGGAGAGCAGGGTGGTCTTGCCGGACCCGCTCGGACCCGACAGCGCGGTCACCTTGCCCGCGGGGAAGGTGACGCTCACGTCGTCGAGGAGGGTGCGCCCGCTGACGTAGGTGATGGCGTCGAGCCGCAGCTCGCGCGGCTGGCTCATGCCTGGGATCCTTCACTGCTGGCGCGGGTGACGATGATGCGGCCCTGCTCGTCGTCCTCGAAGCGGACGAGCGTGCCGGGGGGCCACTCGGCGGCGATGTGGCCGGGGAGGTGGAGGACGCCGTCCTCGCCCACCACGGCGTACTCCGAGCCGCCGTGGCCCTCGGCGCCGACGCGGCCGCCCTTCATCGTCACCGTGCGCGGGAAGGTGGCGGCCACCTCGGGCTGGTGGGTGACCACGACGATGGTGGTGCCGAAGTCGTCGCCGAGCGAGTGGATCAGGTGGAGCACGTGGTCGCGGTCGGCGTGGCTGAGCTGGCTGGTCGGCTCGTCGGCGAGGAGCAGGCGCGGCGACGTCGACACGGCGCAGGCCAGCGCGAGCCGCTGGCGCTGGCCGCCGGACATCGTGGAGACCACCTGCTCTGCCTGGTCGAGGAGCCCCACGCGGTCGAGCAGCTCGGTGTCGGCCAGCGCGTGGTCGCGGTCGCCGCCCGAGAGCGAGAGCCGGGCGAACGCGATGTTCTGTCGGGCGGTGGCGTAGGGCAGCAGGTTGCGGGTGGCGCCCTGGAGCATCGTGGATACCTGCCGCGAGCGGATCCGGGCGAGGTAGCGCTCGCCCATCCGCGAGACCTCCTCGTCGCCGAGGTAGATCTTGCCGGCACTCGGCTTCTGGATGCCGCCGAGGAGCGCGAGGAGGGTCGACTTGCCCGACCCGCTCGGGCCGAGGAACGCGACCCGCTCGCCGGGCCGGATGGTGAGGTCGACGCCCCGCAGGGCGACGACGTCGTGTCCGCCAAAGGTCTTGTAGAGGTGGACGACCCCCTCGCAACGGACGCCCAGGCCCCCGGTGCGGGTCTCCTCGACCACGGCCGCGCTGTCCCGCACGATGCCCTCAACTCTCTGTAAGAAGGGGTTCAACATACATAAACCGCAGTACGTTGAAGGCATGGTGATACGAGTCGCGCTCGTCAACGACGACGAGGTGGTCGTCCGGGGCCTCGACGCGATGATGCGCAGCTATGGCCACCGCGTCGACGTGGTCGAGCTCGCGGCGGGCAAGCCCGTCGCCCAGCCCGTCGACGTCGCGCTCTACGACACGTTCGGGATGGGGCAGGGCAACGGCCCGGCCGTGCGCCAGCTCATCGAGAGCCCCCAGGTGCGCTCGGTCGCGGTCTACACCTGGAACTTCCAGCCGTGGCTGACCCGCGACACCCTCGGGCAGGGCGTGCGCGGCTACCTCTCCAAGAGCCTGCCGGCAGCGCGGCTGGTCGAGGCCCTGATCTCGATCGCCGGGGGCCAGCTCGTCGTCTCGCCGTCGCGGGGGCGCTCGCCGCTGGTCGGGGGCGACTGGCCCGGCCGCGAGGAGGGCCTGACCGCCCGCGAGGCCGAGGTGCTGTCGCTGATCACGATGGGCCTGAGCAACCAGGAGATCGCCGAGCGGACCCTGCTCTCCCTCAACTCGATCAAGTCCTACATCCGCTCGGCCTACCGCAAGATCGACGTCGACTCCCGCTCCCGGGCGGTGCTGTGGGGCGTCGAGCACGGCATGCGGGCCGACCGGGTGCGGATCAACGGCTCACCGGCGCGCGAGGTCTGACGAGTCACACCCGCCGCCCGGACGCCGCCCGCGCTTTGGGGCGACGGCGCTCGCCGCCCGTACCCTGCTCCGGTGAACGAGCAGCACGACGGCATCGACCCGGCCGACCTGGCGACGACCGTCCGCGTCCTCGAGCAGCTGCACCGGGTGCCGGGCGACCACCCCGACCACATCACCGTCAAGCGCGCGGCCTCGCACATGTACAAGGCGATCAAGGCCGAGCGCCGGATGGCCAAGCGCGCCGAGGAGCTGGCGCACGACCGTGCGGTCACCGAGCTCACCGCCACCGGCTCGCCCGAGCGCATCGACGACGAGACGTCCGGGATCCCGCTCGTCTCCTCCGCGCCCGGCGCGTTCGCCGGCGAGCTGATCAACCCGCGCGGCTGCTACATCTGCAAGCAGGACTTCACCCTCGTCGACGCGTTCTACCACTGGCTGTGCCCCACCTGCGCGGCGATGAGCCACGCCAAGCGCGACCAACGCACCGACCTCACCGGCCGGCGGGCGCTGCTGACCGGAGGGCGCGCCAAGATCGGGATGTACATCGCGCTGCGCCTGCTGCGCGACGGGGCCCACACCACGATCACCACCCGGTTCCCCAAGGACGCGGTGCGCCGGTTCGGCTCCCTGCCCGACAGCGACGAGTGGATCCACCGGCTCAAGGTCGTCGGCATCGACCTGCGCGACCCCACCCAGGTCATCTCCCTCGCCGACGACGTCGCCGCGGCCGGCCCGCTGGACATCCTCATCAACAACGCGTGCCAGACGGTGCGCCGCACGCCGGGCGCCTACGCGCCGCTCGTCGAGGCCGAGTCGCTGCCGCTGCCCGACGACTCCGTGCCCGAGCTGGTGACCTTCGACCGGATCTCCGAGGCCCACCCCGCCGCGATCGCGGGCGCGCTGCGCGACACCGCCGTGGCCCACCACGAGGGCGAGTCGGCCGAGCACGCGATGGCCGTGCACAACGCCGCCACCCTGACCGCGCTGGCGCTCAAGGCGGGGCAGGCCTCCCTCGACGCGCACCTGGCGGGCACGGCGGTCGACGCCGGCGGGCTGCTGCCCGACGTGCAGGTCTCCAACTCGTGGACCCAGACCGTCGGCGAGGTCGACCCGCTCGAGCTGCTCGAGGTGCAGCTGTGCAACTCGATCGCGCCGTTCCTGCTGGTCTCGCGGCTGCGCCCGGCGATGGCGAGCGCCGCGGCGGCCGCGACCTCCGGGCGGGCGTACGTCGTCAACGTCTCCGCCATGGAGGGGCAGTTCTCGCGGCGCTACAAGGGCGCGGGGCACCCCCACACCAACATGGCCAAGGCCGCGCTCAACATGCTGACCCGCACGTCGGCGGGCGAGATGTTCGAGACCGACCGGATCCTGATGACGGCCGTCGACACCGGGTGGATCACCGACGAGCGCCCGCACCACGAGAAGCTGCGGATCGCCGCCGAGGGCTGGCACGCCCCGCTCGACCTCGTCGACGGCGCCGCGCGGGTCTACGACCCGATCGTGCTCGGCGAGGCCGGCACCGACCTCTTCGGCTGCTTCGTCAAGGACTACCAGCCCTCCCCCTGGTGAGACTCCGGTGAGCCCCTGGTGGGCCGGGGCGGGCTCAGGGCCGGCTCGGGGCAGGCTCAGGACTCGAGCCAGGCCAGCACCGCGAGCACCCGCCGGTTGTCGTCGGGGGCGACGGGCAGGTCGAGCTTGGTGAAGATGCTGTTGGCGTGCTTGTCGACGGCCTTGGGCGTGATGTGGAGCCGAGCCGCGATGGCGGCGTTGGAGCGCCCCTCGGCCATCAGCGCCAGCACCTCGCGCTCGCGCTCGGACAGCCGGTCGACCGCGCGCGCCCGCGGCCGCGCCATGATCGTGGAGACCACCTCCGCGTCGAGCACGGTGCCGCCGGCGGCCACCCGGCGCACGGCGTCGACGAACTCACCGATGTCACCGACCCGGTCCTTGAGCAGGTAGCCGATGCCGCCCCCGCCACCGGCGAGCAGCTCGCGGGCGTAGAGGTGCTCCACCCACTGCGAGAGGACCACGACGGGGAAGCCCGGGCGGGCCGCGCGGCAGGCGATCGCGGCGCGCAGGCCCTCGTCGGTGAGCGTCGGCGGGAGGCGTACGTCGAGGATCGCCGCCTCGACGTCGGGGTCGGCGAGCGCCTCGGCGAGAGCGGGTGCGTTGTCGACCGAGTGGACGATCGTGAAGCCGTGCGCCGTGAGGATCCGGGTCAGCCCGTCGCGGAGGAGGGCGTTGTCCTCGGCGAGGACGACTCGCACGGCACCTCCAGCGTCACCAGGGTGGGACCACCCGCAGGGCTCGAGACTCTCACGCTGCCGTCGAGCGCCGCCAGCCGCCGCGCCACCCCCCGCAGCCCGGTGCCGCCCGACGGGTCGGCGCCGCCCCGCCCGTCGTCGCCCACCACCACGACCAGCAGGTCGCCGCGGCGCTCCAGCTCGACCCAGGCCTGCTGCGCCCCGGCGTGCTTGGCGACGTTGGCCAGGCACTCCAGCACCGCGAAGTAGGCCGCGGTCTCGACGGGGGCCGAGGGCCGGTCGGGCAGGTCACCGGCCACCGCGACCGGGACGGTCAGGTCGAGAGCGAGCGCCTGCACCGCGCCGGCGAGGCCGCGGTCGGCGAGCACGGGCGGGTGGATGCCGCGTACGACGTCGCGGATGTCGCCGAGCGCCGCCCCCGTCGTGGTCGACGCCTCGGCGAGAAGGTGTCGGGCGGCGACGGGGTCGGTGTCGATCAGCTGGCGCGCCAGCCCGAGGCTCATCTGGAGGGCGACGAGGCGGGCCTGTGCCCCGTCGTGGAGGTCACGCTCGATGCGGCGCAGCTCCGCCGCCGAGTCCTCCACCGTCTCGGCACGGGTCTCGGTGAGCACCTGCACCCGCTCCGCGAGGAGCTCGTGGCTGCCCCGGCTCAGCAGGCGGGCGTCGAGGACCGAGCGCAGCCGCATCAGGTGCGGGGTCGCGAACCACCACAGCACCAGGGTGACCACGCCGAGCATCAGCACCACCACGGCCAGCGAGAGCGCGAGCCCGACGCTCGCCGACGCCACGGCCCACACCAGCTCGCGCCAGGTCATCGGGTCGCGACCCCAGGTGGCGAGCCGGGCCGGCAGGGGCAGGTCGTCGTCCGGCAGGCGGTCGGCCGGTACGGGGTGGGCGAGGGTGGCGGCCGCCATCGCGCGGTGCCGGTCGGCGATCCAGCGCAGCAGGGGCAGGCCGACGAGCAGGACCGGGATCCCGACGACGACGACCGCGGTGCCGGCGCCGAGGGCGACGAGCGTGGCGGCGACCAGCGTCGGCACGGCCAGCGCCACCTGCGCGAGCGCGAAGCCGGTCAGCCGGAGGGGGCCGGGTCGGTGCGCCATGTCCCCATCCTCACCGATCGCGAGGCCCCGGTCGGTGGGGTTTTCCCCACCTCGCGCCGGGAGGTGCCACCCCTGCCGGACGCGGCGATCGCCGGGAGCGTGGGGATCGACCGATCCACGGGCACCACCCGCCCGGACGCACACGGAATGGAGCACGTCGATGGCAGCCGACCTGATCACCCGGATCCCCCAGCGCGCCGCGCGCTGGAGCGCCGAGCACCCGTGGCGCGCGATCCTCACCTGGCTGGCGCTGGTGGCGGCGGCGACCAGCCTCGCCGTCCTCGTACCGACGCACGAGGCGGAGCCGGCCGACTACCGCATGGGCGAGTCGGGTCGCGCGGACGCGATGGCCGAGCGGGCGGGACTGGCCGCACCCGAGTCCGAGGTCGTCCTCATCAGCGGCGATCCGGCCCGGGTGCCGGAGGCGGCTCGCGACCTCGCCCAGCAGATGGCCCGCGCCGAGGGGGTCAGCGACGTCGCTCCGCCGGTGTGGGACGACGACCGCTCCGCGATGCTGGTGTCGGCCTCGCTGGCCGAGGGCGTCGACGACGCCGGCCCGCTCCAGGAGGTGACGGACGCCGTCGCCGCCGCGCACCCCGACCTGACGCTGCGCCAGACCGGCGGACCGAGCCTCGACGAGGCGATCAACGACCAGGTCGCCGACGACCTCGCCTCGGCCGAGGGGATCAGCATCCCGGTGACGCTGGTGCTGATGCTGCTGGCCTTCGGAGCCCTGATCGCCGCCGGCATCCCGGTGCTGCTGGCCCTGGGCAGCGTGGCGGCGACGATGGGCATCTCAGCGGCGGTGTCCCACCTCGTGCCGGCGGAGCCGACCGTCGGCTCGATGATCGTGCTGATCGGCATGGCCGTCGGCGTCGACTACTCGCTGTTCTACCTCAAGCGCGAACGTGAGGAGCGGGCTCGCGGGCGCAGCACGCTCGACGCGGTCGAGATCGCGGCACAGACCTCCGGACACTCGATCCTCGTCTCCGGCTTCGCCGTGGCGGCGGCCATGTCGGGACTCTTCCTCGTCGGCTTCGTCACCTTCACCTCGCTGGCGCTCGGCGCGATCATCGTCGTCGCGGTCGCGGTCGTCGGCTCGATCACCGTGCTGCCCGCGCTGCTGGTCAAGCTCGGCCGGTGGGTCGACCGGCCCCGCGTGCCGCTGCTGTGGCGACTCAACCGCCGCATCGGCGCCGGCGGGATCAGTCGCCGCATCCTGGCCCCGGTCGTACGCCGACCCGCGCTCGCGCTCGGCGGGTCGCTCGCGGTGTGCGCCGCCCTCGCCCTGCCGGCGCTCGGCATGACGATGCACGCCGCCACCCTGGAGACGCTGCCGGGCGAGATCGCGGCGGTGCAGACCATGCGCGACGTGGCAGCGGACTTCCCCGGCGAGGGCACCACCGTGACGGTGCTGGCCGATGGCCCGGGGTCGGCGACGGCCCTGGGCGAGCTGGCGTCCACCGCGACCGGAGCCGGCGCGTTCAGCGAGGTGCCCGGCGGGCTGGCCACCTCCGACGACGGCGACACCTCGTCCCTCACCCTGGCGCTGCCGTGGCCCGACTCCGACGAGCGGACCACAGAGGCCATCACCGACCTGCGCGAGAAGATCGCACCCGCGGCGCTCGACGCCGACGGCCTGGAGTGGGCGGTGGGCGGGGACGCGGCGTCCAACCTCGACTTCGACGAGCACCTCACCACGTGGATGCCTGTGGTGATCGGGTTCGTCCTGCTGCTGACCCTGGTGATGATGGGGGTCGCCTTCCGCAGCGTGCCGCTGGCGCTGGTCTCGACCGCGCTCAACCTGGTCTCGGTCGGCGTGGCCTTCGGCGTGCTGACCCTCGTGTTCCAGCACGGCTGGCTGGAGGGGGCGCTCGGCTTCACCAGCCCGGGCTTCGTGATCGACTGGATCCCGCTGTTCGTGCTCGTCGTGCTGGTCGGGCTGTCGATGGACTACCACGTGTTCGTCACGGGGCGGATCCGCGAGCTGGTGGGGCGCGGGCTGCCGACCCGGCTGGCCGTCGAGCAGGGCATCCGCGACAGCGCGTCCGTCGTCACCAGCGCCGCAGCGGTGATGGTCTCGGTGTTCGCCATCTTCGCGACGCTGAGCATGCTCGAGATGAAGATGATGGGGGTCGCGCTGGCGGTGGCGATCCTGCTCGACGCGACCCTGATCCGGCTGGTGATGCTGCCCGCCGCCCTGGTGCTGCTCGGCGATCGCGTCTGGTGGCCGCGTCGCCCCGCCCGGCCGACCGGCGACCTCGTCGCGGGGCCCGAGTCCGAGCCCGAGCTCACCCCCGCTGCGTGACGGCGTCCCCCGAGGTGCCGGGTCGGCGCCCACCCGCTGCCGACCCGGCGCGTCGCGGCCTCCCGTCCGGCCGGTCCGGCTGGTTGACTGCGCGGCATGAGCCTCGAGACCGCCGAGCAGTTCCACGCCCGCGTCGCCGCGGCCACCGACGCCGAGGGCAGGCTTCCGGTCGCCATCGAGGCGATGCCGGGGTGGGACGTCTTCCCGTTCGAGCTCGACGGGCTGCGGATCAAGCCGCTCGAGGCGCTGCAGGACGCCGAGCCGCCGCGGGACGGCGAGGACCCGGCCGACTGCTCCTGCCGTCAGCCGATGCCGCCCGAGCGCGCCGCGCTGGTGGCGTGGCGCAACGAGCGCTGGCTGCTCGTCACCCTCGACATGAGGCTGCCGGTCTCCTTCATCCTGCGCCCGGTCGAGCACCACGACGTCGCCGACCTGCCCGACGAGCTGGCCGCCGAGATGGGCGTGCTGATGGCCCGGATCACCGCCGCGGTCGAGGAGCTGCCGAGCGTGGGTCGCTGCCACATCGGTCGCTACGGCGACGGCGGCGCGCACGCCCACCCCTTCTTCTTCGGCCGCCCGGCCCGGATGGCGCAGCTGCGCGGGTCGTGCCTGCTCGACTGGGAGGAGAACCTCCCGGAGGTCCCCGAGGACGTACGCCTCGCCAACGCCGCTCACGTCGGGCGGCGGCTGGTCGAGCGCCTGGGCGGCGACGGGCCGGCGTGGGAGCGGTGAGGAGCGCTCAGCCCGAGCGCGCCCGGGCCGCGTCCCAGCGCCGCCGGCACTCGCGGACGTCCTCGCCGTAGACCGCGACCAGCTCGGGCGGCACGCCGCGGGGGTGGGCGGCCAGGAAGTCCTCCAACGCGGCGTAGGACTCGAGGAACGCCGCGGTGTCGGGGTCGGCGACGTCGGTCGCGGCCGCCGGGGCGAGCGACGCGAGCGGGTCGGTGAGCGCGCGGGTCCACTCCTCGCGGATCGCCTCGTGCCGCTCGCGCGAGACCGCGAGCAGCCCGGCCAGCGACCGGTCGCGGGTGACGCCGTCGCGCTCGCTGTCGGCGTACGACGGCTCGAGCCGGCCGACGTCGCGGCGGGCCCGCTCGCGCAGCAGCCACAGCCCGCCGAAGCCCAGCGCGTCGAGCCCCAGCAGGGCCGGCACCGCGACCGCGGTCACGTCGAGCTGCCAGACGAGCGGGAGGAGGAACACCGCCTGCAGCACCAGCAGCACGAGGGCGACGCCGATGACCGGGTAGTCCGCGCGGACCCGCAGCCGGTCGGCGCGCACGGTGCCGGCGTGGACGCGAGGCACCGCGGGCTCGGCGCGCCACGGGACGAGCTCGGTCTCGGGCACAGGGCTCCCTCGGTGGTGGGACGGCTCCGCACACCCTAGGAGCACGGTCGAGACGCGGCCGACCCGAGCGCGGGCCCGGCCGTCCGCAGCCCTCGCATTCGGAGGTGGGGCGCCGCCACCGCTACCGTGGCGGCGTGGAGATCACCACGCGCATCGGCGCCGGCCACGGTGACTTCATCCTCTTCGCGATCACCCCGCCGCGGCGGTCGACGCCCGCCGAGCGGCTCCCGGAGATCGCGCGCGCCACCATGGAGCGCCTCGACCACCTCGACCTCGACGGGCTGGTCCTCTACGACATCGACGACGAGCGGTCGCGCAACCCCGCGGAGCGCCCGTTCCCCTTCAGCCCGACCGTCGACCCGTCCGACTACCGCTCCGAGCACCTCGGGGGCTGGCGGACTCCGACGATCGTCTACCGCGCGGTCGGCAAGTACCAGCGCGACGAGCTGCAGACCTGGCTCAGCGCGCAGGATCCCCGCCGGACGTTGACCGTGCTGGTCGGTGCCGCCTCCAGCGGCCTGGCCGCCCCGGTGTCCCTCGCCGACGCCCAGGCGCTGCGGACCGAGCTCAACCCCGACCTGCTGTGCGGAGGGGTGGCGATCCCCGAGCGGCACAGCCGACGCGACAACGAGCACCTGCGCCTGATCGCCAAGCAGGAGGCCGGCTGCCGGTTCTTCGTGTCCCAGGTCGTCTACGACCTCAACGCCGCCAAGAACCTCGTCTCCGACTACCGCTACGAGTGCGCGGCCCGTGGCCTGGCTCCGGTCCCGATGGTGTTCACGTTCTCCGTGTGCGGCTCGATGAAGACCCTCGAGTTCCTCCGCTGGCTCGGCGTCGACGTCCCCCGGTGGATCGAGAACGACCTGCGGCACTCGACCGACCCGTTGGCCGCCTCGCTCGACCAGGCGCAGGCGACGGCCGTCGAGCTCATCGACTTCTGCCGCCGCCTCGAGGTGCCCATCGGCGTCAACGTGGAGAGCGTCTCCATCCGACGTGACGAGATCGCGGCGTCGGTCGACCTCGCCGCCCGGCTGGCGGCCCACCTGCGGGCCTAGCGGTCCTCCTCCGCGCTCGGCCCGCCTCGCCACACCCTCATCGCGGCGGCGTCGGCCCCGCGCCCGCACCGGGCTCGTGGCCGGGGTCGACGCCGACGCCCTCGCCGGTCGACGTACGGGGCAGGTGCTTCCGGGTGTCGTGGCCGATGTGCCGGCCGTAGTGCTCGGCGTGCCGGCCGCGGGCGTGCTCGTCCCAGGTGTCGTCGTCGTAGTCGGGCGCGGCCTTCACCTGCTCCTTGCCGACGTTGACGATGATCCGCCTGCCGTCGTGGTCGATGCCGACGACGGTGCCGGCGGGGATCAGGCGCTGCTTGCCGAAGATCCAGAAGCCCGTGTCGACGACGAGCCAGGAGCCGTCGGTCTCGGCGGTGGCCCGGTCGACCTTGCCGATCGGGCCGTCCTCGCCCTCGACGTCGTAGCCGACGAGGTCGCGGTCGTGCGCCCACTCGCTGTCGCGGTAGCTCCAGACGGTGTCGCTCATGTGTCCTCCCGAGGGGTCTGGTCGGTGGTGCCGGCTCGTCACACGCGTACGCCCCCGGGGAGCCGGATCCGGCGTCCCGGCGCGATCGTGGAAGATCCACGTCACCCAGTGGCTCGGATCCTCCCCGATCCCGTCGGAGTCCCCGCTCAGGCGGGGACTTCGACACGGGCGGTCTGCACCCACCGACACAACCACCGCCCGACGGCGGAGAGCACACCCGTGGGGCGGTGTCCCGGTCCGGGCCGTCAGTCGGTGCCGGTGTGGCCCCGCAGCAGGTCGCCGAACGGCGTCACGTCGGCCTCCACCTGCGTGCCGGACGTACGCCGCGGGCGGGCGGCGAGGTCGGGGGCGAACCCGCCGACGGCGTAGCCGCCCTGGCCCAGCACCAGCGCGGCCAGCTCGGCGGCCGCGCGGGTGATGCGGTGGGAGAGACCGTGGCTGCCGAAGTCCTCGGTGGCGGCGAAGACGCCGGTGGGGACGACCACCGCGCGGAGATAGGCGAAGAGCGGGCGCATCGCGTGGTCGAGCACCAGCGAGTGCCGCGAGCTGCCGGCGGCCGCGGCGATGAGCACCGGCGTGCCCACCAGCGCATCCTTGTCGAGGGCGTCGAAGAACATCTTGAACAGCCCGCTGTAGCTGCCGTTGAAGACCGGCGTCACCACGATGAGGCCGTCGGCGGACGCCACCAGCTCGCGCAGCTCGGTGAGCCGCGGGGTGGGGATGCCGCCGGTGACCATGAACGTCGCCAGCTCGCCCGCGACCTCGCGCACCTCGATGAACTCGGTCTCGGCGGCCTCGCCGCGCGCGGTGACCTGCGCGAGGGTCGCCTCGGCGAGCTGGTCGGCCAGCAGCCGGGTCGACGACGGCACCGTCACCCCGGCCGTGACGACGACGATGCGTCGGCTCATGCGTCGACCTGCGCGGCCTGCTGCGCCTCGATGCGGGCCCGGGCGGGCTCGACGAGGTGGTGGGGGGCCTCGGGACCGGCCGTCACGAGCGAGCTGTGGGTGGGCGGGTCGCTGGGCACGTGGGCGGGACGGCGCCGCTCGAACTCGGCGCGCAGCACCGGCACGACCTCGGTGCCGAGCATCTCGATCTGCTCGAGGACCAGCGAGGTGGGCAGACCGGCGTGGTCCATCAGGAAGAGCTGGCGCTGGTAGTCGCCGGCGTAGTCGGCGAAGCCGAGCGTGCGCTCGATGACCTGCTCGGGGGTGCCGACGGTCAGCGGGGTCATCTCGGAGAAGTCCTCCAGCGACGGGCCGTGGCCGTAGACCGGGGCGTTGTCGAAGTAGGGCCGGAACACCCGCTTGGCCTCGGCCTCGGTCGAGGCCATGAACGCCTGGCCGCCGAGCCCGACGTAGGCCTGGTCGGCGGAGCCGTGGCCGTAGTGCTCGAAGCGGCGGCGGTAGAGCCTCACCATCTGCTCGGTGTGCTCCTTGTTCCAGAAGATGTGGTTGTGGAAGAAGCCGTCACCGTAGTAGGCCGCCTGCTCGGCGATCTCGGTGCTCCGGATCGAGCCGTGCCAGACGAACGGCGGCGTGCCGTCGAGCGGAGCCGGCGTCGAGGTGTAGCCCTGCAACGGGGTGCGGAACTGGCCCTGCCAGTTGACGACGGGCTCGCGCCACAGCGTGCGGAGCAGGTGGTAGTTCTCGACCGCGAGCTTGATGCCGTCGCGGATGTCCTTGCCGAACCAGGGGTAGACCGGCCCGGTGTTGCCGCGGCCCATCATCAGGTCGACGCGACCGCCGGAGAGGTGCTGGAGGAACGCGTAGTCCTCGGCGATCTTCACCGGGTCGTTGGTGGTGATGAGCGTGGTGCTCGTCGAGAGCAGGAGCCGCTCGGTCTGCGCCGCGATGAAGCCGAGGTGCGTGGTCGGCGACGACACGACGAACGGCGGGTTGTGGTGCTCGCCGGTCGCGAAGACGTCGAGTCCGACCTCCTCGGTCTTGAGGGCGTACTGCGTCATCGCTGCGATGCGCTCGGCCTCGGACGGGGTGCGTCCGGTGGTCGGGTCCGTGGTGACGTCGCCGACGCTGAAGATGCCGAACTGCATGGTGTCCTCCGAACATGGGGAACGGCTGGTTGAAGGTTGTATCACCTCCAACCGGGCTGCCGTCCCCAGTATTCCGAGGAACCGGTCAGGACGCGGCGGTGGGCGGGGTGTGGGCGTACAGGTCACGGAGCAGGGCGATCTCGGCTCCGTGGTGGATGACCTCGCGGTTGATGTGCAAGATCAGCGTCGCCATCGGTGCGGCCGCCCACGGCCCCTCGGCCGGCCCGACGGGCGTGTCGAGATCGGCGTCGGCCAGGCCGTGCACCCCGTCGCGCCAGAGCCGGTAGGCGTCGTCGAGCTGCCGCAGCGCGGTGTCGGCGTCGGCGGCGTAGTCCCACGACTCGTAGTCGGCCGGCGGACCGCCGAAGTGGGAGTGCGCCCGCGTCGCCAGGACGCCGACGATCACGTGGGTCATCCGCCAGGCGATCGTCGTCAGCGGCTCGGGCTGCGGGGGCGGATCGGCGAAGTCGGGGACCATGCGTGTGCCGTGCCTGCGGATCGTCCAGCAGCCGGGCACCGGCTCGAAGAGGTACTCGTCGTCGGTGAGCCCGTCGAGCCGGGGACGCAGCTGGGCCGTCCAGTGCCGGTCGAGCTGCTCAGCCAGTTGGGTGATGCGGGAGTTCGTCATGGGCACCAGCCTCCCCGCACTTCAGGACAGGTGGTGTCCTGAAGCGCCCCTTCCGTGTCGCCCGCTGACGTCCGCGCCTCGACCTGCGGAATCGCCGGGCGGGATGGCGCGTTGCACCGGTCCCCGGGTGCACGCTCGGAGGACGGCACCCGGTGACGACACCCGGGTCGAGCGCCGCGAGAGGAGCGACGATGACCGACTTCACCCCGTTCGAGGACCTGCTCCGCGGGCACGCCGGCCTGCTCGAGGACAGCACCCACGACCGCTGGCTGCGTGCCCAGGCGCTCTTCGAGGAGCGCGCCTACCGCGAGACGGCGGTCCTGCTGACCGAGCTGCTCGACGACCCCGGCGAGGTGCGGCACGAGCTGACCGACGTACGCCTGCTGCTGGCGCGTGCGCTGTTCCACTCCGCGCAGCTCGAGGGCACGATCCGGGTCGCGACCGAGCTGCTCGAGCACGACCCCAACGAGCCCTACGCCCACCTGCTGCTCGGGCGCGCCCTGCAGCGCCAGGGACGGCGCCAGGAGGCCCAGCCGCACCTGCGCCTGGCCGAGCTGCTGGGCGGCTACCGGAGCTGACGGGCGTCGTCGACGCCGCCGAAGGCCTCCGCGGCCAGGCCGTGGGACACGGCCCACAGCACGGCCTGGCTCCGACTCTGCACACCGGTCTTGCGGTAGGCGCTGCGGATGTAGGACTTCACCGAGTTGAGCGAGATCTGCATCTGTCGCGCGATGTCGTCGTTGCTCTTGCCGGTGGCGATGTGCGACAGCGTCTCGCGCTCGCGGGCGGTCAGCAGGTCGGCCTGCGTGCTCGAGCGCAGGGCCTTGGTCGGCAGCACCGGCAGCAGCGGCGCGACCACCGTCTCGCCGAGGTGGATCGCGCGCAGCGCCCGCCCGAGCTGGGGGGCGTTGAGGCTCTTGGCGAGGTAGCCGGTGACGCCCTGGCCCAGCGGCTCGTGCGCCAGCCCCGGCTGGTGGTTCCACGTGTAGACCGCCACGCGGCGGATGTGCGGATCGGCGACCGCGCGCTGCAGGGACGTGTCGCCGCGAGGCGTCCCGAACGTCTCCACGAGCGCGATGTCGATGGGCTGGCGGGCGCGGTCCTTGATGGTGCCGAGCTCGAAGCCGCCGAGCGTCTTGAGCATGCTGTCGAGGCCTCGCTTGACGAGCTCGTCACTGCCGAGAAGTGCGACTCGGATGTCCATGGTGTTCCTGATGGTGTCGTCCGGAGGGGGATGGACGATCCACCCCCGACGACCCCCCGACCGTCACCGCGACAGTAGCCCGAGCCGGTACCCCGCACCGGTTCATGGTGGTGCCAGCACGAGCGTTTCCACCCCTACGGGCGAGCCTCGCGGAGCCGCGCATACCCCCAAGGGGTATGGTGGACGCATGAGCGAGCAGCACGGACACCTCGAGGGCAACGACGCGGCCGTCCAGGCCCACCTCAAGCGCCTGCGCCGGATCGAGGGGCAGGTCCGCGGGATCCAGCGGATGGTCGAGGAGGAGAAGTACTGCATCGACATCCTCACCCAGGTCTCCGCGGCCACCAAGGCGCTCCAGTCGCTCGCCCTCTCGCTCCTCGACGACCACATGGCGCACTGCCTCGTCGAAGCGGCGCGCCAGGGCGGCCCCGAGCAGGAGCAGAAGCTCCAGGAGGCGTCCGAGGCCATCGCGCGCCTCGTGCGTTCCTGAGCCACCAGCCACCACCAGTCCGGATCCCCACCACCGAGGAGCACCCATGAGCACCCAGACCTTCACCGTCACCGGCATGACCTGCGGCCACTGCGCCGCGTCGGTCACCGAGGAGATCTCCGAGATCGCGGGCGTCGAGGACGTCGACGTCGTCGTCGAGACCGGAGCCGTCACCGTCACCAGCACCGCCCCCCTCGACGAGTCGGCCGTCCGTGCCGCCGTCGAGGAGGCCGGCTACGCGCTCGCCTGAGCGCGCCTGCACCCTCCACCCCTCACCTCCCGGAGGACCCGAGCATGAGCACCCCCCTGCGCGTCGTCGCGTTCGTCGCCTCCCTCGCCACCGCCTTCGCGCTGGCCTGGGTCGGCGGCCGGTTCGTCGGCCCGCTCGACACCGAGCCGGCCGTCGGCGCCCACACGGACGACGCGGGTCACGGTGCCGGGGACGACGCGGACCACCCTGCCGAGGACGGAGCCGGGGAGGCCGACGGGCACGCGGAGCACGCGTCGGGGGTCGCCGACGTCGCCGGGCTCACCTCCCGAGCCGACGGCTTCTCGCTGGCCATCGCCGATCGCACGCTGCCCGCCGGGCGCACCCGTCTCGACTTCCAGGTGCTGACCTCCAGCGGGCGGCCCCTCCTCGACTACACCCGTGAGCACGAGAAGGACCTGCACCTCATCGTCGTACGCCGCGACCTGACCGGCTTCCAGCACGTGCACCCGCGCCTCGACCGCGCGAGCGGCACCTGGTCGGTGGACGTGGACCTGACCCCCGGGGTGTGGCGGGTGGTCGCCGACCTGGTGCCCGAGGGCTGGGACGGCATCACGCTGGCCGACGACGTGGCGGTGGCCGGCGACTTCTCCCCGCGCCCGCTGCCCGCCGACGACCGCACCGACCGGATCCGCACGGACGAGGGCACGTACGCCGTCACGCTCCAGGGCGACACGGCCCCGGGAGCGTCGACGGTGCTGACCACACGCATCGAGCTCGACGGCGAGCCCGTCACGGACCTCGAGCCCTACCTCGGCGCCCACGGCCACCTCGTCGCGATGCGCGCCGGCGACCTGGGCTACCTCCACGTGCACCCCGAGGACGGCGCCGCGGGCCCGGGCATCGACTTCGCGACCGCGTTCCCCGAGCCGGGGACCTACCGGCTCTTCCTGGACTTCAAGCACCGCGGCACCGTGCACACCGCCGCGTTCACCGTCGAGTCGGGCGGGGCACCGTCCGGCGACCACGCCGAGGGCGGCGACCATGAGCACTGAGACCACCACGAGCCCCCGGGCCGACGTCGAGCTGGCCATCACCGGCATGACCTGCGCGTCGTGCGCCCACCGCATCGAGCGCAAGCTCAACAAGCTCGACGGCGTGACGGCCACGGTCAACTACGCGACCGAGAAGGCCAAGGTCACCTTCCCCGACACCGTGAGCACCGACGACCTGCTGCGCACCGTGGAGGCCGCCGGCTACTCCGCCGCGCTGCCGACGCCCCCCGGTGCGCCCACACCCGACGACGTCCCCGAGCGCGACCCGCTCCTGCAGCGGCTGCTGGTCAGCACCGTGCTCACCGTCCCGGTGATCGCGATGGCGATGGTGCCGGCATGGCAGTTCACCTACTGGCAGTGGGCCTCCCTCGCCCTCGCCGCTCCCGTCGTGGTCTGGGGCGCGCTGCCCTTCCACCGCGCCGCCTGGACCAACCTGCGCCACGGCGCGACGACGATGGACACCCTCGTCTCGGTGGGGGTGCTAGCCGCGTTCGCCTGGTCGCTGTGGGCGCTGTTCCTCGGCACGGCCGGCGAGCCGGGCATGACCCACCCGTTCCGCATCTCGATCGACCGCACCGACGGCGCGGGCAACATCTACCTCGAGGCCGCCGCCGGCGTGACGACGTTCCTGCTCGCCGGGCGGTGGCTGGAGCACCGGTCGAAGCGGCGCGCGGGCGCGGCGCTGCGGGCGCTGCTCGAGCTCGGTGTGCGAGACGTGGCCGTCCTGCGCGACGGCGCCGAGGTCCGGATCCCGGTCGAGCAGCTCGCGGTCGGCGACCTGTTCGTGGTCCGCCCCGGCGAGAAGGTCGCGACCGACGGCGAGGTCGTCGAGGGCACGTCGGCGGTCGACGCGTCCATGCTCACCGGCGAGTCCGTGCCGGTGGAGGTCGGCCCCGGTGACGCCGTCGTCGGGGCCACCGTCAACGCGGGCGGGCGGCTCGTCGTGCGCGCCACCCGCGTGGGCGCCGACACCCAGCTCGCGCAGATGGCGCGGCTGGTGGAGGACGCCCAGAACGGCAAGGCCGAGGTGCAGCGCCTCGCCGACCGCGTGTCCGGCGTCTTCGTGCCGGTCGTCATCGCGCTGTCCGTGGCCACGCTCGGCTTCTGGCTCGGCGCCGGGGGCGGCGCCACCGCGGCGTTCACCGCCGCCGTCTCGGTGCTGATCATCGCCTGCCCGTGCGCCCTCGGCCTGGCGACGCCGACCGCCCTCATGGTCGGCACCGGCCGCGGCGCGCAGCTCGGCATCCTGATCAAGGGCCCCGAGGTGCTGGAGTCCACCCGCCGCGTCGACACGATCGTGCTCGACAAGACCGGCACCGTGACGACCGGGGAGATGACCGTCCACGAGGTGGTGGCCGCAGAGGGCGAGTCGCCCGACGACGTACGCCGCCTCGCCGCGGCCCTCGAGTCGGCGTCCGAGCACCCGATCGCCCGGGCCATCGCCGCCGTGGAGGGTCCGCTGCCCCCCGTGACGGAGTTCGCCAGCCGGGAGGGCCTGGGCGTGCAGGGCGTCGTCGAGGGACACGCCGTCGTGGTCGGCCGGCCGAGCCTGCTGGCCGACTGGGCACAGCACCTGCCGCCGTCGCTGGAGGCTGCCGTGGAGCGGGCGCAGGCCGAGGGCCGCACCGCGGTGGCGGTCGGCTGGGACGGCGGCGCCCGGGGCGTCGTCGTCGTCGGCGACACCGTCAGGCCGACGTCCGCACGAGCCGTCGCCGCGCTGCGCGAGCTGGGCCTGACGCCGGTCCTGCTCACCGGCGACAACGAGGCCGCCGCCCGCCACGTCGCCGCGCAGGTCGGCATCGACACCGTCGTGGCCGACGTGCTGCCCGCCGACAAGGTCGCCGAGGTGCAGCGGCTCCAGGCGGCCGGCAAGGTCGTGGCGATGGTCGGCGACGGCGTCAACGACGCCGCCGCCCTCGCCCAGGCCGACCTCGGCCTGGCGATGGGCACCGGCACCGACGTGGCCATCGAGGCCGGCGACCTGACCCTCGTGCGCGGCGACCTGCTGGTCGCCGTCGACGCGATCCGGCTCGCGCGCCGCACGCTCGCCACGATCAAGGGCAACCTGTTCTGGGCCTTCGCCTACAACGTCGCCGCCCTGCCGCTGGCCGCCGCCGGCCTCCTCAACCCGATGCTCGCCGGTGCCGCGATGGCGTTCTCGAGCGTCTTCGTGGTGACCAACAGCCTGCGCCTGCGCGGCTTCCGCTCCGCGACCTCCTGAGCGGGACCAGGGGTCGGGTGCCCGACCGCTTCGTAGGGTGGCCAGCATGGGACTCAAGGACCTGGTGCGCCGTGGCGGCTCCGAGACGTCGAGGACGTCGGCACTCGACGCCGCCGGTGACCCGCGACCCGACCCGGGGGCGGTCGACCGGATGGTCGCGCTGCTCCTCGACGTCGGCCTCGACGGCCGGGGGCCGCTCAGCCCGGTCCGCTCGGTCGCCGGCGAGGCGCTGCGCAAGGCCGGCGGCGACCGGGAGAAGGCGATCGCGGCGCTGGCCCGCCGGAGCACCGTCACCGGCGGCGTCGGCGGCTTCGTCACCGGGATCGGCGGCTTCGTCACGATGCCGGTGTCGCTGCCGGTCAACGTCGCGGAGTTCTACCTCCAGGCCGTTCGGATGGTCGGCGGCATCGCGGTGCTGCGCGGCCACGACATCGACGACCCGCGGGTGCGTACGGCGATCCTGCTCACGCTGGTCGGCTCCGACGCCGACGAGGTGCTCCGCAGGACCGGCATGTCGACCGCCGGCAGCCGGGTGACGACCTACGCCCTCAAGGGCCTGCCGCCCGCGGCGCTGATGATGGTCAACAAGGCCGTCGGCTTCCGGCTGGTGCGCGGGGTGAGCGAGAAGGCGCTGGCCCGCCTCGGCCGGGGCGTCCCGGTCGCCGGCGGACTGGTCGGCGGCGGCATCGACGGGTGGATGATGAAGAAGATCGCCGACCACGCCATGCGCGAGCTCCCCCCGGTCGAGGGCTGACTCGGTCCTCCGGCGGGACGTGCGGGCCACTCTGGGACAATCGACCCTCGTGGACGGACCCCTGCCCCTCGTGCTGCTCGCCGCCTCGCTGCTCCTCGCGCTGGTGGTGCTGGTCTACGTCGCGCTCGACCGCACGCCCGACTGGGGCCTGCTCGGCTTCGCCGCCGTCATCGAGGCCACGACCCTGGCGCTGATCGTCGTCGCCGCGTTCCAGGTCGGCGGCGCCGACCTCAGCGGCCCCTCGGCGATCACGGTGTTCGGCTACCTCGTCGCCGGGCTCGTGCTGCTGCCGATCGGGTTCGCCTGGTCGCTCGCCGAGCGCAGTCGCGGCGCCACGGCCGTGCTGATGATCGCCGCGCTGGCGCAGGCGTTCATCGTCGTCCGCGCGGTGGCGGTGTGGACCGCGTGAGCCGCGCCGCCTCGACGTCGTCGGGCCTGGGCCGCACGCTCGTCGCCGTCTACGGCGTCTTCGCGCTCGCCGCGACCGCCCGCTCGCTCGTCCAGCTGGCCACCAAGGCCGACGAGGCGCCCCTCGCGTACGCCCTCTCGGCCCTGGCCGCGCTCGTCTACGTCGCCGCCACCCTCGGCCTCGCCGAGGTCGGCCCCAGCCCCCGCCGGCTGGCCTGGGCGGCGGTCGGGTTCGAGCTGGTCGGCGTGCTCACGGTCGGCACCCTGACCGTGCTCGACCCCGAGCTGTTCCCCGACGCGACCGTGTGGTCGGCCTACGGCGCGGGCTACGGGTGGCTCCCGCTCGTGCTGCCGTTCGTGGGCATCGCCTGGCTCTGGCACACGCGGGCGCGGGACTGACGACGGGTGCAAACCCCGTTGCCCGGTCGCGGTGGCGGGCGAGAGCCTGTACGGGTGATCCCGTCGCCCTACCCGATGCGCACCGAGCGGCTGACGCTGCGCTTGCCCCGCGCCGAGGACGTGCCGGCGCTGACGGCCTACCGCAACGACCCCGAGGTGGCCGCGCTGCAGGTCTGGGAGCTGCCGTGGAGCGAGGAGCGGGCGCTCGAGCTCGTCGCCCGGCACGCCGGCCTCACCGACCTCGCCGACGGCGGCCGCCACCAGGTCCTGATCGAGCAGGACGGCCGGGTCGTCGGCGACCTCTTCGTCGGCCTGCACGAGCACGGCGGGGTGGCCCACCTCGGGTTCACCCTGGCGCGGGCGGCCCAGGGGCAGGGGATCGCCACCGAGGCGGCGAGCGCCGTCGTCGCCGACCTCGTCGAACGCCTCGGCGTGCACCGGGTCGTCGCCGAGCTGTCGCCGCGCAATCTCGCGTCGGCGCGGCTGCTCGAGCGGCTGGGGATGACGTTCGAGGTGGAGACCCACCGCTCGTTCTGGTGGCGCGGCGGGTGGGACGACAACCTCGTCTACGCGATGAGCGCGGCGCAGTGGCGCGCCTGGCGGGACCGGCCGCGTACGCCGCCGACCGACGTGCGGCTCGTGGAGATCACCGACGACACGTTCCGGAGGTGGACGCGGGTCGGTGTCCACCACACGCAGCAGCGCTTCGTCGCGACGGTGCAGCAGTCGTTCGTCGACGCGCTCTTCCCCGGCACCCGCGACGGCGTGCCGCTCGTCGCGGACTGTCGCGGCATCGAGGCCGACGGCGATCCTGCCGGCTTCCTCATGTGGTCCGAGTCGCCGCCACGGCCCTACCTCTGGCGCTTCCTCGTCGACCGGCGCCACCAGGGCCGCGGCATCGGCCGCCGCGCGCTCGACCTGTGGGTGCGGGCGATGCGGGAGCGGGGGCACGCCGAGGCGGAGACGAGCTGGGTGCAGGCGCCGGGCGGAC
Source organism: Nocardioides sp. Z24_21 (assembly GCF_058134345.1). Lineage (NCBI taxonomy): Bacteria > Bacillati > Actinomycetota > Actinomycetes > Propionibacteriales > Nocardioidaceae > Nocardioides > Nocardioides sp. Z24_21. Next base: position 183,549 of record NZ_JBYTTH010000004.1, read on the forward strand.
CGGAGGCGTTCTACCTCGCGTCGGGGTTCGTGCCCACCGGCGAGCACGACGACGGCGAGGCGCTCGCGCGGCTGCGCCTCGGGTGAGCGTCGCGGCGGCTCGGGCGAGGGACGCGAGCCACCCCCGCGCAGCCACTGACGATCCCGCTCGCAGAGCGGGCTCGACTGGTGACACCCGCGCCTGCGGCGTGTCAGTCTCGACTCTCCGGCCCTTCGCGATCTCGCACGGAACGACTGGACGCATGCCGCAGCTACCCAGATTCGCCGCCTGGCGGTTCGCCGACGCCGTCGCCGGGTTCGAGGTCGTCTACGCCAGTGACGGCGAGCTTCGTGGTCACACCAGCGCCGTAGAGGGTGGCATGCCCTATGCCGTGGACTACCGCATCGCGTTCTCTCGCGGGTGGCGCACCACGTCGGCCGTCGTCAGCAGTGACACCCGCGACGGCCGACGTACGGTCATCCTGTCTGTGAACGGCGACGGTCGTTGGACGGTCGACGACGTGCCTCGACCGGACCTCGACGGGCTCGTGGACGTGGACCTCGAGGCGTCTGCCTGCACCAACACCTTCCCCGTGCACCGCCTGGACCTGCCTGTCGGCGAGACCGTGACGGCCTCGGCGGTCTACGTCCAGGCGCTCGACCTGAAGGTCAGGCGGCTCGACCAGACCTACCGGCGCATCGACGCCAAGCGGTTTCACTACACGTCCGAGGGCGGCTTCGAGGCCGAGCTGCACGTCGACGACCACCTGCTCGTGCTCGACTATCCCGGCATCGCCGTGCGCTTCTCCTGAGCGACTCCGCGCCGCGACCGCCCGCCGGCTGGCCTGGGCCGCGGTCGGGTTCGAGCTGGTCGGCGTGCTCACCGTCGGCACGCTCACCGTGCTCGACCCCGAGCTGTTCCCCGACGCGACCGTGTGGTCGGACTACGGCGCGGGGTATGGCTGGTTGCCGCTGGTGCTGCCGTTCGTGGGGATCGCGTGGCTCTGGCACACGCGGGCGCGGGACTAGGACGACAGGCGCCGGTCCGGCCCCGCGAGGAGGTCGAGGTCGCGCACGCAGAACCGACGGTGCTCGAACTCCTCGCGGAGCACCGTGCCCAGACACTGCCGCAGCGACCGTCCGCGGGCATAGGTCGGCCACCTGTCGTCGGCGGGGACCGGTGCCGGCTCCTGGAGCTCTCGGGACGTGACCGCGTCGAGCCAACGCTCGAGCTCGGCGGCCTGTGCTGCACGGACAGCCAGCACCTCGTCGAGCGTCGGGTCCGCCGACGGGTCGAGCCCCTGCTCCTCGCGGTGGGGCACGGACTCGATGCCGAGGCCCATCGGGGTGAACAGGTCGGTCGACCCGAGGCAGCAGCGCCGGAACCACGAGTCGTGGACGAAGACCAGGTGACGCAGCGTCTGCACGGCCGACCACTCGTCGTCGACGCTCTCGTGCTCGATGCCGGGCGACTCGCGCATGCGTGCCACGGTCGCCGCCCAGTCGGTGCGCAGCTCGCGGCTGGCCCGGCGGAGGTCGGCCACGTCGTCGGAGCGGATGAGCCGTCGGACCGGATGGCGACGGTCGAGCTCGGCCTCGACGTAGGCCATGACCTCGACGCCGTTGACGACGAGGTCGGTCACCAGCCCGTCGATCACGGCGCCCTGCATGACCACGCCGACCAGGCGCGCCCCGCTCAGGTCGCACTCGCGGAGCTCCGCGCCCGTCAGGTCCTCGTCCACGAACCGCTTCATGCCCGGCACGCTAGGCCCGGCCACCGACACCGCACCAGGGCACCGTGCAGCGCGGATGCCCGGCCAGGGACGCGGGTGGAGGTCAGAGGCTCTCCGGCGGCAGGTGCTTCTTCATCAGCCGCCGCACGCGCTTCTGTTTGCGGTCGGGGATCATCGAGCGCATCTCCTCGAGCTTGCCGAAGCACAGCAGCCGGTCCTCGCCCTCCAGCACCGTCTTGTTGCGCGGGTTGGGGATGACATGGGGGCCGCGGTGCAGGGTCAGGACCGTGATGTCGCGGTCGTCGAGGCCGGAGTCGCCGAGCTTCTTGCCGACCATGTCGGAGCCGTGGTGGACGACGATCTCGGCGACCCCGTAGCCGGTCGAGACGGTCAGCCGCTGGCGCACGTCGATGTCGGGGAAGGCGACCTGGTTGGCCATGTAGTCGACGATCGCGCCCGCCACGTCGAGCTTGGTCGCGGACTCGATGCCCTCGAGGCCGGGTGAGGAGTTGACCTCCATCACCTGCGGTCCCTTGCGTCCCTCGAGCATGTCGACGCCCGCCACCCGCAGGCCCATGATCTGCGCGGACCGCACCGCCACGCGCTCGAACTCCTCGTCGAGGTCGACCGCCTCCACGGTGCCACCACGGTGGACGTTGGAGCGGAACTCGTCGCCCTGCGCGACCCGGCGCATCGCCGCGACCACCCGGTCGCCGACGACGAGGGCGCGGATGTCACGGCCCTTGCTCTCCTTGACGAAGCGCTGGATGAGGACGTTCTGCCGGGTGCTCTGCAGGGTCTCGATGATCGCCTCGGCCACCTTGATGGTCGGGGCCAGGATCACGCCGATGCCCTGGGTGCCCTCGAGGAGCTTGATCACGACCGGCGCGCCGCCGACCCGCTCGATCGCCGGAATCACGTCGGCGCGGTCGCGCACGAAGGTCGTCGCCGGCATCGGGATCTTGTGGCGCGAGAGGATCTGCGTCGCGCGCAGCTTGTCGCGGCTGTTGGCGATGCCGTAGCTCGTGTTGGGGGTGTAGACGTCCATCTGCTCGAACTGGCGCACGACGGCGGTGCCGAAGTAGGTGATCGAGTTGCCGATGCGCGGCAGCACGGCGTCGTACGTCGAGAGCTGCTTGCCGCGGAACAGCAGGTCGGGCTCCTCGCCGGAGAGGTCGATGCCGAAGCGCAGGGTGTTGAGCACCTTCACGTCGTGACCGCGGTCCACGGCGGCCGTGCGCAGCCGCTGCGTGCTGTAGGACCGCGGGGCCCGGGAGAGGATGGCGAGCTTCATGGGCAGCATCCAACCACCCCCTCCGCGGCGCCCACCTGCCAAGATGGCCCGGTGTCCACAGCCCCCCAGCCACCCGCGCTCGACAAGGTCGTGCTGGGCTGGCGCGAGTGGGTGGCGCTGCCCCAGGCCGGGGTGCCGTGGGTCAAGGCCAAGATCGACACGGGCGCCCGATCGTCGTCGATGCACGCCTTCGACCTCGAGGCCCACGAGCGTGACGGGCAGCAGCGGGTGCGCTTCTCGATCCACCCCTGGCAGCGCTCCGACGACGACCTCGTCGAGCTCGACCTGCCCGTCCTCGACCGCCGTGAGGTGCGCTCCAGCAACGGTCAGGCCGAGCAGCGCTACGCGGTCGCGCTCGACGTCACGCTCGCCGGACGCACCATCACGACCGAGATGACGCTCAGCAACCGCGACGAGATGGGCTTCCGGATGCTGATCGGCCGCGAGGCGCTGGCGCGCGGCTTCCTCGTCGACGCGTCGGTGTCGTACGCCGGTGGGCGGCCGCGCCGCGCCGTGCGCCGCAAGAACTGGGGCAGGTAGGTGGCGCGCGAGTCCTTCGCCATCGGCGGGGTCCGGATCCGCGCCGGGTCGGCGCGTGCTCTCGAGCTGCCGATCACCCGGCTCGTCACCGGCGCCGAGGTCACGCTGCCGGTGCGCGTGGTGCACGGGCGCGAGGACGGTCCGCGGATCTGGATCGACGCCGCCATCCACGGCGACGAGGTGGCCGGCGTGGAGGTAGTGCGCCAGGTGATGGCCGGACTCGACCCCAAGACGTTCCGCGGCACGCTCGTCGCGGTGCCGATCGTCAACGTGCTCGGCTTCATGACGGGCGACCGCTACCTGCCCGACCGCCGCGACCTCAACCGGTCGTTCCCCGGCTCGCCCCGCGGCTCGCTGGCCAGCCGCATCGCCCACCTGTTCATGCGCGAGATCGTCGCCGGCTGCGAGGTCGGCATCGACCTGCACACCGGCTCCGACCAGCGCAGCAACCTGCCCCAGGTGCGGGCCGACCTCGACGACCCCCGCACCCGCGAGCTGGCGGCCGCCTTCGGTGCGCCGGTCATGCTCCACGCCCGGATCCGTGACGGCTCGCTGCGCCACGCGGCGGGCGAGCACGGCGCGCGGGTGCTGCTCTACGAGGCCGGGGAGAACCTCCGCTTCGACGACTACGCCGTCGAGGCCGGCGTGGTCGGCGTACGCCGGGTGCTCGCCGCGCTGGGGATGACCGAGCCGGTGGAGGAGCCGCCGGTCGAGCCGAGCCTGGAGTGCCGCTCCAGCGGCTGGGTGCGTGCGCGGCGCTCGGGCATCCTCCACCTCGACGCCCACCTCGGCCAGAAGGTGAGCGACGGCGAGCGGCTCGGCACCCTCTTCGACTCCTTCGGCAAGACGCTCCGCGCGGTCTACGCCAACCGTGACGGCGTCGTGATCGGCCGCACCGAGGCCCCCCTGGTCAACTCCGGGGACGCGGTGGTGCACATCGCCGGGTGAGCGCCCGGTCGGGGCGTCTGGTTGAGTGCGCAGCATGCCTGCCGACCTGCCCGTCCTCGACGTCGCCGCCTTCCGTGCCGAGTTCCCCTCGCTCGAGTCGGGCATCGCCCACTTCGACAACCCGGGCGGCACGCAGACGCCCCGCGTCGTCGGCGACGCCATCGCGCGCACCCTCACCGGCCCGCTGTCGCAGCGCGGCTCCGCGCTGGTCAGCCAGCGCAACGCCGAGGACGCCGTGGTCGGCTTCCGCGCCGCCGTCGCCGACCTCGTCGCGGGCCGACCGGGTGGCGTGGTCCACGGGCGCAGCGCCACCGCGCTGACCTACGACGTCTCGCGCACCCTGTCTCGCACCTGGTCGCCCGGCGACGAGATCGTGGTCAGCGAGCTCGACCACGACTCCAACGTGCGCCCGTGGCTCCAGGCCGCCGAGCGGGCCGGCGTCACCGTGCGCTGGCTGCGCCTCGATCCCGCGACCGGCGAGCTCGACCTCACCTCGCTCGAGGAGATCACCGAGCGGACCCGCCTCGTCGCGCTGACCGCGGCCTCCAACCTGCTCGGCACCCGGCCGCCGGTCGCCACCGTCGCCGCCCGCGCCCACGAGGTCGGGGCGCTCGTCCACGTCGACGCGGTGCACCACACGGCCCACGCCGCCCCCGACATCACCGCGATGGGCGCTGACCTCCTGGTGTGCTCGCCCTACAAGTTCTTCGGTCCCCACTGCGGCGCCCTGGTCGCCGACCCGGCGCTGCTGGAGACGCTGCGGCCGGACAAGCTGCTCCCCTCCACCGACGTGGTCCCCGAGCGCTTCGAGCTCGGCACGCTGCCCTACGAGCTGCTCGCCGGCGTCACCGCCGCCGTCGACCTGATCGCCTCGCTGGGCTCGGGCGACACGCGTCGCGAGCGGCTGGTCGACGCGGCCGGCCGCATCGCCGCCCACGAGCTGCGCCTGCGCGAGCGGATCGAGGACGGGCTCGTCGGCCTCGGCGACCGGCTCACCCTGCACTCGCGGGCGGCCTCGCGCACCTCGACGCTGTTCCTCACCCTGCGCGACCACGCGCCCGGGGAGGTCTTCGAGCGGCTCGCCCGCCGCGACGTGCTGGTGCCGGCCGGAACGTTCTACGCCCACGAGACCTTCCGGGCCCTCGGGCTCCCGGTCGACTCGGGCCTGCGGATCGGTCTCGCCGCCTACAACGACGACTCCGACGTCGACCGGCTCCTCGACGGGCTGGCCGACGCCCTCGGCTGAGGGCCGACTCAGTCGCTGATGTGGCCGCCGTCGGCCTGGTCGGCGACGTCCGCGGCGCCGGGACCGTGCTCATGGGCCTCGGAGTCGACGTCGTCGGTGTCGACCGTGTCGCCGACGGTCGCGTTGCCGCGCGGCTGGGCGTCGAGCGCGCGCTGGCGGTCGGCGTCGCTGACCCGCTCGCCCGCTCCGGGGAAGACCGACTCCTCCGGGTGCTCGGCGTAGGGATCGCGCCCGGTCTGCTCGTCGCTCGTCATGTCTCCACCGTACGCCGACGGGTGGTCGCAGACGCGCGGACGAAGGGCTTGCGGCCACAATGGCGAGGTGCCACAGCACTGGGTCCTCCACGTCGACATGGACCAGTTCCTCGTCGCCGTCGAGCTGCTCAGGCGCCCCGAGCTGGTCGGGCTGCCCGTGGTGGTCGGCGGACGGGGCGACCCGACCGAGCGGGCCGTCGTCTCCACCGCGTCCTACGAGGCCCGCGCCCACGGCGTGCGCAGCGGGCTGGCGCTCAAGCTGGCCAAGCGGCGCTCGCCAGACGCGGTCTTCCTGCCGGTCGACTTCCCCGTCTACGAGGAGGCGTCGGCGCGGGTGATGGAGACGCTGCGCGCGACGCCCGGCGCGGTCGTGGAGGTGCTCGGCTGGGACGAGGCGTTCGTCGGGGTCGAGACCGACTACCCGGTCGCGACGGCGCGAACCGTGCAGGCCGCGGTGCTCGCAGCGACCGGGCTGCACTGCTCGGTCGGCATCGGCGACACGCTGGTCCGGGCCAAGATCGCGACCGACTTCGGCAAGCCGCAGGGCACGTTCGTGCTGACCCGCGACAACTGGATGGAGGTCATGGGCGACCGCCCGACCACCGCGCTGTGGGGCGTCGGGAACAGGATCGGCGCGCGGCTCGAGGCGATCGGGATCCGCACCGTCGCCGACCTCGCCGGTGCCGACGACGAGGCCCTGGTCGCGGCGTTCGGCCCGACCAACGGCCCCCACCTCGGCCGGCTCGGGCGCGGCGGCGGCCGCTCGCGCCCCGACGACACCCCGTGGGTGGCCCGCGCCCACGGCCGCGAGACGACGTTCCAGTCCGACCTCGCGACGCCCGAGGAGGTGCGCACCGCCCTCCGCGAGCTCGCCGGGCGGGTCGTGGAGGACGTCCGCAAGGAGGGCCGGGCGGTCATGCGGGTGCACCTGAAGGTGCGCTTCGCCCCGTTCTTCACCGTCACCCGGATCCGCAAGCTCGCCGAGCCGACGTACGACGTCGAGGTGGTCGCCCGGACGGCCCACGAGCTCTACCTCGCCCTGGACGACGCGCGCCCGGTGCGGCTGCTGGGGGTGCGCGGGGAGATGGTGGCGCCGGAGGGCGGCTACTGACCGCTCGGTGCCGCGAGCACGGTCAGTCGACCCCCGCCATCAGCCGGTGGATCGGCTTCGAGGCGAGCATCACCACGACCCCGGTGACGACCGAGGCGAGGCCGACCCAGAGGAAGAACGGGGCCTCGTCGGTCTCGTCGTAGAAGCCGGCGAGCGTGCCGGCGAGCGCCGTGCCGAGGGCGATCGAGAGGAAGTAGAGCGCGATCATCTGCGTCGCGAACTTGCGCGGCGCGAGCTTGGTCGTGGCGCTGAGTCCCACCGGCGAGATCAGCAGCTCGGCCAGGGTGAAGACGAGCAGGATGCCTGCGAGGCCGAGCAGCGGCGCGGTGTTCTGGCCGCTCGGCATCAGCAGGAAGCCGAAGAACGCCACGCCCATCAGCGCCGTGCCCGCGCCGAACTTGAGCGGTGTGGCCGGCTGCCGTGTCCCCCACCGGGTCCACAGCGCCGCGAACACCCCGGCCAGCACGATGATGAAGACCGGGTTGATGCTGGTGACCCACGAGACCGGCATCTCCCACCCGAGGATGTCGCGGTCGAGGCGCTTGTCGGCGTAGATCGTCACCACGGTGAACTGCTGCTGGTAGAGCGACCAGAACATCACGTTGCACACGAACAGCGGCATGAAGGCGAAGATCCGGCTTCGCTCCGCACCCTGCACCTCCCGGTCGGCGAGGATCACCGCGAAGTAGGCGATCGCGGCCACCAGGCTGATGCCGATGACGATGGTGGAGAGGCGGGCGGCGGTGATCACGTCGACCCACACCAGGACGGCGACCAGGGCGAGGGCGAGCACCGCGACGGCGACGTAGCGCGGCCACCGACCCGGGGGCAGTGGGTTGGCGACGCGGTGCGTCTTCTCGGGCAGCTTGCTGCGGGTGGCGGCGTACTGCGCCAGGCCGAGCGCCATCCCGACCGCCGCCGCCCCGAAGCCCCAGTGGAAGCCGGCCTCCTTCTGCAGCAGGCCGGTCAGCAACGGCCCGAGCAGCGCACCGATGTTGATGCCCATGTAGAACAGCGAGAAGCCGGCGTCACGGCGGGTGTCGTGCTCGTCGTAGAGCGAGCCGACCAGGGAGGTCGCCGTCGCCTTCACCCCGCCCGAGCCGAGGGCGATGAGCACCAGGCCCACGCCGACGCCGAGCAGGCCGGGAAGCAGGGCGAGGGCGAGGTGGCCGGCCATCACGCAGACCGCGGAGGAGAAGAGCGTCCGCTCGGGTCCGATCACCCGGTCGGCGAGCCACGCGCCGAGGATGGTCGAGAGGTAGACCCCGCCGCCGTAGGCGCCCACGATGCCGGTCGCGACGCCCTCGTCGATGCCCAGCCCGCCCCGGGAGGCGGAGTAGTAGAGGTAGATCAGCAGGATGCCCTGCATGCCGTAGAAGCTGAACCGCTCCCACAGCTCGACCCCGAAGAGGTTGGCCAGCACTCCCGGCTGGCCGAAGAAGCGGGTGTCGGACCGGTCCTCGAGACGGGTTCCCTGCGCGTCGCGTGAGTCGCTCACCTGTCCACGGTGCCACCGACGCCCGGATGCGTCAGCACCCGGGGCCGGTGGGAGCGGCGGACGACCAGGTGCTACTCCGTCGTGCTACTCCGTGGCGATCGCGTCGAGCACCTTCATCCGCGACGCCCGTACGGCGGGCACGATCGCGGCCAGCACCCCGAACACCACCGCGATCACCAGGAAGACCGCGAGCGAGCCGAGCGGCAGGGCCAGCACGGTCAGGTCCTCGGAGAGCGACTGGCGCAGCGCCACCCCGATGAGGAGTCCGACCACGAGCCCGAGGACCGCCCCGAGCACCGCGATGGTGATCGACTCGAGCGTGATCATCAGCCGCAGGCGCCGCCTCGAGAGCCCCACGGCGCGCAGCAGGCCCACCTCGCGGGTGCGCTCGATGACGCTGAGGCCGAGGGTGTTGACGATGCCGATGACGGCGATGACGACCGCGAGCGCGAGCAGGCCGTAGATCATGAACAGCAGCTGGTTGACCTGCTGCTTGATCAGCTCGGAGAAGCCCTCCTTGTCCTGCACCGTGACGATCGGCAGGTCCGCGACCACCTCGTCGAGGGCGTCGTGCACCGCGTCGACGTCGGCGCCGTCGGTGACGTTGATGCTGAGCGTGCTGTCGTTGCGCCGCAGCCCGGCGTCCTCGAGGACGCCGATGGGCATCGTCACGCCGTTGGTGATCGGCGTGTCCTCGAAGATCCCGACGACCTCGAGGGCGACGGTCCGACCTCCGGGGAAGGACGCCGGGATCGTGCTGCCCACGTCGGCGCCGAGGTCGCTCGCGGTCGACGTGCTGAGGATCGTCTGGTCGCCGCTCATGTCCTGGGTGCCGGCGCGCATGTCGAGGTCGTAGATGTCGCCGAACGCGTCGTCGACGCCCGCCACGAAGCTCTGGTCCTGGTCGACGAGGGCCACCGACCCCTGCATCCGGGAGACCGTGCCGACGCCGTCGACCTCGGCCATCTCGTCGCCCACCTGGGTGGGGAAGCCCTGGAAGCTCGGCGCCTGCACGAGGAAGTCGCTGCGGAACTCGCGGTCGACCAGCTCGTCGTTGGTCGCGCTCAACGACGACGCCAGCACGCCCACGGCCGAGACCACGGCGAGGCCGATCATCAGCGCCGAGGCGGTCGCCCCGGTGCGCCGTGGGTTGCGCAGCGCGTTCTCGCCGGCGAGCTTGCCGGTGGTGCCGAAGAGCTTGTCGAACAGGGTGCGGCAGGCCAGGAGCACCGGGTGCCCGAGGACCGGCGCCATCACCGCGACGGTGATCACCCAGATCACCGCGCCCGCGCCGATCCACCCCGGGTCCGCGCCCGGTGCGCCGACCAGGCCCGCGACCATGAGCGCGCCGCCGACGACGAGGGCGAGGGTGCCCAGCACGAGGCGCCGGCGACCGAGTGCCTTCTCCTGGACGGTGAGGTCGTCGCGGAGGGCCGCCACCGGCGGCACCTTCGCGGCGCGGCGGGCGGGCACGAACGCCGCGACCATCGTCACCACGATGCCGACGACGTAGGCGGCGATCACCGTCGACGGGGTCAGCACCAGCACCTCGGACGCGATGTCGAGGCCCTGCGAGCGGAAGATCGCGGCGAGCCCGCGCGAGAGCCCGAGCCCGATCAGGAGGCCCAGGGTGGAGCCCAGGACCCCCATCAGGAACGCCTCGACGAGCACCGAGCGCGTCACCTGCCGACGGCTGGCCCCGAGCGCGCGCAGCAGCGCCGACTCGCGCACCCGCTGGGAGACCAGGATCGAGAAGGTGTTGAAGATGATGAACGCGCCCACGACGATCGCGATCACCGCGAAGGCCACCAGGAAGTAGCCGATGACGTCGAGGAACTGCCCGATCTGCTCGTCGGACTCGTCGATCACCTCCTGCCCGGTGACGGCGGTGAAGCCGTCGGGCAGGACGGTCTTCGCCGCGTCGGCGAGCTCGGTCTGGCTGGCCCCGTCGGCGGCGGTGAGGGCCACCGTGGTGTAGGCGTCCTCGCCGTCGAGGAAGACGTCCTGGGCCTCGCTCGTCTCGAGCAGCGCGAGCGTGGCGCCGGCCGTGCCGCCGCCGTTGAAGTTGGACGTGCCGACGAGCTCGAACTCCTTGCGCAGCTGGCCGGTGGGCAGCAGGAGGGTGACCTGGTCGCCCAGCTCGTAGCCGCCGCGCTCGGCCGAGGACGCGTCGAGGTTGATCTGGCCGGGCGCGTCCGGCCACTCGCCCGACTCGAGGACCAGGATCGGCTCGCCCGCGATGTTGACGCCGTCGTTGTGGTTGAAGACCAGGGTGGGCGCGCCGGTGCCGCCGACGAGCTTGCCGTCCTCCCCGAGCAGGTAGGCGCCGACCCCGTCGACCGAGCCGTCGGCCGCGGCGACCTCGGGCAGCGCGGCCAACCGGTCGACGGCCTTCGGCTTGATCAGGCTGGTGGTGCCGGCGCCGGAGGCCTGGAACGACACCTCGCCCTCGGTGCGCACGACGGCGTCGGAGGTGGAGCCCTCGATGATGTTGTCGAAGGTCGCGCCGAGGCCGTGGCTGAAGGTGAGGACGCCGGCGAGGAAGCCGATGCCCAGCACGATCGCCAGCGTGCTCATCACCAGGCGGACCTTGCGGGCCACCAGGTTGCGCCAGGTGAGGCGGAGCATGCTCAGCCCGCCTTGCGGGCCGCGGCGTCGCCGAGGCGGCCCATGCGCTCGAGGATCGCGTCGCGGTCGGGGTCGCGCAGCTCGTCGACGAGCTTGCCGTCGGCGAGGAACAGGACCCGGTCGGCGTAGGCCGCCGCGACCGGGTCGTGGGTCACCATGACCACCGTCTGGGCGAACTCGTCGACGCTGCGACGCAGGAAGCCGAGCACCTCGGCCGAGCTGGTGGAGTCGAGGTTGCCGGTGGGCTCGTCGGCGAAGACGATCGACGGGCGGCTCACCAGCGCGCGTGCGCAGGCGACGCGCTGCTGCTGCCCGCCCGACATCTCGCTGGGCCGGTGGCCCAGCCGCGGGCGCAGGCCGACGGCGTCGATGACTGCGTCGAACCACTCCTTGTCGGCCTTCTTGCCGGCCAGGTCGAGCGGGAGGACGATGTTCTCGCGCGCGGTCAGGGTCGGCACGAGGTTGAACGCCTGGAAGACGAAGCCGATCCGGTCGCGGCGGAGCGTGGTGAGCGCCTTGTCCTTGAGGGCTCCCAGCGACGTGCCGTCGACGACCGCCTCGCCGGACGTCGGGGCGTCGAGTGCCGCCAGGCAGTGCATCAACGTGGACTTGCCGGACCCCGAGGGACCCATGATGGCGGTGAACTCCCCCTTCATCAGGTCGACGGTCACGCCGTCGAGGGCCCGCACCTGCGCCTCCGCCGAGCCGTAGACCTTCACCAGGTCACGTGCACGTGCCGCCACGCCCTGCGGCGCCTCTCCCGTGGGCTGCTCACTCATGTGAGGAAGTCTGACAGGGGGCCACGCAGCAGGGCCATGGGATAACACCCGCAGCGGACCCTGACATGTGTCAGGGCCGGGGCAAGGGTCCGGTGAGGGCCGGCGAGGGTCCGGCGCCCTAGGTTGGCACGCGTGGGAGACGTCGTCGCAGGGCTGCTGACCGGTCTGGCGCTGATCGTGGCGATCGGCGCGCAGAACGCGTTCGTCCTGCGCCAGGGGCTGCGCCGCAGCCACGTCGGGCTGGTGGTGGGCGTGTGCGCGCTGTCCGACGTCGTGCTCATCGTCGCCGGGGTCGCCGGGATCGGGGTCGTCGTCGACCGTGCGCCGTGGGCCGTCGAGGTGGTGCGCTGGCTCGGCGTCGCGTTCCTCACCGGCTACGGCGCGGCGTCGCTGCTGCGTGCTCGGCGGCCGCAGGCGCTCGACGCGGCGGGCGGGGAGGTCGAGGCCCGGCGGGGCGTGGTGGTCCGGGCGGTGGCGCTGACCTGGCTCAACCCCCACGTCTACCTCGACACCGTGCTCCTGCTCGGCTCGATCGCGGGCACCCACGGTGCGTCCGGTCGCTGGTGGTTCGCGCTCGGGGCGTGCGCGGCGAGCCTCGCGTGGTTCGCCGGGCTCGGGTACGGCGCCCGGCTGCTCGCGCCGCGCCTGGCGAGCCCGCGGGCGTGGCAGGTGCTCGACGTGCTCGTCGGGCTGGTCATGCTGGCGATCGCCGTCCGCCTCGCCCTCGGGGCCTGAGCCGCGCGGCCGCGCCGCCTCAGGCCTCGGTCGTGCCCGACCCGTCGCCCGACCCGCCGCCCTGCCGGGCGAGCGCCTCGTCGTGGCGCGCGCGCAGCCGCTCGCGGATCTCGTCGGGCTCGTAGTGGCGGCGCGCCCGCTCGTCACGCGCGACGGCGGCGCCCGTGGCGACGCCCGCGAGGATCCCCGCCAGGCCGAGCCACTTCCACACGCGCATGCGGCGAGCCTAGCGCCGTTCCTGCGGCAGACTGCGCGCATGGCATCGGCCCTGACCCTCGACCAGGCGGTCGACCTGACGCGCAGCGGCGACATCTGGCTGTTCCGCGGCCGGCGGGCGCCCGACCGCGCCATCCGCGCCGTCACCAACGCCCCGGTCAACCACGTCGGGATGGCGGTCGTCGTCGACGACCTGCCGCCCCTGATCTTCCACGCCGAGCTCGGCCGGTCGCAGCTCGACGTGTGGACCGGCGCCCACCACCGCGGCGTGCAGCTGCACGACCTGCGCGAGGCGGTCGGGCGGTGGCACACCGACTACGACCAGGACGCCTGGGTGCGCCAGCTCGCGCCCGAGATCGGTGCCGAGGAGGAGGACGGCATGCTGCGCGCCGTCGCCCGGCTCGACGGGGTCTCCTTCCCGAGCATGGCGCGGCTCGGAGCGCGCTGGCTGCGCGGCCGCGACGCCTACGTCCCCCACCGCGAGCGGGGTCGGCGGGTCACCCCGGAGGCGGCGTTCTGCGCCGAGGTCGTGGCGACCTGCTACATGGAGATGGGCATCCTGCGCGACGACCGGCGGGCCACCTGGTACGACCCGGGCACGTTCTGGAGCGGCGACCACCTGCCCGTCGCGCCCGGCTGGACGCTCGGCACGGAGGTCGCGGTCAGTCGCTGACCGCGCGCCCGAGCCGCTCGGCCACCACCGCCACCGCCGCCCGGAGCTCCGCCCCACCGGCCACCGTGAACGGGAACGGGACGCCGGCCAGCCACTCCCCGGCGTAGGCCTCGGGGTTGCTGGTGCTGCCGAGCAGCTCGCAGCGCCCGCCCGGCAGCTCGCGCAGCTCGCCGATGGTCGGCCGGATCCACGGGCGTACCTCGTCGAGGGGCGCGTCGAAGACGACGTGCGTGTCGTGCTCCCACCCCTTGGCGAGGTTGGCCTCCAGCGCCGCGGCCGGGTCGAGGTCGGCCGGCACCTCGAACGTGCCGTCGAGCAGCTCCACGGCGGTGATCCGGTCGACGCGGAAGGTGCGCAGCGCGTCGGCGTGGTGGGAGTGGCACAGCAGGTACCACCGGCCGTGGCGGACCACGACCGACCAGGGGTCGACGACGAACGTGCGCTCGCTGCCGGCCGCGGTGCGGTAGCCCACCTCGACCTGCCGCTGGGCGGCCACCGCCGCGACCAGCTCGGTGGTGACCTCGGGGTCGGGACGCACCGGGGTGCGCTCGGGGACGGCTCGCGCCGTCTCCCGCACCGCGACGGCCTGGCGGGCGACGTTGGTGGGCAGCACCCGCAGGATCTTGCCCAGCGCAGCGCCGACCGGGTCGCCTGAGTCGGCCACCGCGTGGTGGGAGTCGAGGGCGGCCATCACGAGACCCAGCGCCTCGGTGGCGGAGAAGACCAGCGGTGGCAGGCGCAGCCCGCGCCCGAGGGTGTAGCCGCCGTAGGGACCGCGGGTGGACTCGACCGGGATGTCGGCCTCGCGCAGGATCGCGACGTAGCGCCGCGCGGCCCGCTCGGTGACCCCGAGCCGTGCCGCCAGGTCGGCCGCGGTCGTGCCCGGCCGCGCCTGCAGGATGTCGAGCGCCCGCAGCGCGCGGGCGGTGGGGCTGATGTCGCTCACCCGGACATCCTCGCACCGGTTCCGGACGCAAAACGTCCGCAACCGGTCCTAGCGTGGGCGTCGAGGGTCGACACCCACCACCAAGGAGGACCCATGGACATCGTGCTCATCCCCGGACTCTGGCTCGACGGCTCGGCCTGGGACGACGTGCTGCCCGAGCTCGAGGCGCTCGGCCACCGAGGCGTACCGGTGACGCTGCCCGGGCAGGGCGACGGCGCCCCCACCGCGACGTACGACGAGCAGGCCGACGCGGTGCTCGCCGCCGTCGACGCCGCCGGGGGCGCACCCGTCGTGGTGGGGCACTCCGCCGCGTCCACGCTGGCGTGGGTGGCCGCGGACCGGCGCCCCGACGCCGTGACGGGCGTCGTGCTGATCGGCGGCTTCCCGACGACCGACGGCGAGACCTATGCCGACTTCTTCGAGACCGACGGCGACGCCGTCGCGTTCCCGGGCTGGGAGCCGTTCGCCGGACCCGACTCCGACGACATGTCCCCCGAGCTCAAGGCCGAGGTCGCCGCAGGCACCCACCCGGTGCCCGTCGGGGTGACCAAGGGCGTGGTGCGCTGGACCGACGAGCGGCGTCACGGCGTGCCGCTGACCCTCGTCTGCCCGGAGTTCAGCCCCGCCCAGGCGCAGGAGTGGATCGACGGCGGCGACGTCCCCGAGCTCGCCGCCGCGACGGCCCTCGAGCTGGTCGACCTCGACTCCGGCCACTGGCCGATGTTCACCCGGCCGGCCGCCCTGGCGGCGCTGCTCGACGCCGCGGCCACCCGCTCACGGATCGGCTGAGCGGGGTCGGCCCGGCGGGACTCAGCGCAGCAGCTCCTCGGGCCCGGCCGCCACCGTCGGGACGTCGGCGGGCGCCCGGCCGGCGGGCTGCACCGCCTCGAGCGGGGTCGCCGGGGTGAGCGGCGTGACCGGCAGCACGACGTAGCCGCTGTGCACGCCCGAGGCGAGGTCGACGCCGACCTCGACGAGCTCCGCCGGGGCCATCCCCAGCGCCACCGCCACCGCGACCGCGCTGTCGGGTCGGTCCGCCGGGTCCTTCTGGAGCAGCGACGCGACGACGGCGCGCAGGTCCTCCGGCACGTCCTCGCCCAGCGGCGGGGGCGGCTCGTTGACGTGGCACAGCGCCGTCGCGATCGGGGTGCCGCGGTCGAAGGGACGCTTGCCGGTGAGCATCTCGTGGCCCACCACGCCGAGGGCGTAGAGGTCGCTGGCGCCCGTGGCCTGCTCCCCGACCGCCTGCTCGGGGCTGATGTAGTTGGGCGTGCCGAGCATCTCGCCCACCCGCGTGTGGCCGATGGCGTCGATCGCGCGGGCGATGCCGAAGTCGGTCAGCTTCACCAGGCCGTCCTCGCGGACCAGGATGTTGGCCGGCTTGACGTCGCGGTGGACCACGCCGGCCTCGTGGGCGGTGCCGAGCGCGAGGGCGGCCTGGCCGAGGATCGAGCGCACCGCCTCGGGCTGCATCGCCCCGTGCTCGCGGATGACCGCCGAGAGCGGCAGTCCCGGCACGAGCTCCATCACGAGGTAGGTCAGGTGGTCGTCGTGGCCGTAGTCGAAGACGGTGGTGATGTTGGGGTGCAGGAGAGCCGCGGAGTGGAGCGCCTCGTCGCGGAAGCGCTCGGCGAAGATCTCCTCGTTGTCGGGATCGGCCCGCATCACCTTGACGGCGACCTCACGCTGCAGGACGTCGTCGAGGCCGCGCCAGACGTCCGCCATCCCGCCGGAGGCGATGCGCTCCTGCAGGACGTAGCGGTCACCGAGGCGGAGTCCTTCCACGAGCCTGTGCACGGGCGTGTCCCACTTCCCTCGGAGGAGGCGCGTGAGGGCGCCCAGGCTTCAGATGCTACTCCGCTGGGTACCCCGTTCCCGCGCCGACGACCGCGCCTCCCACCCCCACGGGTGCCTTGACAACATACAACCGACCGGTTGTATATTGTGGCATGGACAGCGACGAGGACCGCGCGGACGCCTGGTTCCACGCGCTCTCCGACCGCACCCGGCGCGACATCCTGCGGCGCGTGCTGGCCGGCGAGCACTCCGTCTCCGCCCTGGCCCGCAGCTACGACATGAGCTTCGCCGCCGTGCAGAAGCACGTCGCCGTCCTCGAGCGTGCCGGACTGCTGACCAAGCGCCGTCGGGGCCGCGAGGCCCTGGCCAGCGGCGACGTCGAGGCCGTGCGGTCGGTGGGCGCGATGCTCACCGAGCTCGAGGGCCTCTGGCGCGGCCGCATCGCCCGCATGGACGAGCTCCTCGCCGAGCCCGCCCCCGCACCACCAACCCGTCCCAGCCGGACCACCAGCACGGGGACCACCTGAAGAACGGACCAGACCATGCCCGTCACCGACGTCACCCATGACCTCGACGCCCTCACGCTCACCATCACCGCCGACTTCGCCGCCCCTCCCGAGCGCGTGTGGCAGGTCTACGCCGACCCGCGCCAGCTCGAGCGCGTGTGGGGACCTCCCGGCTACCCCGCCACGTTCGTCGACCACGACCTGGTCCCGGGCGGGCGGATGACCTACTACATGACCAGCCCCGGCGGCGACCGGTTCTACGCCTACTGGGACGTCGCGACCGTCGAGCGGCCCCACCGGTTCACGTTCACCGACGGCTTCGCCGTCGACGAGACGTTCGCCGCCAACCCCGACCTGCCCGAGTCCCAGCAGGTCTACGACTTCAGCGAGACCGCGGACGGCACGCGGGCGACGTTCGTCTCGACCTACGCCGACGCCGCCTCCCTCCAGAAGGTGCTCGCCATGGGCGTCGTCGAGGGCTCCACGCAGGCGATCAACCAGATCGACGGCCTGCTCGCCCCCTGACGCCGCTCCGCCCAGCCGGCCCCGCCAGCCCAGCCGGCCCGCCAGCCCCGCCAGCCCCAGAGCACAGGAGGCTCCACCCATGCGCACGATCGTCATCACCACGTTCCTCTCCCTCGACGGCGTCATGGAGGCGCCCGGCGGCGGCGACCACCCCCACGCCGGCTGGACCTTCAAGGACGTCGAGCCCGACATGGCCGCCTACGACATCAAGGGCCGCGAGACCGAGGAGGCCAGCGCCCTGCTCCTGGGCCGGCGCTCCTACGACGAGTTCGCTCCCGTGTGGCCCTCGATGAAGGAGTTCACCACCTACAACGCGATGCCGAAGTACGTCGTCTCCACCACGCTCGAGGGCGACACGGTCCCGTGGGGCGAGGGCACCGTCTCCGTGCTCCGTTCCCTCGACGACGTCGCGGCGCTGAAGGAGACCGAGGGCGGGGAGATCCACGTCCACGGCAGCGCCCAGCTCGCCCAGGGCCTGGCGAAGGCCGGGCTGGTCGACCGCTACACCCTCCTCGTCTACCCGCTCCTGCTCGGCAGCGGCAAGCGGCTCTTCGGCGAGAGCGACAAGACCAGGCTCGAGCTCGTCGAGCACGCCGCCTACGACAACGGCATCCTGCTGCAGCGCTACGACGTCGTGCACTGATCCTCTGGCGCGACGTCCGGTTCTGCCGGACCCTGTGTCGGTGGAGCTCGCCCTGCTGCTCGTCTCGATGGCGGCCGTCGTCCTCGCGGTGACCGCCGTCAGCGAGCGGCTGCACGTGCCGGCGCCGCTCCTGCTCGTCGTCGTCGGCGCGGCCGCGGCCTACGTGCCGGGCGTGCCCACGATCCACCTCGAGTCCGAGGTGGTCCTGCTGGGACTGCTGCCGCCGCTGCTCTACGCCGCCGCGATCCAGACCTCGCTGGTCGACTTCAACGCCAACAGAGGCGCCATCCTGCGGCTGTCGGTGCTGCTCGTGGTGGTCACGGCGCTGGCGGTCGCCGTCGTCGTGGACCGACTGGTGCCCGGCCTGGGCTGGGCGGCTGCCATCGCGATCGGCGCCGTCGTCGCGCCGCCCGACGCCGTCGCGGCCACCGCCGTCGCGCGACGCATCGGGCTCCCCCGCCGCGTGGTCACGATCCTCGAGGGCGAGTCCCTCTTCAACGACGCGACCGCCCTCGTGGTCCTCCGCACGGCCGTCGCCGCGCTGTCCGCCGGCGTGACGGTCGCCGCGGTGGCCGGTGACTTCGCGCTGGCGGCCGGCGGGGGCGTGCTCATCGGGGCCGCGGCCTTCCTGCTCGTCGCCGCCCTGCGCACGCGCCTGCGCGACCCGCTGATGGACACGGCCGTCTCGTTCCTGACCCCCTTCGCGGCGTTCGTGGCTGCGGAGGAGATCCACGCGTCCGGCGTCATCGCGGTCGTCGTCGCCGGGCTGCTGCTGGGCCACAAGGCGCCGCTCATCCAGACCGCCCAGTCCCGGATCACCGAGCGGATCACCTGGCGCACCGTCGCGTTCGTGCTGGAGAACACCGTCTTCCTCCTCATCGGCCTCCAGCTCGACTGGATCCTCGAGGGCGCCCGCGCCTCCAGCCTGCCCGGGTCCCGCATCGCGCTCGTGTGCGGCGCGACCCTCCTGACCGTCGTGGTCGTCCGGCTCGTCTACATGCAGGCCACCGGCTTCCTCCGGCGCCGCGACCCCATCCCCGCCTCGTGGAGCTTCCTCATCGGCTGGGCCGGCATGCGGGGCGTGGTCACCCTCGCCGCCGCGTTCGTCATCCCCGAGGACGCACCCCACCGTGAGGTGCTGCTCCTCATCGCCTTCACCGTCGTGGCCGGCACCCTGCTCGTGCAGGGGCTCACGCTGCCGCTGGTGACCCGGCTGCTCGACGTCCCCGCGCCCGACCCCGCCGAGGACGCCCTCGCCCGGGCCTCGCTGCTCCAGCAGGCCGCCGACGCGGGCTTCGCCCGGCTCGACGAGCTGGAGTACGACGACCACCACGGCGTCGCCGCCCAGGTCCGCGCGCGCGTCGACCAGCGGACCTTCGCGGCGTGGGAGCAGCTGGCCACCGCGTCCGGGGAGGAGACGCCGTCGGAGCTCTACGCCCGCATCCGCGGCGAGATGATCGAGGCGGAGCGGGCCAAGGTGCTGCGCGTGCGGAGCAGGGGCCACGTGCCGTCGGAGGTCGTGAGCCAGGTGCTCGGCATGCTTGACATCGAGGAGTCGATGCTCGACGCCGCCACCTCGGCGCGCGCCGACGTACGCCGCAGCAGCCTGGCCCCCACCGGCGGCCGCTCCTGCCGCGATCTCGCGGAGCACCCGGTCACGCGGACCGCGAGCGACCCGGCCTGCGCGGAGTGCCTCGTCGAGGGCACCCGGTGGGTGTCGCTGCGCCAGTGCCTGAGCTGCGGGCACGTGGGCTGCTGCGACTCCTCGGTCGGCAGGCACGCCACGGGCCACTTCCACGAGAGCCTGCACCCGGTCGTGCAGTCGGCCGAGCCCGACGAGTCGTGGCGCTGGTGCTACGTGCACGACATCACCGGCTGACTGACCCCTCGTCCTGGGTAGTGAGGGACGGACTGGTCGCTCCGGGGCCCGAAAACCGACCAAACCGTCCCTCACTACCCAGTCCGGGCGCGACTACGCTCGGCGGATGGGAGCGCCCGCGATCGTCATCGCCTCCACCCACCACGCCGCCGAGCTGGGTGAGGCGTTCGCCCGCTACGAGCGGGAGTACGACGTCCGCCACGTCAGCGACGAGGTGATGGCCAAGGCCACGGCCAAGGAGCTGGTCCACTCCGGACACCAGGTCGCCCTCTTCGTCGTCGACAGCGACCACGACCGCGACAAGCTGGTCGGACTGATCAACGGCACCCGCCAGGCGGTGCCCACCTCGCGCCGGCTGATCGTCACCCACGTCAGCCGCTTCCGCGAGGACAACCAGACCTTCCGCCACGCCGTCGCGGCCGGCAAGGTCGACGCGCTGCTGCTGATGCCGCAGGGCCCCCGCGACGAGGAGTTCCACCTCGCCGTCGGCGAGCTGCTCAACGAGTGGAACGCGACGGTGGCGACACCGGTCGTCGAGGGCGTGCGCATCATCACCCCGGAGAAGGACGCCCTCGCCCGCGACCTCCTCGACTACCTCGCCCGGGTCGGCATGCCGGCCGGGGTGCACCACCCCGACAGCGAGGTCGGGCGCCGGGTGATGGCGACCTGCCCGGACGAGGTCGGCCACTGGCCGGTCGTGTCCTCGCTGGCCGGCTGGTCGGGGCACTGCCCCGACGTCCGCTCGCTCGCCATCCGGCTCTACGGCCGCCCCGACGAGATCGACGTCGACCAGGTGGTCGACCTCGTGGTCGTCGGCGCCGGGCCGGCCGGTCTCGCCGCGAGCGTCTACGCCTCCAGCGAGGGACTGTCCACCGTCTGCCTGGAGGCCGAGGCCATCGGCGGGCAGGCCGGCACCAGCTCGATGATCCGCAACTACCTCGGGTTCCCGCGCGGCATCTCCGGCATGCGCCTGGCCCAGCGCGCCCGCGGCCAGGCGCTGCGCTTCGGCACCCGGTTCTTCACCGGCTGGCCTGCGACGGGCATCTCCCCGTGCGCCGACGGCGACCACCACGTCGTCCACACCGACGGCGGCGACGTGCACGCCCGCACCGTGCTCGTCTCGACCGGCGTCGACTACCGCCGCCTCGGCGTGGAGTCGCTGGAGGACCTCGTCGGGCGTGGGGTCTACTACGGCGCGGCGATGGCAGCGGCCCGCGAGCTGGCCGGCGACCACGTGGTGGTCGTGGGCGGCGGCAACTCCGCCGGCCAGGCGGCGGTCCACGCCGCCCGGTTCGCCTCCGCGGTGACGCTCGTCGTGCGGCGCCCCGACCTCCGGGCGACCATGTCGTCCTACCTGATCGACGAGATCGAGTGGAACCCCCGCGTCACCGTGCGCACGTGCACCCGCGTCGTCGACGGAGGCCCCGACGACGTCGGGCAGCTGGCCTGGCTCGACGTGGAGGACGTCGACAGCGGCGCGCGGGAGCGGGTCGAGGCGCGCGGGCTGTTCCTCCTGCTGGGCGCGTCACCGGAGTGCGGCTGGCTGCCCCCGACCGTGCTGCGCGACGACCGCGGGTTCGTCCTCACCGGTCGCGACGTCGGGTCGGAGCACTGGCTCGACGGCGTTCCTCCCGCCGAGCTGGCCACCACGCTGCCGGGCGTCTTCGCCGGCGGTGACATCCGTGCGGGCTCGATGAAGCGGGTGGCGTCGGCGACCGGCGAGGGGGCCTCGGTGGTGGCCTCGGTCCATGCCTGGCTCGGCCGATAGCCGCTCAGAGCGTCAGCAGCAGGAAGACCACCGCCACCGCGGGAAGCGTGCCCTGGATGAGTGCGGCGCGGGCCTTGCATCGAGCCGGTGCCGGCGAGCGCGAGGGCGCGGCCGACGTCCTCGTTGCTGCCGAGCAGGACGACACCCACGCCTGTCGTGATCGCCAGGAAGAGGTTGTAGAAGCCCTGGTTGTACGCCATCGGCGCCAGCAGCGGCGCATCGGCCTCCGCCACCCCGAACGCGCGACGCGTCGCCGGCTCGGTCCACCGGAACGACTCCAGCACCCAGATGTAGACGTGCAGGAGTGCGGCGGCGGCGGCGAGCACGGCGGCGAGGACCGTCATCGACCCACCCTGGGCTCGCCTACCCCTGAGTGGGTGGCACGCGGGCACCGAGACGGCCCAGACTCCCTCCCGGCAACCCCGCCCCCGATCCTCGAGGAGGACCACATGGGACGACTGATCGGCATTCTGCTGGTGATCTGGCTGGTGATCGGCGCGTTCGCGGCGTTCCAGCGCGGCTACTTCGACGACACGAAGACCAACTGCTCCGAGGCCAGCGACATCGCGCTCAACATCGTCGCCGGGCCGCTCAACTACACCGGCCTCAACCCCAAGGTCGACTGCGTCGACGTCGACATCGACACCCCCGAGCCGAGCAAGTAGTCAGGCCCCCGGCTTCTCGAACGTGGTCGCCGGGTCGCCCGACACCCGCCAGGCGAGGATGCCGTCGCGCGGGCTGATCGCGTAGATGCGCGAGCCGTCGGGCGACACCAGCACCGCGCGCGGGGTGTCGTCGGCGCCGACGAGCGCCCGCACGGCGTCGTCGCGCCAGTCCCAGAGCTGCACCTCCGGATCGTCCTTGACGCTCGCCACGACGGTGTCGGCGCCGAGCCACGCCAGGTGGTCGCCGGCGGCGGGGAGCGCGGCCTCCTCCTGGCGCGTGGCGCTGTCCCAGACGGTGACGGCGGCGCCGTCGTCGAGGGCGAAGGACGAGGTGGCGAGGGTGGTGCCGTCCGGGGCCCAGGCCACGTGCCCCTGGGGCGGCGCGTCCAGCTCGCCCACCTGCTCGCCGGTCACGGTGTCGTGGAGGCTCGCCGGAGCGTCGGACGCGGCCACGGCCAGCGTCGGCGAGCGCGGGGACCACGCGACCGCCACGGCGTCGCCCCCCGCGTCGATCCCGGGCTCGACCGCGGCCACCTCCGCCGGGTCGGCGACCGACCAGAGGCGTACGACGCCGTCGGCTCCCGCCCCGGCGAGGGTGTCGCCGTCCGGTGAGAACTCGAGGTCGCGCAGACCGCCGCCCGCGGCGTCCTGGACGACGGCGGCGTCGTAGGCCTCGACCGAGCCGACCTCCTCGCCGGTCGTGTCGTCGAGGAGGACCACCGACACGGTCCCGCCGTCGATCCGGTCGGTCGCGACGAGCCCGGCGGTGCTCCACGCGACCACGCCGCCCCCGTCCCACCGCCCGTCGAGGGTCCCCTCGCCGGTGGACCACACGCACAGCTCGCCGTCGCACGGCACCGCGAGTCGCGCACCGTCGGGGCTCAGCGCCGCGGAGTCGCCGGTGAACGCCACGCCGGGCACCTGCGCCACGTCACCCGACCCGGCGTCACCACCGTCACCGCCCCCGCTGCGGTCCGCCTCGGGCCCGTCGCCGGAGGAGCAGCCGGCGAGCGCCAGGGCCGCCACGGTCAGCACCGCCGCCACGGGGAGGCCCGACCTCATGCACGCACCAGGCCGCTGACGTCGAACCACGCCTCGCTGCCGTCGTCACACTCATGGCGGTCGAGCGAGCGGCCGTGGACGGTCAGGAGGCTCTGCTGCCGCGAGGTCCGCCGGTCGGCACGCAGCACGTCGTACTCGTCACTGACCCGCAGCACGCTCCACGGGCGCTCGCGGGTGCCGTCGCCGGTGCTCCGGATCGACTCGAGCGCCAGCGCCTGGAGGGTGCGCTCGGCGCGCACCCGGGCGTCGTCGCCGAGTCCGGCGTGTGCGGCGGCGAGCGCCGCGTGCGCCGACGGCGAGAAGAACGCGCCCGGCATCGCGGCGTGCACGAGCGAGGCCGCCTCGGCATGGTCACCGCGAGCGAGGGCCGGGCCCGCGAGGGCGACCACGTCGAGGCCCGGATCGAACCCGGCCGAACCGCGTACGGCCTCGCGCAGCGCCGCGAGGTCGGCGGCCGACCGGGTGCGGGCCCACACCAGCGCGAGGTCGGACAGTGCCGGCCCGTCGGGCGGGGGGTGCGCGGTGTGCGCGCTCATCGTGCGTCCTTCCTGATCCGGTCGAGGTCGTCCTCGTCGAGGTCGTCGAGGTAGTCGCCACCGGTCTCACGGGCGTCCCTCTCGACGGGCTGGTCACGATAGGCCTCGAAGCCGTCGACCTTCGATGTCTTGTAGTCGTCGAAGTTGTCGCGCCACTGCTCGACCTCCTCCTGGCTGACGCCGGGGGGTCCGTCGTAGTCCTCCCACCACCACCAGGGCAGGTCGTCGACCGCCTTGTGCTGCTCGGCGTGGCGGACCTCGTGGGCGACCGTGCCGAGGATGGTGGGGTCGTCGAGGTTGCCCTCGTCGATGCGCAGCACCCGGTCGCTCTCGCTCCAGCTGCCGCGGGAGTCGGTGGAGGGGTCGTCGTCCTTGCCGTCGCCGTTCCGGTCCTCGAGGTCCTCGATGCGCACCTCGAAGTCGTCCACGCCGGCGTCGCGGGCCTGCTGCTCGGCGATGTGCGTCAGCACCCGACGGCGCTCGGCGTCGGACATCGAGGCCCAGTCGCGCGCGACCTCGGGGTCGGCGACGTACTCCGGGCCGTCGTCGCTGAAGGACCCCTGCGGACGGGCGGCCACGAGCGCCGAGTCGACGGCGTAGGCCTGGTCGAGGGCGTCGCCCACCCGCGCCGCCAGGGCGGACACCGCGCTCTGGCGGATCGCAAGGTGCTCGCGCGCCTCGAACTGGTTGTCGAAGGTGCGCCGCGGCCCGACGTCGCTGACGGTGCCGGCGGCGTCGACGGCCAGGTCCTGCGCCGCCGCGTCGCTGAGGATGTCCTGCACGGCCTGCTCGATCCGGGTGACCTGGCCGATCTGGGCGTAGACCTCGCGCTCGAAGCGGGCCAGGCCGTCGATGTGCCTCGTCATCTGGGCCACGAGCCCCACCTGCCGGGTCAGGGCGGACAACCGCGCGAGGCCCGTCCAGCCGGCGGGGACCGCGTCGGACTCCACGGCGTCGCGGGCCTTCTCCAGGGACAGGATGTCGACGCGGAGCGCGTCGCTCGCCGCCCTCACGCCCGCGGCGCGCCAGGACCTCAGGTCGCCGAAGGTGATCATCACCTGCCTCCCACGAAGCTGCGCAGCCACTCCTGGAACGCCTGGGCCTTCGCGTCGGCGGCCTCCGCGTCGGTGGCTGCCGCCTCGAGTCCGTCGGCGAAGTCGTCGACCGACGACGCCCATCCGTCGATGCCCTCGTCCCACGCGGTGGCGAACTTCGGCATCACGCTCGCGGTGCTGCTGCCGGGCAGCGCACCCCCGAGCGTTGCGACGGCGTCCGAGGCGTCCGCCGCCCGGGCGTCCTTGGCCGCGGAGCGGAGGTCGCTCGCGGTGCTCCGGAGCTCGGCGGGCTCCACCTGGTAGGTCGACATGGAGAGTGGATGCCCCGCCGCGCCGCGCGCCAAACCGCGGCGACCAGCGCCTGTGGACGACTCAGGAGACCCAGGGAGGCGTCCAGCCGTCGGGCGGGTCCTCGCCGACGCGCCGGTCGACGGCCTCGCGCAGCAGGTCGGCGTGGCCGGTGTGCCGGGCGTACTCCTCCAGCAGGTCGAGGAGCAGGCGGCGCAGGCGCGGGTGGTGGCCGTCGCCGTCGTCGACGTGGGCGAGGAGGTCCAGGCCGCCCTCGGCGAGGGCCGCCTCGATCCGGGCGGTGTTGCGCACGACCGCGTCGTCGTAGGCGGCGTACGTCTCGGCGGCGCCCAGCCGGTCGGTGGTGAACTCCCAGTCGTCGGTGCCGTCGTGGCCGAGCGAGCGCCACGGCTCGTCGAGCACCTCGCCGCGGAGCTTGGTCGTCAGGTAGTAGTCCTCGACCATCGCCAGGTGGAGCAGCAGGCCGCCGAGGGAGAGCGCGGACGACGGCAGTCGATGTCGCAGGCCCGCCTCGTCGAGACCGTCGGCCTTCCACCGCAGCGTCGCGCGCTGACGGGCGAGCGCGCCGACCACGTGCTCGGCCTCGGTGCCGTCGATCGGCGGCTCCCACGGCGGCGGGACCCAGGTGTCGTGCTCGTCGTCCTCGGTGCTCATGCCGGGACCGTAGACCCGGTTGCGGACGTTCCGCGACCGGTTCACCGGGCACGGGGTGTGGACACCGATGCGCGCCTCGCGCCATGGTGTGCGGATGCGACGACTCGGCGTCACCCTCACCTCAGCCCTCACCCCAGCGCTGGCCCTCGCGCTCGCCCTCCCGGCGACCGCGGCGCCGCCCGGCGTCTCCCCCGACGCCACCTCCGACGCCAGGCCCGGTGGGCCCGGTGGGCCCGACCCGTTCCGCGACGGGTGGTCCGAGACCGTGGTCGACGCCGACCAGAACCTCCGCGGCCTGGCCGCCGTGAGCCGCAGCGAGGCGTGGGTGACGGGCGAGAGCCTGACCGACGGTGGGCCCGCCCGGGTCTTCCGCACGACCGACCGCGGCCGGACGTGGGTCGACGTGAGCCCCGAGCTCACCGAGGACCTGTCGTTCCGCGACATCGAGGTCCACGGTCGCGTGGCCCACGTCCTGGCGATCGGTCCCGGCGAGGCCTCGCGGATCTACCGCTCCACCGACGGCGGTGCCAGTTGGACCGAGGCGTTCCGCAACACCGACGAGGATGCGTTCTACGACTGCATGGCCTTCTACGGCGGGGGCAAGCGCGGCCTGGCCGTCAGCGACCCCGTCGACGGCAAGCTCCGCATCCTGTCCACGGCGGACCGCGGCCGGAGCTGGTCGGTGCTGCCCAGCAGGGGCATGCCGGCCTCGGGCGGCGAGTTCGGCTTCGCCGCCAGCGGCGACTGCCTGGTCACCGCCGGCCGGTCGGCGTTCCTGATCACCGGCGGCAAGCGCTCGCGCGTGCTGCGCTCCGACGACCGTGGACTGACCTGGACCGCCACCCCCTCCGGCATCCCGGCCGGTGAGGCCGCCGGCGGGTTCGCCGGCGACTTCGCCTCGCCCCGCCACGGCATCGCGGTCGGTGGCGACTTCGCCGACGCCGACGACACCGAGGACACGACGGCCTTCACCCGCGACGGTCGCACGTGGACCGTCGGCGCCGACCTGAGGCACGTCGGCGAGGACGTGTCCTTCCTGCGCGGCACCCGCTACGCCGTCGCCACCGGCGACTACGGCGGCTCGGCCGGATCGAGCATCACCTCCGACGGCGGGGCCACGTGGAAGCGCGTCAGCAAGCTGGGCTACCACGCCATCGAGTGCGTCGCGACGGTGTGCTGGGCGGCAGGGTCGAAGGGCCGCGTCGGGCGCGGCTGAGCCGCGTACGCCGTCTCGCTAGGGTCGAGGGATGGCCGACCTCTCCCGCGTCCCGACCGCCCCCCTGCTCGCCGCCGGCCTCGTCGGTGGTTTCACGCTCGCCCAGCGCACCGGCGTACGACCCCTCGGTGGGGCGGCGATGCTCGGCGCCAACGTGCTCGCCGCGCGCCAGTGGTACGCCGTCGGCGGCGCGCCGCTGGTGGCCGGGCTGAGCGCGGCCTACTGGACCGCCATGGGCGTCTCGCACCCGCTCGCGAAGAAGGTCGGCACCTGGCCGTCCGTCCTCGGCGTCACCGCCGCCGCCTCCGGCGCGGCGTGGCTGCTCGCCGACCGTCGCGCCCGCCCCTGACGGTCGCTCCCCCCGCCCGCCCGTGATGGTTCATCAAGGTATGTAGGGCAACCCGCACTTCCCACGGTCAGCTCGCCGTGGGAAGTGCGGGTCCAGCGACATACCTTGATGAACCGTCAGTCGTCGGGGAGCGCGGCGAAGGCGGCCTGCATCTCGCGATACCAGCCGAGCGACCGCTTGGGGTGACGCCAGCGGCCCTTCATCTCCTTGCGGGCCGGCAGGTGGGCCTCGTCGCCCTCCTTCTCGGCCTCCTTGAGGTGCGCGTCCTGCGCGACGATCACGTCGTCGTGGGTCTCGCCGCGGTGGGCGCGGTCGCACGGTCCGCCGAGCTGGCGGCAGGTCATGGTCTTCATGCCGTCCTCCTCCTTCGTGTTGGTGGTGACTCTGCCCGGTCGACGAGCGGGACGCCACGGACGTGACACGCGGCGTCGCGGCGCGGGCCCTCGCGTGCCCTGCGCATGGCCGACCGCGCCGGTAGAGTCGACGCCTCGGACAGGGGGCGCGCACATGGCGAGGTCACGCAGCGTCGCGGGCGGGTGGCTGGTCGTCGTCTGCTGCCTCTCGCAGTTCCTGCACACCGTCTACGGCAGCGTCGCCAACATCGCCCTGCCCGACATCTCGCGCGACCTCGGCGCCGGACTGGGCTCCCTGCAGTGGGTGGTGAGCGCCTACGTGCTGAGCCTGGCGAGCCTGTTGGTCTTCGCGGGCAACCTCGCCGACCGCATCGGCCGACGGCGCGTGCTCGTGCTGGGCAACGTGGTGATGGTCGTCGGCTCGATCGTCTGCGCCCTCAGCACCTCGGTGCCATCGCTCGTCGTCGGGCGGGTCGTCCAGGGTGTCGGCAGCGCCCTGATCGCGCCGGCCGGCCTGTCCCTGCTGGCGGCGGCGTTCCCCGAGACCGCCCGGCGCGCCGTCGCGGTGATGTGGTGGACGACGATCGGCACCGCGTCGCTCGCCGCGGGCCCGATCCTCGGCGGTCTGCTCGTCAAGGACCTCGGCTGGACATCGGTCTTCTGGGCCGGGGTGCCGCTGGGGGGGGTCGCGTCAGTCCTCGCGGTCGCGCTCCTGCAGGAGTCGCGTTCCGAGCGCCCGACCCCGTTCGACGGTGTCGGCCAGGTACTGCTGACCCTCCTCCTCGCCGCGGTCGCGTTCACCCTCATCGAAGGGTCGCACCTCGGGTGGACGTCCGCGCCGGTGCTCGCTGCCGCCCTCGTCGCCGTCGCCTCACTGGTCGCCCTCGCGCCCTACGAGCTGCGCCGCTCCGACCCGCTGCTGCCGCTGCACCTGCTGGGCGACCGGCCGTTCGTCACCGCGCTGTCCATGGCGGTGGCGGGCTACCTCGCGCTCGCGGGCCTGCTGTTCGTCAACACGTTCTACCTGCAGTCCGAGCGCGGGCTGGACGCCACGCAGGCCGGTCTCATGACGATCCCGCTGGCCGCGGGCGCCACCGCCTCGGCCCTCCTGGCGGCGCGCCTCGTGGCCGGCGGCCACTCCCGTGCGGCACTGGTCGCCAGCGGCGTGCTCATCGCCCTCGGCGCCGGAGGTCTGTGGACGACCGAGTCGGCGGCGCTGTGGACGGTCGTCGTCCCCTACTTCGTCTTCGGTCTCGGGTTCGGCCTCATCGCCGATCCCGTCAGCGTCACCGCGCTCTCCGAGCTGCCGACCGCGGAGGCGGGGCTGGCGTCCAGCCTCATCTCCACCTCCAAGCAGACCGGCCAGCTGATCGGCATCGCCGGCGTCGGCTCGATCCTCGCCATACCGCAGACGTCGTCGGACGCACTGGCGTTCGACCACATGGGCGGGTGGGTGTGGGCGGTGCTGCTGGTCGCCGGGGTGCTCATCGCCGGGCTCGCGCTCAGCACGCCTCGCGAGCGGATCGCCGTGCCCCACAAGCCGCCCGTCCACCACTGACCGCCTCCACCGGGCCGTCCGCGCCACGGCGCGCGTCACGACCTCGCTGCGTCGCCCTCGCGCCGCACGACCTGCTCCAGCACGGCAGGATCGGCGCGGAAGGTGATCGCCCGGACCCGGCCGTCGGCCACCTCGAAGTCGAAGACGACGGCAGCCGCCCCGCGGTGGAACCACGCCGAGGCGGGACGGTCGCCGACGAAGACGGCCAGGGCCGCCTGGGCGCTGCCGTTGAAGAAGGTCGCCACCTCGTCGCGGCCCTCGATGGACGCGGGCGTGCCCATCAGGACGGCCGCCTCGTCGGCACCGACCACCGCGTCGGGCGCGAGCAGCCGCAGCAGCCGCTGGAAGTCGCCGCCCCGGGCCGCGGCCATGAACGCGTCGACCACCTCCCAGTCGGCCAGCGCGTCCTCCGGGGCGGGTTGGGACACCTTGGCGCGGGCCCGCGAGGCGAGCTTGCGGGCCGAGACCTCGGTGGTGTCGAGGACGGCGCCGATGGTCGCGAAGTCGAACCCGAAGCTGTCGTGCAGCACGAACGCGACCCGCTCGCGCGGCGACAACCGGTCGATCACCGCCTGGAGGGCGATCCCGACGGTGTCGGCGAGCGCGACGTCGTCCGCCGGGTCGGGCGGGGCCTCGACCCAGAGCTCGGCCGTCGCGTCGTCGAGCACGGGGTCCTCCACGGGGACGGGCGTACGCGCGCGGAGCCGGTCGAGGCACAGCCGGGTGGTGACAGTGGTGAGCCAGGCGGCCAGGTTGTCGATCTCGGTGCCGTCGCGGTCCGCGGCGCGCTCGAGCCGCAGCCAGGCCTGCTGGACGACGTCCTCGCCCTCGGCGTGGTCGCCGAGCACCCGCGCGGCGAGCACGAGCAGCCGTGGCCGCTCGGCCTCGAAGGCCTCCGTCCGGTCCATGGGTCCACCTTTGCGCGTGCACGACGTCTCGACCAGTCGACGCACCAGCGGCCGCGGACGTGACACCCGCGCGACCGGCCGCCTTGCACACTGGAGGACATGCAGGCTCTCCGGCTCCGGGCCGCGGCCCCGATGGCGACCGTCGTCGCGCTCCTGGTGCTGCTCACCGGCTGCAACGGCGGCGGCGCGGATGGCGACGCGGGCGGCGGCGAGGCGCCGAGATCCAGCGGCACGCCGTCCGCCGAGCCCACCGAGGAACGCACCCAGGACCCGTCCGAGGAGCCCACCGCGCAACCGTCCGAGCAGCCGTCCGAGGAGCCCAGCGAGGAGCTCGCGCCGGCCCATCCCATCTCGATGGCCGCCCTGTCCCGGGCCGACCTGACCGGTGGTGGGCTCCGGCTCGGCGCCGTGCGCGAGCAGACGGCCGCCTACACGTCGTACGACGTCACCTTCGCCTCGACGACCGCGGGAGAGGGCACCCGCCCGCTGCGGATCAGCGGGGTGCTCAACGTGCCGCGGGGGCGCGGGCCGTTCCCGGCGGTCGTGCTGGCCCACGGCTACATCGATCCCGCCTCCTACGTCCGCGGCCAGGGCATGACCCGCGAGCGCGGCTTCCTGGCCCAGCGCGGCTACGTCGCGCTCCACGTCGACTACCGCAACCACGCCGAGTCGAGCGACGACCCCCGCATCGAGACCGCGGTGCGGCTCGGCTACGCCGCAGATGCGATCGCCGCCCTGCACGCGCTGCGCGAGTCGCGGGATGTGCGCGTCGACCCCGACCGGGTCGCGCTGTTCGGCCGGTCGATGGGCGGAGGGGTGATGATGCGCGCGCTGGCCGCCGAGCCGGGCCTCTTCGCCGCCGGCGTCGGCTGGGCCTCGGTCTCGAGCCTGGAGGCCGACAACTTCGCGCAGTTCCAGCGCCCCGACGCGCCACTCGCCCAGCTCGAGGCCGGCTTCCGCGGCCGGCACGGCCTGCCGGCCGACGACCCGGGGTTCTGGCGCGGCATCTCGGCGCGACCCCGCTTCGGCGACGTCACCGAGCCGGTGCTGATGGTGCACGGACGCCTCGACGACACCTGCCCGCCCGCGTGGGCGCGAGCCACCCAGCGCGCCATGACGCGGGCCGGGGTCGACGCGACCCTCGAGTGGTACGACGACGGGCACGCGTTCGGCCCGGCGTTCATCGCTGCGATGGATCGCACGGTGCGCTTCCTCGACGCCCGGATGCCGGCCTGACGGAGCCGTCGACCACCTCCCGGCGTCCCACCACCATGCGCTCTCGGACCGTCGCCCTCCTCGCCCTCCTGCTCACGGTGTCCGTCTCGGGGTGTGGCGATCGCGAGCCGGGCGACTCCGACCCGACCACGAAGCCGACCGCCACCGAGCCCAGCACCGAGCCCAGCACCGAGCCCAGTTCCGATCCCAGCTCGGAGCCCACTGGGGCGCCGACCACCGGCAGCACCACCCCGCCGAGCGAGGCCCTGCAGAAGGTGCGGGTGGTCGGCGAGGTCGTGCTGATCGGCGACTGCCTCGCGGTGCGCGACGACCACGCGATCACGTGGACGATCACCGGCGGTCCGGCCGCCGACCTGGTGCCCGGCGACCGGGTCGCGGTGACGGGTGCGCCCGACCTGGCGGCGACCGGGTGCGCCGGGTCGGTCGTCCGGGCGTCGGCGGTCCGGGTCCTGGGTTGACGCACCGGGTGACGCAGCGAGGGCCGGGAGCCATGCGGCTCCCGGCCCTCGCTGCGACCTGGTCGTCAGGCCGACGGCGTCGGCCCGACGGGGATCAGCGCACGCGGATCCGCATGCTGGTGCCGCTCTGGGAGAGCACCTGGATCTTCACACCCACTCCGGCCACCTTGACGCCGACCCGGGGCAGGCCCGCGGCGGCGTACGGCGCGAAGTAGCGGTTGGGGTCGCTGTCGTCGAAGAGCGGGTTGGCCGCTCGTCCACGGATGTAGCTGCGCCGACCGTTGGCCGTCAGGTAGAAGGAGTCGGACGTCTGCAGGCTGAACGGCGCGTCGTAGGTCTGGATTCGTCCGCGCCACGCGGCCCCCTGGAGGTTGTAGTGCGGCTCCGGGTTGGCGTCGACAGGCAGCACCAGGCCACTGCCGGGGTGCTGGCTGGTGTTGTTGTCGGTGTAGGACGAGTCCCAGTAGTTGACCAGCAGGCCGTCCTGGTAGGGGAACTTCTCCACGAAGTCGGGCCGGTCGGCGAAGCTGAAGTTGTAGGGACCGGTCTGGAGGTACTTGTCGTAGGAGACGTACTGGCGGTTGCTGGCCAGGTAGAACTGGTCGTAGGCGGTGTTGTAGCTGGCTCCCACCGAGGAGAAGCCGGCCAGGGCCCACCCGTTGGGCGAGGTCTCGGCGCCGTCGGCGAGCACGGTCGTGGTGCCGTTGGTCACCTTGATGTCGTCGACCAGCAGACCGGACCAGCCGAGTGCGGGGTCCTGTCCTTCGACGGCACCGTCGGTGGCGTAGCGGGCGCGGAACCCGATCGTCGTGCCGGCGTAGGCCGACAGGTCGAAGGTGGCCGTGACGTAGCCGTTGCTGACCCCGTCGATGCCCGGCTCCTTGACCGGGTCGTTGTCGGGGTTGGCGTCACCGTCGGTGTCCGGGTCGATCGACGCTGTGTCGAGCGCCGTCCAGGTGCCGCTGCCCGCGGGGGACTCGACCTCGAACCAGGCGTAGTCGTAGTCCTCCTCGATGTTCCACGCGGCCTTCAGCGACAGGGACGTCGTGCCGGCCGGGACGGCCAGGTCGGCGCGGGACATCGACGAGCGGTAGTTGTTGCCGCGACCGCTGTACCACTGCTTGGCGCCCTCGGTCGGGGTGAGCAGCGCGGTCGGGATCTGCTTGTCGGGGAGCACGACCGCGACGCCCTGGGCCTTCGCGGAGTTGTACTCGTGGGGGCCGAGGTCGATCGTGCGGTCCTGGCCCGCGACCACGGTCTCGTAGTCGAGCCAGCCCAGCTGCAGCTTGTCCCACACGCCGAGGTCGGCGGTGCGGGTGCCGATGCCCTGGTCGCCCGCGGCCGACACGCGGCTCTGGGCCATCAGGGTCCACCAGCTGACGGGGTTGTCGCCCGAGGCGGCCGTGTCGTAGTGGTCGGGCAGGCCGAGGTCGTGGCCGTACTCGTGCGCGACGACGGACAGGCCGCCGTTCTCCGGCTGCACGGTGTAGTCGGCCACCCAGATGCCGGTGTTGCCGATCTGCGTGCCGCCGTCGGGGTTGGCGACGCCGCCGGGGGTCGGGCCCTGGCCGGTGTTCTGGAAGGCCTTCCAGCGGTGGCTCCAGATCGCGTCCTCGCCGTAGAGCGGGTCGCCGTCGGCCTGGTCGCCGCCGGCGTGGATGATCTGGAAGCGGTCGATGTAGCCGTCGGGCTCGTCGAAGTTGCCGTCGCCGTCGAAGTCGTTGCGGTCACGGATGTCGTACTGCGACACCGTGCGCTTGATCTGGGCGTCGGTCCTGCCGGCGGCCTTCTGGTCGGCGACCCAGGCGTTCATGCCGTCGGAGACGAGGTTCCAGACGTTGGTGCAGTTGGTGCCGCCGCAGGGGTAGCCGTTGCTGCGGCCGTAGCGCGCCTGGTTGTAGGGCACCGTCGTGACGTCGGTGACCATGCCCTCGACGCTGTAGCGGCCCGAGGACTGACGCTCGTAGTAGGTCTTGAGCGACTCGACGCCCTCGCCCTCACCGAAGTAGAGGTCGCGGTAGTAGCGCTTGTTGAAGTTGGGGCGCCACTGAGTGGAGTTGTCATCGGCTCCGGGCTTGGGGATCTCGTTGAACCCCGGTCCGTCGAAGCGCGTGGGCCCGGCCGTCAGTGGATCGGTGTCACGGTCGGGGAAGTCGGGGTGGCGCTGGGTGCCGTAGTCGACGAGGAACACGAACACCTTGTCGGTGCGCTCGTTGCTCAGCTCGACGTACTGGTCCTGGGTGGCGGCCGCGGCCTTGGCCTTGCGGCCACGGGCGTTGGTGGAACGTGCGGCGGCCGGCTCCGTGCCGACCTTGAGCACGCTGTTGCCGTTGATGGTCTGCGGCGCGGCCTCGCCGCTCAGCACGTCGGCCCAGGCCTGCTGCCGGAGCGCCTCCTGCTTCTCCGCTGCCGGGTTGGGCAGGACGTGCTCGGCGGTGGCCGCACGCGCCTCATCGGCGCTGCGCTGGTCGTCCGCCGGGGCGGCGTACGAGGGAGCGAGGCTCAGTGCCCCGGCCCCGGTGATCAGGGCCAGGGACAGCCCAAGGGTCGTGGATCTCACGAGACTTCCTTTCCGAGAGGCAGGAAGGCGGGCGGGATCGGCCACGACAACTCCCTGCCCTGCGGACACTAAGCGCGGAGGCGGGGTCTTGAACAGGGCCAACCTTGGGGAAACTGACCGATCGGTCAGTGCATGGGGGGCGCCTCGAGCTCCTGGGGAGGCGCCGAGGCGTAGGCGTCCGAGAGGCGTCGGTAGGGCGCGGAGGCCAGCGCGGCGAGCACGGTGACGAACATGATCGCGCCGGCGATCAGGAACACCAGCGCGATCCCACGCGCGTCGCCGTCGCCGAGCAGCCACCGCCAGGTGTCGCGGCCCTCCGGCGACTCCATGTAGGGGATGAGGGCGAACTCGGCGACCGGACCGATGAGGAACGCCGAGATCGGGCTGGCGGCCAGCTCGACGCTCTGGGCGAACCCGAACACCCGTCCCTGGGTGCGGAACGGGACGACGCGCTGGAGGATCGTCTGCTCGGCCGACTCGGCGGCCGGGATGATGCACATGAACACGAAGAGGCCCACGACGTAGAGCCACGCCGACTCCCGCAGCGTGAACGTCATCCCGAGGACGGCGACGGCGACGTTGACCAGCAGCAGGGTGCGCACGGGGTTGGCGCCGAGACCGAAGCGGGCGACCAGACCGCCGCCGACGACGAATCCGATGCCCGTGACCCCGAGCACGACGCCCCAGGCCTCCACGCTGAACAGCGTGAGGCCGTAGGGGTCCATCAGCGCGATGTAGACGCCGTTGACGAGGTTGTTGAACGTCGAGAAGAGGATCAGCGCGACCAGTCCGGGCACGGCTCGGATGGCGGCGACCGCGCCGCGCACGTCGAAGCGGGAGGCACCCGCCTCGGGCACCGGGTCGAGCTCGGGGATCGGGATCGGCAGCAGGTGGAGCAGCGAGGCCGCGGTGAGCGCGATCGCGACGGCGAGCGTCCAGCCCATGCCGAGCAGGCCGACGCTGAGCCCGCTGAAGACGCTGGTGATCATGAACGCGACGCCCTGGACGGTGCCCACCAGGCCGTTGGCCTTGTCGCGGCCGTCCTCGGGGACGAGGAGCGTCACGGTGGTGGAGAGGGCGATGTTGCGCAGGCTCTCCACGACGCCGCCGACCAGCACGACGGCGGCGAACAGCCAGAACCACGCGCTGCCCCAGTCGGCCAGGCGCTCCTCGCCCAGCAGCACCCACAGCCCGCCCGACGCCGCGTAGGCGACGAGCGTGACCGTCGAGGAGGCGACCATCACCTGCTTCTTGCGGTGGTGGTCGACCAGGGTGCCGAAGTAGGTGCCGCAGACGGCGGTGAACAGCATGTAGCCGCCGCCGATGATCGCGGTGGCCATGACCGAGCGCGTCTCGAGGTAGGCCCAGAACGTGAGGGCGAACCAGAGATAGCTCGAGGTGACGTTGGCGACCAGCGTGTTGACGAGCACGTGGCGGAACGTGCGCAGGGTCTCCTGGCCGCGGGTCACCCCCGGCGGGAGATGTGCCTCGACGAGCGGGGCCGCGGGGGCCGCCGGCACCGGGTCGAGGTCGTCCTTGGACACACCGCGACCCTAGGCGCCCCCACCGACACCGCGCCTCCGACTTCCGGCCCCGCTCTCCGGGCGGGGAGCCGCCCGGACGCGACGACGGCCCTGACCCCGCAGAGGGGTCCGGGCCGTCGCAGGCGGGTCAGCGCAGGTCGAAGCGGTCCAGCTCCATGACCTTGGCCCAGGCCGCGGCGAAGTCGGCCACGAACTTCTCGCGGGCGTCGTCGCTCGCGTAGACCTCGGCCAGCGCCCGCAGCTGCGAGTTGGAGCCGAAGATCAGGTCGACCGCGGTGGCGGTCCACTTCAGCTCACCGGTCGCGGCGTCGCGGATGTCGTAGACGCCCTCCTCGGACTCCGAGGCCTTCCACTGCGCGCCGGGGGCGAGCAGGTTGGCGAAGAAGTCGTTGGTGAGCACGCCCGGGCGGTCGGTGAGGACGCCGTGCTGGACGCCGCCGACGTTGTTGCCCAGGGCCCGCAGGCCGCCGACGAGCACGGTCATCTCGGGCGCGGTGAGGTCGAGCATGTAGGCGCGGTCGACCAGCAGCGTCTCGGGCCGCAGCTTGGCGCCGGGGCGCACGTAGTTGCGGAACCCGTCGGCGCGCGGCTCGAGCACCCGGAAGGAGTCGACGTCGGTCTGCTCCTGGGTCGCGTCGGTGCGACCGGCGTGGAACGGCACCGTGACCTCGACGCCCGCGTCGCGGGCGGCCTTCTCGACCGCGGCGTTGCCCGCGAGCACGATCAGGTCGGCGAGCGAGACCTGCGCCCCGCCCTTGGCGTTGAAGTCGGACCGGATGGACTCGAGCGTGTCGAGCACGCGGGAGAGCTGCTCGGGCTGGTTGATCTCCCAGGTGCGCTGCGGCTCGAGGCGGATGCGGGCGCCGTTGGCGCCGCCGCGCTTGTCGGTGAAGCGGAAGCTCGCGGCCGAGGCCCACGCGGTGGAGACCAGCTCGGAGACCGAGAGGCCGGAGTCGAGCACGGCGGCCTTGAGGGTCTCGATGTCGGCGTCGCCGACGAGCTCGCCCTCGACCGGCGGGACCGGGTCCTGCCAGAGCTGCGCCTCGGGCACCCAGGGGCCGAGGAAGCGGCTGACCGGGCCCATGTCGCGGTGGAGCAGCTTGTACCAGGCCTTGGCGAAGGCCAGGCGGAACTCCTCGGGGTTGTCCTTGAAGCGACGCGAGATCTTGTCGTACTCGGGGTCCATGCGCAGCGCCAGGTCGGAGGTGAGCATGCGGGGCTCGCGACGCGGGTCGCCCTCGTGGGCACCCGGCACCATGTCGGCGCCGGCGCCGTTCTTCGGGCGCCACTGGTGGGCGCCCGACGGGGACTCCATCAGCTCCCAGTCGTAGGCGTAGAGGATGTGGAAGAACTCGTTGTCCCACCGGGTCGGGTGGTAGGTCCAGGTGACCTCGAGGCCGGAGGTGATCGTGTCGCCGGCCTTGCCGCTGCCGAACTCGCTCTTCCAGCCCAGGCCCTGCTGCTCGAGCGGCGCGCCCTCGGGCTCGGGGCCCACGAGGGAGGCGTCGCCGGCGCCGTGGGTCTTGCCGAACGTGTGGCCGCCGGCGATCAGCGCGACGGTCTCCTCGTCGTTCATCGCCATCCGCGCGAACGTGGTGCGGATGTCGCGCGCGGACGCGATCGGGTCGGGGTTGCCGTTGGGGCCCTCGGGGTTGACGTAGATCAGGCCCATCTGGACCGCGCCGAGGACCTCGTCGAGCTCACGCTCGCCGGAGTAGCGCTCGTCGCCGAGCCAGGTGTCCTCGGGGCCCCAGAAGATCTCCTCCGGCTCCCAGACGTCCTCGCGGCCGAAGGCGAAGCCGAAGTTCTCGAAGCCCATGTCCTCCATGGCGACCGTGCCGGCCAGGACGATCAGGTCGGCCCAGGAGATCTTCTGGCCGTACTTCTGCTTGACCGGCCACAGCAGGCGCCGCGCCTTGTCGAGGTTGGCGTTGTCGGGCCAGGAGTTGAGCGGGGCGAAGCGCTGGCCGCCGTCGCCCGCGCCGCCGCGGCCGTCGTAGATGCGGTAGGTGCCGGCGGCGTGCCAGCTCATCCGCACGAACAGGCCGCCGTAGTGGCCGAAGTCGGCGGGCCACCAGTCCTGCGAGGAGTGCATCAGCTCGACCAGGTCGGCCTTGAGCGCCTCGACGTCGAGCTTCTCGAACTCGCTCTTGTAGTCGAAGTCGGCGCCGAGCGGGTTGCCCTTCGGCGAGCGCGCGTGCAGGACCGAGAGGTCGAGCATGTCGGGCCACCAGTCCTGGAGGCTGTGGGGACGGCCGCCGGTCTTGGGCTGCGGCGAGTCGATCGCCGGGTTCTCGCTCTCGCTGCCCTGGGCGGTGGCGGAGTCGTGCATGACCGGGCACCCGGCCTCGGCCTTCCGGTCGACCCCCTGGGGGCTCTCGGGGGTGGTGTCCTGGCTGTCGGTCATGGTGAAACCTTTCGAGAGGGGATCGGTGCGTGGCGTGGGGTGGGACGGGGGATGCGGCGGGGAGGCGTCAGGTGACGACGGCCCGGTCGGTGGAGCAGTCGGCGCACAGGCCCCAGTAGGTGACCTCGGCCTCGTCGACGACGAAGCCGCCGGTGCCGGAGGCGTCGAGGCAGGGGCGGGCACCGATCGCGCAGTCGACGTCGGCGACGACGCCGCACGAGCGGCACACGGCGTGGTGGTGGTTGTCGCCGACGCGCAGCTCGTAGCGCGCGGTGGAGCCGGCCGGCTGGATCCGGCGCACCAGCCCGGAGTCGGCGAGCGCGCCGAGGACGTCGTAGACCGCTTGGTGGGAGACGGTCGGCTCCTCGGTGCGCACGGCGGCGAGCAGGTTGCCGGTGTCGGCGTGCGGGTGACGGCGTACGGCGCGGAGCACGGCCAGACGCGGCCGGGTGACCCGGAGGTCAGCACTGCGCAGGAGGTGCTCGAAGTCGACGTCGTCCATCGCGCCCACCCTGCCCCGTTTTCTTGAACGAGTCAAGTTTGTGGCGACGCCTCAGTCGCGTGGGGGCGGGCCGGCCCACTCGCGGGCCAGGAGCGACCAGACCTCGAGGTCCTGGCGCTGGTCGCGGACCGGGAACGCCTCGCGCAGGGTGCCCTCGTGGGTGAATCCGAGCCGCTGCGCCACCCGCCGGCTGGCGTGGTTGCCCGGGGCGCAGCGCCACTCGACGCGGTGCATCCCCCGCTCGGTGAAGGCCCAGTCGAGCATCGCGGCGACCGCCCGGGTGACGATGCCCCGCCCGCGCGCCGGCGAGGCGAGGAAGACGCCCGCCTCGGCCGTGCGGGAGCGGGCGTTGATGCTCGGGAACAGCGTGCCGCCGACGAGCTCGTCCCCGACCCAGATGCCGAGGAGACGCCGGGTGCCCTCCCCGCGGGCCTTGGCGAAGCCCTCGATGAACCCGCGGGCGGCGTCGACGTCCTCGAAGCCCTCCCACGGCAGCCACTCGTAGAAGTCGGCGCCGTGCGCGCGGAACAGGCCGGCGAGCTGCTCGGCGTGCCAGGGCTCGAGGTCACACAGGCGGGCGTCGTCGATCTGCAGGCTCAGCACGCGCGCCACCCTAGGGCCGCCCGGCGACGCCTCGCGCGCGCCGGGCCGGCCCGCGCAGGTCAGCTCGCGTCGAGGCGCGCGAGCTCGTCGGCGGTGAGCTCGATGTCTGCCGCGGCGGCGGAGTCGACGATCGAGGCGGGCCGCTTGGCTCCGGGGATGGGGATCACGACCGGCGACTGGGCGAGCTCCCAGGCCAGCGCGACCTGCTGCGCGCTGATGCCGCGCTCGCGGGCGACCTCGGCGAAGGCGGGGTGCTTGTCGGCGAGCTCCTTGGCGTCGGACAGCCCGCCCAGCGGGCTCCACGGGAGGAAGGCCAGGCCGAGCTGGTCGCAGACGTCGATCTCGGGCCGGCTGGAGCGGAACTTGGGGCTGAACTGGTTCTGCACGCTCACCAGCGCGTCACCCAGCACGGCGTGGGCGTCGCGGATCTGCTGCGGGTCGGCGTTGGAGAGGCCGATGTGCGCGACCTTGCCGCTGTCGGCGATCTCCTTGAGCGTGCCGATGACCTCCTCGTAGGGGACCTTCGGGTCGGGGCGGTGGTGCTGCCACAGCGCGATCTGCTCCACGCCGAGGCGCTGCAGGCTGGCGTCGACAGCCTCGCGGAGGTGGGTCGCGGAGCTGTCGGTGTCCCAGCCGCCGCCGTCGGTGCGGACGTGGCCGCCCTTGGTGGCGAGGAGGACGCGGTCACGTACGCCGAGCTCGTCGAGGATCGAGGCGATCAGGCGCTCGTTCTCACCCTGGGCGTCCGCACCCAGCTCGTCGCCGGGCCCGTAGGCGTCGGCGCTGTCGAAGAGGGTGACACCGGCGTCGAGGGCCGCCGAGACGGTGTCGAGCAGCTGCTGGCGCGGCTGCGTGCCGGTCTGGTCGAAGGTCATCAGGCCGAGGCCGACGGCGCCGACCTGCTGGTTGCCGAGAGTGCGCGTCTTCATGTCCCGACCCTACGGTCGACCGCCTGAGCCGCTGGGTGAGCCGCTGGGTGAGCCGCCGGGGCCCGAGCGCCTCGAGGAGCTCGAGGAGCTCGAGGAGCTCGAGGGGCCGCAGCGGGCGCGGCGGCGCGGTAGTGAGGGACGGTCTACGCACGCTCCCTCGCCACGCCCCTGGGCCGGGACCTCGGGCTGCTGCCGGAGGCCAGGGGCCGACGCCCGTCAGGCCGAGGCCGCGCGGGCCGGCGTGCGCAGGGTGCGTGCGACGACCGGGACGACGACCGCGGCGGCGAGCAGGTGCAGCACGACGAGCGTCACCGCGGTGGCGGCGTCGGCGGCCGCCACGAACGGCGGGATGAGCGACAACGCGGTCAGCGCGGTCGTCGTACGCAGCCACCACGCCACCGGGCGGGTGCTCCACCGCGACAGTGCCGCCGCGATCGGCACCCCGGCGGCAGCGAGGACCAGGGTGACGAAGGCGATGCCCGAGACCGGGATCGCCTCGCCCCCGTCGACCTCGAGGGTGACGCCCGCGCCGCGGGCGGCGGCGGCGACTGCGGCGTTGACGGCCGCGGCCGCGGCGGCCGCCCCGAGCCCGACCAGGGCGGTCCGGGCGAGCCCGCTCACCGCTGCACTCCCTCGCCGGGGAGCCGGTCGGGCAGGCCGAGGGAGGCGAAGCGGTCGGCGTCGAAGATGGTCACCTCGGTCACCGCCCCGCCGGAGATGCGGAGCACGTCGAGGGTCAGCGGGAGATGGGCCGCCTCCTGCTCGTTCCACAGGTAGTGGGCGACGGCCGGCTGCCGGTTGACCGCGGTCGGCAGCGCGCGGAAGCCGCTCATCTGCGGGT
Organism: Nocardioides sp. Z24_21; assembly: GCF_058134345.1. Lineage (NCBI taxonomy): Bacteria > Bacillati > Actinomycetota > Actinomycetes > Propionibacteriales > Nocardioidaceae > Nocardioides > Nocardioides sp. Z24_21. The sequence continues at coordinate 224,991 of NZ_JBYTTH010000004.1, forward strand.
AGCCCTGGGCGACCCAGTCCGCCACGACCGCCTCGCGACCCACCAGCAGCCCCTGCGAGGGCGGCATCGCGAGCCGGACGTCGTCGCGCAGCATCGTGGCGAGCGCGTCGATGTCGGTGGCGATGCTGGCCTCGGTGAAGCGTCGGACCAGGTCGCGCGTCGCGGTGTCGTCGTCCTCGCCGGTCCAGTCCTGGCGCTCGGCCGGCAGGTGCTGCCGCATGCCCGCGCGGGCACGCTGGAGGGCGCTGTTGACGGAGTTGACCGAGTCGCCGAGCAGCTCGGCGACCTCCTTGGCGGGCCAGCCGAGCACGTCACGGAGGATCAGCACGGCCCGCGGACGCGGAGCCAGGTGCTGCACCGCGACGAGGTAGGCGAGCTCGATGGTCTCCCGGGCGACGGCCAGCGCCTCGGGCTCGTCGGCGCCGTCGGCGCTCAGCTCGTCGAGCAGCCGGTCGGGGTAGGGCTGCAGCCACGGCACCTCGCCCCCGGAGGCCGGCTCGGGGCGGCGCCGGGCGAGCAGGTCGAGGCACACGTTGGTGGCGATCCGGTAGAGCCAGGCCCGCACCGGGGAGCGCCCCTCGTAGGTCGCCCGGGCGCGCCAGGCCCGGAGGTAGGCCTCCTGCACGGCGTCCTCGGCGTCCTGGAACGACCCGAGCATCCGGTAGCAGTGCACGTGGAGCTCGCGGCGGTGCCGCTCGGCGAGCGCCGCGAACTCCGTCTGGTCCATGGCCTGCCACGCGTCCATGTCGACCTCCTGGGTGATCGTCTCGAGCGTCATCGTCCAACCTTTCGTCCATCGTTGCCTGACACCCGTGTGACCGCTGCCGGACCCGGAACTCATCACCCGGCACACGACGGCCGCTCCGGGCGCGCCGTCCCACGATGCGGGAGGGGGGAGGACACCCCCCTCGGGGTGCACCCTTTCGGGGGCGACCTGCCTTACGTTTCGGACTTCCACCCCCCGTGAGATCAGAGGCTGCATGTCCCGTCCGCTCCGCTACCTGTCCCTGCTCGTCTCCGTCGCCCTCGCCCTCGTCGGGCTCCAGGCCCTGGCCCTGTCCGGCACCGCCGCCCCACCGCCCGACGACGGCTACTGGACCGCCAGCCAGCAGCGTCCCGGCGGTGACCGCGGCGACGCCGAACGCCGCGTCGAGCCGACCCGCTACGCCGCCTTCACCCTCGACCGCGACGCCATCAGCGCCGCGCTCGACCGGGCCCCCGCCGAGGACGCCGCCCGCTCCGACAGCACCGGCACCGTGGTGAGCGTTCCGGCTCCCAACGGCGAGCTGGTCGACTTCCGCGTGCACGAGGTCGCCGTCATGGAGGCCGAGCTCGCCGCCCGTCACCCCGAGATCGCGACCTACGCCGGCCGCGCCGTCGGCGACCCGACCGCGACCATCCGCCTCGACCTCACGCCGATGGGCTTCCACGCCTCGGTGCGCGGCTCCGGTGAGCGTGCCGCCTGGTACGTCGACCCCGCCTGGAACGGCGACGACAGCCTCTACCTCTCCTACCGCCACGGCGACCTTCCCGCGAGCGAGCGGGGACTCGTCGAGCCCGAGCTCGACGACGACCTCGTCAAGAGTCTCGGCGACAAGTCCGCGGGCGAGGCCCCCGGCACCGAGGTCTCGCTGCGGACCTTCCGCCTCGCGCTGGTGACCGACCCGTCCTACGCGACCTACTTCGGCACCGCCAACGTGCTGGCCGAGAAGGTCACCCTGATGAACCGGGTCAACCAGATCTACAACGACGACCTCGCCGTGCGGATGCTGCTGATCAACGACACCGACAAGCTCAACCTCGACACCGCCGCCAAGGCGACCGAGGCCAACGGCCCGTGTGGCTCGGCACCGTGCTTCCCGCCCGCCACGCTCGCCGGCGGCTGCACCGGCGGTCTGCTCAACCGCAACCGCATCGTGCTCGGCCAGCTCGTCGGCGCGTCGGCCTACGACGTGGGCCACATCGCGCTCGGCGTCAACGGGGGCGGCGTCGCCGGCCTGGGCGTCATCGGCGGCGACGGCAAGGCCCGCGGCTGCACCGGCCTCCCCGCCCCCGAGGGCGACTACTTCGCGGTCGACTACGTCGCCCACGAGATCGGCCACCAGTTCGGCGGTCCGCACACCTTCAACGGCACCGAGCTCAACTGCTCCGGCAACCGCGGCGGATCGCCGTACGAGCCGGGCTCGGGCAGCTCGGTCATGGCCTACGCCGGCATCTGCCAGCAGGACAACCTCCAGCCGCACAGCGACCCGTACTTCTCGCAGCGCAGCATCACGGACATGACGACCACCATGACCGCCAACCGCGCGCCGATCAACGAGGTCCAGACGGTGTCCCTGCGCGGCTTCAGCGACGCCGAGTCGTTCACGCTGAGCTTCAACGCCCAGCAGACCCCGCCGATCGTGCGCGGCACCAACTACACCCTCGACGGGATCGACGCCGCCATCGAGGCCGTGACCGGCGTCGGGAGCGTGGAGGTGCGAGGTTTCGGTGACTTGCGGGTGGTTGCGCCCGCGCCCGGCAACGTCCCGACGCTCGACGACACCGGCTTCGAGGTGCGCTTCACCGGTGCCCCGTACGCCGGCACCGACGTCGCCGCGCTCGGCTTCGCGCCGGCCTCCGGTGACGTCACGGGCTTCGTCGGCGAGACCGCCCAGGGCGGCCCGCAGCGCAACGGCGGCTTCACCGTCACGCCGTCGGGCAACCACGCTCCGGAGGTGCAGGCCCCGGTGACGAAGACGATCCCGATCCGGACGCCGTTCGCGCTGACGGGCGAGGCCAGCGACCCCGACGGCGACCCGCTGGTCCACATCTGGGAGCAGAACGACCGCGGCGGCGCCGCCGGCACCGCGCTGGGCAACCAGACCAAGGTCGACGGCCCGCTGTTCCGGATCTTCGGGGTGCACGCCCCGGTGACCCCGGCCGGCGCGCTGCAGATCAACTCCCCCGGCGAGAACCTCGCCACGTCCAGCCCCACGCGGGTGTTCCCGGACATGGCGCAGATCCTGGCCAACAACACCAACGCGATCGACGGCACCTGCCCGGCCATGCCGACCAAGCCGCCGGTGGGCAGCCCGACCCCCGTCCCGCTCCCGACGGTCCCCGTCACCGAGTGCTTCGCGGAGTGGCTGCCGACCGCCGACTACGTGGGCTCCGCCGCGCAGCCCGGCGTCGGGTGGGACGGCAACGCCGAGCCGTCGCTCAACTTCCGCTTCACCGCCCGTGACCTCGCCCCCGAGGGCGGCGGCTACGCCTACAGCGACGTCAAGCTGCTCATCGACAAGACCACCGGCCCGTTCCGCGTGACGTCGAAGAGCGCCGCCAGCGCCGCCGCGGTGGGTGGTCGCACGGAGACCGTCTACTGGACCGCCAACACCGCGGCCCTGTCGCCCAACGTGAGGATCAGCCTCTCGCTCGACGGTGGCAAGACGTTCCCGACGGTGCTCGCCGAGAGCACGCCCAACGACGGCAACGCCCAGGTGACGTGGCCCGACGTGCCCAGCACCACGGCGCGGATCAAGGTCGAGGCGGTGGAGAACTACTTCTTCGACGTCAACGACGCGGACATCACGATCCTGTCCGACAACGTGCCGAGTGATGGTGGCACCACCACGCCGACGCCGACCCCGACCCCGACGCCGACCCCCACCCCCACCACGCCGAGTGCCGACAAGGTCGCGGCGCGGGTCTCGACCAAGATGGTCAAGCCGGTGGAGCTGGGCAGCCGGGTGAAGCTGCGGGTGGCCGTGGCCGCCCACGACGTCACGCCGTCGGGCAAGGTGCGGGTGACGGTGAAGGGCGCGGGCCGGTCGAAGGCCTGGACGAAGACGCTCGACGCCGGCGGCCGCGCCATCGTGAAGCTGCCGCGCTTCGCGCGCACCGGCAAGGTCAGGCTCGTCGTGCGCTACCGCGGCGACGACCAGGTCCGGGCCGGCACGAAGACGATCCGGTTCTCGGTGGTCGACCGGGGTCGCGCCAGCTGACGCGATCGTGAGTGACGAGGGGCCGTCGGTGGCGACACCGGCGGCCCCTCGTGCGTCCGGGCTCCGGACGGGGCGCCGTCACGGCACCGGTCACGGCACTGCTCGGGCGAGTCAGCCGGCGGCTGGTGGTCGACGAGCAGCGTGGCCACCGGGCCCTCGATGCCGAGGGCTTCGTCGAAGGTTCACGTCCGGGTCGGCAACGCCGGCAGGAAGGCCGAGGCGCCCGGCTCAGGGGGGAGCCGGAGGTCGAAGTCGTCCCCGCGCGCCCGGCGCGAACGACGCGGCAGGTCGGCGGCATCACCGAGGACGAGCGGCGGCGGCTGGGGCAGGTCCGCGGCGCGCAGGTCGGCGAGCTCGACGACCTCGACCGCCCCACCGAGGTCGCCGAGGGAGTCGAGGACGGCCCCGGCGTGCCGCTCGGGCACGACGACGACCGAGGGGCGCACGGCGGCCATGACGCCCGGCAGGCGAGCGGGGTCCTCGACCACGCAGAGGGCGAACCCGAGGTCGAGCTGCGTGCGCCGCACCACCTGGAGCAGCGCGTCGGCGGCGTCGGCGACGACGAGGGCACTCGACCGGGCCTCCACCAGGCCGTCGCGCAGCCCGGCCACCGGGACGCGACCCAGGGGCGCCCGCTCCGAGATCATCCGGGGGTCGGCGTCGTCCGGGTCGACGATGTCGTCCGAGCGCTCCACCAGCGTGGGGTCCATCACCAGGCGCTCCGCGCCGAGCTCGAGCAGGCGGTCCCACCCGCGGCCACCGTCGACGGCGAACAGCTCCGCCCGCGGGAGGGTGACCCCGTCGAGGCGCGACAGGTCGTCGGAGTCCTCGGCCACCACGAGGCGTACGTCGGCGTCGCCGAGCTCGCGGGCGAGGTCGCCCGCGGGGGCACCGGGGGCGACGTGCACCACCACGGCGCCGACGACCCGCAGCGCGAGGTCGAGCTCGGGGTGGGCGTGGTCCGCCGACAGCAGCGACACGACGACCTGGTCCACCCGCAGCCCGCTGCGGACCAGGCCCGCGGCGGCGCGCTCGACCGTCTCGGCCACCTCAGCCCAGGTGCGCGTCGCGCCGGCCCCGGACGTCAGGACGAAGGCGACGTCGTGGGGACGCTCCGCGGCCAGGTGCGCCAGCGAGCGCCACGGGGACCACCGGGCAGGCGCGGTCGCGCGACCCGGCAGCGCCGGGGCGCGTGCGACCGGGATCTGGCCCATCGAGTTCTCCCCACGAGGATCAGCTGACGAGACGCCCACCCTTGCGGCCACCCCGCAGCAGGGTGTCCGTTTTACCCTCGCGTGGGTTGCCGGTGGGCAAGCCGTTGGTCGCTGGTCTGGTCAGCTGGTCAGGTCATGCCAGGTGCCGTGCACGCCTGCTGCCCCCGTCGGATCAGGCGGGATCAGGCGGGATCAGGCGGGCTCAGGCGCCTGGCGAGCGACGCCGACGACGTGGAGGGCCAGGCCGGCGACGACCCAGGCGCCGAGGGTGAGGGCGGCGGTGAGCCCGCCCGCGCCGCCGAAGTAGGCCGCGGAGCGCACGAGGGTGCCGGCGGCGCCGGGCGGGAGGACCTGTCCGACGGTGCCCAGGCCTGCGGGCAGCCAGGCCCCGGTGGTGGCGATGCCGGCGAGCGGGTTGCCGAGGAACATCATGGTCATCGCGCCGATCGTGAAGCCCTTGCCGCCGAAGGCCTGCTGGAGCCCGCTGAGCAGGAACGCCAGCGCGGCGATGCCCAGGGCCATGGCGCCGGCGACGGGCCAGAACGCCGACTCGATGCTGCCGAACCAGAAGCGCAGCACGCCGGAGACCACCAGGCCGCCCACGACGGAGAAGCCCAGGACGCCGGCGAGCCGCCACGTCGGGCGGCGGGGGAAGATCGTGCGGAAGGCGACCGCCGGGACGATGCCGCCGAAGACCAGCGGGAACGCGAGCCCGCCGATGCCGATGCCCGTGGGGTCCGACTCGGGCAGCGCGACGACGTCGCTGGTGCTGACCTCGGCGCCGAGGGCCTGGCCGAGGCTCTGGGCCGTGGCGGTGACGGCCGAGGAGATCGCCGCCGAGCCCGCGCTCGCGACGACGGCGCGGACCTCGTCGCTACCGACGACGAAGCCGCCGGCCACCTCCCGGTCACGGACCGCGTCGGTGAGTGCCTGCGCGGAGTCGAAGCGCTCGAGGCGGTAGGCCTCGGGCGCCGTCGCGGCGAGGTCGTGCTCGACCTGCGTGGTCATCGCCGCGGATCCCACCACGCCGACCGGCAGGTCGTGCGCGCCGCTCTTGAGCGAGGGGAGGATGAAGAGCGCGAGGAGGAGCACCAGGAGCGCCCCCAGCCCGGCCGTCATCCCGATGGCGGCCACCAGCGGCGGAGGCGTCCGGCGTGCCGGCGTGCTCGGCTGTGAGCCGTCGTCGTCCACGCCCTCCCCGGTAATAGTGGGTGCGGTGGGGATGGAGACGGGCGTGGGGGTGGTCACGGAGGTCCTCGCGGAGAAGCCGGCCGGAGGCTTTTCCTCCGCTTATGTGGAGAACAATCCTCCGCTTATGCTGGTCGAGTCAAATCACCGACCCGCCCGGCACCAGGAGACCCCCATGCGATCGGACGCAGCCGAGCGGCGCGCCCGGATCATCCGAGCGGCCCGGCACCTCTTCGCGGCCGAGGGCGGCGAGGTCGCCCTGGAGGCCGTCGCCGACGCCGCCGGGGTCGGGATCGCCACGCTCTACCGCAACTTCGCGTCCAGGTCGGCGCTGGCCGACGAGGTGGTCCTCGCGATCCTGCTCGACATGCGCGCGGCCGCCGCCGACTCCATGGCCGACCTCGAGACCGACCCGGCGCACGCGTGGACGCGCTATGTCGGCAGGCTCGCCGACCTCGACCTCGGCGCGGTCTCCGCCGCCCTCACCGAGCACGTGACCCGCGACCTCGCCGCCCCCGTACGAGAGGCCCAGGAGCAGACGCTCGCCGGGGTCGAGGGGGTGCTCGCGGCGGGCCGGCGGGCCGGGCTGGTCCGCGACGACGTGGCAGCGCTGGAGCTGGTGCTCGCCCTGGGGCTCGTCACCCGACCGCTGCCGGAGGCCATCCGGGATGCGGCACCCGACCTGGTCCCCCGACTGCTCGCCACCCTGCTCGCCGGGATGACACCCGGGCCGCGGCCTGCGTGGCTGGAGTCGTGGAGCCCCGAGCCGACCGGGGCGGTGCCACCGGGCACGTGACGCGGGCGCCCGGTGCGCGCCGCGGGGTCGTACGTCGAGGCGGACGGCGACCGCAGGAGGGCTGGCACCACGACTCTGGGCGGCGCGGCGGCACCGGCGTATCGTGCAGAGAGGGACGAGGAGGAGGGGCCCATGTGTCGCTGGCTCGCCTACTCCGGCTCGCCGTTGCTGCTGGAGGACCTCCTCTTCAGGCCCACCAACTCCCTCGTGGTGCAGAGCAAGCGATCCGAGATGGGTGCCGAGGCCGTCAACGGCGACGGGTTCGGCGTCGGCTGGTTTGGCGCGACGGGCACGCCCGGTCGCTACCGCAGCACCGAGCCGGCCTGGAACGACCTCAACCTGCGCGAGGTCGCCGCGGAGGTCCGGTCGCACCGGTTCTTCGCCCATGTCCGCGCGACCTCGGGCACCCCGGTGCAGCAGACGAACTGCCATCCCTTCCGCCACGACCGCTGGTTGTGGATGCACAACGGCGCCATCGCCTCCTTCTCGCGGGTCAAGCGCGACCTGACGCTGGCGGTGGCTCCCGACCTCTTCCCGCTGATCGCCGGGTCGAGCGACAGCGAGATCTTCTTCTACCTCGCGCTGACCTTCGGCCTCGAGGACGATCCGCCCGCCGCGGTCTCCCGGGCCGTCGCGCTGATCGAGCAGACGGGGCGTCGCCACGGCGTCGAGCACCCGCTCCAGATGACGGTGGCCACCACCGACGGCGAGACCACGTGGGCGTTCCGCTACGCCAGCGACGGGCACGCCCGGTCGCTGTTCCACAGCACCGACGTCGACACGATCAAGAGGCAGCACCCCGACCACCCCGTGCTCCACGACCTCTCCGCCGGCTCCCGGATCGTGGCCTCCGAGCCGCTCGGCACGCTGGTCGGGATGTGGCAGGAGGTCCCGGAGTCCACGCTCCTGGTGGTGCGCGACGGCGTGGAGGAGGTGCGTCCGTTCCGCCCGGTGGCACCCTGAGCGCCCGACCGGCTCCCGACCCCACCAATCCCTCAGGTCTCGCGCCGTCGTGCCGATCGGGACGACGTGACCACCGCACCGCTCGTGGACCAGGCGGACCTGTTGGCCGCCGCCGAGTCCGTCGAACCCCTTCCCCACACCATCGCCCGACTCGCCACGCTGGTCGCGGACCCGGACTCCGACATCCGCGAGATCAGCGAGACCGTGGCCCTCGACGTCTCGCTGGCCGCGGACGTGCTGCGCCGGGCCAACTCGGTGGCGCTCGGCCACCGCGCCAACATCACGTCGGTGCGCGACGCCGTCGTCCGGCTCGGGTCCAGCACCCTGCTGTCGCTGACCATGGCCTCACGTGTCGGCGGCAGGATGCTGGCGGCGCTGCCGGCGTACGGCCTCAAGCCGGGAGCGCTCTGGGAGCGCTCGGTGGCCGCGTCGATCGCGGCCGAGGTGATCCGCTCCCGAGCCCGCGTCCCGGTCCCGGCGGAGGCAGGCACCGCAGCGCTGCTGCACGACTTCGGCATGGTCGTGCTGGCCCGGCACTTCGGCAACCAGATCCTGGACATGCTCGCCCTGGCCGCCGCCACCGACGGCCTCGACCTGGTCGAGACCGAGCGGCGGGTCCTCGGGCTCACCCACGCCGACATCGGCGCCGCGGTCGCCGAGGCGTGGGGACTCCCGCTGACGATCGTCGACGGCATCCGCGAGCACCACGAGGCACACGAGGACCTGTCCGCCGTGAGTGCGGCCGTGGCGCTGGCGTGTGCGATGTCGCACGAGATCACCACGCGCGACGAGGACCCGGAGGAGCTCGAGAGCCAGGTGACCCGGCACCACGAGGTGGCGCCGCTGCTGCAGGTCCTGCAGCTCGACGACCGCGCCTACCACGAGATCGTGGCGACGTCGCGCGAGCGCTTCGACGCGGTGGCCGACCGGTACAACGCCTGAGCCCTCGGGGCACGCGGCTCGGCGGGAGGCATCGGCGAGACTGGCGTCGGGCTCACGTGACCCGGCGTGCACCTCGTGCTGGGGCCGGCACTACCCCGGGACCCGCCACACCTCACGGGGGATGATCGGCTCCTCGAGCAGGTCCTCGCGCTCGAGGTAGGCGCGGTAGGCCTCCAGGTGCACAGCCATGGCGCGCCGGGCCGCCGCACCGTCGCCGGCCAGGATGCGCTCGGCGATCTTGCGGTGGGAGGCCGCGGTCTCGGCGAGGTGGCTGGCGTGGATCTTGCCGGGCCGGAAGTGCTCCTGGAACGGGTGGTGCAGGGCGTTGAGCGCCGTGCCGAGCACACCGTTGCCCGTGGCCTCGGCCACCAGCTGGTGCAGGTCCTGCACCTGCCCCAGGCCCGACTCCTGCTCGACCAGGCCGCGGAGGGCGGTCCGCTGCTCCTCGGAGATGTTGCGTGCGGCCAGCTCGGCCGCCGCCGGCTCCACGAGCTGGCGGTACTCGGCGAACTCGCGCAGCGTCGTGTTCCGCATCGCGAAGACCAGCGAGACCACGTCGCTCACCTGCCGCACCTGCGGGTGGCGCACGAAGACACCCCCGTGCACCCCCCGCCGGACCTCGATGAGCCCGTCGTGCTCGAGCAGGCGGAGCGCCTCCCGAACGGTCACCCGACCCACGCCGTACTCGGCCATCATCTCGGTCTCCGTGGGAAGCGCCGTGCCCTCGGCGAGACGGTGGACGATGATGCGCTCGCGGACCGCCGAGACCACGATGTCCGAGGCCTTGGGGATGCGAGGTCTACGCGTGCCCATGCCTCATCCTCTTCTCTCGGCCCCGGTGGCCGGCGCAGCGCGGCGTCACGGGACGTCGGTGGTCGCCCTCACCACCAGCGCATCCACCGCGACCGGGATCCCGTCGCTGTCGACGACCAGTGGGTTGAGCTCGGCGGTCTCCAGTGCGTCGCCCTCCTGGAGGACGAACTCGCCGAAGGCCAGGATCGTCCTGGTGAGCGCGTCGCGGTCGACCGGCACCCGGCCGCGGGGGCCCTTGAGCAGCTCGCTGTACTGCAGGCCGTCCATCATCGAGATCGCGTCACGCTCCTCGAGCGGTGGGAGACGGACCTGGACGTCCGATGCCAGCTCGGTGAGGACGCCGCCGACGCCGAGGACCACCACGGGGCCAAAGATAGCGTCCCGGCGCATTCCGAGGATCAGCTCAGTCTCACCCGCCACCATCTCCTGGACGACCAGCCGCCGGTCCGCCACCCCCATGGCACCGGCCCGGGCGAGGATCTCCTCGGCGGTCGTCGCCACCGACCCACTGTCGCGCAGGCCGACCGCGACCAGTCCGTGGTCGGACTTGTGCGGGACCTCGGTGGAGAGCAGCTTGACGACGACCGGGAAGCCGAGCGCCTCCGCCGCCTCGGCCGCCTCGGCAGAGGTGTGCACCGCCCGCTCGGCGACGGTCTGCACGCCGTGCCGCCGGACCAGCTCCTTGGCCGCGACCTCGTCGAGGGCCGAGGAGGTCGTGCCCGAGCTGGGCGCCGGGGCGGCGTGCGCGGACCCGCCGTCCCCGTCGCCACCGACCGGGGTCGACGAGGTGGCCGGCTCGCAGAAGTGGTCCACCAGCCGAGCCACGGCGCGAACGGCACGGACCGGGTCGGTGAACGCGGGGAGCCCGGCCTCGGCGAGGCGGCGTACCGCACTCCCGGTGCCACCGACCCAGACGGTCACGACCGGCTTGTGGGTCGTGGCGGCCACCTCGGCGATCAGCCGGCAGGCGTCCGCCTCCTGGTTCTGCATGTTGCCGAGCATCACCATCACGACGTCGGTCTCCGGGTGCTCGACCGCCAGCTCCAGCGCCGGGCGCAGCAGCTCGGTGTCGCTGACCAGGGCCCCGGTGAGGTCGATCGGGTTCCGCACGCTGGCGAACGCCGGGAGGACCTCCCGCATGTCCTGCGCCCAGCTGCCGGTCCAGGGCGCGACCTCCAGTCCGTGGTCCGCGGCGGCGTCGGTCATCAGCACTCCCGCTCCGCCCGACAGGGTCAGGATCGACAGCCGCCGCCCCGCGGGGCGCGGGGTGAAGGCGAAGACCCTCCCGAGGTCGAGCAGCTCGTCGACGCTGTGCGCGCGGATGACCCCGTGCTGGGTGAGGAGACCGTCGAAGACGACGTCCTCACCGGCGAGGGCGCCGGTGTGGGAGGCGGCCGCCTCCGCGCCTGCGGCGGAGCGGCCGACCTTCATCAGGCACACCGGGACGCCACGGCGCTGCGCCGTGGCCAGCGCGTCGCGGAACCGTCCCGGCTCCCGGACGCCCTCGACGTAGCCGAGGACCACGCGGGTCGCGGGGTCCTCCGCCAGGGCGCCGACGACCTCGGCCAGGCTCACGTCGACCTCGTTGCCGGTGCTGACGAACCGCCCGACACCGAGGGCCGAGTACTGCGCCTCGGTGAGGATGAAGGCACCCATGGCACCGCTCTGCGAGACGAAGGCGACCCCGTCGTCGCGCAGGGTGAGGTCGGGGTCGTCGATACCGGACATGAAGGTGGTCGTCGCACCCGACGCCACCCCGATGACGCCGTTGCAGTTGGGCCCGACGACCCGGATCGGGTGCTCGCGGGTGACCCGAGCCAGCTGCTCCTCGAGCAGGCGGCCCTCCTCGCCGGTCTCGCTGAACCCGGACGCGAACACCACCGCCACCGCTACCCCGGCGACGGCGCACCTCTCGACGGCCTCGACGACGGCCGTGCTGGGGAGCACGATCACCGCCAGGTCGGGGACCTCCGGCAGGGCCTCGAGGCTGGGGTAGCACGGCAGGCCCTGCACCTCCGTGCGGGCGGGGTTGATCGGGTAGATCGGTCCGGCGAAGCCGTACCGCTGGAGGTAGCGCAGCGTCCGCCCCGCCGCCTTCACCGGGTCCGACGACGCGCCGACGACCGCGATGCTGCGCGGGTCGAACAGGCGCGGCACCAGCTCCTCGCGTGCCTCACTGACCGGTGTAGACACCAGGACGCCCTTCCGCACGGGCGCTCAGCGCCTCCTGGTGGTCCGCCGTGCGCATCGAGAGGTGCTCGTAGGCCAAGGACAGGTCCAGCACCTGGTTGGCCGTGGCCTGGATGGCTTTGTTGATGGAGGCCTTCGTCGCGCGCAGGGCGTACGGGGGCTGGGCCGCGAGCTCCTCGGCGAGCGCGAGCACCTCGGCACGGAGCTCCGCGGCGGGGACCGCGCGCGAGACCAGGCCCATGGCCGCGGCCTCACGCCCGTCGATGAGGCGGCCGGTGAGCAGGTGCTCCTTGGCCCGGCCCGGACCGATCAGCAGCGGCCACACGACCGCGCCACCGTCGCCGGCGACCAGCCCGACGTTGACGTGGCGGTCGCCGATCCGCGCGTCGTCGGCCATGTAGACGATGTCGCACATCAGCGCGATCGTCGCCCCGAGTCCCACGGCGGCGCCGTTCACCATCGCGACGATCGGCTTCTCGAGCCGGAGCAGGATGTCGATGAGGTCCCGCCCCACCGACAGCACCCGGTCCTTGGAGCCGTAGCTGTCCTTGCCCGCCATCTCCTTGACGTCGCCCCCGGCGCAGAAGCCCTGGCCCGCGCCGGTGAGCACGATCACCCTGGTCGCCGGGTCGAGGTCCGCCTCCTGCAGCGCGCGTCGCAGCTCCAGGTGGGTGGCGGGGTCGAGCGCGTTGCGCCGTTCCGGGCGGTTGATGGTGATCATGGAGACCTGCCCGAGCCGCTCGTGCAGCACGGTCGCGTCGGAAGTCATCAGGCGCTTGCCCTTCTCGTGGTGGTGGGTACGCCGAGTGCTCGGCCGAGCATCCGGCGGTGGTCGGCGGGCGCCACCGAGGCCTCCAGCGCCCACACGCGTTTGGCGAACATGTGCAGCGGATACTCCGCGGAGTAGCCCATGGCGCCGTGCGCCTGGATGGTGACCCGCGCCGCCTCCTTGGCCGCCCGCACCGAGGCCAGCACGGCCATCGAGACGTGCGACTCGGCCGCCGAGTCCCCGCTCGACATCGACCACGCCGCCCGCCACACGGCGGGACGCGCGAACTCGACGCGGAGGTGGACGTCGGCGAGAGCGTGCTTGATGGCCTGGAAGCTGCCGACGGGGACGCCGAACTGCTCGCGACCGCGGACGTAGTCCAGGGTCATCGCCAGCATCCGGCGCGCCAGGCCGACCAGCTGTGCCGCCGCGGCCAGCTGGAGGCGGAGGCGGAGGGCGGCGACGTCGGACGCGGCGAGCTCCAACGGCTGTCCGCCGGTCGGAGCGTCCCCGAGCCGGGCGAGCGGCCGACACCTGTCGAGCGGCACGTCGACCACGCGGGCCGCGGGCGGGTCGAGCAGCCGGAGCGCGGGGCGCTCGCCGTCCTCCCCGACCAGCCCGACGGTGGCCTGGTGACCCCACGCGGCGAGCGCGGTGGGCTCCGGCCACCACGCCACGAGCGGCGCGCGGTCGCGGGCGGGATCGACCAGGTCGTCGCGACCGGCCGCGGCGAGGACGGGCATGGCGCAGATGGTCTCGGCGACCGGGAGCGGAACGGCGCTGTGGCCCAGCTCCTCGCACACGACGGCGAGCGCCACCTCGTCCAGGCCGAGCCCGTCCGACGCCTCGTCGAGCAGGAGCCGGTGGACACCGAGCTCGGCGAGGGCGTCCCAGAGCCGCTCGACCTCCGGGTCCGGGGCTCCGCCCGGGTCCGACTCCCACGCACGCGCCAGCAGCTCCGGCGGGCAGAGCTCGGCGAGGAGGGACGCGGTCACCTCGGCCAGCGCCCGGTGCTCCTCGGTCAGATCGAATCTCATGTGTTTCCCACCGCTCCTACTTCCGTGGCAGCTTCAAGATGCGTTCGCTGATGATGTTGCGCTGGATCTCGTTGGTCCCCGCGTAGATCGTTCCGCCGAGCGCGAACTGGAAGCCCCGCGGCCACACCGAGTCGACCTGCGCCTCGGCCCCGAGGAGCTCCATCGCGATCTCGTGGAGCCGGACGTCCATCTCCGACCAGAAGACCTTGTTCAGGCTCGACTCGGCCCCCACCTGGTGGCCCTCCGTGATCTGGGTGACCTGCCTGAGGGTGAACAGCTGGTAGGCCTCGGCGTCCATCCACGCCTCGACGAGGCGGTCGTGCAGGCTTCCGGAGACCCGCTCGGGGTGCTGCTCGGCCAGCTCGAGGAGCCGGGCGACCGTGCGCCGGAACCGTCCCGGCGACCTCAGGGTGAGGCCGCGCTCGGAGCCGGTGGTCGACATCGCGACGCGCCACCCCTCCCCGACGCCGCCCAGCACGTCGCGGTCGGGCACGAGGACGTCGTCGAAGAAGACGTCCGCGAAGCCGGGGTCGCCGTCCAGGCGCGGGAAGGGGCGGACCGTCACACCGGGCGCGTCCAGCGGCACCAGCAGGTAGGTCAGCCCGCGGTGGCGGGCGGACTCGGGGTCCGTGCGGAACAACCCGAAGAGGTGCGTGCAGAAGCCGCCGCGGGTGCTCCAGGTCTTCTGGCCGCTCACCCGCCAGCCCTGGGCGTCGTCGTCGCGGACCGCCCGGCTCCGCACGGAGGCCAGGTCGCTGCCGGCGCCCGGCTCGGACCAGCCCTGCGCCCAGAGGTCCTCCGCCGCGGCCATCCGCGGCAGGATGCGCCGCTGCTGCTCGGGGGTGCCGAACTCGAAGACGGTCGGGGCGAGCAGGAAGATGCCGTTCTGGGTGACGCGCGCCGGCGCGTCGGCACGGGCGTACTCCTCCTCGAAGATCAGCCACTCCCACAGCGAGGCGTCGCGTCCGCCGTACTCCCGCGGCCACGACACGGCCGACCACCCCGCCTGGAAGAGCGTCCGCTCCCAGCCCACGTGGGCGGCGAATCCCTCCTCGGTGTCACCCGAGGGCAGGGGCGTCCGGGGGACGTTCTCGGCGAGCCAGCCGCGCACCTCCGCGCGGAAGGCATCCTCCTGGTCGGTGTACCTCAGATCCATCGAACGACCTCCTCGCCGTTGCGCCGGGGCGCCGCCCCCAGGGTGGTGCCGGTGATGCGCGCGACGGGCAGCAGCGCGCACAGGGTCCAGTCGTCGGGCAGCCCGAGGACCCCGGCGAGCTCGCCGGACCTCCGCAGGCCGACCGTGGTCAGGCAGGTGCCCAGACCGCGGGCGCGGGCGGCGAGCTGGAACGACCAGACCGCTGGGTACACCGAGCCGTAGAACTTCGCCGCCTCGGCGCCGACGGCCGCCTGCGGCGCGGGCGCGGTCGAGCAGACGACGACGATCCGGGGCACCTTCCCCATCACCTGGGCCAGGTGGGCCGAGCTCTGCCGGACCTTGGTCAGCTGACCGGCCGCCTCCCCCGACGGGGCCGGCCGGGCGCGATCGAGCTCGGCGTACGCCGCCTGGTAGAGCTCGCCCACCGCCGCCCGGGTGCCGGGGTCCTTCACCACGAGCCAGCGCAGCGGCTCCTCCGCACCCCCGCTGGGGGCCTGGCGGGCAGCGGCCAGCGCTTCGCGGAGAAGGGCGTCGTCGACGTCGTGCTCGAGGTCCAGCCGCTTGCGGACCGCGCGCGTGGTGGTCAGCAGCTCGTCGGCCACGGTGATCGCGGCCGGATCGAAGGAAGGCACGGTGGCCATGCCCGTCACCCCTCCTTCCTGGGCGTCACGGACGACGCCTCGTTCTCGTTCGCGAGGATCTCCTCGACGTCTTCCTCGGCGCGCCGCAGGAGACGGGTGCGCAGGACGCCCATGACGACCATGGCCACGACGAGCGTCACGAGGATGCCGCCGGAGAGCGGCCGGCTGACGAAGATGCCCAGGTCGCCCCCGGACATCAGCAGCGACTGGCGGAAGGCCTGCTCCATGATCGGGCCGAGCACGAAGGCGAGCACGAGCGGACCCGGTTCGAAGCCGGTCTTCTTCATCAGCCAGCCGAGCACGCCGAAGCCGATGACGACCCACATGTCGAAGACCTCGTTGTTGACCGAGTAGACGCCGGCCATCGTCACCAGCAGGGTGAACGCCGCAAGGATCCCGGGCCGCACCTGGAGCACGCGGATGAACACCCCGACGAGGGGGATGTTCAGCAGGAGCAGCATCAGGTTGCCGACGTACATCGACGCGATGACGGCCCAGAAGACGTCGGGGTGCTCCTCGATCAGGCGGGGACTCGGCGTCACCCCCTGGATCAGCAGCGCGCCGTAGATCAGCGCCAGGACGACGTTCGGCGGCAGGCCGAGGGTCAGCAGGGGGATGAACGCCGACGTGGACGACGCGTTGTTCGCGGTCTCCGGTCCGGCGACGCCCTCGATGGCCCCGCGGCCGAACCTGCTCGGGTCCTTGGCCCGGCGCT
The DNA here is from genome assembly GCF_058134345.1 of Nocardioides sp. Z24_21. Classification (NCBI taxonomy): domain Bacteria; kingdom Bacillati; phylum Actinomycetota; class Actinomycetes; order Propionibacteriales; family Nocardioidaceae; genus Nocardioides; species Nocardioides sp. Z24_21. Next base: position 241,398 of record NZ_JBYTTH010000004.1, read on the forward strand.
TCTCCAGGGCGTACGACGCCATCGAGGAGATGACTCCGCCGCCGCCGGGCAGGATGCCGATGAAGAAGCCCAGGACGGAGCCGCGAGCGATGGCCCCGCTGGAGTCGCGGAGGTCCTGGCGCTTGGGCCACACGCCCTTGACCTTCGCCTTCACGGTCTGCGCGGTCTCGGTCTGCTCCAGGGAGTAGAGGATCTCGCTGACGCCGAACAGGCCCATGGCGATGGCCACGAAGTCCAGTCCGCTGAGGAGCGAGACCTCACCGAACGTGAAACGGGAGCTGCCTGTGATGGAGTCCGAGCCGACGGTGGCCAGCAGGAGGCCGAGCGCCGCCATGGCGAGGGCCTTCCACGTCGAGGAGCTGCCCAGGTAGGTGACCAGCGTGATGCCGACGACCGTGAGGGCGACGTACTCCGGCGGCCCGAACTTCACGGCCAGCTCGGCCATGGGCTGTGCCAGCAGGGTGAGCCCCACCACGGCGATGGTCCCGCCGATGAACGACCCGATCGCGGCGATCCCGAGAGCGGGGCCGGCCCGGCCGGCACGCGTCATGGCATACCCGTCGAACGTGGTCACGACCGAGGCCGCCTCGCCGGGGAGCCTGAGCAGGACCGACGTGATGGTCCCGCCGTACATCGAGCCGTAGTAGATCCCCGCGAGCATCACGATCGCCTGCGTGGGCTCCATCGTGTAGGTCAGCGGGAGGAGCAGCGCGATCGTGGCCGTGGGCCCGAGCCCCGGCAGGACGCCCACCAGGGTGCCGATCGTGACACCGACGAAGACGAAGAGGAGCGTCTGCGGGTCCATCATCTGCGCGAAGCCGTCGAGAAGACCGCTCATGGCTCAGCCTCCGATCCGTTCGAGCAACACACCGGCGGGGAAGGGCACCCCGAGGAGCCGGTCGAAGATGATCCAGAACACGACGGCTCCGCCGACCGAGAGCGTGAGCGTCCACCGCCACGACTCCCGGCCGAAGACCCGCAGCCAGACCGCGAGCATCAGGGTGGAGGCGAGCAGGAAGCCGAGCACCTGGAAGAGGACCACGTAGACGACCAGGCTCCCCAGCATGGCCAGCACCTGCAGGCTGCGCTTCGACCACTTCTCGTAGTCGGCTCGCCGGTCCACCAGGACCAGCGCCGCGCAGATGGCGGTGAAGATGACCGCGTTGATCATCGGCCACATCCCCGGACCGGGTCGGGTGACCTCACCGAAGGCGAGCGTCGAGGCCTGCCAGACCCAGAGCCCGCCCAGGACCGTCAGCAGGAGCGGAGCCAGGCGGTGTGCCTGCTCCCGCCGCCACGAGCGGGGCGAGCGAGCGCCCGCGTCCGCCCCGGGCGCCGCCGCGGCGGTGTCGCCGGGCGCATCGTCGGACTGGACCATCACCTGCTCCCTCCCAGGGGCCCGGCTGGGTGAGGTCCGCCCTCACCCAGCCGGGCTCTGTGCTCAGTTGTCGATCAGCGCTTCGTAGATCGCGCGGCGCTCGCCCAGCTGCTCGGTCACGGCCTCGGACCCGACGAACTCGTCCGGGACGTTGTCCGCACCGAGGAACTCCTGGACGGCCTCGTCCTCCAGCGCGACCTCGAGGGCATCCTCGAGAGCCGCCAGGACGTCCTCGTCGAGCCCGGCGGGCGCGGTGAGGCCGATCAGGGTGCCCGAGACCGTGAGGTCCTCGAAGCCCGACTCCTTCAGCGTCGGCACGTCGGGCAGCCAGGTGACCCGCTCGGGCTCACCGACCGCCAGCGGCGTCAGGTCGCCGGCCTCGATCTGGGTCACCACGTCCTGCGAGGCGTTGAGCGCGATGGCGTCGACGTTGTCGCCGCGCAGCGCGGCCACGACCTCGGCGTTGGAGTCGAACGGGACCGGCGTGAACTCGACGCCGTAGTCCTCGGCCATGCGGGCGAGCTCGTAGCCCTGCGGCGTGGTCGCTCCCGGAACGCCGATCGAGATGTCGCCGGGCGCGTCCTTCGCGGCGGCGACGAGGTCGTCGATCGAGGAGTAGTCCGAGTCGGGCATGGCCAGGAAGACAACGGGCTGGGTGAGCATGAGGCCGACGTTGTCGAAGTCCTCCTCGCTGTAGCCGAGGTCGCTGACCAGCGGGGTGACGACCATCGTCCCGGTCGTGTAGAGCCCGATGGTGTGCCCGTCGGGGTCGGCGTTCTGGACGTGCTGCATGCCGATGGCGCCCGATCCGCCGGGACGGTTCTCGACCACGATGTCCTCGCCCAGCTCCTTGGACATCGCCTCCGCCACGGTGCGCGTGATCGAGTCGGTGTTGCCGCCCGCGTCGTACGGGACGACCCAGGTGATCTCCTTGCTGGGGAAGTCGGCGGACGCGTCGTCGCCCCCTGTGCCTCCGCAGGCAGCGAGGGCGAGGGCGAGTGACGGTGCGAGAGCGAGCGAAGTGATCCTGACGCGGTTCATGGGTGCCTCCCTGGGGCTGTGAGCGGCGCGGGCCGATCGTCTGGAGCGGCGCGAGCGACGGACGTCACACTATGCCATCTATGCATTCATTGCCATCTTTTCTTTCGGGCGAGATTCCGCCCGCCCGACGACCCGTCGAGCCACCCTCCCGTCGCGGCCGCAGGGACATGGGATCGGGCCCGGCCTCCGGATCCGCGGACGGGGCCGGTCACAGGTCGCGACGGGGACTCAGAGCGCGGACGTGGGGGATTCCACGCAATCCGGGTCGAGACACCCGTCGAGACGGGCGGCAGGGACTACGCGCGGTGGCCGGCGTGCATGGGCACGGGCGCCCCAGAGCGCGACACGGCCGCGCTCCCGATGACGCGACGGAGAGCGGGCGGCGACCCGACGTGGGCCTTCGCGGCCGCTACGCCGACCGCGGAGGAACCTTCGTGACGTGGGACGCGCGCATGGGACGGGGCCGGTCGATGGTGACCGTCCACTCCCGGTGACACCATCGTCGGCGCCTGCATCAGCCCTGGGCCATGTCCACGAAGCGGGAGTAGTGGCCCTGGAACGCGACGGTGAGGTCGCGGGTGGGGCCGTTGCGGTGCTTGGCCACGATGAGGTCGGCCTCGCCGGGGCGGGTCGACTCCTTCTCGTAGACGTCGTCGCGGTGGAGCAGGATGACCATGTCGGCGTCCTGCTCCAGCGAGCCCGACTCACGCAGGTCGCTCATCATCGGGCGCTTGTCACCACGCTGCTCGGGGCCACGGTTGAGCTGGGACAGCGCGATGATCGGCAGCTCGAGCTCCTTGGCGAGGAGCTTGATGTTGCGGGAGAACTCCGAGACCTCGAGCTGGCGCGACTCGACCTTCTTGCCCGAGCTCATCAGCTGCATGTAGTCGATCACGATCAGCTTGAGGTCGTGGCGCTGCTTGAGCCGACGCGCCTTGGCCCGGATCTCCATCATCGTCATGTTGGGGCTGTCGTCGATGAACATCGGCGCACCGGAGACCTGGCCCATCTTGCGGGCGAGCTTCTCCCAGTCGTCGTCGCGCATCGTGCCGTTGCGGATGTGGTTGAGCGGCACCTTCGCCTCCGCTGAGAGCAGGCGCATCATGATCTCCGAGCGCGTCATCTCGAGGCTGAAGAAGCAGCTGGTCAGGTTGTTGTGGATCGACGCGGCACGGCAGAAGTCGAGGGCCAGGGTCGACTTGCCCATGGCCGGGCGGGCCGCGACGATGATCATCTGGCCGGAGTGCAGGCCGTTGGTCAGGTCGTCGAGGTCGGCGAAGCCGGTGGGCACGCCGTAGAGGCCGGCCTCGCGGTTGCCGATGGCCTCGATCTCGTCGAGGACGCCGCTCATGATGTCGCTCAGCGGGGCGTAGTCGACGCTCGCCCGGCGGTCGGTGACCTTGTAGACCTCGGCCTGCGCGTGGTCCACGACGTCGTCGATCTCCCCCTCGCCGGCGTAGCCCAGGGCGGCGATGCGGGTGCCGGCCTCGACCAGGCGGCGCAGGATCGCCTTGTCGCGCACGATCTCGGCGTAGTAGCCGGCGTTGGCCGCGATCGGCACGTTGGCCGACAAGGTGTGGAGGTAGGGGGCGCCGCCGATGCGCTGCAGCTCGCCGCGCTTGACCAGCTCGGCCGCCACGGTGATCGGGTCGGCCGGCTCGCCGCGGCCGTAGAGGTCGATGATCGCGTCGTGGATCACCTCGTGGGCGGGGCGGTAGTAGTCGACGCCCTTGATCACGTCGACGACGTCGGCGATGGCGTCCTTGGACAGCAGCATCGAGCCGAGGACGCTCTGCTCGGCGGCGTTGTCCTGCGGGGGCGTCCGGTTGCCCGGCGAGCGGGGCGAGGCGCCCGGCTCGTAGGCCGCCGGGCCGTCGCCCCAGGCCTCGTCGGTGTCCCCCTCGAAGGTGACGCTCACCGGTGCTCCCTCCATCTCGCTCGGGTCCGCCGACCATGACGGTAGGGACGACCTCCGACATCGACGACCTCGTCGCCGAGGGCGCGCTCGCCCCCGGGTCCACCAGTCGTCTCCTCACTGGCCCGCGCAGGACCGTACGTCCTCACGGCGTCCCGGGGGAAGCCGACGACGCCGAGTTATCCACAGGGCATGTGGACAAGCTGAGCAACGCCGTGGACGACACGCGTGAGCACGCGGGCGGCCAGTGGAACAGGCTGTGGAGACAGGTGGAGAATCAGCCCTGCTCAGCGCGCTGACCTGCACCGATGGGCCTCACACCCTGTGGAGGGAAAATATGTTGCCGTCGGGACCGTTCATCTGTCCGCCATCTGGAAGATGCCCGCCGGCCCGGGTCGTCGCCGTACCCCGACGACCGCCTCCGGCCGTCATCCACACGGCCATGCACAGGTAGTCCCAATGGACTATGGACGACGCGACCGCGAGGTGCCCGGGTCCCCGCCCCGCCACCGCGCCGGGAGGTTCCTAGGCTGGGTCCGTGACGGCCCGCCCCCCGGAGTCAGCCCCGGACCCAGCCCCGGGGTCGACCACCCCACCCCACCCCCGGGTCGGATCCCGGCGCGGCACCGGAGACGTCCCCGGAGACGGCCCGGGAGACCGCCCGCGGGACCGACCGGGAGATCCTGCGACTCGCTGTCCCCGCCTTCCTCGCGCTCGTGGCCGAGCCGATGTTCCTGCTCTCCGACGCCGCGATCGTGGGACACCTCGGCACCCCCGAGCTCGCCGGGCTCGGCGTCGCGGCGGTGGTCCTGCAGACGGTCGTCGGGCTGTGCGTCTTCCTCGCCTACGGCACGACCGCGAGCGTCGCGCGCCACCTCGGGGCCGGCGACCTCCGTGCCGCCCTCGCCCAGGGGGTCGACGGGATCTGGCTCGCGGTGCTGATCGGGGTGCTCGCCACCGTCGGGGGCGTCGCGCTCACCCCGGCCCTCGTGGGCGCCTTCGGCACCGGCGCCGAGGTGGCCGGGCACGCCGAGACCTACCTGCGCATCGCCTTCCTCGGCACCACGCCGCTGCTGGTGATGCTGGCCGCGACCGGGGTGCTCCGCGGCCTGCAGGACACGCGTACGCCCCTGCTCGTCGCCGTCGTCGGCAACGGGCTCAACATCGTCCTCAACCTCGTCCTCGTCTACGGCCTCGACCTCGGCATCGCCGGGTCGGCGATCGGCTCGGTGCTCGCGCAGGTGCTCAGCGCGGCGTGGTTCCTGGTCGTCGTCGTCCGCGCCGCCCGCGAGCACGAGGCGCCCCTGGCCCCCGACCGCGCCGGCATCCTCGCGGCCGCGCACGCCGCCGTCGCGCTGGTCGTCCGCACCCTGGCGCTGCGGGCGTGCCTGCTCGTCGGCACCTACGCGGTCACGCGGGTGGGCACCGGGGCGGGCGACGTCAACGTCGCCACCCACCAGATCGCCATCACGCTGTGGACCTTCCTCGCCTTCGGCCTCGACGCCATCGCGATCGCGGCCCAGGCCCTCACCGGCCGGGCACTCGGCAGCGGCGACGTCGAGAGCACCCGCCGCCTCACCCGGCGCATGGTGCGGTGGGGCTGGGGCAGCGGCGTCGTCGCCGGGCTGGCGCTCGCGGCGCTCGCCCCGTTCGTCGGCGTCCTCTTCACCCCCGACCCGGCGGTGCGCGACCTGCTGGTGCCCGTGCTGCTCGTGGCGGCGCTCGGCCAGCCGGTCGCGGGCGTGGTCTTCGTCCTCGACGGCGTCCTGATCGGGGCCGGCGACGGCGCCTACCTCGCGTGGGCCGGCCTGGTGGTGCTGGCGGCGTACGCCCCCGCGGCGCTGTGGGCGGCCACCCTCCCCCACGGCCTGGTCGCCGTCTGGGTGGCGATGACGGTCGTGTTCATGGGCGCGCGCGGGCTGCTGCTCGGCTGGCGGGCCCGTGGCGACCACTGGCTCGTCACCGGAGCCACCGCCCGCTGAGGGCCGGCGACCCCGGCGGACGACCTCCGCCCCGGGCCTCCGAGACCGCCTCCACACCTTCCCCCGGTGACGTCTGGGGTCACGCGGAACGCTCCCAGCGGGTCGCCCGTCACACCGCCATGACGACCGCGCCCCGACGCCTCACCCTGCTCGCGGCGGCCTGGGTCCTCACCGCGTGCGGGACGCCGGGCGGATCGCCCGATCCCGAGCAGACAGCCGTGGACCGCACCCCCTCGACCAGCCCTTCGACCGGCCCCTCGTCCTCCCCCTCGTCCTCCCTGCCGGCCGGGGCGGCCGTCACGCACGCGGTCGCCGACCTCGCCGCCTCCCTCGGCGTCGACCCCGACACGGTCGAGGTGGTCGCGGTCCAGGACGTGACGTGGCGAGACGGCAGCCGCGGCTGCGCCGAGCCCGAGATGGCCTACACGCAGGCGGTGGTCGAGGGCTCACGCATCACGCTGCGCGTCGGCTCCCGGACCTACGCCTACCACGCAGGCACGAGCGGACGCCCCACGCGCTGCGACCACCCCACGCAGTGACCCACCGCCCCCCGCGTCGCCCGGTCGCGGACGCACCACGGCCCGCCACCCCCGAAGGGGCGGCGGGCCGTGGTCGTGTCGTGCGCCGGGTCAGGCGGGAACGACGTTGAGGGCCACCGCGGCGGACACCTCGTCGTGCAGCTTGACCGACACCTCGTGGGCGCCGAGCGACTTGATCGGGTTGGCCACCACGATGGTGCGGCGGTCGACCTTCTCGCCCGAGACGGCCGTGATCGCGTCGGCGATCTCGGTGGTGGTGACGGCGCCGAACAGGCGGCCACCCTCACCGGAGCGGACCTTCACGTTGACCGCGTTGGCCTCGAGCTTGGCCTTGACGTCCTTGGCGTGGTCCTCGTCGCGCACCGCGCGGGCGGTGCGGGCGGCCTTGATCGACTCGATGGTCTTCTCGCCACCGCGGGTCCAGCGGATGCCGAGACCACGGGGCACGAGGTAGTTGCGGCCGTAGCCGTCCTTGACCTCGACCACGTCGCCGGGAGCGCCGAGTCCGTCGACCTCCTGGGTCAGGATGAGCTTCATGATCCGTGCTCCTCTCAGCGACCGGTGGACGTGTAGGGCAGCAGGGCGAGCTCGCGCGCGTTCTTGACGGCGATGGCCACGTCGCGCTGGTGCTGGACGCAGTTGCCGGTCACGCGGCGGGCGCGGATCTTGCCGCGGTCGGAGATGAACTTGCGGAGCAGCGTGGTGTCCTTGTAGTCGACACCGGTCGCCTTCTCCTTGCAGAACTGGCAGACCTTCTTCTTGGGCTTGCGCAGAATTGCCTTGGCCATTGTGGTGCTCCCTTTCAGTGAGCCCGGCCCTGAAGGCAATCAGGGACGGAATGGAATGTGAACGTGGTGCAGGTGGTCCGGATCAGGAACCGGTTCAGAACGGGGGCTCGTCGTTGCCGCCGCTGACCCCGGGCGTGGCCCACGGGTCCTTGGGCGGAGCGGACTGACCGCCCTGGGACTGGCCACCCTGGGGCTGCCCGCCCTGGGGCTGGCCACCCCAACCGCCGCCGCCCTGGGCGGGCGCCGGGGTGGACCACGGGTCGTCGGCCGGCGCGGACTGCTGCCCGCCACCACCCGAGTAGCCGCCGCCGCCACCGCCGCCGCCGGAGTAGCCGCCACCGCCGCCCTGTCGCGTCGTCTTGGTGACCTTGGCCGATGCACTGCGCAGCGACGGGCCGACCTCCTCGACGTCGATCTCGAAGACGGTGCGCTTCTCACCCTCGCGGGTCTCGTACTGACGGGACTTGAGGCGACCCTGGACGATCACACGCATGCCCCGCTGGAGGGACTCGGCGACGTTCTCCGCGGCTTGGCGCCAGACCGCGCAGGAGAGGAACAGCGTGTCGCCGTCCTTCCACTCGTTGGTCTGGCGGTCGAAGGTGCGCGGCGTCGACGCGATCCGGAAGTTGGCCACGGGGGCCCCCGAGGGGGTGAACCGCAGCTCCGGGTCGTCGACGAGGTTGCCGATCACGGTGATGGTGGTCTCGCCTGCCATGTCAGGTCTCCTCAGAAAGTCCTGCTGCTGTGCCGGTTGATCCGGGTGCTCCCGGTGCTGCGCCCATCAAACAGGCACTCACCGACAGCGGGAAGGGTCTATCCACAGACGCCCGTCGGGGCGATCAGTGGGCGTCGGGACGCATGACCTTCGTGCGCAGGATCGACTCGTTCAGCGTGAGCTGGCGGTCGAACTCCTTGACCGTCGCGGGCTCGGCCGTCAGCGTGATGACGGCGTAGATGCCCTCGGCGTTCTTCTTGATCTCGTACGCCATCCGGCGACGACCCCACACGTCGAGCGACTCGATCGAGCCACCGTCCTTGCGGATCACGTTGAGGTACTTGTCGAGCGACGGCTCGATGGTGCGCTCGTCGAGACTCGGGTCGAGGATGACCATCACTTCATAGGCACGCATAGCGGTCTCCACCTCCTCTGGGCTAGAGCGGCCACGGGCTCTCCGTGGCAGGAGGACTGTGCGTTCGTGGCTGGCGACATCGGTCGCACGGCACGGTCACCCGAAGGCAACCGGAGCAGATTATCAGCGACCGCCCCGGCGGCTGGAATCGTCGCACCGGCCTGTGGAGGACGGTCCACGCGCCGTCGCTCCGGGCTAGCGTCGGCGGGTGGCCGCGACCCCCTCGTCGACCCCCTCCTCGATGACGCCCGTCCCGACGCGCTCCCGCATCCCCTCCCGCACCCGATCGCGCACCCCCGCGGTGGTGGCGGGCCGCTACCAGCTGCTCGACCAGGTCGGCGCCGGCGGGATGGGCTCGGTGTGGCGCGCGCGTGACCTGCGCACCGGGCACGACGTGGCGCTCAAGGTGCTGGGGCGCCACGGCTCCGCGCTGCTGGCGCGCTTCGTGCGCGAGCAGGCGGTGCGGGTCCGGCACCCGCACGTCGTCGCACCGCACGGCTGGGCGGCGGAGGACGACCTCGTCGTGCTCGCGATGGAGCTGGTGGCGGGCGGCTCGGTGGCCCAGCTGCTGCGCGAGCACGGCCCGCTCGACGCGGGGACGGTGGCGCTGCTGGTCGAGCAGCTGCTGAGGGGGCTCGGTGCCGTCCACGCCGCGGGACTGGTGCACCGTGACGTCAAGCCGGCCAACCTGCTCCTCGAGGCCACCGGCACCGGGCCGCCCCACCTGCGGCTCGCCGACTTCGGGGTCGCGGCCCCCGTGGCCGACCGGCGCTTCACCACGGTGCCCGGCGGCGTCGGCACCGAGGGCTACATGGCGCCCGAGCAGGCGCGCGGCGCTCCGCCCAACCCCGCGCAGGACCTCTACGCCGTCGGGCGGGTCGCCCTCGAGCTGCTCACCGGGCTGCCGCCGTCGGGCCAACCTGCGATCCCCTCGCACCCGCTCCGCCCGCTGCTCGAGCGGCTCCTGGTCGCCGATCCCGCCCAGCGCATCGCCACCGCCGACGCGGCGCTGCGACTGCTGCGGCGGCTCCCGGTGCCGCCCCCCGAGTGCCCGCCGGTGCCCGACCGGCTCGGGCCGGCTCCCCGCCCGCGGCGTACGCCCTCCGTGCCCACCGACGGCGCGGACTGGCTCGCCTGGCTGGCGGTCGCCTCCCTGGTCGGCGTGGTCGCCGGGTGTCTGTACGTCCTCCTAGGCTGGGCCGCATGAGCACCGCCAGCACCCTCCCCATCGGCGCCCACGTCGAGCAGACCGACCCCGTCGCCGAGGCCGTCGCGCGCGGCACCGGCCTCGTGCAGTTCTTCCTCGGCGACCCCCAGGGCTACCAGGGCCCCGAGGTGCGGTTCGAGGGCGGGCCGGCGGCGCTGCGCGCGGCGGCCGAGGACGCCGGCGTCGACCTCTACGTCCACGCCCCCTACATCGTCAACGTCGCCACGACCAACAACCGGATCCGGATCCCGAGCCGCAAGCTGCTCCAGCAGCACATGGACGCCGCGGCCGAGATCGGGGCGAAGGGGCTGATCGTCCACGGCGGCCACGTCAACAAGAGCGACGACCCGGCGGTCGGCTTCGACAACTGGCGCAAGGCGATCGAGGCCACCGACCTCAAGATCCCGCTCCTCATCGAGAACACGGCAGGCGGCGACAACGCCATGGCGCGCCACCTCGACCGCATCGCCGGCGTGTGGGACGCGATCTCGGCGGCCGAGGGCGCGGAGCAGGTCGGGTTCTGCCTCGACACCTGCCACGCGTGGGCCGGTGGGATCGACCTGGGCGACGCCGTCGAGCGGGTCCGTGCCATCACCGGCCGCATCGACCTCGTGCACGCCAACGACTCGCGCGACGCGTTCGGCTCGGGCGCCGACCGGCACGCCAACTTCGGCGCGGGCCACCTCCCGCCCGACGAGTTCGCCGGTGTCGTGCGGGAGGCGGGCGCCCCGGTCATCTGCGAGACGCCGGGCGGCGCGAGCGAGCACCTGGCCGACTTCGCCTGGCTCCGCGAGCACCTCTGACCGACGACACGGCGGAGCGAGGGCGGGACCAGGTGGTGTGCCCGCCGCTCACCGTGGGGCACCGCCCGGTGGTGAAGCCGCCGACCTGCCGGCGCGACGCTCAGACGGTGTCCCGACGCACCAGCTCGGGCACGAAGACGACGCGACGCGGGGCGCCACGTCCACCCTGGCCGATGGCCTCCGTGAGGAGCCGGACCGCCTCGGTGACCATCTGGTCGATCGGGTTGCGCAGCGTGGTCAGGGGCGGCTGGGTGCGTTCGGCGACGCCGAGGTCGTCGTAGCCGACGATCGCGACGTCGTCCGGGACCCGGATGCCGCGGGCCTCGAGCTCGCGCATCGCGCCGAGTGCCATCAGGTCGGAGGCAGCGAAGATGCCGTCGATGTCGCCGTCGATGTCGAGGAGCTCGGCGCAGGCCTTGGTCCCGCTGTGCTCGGTGAAGTCGCCGTAGGCGACCCGGCTGCTGTCCAGGCCCGCGGCGTCCAGCTCCTGGCGCCAGCCCATGAGCCGGTCGTGGCCGGCGCGCATGTCGTGCGGTCCGGCGATCGCGGCGATCCTGCGCCGACCACTCTCGACCAGGACCCGTGCGGCCTGGGCGGCGGCACCGGCGTTGTCGCTGTCGACGACGGAGACCCGGTCGGCGCCGACCCACGGGGTGCCGATGAACACGCACGGGAGCCCGAGGTCGGAGAGGTGCTCGGCGAGACGGTCGTCGCGGTGGTGGGACGCGACGATGGCGCCGTCGACGTAGCGCCCGCGCAGGTAGAGGAGCATCCGCGCCTCGTCGCCCGGCTGGGCGAGCAGGAGCACGAGCTGCAGGTCGTGCTCGCGCAGCGAGCGCGCCACGGCGTGCAGCATCCGCGCGAAGAACGGGTCGGAGAAGATGCGCTCGTCCGACTCGGGCAGGATCACCGCGACGGAGCCGGTCCGCTGCATGACGAGGGAGCGGGCGGCACCGTTCGGCGTGTAGCCGAGCTCCCGGACGGCGTCGAGGACCGCGGCCTGCGCCTTCGCGCTCACCTTGGACCTGCCGTTGATCGCACGCGACGCCGTCGCCTTGCTGACCCCCGCCAGCCTGGCCACATCGTCCAGCGTGGACGCGTGCGCCTTCCCCACCACGTGGGTCACGCTACTGGCAGGCCGTTCGCCACGGCCACCTCCGAGAACCACCGGGCGCTGTCCTTCGGCGTGCGCACCTGGGTGGCGTAGTCGACGTGGACGATGCCGAAGCGGTGGGCGAAGCCGTAGCTCCACTCGAAGTTGTCCATCAACGACCACACGAAGTAGCCGCGCACGTCGACGCCCGCGTCCACCGCGTCCAGCACCGCGTGCAGGTGCTGCTCGATGAACTGCTGCCGGCCGGTGTCGTGGATGGCACCGTCGACCACCACGTCGTCGGCCATCGCACCGTTCTCGGTGATGTAGATCGGCGGAGCATCGTAGGTCTCCGCGAGCCGGACGAGGAGGCGCGTCAGCGCGTCCGGGTCGATCTCCCAGTCGCGGTCGGTCGTCGGCCGGCCGGTGCGCGGGAACACGAAGCCACCACCGGGGTACGGCGACTCGCGGGGACGCGGGGAGTGCTGGATGCGGCTCCCGAGGAGCTCGTCCGGCGCGACGTCGCACGGCAGGGCCGCCGGGAGGTCGGGGTGGTAGTAGTTCACACCGAGGAAGTCGGTCGGCGCACTGATCAGCTCGAGGTCGCCGTCCTGGACGAAGTCCTCCCAGGGCCGGCCCCGGAAGAGCATCCCCGCGGTGTCACGGGACAGGTCGTCGGCGTACTTCCCGAGGAACAGCGGGTCGAGGAAGACCCGGTTGTGGAAGCCGTCGAGGCGCCGGGCCGCGTCGACGTCGTCGTCACGGGTCGGGTCGAAGGGATCGGCCACCGTCGGGTTGAGGGTGATGCCTACAGCCTTGCCGTTGTCGGGGGTTCCGCCGCGGCGGCGGAACTCGTCGACGAACAGGCCGTGCCCGAGGAGCAGGTGGTGCGCGGCGACGACGCCGGCGACTCCCTCACGGCGTCCGGGCGCGTGGCCACCGCTGGTGTAGCCCATGAAGGCGGAGCACCAGGGCTCGTTGTGGGTCGTCCAGCTGTCGACGCGATCGCCCAGGACGTCGTGCACGGCCATCGCGTAGTCGAGGAAGCGGTGCGCCGTGTCGCGGTTGGTCCAGCCGCCGTCGTCCTCCAGCGCCTGTGGGAGGTCCCAGTGGTAGAGGGTGAGCCAGGGCGTGATCCCGGCCGCCAGCAGCTCGTCGGTGAGCCGGCTGTAGAAGTCCAGCCCGGCCCTGTTGACCGCGCCGCCGTCGGGGCACACCCGCGGCCAGGCGACGGAGAAGCGGTAGGACCCGAGGTCGAGCGCCTTCATCAGCGCGACGTCCTGCGGCATCCGGTCGTAGTGCTCGCAGGCCACGTCGCCGGTGTCGCCGTGGAGGATCGCACCGGGCACCCGGGTGAAGGTGTCCCAGATGGACGGGGTGCGCCCGTCGGCGGCCACGGCGCCCTCGATCTGGTAGGCCGCCGCAGCGGCTCCCCAGAGGAAGTCGGCGGGGAACGGTCGGATCGTCGTCATCCCTTGACGGCTCCTTGCATGATGCCGGCCACGAGCTGGCGGCCGGTCGCGATGAACAGAAGCAGCAGCGGGATCGTCGCGAGCAGGGTGCCGGCCTGGAGCAGCGCGATGTCGGCGATGCCTCCCGCGGGCGCGATCTTGAGCTGGTCGAGAGCGGTCTGGAGGGTCTGCACGTCGGAGCCCTGCAGGATCAGCAGCGGCCACATGAACTCGGTCCAGGTGTGCATGAACGTGAACAGGGCGAGGATGGCCATGGCCGGTCGGGCCGCGGGCACCGCGACGGTCCAGAAGGTGCGCATCTGCGTGCAGCCGTCCATCCGCGCTGCCTCGATGAGCTCGTCCGGGATCGCGTCGACGAGGTACTGGCGCATGAAGAACACGCCGAACGCGGTGACCAGGAAGGGCAGGACCACGGCGGTGCGGGTCCCTGCGAGCCCCAGGTTGCTGAACTCCTTGAGCAGCGGCACGAACGCGAGCTGGGTGGGCACCGCCAAGGTCGCGACGACGAAGCCCATGGCGAGGTTGGCGCCCCGGAACCGCAGCTTGGCGAGGGAGTAGCCGGCCAGGGTGGAGAAGAACACCACCGACGCCGCCGAGAGGCTCGAGATGATCACCGAGTTGCCCAGCGCCGACCAGAAGTCGATCTGGTCGAAGACGCGCCGCGCGTTGTCGAGGAAGTGGCCGCCCGGGTAGAGCGGCGGCGGGCTCTGGATCGCGCGCTCCTTGGTCACCGAGCCGATGACGAACGACCAGTAGAGGGGGAAGGCCGAGCCCGCCACGAAGGCGGAGAGCAGGCCGTAGACGAGGAACCCGGGACGCCGGCTCATCGCTCGGCCCTCCTCTGCAGGTGGCGGGTGAGGAGGAACTGGAGCAGCGCGATGCCGATGATGAGCAGCACGATCAGCCACGTGGCCGCGGCGGCCCGCGGGTAGGGGTCGGTGCCGCTGTTGGAGGTGTTGAACACGTACATCGTCAGCGTCTGGTACTGGTAGTTCGCGCCGCCCTGGAACTGCAGGTTGGTGTCGAAGAGCCGGGGCTCGGTGAAGATCTGCATCCCGCCGATGGTCGCGGTGACGATGACGAAGAACATCGTCGGGCGGATCGACGGCAGCGTGACGTGGAGGAACTGCCGCACGCGGTTGGCGCCGTCGATCGCCGCCGCCTCGTAGATCTGGCGCGGGACCGCCTGCATCGCGGCGAGGATGATGAGCGTGTTGTAGCCGGTCCAGCGGTAGTTGACCATCGTGGCGATGGCCGTCCAGCTGGCGAAGCGGTCGGAGTGCCAGCTGACGCCGGGGAGGCCGACCGCGCGGATGACCTCGTTGACCAGACCGGACTTGTCGGCGAAGAGGCTGCCGAAGATCAGCGCGGTCGCGGCCGGAGCGACGACGAACGGCAGGAGGACGCTCATCCGCCACCAGGTCCGTCCCCGCAACGGCGTGTCCAGCATCCCGGCGATGACCGTGGCGATGACGACCTGCGGCACCGAGGAGAGCAGGAAGATGCCGATGGTGTTCCAGAAGGCCTTGTGGAACACCGGGTCCGTGAGCACGTGGGCGTAGTTGGCGAAGCCGACGCCGGCACCGTGGTCGGCCCCGTAGCGCGGCCAGGAGAAGAAGGAGAGATACCCCGAGTAGGCCATCGGGTAGACCCCGACGAGCAGGAACACCAGGAAGAACGGCAGGAAGTAGAGGTACGGCGAGATCCGGAAGTCCCACCGGGACAGCTTCTGGCGCCACGTCAGCGGCGGCGTCGGCGGACGGGCCCGCTCCTCCGACTCACCGGCCCTGAGCGCCTCGACGGTCGTCATCGGGCTGCTCCTCTCGTGGGTGGGGGCCGGTGCCCCGGGCCGGGGAGGTCGTCGGGACCTCCCCGGCGGAGGCGTCCGTGCTGGACGGGGACATCGGTCAGGACAGGCTCTCGACGGCCTGCTCGAACGTCGCCCACGACTTGTCCGGCGAGGTGCCTTCGTCGACGCGCTGGATCGCGGTGAGGAAGAGGCCGAGGATGTCGGAGTACTTGTCACCCTTGTAGGGGTGGCCGGGCTCCACCGCGGCGGCCCGGTTGGCGAGGATCTGCGCGGTGGGGGCGTCGTTGAAGTAGGGGTCGGTGATGTTGTCCGCGGCGAGGGACTCCTGCGCCCCGATGTTGGCCGGGTAGTTGCCGGCGGCCTCGAAGGCGGCGAGCTGCTGCTCGGTGTCGGTCAGCCAGTTGGCGAGCTCCTTGGCCTCCTCCTGGTGCTCGGACTGCATCGGCACGGCGAGGTAGGACCCGCCCCAGTTGCCGCCGCCGCCCGGGAAGGCGTCGACGAAGTCCCAGCCCTCGACGTCCGGAGCGGCCGACTTCACGTTGGAGAACATCCAGCCGGGGCAGGGGATCGTGGCGAAGCCGTCGTTCGTGAAGCCGGCCTCCCAGTCCTCGTCCCACTGCACGACGCGCGGGGAGAGGGTGTCGACCTTGCTGGTGACGGTCTCCCAGACATTCTGCAACTCGGGGTTGTTCACCTCGACCTCGTTGTCCTCGGTCTGGAAGGGGAACTCGGTCTGGTTGAGCATGGCCTGGGCGATCGCCCCGCTCGAGTCGAACCACTTCGTCCCGGGCAGCTCCTCGGTGAGCTGCTCGCCGGCGGCGAAGTAGCTGTCCCAGCTCTCGAAGACAGCCTTGACCTCCTCGCGGTCACTCGGCAGCCCGGCCTTCTCGAAGAGGTCGGCGCGGTAGCAGAAACCCTCGGGTCCCGCGTCGGTCGGGTAGGCGACCTGCTTGCCGTCGGCGGTCTGGCCGTTCTCGTACGCGTACTCCACCCAGCGGTCGTCGAGCGAGGGGTCGGTGAGGTCGGCGAACTGCTCGGAGGCGCCATCGGTGAGGAACTGCGGCATCGCGTCGCCCTCGATCGCGATGACGTCGGTCAGGCCGTCACCGGCCTGCAGGGCCTGGGTCATCGTCTGCTTCCACGGGTCCCAGTCGGCGATCTTGGTCATCTTGACCGAGAAGGGACGCTCGGGGTCGGCGTTCCACTGCTCGATGAGCGCGTCGTAGCCGAAGTCGCTGAACGTCGTGATGGTGAGGACGTCGTCCTTGCCGAGCGAGGCCTGGCTCGCGTCGGAGTCGCCTCCGCAGGCGGCCGTGGTGCCGGCCACGAGTGCCAGGGCGGCACCGACGGCGGCCTTTCGTCGAGTGGTGGAGTGGCGCATGGTCTGGTGCTCCTCGCGGTCGAGCCGATGGTGGAATCGGTTCCACCGTTGTTGCCGTGAAACTATGACGGCCATCACACACAGCGTCAAGGGCTGCGCGTGCACCAGCTGACAACGCCGCCGGGGAGCGCGTGCAATCGGTTCCATTCACGGACCCTCTCTCTAGGATTCGTGCGTACGCCTCGCCCTCGTCCCAGTTCCGGAGGAAGCCATCCGAGCCGCGCAGCTGACCGACGTCGTCACGCACCACGGAGAGGGCATCTGCTGGGACCCCGCCCTGTCGCGGCTGCGCCTGGTCGACGTCTCCGAGGGCGACCTCCTCACCCTCGACGGGGAGCGCCTCGAGTCACGCCTCGACGTGGGTGCTGTCGTGGGGGCGTGGCGTCCCCGCACGAACGGGGGCGTCGTGGTCGCGACGGACGACCGGTTCGTCCTGCTCGACCCCACGGGCGCCCTCGAGTGGACCTCGCCCTCGCTGTTCGGCCCCGGTCGCCGCATGAACGACGGAGGGTGCGATCGGCAGGGGCGGTTCTACTGCGGCTCGATGGACGTGCATGCGATGCCCGGACAGGGCACCCTGTGGAGGCTCGACCCGGACCGCACGGTCTCGCCGGCGATCACGGACCTGACGATCCCCAACGGGCTCGTGTGGTCCGTGGACGGGACCCGCGCCTTCCACGTCGACACCCCGCGGGGCTCGATCGACGTGCTGGAGCACGACGGCGACACCGGGGCCCTGGCGAACCGGCGACCGGTGGCGCACGTGTCCGGGGGGGACCCCGACGGCATGGCGCAGGATGCGCACGGGGGTCTCTGGGTCGCGTTGTGGGGCGGGTCCGCGGTGCACCGCTACTCCCTCGACGGCACGCTCACCGCGGTCGTCGAGGTGGATGCGGTCCAGGTGTCGTCGTGCGCCTTCGGCGGACCGGGCGACACCCATCTCTACATCACCACGTCCCGACAGGGCCTGGGTGAGTCCGAGGACCCCGCGGCGGGTGCGGTGTTCTGCGTCGACGTGGCCGTCGAGGGAGCACCGGTCGCGGCGTTCAGCGCGTGAGGGGCCGTCGACGCAGTGCCCGGCACGGTGGTCGCGGCGCCGGGTGAGCCGTCGTGGCGGGGGCGCGGACAGCTACGGGTCCGAAGCACCCCGGGGCCGACCTCGACGATGCGTTGGGGAAGTCCGAGGTTTCTCCGACGATCCCCCTGGGTACACCCGTTCGGGGGTGCCCCACGGGAAAAGGGCGGACGCCGTGCAACCGATCCGTTGTGGCGTGCGTCTCTCCTGGCGAAGGGACCAGACACGCACGGGGGTCGTGTCTGGTCCCTTGTAGCCTTGCCGGAGTGACGACCCCCCTGACGCTGCGCCCGATCTCCGCGCTGCAGCACCGAGACCTGATCGCCAGCCGGTCGTCCGCGAGCTTCCTGCAGACCCCGGCCTGGGCGAGCGTGAAGGCCGAGTGGCGCGCCGAGTCGATCGGCTGGTTCCGCGGCGACGAGCTCGTCGGCGCGGGCCTGGTGCTCTACCGCCAGCTGCCGAAGGTCCGGCGCTACCTCGCCTACCTGCCCGAGGGCCCGGTGATCGACTGGTCGGGCGACGACCTCGCCGACTGGCTGGCGCCGATGGTCGCGCACCTCAGGCACCAGGGCGCCTTCGCGGTGCGGATGGGACCGCCGGTCCTCACCCGCCGCTGGTCGGCCGAGCAGGTCAAGGCGGGGATCGCCGACCCGGCGGTGCACCGCCTCGGCGACGTGCCTCCGCTCGAGCGCACCCAGCAGGGTGCCCGGGTGGTCGCCCAGCTCCACGAGCTCGGTTGGCAGCATCAGTCGGCGGCGGGCGGCTTCTCCGCCGGTCAGCCGCAGTTCAACTTCCAGGTCCCGCTGGTCGACGACGAGGGCCGCCCGCGCACCGAGGCCGACGTCCTCGCCGGGATGAACCAGCTGTGGCGGCGCAACATCAAGAAGGCCGACAAGGCGGGGGTCGAGGTGAGCCCGGGCCAGCGCACCGACCTCAAGGCGTTCCACGACCTCTACGTCCACACTGCCGAGCGCGACCACTTCACCCCGCGCCCGCTGTCCTACTTCGAGACGATGTACGACGCCCTGGCCGCCGAGGACCCCGGCCGGATCCAGGTCTGGCTGGCGCGCCACGACCACGACCTGGTCGCGGCGACCATCGGCATCCGGGTCGGCACCCACGCCTGGTACTCCTACGGCGCCTCGTCGACCGAGAAGCGCGAGGTCCGCGGCTCCAACGCCGTGCAGTGGGCGATGATGCGCGACGCGCTCGGCGCGGGCGCCCACGTCTACGACCTGCGCGGCATCACCGAGACCCTTGACGCCGACGACCCGCACCTCGGTCTGATCCAGTTCAAGGTCGGCACCGGTGGCCAGGCGGTCGAGCACGCCGGCGAGTGGGACCTGCCGCTCAACCGGGCGATCTACAAGGCCTTCCAGCTCTACCTGGCGCGCAGGGGGTGAGGCGCGGATGAGCCTGACCCTCACGGTGGACGGCGAGCGGTGGCGCTCGCACCTGCTCCGCACGGTCCGCGACCACCCGGGCATCGTCCCGGTCGCCAAGGGCAACGGCTACGGCCTCTCGCTCCCCCGCCTCGCCCGGCGCGCGCAGTGGCTGGCCGACCACGCCGACGAGACCGGCGCGCCGCTCGACACCCTCGCGGTCGGCACGTACGACGAGGTCGAGCCGGCGGCGAGCCGCTACTCCGGTGACCTCCTGGTGCTCACCCCCTGGCGCCCGTTCGGCGCGGCCCTCGACCTCGACGCCCGCACCGCCTCGCGCGTCGTACACACCGTCAGCCGCCCCGACGACCTGGTGGCGCTGCGCGAGCGCGACCCCGGCGCCCGTTTCGTCCTGGAGCAGCTCACCTCGATGCTGCGCCACGGCATGACCCGCCGCGACCTCGCCACGGCGGCCGCGACGCTGGGCACGGCGCGCAGCGGGCTGCGCGGGGTGGCCATGCACCTGCCGCTCAACACCACCTCCCACCTCGGCGAGGTCAACCGCCTCATCAACGAGATCGTCGCGTCCGGGCTGCCGACCCGCACGGTCTTCGTCTCCCACCTCACGCGCGCCGAGCTCGCCGCCCTGGCCACCACCTATCCCGACTTCACCGTGCGCCCGCGCATCGGCACCGACCTCTGGCTCGGCGACCGTGGCGCCCTCTCGGTCACCGCCACGGTCCTCGACGTGCACGAGGTCGAGCGCGGCGACACCTTCGGCTACCGGGGCCGCAGCGCGCCCAAGCACGGCCACATCGTGGTGGTCAGCGGTGGCACCGCCCACGGCATCGGCCTCGAGGCCCCCACCGGCGACCAGTCGCTGAAGGCGCGGGCCGCGACGCTGGCCCGCGGCGGCCTCGACGCCGTCGGCTTCGTACGCTCGCCGTTCTCCATCGACGGCAAGCAGCGGCTGTTCGCCGAGCCGCCCCACATGCAGGCCTCGATGCTGTTCGTCCCCTCAGGGGCGCGCGTCCCCCACGTCGGTGAGGACATCGAGGTGCGGGTGCGCTTCACCGCGACCCACTTCGACCGCGTCGTCGTCGACTGACCCCGGCGGCCGCCAGCCGGCGTCGTCGTCCGGCCCGTCGACGGGCCCGGACGCGGCGTCACGCAGCACCGCACCGATGAGCCAGAGCAGACCGAGGACCCGCAGCAGCACCGCGACCCAGTAGGCACGGCCGTCGTCCGACACGGTCGGCTCCAGGGCCAGCCCGACGTACCAGCCCGTGATCACCCAGCTCACCAGGTGCAGCCCCTGCCACACCAGCAGGTCGCGCCAGCGGCGGACGGCCAGCGCGGCCAGCGGCAGCAGGAGCAGCGCCGACTCGGGCGGGGCCGACGGCGCCACCACCAGGCCGGCGGCCAGCAGCACCAGCCCGGCGCGCGCGGTCGTCATCGCCGTCGGCCGGCCGGCCCGGCGCACGAGCCACCACGCCGCGGCCGCCGCGAGCGCGAGGACGACCACCTGGCCGAGCGTGCGGACCGTGGTCGAGGCGCCGATGCCCGTCTGGTCGAGCAGCAGCCAGATCGAGCCGATGTCGAGATCGGGCCCCGTCGCCCGGCCGGGCAGGGTGAGGACGACGTAGGCCGCACCCGCCGCGAGGAGCGCGTCGACCCGGTCGCGCAGCCGTCCTCCGACGGCGAGCACGCCCACCAACGCCAGCGCCACGGGGAGCGCGAACGCCGCCCCCACGCCGGCGCCGACCCCCGCCAGCCACGGACGCCCGGAGGTCCAGCCCCACAGCAGGACGGCGACGCCCACGGCTGCGACGAGCTCCCACGAGAGCCAGTGGACGAGCAGCACCGGGCCGAGCGCCCAGCCCGCGGCGGCCCACGGCCGCCGGCGGTCGACCCGCACGAGGAGCGCCGTCGCCAGCAGGGCCAGCGCGGCGAGGAGGACCGCCAGCCCCGCGGTGGTCGCGACGGTGCCCGAGCCGGGCAGCACCGCGGTGGCGCGCTCGACCCCGTCGGTGAGCCAGGCGGCCACCCGCGGCGGCGACCCGGCGTCGACCGACCTGCCGGCCAGGTCGGTCCAGCACAGCTCGGTGAGGGGCTGGTGCTCGTTGCCCCAGCCCGTGGGCACGCAGGCCGTCTTGGCCAGCATCCCGGCGGCGAGGGTGACCGCGGTGGCGCCGGCGAGCACCCGTGCGGCCGACCACCAGGGGTGGCCGGCGGCGTGCGCTCCCAGCGGACCGCCCGCGACCTCCGACATGGCCGCCGCGACCGGGTCGACGCGCGTCGGCGCCTCGACGGGCTCGGGCTGCTCGGGCTGGGCGCGGTCCACGGCCGGGGTCAGGGTCGGACGTCGGCCAACGGGGAGCGGGGCTGGAGGCGCCCGCTCGGCGGGGGGACGCCCGGCGTGGGCGGCGTCTCGGGTGGCAGCGTCGGGATCTCGGTCGGCAGCGTCGGTGTCTCCGTGGGCACCGGAGTCTCGGTCGGCAGCGGCGTCTCCGTCGGCGTCTCCGTCGGCGTCTCGGTGGGAGTCTCCGTGGGGGTCTCGCTCGGCTCGCTCGGCTCGAGGGTCGGCGACGGCGTGTTGGACGGCTGCGGCGTCGAGGAGGACGGCGGCGGCGGGGGCGGCGTGTACTCGTGGCCGTCCTCGGGCGCGTCGCCGTCGACGAAGACCGGCTCGGGGAAGTCCTCGACCTCCTTGCCCTCCATCACCCGCTGCATGATGTCGGTCCACGTCTTGGCGGGGTAGTTGCCGCCGAAGTAACCGGACTTGCCGTCCGAGCTGGTCGGCAGCCACAGGTCGGCCCCGTCGGGTCGCGGGACGTCGAGGCCCTCACGGCCCCGGCCGCGGACGTACATGACGGCGGTGGAGACCTGCGGCGTCATCCCGACGAACCACGAGGAGGAGACCTCCTCCTTGTCGTTGGTAGCGGTGCCGGTCTTGCCCGCGGCCGGGCGGCCCAGCGCGAGCGCCTCGGTGCCCGACCCGGACTCGACGACCTTCTGCAGCGCGTAGGTCACGTCGGCCGCGATGTCGGGGTCCACCGTCTCCTTGCTCCGCTCGCTGGCCTCGTAGAGCACCTCGCCGCTGCGGTCGACGACCTTCTGCACGACGTGGACCTCGTTGCGCACCCCGCCGTTGGCCAGGGTGGCGTAGGCGTTGGCCATGTTGATCGGGCTCACCTGCGCCGTGCCGAGGGTGACGCCGATGTTGTCCTGGAAGTCGATCGAGCTGCGCGGGATGCCCCAGCGCTGCGGCTCGTTGCCCGGGATGCCGAGGTCCTCGGCGGCCTGGATGACCTTCTGCGGGCCGCCGTCCATCGAGTCGACCATGTCGACGTAGGCGGTGTTGATCGAGTTCTCGGTCGCCTCGAGCATGGAGACCGCAGAGCCGTAGTCGGTGTCGCCCTGGTTGCCGAACTCGGTGCCGGCGATGTCGATCGGGCTGTTGCCCTCGAAGGTGTCGTTGAGGGAGTAGCCCTCGCGGATGGCTGCGACGTTGGTGGCGGCCTTCATCGTCGAGCCCGCCATGCCGCCGGCGACGGCCCAGTTGATCTGCGACTCGAGGTAGTCCTGGCCGCCGTAGAAGCCGAGCAGCTCGCCGGTGGCGGTGTCGACGGTGGCGGCACCGACGTGCAGGTCCTTGTTGCCCGCGGGGCCGGGCATCCCGGCGTCCGGGCGCTGCGCGGTCACGGCCTCCGCGACGTCGCTCATCACCTCGGGGTCGAACGTCGTGGTGATCCGCAGGCCGCCGCCGTCGATCTCGTCCTCGCTGGCGATGTTGCGGGCCAGCAGCTCCTGCTTGACCAGCGAGAGCATGTGGCCGCGCTGCCCGCCGTACTGGCTCTGGGCGGCGATCTTGGGGAACTTGGGCAGCCGCTTGACCGCCTTGTCGCGCTGCTCGGGGTCGATGGTGCCCATCTCGGCCATGCTGTCGAGCACGTAGGCGTAGCGGCCCTTGAGGTCCTGCCGCGCCTCCTTGCCGTTGGCGGGGTCGTACTTGGAGGGGTTGTTGAGCACCGTCGCCAGGACGGCTGACTGGCGCAGGTTGAGCTTGCTGGCCGGGCGGTCGAAGTAGGCCTCCGCCGCGGCCTCGATCCCGTAGGCGCCGCGACCGAAGTAGATGGTGTTGAGGTAGCCCTCGAGCACCTCCTCCTTGCTCAGCTGCTGCTGGATCTTGAGCGAGACGACGGCCTCGCGGATCTTGCGCTTGTAGCTCTGCTCGCTGGTCAGGTAGAGGATCTTGACGTACTGCTGGGTGATCGTGGAGGCGCCCTGTCGGGCGTTGCCGCGGGCGTTGGAGAAGAGCGCGCGGGCGATGCCCTTGGGGTCGAGGCCCTTGTCGGTCCAGAAGGTCTGGTTCTCCGCGGCGACGACGGCGTCCTGCATCGTCTCGGGCATCTGCGACAGCGGGATGGAGACCCGGTTCTGCTCCTCGTAGTAGGTGCCGAGCTCCTGCTCGCCGTCGCGGTAGTAGACGAAGGTGGTCTGGGACTCGAAGTCCTCGTTGGGCTCGGGGATGCTGATCGCCTGGTAGAGCACGACCACCACGCCGCCGAGGACGATGGCTCCGACCACACCGAGGACGGCGAGGACCTTGGCGATCCTGGCCGCTCGCTGCTTCCCCGTACGCCGCGGCTGGGGCCGCCGGGTCTGGGCCTTGCCGTCGGCCCTCCGCTTCTTCACACTCACGCGGCAAGGGTAAGGGGAACGCTCAGGGCATCCCGATTCGTCGCCAGCGGATATATCGGTACGATAGGTCACATGGCACGCCGCGGGGACACCATCGAGCTCGCAGTCCTCGGACTGCTGCACGAGGGACCCATGCACGGCTACGAGCTGCGCAAGCGGCTCAACCTGATGCTCGGCTGGGGGCGCGTGCTGTCCTACGGCTCGCTCTACCCCGCCCTCAAGAAGATGCTCCGCGCCAACCTCATCACCGAGGTGAGCACCACCACCACCACGACGAGCCGCCGCCCGCGCATCGTCTACGAGGTCACCCCGGCCGGCCACGAGCAGTTCCAGCGCCTGATGTCGGAGGTCGGACCCACGGCGTGGGAGGACGACAACTTCGACATCCGCTTCGCCTTCTTCTCCTCCACCGACATGGAGATCCGCCTGCGGGTCCTCGAGGGTCGCCGCTCGCGCCTGCAGGAGCGGCTGGCCCGCGTCCAGGACGAGCTGGCCCGCACCCAGGCCGAGGTCGACCGCTACGCCGGCGAGCTCCAGCGCCACGGCGTGGAGTCGGTGGAGCGCGAGGTCCGCTGGCTCTCCGACCTGATCCGCGCCGAGCGCGGCGACGAGGCCGGCGGCTCCGCGGCCGCCCAGGCGCTCAACCAGTCGGCGCGGCCCACCACCGAACCCCTGCACTGAGCACCTTCCCCCAGCACCTGCACCGAGCACCACAGCACGGCACAGCAGCACGACCAGCAGCACCGACCAGCAGCCGGGAACACCAGAAAGAGAAGGAGACCCCCATGGGTTCTGTACGAGTAGGGATCGTGGGAGTCGGCAACTGCGCCACGTCCCTCATCCAGGGCGTGGAGTACTACAAGGACGCTGACCCCACCGGGACCGTGCCGGGGCTCATGCACGTCGTCTTCGGTGACTACCACGTCAAGGACGTCGAGTTCGTCCTCGCCTTCGACGTCGACGACAAGAAGGTCGGCAAGGACCTCTCCGAGGCCATCGACGCCTCGGAGAACAACACGATCAAGATCTGCGACGTCCCCACGCTGGGTGTCGAGGTCAAGCGCGGCCCGACGATGGACGGTCTCGGCAAGTACTACCGCCAGACCATCGAGGAGTCGGCCGCCGAGCCGGTCGACGTCGTCCAGGCGCTCAAGGACGCCGAGGTCGACGTCCTGGTGTCCTACCTCCCGGTGGGCTCCGAGCAGGCCGACAAGTTCTACGCCCAGTGCGCGATCGACGCCGGCGTGGCCTTCGTCAACGCGCTGCCGGTCTTCATCGCCTCCGACCCCGAGTGGGCCAAGAAGTTCGAGGACGCGGGCGTCCCGATCGTCGGCGACGACATCAAGAGCCAGGTCGGCGCCACCATCACCCACCGCGTGATGGCCAAGCTGTTCGAGGACCGCGGCGTCGCGCTGGACCGCACCTACCAGCTCAACGTCGGCGGCAACATGGACTTCAAGAACATGCTCGAGCGCGAGCGCCTGGAGTCCAAGAAGGTCTCCAAGACCCAGGCCGTGACGTCCAACCTCAAGGGCGAGCTCGCCGACAAGATCAGCGACCGCAACGTCCACATCGGCCCGTCCGACTACGTCGCCTGGCTCGACGACCGCAAGTGGGCCTACGTCCGCCTCGAGGGCCGTGCCTTCGGTGACGCCCCGCTCAACCTCGAGTACAAGCTCGAGGTCTGGGACTCCCCCAACTCGGCCGGCATCATCATCGACGCGGTCCGCGCGGCGAAGATCGCCAAGGACCGTGGCATCGGCGGCCCGATCCTGCCGGCCTCGGCCTACCTGATGAAGTCCCCGCCGGTGCAGATGGCCGACGACCTCGGCCGCGCCGAGCTGGAGAAGTTCATCAGGGGCGAGTGACCCCGGCGTCCCCGGACGCCAGCACCACCCAGCACCACCAGCGGCCCCGCGGCCGGTCTCCGGACCCGCGGGGCCGCTGGCGTGTCCGCTGCGCCCGCGCCACGTCCGGCGCGCGGGGCATGTCGCTGCGGCGCGCGTCGGCGTACCGTGAAACGACACGGCACCGCACGGCACCGCACGGCGAGGGGCTTGCGCATGGGGGAGGGCGACCGACCCGCGGCCGCGGTGCCGGAGGCATGGTGGGCGCTGCCCGACGACGACCTCCTCACCTCCCTCGGCAGCACCGACGCCGGCCTGGCCGCCGACGAGGCCGCGCGTCGGCTCGAGTCGGCCGGTCCCAACCGGCTCGCGCCCCCGCACCGGGTCTCCTGGCCCCTCGCCCTGGCCATGCAGTTCACCGAGCCGATCACCCTGATCCTGGTCGTCGCCAGCCTGATCTCCCTCGTGCTGCACGACGTCACCGACGCGGTGATCATCCTGACCATCGTCGGCCTCAGCGGCGTCCTCGGCTTCTGGCAGGAGCACCGGGCCTCGCTCACCGTCGCCCGGCTGCTCGCGCTGGTGCAGGTCCACGCCGACGTGCTCCGCGGTGGCGCCGAGGTCGAGGTGGCCCTCGAGCAGGTGGTGCCCGGCGACGTGGTGGTGCTGCACGCCGGCGACGTGGTGCCGGCCGACTGCCGGCTGCTGAGCGCCGACGCCCTCCAGGTCGACGAGTCCGCGCTGACCGGGGAGACCTTCCCCCGGCACAAGCGCCCCGGGGCGACGTCCGCCGACGCCTCGCCGGCCGACCGGCACGCAGTCCTGCTGCTCGGCTCCCACGTGGTCAGCGGCCGCGGCCTCGCGGTGGTGGTGGCGACCGGCGCCCGGACCGAGCTGGGCCGGTTGTCCGAGCGCCTGGAGCAGCAGCCCCCCGCGACCGGGTTCCAGCGAGGGATCCGTCAGTTCGGGCTGCTGCTCGCCCGGGTCACCGCCGGGCTGGCGCTGGTCATCCTGCTGCTCAACCTCGTGCTCGAGCGACCGTTCGTCGACTCACTGCTCTTCTCGCTCTCGCTCGCGGTCGGGCTGACCCCACAGATGCTCCCCGCGATCATCGCCGTCAGCCTGTCGGCCGGGGCGCGGCGGATGGCGCGCGATCGGGTCGTCGTACGCCGCCTCGACACCATCGAGGACTTCGGCGCGATGGACGTGCTCTGCACCGACAAGACGGGCACCCTCACGGTCGGGACGACCCGGCTGCACGCGGCGGTGGACGCCGACGGCGCGCCGAGCGACTTCGTGCTCGCCCTGGCGTCCCTCAACGCCGGGCTGCAGACCGGCTTCGTCAACCCCGTCGACGCGGCGATCGTGGAGCGGCGCCGCCCGGACCCGGACCACCGGGCGGTGGCGGAGCTGCCCTACGACTTCGAGCGCAAGCGCCTCGGCGTGCTGGTCGACGGCCCGACCGGGCGGCAGCTGGTGTGCAAGGGGGCGTACGCCTCCGTGGCCGACGCCTGCGCCGGCGTGGACCGCGCCGCGCTCGACGCCCGGTTCGCCGCGCTCAGCAGCCAGGGCTACCGGGTGCTCGGCCTGGCCCGGCGGCCGATGCCGGGGGCCGAGGACCTCCGCGCCGACGACGAGCGCGAGATGGAGTTCGTCGGCTTCCTGGCGTTCGCCGACCCGGCCAAGCCCGGTGCCGCCGACGCCCTGAGCGAGCTGCGGGAGGCCGGGATCAGCGTGCGGATGATCACCGGCGACAACCACCTCGCCGCCGCCCACATCGCCAGCCAGGTCGGGATGGACACCGCGACGGTGCTGACCGGCGACGACATCGACGCGCTGGACGACGCCCAGCTGGTCGGCCGGGTGCGCGACGTCGAGGTCTTCGCCGAGGTCGACCCGCTGCACAAGGAGCGGATCATCAAGGCTCTGCGCGACAGCGGGTCGGTGGTGGGCTACCTCGGCGACGGGATCAACGACGCGGCCGCGCTCCACCTCGCCGACGTCGGCATCTCGGTCGACACCGCGGTCGACGTGGCCAAGAGCGCCGCCTCGATCGTGCTGCTGGACAAGGACCTCGCGGTGCTCGGCCACGGCGTCCGCCTGGGGCGGCAGACCTTCGCCAACACCCTGAAGTACGTCTTCACCACCGTCAGCGCCAACTTCGGCAACGTCGCGAGCATGGTGATCGCCTCGGCGTTCCTACCCTTCCTGCCGCTGCTGCCGCGCCAGATCCTGCTGCTCAACTTCCTCTCCGACATCCCGAGCACCACCCTCGCCGTCGACCGCGTCGACCCCGAGCAGCTGGCCCGGCCCCAGCACTGGGACCTGCGCTTCGTGCGCGACTTCATGGTGGTCTTCGGACTGCTGAGCACCCTGTTCGACCTGCTGACCTTCGCGGTCCTGCTGCAGGTCTTCGACGCCGGCTCGACGCTGTTCCGCTCGGCGTGGTTCGTCGGGTCGACGCTGACCGAGCTGGCGGTGCTGATGGTGCTGCGCACCCGCCGCGCCGCGTTCCGCAGCCGGCCGGGGCGCGCGCTCCTGCTCTCCTCGCTCGCCGTCGGGCTGCTGACCGTGGCCCTCCCGTTCGTGCCCGGCGTGTCGGAGGTGCTCGGCCTGGAGTCCCTGCCCATGGCCGTGGTCGGCGCGCTCCTGCTGATCACCCTCGGCTACGTCGTGGCGGCGGAGCAGCTCAAGCGCCACTTCTACCGCGCGGCGAACCGACCCCGGCCCGTGACCCCCCGCGGGCGGCACCAACGGTTGCTGCACGTCGTACGCGAGCACGGCGGGACCCGCGCGGGTGGGCGGTGACGGCGGTGCCCCGGCCGGAGGGGGCGTGGCGGGCGCGGACCCGACGGGGGCGTGGCGCGTACTTGGTGGGGAAGTCTGACACCTGGAGGGGGTTGCAACCCCCTCCGAGTGTCGGAGTCCCCGCTCGAGCGGGGACTCCGACAGCGGGGACTCCGACAGGGGGACCCGACAGAGGCCGACAGGTCGGGACGAGCACGACGCCAGGCGCTACCCCTGGCGGGCGGCCCACCACGCGCGGAGGGCCGCCTCGGCGGCCTCGCGGGACATCGGGCCCTCGTCCATCCGCAGCTCGAGGAGGTGGCGGTAGGCCTCGCCGACCTCGCGGCCCGGGCCGATCCCGAGGACCTCCATGATCTGGTTGCCGTCGAGGTCGGGCCGGATCGAGGCCAGCTCCTCCTCCTCCGAGAGCCGCGCGATGCGCTCCTCGAGCGAGTCGTACGTGCGCCGCAGCCGGTCGGCCTTGCGCTGGTTGCGGGTGGTGCAGTCGGCGCGGGTCAGGATGTGCAGCCGCTCGAGCTGGTCGCCGGCGTCGCGGACGTAGCGCCGCACGGCGCTGTCGGTCCACTCGCCCGAGCCGTAGCCGTGGAAGCGCAGGTGCAGCTCGACGAGGCGTGAGACGGCGTCGATGTCGTGGTTGGAGAAGCGCAGCGCCTGCATCCGCTTGCGGGTCAGCTTGGCGCCCACCACGTCGTGGTGGTGGAAGGTCACCACGCCGCCGGGCTCGAAGCGCCGGGTGCGCGGCTTGCCGACGTCGTGCATCAGGGCCGCGAAGCGGGACACGAAGTCGGGGCCGCCGCCGAGGCGGTGCTCGAGCTCGATCGACTGCTCGAGCACGGTGAGGGTGTGCTCGTAGACGTCCTTGTGGCGGTGGTGCTCGTCGCGCTCGAGGGCCAGGGCCGGCAGCTCGGGCAGGACGTAGGACGCCAGGCCGGTGTCGACGAGGAGCGTGAGGCCGAGGCGGGGGTGCGGGGCGCACACCAGCTTGACCAGCTCGTCACGCACCCGCTCGGCGGAGATGATCTCGATCCGGCCCGCCATCGCGGTCATCGCCTCGACGACGTCGGGCGCGACGGTGAAGCCGAGCTGGGCGGAGAACCGCGCGGCGCGCATCATCCGCAGCGGGTCGTCGGAGAAGGAGTCCTCGGGGGCGCCGGGCGTGCGGAGCACGCGCTCGGCGAGGTCGACGATGCCGCCGAACGGGTCGACGAACTCACGGCTCGGCACCCGCACCGCCATCGAGTTGACGGTGAAGTCGCGCCGCCCGAGGTCGCCCTCGAGGGAGTCGCCGAAGTCGACGTCGGGCTTGCGGGAGGAGGCGTCGTAGCTCTCCGAGCGGTAGGTGGTGATCTCGACCTGCCACGGCCCCTTGCGGCAGCCGATCGTGCCGAAGTCGCGGCCCATGTCCCACACCGCGTCGGCCCAGCCCGACACGAGCCGCTCGGTCACGTCGGGGTGGGCGGAGGTGGTGAAGTCGAGGTCGTTCTGCAGCCGACCGATCATCGCGTCACGCACGGGACCGCCGACCAGCGCCAGCTCCTCGCCGGCGTCGGCGAACAGGGTGCCGAGCTCGTCGATGACCGACCCGATCCGGTCGAGCTCGTCACCGACCCGTCGCTGGATCTCGACGATCGTGAGGGGCTGCAGTGCGACGTCGGACACGACAGGCCAGTCTACGTGCCGGGCCGACGGGGCCGAGCAACTAGCATCGGGGCGTGCCCCGCCCGTCGTCGTTCCGTGCTGCCCTGGCGGGCCTCCTGACCGTCGGCATCGCCGGCGCCGGGCTCACCGCACCCGCTCCGGCGGCCCCCGCGGCCCTGTCGGACCCCCTCGTCGTGCACATCGACACCATCAGTCCGGTGCTGCCCCGTCGCGGTGACGTGGAGATCTCCGGCACCGTCACCAACGTCAGCGACGACACCTTCACCCGGGTCAACCTGCACGCGTTCTCCTCCGAGCTCCCCATCCTCGACGCGGCCAACCTCGCCGCCTCGGCCACCATCGACGCGACCGAGTACGTCGGCGAGCGGGTGACGGTGCCCGGCACGTTCGACACCATCGAGGAGCTCCCGCCCGGAGCCACCGCCGAGTTCAGCGACTCCATCCCCGTGGAGCTCCTGGCCACCTCCGGAGAGCCCGGCGTCTACTGGATCGGCATCCACGCCCTCGGCGACGGGGCGGTGCCGCGCGACCTCGTCGCCGACGGCCGCGCCCGTACGTTCATCCCCCGCCTGCCCACCGGCGACAGGGTGCAGGAGGCGGCGGTGATCCTGCCGATCCGCAGCCGCGTCTGGTTCGCCGAGGACGGCTCCGTCGCCGGCACCGAGCGGTGGGCCCGCCGCCTCGCCGAGGGCGGCAGTCTCGACGGCGTGCTCGACATGGCCGAGTCGGCCGGCACCACGCCCTACAGCTGGCTGGTCGACCCCGCCGTGCTGCTCGCCCTCGCCCGCCTGGCGGCGGGCAACCCCCCGCGAGACCTCGCCCCCGACCCCACCGTGCCCGGCCAGGAGCCGACACCGGTCGAGCCCGACGGGGAGGAGACCACCGACCCCGCGGGCGAGACGGGGAGCCCGACCGACGCGGCGCCCACGGACGAGCCGACCGAGGGCGAGGCCGCGCTGGCCGCCGCCGCCGCGGCGTGGCTGGATCGCTTCCGGGGACTGGTTGCCTCGACCCCGGTGCTGACCCTTCCCTACGGCGACATCGACGTCTCGGCGGCGGTCCGCCATGACCGCACCCGCCTCGACCAGGCCGTCGCCCGTGCGGCCGCCGTCATGTCCGAGCTCGGGATCCCCTCCCAGCCCACGGTGGCGCCCGACAACGACGTGCTCAGCCCCGAGGCCCTCGCCGCGGTCACCGCGGGCACGGTCGTCCTGCTGGGCGACAACGCCTTCGAGATCCCACCGACCAGCCCGACCTCGGTCGTGCGGCTCCTGGGCCACGAGGTGGTCGTCACCAGCACCGGCGCCGAGGCGGGCGGCCCGGGCCCCACCCCCGCCAACGACCCCCTCGCGCTGCGGCAGCGCCTGATCAGCGAGGCGGCCCTCCGGCTGGACTCCGACGACACCGCGCCCCTGGTCGTCACCCTGCCGACGGTGTGGCGTGGCGAGGACGCGGCGTCGTTCTTCACCGACCTCGAGCAACGCTGGCTCGAGGTGGTGCCGGTCGACGAGATCGCGAGCCGCCCCGCCAAGGGTGTGCCGGCCGCCAGCCTGGCCTACACCGAGGAGGACCTCGCCGCCGAGATCGGCGGCTCCGTCTTCTCCGCCGTCTCCCGGGCCACCGCGGCCGCCACCCTGCTCGAGCAGGTGCTCGTCCCCGTGACGACCATCGAGGCGACGGTGCTCGACGAGGTGCTCGTGTCGCTCTCCCAGCAGCACAGCGAGCAGCAGGGGATGGCGCGCACCGCGGCCGCCCGGATCGAGGAGTCCCTGCAGGCCGACCTGGGCAGGATCGGGATCGAGGCACCGCCCGCGGTGACCCTCTCCGGCGACTCCGGCCCGCTCGGCGTCACCCTCGTCAACGGCCTCGACCAGCCGGTCGAGGTGCGGGTGCGGGTGCGCACCGACGGCGCGCTGACGCTCAGCGGCGGCGGCGTACGACGCCTCGGTCCCGGGGCGCGCAGCGTGGTGCGCTTCGAGGCCACCACGAGCCGCGCCGGTGTGCACAAGGTCCAGCTGGCGGTCACCAGCCTCGAGGGCGTACCGCTCGGCGCGTCCGACGAGCTCCCCATCCGCGCGGCCCGGGTGAGCGCGCTCATCTGGATCGTCATGGCCCTCGGCGGCCTCGTGCTGTTCGGGATGGTCGGCTATCGGCTGCCGGGCCAGATCCGGGCGCGGCGCGCGCAGCTCGCGGCAGACCAAGCCGCAGACCAAGCCGCAGACCAGGCAGCCGAGCGCGAGCAGGCCGACGCCGACGACCCACCCGACGAGCCCGACGACCAGCGGGACGAGCCCGCGCCGCAGTCCCCCGTCGGGGAGCGTTCGTGAGCGACCAGCGGGTCCTGGCCAACTCGGCCGTGATGGCGGCCGGCACGATCTTCTCCCGCGCGTCCGGATTCATCCGGAGCGCGCTGCTGGTGGCCGCGCTCGGCGCGGGGCTGCGCGGCGACCTGTTCACCATCGCCAACACCCTGCCCAACATGGTCTACATCCTGCTGGCCGGCGGCATCTTCAACGCCGTGCTGGTGCCGCAGCTGGTCCGGCGGATCACCGACGACCCCGACGGCGGCGACGCCTACGCCAGCCGGGTGATCACCCTCTCGGCGCTCTTCCTCGGCTCCGTCACGGTGCTGCTGGTCGTGCTCGCACCCCAGCTGCTGCGCCTCTACCTCGACGGCCGCCTCCTCGCCCCCGACCGGGTCGCGCACCTGGAGTCGATCGTCGACCTGACCCGATGGTGCCTGCCGCAGGTCTTCTTCTACGGCATGTACGTCCTGGTGGGCCAGGTGCTCAACGCCCGCGGTCGCTTCGGCCCGATGATGTGGGCGCCCATCGCCAACAACCTCATCTCCGTGGTGATGCTGCTGGTCTACCTCGTGGTCTGGGGATCGGTCGGCGACGGCCCCGAGCAGTACGCGCCGCTCGGCACCGACCAGGAGGTGCTGCTCGGCCTCGGTTCGACGCTGGGCATCGTGGCCCAGTTCGTGGTGCTCGTGCCCTACCTCCGGGCGTCGGGCTTCACCTACCGCCCGCGCTTCGACTTCCGCGACCCCGAGCTGCGCCACACCCTGTCGCTCGGCATCTGGACGGTCCTGTTCGTCATCGTCACCCAGGCGGCCTACCTCGTCGTGGTCAGGCTGGCCTCCGGCGGCACGGCCGGGGGCGGCGACGGCACCGGCTACACCGTCTACAGCAGCAGCCTGCTGATCATGATGGTGCCGCACTCGATCATCACCGTGTCGCTCGCCACCGCGATCCTGCCCCAGCTCTCCGTGCACGCCCACGACGGCCGGCTGCGTGACCTCGGCAGCACCGTCGGCTCGACGCTGCGCACCGCGCTCGCGCTCGTGCTCCCCTTCGCGGTCATCCTGCCGGTCGTCGCCGGCGACGTGGCCGGCTTCGCGTTCGGGTGGGGCGGCGGCGCCGACACCGCCGCCAGCTTCGCCCCGACCCTCGCCCTCTTCGGTCCGGCGCTGGTGTTCTTCACCATCCACTACTTCATGCTGCGCGGCTTCTACGCCATGGAGATGACTCGGCTGGTCTTCTTCATCCAGGTCGCGGTGTCGGCCACCAACGTCCTGGTCGCCACCGTGCTGGTGCCCTCGCGCCCGGCCGAGGAGACGGCGCCGATGCTCGTCGTCGCCTACCTGGCGTCGTACGTCGTGGGCGCGGTGGTGAGCTTCACCCTGCTCCGGCGCACGGTGGGCGGGCTCGAGACGCCCCAGCTGCTCCGGTTCCTGGTGCGGATGGCCGTGGTGCTCGCCTTCGCGGGCGCGACGGCGTGGCTGGTCGGGCTCGCCCTGGCCGACCTCGGTGAGCGTCCCGGGCCCCTGGTCGGGCTGGTCCGGGGCGGGGCCAGCGCGCTGGCCGGGTTCGTGGTCGTGCTCGGCGGCGCCCGGTTGCTGCGCATCCGCGAGGTGACAACCGTGCTGGACACCGTCGCGGCGCGCCTCCGGCGCGGGTGAGACTGCCTAGAGTGGACCCGCAACCGGACGTGTGAGGAGAGGTGGGGTGAGCGGTGGCTGCGTCGATGCAGGCCGGTGACGTCCTCGCCGGGCGCTACCGCCTCGACGACCTCCTGGCCGAGTCGGGTGCCGGCCGGTTCTGGCGGGCCCACGACCTCGTGCTGCACCGCCCGGTCGCCGTCCACATCCTCGGCCGCGACGACGACCGCGCCCAGCCGCTCCTCGAGGCGGCGCGGCGCACCGGCCCGGTCATCGACCGGCGGCTGCTGCGGGTGCTCGACGCCGAGGAGGCCGACGGCCGCTGCTTCGTGGTCAACGAGTGGGGCCAGGGCGACTCCCTCGACATCCTGCTCACCCGCGAGGGGCCGATCGCCCCCCGCCGCGCCGCCTGGCTCGTCGCCGAGGTGGCCGACAGCCTCGTCGGGGCGCACGAGGCAGGGCTCGCCCACGGCTGCCTGACCCCCGAGCACGTGCTGGTCGACCAGCACGGCCAGGTACGCATCATCGGCTTCGGCGTCGAGGCCGCCCTGCGCGGCCTCCCGCCCGGTCGGGCGCAGGTCGACGACGTCGACCTGGTGGGGCTGCTCTACTGCGCGCTCACCGGCAAGTGGGCCGGGGTCTCCCCCTCCGCCCTGCCTCCCGCACCCGAGGTGCACGGGCGGGTGCTGCGCCCACGGCGGGTCCGCGCCGGCATCCCGCGGATGCTCGACGCGCTCTGCGACCAGGTGCTCAACCCCCAGCGCGAGGACGCCCCGCCGCCCTCGGCCCGCACCGTGCGCGACCTGCTCCTCGAGCACGTCGGGGAGACGACCGGCACCCACGTGCCCGCCCACCCCCTCCACGCCGTGCTTCCCATCGCCACCTCGTCGCCGCCCACCGTCTCCGGCGCGCCGCCCACCCCCGTCCTGGCCCCCGACGTGGCCCCCGACCTGGCCCCCGACCTGGCCCCCGGGGCCGCCACCCACACCGCCACCGAGGTCGAGGACGGCACCCGCACCGACGTCGAGCTGGTGGTCCCGTCCGGCTCGGACACCGACACCGAGGTCGCCCCCCGGGTCGGTCCCGCGGCCGACGCCGACCCCGGGTCGCCGCCTGCCGAGGCGTCGGCGCCCGCTCCCGATCCCGCTCCCGCTCCCGCTCCGTCGGTGACCGACCTGCCCACCGAGGCCGGGATGCCGGTGTTCCACGACGACGACGAGGTCGACTGGCTGCGTGCGCGCGCGGAGCGGCCCGCGCCGCCGCCGCCGCTCGACGAGCCGGAGCCCAAGCCGCTCTTCGCCCCCGACCCGCCTGACGGTCAGCCCGTACGCCGCCCGCGCCCCGGCAGCCGGGCCGTCACCGACTCGTCCTACTGGCCGTGGGACTCGGGCCCCAACACCGACTCCGGCGTACGTCCGCTCGGGCGCGACACCGGGTCGTGGGCCTCCGGGTCGTGGTCGGACGACCGCTGGGACACCGGCGACGTCGACGACACCGGCGACCAGGTGCCCGGACGCCGCTGGATCCGGCTCGCGCTGATCATGGGCATCTGCCTGCTCGTGGGGGTGGCCGCCGTCGCCGCCTACCAGCTCGGGCTCAAGCCGCCCACGCCCGGCTCGGGCGACGAGCCGACCGCCACGGCCAGCCCCAGCGTCGCCGAGCCGACGGCCTTCGCCGACCTGAGTGCCGTCGACTTCGACCCGCAGGGCGCCGCCCCGCAGGAGGAGAACCCCGACTCGGTGCCCAACGTCCTCGACGGCGACCCGGCCACCTCGTGGTCGACCTCGACCTACGAGCAGAACTTCGGCCCGGCCGGCCTCAAGACCGGGGTCGGCCTCGTCGTCGACCTCGGCGCCACCAAGGCGGTGCGCCGGGTGGTCGTCTCCACCACCGGCGGACAGACCTCGCTCGCCGCCTACGTCACCTCCGAGCCGCCCACCGGCGTCGCCGAGCTCACCCCGGTCGGCACCGCCTCCGGCACCGGCGACCTGACGGTCGACCTCGACGAGGCGGTGTCCGGGCGCTACGTCACGGTCTGGCTCACCCTGCTGCCCCAGGTCGACGACGGCTTCCGCGGCACGATCACCGAGGTGCAGGTGCTCGGGTGAGCACCGCCGCGAGCGACGAGCGCTCCGACCAGGCGCTGCTGCAGGCCCACGTCGACGGCGACGCGGAGGCGTTCGGCGTGCTGTTCGCCCGCCACCGCGACCGCCTGTGGGCGGTCGCGCTGCGCACGATGGGCAACCCCGAGGACGCTGCCGACGGACTCCAGGACGCCATGATCGCGGCGTTCCGTCGCGCCGGCTCCTACCGCGGTGAGGCCGCCGTCACGACCTGGCTGCACCGGGTCGTGGTCAACGCGTGCCTCGACCGCATCCGGTCGGCGC
Organism: Nocardioides sp. Z24_21; assembly: GCF_058134345.1. Classification (NCBI taxonomy): domain Bacteria; kingdom Bacillati; phylum Actinomycetota; class Actinomycetes; order Propionibacteriales; family Nocardioidaceae; genus Nocardioides; species Nocardioides sp. Z24_21. The sequence goes on from NZ_JBYTTH010000004.1 coordinate 277,742, forward strand.
GGATCCGGCGCCTCGAGGCGCTGCCCGACGACGTCGAGGACCGCGGCACCGTGGTGGCCGCCGCGGTGCGCGACGACCGGCCCGACGAGGTCGCCGTCGACTCCGAGCGCCGTCGGCGCGTGCTCGACGCGCTCGCGACCCTGCCCGCCGAGCAGCGCGCCGCGCTCGTGCTGGTCGACATGGAGGGCTACCCCGTCGCAGAGGTCGCCCGGATGCTCGGGTGCGCGGAGGGCACGGTGAAGTCCCGCTGCTCGCGCGGACGCACCAAGCTGGCCGGGATCCTCGCCGACCTCCAGCACCCCGCCGGTGACCCGCCCCACGGGAACCCGCCGCCCGACGGTCCCGTCCAACCGAGCGTGCGGCCGCGGGGACCGCCCCCGCCCTGACCCCGTTCTCCGATCCCGACCCTGGTCCGTGACCGGGTCGCCCGACCCCGACCGTGACCACGCCGCGCCGCCCGAGGAGGTGAGCCCCGATGCCCGATCCCTCCGGGCTGCCACCCGAGCAGGAGGCCGTACGCCGTCTCCTCGCCGACGCGCGTCACGACGAGTCCACGCCTCCCGAGGTCGTCGCGCGCCTCGACGACACCCTGGCCTCGCTCGTCGCCGAGCGCGGTGCGGACGCGACGGCCGCGTCGTCGCCCGGGAGGATCGTCGACATCGGCTCGCGCCGGCGGCGCCGCGCCGGGATCGGGCTGCTGGCCGCCGCGTCGGTCGTGGTCGCCGGGGTCGCGATCGGCCAGGCCCTCCCCCGTGTCGGCTCCGACGACGCCAGCGCCGGGTCCTCCTCCGAGAGCTCGATCGCCGGGGCCCCCGCGCCGAGCCGCGACCCGAGCGCCCGCGACAGTGCCGGTGACAGTGCCGACGACGGGGCCGACGACGGGGCCGGTGCGGCCGAGTCCGCGCCGGAGTCGCTCAAGAGCGGCGGTGCGACGGCGTTCGCGGGTCGTCCCACTCTCTCCTCAGCGGACTCCCGCCTCGACGACGAGCTGTTGGCGCTGCGCCCGCAGGCCTCCGCCCGGCACCGGGTGGTCGGCTCGCCCGACGCCGTCGACGGCTGCGACCTGCCGGACCTGGGCCGTGGGCGCCGCCTGCTCGTCGAGGTCGACGGCCAGCCCGGCGTGGTGGTGTTCCGTCGCCCCGACGGCGCTGCCCAGCAGGCCGAGGTCTACGTGTGCGGGATCACCGCCCCGGTGCGCACCCTCACGCTGCCCGCGCCCTGAGCGCCCCTCCGCTGCGGAACAACACTCCCCTACGATCCGTTGAGGATGGCGTACCGCCCACCCCCCAGTCGATCCCGCAGGAGTCACTGACCACTCATGAGCACCAGCACCGAGACGCGCAACGTCATCATCATCGGCTCGGGCCCCTCGGGCTACACCGCCGCCGTCTACGCGGCCCGCGCCTCGCTCAACCCGCTCGTCCTCGAGGGCTCGGTCACCGCCGGTGGCGCGCTGATGAACACCACGGAGGTGGAGAACTTCCCCGGCTTCCGCGACGGCATCATGGGTCCGGCGCTGATGGACGAGATGCGCGCCCAGGCCGAGCGGTTCGGCGCCGAGCTGGTCTCCGACGACGTCGTCGAGGTCGACCTCACCGGTGAGGTGAAGGTCGTGAAGACCGCCACTGAGACCTACACCGCGCGCGCGGTGATCCTCGCCACCGGCTCGGGCTACCGCAAGCTCGGACTGCCCAACGAGGAGGAGCTCTCCGGGCGCGGCGTGTCGTGGTGCGCGACCTGCGACGGCTTCTTCTTCCGCGAGCAGCACATCGCGGTGGTCGGCGGTGGCGACTCGGCCATCGAGGAGGCGACCTTCCTGACCCGCTTCGGCTCCAAGGTCTCGCTGATCGTGCGCCGCGACGAGCTGCGCGCCTCCAAGATCATGCAGGAGCGGGCGTTCGCCGACCCCAAGCTCGAGATCGAGTGGAACTCGGTCGTGGAGAGCATCAACGGCAGCGACCGTCTCGAGTCGATCACCCTCAAGGACACCGTCACCGGCGAGACCCGCGAGCTGCCCGCCACCGGGCTGTTCATCGCGATCGGCCACGACCCGCGCTCGGAGCTGCTCACCGGGCAGGTCGACCTCGACGGCGACGGCTACGTGCTGGTCCGGCACCCCTCCACGGCCACCAACCTGCCCGGGGTGTTCGCCGCCGGCGACCTGGTCGACCACCACTACCGCCAGGCGATCACCGCCGCCGGCACCGGCTGCTCGGCCGCGCTCGACGCCGAGCGCTACCTCGCCGAGCTCGACCACACCGGGGCGACGGCCCGCCAGGCCCAGGACGACGTCGCGATGGACGCGCTCACCGACCAGGTGCAGACCGCCGGCCTCTGAGGCGCGCCCGGGAACATCTGCCCCCGACCCCGTGTTGGGACGGCACTGACTTCCGTCGCATCAACAGCATCGAGAGAGAGGCACACCCGTGGGCAACATCGCCGCCGTGACCGACGCCGAGTTCGAGGCGCAGGTCCTGAAGTCTGACAAGCCGGTCCTCGTGGACTTCTGGGCCGAGTGGTGCGGCCCGTGCCGCCAGGTCGCCCCGATCCTCGACGAGCTCAACGCCGAGCACGGCGACAAGCTCACGTTCCTCAAGATGAACGTCGACGAGAACCCCGTGACGCCGTCGTCCTACCGGGTCACCGGCATCCCGACGATCAACGTCTACCAGGGCGGCGAGGTCGTGAAGTCCATCGTGGGCGCCAAGCCCAAGGCCGCGCTGCTCAAGGAGCTCGACGGCATCATCTGAGCCCCACCTCTAGTCGCGCGAGGCGACCCGCACCGATCCGATCGGGCGGGTCGCCTTCTGCGTGGGGCGCACCACCCCCCAGACCTTCTCGAGGGCGAGCTCGACCTCGTCCTTCCAGCTCAGCGTCGTGCGCAGGTCCATCCGCAGCCGCGGCGTCGTCGGGTGCGCCCGCTGGACGGTGAAGCCCACCCGGCCGAGGAAGTCTGCCGGCAGCACGCACCCGACGGTGTGCCCCCGCGTGTCGCCGTAGGCCTCGATGGTGGTGTGACCTCGCTCGACCAGGTCGGCGGCCATCGACTGGACCAGCAGGCGTCCGAGCCCGCTGCGCCGCAGGGACGGCTCGACCCAGGCGGTGGCCGCGATGATCGCGTCGGGCGAGCCCGGGGCGGTCGGCAGGGCCGCGGCACCGGGCAGCCGCGTCGCCGGGGCGTAGACGATGTGCCCGACCGTACGACCGTCGATGCGCACCACCCGCCCGCACGGACCCCACTCGCGTGTCACCGACGCGAGCCAGCGCTCCTTCTCGGCGATCCGGTCGGCGTCGTCGAGGCGCGAGCGCTCGACCGGGGTGAGCTCCCAGAACACGCACGAACGCACCGGGTCGGCCAGCTCGCGGAGGTGGTCGAGCGTCAGGTACGCGGTCTTGCGGGACACGTCTCGATGCTAGACCGCGACCGCGCCTGAGAGGATGAGGCGTGCGCCCGATCCGACAGAGCAAGAAGCTGCAAGGTGTCCGCTACGACGTCCGCGGCCCGATCCTGCTGGAGGCGCAGCGGCTCGAGGCCGAGGGCCACCGGATCCTCAAGCTCAACATCGGCAACACCGCCCCGTTCGGGTTCGAGGCGCCCGAGCAGATCCTCGCCGACATGATCCACCACCTGCCCCAGTCGCAGGGCTACGCCGACAGCCAGGGCATCTGGTCGGCGCGCACCGCCGTCATGCACTACTACCAGTCGCGCGGGCTGCGCGACGTGGGCGTCGAGGACGTCTTCATCGGCAACGGCGTGTCCGAGCTGATCTCGATGGTGCTCCAGGCGTTCGTCGACGACGGCAACGAGATCCTCGTGCCGGCCCCCGACTACCCGCTGTGGACGGGCGCCGTGACGCTCGCCGGTGGCGTCCCCGTGCACTACCGGTGCGACGAGGCCAACGAGTGGAACCCCGACCTCGCCGACATCGAGGCCAGGATCACGGAGAACACCCACGCCATCGTCATCATCAACCCCAACAACCCCACCGGCGCCGTCTACAGCGCGGAGACCGTCAAGGCGCTCGTCGACATCGCGCGGCGCCACCAGCTCGTCGTGATGGCCGACGAGATCTACGAGAAGATCCTGTTCGAGGACGCCCAGCACCACCACGCGGCGACCTACGGCGGCAACGACGTGCTGTGCCTGACGTTCTCGGGGCTGTCCAAGGCCTACCGGGTGTGCGGCTACCGCGCCGGCTGGGTGATGATCTCGGGGCCCAAGGAGATCGCGACCGACTTCCTCGAGGGGCTCACGCTCATCGCCAACATGCGCATGTGCGCCAACGTGCCCGCCCAGCACGCCATCCAGACCGCCCTGGGCGGCTACCAGTCCATCGAGGAGTTCATCGGCCCCGGAGGACGCTTCTACGAGCAGTCCATGCTCTCCCACCGGCTCCTCAACGAGATCCCCGGCGTCAGCAACGTCAAGCCGCGCGGGGCCCTCTATTGCTTCCCGCGGCTCGACCCGGCCGTCTACGCGGTCGAGGACGACCAGGAGCTGGTGCTCGACCTGCTGCGGGCCAAGAAGATCCTCGTCACGCACGGCACGGGGTTCAACTGGCCCGAGCCCGACCACTTCCGGCTGGTGACGCTGCCCGAGGCGTCGGTGCTCGAGGAGGCCATCGGGCGCATCGCCGACTTCCTCGCCACGCGACGCTGATCACGAACGGTCGCCGCGCCGCTCGGGCGACCCCTAGGCTCCTCGCCATGCGCGATGTGACCTACCCGCCGATCATCGTCACCGCCAAGACGGCCTTCCGCCTCCTCGGCCAGGACATCAGGCTCTGCGGCACCGACCACGTGCCCCGCGAGGGGGGCGTGCTGCTGGCGTTCAACCACGTCAGCTACCTCGACTTCATCTACGGCGGGCTCGCCGCCCACCCGTCGCGACGGCTGGTCCGGTTCATGGCCAAGCGCGAGATCTTCGACCACCGCATCGGCGGTCCGGTCATGCGCTCGATGCATCACGTCCGGGTCGACCGGGGCGAGGGCGTGGAGAGCTTCCACCAGGCCGTCGACCTGCTCCGCCGCGGGGAGGCGGTCGGGATCTTCCCCGAGGCCACCATCTCGCGCGCCATGGAGCTCAAGGAGTTCAAGACCGGTGCCGTCCGCATCGCCGCCGCGGCCGACGTTCCGCTCCTGCCCGTGATCCTGTGGGGCACCCAGCGGATGATGACCAAGGACCACCCGCGCGACTTCTCCCGCGGGCGCGCCATCTCGATCACCGTGGGCGAGCCCCTGCACCCGACGGGCGACGACCCGGTGGGTGAGACCGCGCAGCTCCACGACCGGATGTCCGAGCTGCTGCGCGAGACCATCGCCGCCCACCCGGCAGCGGAGCAGCCGCCGGGCTCGTGGTGGCTGCCCGCGTCGATGGGAGGCGGTGCCCCCACGCTCGAGCAGGCCGCGCGGCTCGACGCCGAGGAGAAGCGCGAGCGCGCCCGGCGCCGCGCCGAGAAGCGTGCCTCCACGCAGGCAGCGATGCCGGCGGACAAGCAGCCAGAGCGCTAGATCGATCTGTCGCTAGGTCGCCACATCGTTACATCGCTTGAGCGACATGTCGCTTTGTCGACATTGGTCGACCGCCTTGTCGAGACCGCGCACACCGGCCCCGGATCGGACGTGGTGTGTCGGCCCGCCCACCGTCAGATCGGGCGGTCGTCCCGGTTGCGCGGGTCCATGATGTCGACGATCCGGCGCAGGTCGTCGAGGCTGGCGAACTCGACGGTGATCTTGCCCTTGGCCTTGCCGAGATCGACCTTGACGCGCGTCTCGAGACGGTCGGAGAGCCGGTCGGCGAGCTCGCCGAGACCGGGCGCGACGGGCTTGTTGCGCCGCACCCGGGGGGCGGCCTCCTCGACGCCGACCGACACGATCTCCTCGAGCCCGCGCACCGAGATGCCCTCGGCGGTGACCCGTGCAGCGAGCTTGTCCTGGAGCGCCGCGTCGTCGACCGAGAGGAGCGCGCGTGCGTGCCCGGCCGAGAGCACTCCCGCAGCGACGCGGCGCTGGACGGCGGGAGAGAGCTTGAGCAGCCGTAGGGTGTTGGAGATCTGCGGTCGCGAGCGACCGATGCGCTGGGCCAGCTCCTCGTGGGTGCAGCCGAAGTCCTCGAGCAGCTGACCGTAGGCCGCCGCCTCCTCGAGGGGGTTGAGCTGGGAGCGGTGGAGGTTCTCCAGCAGCGCGTCGCGGAGCATGTCCTCGTCGTCGGTCTCGCGCACGATCGCGGGGATCGTGTCGCGGCCGGCCTGCTGGGAGGCCCGCCACCGGCGTTCGCCCATGATGAGCTCGTAGCTCTCCTCGCCCGTGCGCCGCACCACCACCGGCTGCAGGAGACCGACCTCACGGATGGAGTGCACCAGCTCGGCGAGTGCCTCCTCCTCGAAGACCTGCCGCGGCTGGCGGGCGTTGGGCCGCACCTGGGCGATCGGCAGCTCGGCGAAGTAGGCGCCCGCGACGGGAGCGGCGGCGGCGCCCGAGTCCGCGGCGGCCGGTCCGCCACGGTCGGACGACGGCGCAGCGGCGGCGCCGGGCGTCGAAGGAGCGGGCTGGCTGGGCGTCGTGGGGATCAGCGAGCCCAGGCCACGACCCAGCCCGCGGCGCGGTGCGTTGGCGCTCATGCCTGGACCTCGATCATGTAGATGCTCCCTTGGTCGCGATCTCACGGGCGGCCTCCAGGTAGGAGAGTGCTCCCGCCGACGCCGGATCGTAGGTCATCACGGTCTGCCCGTAGGACGGCGCCTCCGAGACCCGCACGGACCGCGGGACGGCGGTCTTGAGCACCTGGTCGCCGAAGTGTCCACGGACCTCCTCGGCCACGCCGGCCGCGAGCCGGGTGCGGGCGTCGTACATCGTGAGCAGGATGGTCGAGATGGTCAGGCGGGGGTTGAGGTGCTGACGCACCATCTCCACCGTCTCCAGCAGCATCCCGAGGCCCTCGAGCGCGTAGTACTCCGCCTGGATCGGGATGAACATCTCCCGCCCCGCCACGAGCGCGTTGAGGGTGAGCAGCCCGAGCGACGGGGGGCAGTCGACGAGGACGTAGTCGAACCGCTCCTCGCCCGCGTCGGCCGCGCTCCCCACGAGGGCGTGGGCGGTGATGGCGCGGTCGAGCCGCTGCTCGCGCGCCACCACGCTGACGAGCTCGATCTCGGCCCCCGCCAGGTCGATGGTGGCCGGTACGACCCACAGGCCGGGGAGGTCGCTGCACTCGGTCATCACGTCGGCCAGCGGAGCGCCCTCGACGAGCATGTCGTAGGTCGACGGGACGCCACGGTGGTGGTCGATGCCGAGGGCCGTCGAGGCGTTGCCCTGCGGGTCGAGGTCGATGACCAGGACCTTCTGGCCGAGCTGGGCCAGGCCCGCCGCGACGTTGACCGTCGACGTCGTCTTGCCGACCCCGCCCTTCTGGTTGGCCACGACCATCACCCGGGTCGCCGGGGGACGTGCGACACCCTGACGGCGCAGTCCGCCGGTCCGCGCGAGCACCGAGTGCTGGGCGGCCTGGGCCAGTGGGGTCGCCTCGCCCGCGAAGTCGGTGTCCTGACCCGCGAGCTCGCCGGCGGTGCGCACCTGCCACGCCGGCTTGGTTTCACGTGAAACACCGCGGGTCGGGGCGGGCGGCTCCGTCGCCGGGCGCTTGCTGGTTCCACGTGAAACATCGTCCTCAGACGGCGAGGATGGCACGGGCCGGTTGTCCCCGTTCTGTGGATGACCCGCACCAAACTGTGGATAATTGCGCTCACCCCCCCCTGCCGCGTCGGTGGAAAACGGGTACGGCCGATCGCCGGCACGCCAGTGCTCACCGCCCTCGGGAACGCCGCCGCGCCCGTCGTCGGTGCCATCAGTGTGGACGGTGGGATCGTCATGGGGGCCGTGGCTCAACTCAGCTCACCTCTCGCTTGGTCGCTCGTCGGTCCCCGCGCGCGGGCCGCTTGGTGGGGGGCGTGGTCCGGTGCCCGCGGGCAAGAGGCCAACCTATCCGGCCCGGATCGGCCCACGGCACCCGGAGGACCGTCGTCGGCGGATCGAGCACGCCGACGCCGAGCTCGAACACCTCGGGCTCGCCGCACCGCCAGCGACGCAGCACCGCACGGGAGGCCGCGATCTCGTCGTGCACCGACCGACCCTTCATCGCCACGAGTGCGCCGGCCGGCGCCACCAGCGGCATCGACCAGCCCAGCAGCCGGTCGAGCGGGGCCACCGCGCGGGAGGTCACCACGTCGTACGTCTCGATGCCGTGCAGCTCCTCCGCCCGTCCCCGCACCACGCGCACGTGCGTCAGCCCGAGCTCGGCGACCACCTCGTCGAGGAACGTCGTGCGCCGTAGCAGCGGCTCCACCAGCGTCACCGCCAGGTCGGGACGTGCGATCGCGACCACGACACCGGGCAGGCCTGCTCCGGTGCCGATGTCGCACACCGTCGATCCGTCCGGGATCGCCTCGGTGAGCACGGCTGAGTTGAGCAGGTGCCGATCCCAGAGTCGCGGCGCCTCCCGCGGGCCGATCAGCCCACGCACGACGCCCTCGGTCGCCAAGAGCTCGGCGTAGCGCTCCGCAAGCGGCAGCCGGTCGGACGCGAACACCCCCCGCGCCTCGGGAGGCACGGAGGGTGTTTCACGTGAAACGTCGTCACTCACGCCGGGAGGATCACCACGTGTCGCCTGGGCTCCGCGCCCTCGGACTCCGAGGTGAGGCCGGCGGCGGCGACCGCGTCGTGGACGACCTTGCGCTCGAAGGCACTCATCGGGTCGAGCGAGACCGGCTGGCCCGACTCCTTCACCTGGGCGATGGACGTCTCGGCCAGGGCGACGAGGCGCTCGCGCTGCTGGGCGCGGTGTCCGTCGATGTCGAGCATCAGGCGCGAGCGCTCGCCGGTCTCTCGGTAGACCGCGAGACGGGTCAACTCCTGGAGCGCCTCCAGCACCTCGCCGTTGCGCCCCACGAGCAGGCTCAGGTCCGCGCCGCCGATCTGCACGCTCGCGCGGTCACCCTCGACGTCCATGTCGAGGTCACCGTCGAGGTCGGCGATGTCGAGGAGCTCCTCGAGGTAGTCGGCGGCGATGTCACCCTCGTTCTCGAGGCGCTGCACCTTGGACGGGCGCGCGGCACCGGCCTCGTCCGCACCGGCCTCGTCCGCACCGGCGGCGTCGACGGGTGCGGCGTCGACGTGGGTGGTGGCCCCGCCGTCGGGGGTGGCCTCGGTGGTCTCGCCGTCGGTCAGCTGCTCGCTCACGTGTGTCTCCTGGTCTCGATCACGGAGGACGGCGTCCGCAGGGTCGCCGTCCCGGGAAGTCTGGTCAGCGCTTCTTCTTCTGGTTGCGCTGGGCCTTGGTCTGGCGCTGCGGCTGCTGGCGGGACTGCGACTTCTCCGCGCGCCTGGCCTCCGCCTCCGCTGCGAGCCGCTCCTCCTCGAGCTGCGCGGGCGTCTTCTGTCCCTTGCGGGCCGCCTTCGCGCGGTCGCGCTGCTCCTTGGCGTCGGCCGCGGGCGTGCCGGGCGCGGGGTTGTTGCGGATGACGTAGAACTGCTGGCCCATCGTCCACAGGTTGGAGGTCGTCCAGTAGAAGAGGACGCCGACGGGGAACGCGATGCCACCCACGGCGAAGACGACCGGAAGGACGTAGAGCAGCATCTTCTGCTGCTGGGCGTACGGGCCGGAGAGCGCGTCGGCCGGCATGTTCTTGCTCATCAGCTGGCGCTGGGTCAGGAACGTCGTCGCCGTCATGGCGAGCACGAGGAACGCGGCGAGCACCCGAACGCCGATGTCGTCGGTGTTGAGGAACGTGTCGGAGATCTTGGCCCCGAGGAAGATCGCGTCGCCGAACTGCGTGTTGAGCTGCTCGGTCATCAGGCCGCGCTCGTGCGAGGGGTCCTTGGCGGCCTGGTCGATCAGCCGGAACAGGGCGAGGAAGATCGGCATCTGCAGCAGGATCGGCAGGCAGGACGCGAACGGGTTGGTGCCCGAGTCCTTGTAGAGCTTCATCGTCTCCTGCGCGAGACGCTCACGGTCGTGGCCGTACTTCTTCTGCAGCTCGCGCACCTTGGGCTGGATGAGCTGCATGTTGCGGCTGGACTTGATCTGCTTGACGAAGAGCGGGATCAGCGCCATCCGGATGACGAGGGTCAGCCCGATGATCGAGAGGACCCACGCGACGCCCGACGTCTCGCCGAACAGGGAGCCGAACAACTTGTGGAAGCCGACCAGCACCGCCGAGATGACGTAGTAGAGCGGGGCCATGATCGCGCCGCCGATGGCACCGAAGAAGTCGAGCACTCATGCTCCTCGAGTTGCAGGGGACTCCGCGGCCGAGCCGGCGCGGGAGGGAACAGGGTCGTAGCCGCCGGCTGCCCACGGGTGGCAGCGGACCAGACGACGTGCGGCCAGCCAGGTGCCACGCGGGGCGCCGTGCACGGTGACGGCCTCGAGCGCGTAGGCCGAGCAGCTCGGGTGGTAGCGGCAGACCTGGCCGTAGAGGGGGCTGATCGCGAAGCGCCAGGCGCGGATGAACCCGATGAGGAGGTGCTTCATGGGGTGCTCACCCTGCTCAGCGTACGGGCCAGATCGGCGCCGAGGGTGGCGTACGACGCATCGGCCGCGGCCGGGAGCGCCCGGACCACGAGCGCAGCACGACCCGGGAGCCCCTCCAGTGCGGGGAGGTGCTCCCGGGTCAGGTGCCGAAGTCGTCTCTTCACACGGTTGCGCGTGGCGGCGTTGCCCACGGACTTGCCGACCGTGAACCCCACCTGCACCGGCGCCGGTGTCGCGTCGGGATCCACCCACAGGTGGACGACGAGCGTCGAGGAGCCGGAACGCCGCCCCTGGCGCACCGTGCGACGGAAGCCGTCAGCGGTGGTGAGGCGGTGGGCAGCGGAGAGCACGGCGGGCGCCGTGGGCCCCGGCCTCAGACGGCCAGGCTCTTGCGGCCCTTGCGGCGCCGGCTGGACAGGATGGCGCGACCGGCACGGGTCCGCATGCGCAGGCGGAAGCCGTGCACCTTGTGACGGCGACGGTTGTTCGGCTGGTACGTACGCTTGCTCACGGCTATTTCTCCGAAGGTTTCGAGGGATGTCCACTCCACACGGCGTCGGTGCAGGCGTTCGGCCGGCACCGCGCACCCACGCAGCCGCCAGGCGGCGGATCGTGGACATGCCGCACCCGTCGACAGGGAGCGACCGGCCAACGGTACGCGGAGGGCAAACGGGGGGTCAAACCCGCGAGCCCTCCCGGGGGCCGACCCTGTGGATGACGTCTTGCTCCACGGCTCGCTCGGTTGTTACGTTCCCTGTGTCCGCGGTCTCGTCCGGCCACGGTCCCCCCAGGGTCCACGAGGTCGTGCGACCCGGGCCACGACGGCCGCCAACAGCCCCGTGACCTGCGGAGACGATGGTGGGGGCCCGACGCAGGAGGAGGCCACGGGGATCGGCCCCCCGGGTCGCGACCGGCCGTTCACAGCTTGTGGACAACTCTGTGGAAGCCTCACCGTCGGATCGGTGGCGCGTCCGTGCGAGGCGGGGGATTTTCGAGCAGCAACACGCGCATGACGACATGGTGGAAGCGAAGGCGGACCGGGTGGACGACCAGCAGGTAGATCTCGGGACGGCGTGGCAGCAGATCGTCGAGGACCTCCAGCCCAACCAGCGCGCCTGGCTGAGGACGAGCGTGCCGATGACGCTGCACGAGAACACCGCGATCATCGCGGTCCCCAACGACTTCACCCGCAACCAGCTCGAGGGCCGGCTGCGCAACCACATCGAGGACGCGCTCTCCGAGGGCTTCGGCCGCGAGATCCGCATGCTCGTCACGGTCAACCCCGCGCTCGAGGGCGAGACGCCGTCCCAGATCGACGAATCGACAGATCGATCTGTCTCTTTGTCGACAAACCCGCAGGCGGTCTACGAGCCGCCTGCGCCACGAGCGCCGGAGGCCTACGAGCCGATGGGCGGCGGGGCCGCCGAGCGTCGCCCCTCCGCGCTGGAGACCCGGCTCAACCCCAAGTACACCTTCGAGACGTTCGTCATCGGCTCGTCCAACCGGTTCCCGCACGCGGCCGCCGTCGCCGTCGCCGAGGCGCCCGGCAAGGCCTACAACCCGCTCCTGGTCTACGGCGAGTCGGGCCTGGGCAAGACCCACCTGCTCCACGCGATCGGCCACTACGTGCGCAGCCTCTACAGCAACGCCAAGGTGCGCTACGTCTCCAGCGAGGAGTTCACCAACGAGTTCATCAACGCGATCCGCGACGACCGCCAGGACAGGTTCAAGCGGCGCTACCGCGACGTCGACGTGCTGTTGATCGATGACATCCAGTTCCTCGAGGGCAAGACGCAGACGCAGGAGGAGTTCTTCCACACGTTCAACACCCTCCACAACGCCAACAAGCAGATCGTGCTGACCTCCGACCGCGCTCCCAAGCGGCTCGAGGCGCTCGAGGATCGCCTGCGCAACCGCTTCGAGTGGGGCCTGATCACCGACGTCCAGCCGCCCGACCTCGAGACCCGCATCGCGATCCTGCGCAAGAAGGCGGCGATGGACCGGCTCACCGCGCCGCCCGACGTGCTGGAGTTCATCGCCTCCAAGATCCAGACCAACATCCGCGAGCTCGAGGGCGCGCTGATCCGGGTGACGGCCTTCGCCAACCTCAACCGCCAGGAGGTCGACATGACCCTGGCCGAGATCGTGCTCAAGGACCTGATCCCCGAGGGTGGCGAGCCCGAGATCACCCACCCGCTGATCATCGCCCAGACCGCGGCCTACTTCGGGGTCAGCCTCGAGGACCTCACCGGGCCCTCGCGCGGCCGGCACCTGGTCATGGCCCGCCAGATCGGGATGTACCTGTGCCGCGAGCTCACGTCGATGTCGCTGCCGCAGATCGGCCGCGAGTTCGGCGGGCGCGACCACACCACGGTGATGTACGCCGACCGCAAGATCCGTCAGCTCCTCGCCGAGCGGCGCGCGGTCTTCAACCAGGTCAGCGAGCTCACCAACCGGATCAAGATGCAGGCCCGCCAGCGCTGACCAGACTCGACACCGGGCTCGACACCGGGCTCGACACCGTGCCCGCACCGGCGCACCCGCGTGGAGGTCGCTCGTGTGTGGAGAACTTGTGGTTCGGTCCGCCGCGTCGTCCCCAGCCCCTGTGGACTTCATGGGACGAACGACACGAACCGCCGGCTCGTCCACACCACCCCGCGAGTCGTCGGTCCGGCGTCCACACCCGTCATCCACAGCGTTCCGGCGCCCTGACCTGCACCAACGCATCCCATCCACAGTTTCCACGGACCCTATGACGACTATGAACCTCACCATGGGACTCATCACCCACCAACGAATGACAACCCTCCCTCTGGGGAGAACCCTGCCGCCGCGCCGACAGCGCGTGGCAGGATGCACTTCCCACGTGCACGCGTGTGGTTCTCGTCTGCGTGCAGTCACTCGTTGCCCGCACCACCACCTCTCGTCGAGGAGACCCTTGTGAAGTTCCGCGTCGAACGCGACGTCTTCGCCGATGCCGTTGCCTGGGCTGCCCGCAGCCTGCCGGTCCGTCCCAGCTCGCCGGTCCTGGCCGGCCTGCTGATCGAGGCGAGCGACGCCGGGCTGGTGCTCTCGACGTTCGACTACGAGACCTCGGCCCGCGCCACCCTCTCCGCGGAGGTCAACGACGAGGGCCGTGCGCTGGTCAGCGGCCGCCTGCTCGCCGACATCTGCCGCAGCCTGCCGGCCAAGCCCGTCGAGCTGACCCTCGAGGGTCCGCGCGTCTCGCTCACCTGCGGGTCGGCGCGCTTCAGCCTCCAGACCATGCCGGTCTCCGACTACCCCACGCTGCCCGAGATGCCGTCGGCCACCGGCACCGTCTCCAGCGCCGACTTCGCCCACGCCGTCGCCCAGGCCGTGACGGCCGCGGGCCGTGACGACATGCTCCCGGTCCTCACCGGCGTCCGCATCGAGATCGACGGCTCCACGATGGCGCTGCTGGCCACCGACCGGTTCCGGCTCTCGCACCGCGAGCTCACCTGGAACCCGCAGTCGCCCGACGTGTCGGTCGCCGCGCTCGTCCCGGCCAAGGTGCTCGGCGACACGGCCAAGTCGCTGACCTCGGGCGCGGAGATCACCATCGCGCTGAGCGCCAGCGGCGCCGGCGAGGGCCTGATCGGGTTCGAGGGCACCGGGCTCGGCGGCGTACGCCGCACCACGACGCGCCTGCTCGACGGGGAGTTCCCCAAGGTGCGCTCGCTGTTCCCGTCCGAGCACCTCACGGTGGCGAAGGTCAACAAGGCCGAGCTCATCGAGACCGTCAAGCGCGTCGCGCTGGTGGCCGAGCGCAACACCGCGGTGCAGATGAAGTTCGGCGACAACCAGATCGTCCTCGACGCCGGCTCCGGCGACGAGGCGATGGCGACCGAGGCGGTCGACGCCGACATCACCGGCGACGACCTCACGACCGGCTTCAACCCACAGTTCCTGCTCGACGGGCTGAGCGCGATCGACGGCGAGATGGTCGACCTGGCGTTCACCCAGGCGACCAAGCCGGTCGTCATCTCCGGCACCGACACCGACGACACCGGCTCCTTCCGCTACCTGCTGATGCCCCGGCGCCTGCTCGGCTGATCGCGCGCCCGGCCGTCGGATCCCACAGGATCCGGACCGGCCGGACCGGACCGGACTGCGGCTAGGCTCACCGACATGGACATCGGACTCGTCGGGCTCGGCAAGATGGGCGGCAACATGCGCGAGCGCATGCGCCGCGCGGGACTCACGGTCGTGGGCTTCGACCGCAACCCCGACGTCAGCGACGTCGGCTCGCTCGAGGAGCTGGTCGAGGCGCTGCCGAGCCCGAAGGTCGTGTGGGTCATGGTCCCGGCCGGCGACCCGACCCGCGCGACGATCGCCGAGCTCGCCGACCTGCTCGGTCCGGGCGACGTCGTCGTCGACGGCGGCAACTCGCGCTGGACCGACGACATCGCCAACGCCGAGCTGCTCGCGGAGAAGGAGATCGGCTATGTCGACTGCGGCGTCTCCGGCGGCGTCTGGGGCCTCGACAACGGCTACGCCCTGATGTACGGCGGCGACGGCGACGACATCGCCAAGGTCCGGCCGGCCTTCGACGCGCTCGCCCCCGAGGGCGACTTCGGCTCCGTCCACGCGGGCAAGGTGGGCGCCGGCCACTTCTCCAAGATGGTCCACAACGGCATCGAGTACGCGATCATGCAGTCCTACGCCGAGGGCTGGGAGCTGCTCGAGAAGGTCGACATGGTCGACAACGTCACCGAGGTGTTCCGCTCGTGGCGCGAGGGCACCGTCATCCGTTCGTGGCTGCTCGACCTGATGGTCGCCGCGCTCGACGACGACCCGGGCCTGAGCAAGGTCGCCGGCTACGCCGAGGACTCCGGCGAGGGCCGGTGGACCGTCGAGGCAGGCATCGAGAACGCCGTCGCGACCCCCGCGATCACCGCCGCCCTCTACGCCCGCTTCGTCTCGCGGCAGGACGACAGCCCGGCGATGAAGGCGGTCGCCGCGATGCGCAACCAGTTCGGCGGGCACGCGGTGCGCACCCCGGCCCCCAAGGGCGGCGACGCCGAGGGCGCCACCGGGCCCGACCAGTCCGAGACCGCGCAGAAGGCCGGCGCCGGCAGCGGCCAGGAGCCGAGCGAGAGCTAGGTCCCCTTGCACGTCGCGCACCTGACCCTGCACAACTTCCGCTCCTACGCCGACATCGACGTCGCGCTGGAGCCGGGGGCGACGGCGTTCATCGGACGCAACGGCCAGGGCAAGACCAACCTGGTCGAGGCGATCGACTACCTCTCCCGGCTGTCGTCCCACCGGGTGGCGAGCGACGCACCCCTCGTCCGCGCCGGAGCCGAGCAGGCGATCGTGCGGGCCTCGGTCGTCAAGGAGGGGCGCACGGCGCTGCTCGAGGTCGAGCTCAACCCGGGTCGGGCCAACCGCGCCCGGATCAACCGCTCCCCCCTCCCCCGCCCCCGCGAGATCGTCGGCCTGGTGCGCACGGTCGTGTTCTCCCCCGACGACCTGACCCTGGTCAAGGGCGACCCGTCCGACCGGCGCCGGTTCCTCGACGACCTGCTGGTGCTGCGCACCCCGCGCCTGGCCGGCGTTCGCTCCGACTACGACCGGGTGCTCAAGCAGCGCAACAGCCTGCTCAAGACCGCCGGGGTGGCGCGTGGGTCCGCGCGCGACGCGGCGATGTCGACGCTGGAGATCTGGGACGACAACCTGGCGCGGGTCGGCGCGGAGATCCTCGGCGCCCGACTGCGGCTGGTCGACGACCTGCGCCCCTACCTCGGCAAGGCCTACGAGGCGGTCGCGCGCGGCGCGAGCCGCGACGACGCCGACCTCGACTACCGCGCGAGCGTCGAGGTGACCTCCTCGACCGGCGACCTCCAGCAGGCGCTGCTCGACGCGGTCGCGGCACGCCGCAAGGAGGAGCTCGACCGCGGCATCTCGCTCGTCGGCCCGCACCGCGACGAGCTGCTGCTCACCCTCGGCGACCCGCAGCTGCGGCTGCCGGTCAAGGGCTACGCCTCGCACGGCGAGTCGTGGTCGTACGCGCTCGCGCTCCGCCTGGCGTCCTACGACCTGCTGCGCGCCGACGGCGACGACCCGATCCTGGTGCTCGACGACGTGTTCGCCGAGCTCGACTCCGAACGACGCCAGCAGCTCGCCGAGCTCGTCGCGGGAGCCGAGCAGGTGCTGGTCACCGCCGCGGTCGCCGCCGACGTGCCCGCGTCGCTGCAGGGCGTGCGCTACCTCGTCGCGGACGGGGCGGTGACCCGTGACGGATGACGAGCGTCCCGGCGACCCCGGGACCGCGCGGGACGACACCACCGACACCACCGATGGCGCCGATCCCGCTCCCGCCCCGGTGGCCGAGCACCGCGCCGACGGCCTCGACCTCGCCCGCGCTGCCGCACGTGCTGCCGCCGCCAGCCCTGGCTCGAAGCCCGCGCGGCGCCGCTCCGGGGGACCACGCCGTCGTACGACCCCGCGGGCGTCCGGCGCCCGGCCCGACGACCGCGACCCCCAACCGATCGACCAGGCGATGGGCCGGCTGATCGCCAACCACGGGTGGGAGCTCGACCTCAAGGTGCAGGGGGTGTTCGGCCGCTGGGCCGAGCTGGTCGGCTCCGAGGTGGCCGACCACTGCGCGCCCGAGTCGTTCACCGACGGACGGCTGGTGGTGCGCACCGACTCCACCGCCTGGGCCACCCAGCTCAAGCTGCTGGCGCCGACGATCGTCCGCCGGCTCAACGAGGAGCTCGGCCACGGCACGGTCACGCTGATCGAGGTGGTCGGCCCGCACCTGCCGAGCTGGACCAAGGGCCGGCTGTCCAGCCGCGACGGCCGCGGACCTCGCGACACCTACGGCTGAGCACCCGGGCCGCCGCTCGCCGGCCGGAGCCCCCTGCGCGACGCTGGTTCATCAAGGTATGCAGGCGAACCGTCACTTCCCTCGCTCAGCTCGCCATGGGATGTGCGGGTTCGGCGACATACCTTGATGAACCGTCAGCCCGGGGGCGCGCCCGCCGCCGACGCGAGCGCCGGAGCCGCGTTCTGCCGATCTGGCAGCCGTCGGACCACATGGGGACCCACCGACCCCCCCGTTCGCGCGCCTGACAGGCCCCCACGGGCCCGCTGACGCGATTTTCCGACCGGATCCCTCCCCAACCGGGGGTTGGTCCTTCGGTCCGGGCGCCCTGACGGGTAATATGGGCGTACGAGTCGCAGATCGTGTTGCACCCGCAACCGCCGCGACTCGACTCATGTCGAGCGCCCCCGGGCCAGGTCCGGGGCGATGAGCAGAAGGCTGTGCCTTGAGCGAACAGAACCACGAGTCCACCCCGGCCACCCCCGACTCCGCTTCTGCTCCCGATCCGTCCGACGCCCAGCCCACGGAGGCCGAGCGCGCCGAGGCCCTCGCCGCCGCCGTGGAGGCCACCGTCGAGAAGCGGTCCACCACGGCCGTCGACGAGGGCGTGGAGTATGACGCGTCCGCGATCCAGGTGCTCGAGGGCCTCGAGGCGGTGCGCAAGCGCCCCGGCATGTACATCGGCTCCACGGGCGAGCGCGGCCTGCACCACCTGATCTGGGAGATCGTGGACAACGGCGTCGACGAGGCGCTGGCCGGCTTCGCGACCCGCATCGTGCTCACCCTGCAGGCCGACGGCGGCGTGCGGGTCGAGGACAACGGCCGCGGCATCCCCACCGACACCGCCCCCGGGCAGGACATGCCGGCGCTCACGATGGCGCTGACCATGCTCCACGCCGGCGGCAAGTTCGGCGGCGGCGGCTACAAGGTCTCCGGTGGCCTGCACGGCGTCGGCGTCTCGGTCGTCAACGCGCTGTCCTCCCGCCTGGTCGCGGAGGTCAAGAACCGCGGCCACCTGTGGCGCCAGACGTTCCACCTCGGCGTGCCTGAGGGCGACCTCGAGCAGGTCCGCCCGATGGAGCCCGGCGAGCAGACCGGCACCACGGTCACCTGGTACGCCTCGGAGGAGATCTTCGAGCACACCACCTACAGCCTCGAGACGATCACCTCGCGCCTGCGCGAGATGGCGTTCCTCAACAAGGGCGTCGAGTTCGTCGTGCGCGACGAGCGTCCCGACGCCGACGCGCGCGCCGACGCGGTCGAGGACGACACCGTCACCGACGAGGTCGACGCCGGCCACGACGCGATCAAGCGCGCGGAGACCGGGGGCCTCGAGCAGGTCTTCAAGTACGACCGCGGCCTCGTCGACTACGTCGAGCACCTCAACCGCCGCAAGACCGTGGCCAACCCGACCGTCATCTCCTTCGAGGCCGAGACCGCTGAGGGTGCGAGCGGGCAGCACATGAGCCTCGAGGTCGCGATGCAGTGGAACACCTCCTACACCGAGTCGGTCCACACCTTCGCCAACAACATCAACACCCACGAGGGCGGCACCCACGAGGAGGGCTTCCGCGCCGCGCTCACCTCCCTGGTCAACAACTGGGGCGAGGAGTGGGGGCTGATCAAGAAGAAGGAGGACCGCGTCTCGGGTGACGACATCCGCGAGGGCCTCACCGCGATCATCTCGATCAAGCTCGGCGAGCCGCAGTTCGAGGGGCAGACCAAGACCAAGCTCGGCAACACCGAGGCCAAGGGCTTCACCCAGCGGGTCATGAACGACCAGCTCGGCGCCTGGCTCGAGCAGAACCCGGCCGAGGGTCGCGAGATCGTCCGCAAGTCGCAGGCCGCGGCCAGCGCGCGCCTCGCCGCCCGCAAGGCCCGCGAGCTGGCTCGCAACCGCAAGGGCCTCCTCGGCGGCGGCGGCCTGCCCGGCAAGCTCAGCGACTGCCAGTCGACCAACCCCGCCGAGTGCGAGGTGTTCATCGTCGAGGGCGACTCCGCCGGCGGCTCGGCGCGTCAGGGACGCGACCCGCGGATCCAGGCGATCCTGCCGATCCGCGGCAAGATCCTCAACGTCGAGAAGGCCCGGATCGACAAGGTGCTCGCCAACGCCGAGGTGCAGGCCATCATCTCCGCGCTCGGCACGGGCATCCAGGAGGAGTTCAGCCTCGAGAAGCTGCGCTACCACAAGGTCGTGATGATGGCCGACGCCGACGTCGACGGCCACCACATCAACACGCTGCTGCTCACGCTGCTGTTCCGCTTCATGAGGCCGCTGATCGAGCACGGCTACGTCTACATGGCCCAGCCCCCGCTCTACCGGCTGCGCTGGAACAAGCCGGCCGAGCACGAGTTCGTCTACTCCGACGCCGAGCGCGACGCGCTGCTCGCCGACGGCCAGGCGCAGGGCAAGAAGCTCCCCAAGGAGAACCCGGTCCAGCGCTACAAGGGTCTCGGCGAGATGAACGCCGACGAGCTGTGGGAGACCACGATGGACCCCGACGCGCGCCTGCTCAAGCAGGTCACCCTCGCGGACGCCGCCCAGGCCGACGAGATCTTCTCGATCCTCATGGGCGAGGACGTCGAGCAGCGCCGTTCGTTCATCCAGCGCAACGCCAAGGACGTTCGATTCCTCGATATCTAGGTCTCTAGAGACATCTAAGAACTGACCTAGACATCGATAGAACGCAGGAGAGAAGACGAGATGACCGAGATCCCCACCGACCTCACGGGCGGACCCGGCGACGGCGGCACCGACCGCGTGCAGCCCATCGAGCTGCAGACGCTCATGCAGCAGTCCTACATCGACTACGCGATGACCGTCATCGTCGGGCGCGCGCTGCCCGACGTGCGCGACGGGCTCAAGCCCGTGCACCGCCGCATCCTCTACGCGATGTACGACGGCGGCTACCGCCCCGACCGCGGCTTCTCCAAGTGCTCGCGCGTCGTGGGCGACGTGATGGGTCAGTACCACCCCCACGGCGACTCGGCGATCTACGACACCATGGTCCGCCTCGCCCAGCCCTGGGTGCTGCGCGCGCCGCTGATCAACGGCCAGGGCAACTTCGGCTCGCCGGGCAACGACTCCGCCGCCGCCATGCGATACACCGAGTGCCGCATGGCGCCGCTGGCGATGGAGATGGTGCGCGACATCGACGAGGACACCGTCGACTTCCAGCCCAACTACGACGGTCGCTCCCAGGAGCCGACCATCCTGCCCAGCCGCTTCCCCAACCTGCTGGTCAACGGCTCGGCCGGCATCGCGGTCGGCATGGCGACCAACATCCCGCCGCACAACCTGCGTGAGGTCGCCGAGGGAGCCATCTGGGCGCTCGAGCACCCCGAGGCCACCAAGGAGGAGCTGCTGGACGCCCTCCTCGAGCGGATCAAGGGCCCCGACTTCCCCAACGGCGCGCTGATCGTCGGCCGCCAGGGCATCGAGCAGGCCTACCGCACCGGGCGCGGCTCGATCAGCCAGCGGGCCGTCGTCGAGATCGACGAGGACGCCAAGGGCCGGGTGATGCTGGTCATCAGCGAGCTCCCCTACATGGTCAACCCCGACAACCTCGCGCTCAAGATCGCCGAGCTCGCCGACTCCGGCCGGATCCAGGGCATCTCCGACGTCCGCGACGACACCAGCTCACGCACCGGTCAGCGCCTGGTCATCATCCTCAAGCGCGACGCCGTCGCCCGGGTCGTGCTCAACAACCTGTTCAAGCACACCGAGCTGCAGAGCAACTTCTCCGCCAACATGCTGGCGCTGGTCGACGGGGTGCCGCGCACCCTGCCGATCGATCAGTTCATCTCGCACTGGGTCACCCACCAGATCGAGGTCATCCAGCGGCGCACCCGCTTCCGCCTCGCGGAGGCCGAGCGCCAGGCGCACATCTACCGCGGCCTGGCCAAGGCGCTCGACGCCCTCGACGAGGTCATCGCCCTCATCCGCCGCAGCCCCGACGTCGAGGAGGCGCGGAGCGGGCTGATGAGCCTGCTCGAGATCGACGAGGTGCAGGCCAACGCCATCCTCGAGATGCAGCTGCGCCGCCTCGCCGCCCTGGAGCGGCAGAAGATCATGGACCGCCTCACCGAGCTCGAGCGCGTGATCGCCGACCTCGAGGACATCCTGGCCAACGAGGCCCGCCAGCGGCAGATCATCTCCGACGAGCTGACCGAGATCGTCGACAAGCACGGCAACGACCGGCGTACGCAGATCATCGCGGCCGACGGCGACCTGTCGATGGAGGACCTGATCCCCGACGAGGACCTGGTCGTCTCCATCACCCGCGGCGGCTACGCCAAGCGCACCCGCGCCGACCAGTACCGGCTGCAGAAGCGCGGCGGCAAGGGCGTACGCGGCGCGACGCTGCGCGGCGACGACGTCGTCCAGCACTTCATCGCCACCACCAACCACCACTGGCTGCTGTTCTTCACCACGGCCGGTCGCGTCTACCGCACCAAGGCCTACAACCTCCCCGAGGCCGCACGCGACGCCAAGGGCGGCCACGTCGCCGGCCTGCTGAGCTTCCAGCCCGACGAGGACATCGCCCAGGTGCTGGCGATCCGCGACTACGACCAGGCGCCCTACCTCGTCCTGGCCACCCGCACCGGCCTGGTCAAGAAGACCAAGCTCGGCGACTACAACAGCCCGCGCCAGGCCGGCGTGATCGCGATCAACTTCCGCGAGGACGACGACGAGCTCATCGGCGCCGAGCTGGTCAACGCCGACGACGACATCCTGCTCGTCTCCCGCAAGGGCCAGGCGATCCGGTTCCGCGCCGACGACGACCAGCTGCGTCCGATGGGTCGCGCCACCGGCGGCGTGCGCGGCATGAAGTTCAAGCACGACGACGACTCGGTGCTCTCGCTCTCGGTGATCCGCGCCGCCCAGGTCGCGGCCGAGGAGGCCGCCGAGGCCCGCCTGGTCCAGGAAGGTGCGTCGCCGGAGGCCATCGAGGCCGGCGACCTGCCGGAGGTGAAGGAGCAGTACGTCTTCACGATCACCGACGGCGGCTACGCCAAGCGCACCCGGATCACCGACTACCGCACCACCAACCGCGGTGGCGTCGGCATCCGCGCGGTCAAGCTCGCCAACGAGGACCGCGGCGGCCTGGTCGGCGCGTTCATCGTCGAGGAGGGTGACGAGGTCCTCTCGATCACCAGCGGCGGGCAGGTCGTCCGCAGCCCCATCGACGCCAACTTCCGGGCCACCGGCCGCGACAGCCAGGGCGTGAAGTTCGTGACGCCCAAGAAGGGCGACACCGTCGCCGTCGTCGCCCGGTCGGTCGAGGCCCGCGAGGACGAGGAGGTCGAGGAGCTGGCCGCCGAGAGCGCCGCCGAGGTCGAGGCAGCCGCCCGCGAGGCCGCTGCGGAATCGCCCGACGTGGTCGACGGTGCAACAATCGATGGTCAGGACGCTGTGGAAGCAGCCCCCTCCGACGACGACACCGAGGAGTGATCCATGTCGGAACGCACCGCGACGCCCCGCCGCACCTCCGGCGGAGAGCCCGCCAAGAGGTCGCTGACCGGTCGGCTCCAGGACACGCTGTCCAGCGCCGCTGAGGAGCACCGGGCCAACGCCGGACCGTCGTCGGGGCGGAGCAGCCGCGCCCGGCGTGCGTCCGGCCGCCAGCCGCGCCGCGCCCGCCTCCGGCTGACCCGCATCGACCCCTGGTCGGTGATGAAGACGGCGTTCCTGCTCTCGGTCGCCTTCGGTGTGGTCACGTTCGTCGCGATCTTCATGGTGTGGTCGGTGCTCGGCGCGGCCGGCGTGTGGGACTCGATCAACTCCGCCGTCGGCAGCATCGTCGAGGGCGACAGCGGCAACTCGTCCTTCGACGTCACCAACTACGTCGGCATGTCGCGGGTGCTCGGCTTCACGCTGCTCGTCTCGGTGGTCGACGTCATCCTGCTGACCGCGATCGCGACCCTCACCGCCTTCCTCTACAACCTCGCGGCCGCCCTCCTGGGCGGCATCGAGGTGACCCTCGCGGAGGACGAGAAGTGAGTCGCGACCTCGATTGGCACGGCCTGACCGCGGTCAGGTAACCTTCGGCGTCGCCGCTTGCGGCGTGCACGGGCCTATAGCTCAGACGGTTAGAGCGCTTCCCTGATAAGGAAGAGGTCGGAGGTTCAAGTCCTCCTAGGCCCACTCCATCCCCTTCGCTCCGCTCTCGAGGAGAGTCCATGAAGAAGCTCCTGCTGGTCGCCCTCGCTGCCGCCGGCGCGGTCCTGGCGAAGAAGAAGATGGACGAGGGCAAGAACGAGCAGGCCCTCTGGGCCGAGGCCACCGACACCGTCGAGAAGGCCTGAGCCCACCTCGAGCGCCAAGCGCTCACGGGGCCTTGGCGCAATTGGTAGCGCACCTGCTTTGCAAGCAGGGGGTTGCGAGTTCGAGTCTCGTAGGCTCCACCAGAGAAACCGCAGGTCAGCCTGCGGTTTCTTCCATTTCTGGAGTGTTCCGGTGGACTTCGAGATCGGGCTCTAGGGGGACTGGTGGGGGAAAGATGGGGCGCACCGCCCTAGTCGGCAGTAGATCGGTGCCGCCGGAACATTTGGACGCGTTACGGGTCCGATGAGGGATCCGAGGCCCGCAGCCTGAACGCGAGGGAATCGGGGCAGATCGGCGTGCCGCCGGCTCGCGCGGTAGCTCAACCCGGACGCGGGACACCGCTTCGTGCGATGTACTGACGCCCGGGAGTCGTCTCCTCATCCGCGGCAGCGGTTCCGTCTCCGTGGCGTCTTTCGGGTGCTGATTGAGAGGGCCTCAGTTGTTCACGGGCGACTCAACCCTCGAAGGCCCAGTCGCCGTTCCGCGAGCGTCGGGGTTGAGGCTAGCGTCTGCGGCATGGACGCTGCGCAGGTACAGAAGAAGCTCGAACTCTCCCCTGACGAGGACTTCATCCTCACCGCCTGGCAGTACCGAATGATCCAGCGGGACATCGCCGCGTCCAAAGGCCATCACTTGCCGGCCAAGCGCGATACCCGGAACTCGTTTCGAACTGCGGTGGTCGAGTCCATCCTCCAGCGCACGGACGCAACTTGGTCGCCCGACGTCGCCGTCGCCGTTAGGTCCCTCTCCGGCGACGGCCAGGGCGCTGACTTTGAAGCGCTCGAGGACGCGGCACCCAAGCTCTCCCCGCTCGTCGCGAAGCGTTCACGGGCCCTGCTGCTCCTTATCGACCTGTACGGCTTCGAGCCATGGACCGACGGGAAATGGAACAAGGCAGCCCGAGTTGAGTGCCTCTCGGAGGCGCACCGGGCAATGGACCAACTGCACCCCGAAGACCTCGCCGCCGTGGAAACCGCCTACAAGGAAGCGATCAAGAAGTTGTCCCGGACGGGGTCATGGATCAAGTACGGCCTCCTGGCAGGAGCGGGCCTGGGCCTCGGCGTGTTGACCGGCGGACTCGCGGCCCCGGCAATCGCGGGCGCCTACGGCACGATTGTTCTCGGCTATTCGGGGGCCGTCGCCACAACCGCTGGGATGGCCGCCCTTGGCGGCGGGTCCATCGCCGCCGGTGGGCTTGGCATGGCCGGGGGCGCCGCGCTCATCACCGGCGTCACCGGCGCAGCCGGCGCCGGCGCTGCCGCGCTCGGAGGCCGGGCCACGGGATTCACTGTCGCCCAGGTGGCCGCCGACGCAGTCAAACTTCACGTCGTCACCCAGCTCGTCCTACGCGACGTCGACGGCAACGAAGAGGCCGCCAAGGCTGTCATCGTCAGCATGCGCGAACGCGTCGCGAACCTGGGTCAGACCATCGCCGCCCTCGCTGAGCGAATCGAAAGCCTGCGTACCCAGCTCGAGACCAAGCAGGCGGAGGTCGACGCAGAGCGTGAGCAGCGGCTCGAGGCTGAGAATCGCGTCGTCCGCCTCCGCGCCGTCGCTGACCGCCTCAAGCAGCGTGTCACGGGCCCCGAAGACGAAGACTTGCAGAAGCTGCTCGTCGAGCTCGACGAACTCGAGGACGAGAAGAAGGCAACGGAGACCCTCGCTGAAGGCGTTGCCGTCTTGGCGCAAGATCTCGAAGAGGTCGCGGCGTGACGGCGCCGAAGGACGACCGTGGCCACGAGCCGTCCCCGGTCGATCACACGTACATCGAGAACCTCGATGCTCTGGGCCGCGACCTCGGCGACATCGAGGCACTGGCAGCGGCGGCCCTAGACGGAGCACCGCTCGACCAGAGTGCGGTCGACCGGATCGCGCAGGCTCCCTCCGGACTCGGGTACGACGCGCTCACCAAGCACAACCACCTGCGCCGCGGCACCGAAGCGTGGGGTGAAGCGGAACTGGCCGACATCCTCGACCCGACTGCCATCCGTCAGCTCGAGGAGTGGCGGGCCGCCCAGCGACTGAAGTGGGAGCGCGGCGACCTTGTTGTGGTCGGGGTAGCGGGCCTGATCGGCGCGCTTGGAAACGTCTACAACACCCAGCTTGACGCAGCCGTGCTAGAAGGTCTGTCCTGGTTGAAGAGGACTGACCTTGTCACTCGCTGGGAGCAAGACGCCGAGGGCATGCCCATCGACTACATGGGTTCCAAGTTCGGCGGGCCGGCCCACCGCGGCCTTTCGGCCGGTCACGACGTCGGCCGCTTCTTCAACGCACTCAATCAAGTCCGCACCGGCACCTTCGAGGGCACTTACTGGGAGTACGGCGAGCGGTTCGTCAGGGAGTCGACAACGACGCCGTTCGGGACGCGCTACCCACAGGTCGAATGGCCGCTCGCGCTCACGCAGCTGCTCAAGCACTGGGTGGCCGACTTCGTCACGCCGATGAGCCTCCCGCTGCCGGGATGGACACTCCTCCGCGACATGCCCGATCGAGAGCTGCGCGCGTTCGGCCAAGAGGCTTATGCCGGCAACCACCGCGGCAGCGGTCTCAACTTGCGCTCAGGCCTCCTGACACCCGGTCTCGGTATGGTCGCCACCGAGGTCATCATTCGCACGCACACACATCTCGCCGCCTACCGGGAGACCGGAAGCCCTCGACTCGCCGCGGCTAGCGCGGCCAAGCGCACCGAGATGCTTCTCGCGGCCCATGCCGCGGCAGGAGCTGTCAGTCTGTCGAAGACCGCGGCGGCCGCGATCGTCGGCGAGACCGTCGTCGCCGCTCGCCACCTCAACGTTCCGGTGCTGATGCGCGTCGGCACGTTGGCGCTGAAACTGCGCTCAGAAGCGGCCACTCGCGCCGACACAGCGCCCCCCGGTTGGTCCGAGCTCCTCGAGCAGGAAGCGGCGACCTGGACACTTCCCGAAGCCGTCGCCCTTGCTGAGATCCTCGAGCGCCCGGAGGCCAATTAGGGAAGGTTGGCTTACCAATAGGGCAGTCAGGCAATAGTCCCGCCCTCAGCCCGCACACCTACTTTCCGAGGTCGTGCGTATCGGCACGTCCTCGCCAGCGCCTGAGTCGATCATCTGGCGGAACTGGGGAAACACACGACCCGAGCCGCTGCAGCCCGTAAGACTGGATGTCGCTACCGGAGCGCGCCAGTTCGAGGAAGACTCGGTGGCATGGCTGACTGGAACTTGCTAAGTCGCGCGTTGAGTGCAGCCGGAGACTCCGCTCGATACACCTGGGAGGAGTTGGCAGCCTTGGTCGGCGGCTTGCCCGCCTCGGCCACGAACCACCGGGCCTGGTGGTCCGGAGACCGGCCGCACGTGAATGCGTGGCGCTCGGCCGGCTACGCCGTGACCAACCTCATCCCCGGGCGGGAAGTCACTTTCCAGCGTGTGAGCGGGCAGCAAGGCGTCGCCCCACCATCGGCTGTCGTGGTCCCCGAGAGACCTGTTTCCGTCGTAGGTGAGGTCACTCCGACGCTGCTCCTGTCGCGTGCGTGAAGCGGAAGCGCACCACTCCGGCGGCAGCTCGCGACCTGTATGTGTCCCCGTTGTTCCAGAAGGAGCGCAGCTACGCGGAGCGTTCTGGTCTGCCGTGGTTCATCCTGTCCGCTGAGCATGGCCTCGTCCGTCCAGACGAGTGGCTGGCACCATACGATCGCTACCTCCCCGATACACCGCCTTCGTTTCAGCGCGCCTGGGGCTCTTGGGTGGTTGAGCGTCTCGCCCTTCTCGTCGGAGACCTCGATGCTCATGTCATCGAGATCCACGCCGGGTCGACGTACGTCGATGCGCTCCGAAGCGCGCTCGCGTCGAAGGGCGCCTCGATACATGAGCCGCTCGCTGGTCTTCCGATGGGACAACGTTTGGCGTGGTACAGCGAGGCATCGGCGCACGCCGAAGAGAAGCACGACGAGGATCCATCGACCAAGGTGATCATGGCTCACCGATCGGCTGCCGGGTTCTGCGAGCGCCTCGCGGACGCCAGTTCAACCCTCACACCCGGCGAGTTCGTCTCCCGCGGTGCAGCGGGACTGAAGGTGCCGGGGCTGTACAGCTGGTGGGTCGACTCAGACGGCGCGCGAGACCTATCTCTAGGTCTGGGACTCCCGCTCCAACCGGGCCTCATCTACGCAGGCCTAGCCGGAGCGACCCGCTGGCCGAGCGGTCGCCGCTCGTCCAACACCTTATGGTCACGGATCTCCGGTATGCACCTAGGCGGGCGCCACGAGTTCTCCACGTTCCGACGCACGCTTGGTTCCGTACTAGCCCACGCGCGGCAGGAAGAGACGATCGACGAAGACCGACTTACGTCGTGGATGAGCGATCACCTCCAGGTGATCGCAGTGCCCTTCGACGACGCAGACACCCTGGGACGACTAGAAGAAGACGTGCTGCGCCGCCTCGACCCACCCTTGAACCTTCAAGGCATGCCGAAAACACCGACCAGGCGACGCCTGACCGAACTAAGGCGACCACATGGGCGCAAGTAGCACGCACGCGTCTTGAGGAGACCACTCGAGCAGGATCAGCTCGGGAGGGCCTCAAGGGGCTTTCGCAAAGCTTCGACGAGCCGCGGCGTCTCACCAGCCATCGTGAAGCCTCTTGCGAACGCGGCACAGAGGTGACTCACCATTGCGGTATCCGTGCCAGCGCGATTAAACGGACCGGCGGTTGCAGAGCTCACCGGCACAGGCGGCAGCTAGCCAGAAACAATCCCGGCCGCTCCCGTCGATGTTTGGGTGGCCGCAGCCATGTGCAGGTGGGTGAGAGGTAGGTCGCGGCCGCCCGCTGCGATGCCGGTTCGGGATCCAGTGTTGCTGCAGGGGGTTGCGAGTCCCAGTCTCGTCGGCTCCGCTGAAGAAACCGCAGGTCAGCCTGCGGTTGCTGTGCATTCTGGAGTGTTCCGGTCGTCTTCGAGATCGGCTCCTACGGGGACTGGTGGGGAAAGGGATGAGCTCGAGGGCTTCAGTCGAGGCGCTTCCGCTCTGTCAGGTGCCGAACACCGTCCCGTCGTCGGCGATCCAGAGAATGGCCCCGCCAACGTCGATGCCTCGATCGCCTTCCGCCGTAACCGGCAAAGACCGGCCGACATCGGGCTAGCCTGCTGGGTGTGACTGAGCCGTGGGTGTCTGCTGACGCGATTGCCGAGCACCTCGGCGTGACCAAGGACAGCATCTACACCTGGATTGCCAAGAAGGACATGCCAGCCCATAGGGTCGGCCGGCTCTGGAAGTTTCAGGTGACCGAAGTTGACGCCTGGGTTCGCCGGTCGGGTGCCGACGAGACCTCGGGAACGGAGGTCGACCAGTGAAGATCATCGACAACCTCAACACGCTGCTGGGGGACGATCTCAAGAGCGAGATCACGCCGGGCTCAAAGGTTCGCATCGCGGCGTCGACGTTCTCGATCTTCGCCTTCGAGTCGCTCCGTAAGGAGCTCGAGCAGGTGGGAGAGTTGGAGTTCATCTTCACCTCGCCCTCCTTCGTCACAGACAAGGTCACTGACAAGCTGCGTAAGGAACGCCGGGAGTTCTTTATCCCCGCAGCCGGCAGCGGCGAATCGAGCCTCTACGGCTCCGAGTTCGAGATTCGGCTCCGCAATAAGCTCACCCAGCGTGCGATCGCGAAGGAGTGCGCTGAGTGGGTCCGGCGCAAGGTCCGGTTTCGATCAAATTCCACCGGCAACCCGATGCAACAGTTCGCCGTCGTGGACGACAAGTCCGCGTACATGCCGCTCCAGGGCTTCACGACCGCGGACCTGGGCTACGAACGGGGCAACGCGGTCTCGAACATGGTGCACCGGATTGACGACACTCCGATGACGTCGCAGTACATCGCGCTGTTCGACCAGATCTGGAACAACCCAACACAGCTCGACGACGTGACGGACGCGGTCGTCGAGCACATCGCCAGCGTGTACGCCGAGAACTCTCCAGCCCGTATCTACTTTCTGATCCTCTACAACCTCTTCGCCGAGTTCCTCGACGACATCAACGAGGACGTGCTCCCCAACGACCGCACTGGCTACCAAGAGACCCAGGTATGGCAGAGCCTCTACAGCTTCCAACGAGATGGCGCCACCGGCATCATCAACAAGTTGGAGACCCACAACGGCTGCATCCTCGCGGACAGCGTTGGCCTCGGTAAGACCTTCACCGCGCTCGCCGTCATCAAGTACTACGAGTTGCGCAACAAGTCCGTCCTCGTGCTCGCCCCAAAGAAGCTCTCGGAGAATTGGACCAACTACAACGCCAACCTGACGACGAACATCTTCGCCAGCGATCGGTTCAACTACGACGTACTCGCACACACCGATCTCTCGCGCACTCGCGGCGAGTCGATGGGGCTCCGACTCGACCGGATCAACTGGGGCAACTACGACCTCGTGGTGATCGACGAGTCGCACAACTTCCGCAACGCCGACTACGCGGAAGAGAGGGAGTCCCGGTATCAGCGCCTCATGCGCCAGGTCATCCGCGAAGGCGTCAAGACCAAGGTCTTGATGCTGTCGGCAACACCGGTCAACAACCGGTTCAATGACCTGAAGAATCAGCTTCAGCTCGCCTACGAGGGCGAGTCGGAGAACCTCGCCCAGCATCTCAACCTGTCTACCACAGTCGAGAAGGTGTTCAGCGACGCGCAACGGGTCTTCAACGATTGGTCGAAACTGCCACCCGAGGCCCGAACCACCGACCGGATCCTCAAGATGCTCGACTTCGACTTCTTCGAGCTCCTTGACTCAGTGACTATCGCCCGATCACGGAAACACATCCAGGCCTTCTACGACACCACCGAGATCGGAGCGTTCCCCGAGCGGCTCCCACCGGTCTCGATCCGCGCGCCCCTCACCGACCTGCCCGGCGTCGCTACCTTCAACGAGATCTTTGAACAGATCCAGGCGCTGACGCTCGCGGTTTACACCCCGCTCGCCTATGTCTTCCCGAGCAGGCTCAGCAAGTACGAAGACCTCTACAACGTCAAGGGCGGCACGGCACGGTCCAACCTCGGTCAGCTCGGTCGCGAGCAAGGCCTGAAGAAACTCATGACGGTCAATCTGCTCAAGCGGTTGGAGAGCTCGGTGGAAGCCTTCAGGCTCACCGTCGGGAAGATTGAGGGCGCCGTCGACAAGACGCTCGGCCGGCTCGAAACGCGCGCTGGCGCGATGTCAGAACTGGACGTCGACTTCGCCAACCTCGACCTCGACGTCGATGACGAAGATGACGCCAATGTCGAAGCCCTGACCTTCGGCGAGAAGATCAAGATCGACCTCGAAGACATCGACCTCGAGTCCTGGCAGCGCGACCTTTGGCATGACCGGGAAACCCTCCGCGAGTTGTTGGAGGAGATGGAGAAGGTCACGCCCGACCACGACGTCAAGCTCCAGCGGATTAGGCAGCTGATTGAGGACAAGGCCGCCAACCCGATCAACCCTCACAACCGCAAGGCGCTCATCTTTTCCGCGTTCGCCGACACGGCCAACTACCTCTTCCGAGAGCTCGCGCCCTACTTCAGCAAGGCGGGCCTGGAGAGCGCGATCATCACCGGAGGCGCGCACGCAGCCAGGACAACCCTCGGCCCCGGCCACGACTTTCAGCAGGTCCTGACGCTGTTCTCGCCCCGCTCGAAGCAGCGCCACCTCACCATGCCGAAGGAGACCGCCGAACTCGAGGTTCTCATCGGCACAGATGTCATCAGCGAAGGTCAGAACCTCCAGGACTGCGACTACTTGGTCAACTACGACATCCACTGGAATCCGGTGCGCATCATCCAGCGCTTCGGCCGCGTCGACCGCATCGGCTCGACCAACGCGCAGATTCAGCTCGTCAACTTCTGGCCCGACATCTCGCTCGACGAATACATCAACCTCAAAGAACGCGTCGAGAACCGGATGGTCATCGCAGACCTCGCCGCCGTTGGCGACGACAACATCCTTGACCCAGCAAGCGCTGATGCGGCTTACCGCAAGGAACAGCTACGCAAGCTCCAAGACGAGGTCATCGAGCTCGAGGACGTCCGCGCCGGCGTCTCCATCACTGACCTCGGCCTCAATGACTTCCGGATGGACCTACTCGGGTACATCAACGAGCACGGCGCACTCGACACGCTCCCGAAGGGGCTCCACGCCGTCGTCCCGTCTGACCGGGCTAAGGGACTCAAGCCAGGGGTCATTTTTGCGCTGCGCAACGTGGATGCCGATGACAGCATCGATCGCGGCAATCGCCTGCACCCGCACTATCTCGTCTACCTGGACGAGGGTGGCAATGTGATTGCTGACCACACTGAGGTAAAGCACCTGCTCGACGTGATCCGTGCGGGGTGCCGCCCGTACGACGAACCGGTCAATGCGGTCACGCGTGTGTTCAACGCCGCCACCGGCGAAGGTGCCGAGATGGGCAGGTACTCCGAACTGCTCACGGCGGCGATCCGCTCGATGATTGAGGTCACTGACGAACGCGATCTGGACAGCCTCTTCACCGATGGCCCGACGACAGCCCTCAGCCAGGCCATCGGCGGCGTCGAGGACTTCGAGCTCATCGCCTTCTTGGCGGTCGTTGATCCGGAGCAGGGGAGCGTATGACGGCGCTCCTTTACAGGTGGCCCAAAGCGGCAGAGTTCGGGCGGGTCGTACCGAAGACCAAGTTCTACGAGCACACCAGTCTCGGATCAACGGTGAAGGAACGCTTCGTCTCCGACGTACGACGGATCACCTGGGCCTACAAGCTCGCAGAGTCCACGATGAACCTCCCGGGCAGCGTGGATGTGCGAGAAATTCAGGTGTTCACGATCGCAGCTAAGGACGACGACGTTGCGGAGAGCGTGCTCGTTGCCATCGACAAGGCGGTCCGCACGCCAATTGTCTTCGAGATTAACCGGGGCGAAGGCCCTGAAGGCACCACCCGCATGGTCGCTGCTCACAAGCAACTTGGCACCGGTGCCCCGAAAATAGGCCCCTACTTCAGCACCGCTTGGCAACCGGCATCCGTCGACCGACTTCCCCTTCCGACAGCCATCGATTTGACCAGTCTGTACACCGCGCTGCTACAGCCATTGACGCCTGTCGCGTCGCGCGCTGGGGAAACTGTGTCAGACGTGATCGGCAGACTAGCGACCGTTAGGTTGCTCGAGCGCGAGATCGCTGCCTCGGAGCGGAAGCTCCGGAACGAACCTCAGCTCAATCGAAAGGTCGAGCTGCGACGAACCTTAAAGACCAAGCAAGCAATGCTCGTGGACGTCACGAGCCCGACCCCCAGCCCGGCCACGGGCGACGCGAACTGAGGACCATTGTGGAGAAGCTCCGAATGACGTCGCCGGATTTGACGGCGAGCAACGTTGCCAAGATCATCGAGTTATTCCCAGGCGTCATCACCGAGACCCTCGATCGGGAAGGGAACCCGGTAGTCGCGGTCGACTTCGATCTTCTGCGTCAGGAATTGTCTGACCACGTCGTCGAAGGCCCGCAGGAGCGATACCAGCTGGACTGGCCCGGGAAGCGCGCAGCAGCGTTCGCGGCGAATGCTCCAATAGCAAAAACACTGCGGCCGGTTCGTGAACAGTCTGTGGACTTCGACACCACGAAGAACCTCTTCATTGAGGGCGACAATCTCGATGCACTAAAATTGCTCCAAGAGTCGTACCTCGGCAAAGTCAAGGTCATTTACATCGACCCGCCATACAACACTGGGAATGACTTTCTCTACGACGACGACTTCGCTCAGTCGACACGGGAGTACTTGCTGCGCTCGGGGAGGCTGACCGAGTCCGGTGAGCGGCTGGTCGCCAACCCGGAGACCAATGGCCGCTTCCACTCAGACTGGTTAAGCATGATGGCGCCGCGTCTCAAGCTCGCTCGCAACTTCTTGCGTCCTGACGGCCTAATCATGGTGAGCATCAGCGACGCTGAGCTCGCAAATCTGACCTCCTTGATGGCGGAGATATTCGGGACTGCCAATCACGTCGCGACTTTCACCTGGATCAAGAAGCGCAAGGGCAGTCACCTTTCAAGGACCGTTCGCAGCATGACTGAGTACGTTGTGTGCTTCGCGCGCGACATCGATGAGGCGGAGCTGGTGGGCGAGGCGGCCTACACCGACAAGTGGCAGCCGCTTGCTAAGCGAACCAACGCGCACAAGGTGCTCCGGTTCCCCGAGTGGACGGTGGAAACAACGCTTCCGGACGGTCACTACTCGGCAGGTCGCTATGGCGAAGGTAGCTCGGCGCTCGCGTTCGGTGATCCGTTTGAGGTCACAAATAGCGTGGTGTCGACTCAAATCGTAGTCGAGGGACCATTCGTGTGGGGTCAAGACAAGCTGGACCAGGAACTCGCCCTGGGGAGTCGTGTCGCACTCTCCAAGAAGTTTGGGTTCAACGCACTGAGACATGACCAGGCTTCGAAGGTGAAGCGGCCGTCGACGCTCATCGACAAGGGGGTCGGGGCCGGCACGAACGAGGACGCTTACGAAGAAGCGATCGAGCTGTTCGGCGTCGAGGGAATTATGAGTTATCCGAAACCAACGTCGTTTCTCAAGTACCTCATCCGCGCAGCGACCTGGAACGACCCTGAGGCCATCGTTTTCGACTTCTTCGCTGGATCAGGATCGGTAGGGGAGGCGGTGATGCAACTGAACGCCGAGACTCAAGGGCGTCGGACCTATGTCCTTGTGCAACTGGGCGAACGCTGCGCGCCCGGTACCCCCGCGGCGCATGCCGGCTACAGGACGATCGCCGACGTCGCGAAGGAGCGCTTGCGTCGTGCCGCCACCCGAACGCGGCAGGCAATTGCTCCGGAGTTGGGGTCGCCGGATCTCGGCTTTCGGGTCTTGAGTGTGGACACCACCAATATGGCGGACGTCCTTCAGACACCAGACGAGACCGACCAGCAAGCACTTGCTGGTCTTGAGAGCAGCGTCAAAGCTGATCGAACAATGGAGGATCTGCTGTTCCAGGTCCTACTTGATTGGGGGCTCGACCTGACTATGTCCATAGAACTGGAATACTTGGACGATTGCAAGGTTTTCGTAATCGAGGATGATTCGCTCGTTGCCTGCTTCGACGATCAAGTGAGCCCCGCGCTGGTGCGTTCTTTGGCGAAGCGGCAGCCGCTCAGGGCCGTCTTCCGAGACTCGGCATTCACTTCCGATGCCGCTCGAATCAATGCTGAGCAGGTCTTCAAGGAACTCTCGCCTGCCACCGAAGTCAAGGCCATTTGAGCCGATGAAACTTCAGTTCAAGATCCAGCCGTACCAGACCGACGCGGTCGACGCGGTCGTCGAGGTGTTCGCCGGTCAGCCCCGACGTACGGGCATGTCCTACAGAATCGACCCTGGCATGGTGACACCGAGCGCCACGCCCGCACTATTCGAGACCAGGACGACTCCCGACTCAGGGCTGCGCAACGCCGAGATCGAGCTGTCCCCGCCTCAGGTGCTCGCCAACCTCCACCAAGTTCAAAAATCCAGGAACCTGCCACTGGCATCGAAGGTCATCGACAGCAAGGCCGCGCCAGGTGCACCCAACCTCGACATCGAGATGGAGACCGGCACAGGCAAGACCTACGTCTACATCAAGACGATCATGGAACTGAACAAGCGCTACGGCTGGTCGAAGTTCATCATCGTTGTGCCTTCCGTGGCGATCCGCGAGGGCGTGAAGAAGTCGATTGACGTCACGGCCGAGCACTTCCAGCAGATCTATGGCACAAAACCACGCTCGTTCATCTACAACTCCTCGCAACTACAAGAGCTCGAGCGGTTCAGCTCTGACGCCGGCGTACAGGTCATGATCATCAACATCCAGGCCTTCAACGCGACGGGGAGGGACAACCGGCGCATCTACGACGTGCTGGACGACTTCCAGTCCCGCAAGCCGATCGATGTCATCAGTGCCAACCGACCCATCGTCATCATCGACGAGCCGCAGAAGATCGGCGCTCCGAAGTCGCTGGAGGCGCTGTCGCGGTTCAACGCCCTGATGGTGCTTCGCTACTCCGCGACCCACAAGGTCGAGCACACCAAGGTCCATCGGCTCGACGCGCTCGACGCGTACAACCAAAAGCTCGTCAAGAAGATCGCGGTGCGTGGGATCACGGTCAAGGGGCTCGCCGGGTCTACCGCGTACCTCTACCTCGACGCGATCGAGGTCAAGAAGGGCCAGCCGCCGACCGCCCGTGTCGAGCTGGAAGTCCAGACCAAGGGCGGTCCCATCAAGCGCCAGCTCAAGCGGGTCACCAAGGGCACCCGACTACACGATCTCGCTAACGGTATCGAGGCATACAAGGACCTCGTGGTCACCGACGTTAGCGCGATCGACGACACCGTCACGCTGAGCAGTGGGGACGTCGTCGCTGCCGGGCAGCTCGCTGATCGCGACGTCACCGAGGAGACCAAGCGGCGCATCCAGATCCGCGAGGTCATCCGGGCGCACATCGAGAAGGAGCGCGAACTCTTCAGCCAAGAGATCAAGGTCCTCTCGCTCTTCTTCATCGACGAGGTCGCCAAGTACCGCGACTATGACCGCGAGGACACCCTCGGCGACTACGCCCGACTGTTCGAGGAGGAGTACGCCGCCCTCGTCCAGGAGGTGCTCGGCGAGTTGGAGCTCGACGGAGCAACAGCGGCCTACAAGACGTACCTCAGCCGAGACGACGTCCGCGAGGTGCACCAGGGCTACTTCTCGATCGATAAGAAGAGCAAGCGCCTCGTCGACGGCGATGTGCACAAGACGGGCGACGAGAAGGGGCAGTCCAAGGACGTTGCGGCGTACGACCTGATCCTCAAGAACAAGGAACGCCTCCTGTCGTTCGAGGAGCCGGTGCGGTTCTTATTCTCGCACTCGGCACTTCGCGAGGGATGGGACAACCCCAACGTCTTCGTTATGGGCATGCTCAAGAAGAGCGACAACACCATCTCGCGTCGGCAGGAAATCGGGCGGGGCCTGCGGCTGGCGGTGGACCAGTACGGCGAGCGCATGGACAACCCCGTCACCGTCCACGACATCAACGAACTCACCGTCGTGACTGATGAGTCGTACACCGACTTTGTGGCTGGGCTGCAGAAAGAGATTGCCGAGTCTCTGGCGGCGCGCCCGCGCAAGGCCAGCGTGAAGTTCTTCACCGGCAAAACGATCCACACGGAGTCCGGCGAGAGCGTCGTCGAGGAGCAGGTCGCAACGGCTCTTTACAACTACCTCGTACGAAACGACTACGTCGATGACGACGGGCTCGTGACGCAGAAGTACAAGGAAGACAAGGAAGCTGGGATTCTCGCGGAGCCGACCTCGGAGGTCCTCAAGCCGGTGATCGACTACGTCTGGCCGCTGGTCGATACGCTGTACATCGACATCCCGGCGCCGACGAACGACCGCAAGCCGAAGAAGATCCCACTCAATGAGGCGAACTTCAGGAAGAAGGAGTTCCAGGAGCTCTGGGGTCGGATCAACCACAAGGCCGTGTACCAGGTTGAGTTCGACTCGGCCGAGCTGATCGGAAAGTGTGTGGCCTCGCTCGATACCCACCTCAACGTTGCTGCCATGCAGTACGTCATCCAGGCCGGCAAGCAGCGCGACTCACTCGACGCCGACGACCTGACGACGGGAACGGGCTTCGACGTCTCCACGACCTCGACCCAGACGGAGACGGTGACTGCCGGGTCTCAGGTCAAGTACGACCTACTGGGCGAGGTCACGGAGAAGACCCAACTCACCCGTCGCACCGCCGCCGCCATCCTCGGTCGGGTCAACCCGAACACCTTCGCCAAGTTCCGCCTCAACCCGGAGCAGTTCATCACCGAAGCCGCACGCCTGATCAACGAGCAGAAGGCCACGGTCATCGTCGAGCATCTCGCGTACGACGCGCTCGAGGACCGCTTCGACACCGCCATCTTCACGGAGAACCAGACTGCCCAGGACTTCTCCAAGGCTGGCGAGAGGCTCAAGAAGCACGTGTACGACTACGTCGTCACGGACTCAAAGGTCGAGCGCGACTTCGTCACCGAACTGGACACCAGCACCGAGGTCGCGGTGTACGCCAAGTTGCCCCGCGGCTTCTTCATCCCGACCCCTGTGGGCAACTACAACCCCGACTGGGCAATCGCCTTCACCGAGGGTTCGGTCAAGCACGTGTACTTCGTCGCCGAGACGAAGGGCTCCCTCTCGACCCTGCAGCTCAAGGGCGTCGAGGACGCGAAGATCGAGTGCGCCCGGAAGTTCTTCGCAGACGTCAACAAGAAGTTCGAGGGCCAAGTGAAGTACGACGTAGCCGACAGTTACTCCAAGCTCATGGAACTCGTGGCGGGGTAGGGATGACAGTGACCGAGATCGACCGCACCATCGACGGCGTCGCCAAGACGATCGCTGAAGTCCTTGAGAAGAAGAAGTACTCGATCGACTACTACCAGCGCGAGTACAAGTGGGAGTCCAAGCAGATCGCCGAGCTGGTCGCTGACCTCACCGCGAAGTTCCTCGACCTGTATCAGCCGGACCATGCCCGCAAGGACGTCGCGAAGTACCCCGGCTACTACCTCGGGTCGATCATCATCTCGCAGAAGGGGGGTCAGCCGTTCGTCGTCGACGGCCAGCAGCGGCTGACGAGCCTGACGCTGTTTCTGACGTACCTTCGGCGGCTTCAGGAGGGACGCGGTGAGGTTGTTAACGTCGACGAACTCATCTACTCCGAGAAGTTCGGTGAGAAGTCGTTCAATCTCGATGTTCCAGACAGAAATGACTGCATGGAGGCCTTGTTCGAGTCCGGCGAGTACGAGCCGCCGTCGGACGCTGCCGAGTCCGTGCACACTCTGGTGGACAGGTACGCGGAGCTAGACGGACTCTTCCCCGACGAGTTGAAAGAAGCGGCGCTTCCGTTCTTCATCGACTGGCTAAAGGATCGCGTCCAGCTCGTCCAGATCACGGCCTACAGTGACGATGACGCGTACGCAATCTTCGAGACGATGAACGACCGCGGCCTCAAGCTCACCCCGGCCGACATGCTCAAGGGCTACTTGCTTGCGAACATGGAGGACGGTAAGCCCCGCACCGAGGCAAACGACCTCTGGCGCAAACGCCTGCGCAACCTCGACGAACAGGCTGAAGACGCCAGCTCGGACTTCCTCAAGACCTGGCTTCGCAGTCAGTACTCCACGAAGATTCGTGAGCGCAAGAAGGGCGC
Source organism: Nocardioides sp. Z24_21 (assembly GCF_058134345.1). NCBI lineage: Bacteria > Bacillati > Actinomycetota > Actinomycetes > Propionibacteriales > Nocardioidaceae > Nocardioides > Nocardioides sp. Z24_21. The sequence continues at coordinate 316,612 of NZ_JBYTTH010000004.1, forward strand.
GCGCCCCGAGGACTGGGACCGGATCGGCACCGAATTTCACCGCTGGCTTCGTGGATCTCACGACGGCGTCGGACTAAAGTCCCGCGTGGACTTCTACCAGTTCGTGGTCGGAGACCTCGATTTCTACAGCCACCACTACGCGCGCATCCTCAATGCGTCGACGGGCCCCTTCCAGCCGGACAGCCCACTGCGGTTCATCCGGTTCAACTCAGACCTCGGATTCACGCTCCAGAACCAGCTGCTCCTGGCGCCCTTGCAAGTCAACGACAACACAGAGGGCGTCAACAGGAAGCTGGAGGTGGTCGGTCGCTTCACGGACATCTTGTTGGCGCGGCGCATCTGGAACTTCCGCGCCACGGCGTACTCCACGATGCAGTACGCCATGTTCAACGTCATGCGAGACATCCGGGGTCTCGGCCCGGATGCTCTCGCGGAATCGCTTCGCGAGTACCTGCTGAAGATCGACGAGACCTTCGACACCGACGGCCTCTACGTCCATCAGCAAAATCGGAGCCAACTCCACAAGCTCCTCGCGCGCATCACCGACCACATTACCGTGAAGTCAGGCCAAGCCTCGAATTACATCGAACTGACCAACGGCGCGAAGGTGAAGTACGAAGTCGAGCACATCTGGGCCGACCACCCCGACCGGCACACGGACGAGTTCAGCCACGAGGCTGACTTCGCGCGTCACCGAAATCGAATTGGTAACTTGCTGCTCCTTCCCAAGCAGTTCAACGCCAGCTACAACGACGAGACCTACGCCAAGAAGCGCCCGAGGTACTTCAGCCAGAACTTGCTCGCCGCCAGCTTGGATCCTCAGGCTTACGAGAAGAATCCCGGGTTCATGGCGTTCGTCAAGAGCTCCAATCTGCCCTTCCATGCTCACGAAGAGTTCAAGGCAGCCGACATCGTCGAACGCGGCAACCTCTACCGTGACATCGCCAAGCAGCTCTGGAATCCCGACGATCTCCTCGTTGCGGCAGCCGGTGGATCTGAGTGACGCAGCCCGGTCTGCGGAGCCGGTTGCCACAAGCTTCGGATACTGCGGCGTCCGTGAACGGGCGCGTTCCGCTCGCCGTACGACAGCCGGACCGCTCCCAAATCGACGCGCCCTGACCTTCGACACCCGCATCGAGTGCTGGCTCTGCCCCTCCGATGCCGCATCTCAAACACCGAGTCGTGGCGCTACGTAAGGGAGGTGATGGTCGCCGGTGAGGTGCCTTTGGAGACCGGGCTGCGCTCGGCAACGAGATGCTCGCGCGCGGCTGCATGAACCGGTTGGCGGGCAGGTCGGCCGGGCCGCAATCCCGCACGTGCATGACCGCATCGACCGGATCTTCAACCCGCTCGATCCCGACTGGATCTAACCCCTGATCGGCGCCGCCGTGACGACGAGTGACGGACTCCAACGAGTCCCGAATCCGACTCCCCCGTAAGGCCATTCACGCCCTCAAACCAAGCGGCACGCATGCTACGAAGGTCCGTAGATCGGTCCGCCCCTCGGGGCGGGCCGAGCGTCATTTCAAGGTCAAGTGACGAGTGCTGACGGGCGGTGACGAGCGCGATGCACGGTGGGGTCAAGTTCTACCGCGGCTCCGCATCCGCCGCGCGCTCGTACGTCGAGGCGGACCGCTCACGAGTCGACGACTACTACCTCGCCGAGGGCACCGGGGTGGCCGAGCGACACGTCGCCACCAGTCTCGGTGAGGCGGGGGGACGCGGTGTTCGCGCAGTTCAGCACGGGGGGACGTTGAACGGCGACGCCTATGAGCGGTGGGTCGCCGGCTACGACGTCGAGACGTCGGCGCCGAAGGGCCGGTTGCGCGACGACGCGCATGCGCTGCGGTTCGTCGAGGTCGTCGTCAACGGGCCGAAGTCCTGGTCGCTCGCCGCCGCACTCCATCCCGACGTCGCGGCGGCGTACGACGCGGCGATGGATCGAGCAGCCAGCGAGGTGATCGGTTGGGTGGCCGAGCACGCCACCACGCGGCTCGGGCCCCGTGGCCGGCAGGTGCAGGTCCCGGTGGAGAAGGTCGAGGCCGCTGTCGTTCGTCACTACACCTCCCGGGCCGGCGACCCGCACCGCCACCTCCACGTGCAAATCAACGCACGCGTCTTCGCGCGCGGGTCGTGGCGTGGATTGCACTCGGTCGGTGTTGTCGACAGCATCGAAGCGCTCAACGGGATCGGGCACGCGGCCGTGATGTGCGACCCGGAGTTCCGGGCCGCAGTCGCCGCGCGCGGCTATACGCTCGGCGACGACGGCGAGATCCAGCAGCTCGCGCCGTACGCCGGCCGGTTCAGCCAGCGCGCCGGACAGATTAGCCGCAACATCGACCGGTACGAAGCAGCGTGGCGAGCCGAGCACTCCGGCCAGGAGCACGGGCCGCGTCTGCGCCGATCCTGGACCGGCGCGCGTGGGCGGACGCGCGGCCCGACAAGGTCGTACCCCGCAGCGGCGCCGACCTCGTGACTGCGTGGAACAACGAACTGAGTGATCTCGGCTTCGCCCCACCGACCAACCCGGCGACCCAACCGACAAGACAGCTGGGCCTGCAGATCGGCCGGCTCAACCGCGACGTCGCCGCCGACCTCCTGCTCACCCGACTCGGCGCCAAGCGGTCGGCATGGAATGCCCACGACATCCGCGGCGAGGCCGAACGACTGATCGCCGCCGTCGGCGTCATCGCGGAACGAGCGGTCCGGCACGAGCTGGTCGAAGACATCGCTGAGCGTTCCCAGACACGATGTGTGTCGTTGCTGAACCGCGATGACGTCCCCGAGCACGTCCGCAGCCTGACCTCCGAACGGGTACTCGCCGTCGAAGCCGACCTCGTCGACACGATCGCCGCACGTGCCGCGCGGCCGGTGAGAGATGCGGTTCGACTCCGCGGCATTCGGCACCTCGACCCGGCGCAACGACGCGTCGTCGCGGCCCTGGCCGGGGACGCTCGTCTGCTCGTGATCGAGGGCGCCGCCGGCACCGGCAAGACCACCACCCTCGCGGCCGCACGCCGCGCGCTCGACGACGCCGACCGTCGGCTCGTGGTCGTCACGCCCACCCTCAAGGCTGCCCAGGCAGCGCAGCAGCAGGTCGGCGCCGACGCCTTCTCCGCCGCTTGGCTCATCCACCAGCACGGCTACCGCTGGAACGAAGACGGCCACTCGTCACGAGTCGACACTGGACCCGACGCCGCGCCCGAGTCCCGTCCTGACGCTCGTGCACGCCTGCTGCCGGGCGACGTCCTCTTGGTCGACGAGGCCGGCATGCTCGACCAGGACACCGCCCGCGCGCTGTTCGCGATCGCCGACCGCGCACACGCGACCGTCGCGCTCCTCGGCGACCGCTACCAGCTGCCTGCCGTCGGCCGCGGCGGCGTCCTCGACCTCGCCGCACGCTGGGTGCGACCCGCAGCACACCATGAGCTCGAGTCGGTCCACCGGTTTAGCGATCCCGCGTACGCCGACCTCAGCCTGCTTATGCGCTCTGGTGAGCGCTCTGGTGAGGTCTTCGACGCCCTGCTCGAGCGCGGCCAGATCGTCCTGCATGCCAGCGAGGTCGAACGCACTGCAGCCCTGGCCGTCATCGGCGCCGACCGTGCTGGTGATGGTGACCAGTTGATCATCGCTGACACACGCGACCAGGTCGGTGCGCTCAACGCAGCCATCCGCGACCGCCGCTGGGACGCTGGTTCACGCCTCGGTGAGCAAGCTGGTGAGCGTCCTGGTGAGCCCATCACCCGCAGTGGTGAGCTGATCGGTCTCGGCGACCGAGTCGCCACCCGACGCAACGACCGCGACCTTGCTGTCGCCAACCGAGACACCTGGACCGTGGCCGGGATCGGCGAGGACGGCAGCGTGCTCGTCACCGGTCGCGCCGGCCAACGTGCGCTCCCCGCCGGTTACGTTCGCGAGCACGTCGAGCTCGCGTTCACCACCACCGCCTACGGAGCCCAAGGCGAGACCGTCGGCACCGCTCACTTCGTGCTCGGCGAGACGACCGGCGCCGCCTCGGCGTACGTCGCCATGACCCGGGGCCGTCACCACAACACCGCCCACCTCGTCGCCGAGTCCGTCGACGACGCTCGCAGCCAATGGGTCGACGTGTTCAGCCGCGACCGTGCCGACCTCGGACCACGGCACGCCGCACAGCGGGCCGCTGACGACATCGACCGGTACGGACCGAACGACCGTCCGACCTCGGCGGCCTTGCAGGCGGCCGCGCTCCGCGACAGCCCACGGCGCCCACCCCAGCCGATCCCGACCTCCTCGCCGACTTCTCACGGGATCGGTCGCTGACCACCTTGCTCGCGTCGAGTGATCGCCCGGAGCGGCCCGGTCGACATAGGTGACCAGGAGAGGCTCCGGTCTCGACAGCAACGGCCACAGACGTCCGAACCGCCGAGCACGAGGTTGCTTCTCCAGATCGGTTGCCGAACCCGTCGGCGGCCACGACGAGAGGCGACGTGATGGTGACACCCATCGGCATCCCAGACGACTGGGACGACAACAACCTGATCCTGTTCGAGGAGTTCTGCGACCTCATCCGCACACCACAGCGCACCGTCCGCGACTGGCGCCAGCGTGGCGTCGGCCCACGGTGGACCCGCTTCCAGGGAGTCGGCCGGCTCTACATCACCGTCGCCGAGGCCCGTCGCTTCCTCGCCTCGGCCACCGTTACGCGAGACGAGGTGAATTCCGATGGCTGAGCGACCCGCCATCCCGGTCTACCTCAACCTCGAGGAAGCGGCCGAGGCCATGTCGGTCTCGGTCAAGACAATCCGACGCTGGATCGCCGCCGGCACCCTGCCGGCGTACCGCTGCGGCAAGCGCGCCATCCGGATCAAGCTCGAGGACCTCGAGTCCGCGCCTCGGAAGATCCCGTCAGCCCGCTGGTAAAGGGGCAGAACGTCGAACAGGACGCCGCCCGCACCCGGCATGTGGCGCACTGAGCCTGGCATCTGGCGCCGAAAGCGGCGGAATGGGACAGGTCCTTCGGAACCTGATTGTTAGCAGACCCGGCCGGTCTCCATAGGAGTGATTGCAGTACCTATCGATGATCCCGGCCCTTACTAGATCACCCGCGCCTGGGCTCCGTCGGCCGGACGGGGCGCACGGTCAACGGAACTGGCGTGCGCGAGACACGCGTGAGCGACTGGCATCTCCCGATGGCATGTCCGTCGCCGGGCGCTGCCGGTCATCGGTCCTCAACGGCGAGCTCGCGTCTGATGGAGAGTTCGAACAACGTCCGTGCTCCTGTGGCCCCGGTCGTGCCGGTGGCGAGCGCAATGGTGTCGTCGTTGGGAGAGCCGAGCCATCCGCCAGTCGCGAGGTCGACGAGGTAGGAGTGCAAGTCGATCGCGGCGTGCCGGACATCGCAGTAGTCGATGGTGAAGGTCTCGTTGGCGAGTCGCGCAGTTCCGTCGGCGATGGCTAGGAGCACCTTCGCGGGCACGACACGTATCAGGCCTGTGTTCTCGATGAGCCAGTAGACCGCGGTGGGGCTGGTGGCCAGTAGCCATGACAACTGCCGGGTCTCGATCCTCCACTTCTCGGCCGACGACGCATCCTTCTTCAGCTTCGCCTTCTTGACCTGAACGAAGTCGGCGTGAGAGCCGCGGAGCGCGCCGGGCGCATCGATGTGGATGACAAGCGCCAAGTCGGCGTTGACGGTGTTCTCCTCGCCTTTTGGGATGACGCGGTAGCGGCCGGTCATCTCGACAGGTACGAGCTGGCTGGTCAGTGCGTGACTGGTTCGCACCGCTTCGATCTCGGTGATGAGACGGGTCATGAGGGACCCCACATGCCCCTCTTCCTCCGATGCCGGGCCTGGTGCGAAGTCGTCTGCGAACACCATGCAGGCTGTTCTCACACATTCGCGCAAGGTTTCCTCGACTTGCAGGTCGGATAGCCAGGTGGAGGTGGGTAGCGCGAGTGGGCGGGGGAACCGCTCTCGACGCTGGTCGGTTTCTTGGGAGAGGCGGGCGATGGCGGTCGCGTGGTCGTCTTCACCCTCGAGGATGGACAGGAGGGCGCGGGCCCTGTCCGCGGCCGGCTGGATGTCGGCGGCGACGACACCCTTCACGGCAGGTATCGGGTCGAACATGGGCTGGATGTCCGTGGTCATCGTCCAACCCGTGGCCTGTGTGGGCAGGTGGCTTTCGCCGGCGACTTGGAGCACCCAAGGAACGACTGTCTCCCACGCGTCGGGGTACGACTGGACAGTTGCACGCAGCCGGCTTCTCAATCCGTCTCGCTGGTTGGGAAGGCGCCTCAGTATGGGAGAGGTTAGGGCGGTGAACTCGGCGACGATGCGTACCCGGGGGTCCTGCGGAGACAGGTGCTTGCCGCCACGGTGCTGCGCGCGTGCCTGTGCATTCGCGACCCCGGCGGCTACTCCGTCGGCAACTGCAGCTGCGATGTCGAGGGGCGCGGGCAATTTCCCCGGGTTTGCGTCTCGCCATTGCGCAAAACGGTCCGGGTGCTGGTCGTGTTCTGCGAGTGCGTCGCCCCAGTGATACATCAGCCCGATCACCACTTGCTGCGGCCGGTTCCTCCCGAGAGCCGCGAAGGCCGTGGGCATGTTCTCGATGCTTACACTGACCAGGTCGTCAGTGCCGGTCGCGTCGGTGGCGAAGGCGTCGAGGCGCGCAGGGTCTGCGACAGCGAGATGCTCGATGAGCTCGCGGAAGTCGTCGTCGGCGGGACAGAACTTCCTGCTGCGACCCATGGCTGCGACCCACAAGCTGGTGTATTCGTCGTCCGGGGCACCACGACCTTTCGCTTCAGTGAGGGCACGTTGGTCGTCGGGCAGCAGGTAGTGGCCGCTCGTGCCGCACTTGCCGAGCTGGTGCCAGACGTCAGTGAACTCGAATTGGGTCCAACTGAAGTACGACACGTGGGCTCCTGGCGCTACAAGGGCCGGCCAGCCGCACCATCAACGTGGGGGTAGTGCCGACTTCGAATTGGACTATCCGAGGGCTGCCGAGGGGCAGACGCGCATTGAGTTTCTCATAACTGCGTTAAGAAGTTGTCCGCGCTTCGACAGATGCACTGATCGATCGGCGCCGGCAGGCGGCGGTAAGACGCACCTTGGTTGTTGTATCGCTCTATTGGCGTCTCTAGGCGAGTCTCCGCAAGGCAACTGGCTGACCTGTGCTCAGCGCGTGAGGGCCCTCATCAGCCGTGCTGCCAGACCTCGCGCCACCTCGTCGGCTGCCACGTCGAATGCTGCGGCCGAGACGCTCTCGTCGGGATGGATGCGGACCGGCTCGTTGCCTCCAAACCCGAAGGACACGGCCGAGGAGGTTCCCGTACTGATCATCATCGAGCCGCCGAGGCCCACGCTGATAGCGAATCTCTCTCCCGACATCACACTGATCGTCCCAATGATCCGAAGCTGATCGCCAATAGCAGCGGTCAACTCCTCGGCAGTCACGACCGACCCGATGTCGGCCCTGGCCAAGGTCGTCCATGCCGAGACCTGCCCACCCTTGTCGACTCGCACCCCCGCAAAGTGCCTAGGGACTGAGCTGCGACGACTTCCCTGGGAGTCGGGTACGGGCACGGTGATGGTGACGTCGTCGTCGGTTGCCAAGGGCTCGACGGCCGCACTCCAAGACACGGCTCCGTACGACCTGAGCTTGCTGATGATGGCATCGGGCAATGTGTGCATCTCGCGGGTCGAGCGAGCGGCGCTGTCGAGTGGGCTGACATGCGTCTCCAAGAAGGTCGGCTCACTGCCTCCGCCCCAAGCTTGCCCAGAGCCCCACTCGCCTCGCCAGACCACCGAACGTTGGGCTGCAAGCGGCTCGTAGGTGAGTGGCGACGGAGCCGACTCGAACTCGCGGATCGCGGCTGTCACCTGCGTAAGAAGGTCGGCGGTGTCGGAGAAGGACTTCCAGAACGATCCACTTGCATAGTCTCCGACGGCCTCGACAAACGCCTGCTGCTCCTCCTCGCGCGCTTCGATCGCCTTGTTGAAGACGTAGATCGTCTGGCCGTTTCGACGAGCCTCAATGAACTCATCGTGAGTGGCCGACTGACCAGTCTCCGGGAAGGTGTAGCCGTACCGCTCGCCAAGGATCAGTAGGACGAGATCACTGGACTGAACGGCCTTCAGACAGGCCTCGCGCGACGGATCGGCCTGCGCTGTGAAGTCCTCAAACATCACAGGCTCGTGACCGAGAGCCCGGATCTGACCGGGCAGAGCCCGTCGCTCCTCCTCAAGAGAGACCTTGACGCTGCTGATGAAGACTCGCATACCTTCGAGGATGCACGACTGCGCTGACAGTTGATGCATACGACACGTGCGAGGAAGACGTGTTGCCCGGATCGATGCTCGGCCCTGGTGCGGACCTGGGGCGCGTCGAAGTCACGGTCGAGAAATAGAGCAATATGACATGACGGCAGATCCGGACGTCCCTGGCAGGCGGCCGAGTGACTCACTCGCGCGCAGAGGCACGTCCGCTCAGTACTGCGATGTGTCCATTGTCCGGGTAGCTGTACGTGCAATCTGAGATTCTTGCGTGCCCCCGACAGGAGTTCGTCTTGGATGTAGCAAGCCTCGTATCCCTGGCAGGCGTGCTCGGCATTGGCTCAATTGCCGGCCAGCACGTCGCCGGCGGCGGACAACGGCTCAACCTAGGTGAGAACGCAGCCGATCAGCGATGACCCCGACCGCATCCGAAGCAAGCGACCCGATGTAGGGGTCGGTGTTGCCGAACGTCACCTCACCTCCGCCAGTGAATCGTGCGGTCCACTTTCCGGTGGTGGATGAGTCCGCCCAAGAGCCCTCACCGAGGTAAACGCGGTCGAGCTCATAGCTCAGCGAGAGAAGGCTCGAAAGCGGATAAAGGTCGCCCTGGATCGTCTCGTCCTCGGCCTTACCCTGCCGGAAGCCGCCACCGTGCCAGTCCTTCTCTGGCTTCTGACCGACGACGCGAATCAGGTGCGCATCAGTAATACCCACAACCTCGTAGGTGGTGCTGTCGTCCTCGGAAGTGACAAAGGTGGCGAGCGGCTTGGGGGCTCGGCCAGAGAGTGCAACCAGGGTCGCCAAGATGCCTGCCGGCGGTGGCGTTCCGCGCTGGTTGAGAATCTGCGTGTTGGTCTCTTTCCAATCCTGGTCGCTCACAAGTTCCGCCTAGGGTTTTAGTGTGGCTAATGCACTGGATGCCGACCCTACGCACGACTACCGACAAGACGCGGTCGGGATTGACGTGATGGGTAGCGAGATGGCGGTCGAGGAGGTGCGCAGCGTTCGATGAGGCTTGGATCGCATGCGGTCTGCTTGTGTATGCCCCGCGCCGACCCAACGGACTGACAGTAGAAAACTGAGGCCCCTGAACCCACGGCAGCGATGCCTCGACGTAAGGCCCGCGTCTCTTCAGCGGGCGCGGGCGCGCCCGGTCGATCCTTGCGTCCCATACAGGCGGCGCTATGAGACTCTCGACTTGACGCTGATGAGCACGAAGTTTGCGCTGCGTGATCATTCGATAGGTGCGTTCGGGTTGTCGGTGCGGCGGTTTTCCGCGATTCCGCTGACGACTAGGCTAAGTGCTGTTCAGGCGTCGGGCTCCGCCGTCAATGGCTCTGCGCAGACGTCCAAGATCCATTGCGACGGCAACGCGCGTTCGGCCCGGAGCAGGTCCGCCGCTGCTTCCACGTGAATTCCAGCGGCGGCGCGCACAGCACGCCAACCTCGGATGGTCCGGTCCGCCAGATCGCGAACGGTGGCTGGACGGACCAGGTACACGTGCGGCTCAGCCAGTTTCGGGACAGAGGGGTGAATCCGCTTCTCTGGCGTGACCAATAGGCCGACCGACCCGCTCGGAATGGACGTTCCGGTGTTGCCAGCGACGTACCGCAGGTGGCTACCTGCCTGCCGCGTCGACTCGGAGCCAACCTCGCCTGCCTCAGCAGCTTCGCTCTTGGCTTCCACAGTGACCCAAGTGAGGTCCCCAAACCGCCAACTGGCATCGGGTGCGGAATCGGCGCCCTTGTCGCCGTCACTGACAGTGGCGCCCAACAGCTCACCAAGCACTACAAGACCTGCCTCGAACGGGCCAGAGTCGGTTCCGGCAAGGTTGGTGCGCATCTCGGTGACCGTTGCCTCGAATTTGGCGGCGCGGCCAATGGAACTGAGACGATCAAGAATCGTGGTGACCGCCAGTTCGTCGAGCTCGTCCAGGACTGGTTGGGTCGTGCTGGCGTTCCGGTCGGCCGGTGCGGCGAGGTGGGACAACCACGTGGTGCCTCGTCCGGCACTGCGGGCCGCGGCGTAGTAGGCGTCCACGGCAGGTGTGAACGTCAGGTCGGTCTCCGCCAGTCGTGCAGCCCAGCAGCCGGCCAGATAGTTCCACAGTGCGGCGTAGCGTTGGGGCGCCTGTCCGCCCCGCAGCGCGTCGATAGCACGCTTCGCTTGCTCAAGCGCGACGTCGAATTCGCCTTGCCAGATGGCCTGCCAAGCGGCGACCTCGAAGGCGACCGACTTCTGCAGTTCGTCGGTGCCCGGCGGGTTGCGGCGCTCCAACAAGTCACGTTCGCCCGTGATGTCCTGCTCAATCTCACGCCACTCGGTGTCGTGATCCAGAAACACCCGGATGTTGTCGCGCATCTCCGAGCTGTCCGTGTCGAGGCTGTACTGCCATCCAAAGCCTAGTTCGGCGTTGACCTCGGGGTGCATGGCGTCGCGCACGTCGCCTCGCGTCATGAAAGTGATGAGGTTGTGCCCCAAGACGATGACCGTGGAGTAGTCACGGGCGTTCCTGGTTGCCCGGCCGGCCCCCTGGGTGATGCGAGCACGAATGCGCTCTTGCAACACCTCGAATGCACCCAACGAGGAGTACAGGAACCGTTCCTGAAGGTCGCCCTGTGCGGGGAGGTCCTTGATGATCACTAGGCGGCAGTCGTCGTCGGGCAAGTCGATGCCGTCGTAACGGTTCGTCAGCACGAGCACAGCGTTTGGTTCGTCGGTGAACTCGCTCAAGTCATCCTCGACCTGATCGGCTTTCAGGATCGTGTGAGTGTTGGGAACGACTTCGTTCGTAATGGCGTCGGCGGTGCGAGTGTCCGGCGTGATGATGACGGCTCGCCCATGTCGAGTGATCTCGTTCTTTACGAAGGTCGAGACCTGGTCTGAGTCTCCGGCAAGGTCGTTCGTGAGGTCGGGCACGCAGAACAGCCGCCTGCCGGTGCCTTGCTTTTCCCATCCGGCCGGGATCGGGATCCGTTCGATGCGACGTCGACCGAATGCGCGTTCAAGCTCGCCGCCAGCGCCCAGGGTTGCGGACATGTAGATGCGGCGCCGCGGTGAATCGAAGGCGGGGTGAGTGGAGGTCGGCGGGACCAGCGGTCGAAACAGGAGTTCGCGATACGACACATAGAGCAGACATTGGCTGAGGTGGTCCTCAATCATCGTCAGGCCGTATTTGGCGTCGCGGGACAGTCGGTCACGTAGTGCTGCAGCTGAGGCCAGAACTTGTGCCAGTTCGTGCTCGACTGCACGGAGCCCGACGGGCGAGGCGAGGTAGGTCGTGGCTCGGTACTTCGTGTCGAGGCTGGGGTCTTTGAGACGGGTTACGACGAGCGGGTCGAGGCAGTCGGTGAGGACTCCGAGCACGTCCATGTATGCGTCGAGGTGGGTATCTCGTCGGATTGAGACGCTCCATGGGCTGGCCACGGGGTCGGCGGCCGCGTGGGCGTCGTCGAGTATCAGCAGGTTCGCGTCATCGATGGCTGGGTTGTTGTTGAAAACGTGCGAGTAGGCGGTCACTGCTGTCGCCTTCCCAGCCGTGTATCGCGCACGATCGGCGGGGTTCCACGAGGTGACCTTGCCGGTAAGTGCCACCGCAGGGATGCCGTAGTCAGTGAGCCGTTCAGCAGTTTGCTTCGCAAGCTGCCGCGTAGGGGTCAGATAGGCGACACGCTCTTGGTTGGCGCGCCGCTGGAAGTCTGCGATGAGACCTCCGACGAGTGTTTTGCCGGCGCCGGTAGGAAGTTCGATTGCAACGTCACGGGCCGCCAAATGGTCTCCATGCCACGAGCGCAGCACGTCTCCTTGATGTAGCCACAGACTTTCGGGTGCGCTGGGGTTGCTGGCGGCGAGCAACCGGTAGAGGTGTTCCGGGTCGGTTGGACGCAACTGCTTAGTAGAGCGTCGACTGAAGGCCATCGGACGATGTTCTCATAGACGTGCGACAAGTCCGCCGGGTTTTGCGGTTGCCCGCGCAGATCAGATGCGCAGTCGTGGACGTGTAGCAATTCATGCACAAGCGCCGCGGCAGCGTTAACGAGACAACTGCCGCAATTCATACTGGCTGTCTCACCACCTCAAGTGGTCCCTCCTCGGGCGTCGGCGGCTCGAACCGTGCGAAGTAGTCCGTTGCCATGTGCTCAGTCAGTGGCTTATCGTCCGCCTGTTTGCCGTGCCGGGGGCCGACTCGACTCAAAATGGTCTCGCGACTCGTTGCGATGTAGACAGTTTCGGGAGTGATGATATGGGGTGCGAGCAGCGCGCGAAACTCTTCGCACTGTCTGCGGAACCAGAATCCGAAGTCGAGCACGACGTCGTTCCCGTCCGCGACACGACGCAGCAAGCGAACTTTCAGGTCTGCTGCGACCTCAGCGACCACTTCGGCAGAAAGCAGCGTTCTGATGCCGCGATCCCAAAACTCCCCCTCGAACGACAAACGTGTCCACCCCTCGCGTTCTAGGCGCTTGGCGTAGGTGGTCTACCGGCGCCGCCTGGTCCGCACATCATCACTACGCGCGGTCGTAGGGCTGCGTTCTCTGCCATCCGGTCAGGTTGGGGCGGACCACTAACGCCGATGGCGAGGCTGCGCTCTGGCGACCCTGAGTGAGGTCGGCCCCAAGCGGACGTACTAGTGGACTGTCGCTCGCTGCGCATGCAGGTGCAGCTTGCGTGCGGGCACCTCGCGCGCGGTGCGTGCAGATTTAAGGCTGTAGTCCACACATACCACCAGTGCGAATGTGGCAGTAGCGACTGATACGACGACTGGGCCATTGCCGGTCAGGACGAGCCACAGCCCCCAGGCTGTGACTGCCAAGCCGTACTAGCGGTATAAGTCATGGAATGTCTTCGACGCGTAGGCGACGTTGCCTACTTAAGATGGGCTGTCATGGCCAAACAAATCGACATCGTTACGCGTTTCCGTGACGAAGTCCTGTTGCTTCTGATACGCCCGTCGAACCGACTCGTTTTTGCGCGAACCCGAAAAGACCCGCCCTGCTGACGAGGAAGCGTAAATCTCGCCGGCGATTCACACATCACTTTCTGACTGATGCCCTTCGTTAGCGGCAGACGGCAGCACTGCATCCGCTTGGAACGCCTCGCCCTCAATTGAACTCATTGGAACGCTGCCACGCGAGTAGCTGCTCGGAAGCTTCCAGTTGGTTTGCAGGATGAGCGCACCCACCAGCGACGAAAACGTCGTGTTAGGGGCAGCATGCACTTCAGGAACTGCCCATCCGATATAGCTCTGCGGCACGGCACTTGGCGACTTTTTCGATGAGTGATCCAGCACGACCAGGATGGAGAGCCGGCTCCCGATGCCTGCCGCGTACTGTGCTGGCTGCCCAGCCCACTTGCCGCAGTCGGCCAACGAGATGGTCCGCCGTTTGAAGACCTTCAGCTCCGCCACGATGCGGTCGTGCTTGAGGTCGTCGAATCCGCCTGCAATCGGATCACGGCGAGTCAGCCGGCCCTCGAGCTCGGGGTCTCGCAACAGTCGAGACTCCAACTCATTGTGGAACTTCGCTTCGTTCACGCGGGTGCCTGCCCGGAATCCCTGGTCATAGTTGATGTCGAGTGCGGCCCGCGCCAGGCAGGTGAAGAAGCGGCAAAACTCTTGAACCTCGACCGGGTCAAGAGTGGGGTCATCGTGCAGGCGGGCGTACATGGTGTGCAGTCGTTCGTCGACGGGATGCCCGATAAGTGAATCAGTGGTCGCGTCATAGGGCCGCACCAACAGGCGTCGCATTCCAGCGGTAGGCACAAGTTCGGTACGCCTACGCCGGATGTCGGAGCCACTCTCGTGGGACTCGCCATCGGATGCATAGAACCGGACGTGCACTGCGAGGTCCAGGGCCGGCGCGCCGGCACGTCGCGTGGAGTTGCACTGCAGCGAACCCGTACGTTCAAGACGGATACCGACGGCGTCGACGATTGCATCGGGGCCCTCAAAAGTGAACGTTGGTACGTGCACGGCGTCCGGACCGTGCACGCTCAGGAACGTCACCTTGCAGCTTTCGGCCCACTCAGGCCACTGCGAGAGGCGAAGACTCACCCCAAGGTCGTGAACCTGCCCTTTTCGCAAAATGACCACGTCGTCGACGACATGACCGTCGACGGTCAACACACAGACTGCGGCCTCACCAGAGGCCACCTGCTCCTCGGCGTGTTCGGCGTCCGTAAGCCGGTGAGCTGATCCAGACAAACCAGGGATGCTTGCTGGCTCACCGGTAACGGGATGGTTGAACGACGGGTCGATCGGGTGTCGCACGCTTCTGATGTAGACGGGAAGTCGATGCGGGACGTCGCGAAGCAACTGCAGGACTTCATCGATTCGGTCGACGCCAAACTGGTCGCTCGCTACTGCGGCGGCGAAGTTCAGAACGTCAACGCTGTCGCGTGGTCCGCCGGGACGCAGGTGAGCTGGTGCGCCAACAATGGCGCGGGTGAGGAGTTGCGCGTTGCGTCGCGCAGTCGCATGACGCCAAGGTGCTTCGACGGCGCCGGAACGGGTTGCGGTGTCGAAGTCGAGGACGTCGGCAGCAATGTCGAACGCCCGGCCTAGCCAGACGTCTCGGCCGGGTAGTGCTGCGGCACACATGAGACGGCTCGCCGTTCGGCACGCTTCAGCCGCCTTCTCCGGTGAACGTGTGGGGAGGTCAGCAAGTAGCGTTCGTGCGTCGTATCGCGCTCGTGCCACTTGGACGAACCACGGTTCATCCTCTGGTTCGGAGTCGGGACCCGATTGACCGTTCGTCTGTGCGACAAACGGTGGTGGAACGGGTTGCAGCGTCTCCATTACCGTTCGGGACTCGGCGGTGGCGGCGGCAGCCAACCCGTTCAGGTACCAGCGACGGTAGGCGTGCTCTGGGACCTCAGGCACCCGCACGGCTATGGCGTGCGCAACTTCGGCAGCGTCAGTCCAACGACCGGCCGACTGCAGCAGCCCGACCGGGTCCGACGCGGGACGCAAATTTGCTGGCAGGTGCTGTACCGCCATGTTGACGAAGGTCTGCAACTCTTCGTCACGTAGCCCGTTGGGTGTAGCAAGTAGCGCCACCAGGGTCCGGTCGTCTCGCCGGTTGTACCGGTCGTGATGGTTGAGGTCACCCAGCACGTCTAACGCCGCGCGCGCCCACGCACGGGTGCCGCGGTAATCGACGATGCCCGGATCGAGGAGCAGCCGTTCACGCTCATGACAGCTCAACGAATGCGAGGACGACATGACGGCAACGGCAGCCCGCTGCCGCATGATGTCGTCGTCAAGATGTTCGGCGGCCCAAAGCAGCGCATACAGACCGTCTTCCACAACACGCAGCAACGGATCAGGGTTGCGGTCGTACGTAAGCACCCATCCCTCGACGATCGGGATGAGGGCTCGGATGGTGTCGTCAGGTAGCCCGAGTTGCGGGATGGTCGCGATCATTTTCGAGTGAACGACTCTGTACTCGTCGCACAAGATTGCAGGCGCGAGTTCGCTTAGGTCGTGAGGAAGCGTGGCGGTGCATCGTGCGGCTTGTGCCCACAAGCCGATCGCCGCTTCGCGAGCGGCAGAATCGGTACCTAACAGTGCCGTGTACATCGCTGGGAGCACGTCGGCGACGGTCTCGGTCGTGACGGCTTTCGCCATCGCATCGAGGGTCGCGCACCGGAGGCGACTGTCGGCAGATGGGTCTCCGGAGTCTGCCGTCAACAGGGCGCCGAGCTTTGGCAGCATCCCATCCGGTTCACGTTCAGTGACGCGTCCAATAGCGGACGCCACTTCTCGTCTTATCGCGGACTGATTAATCCTGTCCGTCTCGGAGTCCATCCAATCGAGTCCGTCGTCGGGGCGCCCGGCAGCCGCCTCGCCGTCCGCGTTCCCAATGTCGCCGGGAAGAATCAACCCTGTACGCGTAGATGACGACGGCGGCGCAAGCAGGACCCCAATGAGACTGTCAGCGAACGGGCTCACAACGTCAGGAGCGTTCGTGGCCAAGGCCGCAAGGTCCTGGGCGGCCTGATACGCGGTGTCCCTACCCCAGTCACCCGACAAGCGCGCCAGCGAGAACCGGACCGCCTCTGCGGCCGCGTCGTCTGAGATAGGGGTGTCGTTCTCGAACCGTTCGAGGTGCCACACCACGTGTGCCACCTCGTGGAGGCCATCTTCGCTGAGTTGCCCTTTGGCCTGCTCAACGAACTGGCGCGTCTCAGATGGTGCACCTCTCCACGCCTCAGCCAAAGCGCGTGCCGCACTCGACCCGGGCATGGAGTCGCCGGCGTAGTGGCCGTCTTGTCCCCTGACCGACGACACCAGCGAACGACCCAACAGCGTGACGCGGCTCGGATCGTCGACGAGGAGCGCATGCGCAGCGTCGGCAGCTTCGGCCCGGCGATCCGGATCGTCGTCAGCAAGCATCGAACAAATCGTGTCAGCAACCTTGACGACATCACGTGATGTCAGCGCCAGCAAAGGGACCGGGTCGGACACGACGTTGCGCGAGAACGGGCCACGAGGTTGACATGCCAACGCGATGGCGCCACCGACGGCGCCGACAATGTCATCATCTGCGATGGACTCGACGAACTCGGCTACGAGCTGCCCGGCTTCCAGGGTCGGCTTGTTTGTTAAAGCGGCAGCGCCTGCAGCTGCTGCGGCGCGACGGCTAACGTGGCCCGCTCGACCCAAGTGTTTCACGATCGAGCACGCGACCGGATGGTGTTGAACTGACGCCATCTCCGTGACCACCTGAGCCAGACGTCCCGCAAAAAGATCTGGGGCCCGCCGGGCGACCTCAATCAGTTGGACGCCTCGGTTGGCGGACTCGTCGTGCGTAGTCCCTGGCCGTGGGTCGAGGCTGTCCAGGTCGTCGACAATGTCGCGAACCGTGTAAGACGCAGCGGCCAGTAGTTGATGCCGTTGGGCGCGTCGACGCTGCCAGGCATCGACCGCCAACTGCTCCGCGTCCGCCTTCTGCTGCGCCAGGAGCTCGTCGCGCTGAGTGCGGCGTCTCGCCTCATCCGCGATAGTGGGCAACCGCCCGGTTGCTGCCCTGTGTGGGCAGGTGACGCAGTTGGTGTCGTGAAACTCAACGGCGACGTCCAACGCTTGAAAGGACATCACTCCGAACGGCGGCGCGTAATCGCAGCGCACCTGGGTAAGACCAATCGGCAAACCAAGCATCGCGCCAACCATGCTTGTCCCGCCACCTTCGATGGCGACCTCACCATGGCTGCAGAAGTCAGCCATCAACTGCTTGGCCAGTAGGTGCTCTTCACCGGTCGCGATGGCCTCAGAGATGCGGTCGTCGTCCATCAATCGGATCTCCTTCCCGCATCGTCATCGCGGCGGCCGGTGTCCCTATCCACCATATGGAGACGCACTGACACGGTGCCGGGGTTCGGTGGTCTGCCATGACGGATTCCACAGTGTGAGTTGCAGAACCGACATCGCTCTCTGGACGCAAAGGTGGCCTCCCGGTGGCCTCCCGGTGGCCTCCCGGTGGCCTCCCGGTGGCCTCCCGGTGGCCTCCCGGTGGCCTAAGTTGAGGTCCCACCAAAGAGCGCCACAACCTTTGCCTCTAGCGCCTTCTCCGCGAGACGACCCGCTGCGACCTCATCTCCCGTCGCTTCTGTGACAAGCACCGTGGTCGACCCGAACCTGACCTCCCCATGCCAACTCTCAGGCTTAACGGAGTCGCACACCGCCCAAAAACTGAACGCCAGCTTCTCCAAGTTTGAATGGAATCGTTCACGAGCGCCTGGCTTCACTTCAACCCGTGAGCCAGTGAACCGTGTTGTCTCTAGATGCATACACGCAACGTACGCACGACCACCGACACCCGAGAGAGCGCCACGTTGAATACTCTGGTCGGCCGGCGCCTCGTTGAATGTGACCCGCGGCCCATCAGGGCGCAGCCGGCTGGACGGTCATCGGGGCGCGCCCGTCAGTACGACCTAACCGCCTGTGATGTCCGAGTGGGCGTGCAGTGCGGCTGCCTCTGCAGTGAACAGGTCTCGAAGTGACTCAGCCGTCAGGTCGGTCTCCTTTCGGACTGTTGCTGAGGCAGCTGTGACTCTGATTTCACGTTGCGCGAGCACTTGTTCGAGGTCCATGAAACTCACAGCACCGAGCCCGTCAGAAAGCGCTGATGAGACCTCGAACCGGTTGACAGCCATGTCGTTGCGAACCATCATCAGCAGCCGCCACTGAGGGTCACCGTTGACGTCCGGCCAAGCGGCGATGTTGGCGACGTTCTGATATTGCAGCGGCCCATCTGACTCAGTGTGGACCGAAACGACGCCGAGTTGGACAGCCGCACAACGGTCGGCTGGTTCAAAGATTTGTGCCATCAGCCGTGTGTCCGCGAACGTCAGAATCCACACTGATTCGTCTCGCACGGATTGCACGCCAGGCGCCGCCCGGCTAACCAACCGCACGGGACTGGCCCATATGTGGTCAAACCGAGCGAGCGCATCTGCTGCGCACTGGGCGCGGCGAGCAGCCGCTGCTTCAGCCGCCGACCGGACCGCCTGCCGCGCCAAGGCACCATCCGCCAGCGACCGCAAGCCGGCGTCGCCGGCATCGCTCACGTTGACGGAGAGGAACTCGACTACCCACTGCGCAGTGGGACGTGAACCTGGGTCTTTGGCCATCATGAACCTGATGGCTTGAGCCAACTGCTCGTCAGCGATCTGCTCGAGATCGGGTTCAGCGGTTGCGGTGTTGAGCCGCGACGTCGGTGCCCAAGAATGGCGGATGACCGTCGCGACGGCATAGCACGTACATCCGAGTGAGTAGACGTCTGACCTCACGGTCGGGTCGTTCCCGGAGGTAACTTCTGGCGCCTGGTAAGCCGGTGTCCCCATCTGGTTCAGCGTGTACGTACTCGTCGCCTCCGCGAGCAGGCGAGCTGCGGCAAGGTCGCCCCAGACCCAACGTCCGTCGTACAACAGGGCGTTGCTCGGCTTGAGGTCTCGATGCACCACCTGGTGGTGGTCCAGTTCGGCGACACCCTTCGCGAGCTGGAGTGCGATGTCACGTGCATCAATCGAGGCGAGGCCACCTGTTTCAGCGGACGCCCGGTGGATGTAGTCAGCGAGGCTGTGCTCCGCGCGCGGGTACACAAGGTAGTAAGCGTCGTTCTCCAACGCGGTGTCCAGCAACGGGAGCACATGCCCTGCGCGGCGCTCAGTAAGGTGCCGACCGACTTGTTCCTCGCGTTCGGCGTAGCGGCTATCGCGGACCCACTTGCTCTCATCAAAGCCGCGCAAAGTCATGCGCTTCACGGCCAAAGCCGCGCCGCCCGCCTCACCACTCGCCGCGAAGACAGCGCCCTGACTACCAGCACCTAACGGCTCATCAAGTCGAACTTCATACGTTCCACCCGAATCGCCCCTCAACGCCATCACCTGAGCTGCGTCCAGGCCAGGCTCACCTGCGCTGGCCCGGGACTGTAGGTGCAGGCGGAAGAAGCAAATGCAAGTAGTCGTCGACATCAACCACGTCACGCATCCGGCGAATCTGTTTGCGAGCGACGGTGATCTTCCATCCGACAGGACCGTTCCCTGATCCCATGCTCGACCACAAGGGTGTGGTGTACCAGATCGCCGGCTGCCTGGCGAGGAGCTCATCTCTTCCTGCAGCCGGGATTCGGAGGCCGTCCACGAACAACTGTGGCGTGAGAACTACAGGGGTCTCGCTCTCCCGTTCCAGGTCGGCAGCCATGCGGACGCTCTGAACGAACAGGCCCACATCCTCACGAGCAGCGGGACACTGTGACAGTCCGCTAATACTCAGGCCGACGCGCTGGTCGTCGCTTGGTTCGACCCCACGGACGCCCCACAGCAGCGTCCGGTCGATTGACGACACAACCGCCCACGGATCGTCGACTCCCAACTCGCGGTCGAGATAACGATCTGCGGTGTCCCAGGTGGGCCACTCACCGTCTCTGTGCAGGAGCACTCGGAACGCGTCAAGAATTTGCTGCTGGTCAACCATTGGTCGTGTCCTAGTTTCAAAGTTCAGCATGCAGAGTGATGCTCGCGAGGCGCAGCGAACGCCGGGCGAGAGGGTCGCCGCCCAGTTGTTGTGGTGGTGACGACTTTCGGTGGCGAAGTCTCGGCGGGTCATGGGGCAGGGACGGGGACGACCTCCGCTTGACCCGCGCGTGGCGTCCATGTCGCGGCGAACGAACAACCGGGCCCGTCGACTGCCAACAGCGGATACTGCCAACTTCCCGCTACGGCCGTGTAGCTGGTTTGGTCAGCGCTGTCGCATCCCGTCTCGGCCTGCAAGTCACGCGCGCCGGCATCACTGAGGCTGACCGTCACTGGAACCGGGGCTTCGATGGGCGGACTCGTCTGCAGCTGCGCGGCCGAGTAGATGACAGCACCGCTGATGACAGCAACGCTGAGCACGAAACAGATGCAGAAATTTCGGAACTTGGTCTGTACGTCGTGGAACATCGACCACTGTCGCAGCGACTCGATGGGTGCCCGCAAACGCGTCAATCGGGGGTCGTCGGGTGCTAGCACCGCGTCCCCGGTCATCGCGACGTTGAGCTCGCCCATCGCGTGATCGAACGAGTTCTTGTCCAGGAACTCCGGTGCCGTCACGCCGGCGCCAATGGCCTTCGCGAGCTGACCTGCGAACTTCGGGTCCTGGATGGCGCCCAAGTCCTTCGGCGCAACACTGAGTACCTTGGCCCCAAAAAACAACGTCGAGCCGATGCCCAACACGACGAACAGCCATGCCAACGCTAGGTCGCCGTTGTCGGACACCCACGCACACAGCGTTGGAGCCGTCGCCAGTCCTGTCCTGAGCTCGGGGCCCACAAGCGCGCTTGCAGCGATAAGGGTGCCGATGGGCACGAACGCCACCAACCACTTCGTGGTGTCACGGTACGCCGCGGTTCCGCCATCGTAGACTGACATACCCTCATCCTCTAGGGTTACCGCCGTTGAGGCAAGTGCGTTACCCTGTACAAGTACCTACGATGTTAGGGATAGGGCAAGCGATGAACGACTACGGACCAATCTCAATCTCACGCCTCAAGGACGAAGCCACCAACGTCTTCGATGCGCTCACTAAGAAGCGTCGTGTCCTGATCTCCCGGCACGGCCGCGTCGTCGCCGCCATCGAGCCCCCATCACTGCACCAGCACGCACCCCAACTAGCCGCGTTCGCCATCCAAGCACCGGACGCGCTGCCCGAAGTCAGCGCAACCGACCTCAATCAGGGGTCACCATCCCAAGCGATCCGCGACGCTGAAGAAGGCCGGTTCTCACTTCTGACACGCAACGGGCACGTTGCTGGACTGCTGCGGTCCTACGAACCGTCACTCACCGTCGAACAAGCCATCGAGCAGGACCGCCAACTCGCACATTTCGAACAAGCGAACCCAGACGCCACTCCCGAAGCACTCGCAGCCGAAGCCGCCCGCCTAGCTGATGCGGCGGACTCAGCAACTTTGGAACGTCAGCCGTCCTATGCTTTCGCGCAGTTGAAGGTCAACTCACCGGCGAGTAGCGAACTCCTAGACGAAGTGGTAGCCACGACCGCTGACCTAGATAGACGCATCCTCAGCGACGCCATGCTCATCCACGGCCTCGCTCTTGAACAGACAGACGACCTACCCGCAGCGGCCGAAATGTTCCAACTACTGGTCACACGGTTCGCCAGAGAACAAGACAACTATGTCTTGACTAGGGTCGCCCGGTCGAAGGTCGAATTAGCGCGCCTACACACCGTCAATGACCGTCCGCGTGACGCCCTCACCTGGACGTCGCAAGTGGTCGAAACGCTTGGGGGTTGGGCCTCCACCGAAGCCGACGAAACCGTCGCTATCGACGCGCCCACCGACACCGTCGTCGCCTGAGGTCCACCGGTGGGCAACGGTATCGTCGCAAACAATGGCGGGAACCCCGTCGACGAGTGGCACCTGCGCATCGTCAACGTAAACAGTCCGGCTCTGAGCACTCACGTCCTCAACTTCATTCGTGGGCAACCAGTTTCGGCTGCGCAAAGCAACCCCAGGATCGCGGTCGCAGACCTTGCCGACGCACACGCGCACACCTTTACGTTCAGCATGCCCGGCGCTCCCATCGTCCTTGACGTGATGGTTCAAGCCGTCCCGTCATCTGGAGCCAAGGATCCCGACCCGCGTTCGTCGTTACCAAGCCCAACCAGCTGGCTCGTCGACCCAGACAACGCCGCCCTCACTTGGGAACTCTTCAACTGCGTCGTCTTATACGTTCGCCCTCGCTCCGCCACCGTTTAACACGGGTGCGAATACCGCCGGCCAAGTCGGCAGCATGACGCCGGGTGCGTAGTCGGTGCGAACTCTTGAGCCCCCGGGACGCCCAGCCCCGTAGAACTGACCGGCATATTCGACTGCACCCACGCAACTACCTAGACGTCGGGCCAGCCGGAGGACCCCAGCCCTGTCTGTACAGGAGGTCAAGCGCGCCCTGTCCCGACCGCGGCGCGGCACCATCTGGGCCTCGTTGGTCGCGTGGCAGCTCGCCACCGACGCCCTAGGCCCACCCGTCACCAGCGTCGGTGCGGTCAGGTGAGTGCAATGTCAGTATCCGCGCCCATAGCCAGCGTCCTATCGCCGTAACGGTGTCACTCCGCGACGCCAGGTTGTCCCGTACTGCAGTCGCATAAAAGTGTGCGCCTCTCGAACTTGTCTACCACGGTGGGGGTGGCCCGGACGGTGATCAACATCCCGGACGCGGCGCCTGATCGCGTCGTCAAGTGCCAACCAAGGCGCGTCTTAGTGGGCGAATGGACCCACCAAGGGTCAGCCGCCAGATGGACGTCCCTACGACTTCGGTCGGCTCTCTCGCCACGCGTCGTACGTCGCGCCGATCTTCTCGGCGAGAGACCGGTCGCGGTCGAGGGTGGCGTGTTGGTAGATCGCCATCGCGGCTTGCGAGGCGTGGCCGGCACGCGCCTGGAGCTCGGCCGCAGTGGCGCCGTGCTGACCCGCCAACGTCAGCGCGGTATGTCGCAGGTGGTGGATCGTGAGGTCGGGACGCCCCGCCGCCTCCCGGGCCGGGCGATAGCGGTCCATCAGATAGCGCACGCTCATGTGGTCGGTGCGGTCGCCCGGGAACAGCAGGCCGGTCGGGCCACGCTCAGCATACTCAATCAGGTGCTCCTGAAGCATCGGGAGGAACGGCGGCGGAACGTGCACCGTGCGGACACTGCTGGTCGTCTTGGGCGCGCTGATCGCCCGACCACAGCTCGGGCAGGCGCCTCTCGCTCCCGCAATGACGTCCTTGTCGATCTTGCGGGCGACATGGATCCACCCAGACCTGTGGTCCACATCGGAGCGCCGCAGTTCCAGCAGCTCGCCCTGACGTAGGCCGACGAACGCAGCCAGGACGATCAGGAGCTTCAACCGATCGGGCATCTCCTCGATGATCGTCGCGATCTCGTCCAAGGTCGCCGGTACGGCGACCCGCCTCACCGGAGCAGACCCCGCGCCACGGATCCTCGGTGGCGCCCGCTCGATCAACTCCTCCTCCTCAGCGGCCTGAAGCAACGCCCTCAGCAGGCGGTACGCCGCGGCGTTGGCGGCCTCGGCGTCCGGGTTGAGCGAGGCTCTCCACTGCTTGATCTCCGTTAGGCTGACGTCGATAAGCGGCATCTCCTCGAAGTACGGGAGGATCCGCGTGTTGAGGAGCTGCCGGTAGGTCCTGATCGTGTTGGGCCTCAGCCCCCGATCGGCCAAGTACCGCTCGGCGAACCCGGCGACGGTGTTGTGGGCGGCCTCGCGACGGCGTTGCTCCTGGGCGACCTGCCTCGCCTTCGGGGGAATCCACTCGTCACGATCGACCAGCGTTCGCTCGGCGGCGAGCCACGCCTCGGCGTCCATCTTGGTCGTGAGGGTGCGGGAGTGGCGCGATCCGTCGGGCATCGCGTAACGCGCGCGGTAGGTGACGACGCCGGCGGCGCTGCGCCGCCGCTCCACCTCGCCGAACCCTCGTCGCCGTGCCATCTTGATACCCTAACCCCATAACGCGCTGGTGCGGGACCTTTCAGTGGGGGACTGGTGGGGGAAAGCAGGTCCTCTAAAGGGCCTATTTGTCCCCCACGGTCTCGCATTTTCGCAGGTCAGCGAAGTCAACCCCCTGCTTTAGCGTAATTTGCAAGCAGGGGGTTAGGGGTTCGAGTCCCCTAGGCTCCACCAGACCAGACCCTCCAGCCGGGACTGCGCGCAGCCCGGTGTGACGTCGCTTCCACCGCGCGGAATCCGCTGGGCGCGACCGCCGGCCAGGTCGCACACTGGTGCCGTGCTGGGCGTCACCGACCTCCCGACCTACCTCGTCGGGCTCATCCTCATCATCCTGCTGCCGGGGCCGAACTCGATCTACATCCTCTCCGTCGCCGCGCGTCGCGGGGTGCGGAGCGGGTACGCCGGCGCGGCGGGCGTGTGGACCGGGGACGCGGTGCTGATGACGCTGTCGGCCGCGGGGGTCGCCTCGGTGCTCCAGGCCAACCCGGCGGCGTTCGCGGTGGTGAAGTGGGCCGGTGCGTCCTACCTGCTGTGGCTGGCGATCGGGATGCTCCGCACCGGGTGGACGACGTGGCGCTCGCGCGTGCCCGTCGCCGAGCAGATCGCCGACGCGGCGCAGGAGGCCGGCGTCGAGCCGCAGGGCCGGGGCGAGCGGCCCTACCGCCGCGCGCTGGTGATCAGCCTGCTCAACCCCAAGGCCATCTTGTTCTTCGTCGCGTTCTTCGTGCAGTTCGTCGACCCCGCCTACCCCCACCCGGTGGTGTCGTTCTTCGTGCTCGGCTCGCTGGCGACGCTCGCCAGCGCGACCTACCTCAGCGTGCTGATCTTCGCCGGCAACCACCTCGCTGCCGCGTTCCGCCGTCGCCGGGCGCTGTCGGCGGGCGCCACGTCGGCCGTCGGCGCGGTGTTCGTCGGGTTCGCCGTCAAGCTCGCCCTCGCCTCCGCCTGACGCCGCCGCGCACCCGACCAGAGAACTCGTCGGCGCCCGCTGTCGTATCCCGGCCACGTCGTTCGTGGTAGGGGTGAGAGGCCGCCCGACAGGGGCGGCCACCGAGCACAGGAGAACGACATGCACTACCTCCTCAGCGTCATCGGCGACACCGACAACCCCGCCGACGACTCCGCGCCCGGCGCGATCGACGCGTTCAACGACCGGTTGCGGGCCGAGGGCCGCTGGGTCTTCGCCGGCGGCCTGACCGGTCCCGACGACGCCACCGTGACGGACAGCCGCGACGGCGAGCCGGTGTTCAGCGACGGACCGTTCGTGGAGTCCAAGGAGTTCCTCGCCGGCTTCTGGGTGCTCACCGCCGACGACCTCGACGTGGCCCTCGCGCTGTCGGCCGACGCCTCGCGCGCCTGCCACCGCAAGGTCGAGGTCCGCCCCTTCGGCGGCGTCGCCTGATCCGTGACGCCGCCCGACGTCGACCCTGACTCCGGCCGCGGCGACGACCCCGACGGCGTCCTCGCCCGGGTCCACCAGGACGAGTGGGCCCGGGTGGTGGCCGCCCTCGCGCGGCGCTTCGGCGACCTCGACGTCGCGGAGGAGGCCGCCGCCGAGGCGTTCGCGACCGCCGTCGAGCGGTGGCGCGCCGACGGCGTACCACCCAGCCCGGGCGCGTGGCTGACCACGACGGCCGGCAACAAGGCGCTCGACCGCCTGCGCCGCGAGGGCAGGCGCGAGGCCAAGCAGAGGCAGGCCCACATGTTGTCCGACCAGCTCTCCGATCCCCCGGAGCCCACGGGCGCCGTCGCGGACGAGCGACTCCGGCTCCTGTTCACCTGCGCGCACCCCGCGCTCGCTCCGGAGGCGCGCGTCGCCCTCACCCTGCGCCTGGTGGGCGGGCTCACCGTCGCGGAGATCGCGCGCGCCTTCCTCGTGCAGGAGACGACGGTGGCCCAGCGGATCACCCGCGCCAAGGGCAAGGTCCGCGCCGCGCGCATCCCGTGGCGGGTGCCGGACGCCGCCGACCTGCCCGCCCGGGTCGACGGGGTGCTGGCGGTGCTCTACCTCGTCTTCAACGAGGGCTACCTCGCCACCACCGCCGACGCCGAGCCGGTGCGCGCCGAGCTCACGGGGGAGGCGATCCGGCTGACGCGGCTGGTGCGCGAGCTGCTGCCCGACGACGGCGAGGTGGCCGGGCTGCTCGCCCTCATGCTGCTCATCGAGGCTCGCCGTGAGGCGCGGGTCTCGGCCGGCGGGGAGCTGGTCCCCCTCGACCGCCAGGACCGCGGCGGGTGGGACCGGGCGCTCGTCGAGGAGGGGCACGCCCTCGTGCGGGAGCGGCTCGCGTCGGGTCGCCCGCCCGGGCGCTACCAGCTCCTGGCCGCCGTCAACGCCGTGCACACCGACGCCGCCGACGCCCGCGACACCGACTGGTCGCAGGTCGTGGCGCTCTACGACCAGCTCGCCCGCCTCGACCCCTCGCCGATCGTCAGGCTCAACCGGGCGATCGCGCTCGCCGAGCTCGACGGCCCGCACGTCGCCCTCGCCGAGGTCGAGGCCGTGGCCGGGGCGCTCGCCGGCTACCACGCCCTCCACGCCGCCCGCGCCGACCTGCTGCGCCGGATGGGCCGCAGCGCGGAGGCGCGGGAGGCCTACGACCGGGCGATCGAGCTGGCCGGCAATCGCGCCGAGATGGCGTACCTCACTCGCAGGCGGGACGAGCTGGCAGGCGCCGCGGGAGGGTGACCGGACGGCTGGGACAATCGAGGCCGTGACCGCCCCCCGCCGACCCAGCCTGTTGATCGACGTCGCGGCTGCGGCGTTGGCGCTGGTGCTGGTGGGGATCGCCGGGATGCTCGGCAAGTGGCAGTACGACGCCTTCGAGGCAGACCGCGTCGCCGAGGCACGCGACCTGACCGACGTCGCGCCGGTGCCGCTGACCGACGTGATGGGCAACGACGACCCGTTCCGCGCCTCCGACCTCGGCCGCCCGGTCGAGGTGTCGGGCCGGTGGCTCGACGGCGGCTTCTGGGTCGCCGACCGCGAGGGGTCCGGCGAGCCCGGCTACTGGGCCGTCGCGCCGCTGCAGACCGGCGACGCCGCCGTGCTCGTCGTCCGCGGGTGGGCGCCCGAGCCCGACCCCGACCTGCTCGCCGTGTCCGGCGAGGCCGACGTGACCGGGTGGCTGCAGGCGCCCGAGGCGACGGTCGTCACCGACGACGACCCCGACGACGACGTCTTCCCCGAGATCCGCGTCGCCGACGCCGTCCAGCGCGTCGACGTCGACCTCTGGTCCGCCTTCATCATCAGCGACGAGCCCGGCCCCGGGCTCGAGGAGGCCGAGCTCGAGTCGCTGCCCTCGCCGAGCCGCTCGACCGGCATCCGCAATCTCCTGTACGCCGCCGAGTGGTGGGTCTTCGGTGCCTTCGCCGCCTACATCTGGTGGCGCTGGCGCCGCGACGCCACCGCTCCCGAGATGCGCTCACCGAGCGCTGGATAGGTTGACCGCCGTGTCCCGCAACCTCACCGTCTACCGCGTCATGGCCTCCATCGTGGGGGTCCTGCTCGTGGTGCTCTGCCTGGTCGGCGTCCCGCTGGCCAACTTCGACGGCTCCCCCATGTGGGGCCTGTTCGACAGCACGCCCGCCTGGGTCACCCCCGGCTCCGACGCCCAGCACGTCGGCGAGCTGATCACCACCTACCTCGGCGTGGCCCACGGCTGGCTCTACATGATCTTCCTCTTCAGCGCGTTCCTGCTCTCGCGTCGCGCCGGGTGGGACCTGCCGTTCACCCTGGTGACGCTCGTGTGCGGCACGATCCCCGTGCTGTCGTTCTGGGCCGAGCACCGCGCCACCCAGCGGGTGCGCGCCGAGCACCCCGAGATCGCCTGATCCTCACTAGGGTCGTGCCATGGTCACCGCGTTCGTGCTCGGCGGCGGCGGCGTCCTCGGCGCGGTCGAGGTCGGCATGCTGCGCGCGCTGCTCGAGCGCGGCATCGTCCCCGACCTGGTCCTCGGCACCAGCGTCGGCGCCCTCAACGGCGCGATGGTGGCCAGGCGCCCCGAGCCGGCGGTCGTCGACCGGCTGACCGAGCTGTGGGCGGCCACCGCGCGCGGGCGCGACGTCTACGGCGACCGCCCGCTGCGCACCGTGCGGCGGGCCGTCTCCAGCGGCACCCACATCTACTCCTCGGAGCCGCTGCGCGCGCGGCTCGAGGAGGAGCTCGGCGACCTCCGCTTCGAGGACCTGCCCGTCCACCTCGAGGTGTGCGCCGCCAGCATCGAGCGGGCCGCCGAGCACTGGTTCACCAGCGGCCCCCTCGTGCCCGCGATCCTCGCCAGTGCCGCCGTGCCCGGCCTGCTGCCGCCCGCGGAGGTCGACGGCGAGCACTTCCTCGACGGCGGGCTGGTCAACTCCATCCCGGTCGGCCGGGCCGTCGAGCTCGGCGCGACGCGCGTCTTCGTGCTCCAGGTGGGCCGCATCGACCGGCCGCTGCGCGTGCCGACCCGGCCGTGGGAGGTCGCCCGGGTGAGCTTCGAGGTGGCCCGCCGGCACCGCTTCACGCGCGACATGGCCACCATCCCCGAGGGCGTCGAGGCGCACGTGCTGCCGGCGGGCGGCACCTCGCCGCGCGACGACTCGCTGCTCGCCCACCGCGACTTCTCCCGCGTCCAGGCGCGCATCGACGCCACGTACGCCGCCTCGCGGGCCTACCTCGACGCCGAGCTCGGCGCGTCGTGAGGCGCCCCCTCGTCTGGGCGCTGCGCCGTCTGGTCGTGGCCCCGGCCGTGATCGGCCTGACGGTCCTCATGTGGGTGACGCTGCCGGGGTGGCTGCTGGTGGCGGCCGTGCTCTCGCCCGCGCTGCCGGGACGGTGGCGGGCGCTGCGCGTGCTCTGGCTGGCGCTGCTCTACCTCACGTTCGAGACGCTGCTGCTCGCCGTGCTGCTCGGGCTGTGGCTGGCCAGCGGCTTCGGCTGGCGGATCCGCTCGCCCTACTTCTCGGGGATCCACTACGACCTCGTGCAGGGCACGCTCATCGTGTTCTTCCGCGAGGCCCGGCGGGTGCTGGCGCTGCGCATCCGCACCGACGGGCCGCACCCGTCGCGCTGGCCCGACGCCCCGGTGCTGGTGATGTGTCGCCACGCCGGGCCCGGCGACTCGTTCATCCTCATGTACGCCCTGCTGCACTGGTACCACCGCGAGCCGCGGGTGGTGCTGAAGAACACCCTCGCCTGGGACCCCGCCATCGACGTGATCCTCAACCGGGTCCCGGCGCGCTTCATCTCGCCCGACCCGGTCGCCGGCGAGGACCTCGAGTCGCAGATCTCCTCGCTCGCCCCGGGCCTCGACGTCAACGACGCGTTCGTGATCTTCCCCGAGGGCGGCAACTTCACCCCCGCCCGCCGCGACCGCGCCATCGCCCGGCTGCGCCGGCTCGGGCTGGAGCGGATGGCGGTGCGCGCGGAGGAGATGACCCACGTGCTCGCCCCGCGGCCCGGCGGCGTGCTGGCGGCGCTGGAGGCCGCACCCGAGGCCGACGTGCTGATGGTGGCCCACACCGGGCTCGACCACATGCTCACCGTCGCCGACGTCTGGCGCGAGCTGCCGATGGACAAGCAGATCACCATGCGCTGGTGGCGGGTCGCGCGCGAGGAGATCCCGGCCGACCGCGACGCGCGCATCGAGTGGCTCTACCACTGGTGGGAGCGCATCGACGACTGGATCGAGGACAACCGCCCCGAGCCGGTCTGAGCCGGCCGGTCCGAGCCTCCCGGCTCCGGAGACGCGTACGGGCGGTGCGTGGGGCGGCTCCCCCGGGTCGGAGGCTCCGCTCACGCACCGCCCGTGCGGCGCTGGTGTGGCTGGGTGTCAGCCCTTCCTGGGCACGTCGTCGATGTCGATGACCTCGGCAGGGCTGTCGGGGTCGGAGGGGCTGTGCGCCTCCTCGACCGAGTCGCTGATCGCCTCGCCCGGGGCGCCGCCGCCGACGTCGTCGGTCGCGGGGGGCTCGGCGGTCACCACGTCGTCAGCCGTGACGTCGTCGGGCAGCGGGTCGGTGAGCGGGTCGCCACCGGGGGCGGCCGACGTGCTCGCCGGGGAGGCGGGCGTCGGCGGCGGGGACGCCATCGTGGTCGAGGCCGGCTTCGGCGGAGCGGGCGGCACGTAGGTCGACTGCCAGTTGGCGTCGGCGTCCTTCTTGGCGCGCAGCTTGCTGAAGACGAAGCCGCCGACGGCGAGCAGCCCGCTGACGAGCAGCAGCTTCTTCAGCTTGCCGCCCTTGGGCTCGGGCTCCACGCCGCGCAGCTCGTTGACCTTCGCAATCGCCAGGTCGCGTCCCTCGGCGGCGCGCTCGGCGGCGAGCGTCGCGGCGGCGGCCGCCTTCTCGGCAGCGCTCACCTTGGCCTCGGCGAGCAGCGGGCCGGCCTTCTCCCGCGCCTCGGCGGCCTTCACGGCGGCCAGCGCGGCGCCGGCGGCGGCCGCCTCGCTCGCGCGGGTGCGTCCCTCCTCGACCAGCGGCTGGGCCTTCTCGCGCGCTTCGGCCAGCGCGGGCCCGGCCTTGTCCATCGCCTGCTCCCAGGTCGACTCCAGCTGGGGGATGACGGTGTCGTTGACGGTCTCCGAGAGCTGCTCCACGTAGTCGTGCGCGCGGTCCATCAGGGACTTCTTGCGGCCGAAAGGCATGCGTGACCTCCTCTGTCAGTGTGGGTCCATCTCACCACGGGGACCCTGAGGCGACCAGCCCCGGCCGGGTGGGCGGGAACGCGCACTGTCAGGGGTCGCCCGCCTCGTCGTCGGATGGGCCCGTCGTGGCAGGATCGAGTCGGGCGGCAGCCGACTGCCGTGCCACCACAGAAGGACCAGACCCACAGCTGAGAGGCACTTCCATGGCCGACCCCAAGGCGATCTTCAAGACCAACCGGGGCGACATCGTCGTCAACCTGTTCCCCCACCACGCGCCCGAGACCGTCGAGAACTTCATCGGCCTCGCCGAGGGCACCAAGGACTACCGCGACGACGCCGGCCGGTCGGGTGAGAGGTACTACGACGGGCTCGGCTTCCACCGCGTCATCGACGGCTTCATGATCCAGGGCGGTTGCCCGCTCGGCACGGGCACCGGCGGCCCGGGCTACACGTTCAAGGACGAGATCCACCCCGAGCTGGTCTTCGACAAGCCCTACCTGCTCGCCATGGCCAACGCCGGCCCGGGCACCAACGGCTCGCAGTTCTTCATCACCGTGGCCGCGACCCCGTGGCTCAATCGCAAGCACACGATCTTCGGCGAGGTGGCCGACCAGGCCAGCCGCGACGTGGTCGACGCGATCGCCACCACGCCCACCGGCGCGATGGACCGCCCGCAGGAGCCGGTGGTCATCGAGTCGGTCGTCATCGAGCGCTGACCCGCCCGCCGCCGCCCGCGACGCGAGACACGACCCAGCCATGACCCAGCCATGACGGAGCCGCCCCAGGGGCCGGCTGCGGACCAGTCCGCGGCCGGGGTGCCCACCTGCTACCGGCACCCCGACCGCGAGACCTGGATCCGCTGCCAGCGGTGCGAACGGCCGATCTGTCCCGACTGCATGCGCGACGCCGCCGTGGGCTTCCAGTGCCCCGACTGCGTCAAGCAGGCCGCCCAGGGCTCGCGCCAGAACCGCGCCCTGTACGGCGGCGAGCGCAGCGCCGACCCGCGGCTGACGTCGTACGTCATCATCGGCATCAACGCGCTCGTCTGGCTCGCGATCGCGGTCACCGGCGGCAGCCGCTCCCGGCTGGTCGACCTGCTGGCGCTGCGGCCCGACGGCTACTGCGCGCCCGGCGACGGCTACATCTACGACCAGACCCACCCGGCGTGCACCAGCGCCGTCGCGCGGGAGGTGCCGGGGGTGGCCGACGGCGCCTGGTGGCAGCTGATCACCAGCGTCTTCACCCACGTCGAGATCTGGCACGTGGCGCTCAACATGTTCGCGGTGTTCATCCTCGGCCCGACGCTCGAGGGCATCGTCGGGCGCAGCCGCTTCCTCGCGGTCTACCTCGTCAGCGGGCTCGCCTCCTCGGCGATGGTGATGTGGCTGAGCTTCGAGTACGGCTCGACGGTCGGTGCCTCGGGCGCGATCTTCGGGCTGCTGGGTGCGCTGCTCGTCACGGCCCGCAAGGCGCGGCTCAACTCCCAGTGGCTCGTGCAGAACCTCGTGCTCGGCGTCGTGATCACGGTCGTCGGCTGGCGGATGATCTCCTGGCAGGGACACCTCGGCGGCCTCCTCGGCGGCATCGCGGCCGCCGCGATCATCGCCTACGCGCCGAAGTCACACCGCTCGCTCGTGCAGTGGACCGGGCTCGGCATCCTCGCCGTCGCCCTCGTCGCGGTCTCGCTCGCCCGGGCCGCCTCCTTCACCTGAG
The DNA here is from genome assembly GCF_058134345.1 of Nocardioides sp. Z24_21. Taxonomy (NCBI): domain Bacteria; kingdom Bacillati; phylum Actinomycetota; class Actinomycetes; order Propionibacteriales; family Nocardioidaceae; genus Nocardioides; species Nocardioides sp. Z24_21. The sequence goes on from NZ_JBYTTH010000004.1 coordinate 349,216, forward strand.
CGCCGGCCTCCGGCCCCCGCCACCTCGTCGTACGACGGTGGCGGGGGCCGTCTGCGTGCGGGCGCGGGACGGTCGGTCGTGCACAGGTGTGCACACACCTGTGGATAACTACACCGATGTAATTCTCCACAGAGGTTCTCCACAGTGTGGAGAACCGGGCGGACCCGACAACGACTCGAGCGGTGGGAGAGACGCCTCCCCTTCCCCAGGAAGGCGCCTCACCCACCGCTCGAGGCGACGGATGCCGTGGGGCCCGGATCACCGGGCCAGGGGAGAACCTACTCCCACTTGGTCGCGAAGCTGAACCCGACCGCCATGAAGGCGATGCCGACGACGAGGTTCCACTGGCCGAGGTCGTTGAGGATCCACAGCTTGGAGAGGTCGTCGGAGAAGACGTAGAACGTGCAGATCCACAGCAGGCCCACCAGGAAGCAGCCCAGCATGCCGACCACGACGCCCCGGCCGCGGCCGAGCGGGGTCGAGGGGTGGGCGGAGATCATCAAGCCGAGCATCAGCAGGCCGAAGCCGATCGCGTAGTTCCACTTGCCGAGGTCGGCGATCGCCTTCGGGCTGCCCTCGACCGGGGGGAACGCGGTCGGGTTGCCGCGACCCTCGACGTAGTAGAAGACCAGCCACGCGATGCCGACGACGACGAGGAGCAGGGCGATCAGGAACCTGGGGGTGAAGAGCGAGGTCTTCTCCGCAGAGGTGATCGTGGGGGACTTCGACACTGCTTCTCCTGGGGCTGGTGTGCGGGTCGCGGCGAGTGGGAACGCCGGGCGCGGGCGGCAGGCGCCCGACGGGGGGTTAGCGTAGTCGGCATGCCGCCCCCGCCCCAGTCGTCCCCCGGGCGCCGGCGCGCGTGGCGCGTGGCGACCCCGGTGGTCGTGCTGCTCAGCGGGGCGCTGTTCGCCGTGAGCGCCGAGCAGGCCGACGGCTTCGACCTGCGCGGCGGGCGCCTCACCGACCTGGCCTCCGTCGTCCGCGCCGAGCGCGACGAGGCGGCCGAGCTGACCGCCCGGGCGGCCGCGCTCAACACGGAGGTCGAGGCGCTCAGCGCCGAGCTCGGCGACCGCTCGGTCGGCCGCGTCCAGGACGAGATCGCCACGCTGGTCGACCCCGCCGGGCTGACGGAGAGGGCCGGACCGGCGGTGCGGGTCACCCTCGACGACGCCTCCGAGGAGGCGCGCGCCTCCTACGAGGGCGACCCCAACGACCTCGTCGTGCACCAGCAGGACATCCAGGCGGTCGCCAACGCCATGTGGAACGCCGGGGCCGTCGCCGTCACCATCCAGGGCCAGCGCCTGATCTCGACCACGGGCATCAAGTGCGAGGGCAACCAGGTGACGCTGCACGGCATCCCCTACTCCCCGCCCTACGTCATCGTCGGCATCGGCGACCCGGCTGCGATGCAGGCCCAGCTGACCACCGACCCGATCCTGGGGATCTACCGCGACTACACCGCGATCCCCGGCGGCGGCGTCACCTGGGACATGGCTGCCCTCGACGCGGCCGTCGCGCCGGCCTACGAGGGGCTGCTCGACCTCACCTACGCCACCCCGATGCAGGAGTAGCCGACCGGCCCGGCAGCCGGCGTACGTCCCGCGCTCCGGGTCGCGGTGCTCAGTCGCGCCGCGGTGCCTCGGGGCGTTGCGCCGCAGGACGGCCGTCGGGCGTCTCGGTCGGCGGCTCCGGGGTCTCGGTGGGGGGCTCCGTCGTCGGGGTCTCCGTGGGCGTCGGCGTCTCGGTGTCGGGGGTCTCGGTCGGCGTCTCGACCGGCTCCTCGTAGTCGGAGACGAAGAGCGTCACGGTGCTGCCCTGGTCGGCCGTGCCGCCGGCGGGGATCTGGTCGACGACCGTCCCCTTGGGCTCGGTCGACGAGGCGTCGATGCGCACGCTCGGCACGAAGCCGGCCTCGGTGATCTGCCGCTCGGCCCGGCGCTGCGGCAGCCCGCGGACGTCGGGCACCTGCTCGGGCCCGTCGGAGAACACCAGGGTCACCGTGGTGCCCTCGGCCACGGCAGTGCCGGCGGGCGGCTCGGTGCGCAGCACCTGGAAGCGCGGCTCGTCGGAGTCCTCCTCCTGGAAGCGCACCTTGAGGTTCTGCGCCAGCATCGCGGCGCGTGCCTCCTTGCGGAGCGTGCCCACCACGAACGGCACCTCCACCTCGGGCTTGCCCAGCGACAGCACGAAGTCGACGGAGGTGTCGGGGTCGGCGAACACGTCGCGGTTGGGGTCCTGCTGGATCACGGTGTCGGCCGGGACGGTCTCGGAGGTCTCGCGGGTGATGCGACCCACGCTGAAGCCCGCGTCGCCGATGGCGATGCGCGCCTCGTCCTCGGTGAGGCCGACGATGTTGGGCACGGGCTTCCGCTCCGGTGCGTCGTCGAAGAGCATCCCGTTGACCAGGTAGGCGCCACCGGCGAGCAGCGCGACGACGAGGATCCCTCCGAGCACCCACCACGCGGCCCGGCCGCGGCCCCGCTCGTCGCGCCCTGGGGGCGGGGAGGCCGCCATCGTGGAGGTCGCGTCGGCCGGCGGGGCCGGCGGGACGTAGGCCGTCTCGGCCGTGGCCGGCGCGACGGCCGGTGCCTGGATCGGGTGGCCGGAGAGATAGCGCTCGATGTCGGCGCGCATCGCGGCGGCGCTCTGGTAGCGGTCCTCGACGCGCTTGGCGAGCGCCTTCATCACGATGGCGTCGATCTCGGGGTCGAGCTGGTCGTCGAGGTCGGACGGCGGGGCCGCCGGCTCGCGCACGTGCTGGTAGGCGACCGCCACCGGGCTGTCGCCGACGAACGGCGGCCTGCCGGTGAGGAGCTCGTAGAGCAGGCAGCCGGTGGAGTAGACGTCGGAGCGCGAGTCGACCGTCTCGCCGCGGGCCTGCTCGGGGGAGAGGTACTGCGCGGTGCCGACCACGGCGGCCGTCTGGGTCATCGTCGACGACGCGTCGGACATCGCGCGGGCGATGCCGAAGTCCATCACCTTGACGTCGCCGGACGGCGTGAGCATCACGTTGCCCGGCTTGATGTCGCGGTGGATGATCCCCGCGCGGTGGCTGTAGTCGAGCGCCGACAGCACGCCCGCGGTGATCTCCAGCGCCCGCTCCGGCAGGATCTTGCGGCCCTCGCGCAGGATCTCGCGCAGCGTGCGCCCCTCGACGCACTCCATCACGATGTAGGGCTGCGCGACGCCCGACCCGTCGGTGGCCATCTCCTCGCCGGTGTCGTAGGTCGCCACGATCGCGGGGTGGTTGAGCGACGCCGACGACTGCGCCTCCCGGCGGAACCGTGCCTGGAACGTCGGGTCGCTGGCGAGGTCGGTGCGCAGGCGCTTGATCGCCACGGTGCGGCCCAGGCGGCGGTCCTTGCCCTTGCGCACCTCGGCCATGCCGCCTCGGCCCAGGAGCTCACCGAGCTCGTAGCGGCCGCCGATCAGCGTCGGCTCCGGCTGCGTCATCCCTCGTCGTTCCCTTCGTCGTCCTTCTGTTGGCCGGCAGCGGCCGCGCCCCAGTAGCTGACCGTGACCCGGTCGCCCTCCTGCAGCGTGCCGCTCGGCTCGACCGACTCCACGGTGCCCTCCGGCTGCTCCCCGGGGTTGTCCAGCTCCACGGGCACCGGCTCGAGGCCGAGGTCGCGCAGCTCCTGCTCGACGTCGCCGTGGTCGCGGCCGACGTAGGCGCCCGGGTCGACCTCGACCGTGGGGGCCTCGGTCTCGGTGGGCGTCTCGGTGGGCGTCTCGGTGGGCGTCTCGGTCGGGGTCTCCGACTCCGTCTCGCTGGGCGACGGGCTCGGGGTCCGGGTGGGCGACTTGGTGGGCGACTCGGACTGCTCGCTCGGGGAGTCGCTGGGCTGCTGCGAGGGGGACCGGTCGCCCGAGGTCGTCTGCTCGTCGGTGGGCGACGGCGAGTCGTCGTCGCGGGTGCCGAGCCAGAACGCGACCAGCAGGGCCAGCACCACCGCGACGATCCCGACGATCGTCGGCCACGGCGTCGTGCGTCGGCTCCCGGGGGTGGGCGCGGGCTCGGCGGGCGTGGGGGCCGGCGGCGGTGCGGCCGGGGCGACCCGGGTGGCCGCGACGTCGCTGGCCGGGTCGCGGTCAGGGTCGGGGGCGGCGACGGGCGCCACGACGGTGGCGTCCTCGTCGGGCGTCGAGGCGTCGGAGGAGGTCGCGGGGGAGGAGCCGGCGTAGGAGGCGGGGGAGCGCAGCGCGCGGGCGAAGGCCGTGCCGTCGGGGAAGCGGTCGCCGGGCGACTTGGCCAGCGAGCGGCGTACGACCGCGGCGAGGTCGGCGGGCACGGTGTCGGGCAGGTCCGGCACCGGGCGGCGCACGTGGGCGATCGCGGTGGCGACCGGGGTGTCGGCGACGAACGGCTTGCGGCCGGCGAGGCACTCGAAGGCGACGACGCCGAGGGAGTAGACGTCGGACGCGGCCGTGGCGGTCTCGCCCTCGGCCTGCTCGGGGGAGATGTAGGCGGGCGTGCCCATCACCTCGCCGGTCTGGGTGAGCGCCATGCCCTCGGCGGCGCGGGCGATGCCGAAGTCGGTGACCTTGATCCGCCGGTCGGGCGTCACGATGAGGTTGGCGGGCTTGACGTCGCGGTGCACGATGCCGGCCGCGTGGGCGGCGCCGAGGGCGTCGGCCGCCTGGGCCAGCAGGTCCTGGGTGGCGGCGGGGTCGAGCGGCGCGCCCGGGCGCAGCAGCGCCGACAGCGGCTGGCCGTCGACGAGCTCCATCACCAGGTAGGGGCGCGGGGTGCCGGAGCCGTCGCCGGGCGCGCCCTGGCCGTAGTCGAAGACCGACGCGATGCCGGGGTGGTGCAGCGCGGCTGCGTTGCGGGCCTCGGTCTCGAAGCGGCTGCGGAACAGCGGGTCGTCGGCGTACTCGGCCTTGAGCACCTTGACCGCGACGGCGCGGTCGAGCACGGTGTCGCGCGCCGACCACACCTCGCCCATGCCGCCGGTGGCGATGCGCGACTCGAGGACGTAGCGGTGGGCGTCGTCGACGTGGCCACCCGGGGCGAGCACGGTCATCGGGTGATCACCGCCTCCATGATCGACTTGGCGATCGGGCCGCCGAGGCGGCCGCCTCCGATCTCGGAGCGGGAGGTGTCGCTCGACTGCACGAGCACCGCGACGGCGACCTTGGGGTCGTTGGCGGGGGCGAAGGAGACGAACCACGCGTAGGGCGGGCGGTCCGCCGTGGACTGGGCGGTGCCGGTCTTGCCGGCCACCTCCACGCCCGGGATCTGCGCGGGGGTCGCGGTGCCCGACTCGACGGTGGCGACGAGCATCTTGGTCAGCTCGTCGGCGGTGGTGCTGGAGACGGCCTTGCTGATGCTCTGCGGGTCGGTGCGGTCGAGGACCGACAGGTTGGGCGCGCGCACCTCGTCGACGACGTAGGGGCGCATCACGTCGCCGTCGTTGGCGATCGCCGCGGCGACCATCGCCATCTGCAGCGGCGTCGCGGTGACGTTGGACTGGCCGATGCCGGACAGGGCGGTCTGCGGCGGGTCCATGTCGCGCGGGTAGAGCGACTCGGCCTGCCCGCCGAGGTCCTCCAGCGACGTGGAGTTGAAGCCGAACGCCTCGGCCTGGTCGGCCATCGCCTCGACCCCGAGCTCGTTGGCGAGGCTGAGGAAGGTGACGTTGCAGGAGACCTGCAGCGCCTGCGTCAGGGTGATCCGGCGCCCGCCGCAGTTGCCGCCGTCGTAGTTGCCGACGGTCGTGGTGGACTGCGGCAGCTTGAACCGGAAGCCGCCCGGCACCTGCGAGTCGGCGTCGTAGTTGCCCGACTCGATCGCAGCGGCGGCGGTGACGAGCTTGAACGTCGACCCCGGCGGCAGCGTCGTGCCGATCGCGCGGTTGACCAGCGGCTCGCGCGGGTCGGCGTTGAGCTCCTCGCTGAGCTCGGCGACCGCGCCGAAGTCGTGGGAGGCGAAGTTGTTGGGGTCGAAGGTCGGGGTGGACGCCATCGCCAGGACCCGGCCCGTCGTGGGCTCGAGCGCCACCACGGCGCCCTGCGCGTCGCCGGGGAGGTTCTCCAGGCCGGTCCAGGCGGCGTCCTGGGCCGCCGGGTTGACGGTGAGCTGGACGTTGCCGCCCTTGGGGTCGGTGTTGCTCAGCATGTCGACGAGGCGGGTGACGAACAGGCGCGAGTCGTCGCCGGCGAGCACGGCGTTCTGGGAGCGCTCGACCCCGGTCTGGCCGTACCACGAGAAGTAGCCGGTGATGGGGGCGTACTTGAACGGCTGGGAGTAGGTGCGCTGGAACTTGTACTTGTCGTCGGAGGGCACGCTGCGCGCGATCGCGTCCTTGCCGACGAGGATCGCGCCCCGCTCGCGGGAGAACGCCGCGGTGATGATCCGGCGGTTGCGCGGGTCGTCGGACAGGCTGTCGGCGCGGACGTACATCAGGTAGGTCGCGTTGACGAGCAGCGCGAGGAACAGGACCAGGCAGAAGACCGAGAAGACCCGGATGGGCTTGTTCACCGCAGCCTCACCACCTGCGTGCTCTCGCTGTCGGCGCCGGCGTCGTCCGCCGGGTCGAGGCGCGGGGCGGGACGGCGGGCCTGGTCGGAGATGCGCAGCAGCAGCGCGATCAGGACCCAGTTGGCCACCAGCGAGGAGCCTCCGTAGGACAGGAACGGGGTGGTGAGGCCGGTCAGCGGGATCAGGCCGGTGACGCCGCCGACGACGACGAAGACCTGGAGCGCGACGATCGCACCGAGGCCGACGGCCAGCAGCTTGCCGAAGCCGTCGCGCGAGATCAGCGCGGTGCGCAGCGCGCGCTCCACGATGAGGCCGTAGCAGAGGATGACCGCCATGACGGCGGTCAGGCCGAGCTCCTCACCGATCGCGGCGACGATGTAGTCGGACTCGGCGTAGGTGATCCGCTCGGGGAAGCCGTTGCCCAGGCCGCGGCCGATGAGGCCGCCCCAGCCCATGCCGAACATCGCCTCGACCGGCTGGTAGCTGCCCGGCGAGGACTCGTAGTAGTCCATCGGGTGCAGCCAGAAGTTGAAGCGGTTCTGCACGTTGCCGACGAACGTGTAGGCCGCGAGCGCGCCGACGGCGAACATCAGCCCGCCCACCACGAGCCACCCGGGCCGCTCGGTGGCGACGTAGAGCATCACCAGGAACAGGCCGAAGAAGAGGAGCGAGGAGCCGAGGTCGTTCTGCAGCACCAGGATCATCATCGAGACGCCGAACATCGCCAGGACCGGGCCCAGGTCGCGCCCGCGCGGCAGGTCGATGAACACCACCCGCCGCCCCGCGAGCGCGAGGGCGTCGCGGTGCAGCACGAGGTAGCCGGCGAAGGTGATCACCAGCAGCACCTTGGCGACCTCGCCGGGCTGGAAGCTGAAGCCGGCCACGTTGATCCAGATGTTGGCGCCGTTCTTGCCACTGCCGATGACGGGCAGGAAGGGCAGGATCAGCAGCACGATGCCGAGCAGGCCGGCGGTGTAGGTGAAGCGCTGCAGCACCCGGTGGTCGCGCAGGAGCACGAGCGTGGCGACGAAGAGCGCGACGCCCAGCGTCATCCAGATCAGCTGCTGGCGCGCGAAGGTGAAGTTGGGGCGCCCCAGCGCCTCGTAGGTGAGGTCGAGGCGGTGGATCACCGCGAGCCCGAGCCCGTTGAGGGCAGCGACGAGCGGCAGCAGCACCGGGTCGGCGTAGGGCGCGACCAGGCGCACGGTGATGTGGGCCCCGACGATCAGCGCGGTCAGCCAGCCACCGTAGCCGACGAGGTCGGCGGGCACGACGCCCTCGACACCGAGGCCCACGGCCGCGTAGGCGCCGATGCCCACCACCAGCGCCAGCACGAGCAGGAACAGCTCCGCACCCCGGCGTCGCCGGTGCACGAAGCCCATCAGGGTCCCGGTCTGACTCATCGCACTCGTCCCGTCACCCTGGGTCGACGTCCTGGCGTGCGGCGTAGTTGTCCACGGTCAGGTGGGCGTCCTCGAGGTCGTCGGCCTCGATGCCCTCGCGCACCGTCTCGGCGTCGATGTCGCTGAGGCGGGTGAGCTCGACGTCGGTGACCTCGTAGGGGTGGGACAGCGAGATGCCCGGGAGGTCGGCGTCGATGCCGCGGAAGATCGTCACCCTGCCGTCGTCCTCGGCGACGTAGAACTGCTGCTGGCTCCACGACCAGGCGGCGGCGAGCACCACCCAGCCCAGGCCGAGCAGCACGGCCGCGACCAGCAGCCGCCGCAGCAAGGCGTAGCGGCCGGGGTCGCGGGGCGCGTAGCGCGCGGCCTCGGGGTCGATGGGGTCGGCGACGTAGGCGCCCTCGGGCACGTCGTCGGGCACGGGCGGGATCTCGCCGGTGTCGCCGGAGCGGTGGCCGCGGAACAGCCCGCCGACCGCGCCGCTGAGCGGGAGCCGTCGCGGCAGGTCGGCGGCCGCGCCGACGAGCAGCGGGGCGAGGTCCTCGGGCGGCGCCTCGTCGAGGACGTCGGCGACGATGCAGGTGACGTTGTCGGTGCTGCCGGCCTCGAGGCTCGCCCGGACGAGCTCGACGGCGGCGAAGTCGGGCGTGCCGGTGGAGAGGATGTCGGCCATCCGCTCGTCGGTGAGCGTGCCGCACGCGCCGTCGCTGCAGACGAAGATGCGGTCACCGGCCTCGGCGGGCACCTCGAAGAGGTCGGGCTCCTCGTGGCGCACGCCGTCGAGCGCCTTGAGGATGAGGTTGCGGTGCGGGTGGGTGCGCGACTGCTCCTCGGTGATCCGCCCCTCGTCGATGAGCGACTGGACGAAGGTGTGGTCGTGGGTCAGCCGGCGCAGCTCGCCGTCGCGCAGCAGGTAGGCGCGGCTGTCGCCGATGTGGCCGATGCCGAAGCGGTGGCCGTCGAAGAGCGCGACGGTGGCGGTGGTCGAGGTGCCGTTGAGGCCGGGATCCTCCTCGACGAGCTCGGCGATGCGGTCGTCGGCGCGGTGCACCGCTCCCGCCACCTGGCCGAGGATGTCGTCGTCGGGCTCCTGGTCGAGCTTGCGCAGCGCCTGCACGGCGGTGCTGGAGGCGAGGTCGCCGCGCACCGCGCCGCCGACGCCGTCGCACACCGTGAGCAGCCAGGGCCCGGCGTAGCCGCTGTCCTGGTTCTCCCGGCGGACCCGGCCCACGTCGGAGATCGCGGAGTAGTGGAGGTACATCACTTCCTCAGCTCCAGGATCGTCTTGCCGACGCGGACCTGGACGCCGGGGCCGATGGTGGTGGGCTGGGTGATGCGGACGGGGCCGACATAGGTGCCGTTGGTGGAGCCGAGGTCCTCCACGAACCACTCGTCGCCGCTCGCGGCGACGCGGGCGTGGCGGGTGGAGACGTAGTCGTCGTCGAGCTTGATCGCGGCGTCGCTGCCGCGGCCGATGAGGAGCGGGGCGTCGGCGAGCTCGGCGCGCACGCCGGCGTTCTCCCCCTCGACCACGATGAGATGGGTGGGCGCTCCGCGGCGCGGCTTGCGGGGCGCCTTGGTCTTGGTGGCCTTGGCCTTGCGGCTCGACGCCGGCGCGCCGTTGCGCGCGGTCTCGGGCACGCGCGCGCCGAACATGTCGGAGCGGATGACCGAGATCGCCGACAGCACGAAGATCCAGAGGATCGCGAGGAACGCCATCCGGATCAGGAACAGGGTCAGCTCAGACATTCCAGCCCCCGGCCTCGTCGCGACCGCCGTCGATGCGGACCGTCATGTCGGTGTGGCCGATGCGGAGCGTGGAGCCGTCGCGCAGCCGGGCCCGCGTCACCTTCGACCCGTCGACGAGGATGCCGTTGGTCGAGCCGAGGTCGACGGCCTCGACGCCGTCGATGCTCACCACGAGCTCGAGGTGGCGCCGGCTCACGCCGGGATCGTTGATGCGCAGGTCGGCCTCGGTGCCGCGGCCGATCACCAGGCCTGGGGGCCGCAGCGGGTGCCGGGTGCCGTTGACCTCGAGGGTGGCGTGCGAGGAGCGCGTACGGGTGCGCTGGTCGTTGTCGGTCACGCTCGCCTGCGCCTTGGAGCGGATGCGGAAGCGGCCGGTCGTCAGGTCGTCGGCGGTCTCGAAGGCGATGCCGATGGGACCGGTGAACACGTAGCCCTGGGCGTCCGCGTGGTCCTGGAGCTGGTCGACGAGGTCCTGCTCGAGCGCGCGGCCCAGGCCGACGATGCGCTCGAGGTCGGTGGCCGACAGCTCGACGTGGAAGTCGTTGGGGACGAGCCGGCGCTGGCGGCTGAGCACCTGGGCGTTGTTGTCGCACTCGCGCTGGAGGGCCGCGGCGATCTCGACGGGCTGGACGGCGCTGCGGAAGGCCCGGGCGAAGACACCGGAGATCACGGTCTCGAGCCGCTGCTCGAAGCGCTGCAGCGGGTTCGGCATCGGGCCTCCTCTCGTCGCGCTCGGTCGGATCGTCGTGGGCGGGCAGGCATGACCCACCGCCCGGCCGGTGCGGCCGAGCGTACCGGCCGCCCGCCCCCTCGCCACGGTGCCGCCCCGGTCGGCCCGGGATCGCCGCGCCCGTCCGGCACGACCTCCCGGCCGATTGGGAGCCAGCCTCGGCCGTGGGGTAGCCTGAGCCCGCTTCTGGCGCGAGTGGCGGAATAGGCAGACGCGCACGGTTCAGGTCCGTGTGTCCGAAAGGACGTGGGGGTTCAACTCCCCCCTCGCGCACGTGTGACAGGCCCCGGATCCTCGGATCCGGGGCTTCGTCCATTTCGGTGCTGGCGCCGTCGGCTGAGCCACGACCCGGCAGGCATCCCTCCCACGCCGACCCGGCGACCGAGGCCAGATTCACGGGTGCTCTGCGGCGAAGTGGCCGAGCGGTCCGTGGCCGCGGCCGAGCCGCAGGGACGCCCCCCTGCCGAGCGCGCGGGAGACGAAGTCCTTCGCCGTGAGGAGCGCCTGGGCGGGCGGCGCTCCTCCGGCCATCGCCGCGGCCGCTGCCGCTGCGAAGGTGCAGCCGGTGCCGTGGTTGTTGACCGTGTCGACGCGCGGAGCCGACAGGTCGTAGGTCGAGCTGCCGTCCCAGACGACGTCGACGGCCTGGTCGGAGCTGTCGGAGACCGGGTGGCCGCCCGTGATCACGATGACGGCCGGACCGAGCGCTCCCAGGGCACGAGCCGCCTCCCGCTGCTCCGCCATGCAACGGATGGGGGCGCCGAGCAGCACCTCGGCCTCGCGCAGGTTGGGGGTCAGCATGCTGGCATGTGGCAGCAACGCCTCGACGTAGAGGGACTCGGCCTCGGGGTCGAGCAGGCGGTCGCCGCTGGAGGCGACCATCACCGGGTCGACGACGAGGTTGGGCAGTCGACCCGCCGCAGCGAGCTCCGCGACCGCGGAGACGATGGCGGGGGTCGCGAGCATGCCTGTCTTCACCGCGGCGACGGCGAGGTCGTCGAGCACCGCTTCCACCTGGTCGACGACGAACTCCGCGGGCACGACGTGGATACCGGTGACGCCGCAGGTGTTCTGGGCGGTCAGCGCGGTGACGGCGCAGGTGCCGTACACGCCGAGTGCAGCGAACGTCTTGAGGTCGGCCTGGACGCCCGCGCCACCGCTGGAGTCGGAGCCGGCGATGCTGAGGGCGATCGCGGGGGTCACGAGGCCGCCTGCGACAGCGCCACCTGATAGGCGGCCACGAGCTGCGGGGTCCGCATGACCGGCCCCATCACCGCGATCCCGGACGCACCGGCCGCGAGGCACTCCGCGACATCGGTCGGGAACACCCCACCGAGCGCATAGACCGGCGACGCTGCGACGTCGGTGAGCCGGGCCAGCCCGTGGACGCCAAGTGCCGGCCCGTAGCCGGGCTTGGACATGGTGGCGAACACCGGCGAGACCGTGACGTAGTCGCAGCCCTCCTCGCCGGCGGATCCCAGCTCGGGTGCGTCGTGGCAGGAACGGCCGACCAACGAAGGACGAGGCGTCGGGAAGCCATCGCCCGCGGCCAGGTGCACCGCGTCACCGCGAGCGCCGGCGGTGATCAGCATCCCTCCGACGGGGGAGAGGACGGCGCGCAGCTGCTCGGCCAGCTCCGCCCGTTGGGCCTCGGGCAGGTCCTTCTCGCGCAGTACGACGGCGCGCGCGCCGGCCCCGACCGCCGCCACGACGACCTCGACCAGAGGGCCGGAGCACTGGGAACGGTCGGTGAGGACGAGCAACGGCGGCAGGTTCACAGGTCGGCGCGTCCTTGCATCGAGGTGGACGCCTGGGCGTGCCACCGGCGCGGGATCCGCCCGGCCCGGGACGCCAGGCGCCCGGCCTCGACGCCGTGTCGCATGGCCAGGGCCATCCGCTCGGGATCGCGGGCACGGGTCACCGCCGAGGCGAGCAGCACCGCGTCGCACCCGAGCTCCATCGCCAGCGCGGCATCCGAGGCGGTGCCGATGCCTGCGTCGAGGATCACCGGCACCGAGACGAGCTCGCGGATCAGCGCGATGTTGTGACGGTTGGTGATGCCGAGGCCACTGCCGATCGGGGACCCCAGCGGCATCACCGCCGCACATCCGGCGTCGGCGAGCCTGCGGGCGAGGATGGGGTCGTCGCTGGTGTAGGGCAGCACGGTGAATCCGTCGGCGACCAGCTGCTCGGCGGCATCGAGCAGCTCGATCGGGTCGGGCAGCAGCGTCTGCTCGTCGGAGACGACCTCGAGCTTGACCCACCCGGTGTCGAACGCCTCGCGGGCGAGGTGGGCGGTCCGGACCGCCTCGCGGGCGGTCATGCACCCTGCGGTGTTGGGCAGCAGCTGGACCCCGCAGCGATCGAGGACCTCGAGCAGGCCCGTGCTGGTCGCAGTCTCGACCCGACGCAGGGCGATCGTGACCAGCTGCGTCCCTGAGGCCGCGACGGCGCGTTCGAGCGCCTCCAGGCTGGGCACCCCGCCGGTGCCGAGCAGCAGCCGGGAGGCGAACGTCTTCCCGGCCAGCACGAAGGCGTCGCGCTGCTCCTCCGCCTCCAGTGCTGGCGCCACCTGATCCACGGTCATCGTCTTCACCCTCCTGCTGTGGCGGCGAGCAGCTCGATGCTGTCGCCCGGACTGAGCGGTGTCGCGTCCCACCGGCTGCGTGGCACCACCTCGGCATTGACCGCGACCGCGATCCGGTTCCGCTCGTCCACGCGGTCGCGGACCAGTGCTGCGACCGTGACGTGGTCGACGACGTCGGCGGGGACTCCGTTGACGGTGATCTGCACTTCTCTCACCTTCCGAATCGGTCGAGCGCGAACGGCGCCGCGAGCTCGGGGGTGGTTCCGGTGACCAGCAGCTCGGCGAGCGCGTCAGCAGTCACCGGAGTCAGCAGGACACCGTTGCGATGGTGGCCGCACGCCAGCACGAGGCCGGGCATCGTCGACGCTCCGAGGATCGGAGCGTTGTCGGGTGTGCCGGGTCGCGGGCGCGCGAGCGTCTCGACCAGCTCCAGCTCGGTGACGCCCGGCACGACCTCGATCGCGTCGCGCAACAGCTCGTGCACCGCGCCGGCGGTGACCGTGGCGTCGAACCCTCTCTCCTCGACCGTGGCACCGACGACCAGGTGGTCGTCCGCGTAGGGCACGAGGTAGACGTGCCGGCCACGGACCAGGGCGCGCACCGACCCGGCGAGGAGCCCCGAGGCGCCGCGCAACCGCAGGATCTGCCCCTTGACCGGGCGCACCGGCAGCGGTGGCACACCCGGCAGTGACGCGCTGTGCGCGCCGAGCGCCAGGACCACCTGATCGGCCGCCACCGCGGTGCCCCGAGCCAGCTGCAGGCCGACCGCACGGCCGTGGCGCACCCACACCGAGGCCACCCTGGAGGCCACCATGCGGACGCCTGCCGCCTCCGCGGCCGCGCGCAGTGCGGCATGCAACGCACGAGCGTCGACGGAGTGGTCATCGGCCATGCGCAGCGCACCGCGGAGCCGTGGCGTCAGCGCCGGCTCCTGGCGCCGTGCCTCGCGTGCGGTGATCCGCTCAGCCCGGAGCCCGAGCTCGCGCTGGAATGAATGCAGCACGTCGAGGGCGGCTATGTCGTCGGCATCGAACCCGACCACGCACGTGCCGACCGTGCGCAGCCCGACCGCGATGCCGCTTGCCCGCTCCAGCTCAGCCACGAAGGCCGGATAGCGGGCCAACGACGCCCGGCACAGCTCGAGCAGCCGTTCCTCCCCGTAGCCCGCCTCGGCAGCCGGCGCCAGCATCCCGGCCGCGGCATAGGACGCGCCGGTCCCCGGGGCGTCGTCCACCACCGCCACCGACAACCCCTGTTGGGCGCACCGCCAGGCGACTCCCAGCCCGACCAGTCCACCACCGGCGATCGCGACATCGACGACGTCGACGCCAGCGCCACTCATCGCGCCGCGTCCAGGGCCTGCAGGAGCGTGCGGGTGGCCCCGGCGGGATCAGCTGCGTCCGAGATCGCGCTCACCACGGCGACCCCATGGGCACCGGCCGCCAGCAGCTCCGCAACGTGCCGGGCGGTGACTCCGCCGATCGCGATCACCGGGACGTCCACCGCACGGGCCACCGCGCCGACGGCCCGCGGACCCAATGGGTCCGGCAACCCCGCCTTGGTCACCGTGGGATGGGCGGGCCCGACGCCGAGGTAGTCGGCGCCCGCCGCGACCAGGACAGCCGCCCGCTCGGGATCCCGGGCGGTGCCTCCGATCAGGTGCCCGGGACCCGCGACCCGGCGTACGGCTGCGATGGGCAGGTCGTCTGCGCCCAGATGGGTTCCCGCCGCGCCCACGGCGAGCGCCACATCGACGCGGTCGTTGACGATGCAGGTCACCCCGGCCGGTGCGCAGAGCTCCACCACCCGATGCGCGAAGTCGTGGAGCACCCGGTCGGTGCAGTCCTTGGCGCGCACCTGGACCACCGGGGCCCCGGCGCCGACCGCTGCGGCGACCACACCGAGCGCGTCCCTGCCTCCGCGTGCATCGGTGAGCACGTGCAGGCGACCGATCGGGTGGCTCGACGGAGCCCCAGGCACCCGGCTCGATACATGCTCACCAAACATATCCATGCGCGCTCCCTACGCCGGCATTACCCGGTCAGGTTCAAGCGGTCAGCGGCACGTTCAGCCACACTCTCAGCCCGGTCAGTCCGAGCTCCCGCACACAACGATCCCGATCCTACCTCGCCGGGGGCCGACCGGGTCCGCCTCGCCGCCTCAGGGCCCTGAGTCGTTTGTGGCCTCGCCGCGCCGCGCCGACCTGCGTGATTGGTTCGATTCAATCGCGCGGAGCCGGTCGAGGAGCGCGTCGAGGGGCCTAGCCCAGCGTCGAGGTGCGGGCGATCAGCTCGGGGGTGAACTCGATCTGCTGGTGCCGGTGGCCGGGATCGTTGATCTCCTCGATGAGGAGCTCGGCCGCGGCCGCGCCGAGGGCCTGGCGCGGCTGGCGCACCGAGGTGAGGGGCACGGCGGCGCCCGCCGCGAAGGCGATGTCGTCGTAGCCGACGATGGCGAGGTCCTCGGGCACCCGCTGGCCGGTCGAGACCACCTGCTGCAGCAGGCCCAGGGCGATGAGGTCGTTGGCGCAGAAGACCGCGCTCGGACGGCTGCGCCGGGGGAGGCCGGCGAGGCGCTCGCCGGCGAGGCGTCCCTCCTCGAAGTACAGGCCGTCGGTCTCGACGTGGAGGAGGTCGGACTCGGCGAGGCCGGCCTCGTCCCACGCGGCCCGGGCGCCGTCGTAGCGGTCGCGCACCTGGCCGAGCGAGGAGGGGCCGCCGACGAAGGCGACGCGGGTGTGCCCGCGGTCGACGAGGTGCTCGATCGCCACCCGTCCGCCGAGCCGGTCGTCGACCGTGACCGAGCAGAACGCGCCGGTGGTGTTGGAGCGGTCGACGATCACCACCGGCGTGCCGTGGGCGGTGATCCGCGCGAGCGTGGCGGACTCGGGGTCGACCGGTGTGATCAGGATGCCGTCGACCCGCTGCTGCTGCAGGTGTGCCAGGTGGGCGCCCTCGCGGGCGTCGCGGGCGTCGCTGTTGCACAGGAACAGCGAGAGGTCGGCCTTCTCGGCCGCCAGCTCGATGCCGCGGGCGACGTCGGTGAAGAACGGGTTGGTCGCGTCGAGCATGACGTAGGCCAGGGTGTCGCTCCGGCCCATCCGCAGCTGGCGGGCCGACTCGTTGAGCACGAAGCCGAGCTCGCTCATCGCCCGCTCGACGCGCTCACGCGTGCCGACGCTGACCCGGTCGGGACGGTTGAGGACGTTGCTCACGGTGCCGAGGGAGACCTGGGCGAGCTCGGCGACGTCCTTGACCGAAGGCCGACGCCCGTTGCGCAACACGTGGTTGCTCTTCGCCATCGGTCTCCCTCGGGTGTGCGGTCCACAGGAGCGTAGACCAAGGCCGGTGTGAATGAAACGTCACAAGAAAGTCTGCGGATGTGCTTGACGCCTGTGATGACCGCCACTTACGTTGCTTCCCACCTGAAACCTTTCAACACCCCCGGGAAGAGGGCCATGTCCGCCAGCAACACCGTCGCACCGGTGCTCGCGCTGCACGACGTCTCCAAGTCGTTCGGGCCCGTGGTCGCCCTGCGGTCGGGAAGCATCGTCGTCGAGGCGGGCAGCATCCACGCTCTCATCGGCGAGAACGGCGCGGGCAAGTCGACCCTCGTCAAGGTCGTCGCCGGCGTGCACCGCCGTGACTCCGGCACCTTCGAGCTCGACGGTGGCGCCGTCGACTTCGGGTCGACCGCGGAGTCCAAGCAGGCGGGCGTCGCCGTGATCTACCAGGAGCCGACGCTCTTCCCCGACCTGTCGGTCACCGAGAACATCTTCATGGGCCGCCAGCCGCGGGCCCGGGGCCGCCGCATCGACCGCCCCGCGATGTACGCCGAGGCCGAGCGGCTGTTCGCGCGCCTCGGCGTGCGGATCGACCCCCGCCGTCCTGCCGAGGGCCTGTCGATCGCGGACCAGCAGATCATCGAGATCGCCAAGGCGATCTCCCTCGACGCCCGCCTGCTCGTGATGGACGAGCCGACCGCCGCGCTCAGCGGCGTCGAGGTCGAGCGCCTGTTCGCCGTCGCCCGCAGCCTGCGCGCCGAGGGCCGGGCGCTGGTCTTCATCTCCCACCGCTTCGACGAGGTGTTCGCGCTCTGCGACACCGTCACGGTGATGCGCGACGGCTCCTACGTGGACACTCGCCGCATCGACGAGACGACGCCGTCCGAGCTCGTCTCGCTGATGGTCGGCCGCGACGTCGACGAGCTCTTCCCCAAGGTCGCCGCGGAGGTCGGTGAACCCGTCCTGGAGGTCCGTGGGCTCAACCGCACCGGCGTCTTCCACGACATCGACTTCGACGTCCGCGCCGGCGAGATCGTCGCCCTGGCCGGTCTGGTCGGTGCCGGTCGCAGCGAGGTGGCGCGTGCCGTGTTCGGCGTCGACGCCTACGACTCCGGCTCGGTGACGCTGTCCGGCAGGACCGTGAAGCCTCGCGACCCGCGGTCCTCGATCCGCGCCAGGATGGCGTTCATC
The DNA here is from genome assembly GCF_058134345.1 of Nocardioides sp. Z24_21. Taxonomy (NCBI): domain Bacteria; kingdom Bacillati; phylum Actinomycetota; class Actinomycetes; order Propionibacteriales; family Nocardioidaceae; genus Nocardioides; species Nocardioides sp. Z24_21. The sequence goes on from NZ_JBYTTH010000004.1 coordinate 366,646, forward strand.
CCCGAGGACCGGCGCAAGCAGGGGCTGGTCATCGACGCCTCGGTCACCCGCAACGTCGCCGGCGTCATCCGCCGCAGCATCGCGCGCGCCGGGCTGCTGACGGGCGCGATGGAGACCCGGGCCGCCGCGCCGTGGGCCGGCCGGCTCGAGGTCAAGACCAGTGCCCTCGACATGAACGCCGCCACCATGAGCGGCGGCAACCAGCAGAAGGTCGTCATCGCGAAGTGGCTCGCGACCGACCCCAGGCTGCTCATCATCGACGAGCCCACCCGGGGCATCGACGTCGGCACCAAGGCCGAGGTGCACCGCCTGCTGTCCGAGCTGGCCGGGCAGGGCCTCGCGATCTTGATGATCTCCTCCGAGCTGCCCGAGGTCCTCGGGATGGCCGACCGCGTCCTGGTCCTCTGCGAGGGCCGGATCACCGCCGAGCTCGACCGCGCCGAGGCCACGCCGGAGGCCGTCATGCACGCCGCCACCCACCACCTGGAGGACGCCCGATGAGCCACACCGACGTCGAGCGCCCTGACCCGGGTCCCGGGGCCGCCGGGGTGTCCGCCGGCGAGGCGCTGCTGGTGGAGCCGAGCCGGCTCTCGCCGACGCGCCGGGCGATCACCACGGTGCTCCGATCGCGCGAGCTCTCCATCTTCCTGGTCCTGGTCGCCGTCGTCGTGCTCGCGACGAGCAAGAACAACGGCTTCCTCTTCAGCGCCGACGGCTGGCGCAACTTCCTGCTCAACCCCTCGATCCTGCTGCTGCTCGCGGTGGGTCAGGCCGTCGTCATCATCACCCGCAACGTCGACCTGTCGGTCGGCTCGGTGATGGCCCTCACCGCCTACCTCACCGGCCGGCTATTCATCGAGCAGCCCACCATCCCGATCGTCGCGGTCGTCGCGGCCTGCCTCCTGCTCGGGGCGCTCCTCGGCCTGGTCAACGGCGTGCTGGTGGCCTACGGCAACGTGCCCGCCCTCGTGATCACGTTGGGCACCCTCTACATCTACCGCGGCATCATGCTCACCTGGGCCGGCAGCGACCGGATCAACGCCGGCGATCTGCCCCGCGAGTTCCTGAGCCTCGGCACGCAGTCGGTGCTCGGGATCCCGCTGCTCACCATCGTCGCGGTGGTCGTGCTGGCCGCGGTGGGCTACTACCTCCACACCTCACGCGGCGGTCGCGAGCTCTACGCGATCGGCTCCGACCCCGACGCCGCCGTCCTCTACGGCCTGCCCGTACGCCGCCGCCTGCTGGCCGCGTTCGTCCTGAGCGGAGCCCTGGCCGGCCTCGCGGGCGCCCTCTACACCGCCCGCTACGGCACGGTGAGCTCGAGCGTCGGCAACGGCATCGAGCTGCAGGCCGTCGCCGCGGCCGTCATCGGCGGCATCGCGATCTTCGGCGGCAGCGGCACCGTGTGGGGAGCGGCCATCGGCGCGTTCCTCCTGATCACCATCAACCGCGCCCTGCCCAGCCTCGGCATCGAGGACTTCTGGCAGCGCGCCGTCGTCGGCGTCCTGATCCTCGGCGCGATCGTCCTCGACCGCGTCCTCGCCCGCCGACAAGCACGCAAGCTCGCCGAATCGAGGGACCACACATGAGCACGCAGGCCCCGCCCGCCACCCGCACCTACGCGGCGCACTCGGCGCCCCTGTGGCAGCGCTGGCTGCTGACCCGTGAGATGGCCGTCATCGTGCTGGCCGCCGCAGTGGTCCTCTACTCGATCGTCAACGTGCCCAACTTCGACGGTCCGCTGACGCTGAAGTTCCTCCTCCAGGACATCGCGCCGATCCTGCTGATCGCGCTGCCGATGACGCTGGTGATCATCACCGGCGAGATCGACCTGTCGGTGGCCAGCATCATGGGCCTGAGCAGCGTGCTGCTGGGGGTGCTCCACGACGGCGGGATGTCCGTGCCCGCCGCCGCCGTCCTGGCCCTGCTCGCCGGTCTGGCGTGCGGCGCCCTCAACGGCTTCCTCATCGCCTATGTCGGGCTGCCGTCGCTGGCCGTCACCATCGGCACCCTGGCCCTCTTCCGCGGCATCGCGGTCGGCCTGCTCGGCACCACGGCCATCACCGACTTCACCGAGAAGTGGGCCGACCTCGCCACGGGCACGATCGGTGAGACCCGCATCCCGCTGGTGATGATCCCCTTCGCGGTGCTGGCCGTGGGGTTCGTGGTCCTGCTCCACTTCTCGACGTTCGGCCGCGGCGTCTACGAGATCGGGCTCAACGACGAGGCCGCCCACTTCACCGGCGTCGACGTCCGGCGCACCAAGCTGATCGTCTTCGTCCTCTCCGGCGTGGTGTCCGCGCTCGCCGGCATCTACTTCACCCTCCGCTACGGCTCCGCCCGTGGCGACAACGCCACCGGCTACGAGCTGCAGGTCATCGCCGCCGTGCTGCTCGGCGGCGTGTCGATCTTCGGCGGCCGCGGCCGGCTGCACGGCGTCCTCGCCGGCGTCGTGCTGATCGGCGTCATCTCCAGCGCGCTGCGCCTGGAGAGCGTGACGGTCAACGTCACCAACGTCATCGTCGGGCTGCTCCTCGTGGCCTCGGTGATCCTCCCCAGCGTCCTTGGGTGGGCCGGCTCGCGGCTGCCCCGCAAGGCGTCAGCGGACCCATCGGGACCGCGCCCCGACAAGGACACGGCGACCGCCGGCGTCTGAGAATCGAAAGGTAGAGACACATGAAGTTCCAGAAGAGGCGGCCCACTGCCCTCGCCGCGCTCGCCCTGACCGCGACCTTCGCGTTCGCCGGCTGCGGCAGCGACGACGACGGCTCGGCCGACAGCGGCTCCGGCGACAGCGGCGGCGGCGACATCAGCATCACCATGCTCCCGAAGAACCTCGGCAACCCCTACTTCGACACCAGCACCGACGGCGCCGAGGCGGCCGCTGAGGAGATCGGCGCCGACCTCGAGGAGGTCGGTCCCGAGACCGCCAGCCCGGACGCGCAGGTGTCCTACATCAACACCGTCGCCCAGCAGGGCCAGGACGCGCTGATCCTCTCGGCCAACGACCCCGACGCCCTGTGCGACGCGATCGAGGAGGCCCGCAGCGCGGACGTCAAGATCGTCACCTTCGACGCCGACACCAACCCCGAGTGCCGCGACCTGTTCATCAACCAGGCCACCGCCGAGGGCATCGCTGCCAAGCAGCTCGAGCTGATCTCCGACCAGATCGGCGGCAAGGGCGAGATCGCGATCCTGTCGGCCGCGGCCAACGCGACCAACCAGAACGCGTGGATCGGGATGATGGAGACCGAGCTCGCGGACAACCCCGACTACGCCGACATCGAGCTCGTCGACACCGTCTACGGCGACGACGAGGACCAGAAGTCCTTCGACCAGACCGAGGCCCTGCTGCAGAACCACCCCGACCTCAAGGGCATCGTCTCGCCCACCACGGTCGGCATCGCCGCGGCTGCGCGCTACCTCTCCGACAGCGAGTACAAGGGCAAGGTCGCGCTGACCGGTCTCGGCACCCCCAACCAGATGCGCGAGTACGTCGACAACGGCACCGTCGAGGCGTTCGCCCTGTGGAACCCGGGTGACCTCGGTGCCCTCGCGACCTACGCCGCGGCCGCCCTGGCCAACGGCGACATCTCCGGCGAGGAGGGCGACACCTTCGAGGCCGGCGACCTGGGCGAGTTCGAGGTCGAGGCCGACGGCGTCGTCCTGCTCGGCGAACCGTTCACCTTCAACGCCGACAACATCGCCGACTTCGACTTCTGAGTCGGATCACCACCACGTCCCGGGGCCGACGGCCGAGCGCCGCCGCCGGCCCCGGGGACACCCCTTCCCCAGCCGAGAGGAGATCGTGATGCAGCGCGTCTGCTTCACCCTGCAGGTCCGCAAGGACCGCATGGAGGAGTACGCCGAGCGCCACGCGGCCGTGTGGCCGGACATGCTCCGCGCCCTCCGCGACACCGGCTGGCACAACTACTCCCTCTTCCTGCGCGAGGACGGCCTGCTCGTCGGCTACCTCGAGACACCGGACCTCGCCGCCGCCCAGGAGGGCATGGCCCGCACCGAGGTCAACGCGCGGTGGCAGGCGGAGATGGCCGAGCTCTTCGAGGACCTCGACCTCCCGCCCGACCAGGGCTTCTGGCAGCTCGCCGAGGTCTTCCACCTCGAGGACCAGCTCGCCGAGCACGACCCCAAGCACGACCCCGAGCACGACTCGGACGACACCTCCGAGGACTCCACCCGAACGAGCTCGACCACGAGCTCCACCTCCAGCCAGGACCAGTGATGACTTCCTTCCCCCAGATCAGCGACCGGCTCGGCGACCTCGCCATCGAGGTCCCGTCCTGGGCCTACGGCAACTCCGGCACGCGCTTCAAGGTGTTCGGCTCGGCGGGCACCCCGCGCACCGTCGAGGAGAAGATCGCCGACGCCGCCACCGTGCACCGCTTCACCGGCCTGGCGCCGACGGTCGCGCTGCACATCCCGTGGGACGAGGTCGACGACTACGCCGCGCTCGCGACGTACGCCAAGGAGCACGGCGTCACCGTGGGCACGATCAACTCCAACACGTTCCAGGACGACGACTACAAGCTCGGCGCGCTCACGCACACCGACCCGCGGGTCCGCCAGAAGGCGGTCGACCACCACCTCGAGTGCATCGAGATCATGAACCAGACCGGGTCGCGCGACCTGAAGATCTGGCTCGCCGAGGGCACCAACTACCCCGGCCAGGGTGACATGCGCGCCCGGCAGGACCGGCTGGCCGAGGGGCTGCGCACGATCTACGACCAGCTCTCCGACGACCAGCGGCTGGTGCTGGAGTACAAGTTCTTCGAGCCGGCGTTCTACCACACCGACGTCCCCGACTGGGGCACGTCGTACGTCCACGTGGCCGCGCTCGGTGACCGCGCCAAGGTGTGCCTCGACACCGGCCACCACGCACCGGGCACCAACATCGAGTTCATCGTCGCCCAGCTCCTGCGCCTGGGGAAGCTCGGGTCCTTCGACTTCAACAGCCGCTTCTACGCCGACGACGACCTGATCGTCGGAGCGGCCGACCCGTTCCAGCTGTTCCGGATCATGGTCGAGGTCATCCGTGGTGGCGGCTTCGGACCTGGCAGCGACGTCGCGCTGATGCTCGACCAGTGCCACAACATCGAGGACAAGATCCCCGGGCAGATCCGCTCGGTGCTCAACGTCCAGGAGATGACCGCGCGTGCGCTGCTCCTCGACACCGAGGCGCTCGACGAGGCGAGGTCGGCCGGCGACGTGCTGCGGGCCAACGAGGTCTTCATGGACGCCTTCTACACCGACGTCCGCGCGGACCTCGCGACCTGGCGCGAGGAGCACGACCTGCCCGCCGACCCGATGCGCGCCTACCTCGCGTCCGGCTACCAGCAGCAGATCGAGGCCGACCGCGCCGGCGGCTCGCAGCTCGGCTGGAACTGATCCCGGTCAGGTGAGGGTCCCCAGCGACCCCCTCGACCAACGACCACAACGAAGGAACCGCACCGTGAGTGACCTCAACCCCACCGTCGCCGCGCTCGTCGAGCGCTCGAACCGGCTGGGCGCCGACCCCAAGAACACCAACTACGCCGGCGGCAACACCTCCGCCAAGGGCACCGAGACCGACCCCGTCACCGGCGAGGACGTCGAGCTGCTGTGGGTGAAGGGCTCGGGTGGCGACCTCGGCACGCTGACCCCCGCCGGCCTCGCCGTGCTGCGACTGGACCGGATGCGCGCGCTCGTCGACGTCTACCCCGGCGTCGAGCGCGAGGACGAGATGGTGGCGGCCTTCGACTACTGCCTGCACGGCAAGGGCGGCGCGGCTCCCTCGATCGACACCGCGATGCACGGCCTCGTCGACGCCGCACACGTCGACCACCTGCACCCCGACTCCGGCATCGCGATCGCGACCGCCGCCGACGGCGAGCAGCTGACCGCCACGATCTTCGGCGACCAGGTCGTCTGGGTGCCGTGGCGCCGACCCGGCTTCCAGCTCGGCCTCGACATCGCCGAGATCAAGGAGAGGAACCCGCAGGCCCGCGGCTGCATCCTCGGCGGCCACGGCATCACCGCCTGGGGCGACACCACCGAGGAGGCGGAGGCCAACTCGCTGTGGATCATCGACACCGCCGCCGCCTACATCGCCGAGCACTCCAAGGCCGAGCCGTTCGGTCCCGCGCTCGAGGGGTACGGCGCCCTGCCGGAGGCTGAGCGCCGCGCCAAGGCCGCCGCCCTCGCGCCGACCATCCGCGGCATCGCGTCGGCGGACCGCCCGCTGGTCGGCCACTTCACCGACGCCGACGTCGTGCTGGACTTCCTCGCGCACGCCGAGCACCCCCGCCTCGGCGAGCTCGGCACGTCGTGCCCCGACCACTTCCTCCGCACCAAGGTCAAGCCGCTGGTCCTCGACCTGCCGGCCTCCGCGTCGGTTGAGGAGAGCATCGACCGCCTGCAGGAGCTGGCCGTCGCCTACCGCGAGGACTACCAGGCCTACTACGACCGCAACGCCGAGGCGCTCGGTGGGGACTGGCCCGCGATCCGCGGCAAGGACCCGCTGATCGTGCTCGTGCCGGGCGTCGGCATGTTCAGCTTCGGCAAGGACAAGCAGACCGCTCGCGTTGCCGGTGAGTTCTACGTCAACGCGATCAACGTGATGCGCGGCGCCGAGGGCCTGTCGTCGTACGCCCCCATCGACGAGTCGGAGAAGTTCCGCATCGAGTACTGGGCGCTCGAGGAGGCCAAGCTCCAGCGGATGCCGAAGCCCAAGCCGCTCGCCACCCGTGTCGCGCTCGTCACGGGCGCGGCGTCCGGCATCGGCCTCGCGACGGCGAAGAAGCTCGCCGCCGAGGGTGCGTGCGTGGTGATCGCCGACCTGTCGCTGGAGAAGGCGCAGGCCGCGGCCGCCGAGATCGGCTCCACCGACGTCGCCGTCGGCGTCGAGGTGGACGTCTCCGACGAGGCCGCCGTCCAGGCCGCCGTGGAGGCGACCGTCCTGGCGTTCGGTGGCGTCGACCTGGTCGTCAACAACGCCGGGCTCTCGCTGTCGCGCTCCCTGCTGGAGACCACCGAGCGGGACTGGGACCTCCAGCACGACGTGATGGCCAAGGGCTCCTTCCTGGTGGCCAAGGCGACCGCGAAGGCCATGATCGAGCAGGCGATGGGCGGCGACATCGTCTACATCTCCTCGAAGAACTCGATCTTCGCCGGACCCAACAACGTCGCCTACGGCGCCGCGAAGGCCGACCAGGCCCACCAGGTGCGGCTGCTGGCCGCCGAGCTCGGCGAGCACGGCATCAAGGTCAACGGGGTCAACCCCGACGGCGTCGTCCAGGGCTCCGGCATCTTCGCCGGCGGCTGGGGCGCCTCGCGCGCCGCGGTCTACGGCGTGGAGGAGAAGGACCTCGGCAAGTTCTACGCCCAGCGCACCCTGCTCAAGCGCGAGGTGCTGCCGGACAACATCGCCAACGCGGTCTTCGTCCTCTGCTCCGACCAGCTCAGCCACACCACCGGCCTGCACGTCCCCGTCGACGCCGGCGTCGCAGCGGCGTTCCTCCGCTGACGGTGGCCGACGACCGAGCGGATCGAGCCCTCACGCCCATGACCGAGCCCATCCGCATCGCCGCGGTCGACCTCGGGGCGACCAGCGGTCGGGTCATGGCCTGCCGGGTCGGGGCGGGCACGCTGGACCTCGAGGAGGTGCACCGCTTCCCCAACGGCGCGGTGCCGGTGCGCGGTGCACTCCACTGGGACGTGCTGGGCATCCATCGGGAGGTGCTGACGGGGATCCGCGAGGTCGCCCGGACCGGGCCCCTGCACGGGATCGGGATCGACTCCTGGGCCGTGGACTACGGCCTGCTCGACGGGCGTGGGGAGCTGCTCGCCAACCCGCGCACCCACCGCGACCCGCGCACCGACGGTGTGGCGGCACGGGTGCGCGAGCTGGTCGACGACGCGGAGCTCTATGACGTCACGGGCCTGCAGCAGCTGCCGTTCAACACCATCTACCAGCTGGCCTCCGAGCTCGGCACACCAGCGCTGGAGGCGGCGTGGCGGCTGCTGCTGCTCCCCGACCTGCTGGGCTACTGGCTGACCGGCAGGGTCGGCGCCGAGCGCACCAACGCCTCGACGACCGGCCTCTACGACGTGCGGTCCCAGACCTGGTCGCGCGACCTCGCCGCGAGGGTCGGCATCCCGTGGTCGATCCTGCCCCCGCTGCACGACCCCGGCACCGTGGTCGGCCCCTTGGTGGACGAGGTGGCGGCGTACGTCGGCGCGGCCGGGGTGCCGGTCATCTCGGTCGGGTCGCACGACACCGCCTCGGCGGTCGTCGGCGTCCCGGCGGAGGGGGACGACGTCGCCTACATCTCCTCGGGCACGTGGTCTCTGGTCGGCCTCGAGCTGGACAGCCCCGTCCTGACCGAGCAGGCCCGCGCCGCCGACTTCACCAACGAGACCGGGGTCGACCAGACGATCCGCTTCCTCAAGAACGTCACCGGCCTGTGGGTGCTCTCGGAGTCGCTGCGCACCTGGGCGGACCGCGGACTGCCTGACGTCACGCTGCCGTCGCTGCTCGCCGGTGCCGCCGACGCGCCCGCCCTGCGGACCGTCGTCGACATCAACGACCCGCGCCTGCTGCCGCCCGGCGACATGCCCGCGCGGATCCAGCAGCTCGCCGCCGAGGCGGGCGAGCCCGTGCCGCGCACCCCGGTCGACGTCACGCGCACGATCCTCGACAGCCTGGCGCTCGCCTACCGCCGCAACGTGCGGCTCGCCGCGTCGCTCGCCGGACGCGACGTCGGTGTCGTCCACGTGGTCGGCGGCGGCTCGCACAACGAGCTGCTGTGCCAGCTCACGGCCGATGCGCTGGGCGTCCCGGTGCTCGCGGGACCCGCGGAGGCGGCAGCACTCGGCAACGCCCTGGTCCAGGCCCGCGCGCTGGGCGCCGACCTGCCCGACCTGGCCGCGATGCGGTCGTTGATCCGGCGCACCCACGACATCCGCCGCCACGAGCCGCGTACGAGTCTCGACTGGGACGCCGCGGCGGCGCGCGTGCTCACCGGCGACCCGCCCCTCGCGACGGGACGGTGACGACGTGGCCCCCTCGACGCCCGACCTCGACCCGATCGACGAGCAGCTCCTCCGATTGCTCTCGGAGGGGTCGACGCTCGAGGTCGCGGCCCGTCGGACCGGCCTGTCGGAGCGCACCGCGCGCCGTCGGCTGCGTGCGCTCGCCGACGAGCTGGGTGTCGACACGACCATGCAGCTCGTCGTCCACGTCGTGCGCGCCGGCCTGATCTGAGCAGATCTGCCAGGGGCCGGGGACGGCTCCCGGCCGTTAGTATGTGAAACGTTTCGCCGCGGAGCCGATGCTCCGCCGGCCGACCGAAGGAAGGGGATCGCGTGCGCGTCGCGCTGATGGTCACCTGTGTCAACGACGCGATGTTCCCCGACACCGGGAAGGCCGTGGTGCGCCTGCTGCGCCGGCTCGGCGTCGACGTGGAGTTCCCGCAGGCGCAGACGTGCTGCGGCCAGCCCATGGTCAACACCGGCTACCTCGACGAGGCCGTGCCGGTGGTGCGCACCTTCGTCGATGCCTTCGCCGGCTACGACGCGATCGTGACGCCGTCGGGCTCGTGCGCCGGGTCGGCCCGCCACCAGCACTCCGTCGTGGCCGACCGGTCGGGCGACCCGGCCCTCGCCGCCGCCGTGGCGCAGACCGGCCCGCGCACCTTCGAGCTCAGCGAGTTCCTCGTCGACGTGCTCGGCGTGACCGACGTCGGCGCCTACTTCCCGCACCGGGTGACCTACCACCCCACCTGCCACAGCCTGCGCATGCTCGGCTTGGGCGACCGCCCGCGGCAGCTGCTGGAGGCGGTGCGCGGGATCGACCTGGTCGACCTGCCCAACGCCACCGAGTGCTGCGGCTTCGGGGGCACCTTCGCGCTCAAGAACGCCGACACCTCGGTGGCGATGGGCGCCGACAAGGCCCGACACGTGCGCGACACCGGCGCCGAGGTGCTCGTCGCCGGCGACAACTCCTGCCTGATGCACATCGGCGGCGTCCTGTCGCGCCAGCGTGCGGGCGTCCGCGTCGTGCACCTGGCCGAGATCCTCGCCGCCACCGAGGAGACCGAGGCGCCCTCGAGCGGTCCTGCCGTCGGCCACCGCGCAGGAGGGCCCACGACATGAGCGGGACCTTCGTCGGCATGCCGGCCTTCCCGGCCGCGGCGCGCGAGGCGCTGGGCGACACCCAGCTGCGCCGCAACCTCGCCCACGCCACCCACACCATCCGCGACAAGCGCGCCCGCGTCGTCGCGGAGGTGGAGGAGTGGGAGGACCTCCGGCTCGCCGGCGCCGGGGTCAAGGAGGCCGCCCTGCGCGACCTCGCGACCCACCTCGAGACGCTCGAGGCCTCCCTCGTCCGTGCCGGCGCGACCGTCCACTGGGCCAACGACGCGGAGGAGGCGTGCGCGATCGTCGCCTCGATCGCCCGCGCCCACGAGGTCGACGAGGTCGTGAAGGTCAAGTCGATGGCCACGGCGGAGATCGGCCTCAACGAGGCGCTGGAGGCCGAGGGCATCGCGGCCTGGGAGACCGACCTGGCCGAGCTCATCGTCCAGCTCGGCGACGACCTGCCCTCCCACATCCTGGTGCCGGCGATCCACCGCAACCGCGCCGAGATCCGCGAGATCTTCCTGCGCCGGATGGGCGACGTCGGGCGCCCGGCACCTGCGGGCCTCACCGACGAGCCGGCCGTGCTGGCCGCGGCCGCGCGCGAGCACCTGCGCGAGAAGTTCCTGCGCGCGAAGGTCGCGGTCAGCGGGGCCAACTTCGCCGTCGCCGAGACCGGCACCCTCGTCGTGGTGGAGTCCGAGGGCAACGGCCGGATGTGCCTCACGCTGCCCGAGGTGCTGGTCAGCGTCGTGGGCATCGAGAAGGTCGTCGCCTCGTGGGCCGACCTCGACCCGATGCTGCGGCTGCTGCCGCGCTCGTCGACCGGCGAGCGGATGAACCCCTACACCTCCACCTGGTCCGGGGTCACCCCCGGCGACGGCCCGCAGGAGGTGCACGTCGTGCTCCTCGACAACGGCCGCACCCGCGCGCTCGCCGACGACGTGGGGCGCCAGGCCCTGCGCTGCATCCGCTGCTCGGCCTGCCTCAACGTGTGCCCGGTCTACGAGCGCGTCGGTGGCCACGCCTACGGCTCGGTCTACCCCGGCCCGATCGGGGCGATCCTCAACCCGCTGCTCAACGGCGTCTCCGACGAGCAGACCGCGTCCTTGCCCTACGCCTCGTCGTTGTGCGGCGCGTGCTTCGAGGTGTGCCCGGTGCGCATCGACATCCCGTCGGTGCTCGTCGACCAGCGCGCCGCGGTGGTCGACTCCCACCGCGGCGACCGGTTCCCCAAGGCCGAGGCCCTCGCGATGCGCGCCGCCGCCTGGGCCTTCTCCGACTCCCGTCGCCTGGCGTGGGGGGAGCGCGCGTCCGGCCTCGCCGGCCGGGTGCTCGCGCGGTTCTCCCGTACGACGCTGCCGGGCGGCCGTGCCGCCGCGGGCCGCCTGCCCGGACCCGCCGCGGGGTGGACCGGCGCCCGAGACCTCCCCGCACCGCCGCAGGAGTCCTTCCGCGACTGGTGGGACCGCACCGACGGTGGACGCGAAGGGGGCCGCCCGTGAGCGCCCGCGACGACATCCTCGGGCGCGTGCGCGCCGCCCTCGTCGACGTCTCACCGGCCGTGTCGGTCCCCCCGGCTCCGCGTGCCGGCGACCGCGGCGACCTCGTCGCGCTCTTCGAGGAGCGGGTCGCCGACTACCGCGCGGTGGTCACTCGATGCACCGCCGACGACCTCGCGGCGACGGTCGCCGGCGTGCTCGGCGGCGCACGCGCCGTCGTCCCTCCTTCGCTCGGCCTCGAGGTCGCCGGCTCCCTCGCCGACGACGGCCTGACCGCCGCGGAGCTCGACGCCACCGACGCCGTGGTCACCCGTGCCGCGGTCGGCATCGCGGAGACCGGCACGATCGTGCTCGACCACCGCCCCGACCAGGGACGTCGGGCGATCAGCCTCGTGCCCGACCTCCACGTGTGCATCGTCGACGCGACCCAGGTCGTGGCCGACGTGCCCGACGCGATCGCCCTGCTCGACCCGGCCCGACCGCAGACCTGGATCAGCGGTCCGTCGGCGACCAGCGACATCGAGCTCGACCGGGTCGAGGGCGTCCACGGTCCGCGCACGCTGCACGTGCTGCTGGTGGGCTGACGGCTCTCCCGGCGACGGGCGGCGCGAGCGCGGTCGACCGGATCCGGCCAACTGCTCGCCGACCCGTTGTGACGGCCGTCACGGGCACCTAGCATGACCGTTCTGGAACCTTTCAACGGCGTTCCGGTCGTGCCTTTGCTCTGGACCTGGAGACGCCGTGCCCTCGAACGACGACCGTCAGCCCGCCCGTTCCCGTCTCGGATCGGCGCTGACCGGCCGAGGCCTGGGCCGGGGCGAGGTAGCCACCGTCGTAGGAGTCGGCGCCGGTCCCGCCTGAGGCAGGCAGGCGCAGCAGGACCGCCCGGTCGGTGCCGGTGTCGAGCACGGGGGTGCACTCGCGCGGCGGCGCGGCGACGGCCGGCGCCGACAGGCCGACGGCGGCGAGGCCACTGGCCAGCAGTCCGATCAGCAGGAGCAGCGCCCCCGCTCGGTGGGGAGCAGGGGCGTACGACTGGGGCTGGCGCGGTGCGTCGCAAGGTGGGGCCACTCGGTCACGGGTACATGAAACGATCATGCGACTGTCGCAAGATATCGCCGTGTGACGACTGCCACAAGCGATTGGCCGATGAACGGCCACTGCGATGGTCCACGGTCCCTCATGGACGTCGCCGCAGCGGAATCTCGTGCGCCCGCCTTCAGCCGACGGCCAAGGTCGTCGCACCTGACCTGCGGCTGGACTAGGGACGAGCCGATGGGGCCCCGGGCGTGGAGCAGGAGCTGCGGGGATGACCAACGTCACGCCCGCCGATATTGGGCGCTCGTTCGGGGGCCGTCAGAATTTTCTCGTCGCGCGAGCGTCCACGACGGCCGTCGGGTCGCGGCTCCGCCGCCCCGGTCGTGCAGTGCCCGCCCCCGGTCATGCCCGGCGGGAGGACCGCCTGCGAACCCGAGCGGGCGGTCGACGGGTCATGCCCGGACGTCCGGGCGCGCGCCGACCGTCATCCGGCGAACGCCGAACCGAAGAAAGGAGCAGACATGACTACGACCGACGTCGTAGCCGTTGACCAGGACCGCGACAAGCGCCGCCGCCGCGGAGCGATCGTCCGCTTCGCGCTGGCCAGCGTCGCCGTGCTGGGCGTCGGAGCGGCCCTGACCAGTGCCACGTGGACCGACGACGCATGGTTCGACGGCGGCGCGAGCGCCGTCGAGAGCGTCGAGCTGCAGGCCAGCGTCGACGGTGGCACCACCTGGTACGACGCAGACACGGAGAACCAGGCCGTGTCGATCCCTGCCGACGCGTTCAAGGACCTCAACCAGGGCGCCGACAAGACCGTCAGCCTGCAGCTGAAGAACGCCGGCAGCGTTCCGCTGACCCTCGGCAAGGGCGTCCTGACCACGGAGGGTGCCCTGTTCGAGGGGACCGCGCCGGCGACGGCCACCATCCACGACCCGTCGTCGTCCCAGCTCGACGCCGGTGCCACGGACACGGTGATCCTGCAGGTCACCACCCCTGACGACTGGCCCGAGGACTACCAGGGCACCGAGGGGACGATGACCCTGCAGTTCACCGGAGAGTCCTGACGAGATGGCGGGCCGCGCGGTGGCCGTGCGCGTCCTGCGCACGGCCGCTGACGTCCTCGTCTGGGGCCTCGCCGTCATCGGGGTCCTCAGCCTGGGGCTGTGGTGCGCGACCACGCTGGGTGTGATCAAGCCGCTCATCGTCGTCTCCGGGTCCATGGAGCCGGAGATCATGACCGGCGACCTGGTGGTCGCCACCCCGGTGCCGATCGAGGACGTCGAGGTCGGGGACGTGCTGTCCCTGCACAACGACGTCTCGGACCGGCTCGTCACGCACCGCGTCATCGACGTGGCGCAGCACGACGACGGGTCATGGCACGTCCGCATGCAGGGCGACGCCAACGACAGCCCGGACGCCGGGGAGTACGTCGTCACCGACGACACGGTGCTGTCCCCGCGCTGGCAGTTCGCTGGCGTGGGTGATGCCTGGCTGCGGCTGACGCAGCCGAGCGTCGCCGTGCCGCTCGTGATCGCGGTCGCGGCGATCCTCGCGCTCAGCCTGATGCCCCGCCCCGGCCCCGCCCCGGCGGGGAGGCGGCAGGACGCGGCACGCGACCCGCACGACGACGAGGCGACACGCGACCTGGTCGCCGCCTCGTCGCACCAGGCCCGCTAGGGCCCTGCTGGGCGCGGCCGGCGCAGGCCCGACCGCGCCCAGTCCCACCCCTTGCCCTGCCGAGACCCTGCCGAGACCCTGCCGAGACCCTGCCGAGACCCTGCCGAGACCCCTGCCAACCTGATGAAAGAGAAGGAGCCACAGCATGACCTGGCCCGCCACGCGACGGCGTCTGCTCGCCGCGATGGGCACCCTCGTGGCGGTCGCCCTGATCGTCGCCACGACCGCGGACCGGACGGTCGCGGCGTGGAGTGACGGAGCGGTGTTCGCCACCCGGGCCACGTCCGGCACCTGGGCCACCGCCGGCGGCGACTCGTGCGAGGTGCTGGACAACTCCACCGGCGAGGTCGTCGGGACCTGCACCGTCGCCCAGGTGAGGTTCGACGCCGGGTGGGAGAACGGCACCAGGTTCTACGTGACCGTCGGTGGCTTCCAGCCGAGCAGCGACAGGGTGGCCCGGGTCAGCGTCGACCTGTCGAAGCACAGCTCCGACTGGGACTTCACCCGAGGATTCGCGCAGATGGACAGCGGCCAGGACGTCACCTGGTCGGCGCCCGTCATCACCTTCACGACCTACCCGTGGGGCGCCCCGCCCTTCAGCGGCACCTACAACCACCCCACCTGACACCCTGGCGCGCGGCCTGGGCACGCCGGCCGAGGCGCCGCTCACCCCCGACGAGGCGCTGGCCGTGCTCCGGCGGCTGTTCGGCGGCTACCTCGGCCTGGCTCCGGAGCCGCACCGCCCGTAGCCGGCGGCAGCGAGGTCGAGTCGGCGCATCCTGACCGCCCGAACCCGTCGAGTCGGCTCATCTTGGCGTCAGCCGTGTCAGGACGCGACGACTCGACAGACGATCCGCGTCCGTCCGGGGTGCGCCCCGAGGCGTCCGGCACGTCCGGGACGGCCGCCGGAGGCGCATGATGGACGGATGAGCCGAGTGGTGTCGTGATGCCGGAGCCGGTCGATCCGTCCCAGGTCGACGCCGAGGTGCTGCTCGGCCGGCTCGAGGTGGATCCGGCGACCGGGCTCTCGACCGAGGAGGCACAGCGCCGCCTGCGCCGCGACGGGCCCAACGAGCTGCGGGCCAAGAAGCCGGTGCCGACCTGGCGCAAGATCCTGGCGCAGTTCGAGGACCCGCTGGTCTACCTGCTGCTGGCCGCCATCGCGATCTCGACGATCTCGTGGTTCGTCGAGGGCGGCGAGGGGGTGCCGGTCGACGCCATCGTGATCGCCGCGATCGTGGTGATGAACGCGGTGCTCGGCTACACCCAGGAGGCCAGGGCCGAGGACGCCGTCGCGGCGTTGAGCACCATGACCGCGGCCTCCTCGACGGTGCTGCGCGACGGGCGGCTCCAGGTGGTGCCGTCGGCCGAGCTGGTGCGCGGCGACGTGCTCGTCCTCAACGAGGGCGACGCGGTCGGCGCCGACGGGCGACTGCTGAGCGCGACCGCGTTGCGCGTCCAGGAGGCGTCGCTGACCGGCGAGAGCGAGGCCGTCACGAAGTCCCCGGCCACGCTGGAGCGGCTCGTCCCCCTCGGTGACCGGGTGGACATGGTCTACAAGGGCACGGCGGTGGCGCAGGGCGTCGGTCGCGCCGTGGTCACCGGGGTGGGCATGTCGACCGAGGTCGGCGCGATCGCCGAGATGCTCGACGCGACCGTGGAGGAGCCCACCCCGCTGCAGACCGAGGTCGGCCGGATCGGCCGGATGCTCGGCATCATCGTGGTCGTCATCGCCGTCGTCGTGATGGCCGTGATCGTGGTGGTGCAGGGCGTCAGCACGGCGAGCGACTTCGTCGTCGTCCTGCTCCTCGGCGTGTCGCTCGCGGTCGCCGCGGTGCCCGAGGGCCTGCCCGCGATCCTGTCGGTCGTCCTGGCGATCGGCGTCCAGCGGATGGCGCGGCGCAACGCCGTGGTGAAGCGGCTCGACTCGGTCGAGGCCCTCGGCTCAGCGTCGGTGATCTGCACCGACAAGACCGGCACCCTGACCCGCAACGAGATGACGATCGAGCGCCTGGTCACGGCGTCGGGCCGCGCGGACGTCAGCGGCGTCGGCTATCGCCCCGACGGGGCGGTGACGGCCGGCGGTGGCGACCTGAGCGAGCAACAGCTGGCCGAGGCGCGGCTGCTGCTGGGCGCCGGCTCGCTCGCCAACAACGCCCAGCTGAGCGAGCGCGACGGCGAGTGGACCATCCAGGGCGACCCCACCGAGGCGGCGTTCCTGGTGGCCGCGCGCAAGCTCGAGGGCGTCACCGAGCGGTTGGAACGCTTCGAGCGCCGCACCGAGATCCCGTTCACCTCCGAGCGCAAGATGATGTCGACGCTGCACGAGGAGCGCCCCGACGGCACCCGCCTGCTGTTCAGCAAGGGGGCGCCTGACGTCCTGCTCGCCAACTGCACCCGCCAGCAGGTGGGTGCGACGACGGTCCCCCTCACCGACGCGGCCAGGGCCGAGCGCCTCGCCGAGGTCGAGGCCCTCTCGGGCGAGGCGTTCCGCACCCTCGGCGTCGCCTACCGCGTCGTCGACGACCCGGACGAGGCGCCGCCCGACGGATCGGCAGGCGCGGACGACCTCGACACGAGGCTGGAGCACGACCTCGTCTACGTCGGGGTGGTCGGCATCATCGACCCGCCGCGGGTCGAGGTGGCCGCGGCGATCGCCGAGGCGCACCGCGCCGGGATCAGGGTCATCATGATCACCGGCGACCACCCGACCACGGCTCGGCGCATCGCCACCGACCTCGGCATCGTCGGACCGGGCGCGCGGGCGGTGACCGGGGCCGAGCTCGACGGCCTCGAGGGCGACGCGCTGCGCGAGGTCATCCGGGAGGTGTCGGTCTACGCCCGGGTGGCGCCGCAGCACAAGCTCATGCTCGTCGACGCGCTGCAGGACGACGGGGAGATCGTGGCGATGACCGGCGACGGCGTCAACGACGCCCCGGCGCTGAAGTCGGCCGACATCGGGATCGCGATGGGCATCACCGGCACCGAGGTGACCAAGGAGGCGTCGCGGATGATCCTGGCCGACGACAACTTCGCCACGATCGTCGCGGCCGTGCGGCAGGGCCGCGTCATCTTCGACAACATCAAGAAGTTCCTGCGCTACCTGCTGTCGTCCAACATGGGCGAGGTGCTCACCGTGTTCCTCGGTGTGGTCTTCGCCGGGATGCTCGGCCTCAGCGCGGCGAGCGACGAGGCGATCGTGCTGCCGCTGCTCGCCACGCAGATCCTCTGGATCAACCTGGTCACCGACTCCACGCCGGCGCTCGCCATGGGCGTCGACCCCGAGATCGACGACGTGATGGCCCGCCGGCCGCGCCGGCTGACCGAGCGGGCGATCGACGGGCGCATGTGGGGGGGCATCGTGACGGTCGGCCTGGTGATGGCGCTGGTGGCCCTCTTCGCGATCGACCTGTTCCTGCCCGGCGGCCTGGTCGAGGGCAGCGACACGTTCGAGGTCGCCCGGACGGCCGGCTTCACCACCCTGGTGCTGGCCCAGCTCTTCAACGCGCTCAACGCCCGCTCGGAGACCACCAGCGCGTTCCACGGCCTGTTCGCCAACCCGTGGCTGTGGGCGTCGATCGCGCTGGGCGCGGTCCTCCAGCTCGCCGTGGTGGAGGTGCCCTTCCTCCAGGTCGCCTTCGGCACCCACTCCCTCGACCTCGCCCACTGGGGCGCGTGCGTGGCCCTGGCGTCGGTGGTGCTCTGGTACGACGAGGTCCGCAAGGCGATCATCCGGGCACGGTCCGCCTCGTCGCCCGCGGTCGAGGACGCACCGGCGGACCGGATGGCGGGGGCGGCGTCGGGTCAGCGCAGGTAGCGGCGCACCACCAGCCGCTGCTGGTCGACCGGGGCAGACTGGCCACGTGGCCGAGCCGACCGACTCCCCGACCGATGCGGAGAAGTGGCTGGTCGTCGACGGCCGGCGGTGGCGGCGCACGGATCCCGCGATCCCGGCGGCCGAGCGCGAACGCCTGACCTCCCACCTCGGCAGGGGACGCGCGGGCGTCCGCTCGGCCCGCGGGGACGACGAGCTCGCGGCGACGCGACGGCGTACCCGGCTGGCCAAGGTCGGCCTCGGCGAGCGCGGCACCCCGTGGTGGGAGCAGACCGACGCCGAGCGCCGTGAGCGGTGGGAGTCGGCGCTGGTGGAGCTCGACGCCCTCGACACCTGAGGGGAGCGGTCGTGCCGGCACCGCTGGCACACTCGGGCCATGACCACTCTCTCCGACTTCTCGGCCACCGCCATCGACGGCACCGACACCGATCTCGGCCAGTACGACGGCAAGGTGGTGCTGGTCGTCAACACCGCCTCCCAGTGCGGGCTGACCGGGCAGTACCAGGGCCTGCAGGAGCTGCAGGGCACCTACGCCGACCAGGGCCTGGTCGTGCTGGGCTTCCCCTGCGACCAGTTCGGCCACCAGGAGCCCGGCGACGAGGCGGAGATCTCCGACTTCTGCGAGCGCAACTACGGCGTCACGTTCCCCATGTTCGCCAAGGTCGACGTCAACGGCGACGACGCGCACCCGCTCTTCGACTGGCTCAAGGCCTCCAAGGGCGGCCTGCTCGGCAGCAAGATCAAGTGGAACTTCACCAAGTTCCTCGTCGGCCGCGACGGCCACGTGATCGACCGCTTCGCCCCGCAGACCGAGCCCGAGAAGCTCGCCGGCGACATCGAGAAGGCCCTGCAGGACGCGCCCGGGCAGGCGTCGTGAGGCGCGCCGGCGTCGCCGCGGCGGTGCTCGCCGCAGTGGTGGTGCCGGCACCCCCGGCCACGGCGGACGCCCCCACGACGCGGGCCGCGGCGCGCGCCGACGTGGTCGTCGGCACGGGCACGCCGGCGTCGTGCACCTCGCGCGCCGTGGTCCGCGCGGTCGCGAAGGGCGGCGTGATCACGTTCGACTGCGGTCCGGCGCCGGTGACGATCGAGATGACTCGCACGGCCAAGGTGGTCAACACCTCGGCCCGCGTCGTCCTCGACGGCGGCGGCCTGGTCACCCTGAGCGGTGCGGGCCAGCGGCGGATCCTCTATATGAACACCTGCGACCGGGCGCAGGTCTGGACGACCTCGCACTGCAACGACCAGGCCGAGCCTCGGCTGGTGGTGAAGCGAATGAGCCTGGTCCGCGGCAGCAGCGTCGGGGAGTCGACCGACGGCGGGGGCGGCGGCGCGATCTTCGTGCGCGGCGGCCGGCTGCGGATCGTCGACTCGACCTTCGCCGACAACCGCTGCGACCGCACCGGTCCCGACGTCGGCGGCGCCGCGGTGCGCGTGCTCGACCAGCACCGCGACCGCCCGGTCGTCGTACGCCGCTCCACCTTCACCGGCGGACGCTGCAGCAACGGCTCGGCGCTGAGCAGCATCGGCGTCTCGTGGCGGATCAGCGGCTCGACGTTCACCGGCAACCGGGCGGTCGGCCGGGGCGCCAACCCGGCGCGGCCGGGCACGCCCGGCGGCGGGTCGGGCGGGGCGGTCTACCTCGACGGCAACGACATCCACCTCACGGTGGACGACTCGACGATCAGCGGCAACCGGGCCCGCGAGGGAGGCGGGGCGATCTTCTTCGTCTCCAACGACCGCACCGGCACGTTGACCGTTCGCGGCTCGCGGCTCACCGACAACCCCAGCGACGGCTTCGAGACCCTGCCGGGCATCTTCTTCCTCGGCGCGAGCCGCACGATCACCGACTCGGTCGTGCGCTGACCCGGCGGCTCAGGCCGGCGTCGGCGCGTCCGGCCCGACGCGCTCGGCCAGCCACTGCGCCACCTGCTCCTCCGACGGCGCGAGGCCGTCGCTGATCACGTGGGGCGCCACGCGGGAGTAGTAGTCGGTGACCAGGTCGTCCGACTCCCGCACGAGCATCCCCGCGGCCTCGCCGTCGACGATCCACGACCCGAGCACCACGCGGTTGCCCTCGAAGCTCGGCAGCTCGGTGTAGGCCTGGTAGACCCAGCCCTCGGCGCCGTAGCCGCCGGGCATCACGACGTCCTCCAGCATGTCGTCGAGGTGGACGCGGATGTTGTCGCCCTCGCGCCCGTGCAGCGGCTTGGCGACCCAACGCTGGAGGTCGCGCGGCTCGTCGAAGTAGGCCGGCAGCAGCAGCCGGTGGCGGGGGAACAGCTCCCAGAGCACCGGCAGCAGCGCCTTGGTGCTGAGCAGCACCTTCCAGGCCGGCTCGATCCATCGCGTGGGCCGCGCCTCGGCCTGCTCGACGACGTGGCGGCCGAACGGCTCGGCCAGCATCTCCTCCCAGGCGTAGAGCTTGAAGGCGTTGCGCAGCGGCTCGTCGTGCACGTCGCGGTAGTCGCGGGTCTCGGGGTTCCAGCCGACCTCGGCCATCGGGTGCGCCATCGTCATCCAGCCGGCCTGGACGGCGGTGTCCATCAGGTAGTGGACCGTCATCTCCATCTCGCCGCCGTCGTAGGAGTCCTCCTCGCCGAGGTCGTAGAGGAAGTGCATCCGGTCGCCGTCGAAGTGTCCCGAGCGCCGCAGGGTGCGCCAGCCGGCGACGAGGCGGTCGTGGACGGAGTTCCACTGGTCCATCTCCGGCATCACGTCCTCCATCCAGTTCCACTGGATGATCCCGGTCTCGACGAGGCCGGTCGGGGTGTCGCCGTTGATCTCGAGCATCTTGATCGAGCCGTCCGCGCCGTAGGCCAGGTCGAAGCGGGCGTAGAGGGCGGGGTCGCCGGCCTCGATCGAGCGGCGTACGACGCCCAGCGAGCCGGGCGGCAGGCCGAGCCGCTCGTCGGTCATCGTCGTGGCCATGTGGGTGACGGCCTGCAGGCACATCGCCCACAGCTCCTCGGTGGCCGCCTCGAGGGCCTCCACCTCCTCCATCGTCACCTCGTACCAGGCGTCCTCGTTCCAGTAGGGCAGCTCGGAGCCGTCGGGCATCTTCGTGGTCGGGAAGACCAGGCCCTGCTCCACGACGGTGTCGCGCCAGCCCTCACGCGCCCGCGACCGGTGTCGCCACATCGGTGCGTGCCCCGCCGCTCAGGCGATGCTGGCGCACACGATGGCGCCGACGGAGAGGGCGACGGCGGCGGCGACGTGGGCCAGCGGGCGGACCGGCCCCGGGGCGGTGACGATGGAGCGCAGGTCGCCCGGCGTGATCGCCTCGACGGCGAAGAACATCAGCGTGTTGAGGGCGATGCCGACCACCCCGAAGCACACGGTCCAGGCCAGCGCCCAACCGAGCGAGGTCTCCCCGTTGGTCCAGATCGCGGTGAACAGCACCGCCGCGTTGGACACCAGCCACGCGGAGGTGACCAGGCCGGCGCCCTTGGAGTGGGCGTGCACCGACTCGTTGCCGTTCTCGTCGACCCCGCGCAGGTGGGTCCCGAGGTGGCCCGGGGTCGCCAGGTCGAGGACGTAGTAGGCCGCGACGAGCATCGCGCCGCCCACGAGGGCGTACGCGACGGCGTGGAGCAGGGCGTCGATCAGGTCGGTCACGGGTGTCTCCTGGGAGCGGGGCTGTCGGGCTGTCGGGGCGGTGGATGGTGGGTGGGTGGTGGGGGCACGGCTCAGCCGAAGCCGCGGGAGCTGCCGCCGAAGCCGCCCTTGGTGGTGGCGGACTTGACGCTGGAGCCGCCGGTGGTCGGCAGGCCGCCGCGCTGCACCGTGCCGTTGAGCGAGCTGCCGCTGAAGGTGCCGCCCGTCGTCGTCTGGCCGACCGCCGGGATCCGCGAGCTGGCGCCGAGGTAGTACCAGAAGAAGCCGGAGCCGCCGCCGTTGTAGTCGGAGTCGTCGTCGCACTGGTCGTCGGCGACGCGCTCCTTGGTGTCGGGGTCGACGCACACCGCGGCGTAGTCGGCGCTCGAGGAGCACCCGGTCAGCGTGCTCGCCATCAGCGCGGTGATGCCGAGCGAGATGCTGGTCGAGCGCATGCGGCGCGCGGGCGTGGTCATCGGAGGCCTCCGGGCGGGTCCTGGACGTCGTTCTTGTCGGTGAACATCGCAAGCATCTGCTCGGCGACGTCGGTGGTGGCCGCGTCGGCGGCCTCGTGCTCGGCGAGCCGCTGCTCGAGCCACTCGCGGCCGTGCTGCGCCTCGAGCGAGGCGAGGGTGAGGTGCTCGAGCCGGTCGATCCGCTCGTGGACGTCCTCGAGCACCGTCGCCACGGCGAGCGACTCCTTGTCGAAGACGAGGTTGGCGATCACGTGGCCGATGGCGATGGGCACCAGGACGAGCATCGAGACGATGAGGACCGCCCCGACGGCACGCCCGGCGGTGGACGCGGGATAGAAGTCGCCGTAGCCGACGGTCGAGCCGGTCACGATGCCCCACCAGAGACCCTCGATCGGCCCCTTGCCCTCGAGCAGGGCGTAGACCAGCGAGCAGGCCACCCAGATCCCGAGGACGACCAGGACCAGCAGGTGCGGCGCGTTGACCAGCCCGCGGACGGGTCGCGACACGAACCCGAGCCGGCTCGCGATGGCCCGGTCGGCACCATCGACACCCGTGGCCCCCTCGGCCATGCGCACCCCCCGGTCTCCCGCGCCGTCGCGGCGACTATAGGGCCTCCCCGGCGCCGGAGCGGCCAAACCCCCCGGGACCGCGCGGGTGTCCACGTGGCGAGCCCAGGACGCCGCCGACTTGCCGGTAACCCCGCCGGGGCGGGAGGGTCTGGGCATGGCAGCAACCGCGTCGTCGTACTCGATCACCATGCGGTTGTACACCGCAGCCGACCACAGTGTCGTCGGCTCCGTCGCCACCACGATCGCCCGCAACGGCGGGGTGGTCACCGCGATCGACGTCGCGGAGT
This sequence comes from Nocardioides sp. Z24_21, assembly GCF_058134345.1. Lineage (NCBI taxonomy): Bacteria > Bacillati > Actinomycetota > Actinomycetes > Propionibacteriales > Nocardioidaceae > Nocardioides > Nocardioides sp. Z24_21. The sequence continues at coordinate 389,764 of NZ_JBYTTH010000004.1, forward strand.
CGCGCCACGACCGCCTCACCGTCGACGTGACCTGCTCGGCCTCCGACGCGACGCACTCCCAGGAGGTCGTCGCCGCGGTGGCCGAGGTGGAGGGCGTGCGGGTCCACAAGGTCAGCGACCGCACCTTCCTGCTGCACCTCGGCGGCAAGATCTCCGTCGAGTCCAAGGTGCCGCTGCGCACCCGCGACGACCTCTCGATGGCCTACACGCCCGGAGTGGGGCGGGTGTCGATGGCGATCCACGACAACCCCGAGGACGTCCGCAAGCTGACCATCAAGGGCAACTCGGTCGCGGTGGTCACCGACGGCTCCGCCGTCCTCGGCCTCGGCAACATCGGCCCCGGTGCGGCGATGCCGGTGATGGAGGGCAAGGCCGCGCTGTTCAAGCGCTTCGCCGACATCGACGCCTGGCCGATCTGCCTGGCCAGCCAGGACACCGACGAGATCGTGCGGGCCGTCGAGATGATCGCCCCCGGCTTCGGCGGCATCAACCTCGAGGACATCGCGGCGCCGCGCTGCTTCGAGATCGAGGCCCGGCTGCGGGAGTCGCTCGACATCCCGGTGTTCCACGACGACCAGCACGGCACCGCGATCGTCGTCCTCGCCGCGCTGACCAACGCGCTGCGCTGCGTGGACAAGGAGCTCGCCGACGTGCGGATCGTGGTGTCCGGCGGCGGGGCCGCGGGCACCGCCATCGTGACCCTGCTGCTCGCCGCCGGCGCGCGCGACGTGGTCGTGGTCGACCGCGCGGGTGCGCTCGCCGCCGGCGACGAGTCGCTGTCCGCGTCCCACGCCGAGCTGGCCGCGGCGACCAACCCCCGTCGCGCCCGCGGGTCGCTGCGCGAGGTCCTCGTCGACGCCGACGTCTTCATCGGCGTCTCCGCCCCGGGCATCCTCGACCCGGAGTGGATCCCGACGATGGCGCCCAAGCCGGTGGTCTTCGCGCTGGCCAACCCCGACCCGGAGGTCGACCCGGCCGAGGCCGACCGCTACGCCGCCGTCGTGGCGTCCGGCCGCTCCGACTACCCCAACCAGATCAACAACGTGCTGGCCTTCCCCGGCGTCTTCCGCGGCCTCCTCGACGCCGGCGCCGACGAGGTCACCACCGACATGCTGCTCCGCGCGGCCCAGGCCATCGCCGACACCGTCAGCGCCGAGGAGCTGCACGCGGCGTTCATCATCCCGAGCGTCTTCCACCCCGACGTCACCAAGCGCGTCGCCTCGGCGATCAGCGGCCGCGAGGCCTGAGCCCGGGCGGCGTACGCTGCGGCGTCGTACGCGCCGGGCGCGGGGCCGGGCGCGGGGCCGGGGGGCCGGGAGCGGGCGCGTGGTGGCGGCGCGTGACATAACCGCCCTGTTGGTGGGGGAGTCCGACACTTCGTGGGGGTTGCAACGGCCTCCAGGTGTCGGAGTCCCCCCCCCCCCCGGGGCTCCCCCCCCCCCCTCCCCCACGGAACCCCCCCCCCAACCCACCCCAAAAAATCCCCCCCCCCCCCTCCCCC
>NZ_JBYTTH010000005.1:0-384917 GCF_058134345.1 Nocardioides sp. Z24_21
AGGGTCGCGGCGCCGTGCGCGAGCGCGCGGTCGAGGTCGAGGGCGTCGGCGAGGTCGAGCTCGGCCTCGAACCGCATGGTGCCGGCGAAGTGCACGTGCTGGTCGTGGAGGGTGGCGTGGCGGGGGTCGACGTAGAGGTAGCCGTCCTCCGGATCGGAGGCCGGGTCGGGGACGGCGAGGTCGAATCGCTTGATGGTCTCGGCGACGAGGCGGTCGAGCTGCGCCGGCCCGATGCGTCCGGCGACGGCGGCGACCTGGGCGTCCACGAACGCAGCTGCCTCGACCGTCAGCGACGGCGTCGCGTGGATCGTGGCCTCGGCGACCGCCCGGGCCCGCCACGCCGGCACCCGCCCGGCGTGGACCTGGGCCCACAGCCGGGGGAGGCGGTGGCGCAGCTCGAGGGCGTGGCCGATGAGTCTCTTCGCGGCAGTCGTCGAGATGCCGAGGACGCCGCCGAGCTCGGCGACGCAGAACTCCGCCACCAGCGGCGTCCCGGCGCCCGCGATGGGCTCCTCGTGCTCGCAGCCGGGCACGGCGAAAGTCGCCGCGTGGTGGATCGACTCCGGCGGGTGGAGGTCCGCCCACTGAGCCGCCGTGACGAGCAGCCCCGCGGCTGCCCGCTCCTCCGTCGCCTTCTGCTCCCGTGCGAGCGCGAGCAGGCCAGAGGCGGTGAGGTCGTCGACCCCACCTGCCTCCGCCTTCGCCAGCAGTTCGATCATGTGTTCGATTCTACGGCGAGCCACCGACAGCGGACAGGCCTGTGGACGGTGAGTGGTCAGGAACTTCGACCCGGTTCCCGAGGCGGATCTCGCGCCTCTGTCGCCGCGTGCCGCCAAGAGGCCGGGAAGGTCCCGAGGAGCCAGGGAAGTAGGCGCTGCGGGCGGTCTTCTCGACCACGAGGTCCTGCGGACACATGCCCACGCCTGCATCCAGGCGCGTGGCCGGAGGGCCGTCGCCCCCGGACCGGGCGTATCGCTCGGCCACCTCGTGCCGCGCGTGCTCCCGCTCCTCGATGAGCCAGGCGTGGTCGGCAGTGTCGGACGGGGTCGGACGCACCGGTGTCGCCATCCGGCGAGGCTACTGTCCCGACATGGCCCACCGCTTGCACATCCTCCGCGAGATGCGCGAGCAGGACATCCCCGCGGTGGTCGCCGTCCAGGAGCCGGCGGCGGTCGCGGGGTTGTCGGAGGTGTTCCCGCAGGAGCGCTACCCGTTTCCCCGCGAGGTGATCGCGGCCCGGTGGCGGGACGAGGTGGCGGACCCCGGCGTCGAGTGCTTCGTGGTCGAGGCCGACGGGCGGGTGGCGGGTTTCGCCGCGCTGCGGGCCGAGGAGGTGCTGCACTTCGGCACCGCCCTGGACACGTGGGGGAGCGGGCTGGCGACGCTCGCGCACGACGAGCTGGTCGAGCACCTCGAAGCACGTGGCGTCGAACGCCCCCACCTGCACGTCTACGCCGGCAATGCGCGCGGGCGACGCTTCTGGGAGAAGCACGGGTGGCAGCCGACGGGCGAGCCCATCCGCGGCCCCCTCCCGCCCCACGCCGAGCTCCTCACCTACACCCGGCGACCGCCGTCGGAGGCACGATGACCGGGCGTGGCCGTCAGCCCGCCAGCACCGGCAGTCCGGCCTCGTCGACACCCTGGCCGGTCCGGTCGAGGTAGAGGTCGAGGGCCGCCGCGCCGAAGGGCTCGCCGAGCCCGCAGCCGAGCTCGGCGTCGGGGAAGTCGCGGAGCACGTCGGGGTCCGCCAGCACCGCGTCGTACGCCGACTGCCCGTGCGCGATCACCCAGCTCCGGTAGTCGGTGCCCAGGTCGTCGCCGAGGCCGAGTCCCGGTGCGCACAGGTCGTCGGCCACGTCCGAGGCGACCGCGAGCTCGTGGTTGAGCCGGACCAACGACCGGTGGAAGCGCTCGATCCGGCCCGTGCCGTAGGAGTCGAGCAGGTGGCGGAGAGCCTCGGCCTGGGCGACGTCACCGTCCTGCGCGATGACGCACGAGGAGTGCACGATCGACCAGAAGTCGTCGTCGGCGTCGGTGGACGGTGCGCAGTAGGGCGGCGGATCGTCCGACTCCACCCACGCCTCGGTGGTGACCGGCTCGACGGGGTCGCTCGAGCAGCCGGCCGCCACGGTGCACAGCGTCAGCAGCCAGGCCACCACCGCGGCCCGCGTCCGGCCGGTCCTCATCATGGGGCGGAGTCTCGCACACCCACCGCCGCCCGGGGGAGCAGACGACTCACCGGCCGTCGATAGGCTTCAGCACGCCCGACGTACGACCCCCACACACTGACGCGAGGATCACCCATGGCCGGCGGACTGTTCGCCCTGCTCGACGACGTCGCCGCCCTGGCACGGATCGCCGCTGCGAGCGTGGACGACGTCGGCGCCGCCGCGGCCCGCGCGAGCATGAAGGCCGCCGGCGTGGTCGTCGACGACACCGCGGTCACCCCGCAGTACCTCCACGGATCGCCCGCCGCGCGCGAGCTGCCGATCATCAAGAAGATCGCGATCGGCTCGCTGCGCAACAAGCTGCTGTTCATCCTGCCGGCCGCAGTGCTGCTGGGGCAGTTCCTTCCCGAGCTGCTGCCGGTCATCCTCATCTTCGGCGGTGGCTTCCTCGCCTACGAGGGCGCGCACAAGGTGTGGGAGAAGATCAGGGGCCACGAGCCGGTGGCGGCCGCGGCGGAGGACGAGCTCACCGCGACGGGCGAGCTGAGCCCCGAGCACGAGGCGAAGACGATCAGCGGCGCGATCCGCACCGACTTCATCCTCAGCGCCGAGATCATGGTGATCGCGCTCAAGGAGGTCGTCGGCTCCGACCCCGACGCGTCCATCTGGATGCGGGCGATCGTGCTGGCCGTCGTCGCCGTGCTCATCACGGTGCTGGTCTACGGCGTGGTCGCGCTGATCGTGAAGATGGACGACGTCGGCCTGCACCTCGCCGAGAAGCCGTCGAAGGGCTCCCAGCGACTCGGCCTGGCGCTCGTCTCCGCCATGCCGCGCCTGCTCACGGCGATCTCGCTCATCGGCACGCTCGCGATGTTGTGGGTCGGCGGCCACATCTTCCTGGTCAGCCTCTACGAGATCGGCGGGCACGACGGGCTGCTCGAGGGCACGACCTTCGGCGACGTGCTGCACGCGCCGTACGACCTCGTGCACCACTGGGAGGTCGCCGTCCACGACGCCGTGGGTGGCGCGTTCGGGAGCCTCCTCGGCTGGCTGCTCAACACCGTCCTGTCCGGCGTCGTCGGCCTGGTGGTCGGCGCGATCGTGCTGGCTGCCCTGCACGCCGTCGGCATCGGGGGCGGCCACGGCGCCGAGCACGACGCCGAGCACGGCACCGCGGACGGCGCCGCGGACGGCACCGCGGACGGCGCCGAGCACGGCGCGAAGAGCGGCACGACGGCCCGCGACGAGCCCGGCAGGACCGCCGGTTCGACGGCCGTCGAGCCGCCCGCCGAGGATTCTCCGAATCCCTGACGCCGGTCCTACTCTCTTCTGGTCCGCGCGGGAGATCCCGAGGACGCACAGATGTGCGGCGCGAACGGCTCCACCACACCAGGAGACAACTGATGGACTTCAAGGTCGCCGACCTCACCCTCGCCGCCTACGGCCGCAAGGAGATCGAGCTCGCCGAGCACGAGATGCCCGGTCTGATGGCCATGCGCGAGCGCTACGGCAAGGACCAGCCGCTCAAGGGCGCGCGCATCGCCGGCTCGCTGCACATGACGATCCAGACGGCCGTGCTGATCGAGACCCTCGCGGCTCTCGGCGCCGACATCCGCTGGGCCACCTGCAACATCTTCTCCACCCAGGACCACGCCGCCGCCGCGGTCGTCGTCGGGCGTGACGGCACGCCCGAGGACCCGAAGGGCGTCCCCGTCTTCGCGTGGAAGGGCGAGACCCTCGCCGAGTACTGGGACGAGGCCGAGAAGGTCTTCGACTTCGCCGAGGGCGGGCCCAACATGCTCCTCGACGACGGCGGCGACATCACCATGCTGCTGCACCTCGGCGTCGAGTACGAGAAGGCGGGCGCCGTCCCGTCGCAGGACTCCACCGACAACGAGGAGTTCAAGGAGGTGCTGCGCGTCCTGGCCCGCTCGCTCGAGGCCGACCCGCAGCGCTGGACCAAGCGCGCCCCGCTCGTCAAGGGCGTCTCCGAGGAGACGACCACCGGCGTGCTGCGCCTCTACGAGCGCTTCAAGGACGGCACCCTGCTGTTCCCGGCGATCAACGTCAACGACTCGGTCACCAAGTCCAAGTTCGACAACAAGTACGGCTGCCGCCACTCGCTGATCGACGGCATCAACCGCGCCACCGACGTGATGATCGGCGGCAAGGTCGCCGTCGTCTGCGGCTACGGCGACGTCGGCAAGGGCTGCGCGGAGTCGCTGCGCGGCCAGGGCGCCCGCGTCATCGTGACCGAGATCGACCCCATCTGCGCGCTGCAGGCCGCGATGGACGGCTACGAGGTGCGCCGCCTCGAGTCGGTCGTCGAGACCGCCGACATCTTCATCACCACCACCGGCAACTTCGACATCATCACCGTAGAGCACTTCCACAAGATGAAGCACCAGGCGATCGTCGGCAACATCGGTCACTTCGACAACGAGATCAACATGGCCGGCCTGGCCAGGATCCCCGGCATCGTCAAGGACGAGATCAAGCCGCAGGTCCACCAGTGGATCTTCCCCGCCGAGGACGGCAAGCCCGGCAAGAAGGTCATCGTGCTGTCCGAGGGCCGCCTGCTCAACCTGGGCAACGCCACCGGCCACCCGTCGTTCGTGATGTCCAACTCCTTCACCAACCAGGTGCTGGCCCAGATCGAGCTCTTCTCCAAGGCCGACTCCTACGAGCTGGGCGTCCACGTGCTGCCCAAGCACCTCGACGAGGAGGTCGCCCGGCTCCACCTCGACGCCCTCGGCGTCGAGCTGACCGAGCTCACCAAGGAGCAGGCCGCCTACCTCGGCGTCCCGGTCGAGGGGCCCTTCAAGTCCGACCACTACCGCTATTGAGCCGTTCCCGCTTCGCCCCGTCGGGTCATGGCGCCAGCCCTACACTGGCGCCATGACCGACGTCGCCGAGCCCGCGCGGGGCAGCGTGCTCGTCGTGGACGACGACGCGTCCCTGGCGGAGATGCTCTCCATCGTGCTGCGCCAGGAGGGCTTCGACAGCCGCATCGTGGGCCGCGGCGACCTGGCCCTCGACGCGTTCCGTGACTACCGGCCCGACCTGGTGCTGCTCGACCTGATGCTGCCCGGCAAGGACGGCATCGACGTGTGCAAGGAGATCCGCGCCGAGTCCGGCGTGCCGATCGTGATGCTCACCGCCAAGGGCGACACGGTCGACGTGGTCGTCGGCCTGGAGTCCGGCGCCGACGACTACATCGTCAAGCCGTTCAAGCCCAAGGAGCTCATCGCCCGGGTGCGCGCGCGGGTGCGTCGCAACGACGTCACGCAGGACGAGGGCCTGACCATCGGCGACGTGTCGATCGACGTCGCCGGACACTCGGTGACGCGCAACGGCGAGCCGATCAACCTGACCCCCCTCGAGTTCGACCTGCTGGTGTGCCTGGCCCGCAAGCCCTGGCAGGTCTTCACCCGCGAGGTGCTGCTGGAGCAGGTCTGGGGCTACCGGCACAGCGCCGACACCCGGCTGGTCAACGTGCACGTGCAGCGGTTGCGCTCCAAGGTCGAGCACGACCCGGAGAACCCCGAGGTCGTGCTGACGGTGCGCGGTGTCGGCTACAAGGCCGGCAAGTCCTAGGCGCCCTGCGGTGAGCATCCTCGACCGGCTCCCACCGGTGCTGCGGCGCGGGCCCGTCTTCTGGCGGCGCTCGGTGCAGGCGCGCGTCGTGGTGAGCACGGTCCTGCTGTCCGCTGCCGTGGTGGGCATCGTCGGCTGGTTCCTGATGCAGCAGACGCGCGCCGGCCTGCTCGACCACCGGGTCGATGCCGTGGTGCAGGAGGCCGAGAGCGAGACCGAGGCCGCGCGCGCGGCGCTGGCCGCCGCCCCCGGGCTCGACGTCGACGAGTCGGCGCAGCAGCAGGCCCTCGTCGAGCCCATCCAGGCGCGCGGCGCGACCCGCGGCTTCGCCGTCGTGCTGTCACCGCCCATCGGCGAGGGCCTCCGCCTGGCCGACGGCGGCGCCAAGTTCACCGAGGGGCTCGACCTCGCGAGCGTGCCCGAGACGCTGGAGGCCCGCTTCGACGAGGTGTCCCCGACGGCGTGGACCTACACCGACATCCGCACCACCCGCCCGATCCAGGGGCTGCCCAAGGGCCCGGGCATCGTGGTGGGCAGCCAGGTGCGGCTGCCGGCGGACGACAACACCTACACGCTCTACTACCTCTACCCGCTCGCCGAGCAGCAGGAGACCCTCGCCCTGGTCGGCCGCGCCATGCTCATCGCGGGCGTGCCGCTGCTCCTCCTGGTGGCCGGCCTGACGTGGCTCGTCACCCGCCAGGTGGTGACCCCGATCCGGATGGCGCGTCGTGTCGCCGAGCGCCTTGCCGCCGGCCAGCTGCAGGAGCGGCTGCGGGTCACCGGCGAGGACGACCTGGCCCGGCTGGCGACGTCGTTCAACCAGATGGCGTCCAACCTGCAGAAGCAGATCCGCCAGCTCGAGGAGCTCAGCCGGCTCCAGCGGCGCTTCGTCTCCGACGTCTCCCACGAGCTGCGCACCCCGATCACCACCGTCCGGATGGCCAGCGACGTCATCCACGACGCCCGCCCGCACCTCGACCCGGTCACCGGTCGCGCGGCGGAGCTGCTGCAGAAGGAGCTCGACCGCTTCGAGACGCTGCTCGCCGACCTGCTCGAGATCAGCCGCTTCGACGCGGGGGCGGCGGTGCTCGAGGCCGAGGACGTCGACCTCGTCGACGTCGCCCGGCGGGTGGTCGACATGACGTCCGTGCTCGCCGATCAGCGCGACACCCGCGTCGTGCTGCACGACCCCGGCGTGCCGTGCGTCGCCGAGGCCGACGTGCGCCGCGTGGAGCGCATCGTGCGCAACCTGGTCACCAACGCCATCGACCACGCGGAGAGCCGCGACGTCGACATCTACGTCGGCGCCGACGGCCAGTCGGCCGCCATCGCGGTGCGCGACCACGGGGTCGGCCTCGGCCCCGGCGAGTCGGCGATGGTCTTCAACCGCTTCTGGCGCGCCGACCCGGCGCGGGCCCGCACCAGTGGCGGCACCGGGCTCGGGCTCTCGATCTCGCTCGAGGACACCCACCTCCACGGCGGCTGGCTCCAGGCGTGGGGTCGTCCCGGCGAGGGCGCCCAGTTCCGGCTCACCCTGCCTCGACACCTCGGCACCCAGCTGCGCCACTCGCCGCTGCCCCTCGTGCCCCTCGACGCCCGGGTGACGGCGTGAACGCCCGGCGCGCCGTGCGTACGACGGGCGCGGTGGCCGTGGCGGTCCTGCTCGCCGGGTGCGTGCGCATGCCCGTCGAGGGACCGGTCGTGGAGTCGGAGGTCACCACCGACAGCGACGACGCCCCCGGCATCTCCTACGACCCGCGCCCGCCGCAGGCCGGTGAGTCGCCCGGGGAGATCGTCGACGGGTTCTTCGAGGCGATGAAGGCGACCCCGGTGAGCCCCACCGTGGCGCGGCAGTTCCTCTCGAACGCCGCCGCCGAGGCGTGGGCGCCCGAGCAGCAGATCATGACGTACGCCGAGCTGGGTGACGCCACCGCCGGCACCTCGGTCCGGGTGCCGCTGACCGAGGTCAACCGCTACGACGTCCGCGGGTCGTGGAAGCGCACGCAGGGGGAGACCACCGTGCCGCTCCGGCTCGTCGAGGAGGGCGGCGAGTGGCGCATCGACGAGGTGCCCGACGCGCTGATCGTCCCCGACTCGTGGTTCGACGACTGGTACGAGCGCGCCTCGCTCTACTACTTCGACCCGGCGACCGAGGTGCTCGTGCCGGAGCCGGTCTTCGTCCCGCGCGGCGAGCAGTTCGCCTCCTCGCTCGTGCGCGGGCTGCTCACCGGCTCCGCGCAGGACCTGCGCGACGTCACGCGCAGCTACTTCCCGCCCGGCACCACCCACGGCCTCGTGCCGATCACCTCGGGCATCGCCGAGGTGTCGCTGTCGGGCGACCCGGACGCCGTCGACGAGCTGACCGCCCAGCGGATGCTGGCCCAGCTGGTGTGGACGCTGCGGCAGGAGCCGCGGATCAGCGCCGTGCAGCTCAGCATCGGCGGACGGGCCATCGCCGGGCCGAGCGGATCGCCGCAGGTCAGCCTCCAGTTCGGGGGCGCCTACGACCCCAACGGGGTGCCGGCCAGCACCGACCTGTTCGCCCTCGACACCGGGCGCGTGGTCAGCGGCCGGATGGACGAGCTGGTCCCGACCGCAGGACCGCTGGGGCAGGAGGAGTCCGGCTACGACCTGCGCTCCATCGGCGTCAGCCTCACCGGCTCGCGCGTCGCCGGGGTCACGGCCACCGGCACCGAGCTGGTCCTCGCCCCCACCGACGCGCCCTCCGGCGAGGTCGCGACCGTCGTGGTCGGCGCCGCCGACCTGGCGGCCCCGCACTGGGACTACCGCGACCGGATCTGGGTGCTCGACCGCGGCAACGGCCGGGCCAGGGTGATCCAGGTCGTCGACGGGGTCGCCGGCGAGGTCGTCGTGCCCGGGCTCAGCGGCCGGCGCGTCACCGACCTGGTCGTCTCCCGCGACGGCACCCGGCTGGTCGGTGTGGTCCGGGGGCGCAAGGTCGACAGGGTCGTGTCGGTCCGGCTCCGGCACGACGCCGCGGGCGCGGTCATCGGCTTCACCGAGCCGCAGACGCTCGCCCTGCCCGCCGAGGGCAGTGCCCGGATCCGCGACGTCGGCTGGCGCTCGCCCACCACGGTGTCGGTCCTGAGCGTCATCAACGACGACTACTCCGACGTGCGCACGCTCGCGGTGGACGGTGCCCCCGGCGAGATCGCCGCGGGCGGCGCGACGCTGCTGCGCGGGCCGACCCGGGTGCTCGTGTCGAGTCCTGCCGACGGTGAGGTCTACGCCCTGGCCGGCCGCGCCGTCACCAGCGTTACCCGCCCCGAGCGTGCGGTGCCCGACCTGCCGCAGGGCCTGCGCGCGCTGACCTACGTCGGCTGATCCACAGCCGCCGCGACGGGGGTTGTCGTCGTACGCCTCGGGCTGCTGGCATGGCGGCGTGCTCGACGAGGCGCTCGACCTGTTCCTCGGCAGCCGGTGCGTGGGGTGCGACCTGCCGGGCCGGATGCTGTGCCCGGCGTGCCGGGCCGGGCTGTCGCGCACCGCGGGGATCGCGTGGCCCTCGCCCGTCCCCGAGGGGCTGGTGCCGCCGTGGGTCGCGGAGTCCTACGACGGCGCCGTCCGCGCCCTGGTGGTCGGCCACAAGGACCGCGGCCAGTGGGGGCACCGACGGGTGCTCGGCGACCTGCTCGCCCGGTCCGTGGGCGCCGCCGCGGCGGGCCTCGACCCCCGCGTCCCGCTGCTGCTCGTCCCGGTCCCGTCGAGCCCCGGCGCGGGTCGCCGGCGCGGCTACGAGGCCACCGCCGCGCTCGCCCGGGCGGCCGCGTCGCGCCTGCGGGGCGAGCGTCCGGTCGAGGTCGCGCCGCTGCTCGTCTCGCGGGGTGCCGCGGACCAGGCCGGGCTCGACGCGGCGGGCCGTGCGGCCAACGTCGCGGGCTCGATGCACTGTCCCTCCCGCGCGCTGGCACGCGTGGCTCGTCGCCGTCGCGCGGCCTTCGTCGTGGTCTGCGACGACGTGGTGACCACGGGGTCGACCGCCCGCGAGGCCCAGCGGGCGCTCGAGGCGGTGGGCCTGCCACCGGTCGCCGTGGCCGCGGTGGCCGGCACCCGACGGCGTGACCGGGAGGGCCGGTCGGAAGGCCCATCGGGCGGAGGAGGGCGTGGCGGCCCGACTGGTGGCCCCACTGTTGGTTCGCGACAGGGGAGGGGCTAGCGTTTTGTCATGGAGTCCGCCCGGGTCCGTGGTTGCGTCACGGAGAGGGCTGTGCGCCGCACCGCGAGGTGGGACGCCAGGCCAGACCCGTGGCAAGCCGATGCCAGTCGCAGGCGAAACGGTCCACGTAAGTCCCCGGGCACTGCGGTGCTCCGCAGCGCGCTGCCCGAGGGACGATCACGGTGCGGCTTAGAAGTAAGTCCTGCCCCGTCTCCGGCACCAGATGTGCCGGATGCCGGGAGAAGGCCAGTAGTGACGGAGAAGTTGCGAACGTCTCAGCAGGCGGTTGTGGGGTCGAAGACCAGGTCGGCCGGGCGGGCTCCATCCCACCCCGCCGCGGCGGTGTGCCGCCGTGGCTACCTGGAAGGGTGCGGACCGTTCGCTAGTTGAGGAGGTTCACATGGAGGTTGTGGTCACGGGACGGCACTGCGAGGTGTCCGACCGGTTCCGCGAGCACGTGTCCGAGAAGCTCACCCGCCTGGAGAAGCACGACCACCGCATCATCCGCGTGCAGGTCGAGGTGGCCGTGGAGAAGAACCCCCGCCAGGCCGACCGGTCCACCAGGGTCGAGCTCACCGCCTTCTCGAAGGGCCCGGTGATCCGCGCCGAGGCAGCGGCCGAGGACAAGATGGGGGCGCTCGACCTGGCCCTCGACAAGATGCAGGCGCAGATGCGCCGTGCCGCCGACCGGCGCCGGGTCCACAAGGGACGCAACGAGCACCTGTCGGTCGGCGAGGCGCTGGCAGCGCTGCCCGAGGTGGACGACACCGACAGCGACGCCGACGCCGACACCGAGGTCGTCGAGCACAAGGTCGGGCCGATCACCGTCACCGGCGAGGGTCCGCTCGTGGTGCGCGAGAAGTCGCACACCGCGTCCCCGATGACGCTCGACCAGGCGCTCTACGAGATGGAGCTCGTCGGGCACGACTTCTACCTGTTCGTCGACAAGGAGAGCGAGCGTCCTGCGGTCGTCTACCGCCGCCGCGGCTACGACTACGGCGTCATCTCGCTCGAGCTCGACTGACGCTTCACCTGCCCCCGGTCACGCGCGCATGACATGATGCGCGCGTGACCGAGGCAACAGCAGTTGGCACCGAACCCGTCCGTGTCCTGGTGGTCGACGACCAGGAGCTGTTCCGTCGCGGCCTGATCATGCTGCTCGGCGGCGACAGCGACATCGAGGTGGTCGGCGAGGCCGCCGACGGCATCACCGCGACCGACCTGGCGATCACCACGGCGCCCGACGTGATCCTCCTCGACGTCCGCATGCCGCGCCGCACCGGCGTCGAGGCCTGCCGGGCGATCAAGGAGGCCGTGCCGGCCACCAAGATCATCATGCTGACCGTCTCCGACGAGGAGGCCGACCTCTACGAGTCGGTCAAGAACGGCGCAGCCGGCTACCTCCTCAAGGACTCCTCGATCGAGGAGGTCGCCCAGGCGGTCCGCGTGGTCAACGAGGGCCAGTCGCTGATCAGCCCGTCGATGGCCGTCAAGCTCATCGACGAGTTCAAGCAGATGTCCAAGCCCGAGCGCGAGCAGGGCCCGGCGCTGCGGCTCACCGAGCGTGAGCTCGAGGTCCTCCGGCTGGTGGCCAAGGGCCTCAACAACCGCGAGGTCGCCAAGGAGCTCTTCATCTCGGAGAACACCGTCAAGAACCACGTGCGCAACATCCTGGAGAAGCTGCAGCTGCACTCCCGCATGGAGGCGGTCATGTACGCGATGCGCGAGAAGCTGCTCGACCTGCCCTGACGAGCGGCTGAGGGTGTCGGTGCCGTCTGGTTGAGTGCGCGACGTGGACCAGCTCACGAAGCTCCAGGCCCGGCGCATCGCGCTGGCCGCGCAGGGCTTCACCGATCGCCCGCACGCCACGCCGTCCATGGCGACCCTCGAGCGCACGCTCGCGCGCACCGGCGTGCTCCAGGTCGACTCGGTCAACGTGCTCCAGCGCGCGCACTTCATGCCGCTCTACTCGCGGACGGGTCCCTACGACGTCGAGCTGCTGCGTCGCGCGCAGACCCACACGGCGCGCCGGCCGCGCCGGCTCGTGGAGTACTGGGCGCACGTCCAGGCGCTGATGCCGGTCGAGTTGTGGCCGCTGATGCGCCACCGGATGGAGAAGTACCGCGGCGAGCGCGGCAAGTGGGGGTTCACCGCCGACCCGAGGCTCGAGCCGCGGGTGCTCGACGCCGTGCGCGAGCGCGGGCCGGTGACGGCGCGCGACCTCGAGGACGACCTCAGCACCGGGCCGCGCACCAGGGAGCACTGGGGCTGGAACTGGTCCGAGGCCCGCAAAGTCCTCGACTACCTCTACCTCGTGGGTGACGTCGCGGTGGCCGGTCGCAACAGCCAGTTCGAGGTGGTCTACGACCTTCCCGAGCGGGTGCTCCCCGCCGCCGTCCTCGCCGCGCCCACGCCTACCCCTCAGGAGGCGGTCACCGAGCTCGTCCGCAGGGCGGCCCGCTCCCACGGCGTGGCGAGCGCCGCGTGCCTGGCCGACTACTACCGCCTGCGGCTGCAGCCCGCGCCGGGGAAGGCCAGCGCGAAGGCCGCCGTCGACGAGCTCGTGGAGTCGGGCGAGCTGGTCCCGGTCGCGGTGCAGGGCTGGAAGCGCGCGGCCTACCTCCACCGCGACGCCCGGCTGCCGCGCCGCGTCGGTGCCCGGGCCCTCCTCAGCCCCTTCGACCCCGTGGTGTGGGAGCGCAGCAGGGCCGAGGCCCTGTTCGACTTCTTCTACCGCATCGAGATCTACGTGCCGGCGGAGAAGCGGATCCACGGCTACTACGTGCTGCCGTTCCTCCTCGGTGACCGCCTGGTCGCCCGTGTCGACCTCAAGGCCGACCGGGCGTCGGGGCGCCTGCTCGTCCCGGGCGCCTTCGCCGAGGCGTCCGCCCCGCCGGAGACGGCCGACGAGCTCGCGGGCGAGCTGCGCCGGCTGGCCGGGTGGCTGGGCCTGGACGACGTGATCGTGGGGGAGCGGGGCGCGCTGTCGCGTGCATTGGGAGCGGCGTTGTCGAGGTAGGTACAGTTACCACTCGTGCCTGCCATCATCGACAAGCTCCTCCGCATCGGCGAGGGCAAGATCCTCCGTGAGCTCGAAGCCGTGTCCAAGGCCGTCAACGCCATCGAGGACGACTTCGTCTCGATGAGCGACGAGGAGCTCCGCGGGATGACCGATGAGTTCCGCGAGCGGCTCGCCAACGGGGAGACGCTCGACGACATCATGCCCGAGGCGTTCGCCACGGTCCGCGAGGCGAGCAAGCGCGTGCTCGGCATGCGTCCCTTCGACGTGCAGGTGATGGGCGCCGCGGCGCTCCACCTGGGCAACATCGCCGAGATGAAGACCGGTGAGGGCAAGACGCTCGTCGCCGTGCTGCCGTCCTACCTCAACGCCCTCGAGGGCAAGGGCGTCCACGTCGTCACGGTCAACGACTACCTCGCGAAGTTCCAGTCCGAGCAGATGGGCCGCGTCCACCACTTCCTCGGCCTCACGACCGGCGTGATCCTGCCGTCGATGCGCCCGGCCGAGCGCCGCGAGGCCTACGCCTGCGACATCACCTACGGCACCAACAACGAGCTCGGCTTCGACTACCTGCGCGACAACATGGCCGACTCGGTCGAGGAGTGCGTCCAGCGCGGGCACAACTTCGCCATCGTCGACGAGGTCGACTCGATCCTCATCGACGAGGCCCGCACCCCGCTGATCATCAGCGGCCCGACCCAGGACGAGGTCAAGTGGTACGGCGAGTTCGCCAAGGTGGCGCGGACGCTGGTGCGTGACACCGACTACGAGGTCGACGAGAAGAAGCGCACGATCTCGGTGCTCGAGCCCGGCATCACCAAGGTCGAGGACCACCTCGGCATCGACAACCTCTACGACTCGGTCAACACCCCGCTCATCTCCTTTCTCAACAACTCCATCAAGGCCAAGGAGCTGTTCCGCAAGGACAAGGAGTACGTCGTCATGGACGGCGAGGTGCTCATCGTCGACGAGCACACCGGCCGCATCCTGGCCGGTCGCCGCTACAACGACGGCCTGCACCAGGCCATCGAGGCCAAGGAGGGCGTGACCGTCCGCGAGGAGTACCAGACCCTCGCCACCATCACGCTGCAGAACTACTTCCGCCTCTACGACAAGCTCTCCGGCATGACCGGCACGGCGATGACCGAGGCCTCGGAGTTCGACAAGATCTACAAGCTCGGCGTCGTCCCGATCCCGACCAACCGCCCCATGCTGCGCGTCGACAACGTCGACCTCGTCTACCGCACCGAGGAGGCGAAGTACGACGCTGTCGCCGACGACGTCGCCCAGCGCCACGAGAAGGGCCAGCCGGTCCTCATCGGCACCGTGTCGGTGGAGAAGTCGGAGTACCTCTCCGACCTGCTCAAGAAGCGCGGCATCCCGCACACCGTCCTCAACGCCAAGCAGCACGCCGACGAGGCCAAGGTCGTCGCGCTGGCCGGCCACAAGGGCGCGGTCACCGTCGCGACCAACATGGCCGGTCGAGGCACCGACATCATGCTCGGTGGCTCGGTCGACTTCCTCGCCGACCAGGAGCTGCGCAAGCAGGGCCTCGACCCCGCCGAGGACCCCGAGGCCTACGACGCCGCGTGGCCCGAGATGGTCGAGCGGATCAAGGCCCGGGTCGCGGCCGAGCACGACGAGGTCAGGGAGCTCGGCGGTCTCTACGTCGTCGGCACCGAGCGTCACGAGTCGCGCCGCATCGACAACCAGCTGCGCGGTCGCTCGGGCCGTCAGGGCGACCCCGGGGAGTCCCGCTTCTACCTGTCGCTGCAGGACGAGATGATGCGGCTGTTCAAGTCGGAGTGGGTCGACCGGATCCTCACGGTCCTCAAGGTCCCCGACGACGTGCCGATCGACGCCAAGCGCGTCAGCAACGCCATCGCCGGCGCCCAGGCCAACATCGAGTCGCAGAACTTCGAGTCGCGCAAGAACGTCCTCAAGTACGACGACGTGATGAGCCGCCAGCGTGAGGTCATCTACGCCGAGCGCCGCCGCGTGCTCGAGGGCGCCGACCTCGGCGAGCAGATCCGCGGCTTCCTCGACGACGTGATCGCCGGCTACGTCCGCGGCGCGACCGAGGGCTACGCGGAGGAGTGGGACCTCGACGGCCTGTTCACCGCCCTGGGCCAGCTCTACCCGGTCGGCCTCACCAAGGAGGGCGTCATCAAGGCCGCGGGCGGCCCCGAGGGGCTCACCCGTGAGTCGCTGATCGAGGACCTCCAGCGCGACGTGCAGGAGGCCTACGACCGCCGCGAGGACGAGATGGGCGAGGAGGTCCAGCGCGAGCTCGAGCGCCGGGTCGTCCTCTCCGTGCTCGACCGCAAGTGGCGCGAGCACCTCTACGAGATGGACTACCTCCGCGAGGGCATCTACCTGCGCGCCTACTCCCAGCGCGACCCGCTCGTGGAGTACCAGCGCGAGGGCTTCGACATGTTCACCGCGATGATGGACGGCATCAAGGAGGAGTCGGTCGGCTTCCTGTTCAACCTCCAGGTCGAGGTCGAGGAGGAGGACGACGACGCGGCCGGCGAGCCCGCCCAGGGCGAGGTGATGGCGGCCGCTCCGCAGGCGCCGCAGGTCTCCGCCGCGACTCCCCAGATCGACTTCGCCCAGGCGCAGTCGCACGGACCGACCATCCGCGCCAAGGGCCTCGACAAGCCCAACCGCCCCAAGAACCTGTCCTACAGCGCACCGTCGGAGGACGGCGAGGCCGAGGTCCACGCCGCACCCGACGCCGAGGGCGACCCGTTCGCCGGCGTGGGCCGCAACTCGCTGTGCCCCTGCGGCTCCGGGCTGAAGTTCAAGCGCTGCCACGGCGCCCCGGGCGGCGCCAGCGGTCGCGCGACCATGGGCGGCTGACGAGCGGGATCAGCCGAGCTCGAGCGCGACGCACTGCCAGCGCTCGCGGACGACCTCGAACCGCGCGGCCACCGCGCGGGAGCGGCGGCCGTAGCGCACGTGCGCGCTCGCCTCGAGCGCGTCGCAGCGGATCAGGGCGGTGCGCACGCCGACCACGACGGGACGCGCGGGGTTGGGCGCGCGGACCCGACCCGGCGCGAGCCCGCCCGCCGCCGCCACGGTGCGGGCGCGTACGGACAGCGAGTCCACCACCTCCGGCACCGCGTGGCGCAGGAGCTGGGTGACCGGCCGGTCGCCGGCGGCGATCTCCACGGCGGCCTGCAGGCAGCGGCCGACGAATGCGTCGACCTGCTCCCGCGAGGCCCGCTCCAGGTCGACGAGGTCGCTCGCGCGGGTGCTGCGCAGCCGGGGGCGCGGGGGAGCGGTGCGCGGGGTCAGGTCGAGCGCGAGCGCCCCCTGGACGCTGGCCCTGCCCGGGGCGGGTCGCAGGACGACGACCTCGGCGTCGGCGGTGTCGGGAGTGCTCATTGTCGTTCTCCGTCCGTGTCGGTGTCTGTGCCCGTGGGGATGTCGGTGTCGGGGTGGCTGGCGGGCAGGCGGAGCGCCTGGCCGGGATGGATCAGGTCGGGGTCGTCGCCGACCACGGCGCGGTTGTGGTGCCAGATGGCGCGCCACCGGGTCTCCGTGTCGGTGCCGGGCGCGGGGTGCGCCCGCGCGATCGACCACAGGGAGTCGCCCGCCCGCACGACGTAGTCCTCCTCGCCCACCGGGCGGCCAGCGGGGGAGGAGTCCGCGGGCGCCGCGCGATGCGCGCCGGTGCGCGCGACCACGGCGGGCGTGACGGCCCGCTCGGGGAGCCGGAGCCCGGCGAGCACCTCGGCGCCGTCGCCTGCCGCGGCCTGGGCGGGAAGTGCCCCGCCGGCCACCACGGCCACGCCGCAGGCGGCGAGCACCAGGCGGCGCGCGGCCCCACCACCCGTCGGGACCGAGCCCCTCGCGAGCGCAGCCACCGTCACCGACGTCACCACCCAGAGCCAGGCCAGCGCCGCGGCCAGCGCCGTGGCGCACCCGGCGACCACGACCTCGGCGGTGCGGTCGGCGGAGGCCGAGCCCTGCCCCGCCTCGTGCCAGGCGGCGGGCAGCGACCATGCCGCCGAGGCGGCGGCAGCGCTCGACCCCAGCCACACGGCGCCCCACCGGCCTGCACGCATCCCCCGAGACATCGCAATCCTTTCGTTTGCGTGTGTTTGATTCATTCAACGTCTGGATGTGGCTGTCGTCAACGGCTGTTCCACAGCCCCGCGCCGCCCTAGGCTGCGGTCATGTCCTGGGAGCACGAGCTGTTCGCGCTGCTCGACGACCTCGAGGGGCAGGCGGCCGCGGCGTGGGAGGCCGACCGGGAGGCCGAGCTCGCCGACCGGGTCCGCACCGAGTACGGCACGGTCACCCTCGCCAGTCGGCTGATGGCCTCGCGCGGACAGGACGTCGCGCTCGACCTGCCCCACCTCGGGCGGCTGGAGGGCAGGCTGTCCCGGGTGGCGGAGGACTGGTGCCTGCTGGGCGCGGCGGGGCAGGACTGGATCGTGCCGCTGCGCGCCGTCACCGCGGTGCGCGGCGCGAGCGGGCGCTCGGTGCCCGAGGTGGCGTGGTCGCCGGTCGACCGGCTCGGTCTGCGCGCGGCCCTGCGCCGCGTGGCCGACGCGGGTGAGCGGTGCGTGGTGCACCTCGTCGACGGCACCCGCCACGAGGCGCACGTCGAGCGCGTCGGCGCCGACTTCGTGGAGTGCCGCGACCCGGCCGGTCGGGCGGTGCTGGTCCCCTACGCAGGGCTGGTGGCCGTGCAGAGCCGAGAGGACTGAGCCCGGGTCAGGGGTCAGGTGGCCTCGACGTCGTAGGGCGGCACCTGGCCCTCGGGGAGCGAGGCCTGCCGGGCGGACCGGGCCTCCTCGCGGTCGACCTCCGCCATCGCCTCGGTGATGTGCTTGCGCACGATCGAGCGCGGGTCGAGGTCGCGCAGCTCCAGGTCGGCGTACTCGGGGCCGAGCTCGCTGCGCAGCTCGTCACGGGCGTTGGTGGCGAGCCCGCGGGCCCGGTGGAGCAGCTGGGCGGCCTGCCGCGCGAGGTCGGGCAGCTTGTCGGGACCCAGCACGATGACCGCCACGAGGGCGATCACGGCCAGCTCGAGCAGCCCGACGTCGAACATGCCCCAGAACCTACTGCCTGGCCCCGGTCAGAACTTGCTGGACGGGGTCAGCCCGAGCTGCATGCCCGCGAGACCACGGCCGCGACCGGACAGGGTCTCGGCGACCCGGGTGAGCTCGCGCGCGGCCGGGGCGGTCGGGTCGGCCTCCACGATGGGCTTGCCGACGTCGCCGCCCTCGCGCAGCGAGATGTCGAGCGGGATCTGGGCCAGCACCGGCACGTCGTAGCCGAACCGCTCCGAGAGGGTCCGGGCGACCCGGGCGCCACCGCCGCTGCCGAAGACCTCGAGGCGGTGGTCGTCCTCGGCCGGGCAGTGCGGGCAGGGGAGGTAGCTCATGTTCTCGACGACGCCGACGACCCGCTGGTGCATCATCGAGGCCATCGTGCCGGCACGCTCGGCGACCTCGGCGGCCGCCTCCTGCGGGGTGGTGACGACGACGACCTCGGCGTTGGGCAGGTGCTGGCCGAGCGAGATGGCCACGTCGCCGGTGCCGGGCGGCAGGTCGAGGAGCAGGGCGTCGAGGTCGCCCCAGTAGACGTCGGCGAGCATCTGCACGAGCGCGCGGTCGAGCATCGGCCCACGCCAGGCCACGACCTGGTCGCGGCGCGGCTTGAGCATGCCGATCGAGATCACCGAGACCCCGGACGGCGTCGGCACCGGCATGATCAGGTCGTCGACCTGCGTCGGGCGGGCGTCGGCGATGCCGAGCATCGCCGGCACCGAGTGGCCGTAGATGTCGGCGTCGACGACGCCGACCTTGAGGCCCTGGGCCGCCATCGCCAGCGCGAGGTTGACCGTGACGGACGACTTGCCGACGCCGCCCTTGCCGCTGGCGATCGCGTAGACCTTGGTCAGCGAGCCGGGCTGGGCGAAGGGGATCTCGCGCTGGGCGCGGCCGTCGCTGAGGATCTCCTTGAGGCCGGCGCGCTGCTCGGCGCTCATCACGCCCAGGGTGAGGTCGACCGAGGCGACGCCCGGGACCTTGGTCACCGCCGCGGTGACGTCGCGGTTGATGGTGTCCTTGAGCGGGCAGCCGGCCACCGTCAGCAGCACGTGCACCGCGACCGAGCCGCCCTCGGCGACCGCGACGGAGTCGACCATCCCCAGGTCGGTGATGGGGCGCTTGATCTCCGGGTCGTTGACGGTCGCCAGGGCGTCCATCACCTGCTGCTGCGTGGGGGTGCTCATGATGCAGAAGTCTACGAGCCGCCCCGTGACCTCACGGTCCCGGCTCGTCGCCGGGTGCCCGGCGGGACAGGTCCTCGATGTCGCCCATCAGCCCGCGCAGCTCCGAGCGGAGGAAGTCGCGGGTGGCGACCTCCCCGACGGCCATGCGCAGCGACGCCACCTCGCGGGCCAGGAACTCCATGTCGGCCTGCGACTGCGCGTTGACCCGGCGGTCCTGCTCGGCGAGCACCTTGTCCCGGTTCTCCTGGCGGTTCTGGGCGAGCAGGATCAGCGGCGCGGCGTACGACGCCTGCAGGCTGAGCATCAGCGTCAGGAAGATGAACGGGAACTCGTCGAAGCGCAGGTCGGTGGGCGCGAGGGTGTTCCACGCGAGCCAGGCGGCGACGAACATCGTCATCCACAGCAGGAACTTCGCGGTGCCCATGTAGCGCGCGAACGACTCGGCGAAGACACCGAACGCGTCGGCGTCCACCGTGGGCCGGCGCACCAGCGGGCGTCGCGTCTCGCGGGGCGTGTCGAGCCGCGGGCGACGGTCTGCGCTCATCGGGCACCTCCGGCGATGGGCCCGGGCCGCGGGGCACGGTCGCGCCAGCCCTCGGGCAGCATGTGGTCGAGCAGGTCGTCGACCGTCACCGCCCCGATCAGCCGCCCCTCGTCGTCGACGACCGGCGCGGCGACCAGGTTGTAGGTGGCCAGGTGGGCGGCCACCTCGTCGAGGGAGGCGTCGGGGCGCAGCGGGTCCATCGACTCGTCCAGCGCCGCCGCGACCAGGGTCGACGGCGGCTCGCGCAGCAGCCGCTGGATGTGCGCGGCGCCGAGGAGGCGCCCGGTGGGCGTCTCGAGCGGCTGGCGGCACACGTAGACGAGCGCGGCGAGGGCCGGGGTGAGCTCGGGGTTGCGCACCTGGGCGAGGGCGTCGGCGATGGTCGCGTCGGGGGAGAGGATCACCGGCTCGGGGGTCATCATCGCGCCGGCGGTGTCGTCCTCATAGGACATCAGCCGCCGCACGTCCTCGGCCTCGTCGGGCTCCATCAGTCCCAGCAGGGTCGCCGCGATCTCGGGCCTGAGGTCGGCGATGAGGTCGGCGGCGTCGTCGGCCGACATCTCCTGGAGCACGTCGGCGGCGCGCTCGGAGTCGAGGTGCTCGAGGATCTCCACCTGGTCCTCGTCGGGCAGCTCCTCGAGCACGTCGGCGAGGCGCTCGTCGCCGAGCGCCGCCACCACGGCCGTCCGCCGCTCCGGCGGGAGGTCGTGGATCACGTTGGCCGCGTCGGCCGGTCGCATGTCGTTGAGCGCCGCGATCAGGTGGGTGGCGCCCTGGGTCGGCTCCTGCCGGGTCAGCCCGGTGACGTCGCGCCACTCCACGACATGGGTCTGCCCCCGGCGCCGGAACCCCCTGCTGGGCTCCTGCACCGCGACCCGGGAGAGCACCCAGTCGCGGTTGCGCGCCTGCTCCATCGCGACGTCGTAGACCACGCCCGTCACGCCCGACTCCTTGATGGTCACGGTGCGGTCGAGCATCTGGCCCACCACGAGGGTCTCGGTGGACCGCTGCTCGAAGCGCCGCATGTTGAGCAGCCCTGTGGTGTGCACCTGACCGCTGTCGATGGCGGTGATGCGGGTCATCGGCACGAAGATCCGGCGTCGGCCGAACACCTCGGCGACCATGCCGAGGACGCGCGGCTGGCTCGTCTCGGTGCGGAGCGCGACCACCAGGTCGCGCACCTTGGCCACCTGGTCGCCCTGCGGGTCGAAGATCGGCAGCCCGACGAGCCGGGCCACGAAGACGCGGGTCGGGGTGGTGCTCACGCCCGCCACCGTAGCGTGCCGCGTCCTCCGCGAACCGCTGTCCGCGCCGGGGGGTTGGTGTACGCTGAAGTCGCACGAGTCACTTCCGTCACATCGACCGGGGCCCGGGCCAAGCACGCGATGCGTGCGGTGAGGGGTCGCGGTCGGGTCACCTCGACGACGCCACTTCCCCGACATCTGTGAGGCCCGTTCCATGTCCGGTTTCCTGTCCGGCACGACCGCTTCCGCGCGCACCTCCTCCCCCCGAAGCCCCCGAAGCCTGCGTCGCCTCTGCGTCGGCGGGCTCGCCCTCGCGACCGCGCTGCTGGTGGCCCCGGCCGCCACCGACGGCCCCGCGACGGCCCGCGCGGCCGAGCCGGCCGCGACGCCGGTGGCCGCGCGCGCGCTCGACACCGCCCAGACCACGCCGGCCACCTCGTTCCGGGTGGGCAACTTCAACGTCCTCGGCGCCGACCACACCGCTCCCGGCGGCAAGCGCAAGGGCTGGGAGTCCGGCGTGGTGCGGATGGACCGGGTGGTCGGCCTCCTGCAGGAGAACCTGCTCGACGTGGTGGGCTTCCAGGAGTTCCAGCCGCCGCAGGCGCTGCGCTTCCAGGAGCTGATGGGCACCTCGTGGCAGACCTACCCGGGCATCGACAACCCGGCCGGGCCGTCGGTGAACTCGATCGGCTGGCGCACCGACGTGTGGACCCTCCTCGAGGCCCGCACCATCCCGATCCCCTACTTCGACGGCGTGCCGAGCCGGATGCCGGCCGTGCTGCTCCAGAACATCGACACCGGGCGCCGGGTGTGGTTCTTCAACACCCACAACCCCGCCGACACCCGTGGGCCCGCCCAGGCGTGGCGCAACACCGGCTTCGCGATGGAGGTGGCGCTCGCCAATGAGCTGCGCGCCGCCTACCCCGACGCCCCCTTCATCTCCCTCGGCGACAAGAACGAGCGCGGCAGCGACTACTACTGCGCCGTGGCCCCTGGTGCGGACATGTGGTCCGCCAGCGGTGGCTACGTCGACGGCAGCACGTGCCAGCCGCCCAGCGGCGGTGCGATCGACTGGATCTTGGGCACCAAGGACGTGTTCTTCAACAGCTACACCCGCGTGTGGAACGACTACGTCTCCCGCACCAGCGACCACCCGCTCTACTACGCCAATGCGGTCGTCCCCGCCTCGGCGCCCGTCGGCGTCGACCACGTCGTGGTCGTGGCCGTGCCCGGCCTGACCTCGAACGCGGTACGCGGCACGAGCGCCCCCGGGGAGGCCTCGCGGATGGCCACCAACGGCGCGTCGACCACCAATGCGCGCACGGCGACCGAGAACACCGGGCCCGACGCCAACCTGATGTCGCTGCTCAGCGGCCGACGCGTCTTCCCCAAGGCGGGCGGCCACGGCGTCGGTGCCACGAAGAAGCTGCCCTCGACGGTGCACGACTCGGCCGGGCAGTACGTCTCGAGCGTCTTCGACCTCGCGCACAACAACTCCGCGCGCACGATGTTCGCCTCGAGCCGTCAGGAGACCGGGCTCGTGCTGCGCAGCTGGAACCGCAAGACGGGCGGCAAGGACCCCTACGGCGTCGACGACGGCCCGGCGAAGATCGACCGGTTCAAGATCATGCGTGACGACTCGCGCAGCGTCGGCTGGTGGCGCGACACCATCGCGCGCAAGCCCGCCCAGCTGAGCGTGATCGAGCTGTCGGGCGTGCTCGACGCCGGTCTCGACGGCGGCTTCCGGGGCAAGGACTACGAGAAGGCGGTGCGCAAGGCCTTCCAGCGCGTCGCGAGCATCCGTCGCAGCATCGCCAAGTCGCCGACCATGGGTGGCACGACGCTGCTGGTCGTCACCGGCACCGGCGGCGCGCAGAAGGCGCGTGGCTCCTCCCGCACCTGGGCGCAGAGCTACCGCGTGCCCATGTGGGTGACCGGCCCGGGTGTCCCGGCCGGCAGCGACCTCTACGGGCTCAACCCGTCGGCCACCTCCCCCGGCAAGCAGCAGGTCGGCTACTCCGGCGCCCAGCCGATCCGGGTCGGCGACCTCACCAACCTCGTCACGCGCGCCCTCGGCGTGCCGCCGGTGCCGGGCTCGACGATGAACACCGAGCAGCGCTTCCAGGCCTTCGACCCGCTGCTGGTGCCGGGGTCCTGATCGGCGATATTTGCTCCCCGGTGGCGGCGCCCGGTTAGGGTTGGCTCTCCGAGCCGTCCACGCCCGGCGTGGAGTCTCCGCCGGGGGCAGTCGGCTCACCCCTCGCAGAAGGTGGCCGTGACCGACCCCGTGACCGACCCCGAGCCCGCGTCCGGCCGTCGCCGCGCGCGCCTCGAGCTCTGGGCGCCGGTGCTCGTGCTGGCGGTGGTCGCGGCCGTGGTGTGGGCGTCGTTCTGGTCCGACGCGGCGGTCGAGAGCGACCGTGAGTCGCGGGCCACGGCCGTCTCCGGCGCCACGGGGACCGACGACGAGGCCGACGACGAGGGCGACGACGAGGCCGCGGGCGATGGAGGCGCCGGGTCGCCCGGTGCCGAGCCCGAGCACCACGAGCCCGAGCAGCTCGAGGCGTCCGTACGCCGCTTCCGCGCCGCCCAGCGCCGGCTCGCCCAGCGGGTCTCGCGCCAGGTCGAGGTGGCCGAGAGGCGCAACCAGCCCATCGAGTTCCAGGTCGCGAGCTTCAACGTCCTCGGCGACTCCCACACCGGCCCGGGCGGCAACAAGCCGGGCTACCCCGACGGCGGTCCGCGCATGGACATGGCCATCTCCACGCTGCGCAGCAACGGCATCGACGTGGTGGGGTTCCAGGAGTTCGAGCAGAGCCAGCACACCATGTTCACCGCGCGGGCGGGGGAGTACTCCCTCTACCCGGGCATGACGCTGGGCAACAAGTCGGTGCGGTTCAACATCGCGTGGCGCTCCGACATGTTCCGGATGGTGGATGCCCACACGCTGTCCATCCCCTACGCCGGCGGCAGCCGCATCGCCATGCCGGTCGTGCTGCTGGAGTCGACCAGCACCGGCCGGCGCGCGTGGTTCGCCAACTTCCACAACCCGGCCGACACCGCGAGGCTGGGCAGCAACGGGCGCT
The DNA here is from genome assembly GCF_058134345.1 of Nocardioides sp. Z24_21. Classification (NCBI taxonomy): domain Bacteria; kingdom Bacillati; phylum Actinomycetota; class Actinomycetes; order Propionibacteriales; family Nocardioidaceae; genus Nocardioides; species Nocardioides sp. Z24_21. The sequence continues at coordinate 24,089 of NZ_JBYTTH010000005.1, forward strand.
GGCGGGCCGAGGCCGCGGCCATCGAGGTGTCCCACCTGACCCAGCTCCACCAGGCCGAGGGGCTGCCGGTCATCGCCACCGGCGACTACAACGAGCGCGAAGCGATCTTCTGCCGCTTCGCCGCCACCGGCGTCTTCACCGCGGCCGCGGGTGGCAGCGGGGTCGGCGGCTGCTCGCCACCGCCGCGGATGGGCGTCGACTGGATCTTCGGGTCCACGGGTGTCGCCTTCACCGACTACGCGGTGACCGACACGGGCAACGCCTCCGACCACGCGATGGTCCATTCGACGGCCACGCTCACCTCCGACGGGGTGCTCGACGTCCCCGACGACGAGGACGGCACGGGGGAGTAGGCGCCGACGCGCCGGAGGCCCGGGGGCGCGCGCCCAGGAGCGGGCGAGGCGCTCGGCCGAGCCGTCGATATACTCACGCCCCGTGAGGTCCCTGAGCCAGCTGAGGCGTCCCGTCGCGCTGGAGGTCCTCCGGATCGACGCCGCGGGCCTGCTCGTCGGCGGCGCACGCGAGCAGCTGGTCGACGTGGCCTTCGACGGTCGGCGGATCTGGTCGTTCTGGCTGCTGCGCGACGGCGTGCCGGGCGACGACGGGATCACCCTCGCCTGGCCCAAGCCGCTGCGCCCGTTCCTCGACGGCGTCACCGAGGTGACGCTCACCGACCCCGGCACCGACACCGTGCTGTTCTCCCGCACGGTGCAGTTCGGTGAGGGCACCGACCGCATCGAGGTCGTCAACCCGGCCGGCCGGCCGTTGGCCCTCGACAAGTCGCTCAAGCTCGTCGAGACCTTCGACACCCGCGACGCCGCCCAGGTCGAGCCGCTGCTCGACGCCATCGAGGAGGTGCTCGGCGCGCTGCGCGAGGTGGGCCTCGATGCCTTCCTCGCCTACGGCACCGCACTCGGCGCCATCCGCGACGGCGGCCTGATCGGCCACGACAGCGACGCCGACCTCGGCTACGTCAGCGGCCACGACCACCCCGTCGACGTGATCCGGGAGTCGTTCCGCATCCAGCGGGCGCTCACCGACATGGGCTACCGGGTGACCCGCTACAGCGCGATCGCCCTCAAGGTCCACGTCCTCGAGAGCGACGGCCTCGACCGTGGGCTCGACGTGTTCGGCGGGTTCATGCGCGACGGGATGCTCTACCTGATGGGCGAGATCGCCGTGCCGTTCGAGCGCGAGTGGATCTACCCGCTGGGCACGGCGTCGCTGGAGGGCCGGGAGTTCCCGGTGCCCGCCCACGCCGACAAGTTCCTCACCGCCACCTACGGCCCGCACTGGCGCGTGCCCGACCCGGCCTACAAGTTCACCACGCCCGAGAGCACCATCGAGCTGTTCAACGGCTGGTTCCGGGGGATGCGCACCGGTCGTGCCGGCTGGCACGCCTACCACAAGCGCACGGCGCACCACGCCGCGTCGGTGTCGCCCGTCGCGCGCGAGGTTGCCGAGCGCCACCCCGGCCTGGCGACCTACGTCGACATCGGGTGCGGTCGCGGCACCGACGTCGCCTGGTTCGCCGACCGCGGCGTCACCGCGATCGGGCTGGACTTCCAGCCCTACGCCTTCGACGAGGAGGCGCGGCGCCGCGCCGACGACGAGCGCGTGACCTTCCAGCTCTTCAACCTCCTCGAGCTGCGCCACGTGCTGGCCGTCCCCGCCTGGATCGCGCGGCTGCCCGGACCGCGGGCGGTCGGGTGCGTGCACGTGATCGAGCGGCTGGGTCGCCGCGGGCGCCTCAACATGCTGCGCGCGGCCCGGATGATGCTGGCCGGCACCGACGGCGCCCTGCACCTGCAGTTCCTCAGCGAGAAGGGGCGCGACGGCTACGCTCGCCGCACCGGTGCCCGCAAGCCCCTCGACCCCGCGGTCGTGGCCGCCGAGGTGGCCGAGTCCGGCGGGCGCATCGTGGAGGAGGTCCGCGAGCCGGTGTCGTCGGCCCCCGGGAGCTCGCAGGTGTGCCGCATGATCATCGACTGGAACGCGTGAGGTGGGAGCAGACATGTTCGGACGCAGGAACCGTTCCGTCACCGGGGACACCCGCGACCTCGAGAGGCGCGTCGCGGCGCTGGAGGAGGCCGTGCAGGACAACCGCGCGCTCAACGTGCGCGTCGCCGAGCTCACCGACGTGGTGACCGAGCTGCTGCTGCCGGTCGCGGCGCGCGACGAGGAGAGGCTGGCGGAGCTGCTCGAGAAGTATCGAGGGGACTTCTCTTGAGCCCTGGCCCGCGCGAGCGCCGCGGCGGACCGCGTCGGGTCTTCCTCCACATCGGACTGCCCAAGACGGGCACGACCTACCTCCAGCAGGTGGTCTGGGGCAACCGCGACCGCCTGCTCGCCGACGGCGTGCTGCTGCCCGGCTTCGGGCACCGCGAGCACCTGTGGGCGGCCCTCGACCTGCAGGAGCGGCCCAGGCTGGCCAAGCGGCACCCGGACGCTCCGGGCACCTGGCGCCGGCTGGTCGACGAGGCCGCCGCGCACCCCGGCGACGTGCTGATCACCCACGAGTTCCTCTGCGGCGCCAGCGCCGAGCAGGCCGCCCGCGCGGTCGCGGACTTCCCGGGGGCCGAGGTGCACCTCGTCGTCACCGCGCGCGACGCCGCGAGCGTCGTCTCCGCCGGGTGGCAGGAGTCGGTGAAGAACGGCGGCACCGTCGGCCTCGACGCGGTGATGGCCGGCCGGGCCGCGGGCGGTCCGGAGTTCAGCATGCGCACCTGGGACCTCGCCGGGGTGCTCGAGCGCTGGACCGCCGAGCTGCCGAGCGAGCGGGTGCACGTCCTGGTGATGCCCGGGGCGGGGCAGCCGCGCGACCTGCACTGGCGTCACTTCGCCGACGTGCTCGGCATCGACCCCGACGACTACCCGGCACCCGCCGAGGCGGTCAACCCCGCCCTGGGCATCGTGCAGATCGAGACCCTCCGGCTGGTCAACGAGCACCTGCCCCGCTACTCCGCGCACGAGCGCGGCGTGTGGATCCGCGGCTACCTCGCCGAGGACCTGCTGGCCCGCCAGCCCCGCGAGCGCGGGGGCATGCCGGCACACCACCGGGCGCGGTTCGCCGAGCTCGACCGCGCCGCCGCCGCCCTGATCGCCGAGCGGGGATTCCACGTGCTGGGCGAGCTCTCCGCCCTGACGGCCGAGCCGACGGGTCCACCGGGACGAGAGCCCGACACGGTCACCGCCGAGGAGCTTCTGGAATCTGCCTCACGCCTCGTCGCTGATATCGTGGCCGACGTCCGCGCGAGCACAGGTGATGTGCCGCCACGTCGGGGGAACCCCTGATCCGGGCGCCACGGGGCGCCATCCGGTGCCACGTAGGAGTCGTTGTGCGTTCCAAGTCCGTTGCCCTGCTCGCCGCCTGTGGGCTGGTGGCCGCCCTGGTGGCGCCCACGTCCGGAGCGGCGTCCGCCGGTCCCGCGCCCGCCGGCCAGGTCGGCCAGGTCGCTCCGTCGGCCGCGCCCGCCGCGCGCAAGCCCGGCAAGCCCAACAAGAAGTGGAAGGTCCCCACCGGGGCCAAGTTCAACAACCCGATGGTCGAGAAGGACCGCTACGTCATCGAGCGCCACATCCTGCGCGCGATCCGCAACACGCCGCGCGGGGAGAAGATCGTCATCTCCGCCTACTCCCTCGACCGGCAGGTGTTCGCCGACGAGCTCATCCGCGCCCACCGCCGCGGCGTGAAGGTGCAGGTGCTGCTCAACGACCACCTCGTGCCCAACGCGCAGGTGCGCATCCAGCGGGTGCTCGGTCACAAGACCAAGAAGTCGAGCTTCCTCAAGCGCTGCAAGTCGGGCTGCCGCGCCGACGACAACGAGTACAACAACCTGCACAGCAAGTTCTACCTGTTCAGCCGCACCGGCAAGAACCGCAACGTCGTGATGCTCGGCTCGCAGAACATGACGATGAACGCCGTGCGCTGGCAGTGGAACGACCTGTGGACCACGGTCGGCAAGAAGACCCTCTACGACCAGTTCATCCGACTGTTCAACGACATGCGCCCCGACTGGGACAAGCGCCGTGCCTCCTACGCGTTCTGCGAGGCCGGCACGACGTGCCCCTCCGGCGACCAGCACAAGTACTTCAACATCGTCTTCCCCCGCCACACCACGCCCAACAAGGACGTCATCCTCGACATCCTCAACAACATCGAGTGCGTCTACACCGACGCGGCCGGGACGCAGCGGCGCACCCAGCTCGCGCTGTCGATGCACACCATGCGCGGTGGCCGCGGCAACTACATCGCCGATCGGCTGCGCCAGCTCTACGCCGACGGGTGCAACCTGCGGGTCAACTACGGGCTGATGGGCTTCCACACCAAGCAGCACATCGGCGCCCCGACCGCCCGCGGCCGCGTGCCGCTGCGCTCGACCGGGTTCAACCTCAGGGACGACGTGCCGACCGGCGACCCCGAGATCGACAACATGCCCGAGGCCATCGAGCGCTACACCCACCACAAGTACTTCGTGCTGCGCGGGTCCTACAAGGGCAACATCGACAGCCACATGGTGTGGACCGGGTCGACCAACTGGTCGAGCCTGGGCACGCCCCAGGACGAGATCCTCTTCAGCATGCACGGGCGCGGGATGGTGCGCGACTACATGAAGAACTTCAACCTGATGTGGAAGAAGCCCTTCAGCCGCGACGCGTACACCACGACCTACTCGTCGTGGAAGACCGTCGACGGCCGTCGGGTCGGGGTCGGGCCGATGGTGACGGTCGAGCCCGACGGGCTGAGCGCCGGCGGCCCCACCTGGGAGAACGACTGACCGAGGTGCCTCAGCCCTCCTGCGCGCCCGCCTCGTCGGCCGGCAGGAGGGACTCCGCGAGCCCGCGGACGGTCTCGAGGTCGGGGCCCTGCAGCACCACGGTGCTGCCCTTGAGGTCGTGCGCGAGGACGGTGGCGCCGGCGTGGTCCCATGCCGACCAGGTGCCGGTGCCCCAGTCGGACAGGTCGACGTCGTCGGCCGCGGTGAGGTCGGGCTGGTCGCCGAGCACCTCGGCGCTGGTGCCCGGGAGCTGGTCGAGGACGACCTCGCCGGCCGGCGCCGTGAACTCCAGGCGCCACCACTGCGGGTCGGGCTGGTAGCCGCCGCCGACGGCGGTCCAGCCGTCGGGCAGGGTCGAGGGCACCATCGTGATCAGCCCGTCGGCGGTCGCGCGGAGCGCGGCCTTCTTGTAGCGCGGCGACACTGCCGGCTCGGTGCCGAAGTCGATCGGCTCGACCGGGGTCACGCTCTCGGTGGGGGAGGCGGACGACGTCTCCGACGAGGGGTCGACGCCGGCGTCAGGGGTCGAGGCGTCGTCGCCGCACGCGCCGGCGAGCAGGACGAGGGAGGCTCCCAGGGCTGGTCCGATCACACGGATGGGTCGCATGCGCGCCAGTCTCTCACGGGCGTCCGGGGCCGGGTCCCGTGTGACGACTGTCTCGGCGCCGGACCCTGCCCCCGGCCGTCGCCGGCGACCTAGACTCCGTGCGATCCAGCCGCGAGCGTCCAGGAGCCATCACATGCCCCGCCTCTGCCAGACCGACGGCCTCTCCGAGGACCAGAGCGAGATCCTCAAGGCGGTGCGGCAGTTCGTCGACGAGCAGATCATCCCGGTCGCGCAGGAGCTCGAGCACGCCGACGAGTACCCGACCGAGATCATCGAGGGGCTCAAGGAGCTCGGCGTCTTCGGCCTGACGATCCCCGAGGAGTTCGGCGGGCTGGGGGAGTCGCTGCTGACCTACGCGCTGGTGGTCGAGGAGATCGCGCGGGGCTGGATGAGTGTCTCCGGCGTGATCAACACCCACTTCATCGTCGCCTACATGCTGGTCCAGCACGGCACGGAGGAGCAGAAGCAGAAGTACCTGCCGCGGATGGCGACCGGCGAGGTGCGCGGGGCGTTCTCGATGTCCGAGCCGGGCCTCGGCTCCGACGTGTCCGCGGTGTCCACCAAGGCCACGAGGGCCGACGACGGCAGCTACTCGATCACGGGTCAGAAGATGTGGCTGACCAACGGGGCGACGTCGACGCTGGTGGCGGTGCTGACGAAGACCGACGAGGGTGCCGAGAGCGTCTACAAGAACATGACGACCTTCCTGGTGGAGAAGGAGGCCGGGTTCGGCGAGACCGCCCAGGGCGTCACGGTGCCGGGCAAGATCGAGAAGATGGGCTACAAGGGCGTCGAGACGACCGAGCTGATCTTCGAGGGCCACCGCATCGGCGCGGACCAGATCCTCGGCGGCGAGCCCGGCAAGGGGTTCTTCCAGATGATGGACGGCGTCGAGGTGGGCCGGGTCAACGTCGCCGCCCGTGCGTGCGGGCTGGCGTGGCGCGGCTTCGAGCTCGCCATCGCCTACGCCCAGCAGCGCAAGACCTTCGGCAAGCCGATCGCCGAGCACCAGGCGGTGCTGTTCCGTCTCGCGGAGATGGCCACCAAGGTCGAGGTCGCGCACACGATGATGGTCAAGGCCGCACGCCTCAAGGACACCGGCCAGCGCATGGACGTCGAGGCCGGCATGGCCAAGATGGTCGCCAGCGAGTACGCCAACGAGGTCGTGGAGGACTCCTTCCGCATCCACGGCGGCTACGGCTACTCCAAGGAGTACGAGATCGAGCGGCTGATGCGCGAGGTGAAGTTCATGCTCATCGGCGAGGGCACCTCCGACATCCAGAAGATGATCATCGGTCGCAGCCTGCTCAAGGACTACAAGCTGGACTGAGCCCCGCCGCGGGCGACGGAGGCGCGGCCGCGTCAGCCGGCGGTCTCCGCAGCGGCGTCGGCCGCGGCCAGCGCCTCGCTGGCGGCCTCGACGACGTCGGGGGACAGCACGTGCTCGATCGCCAGCGCCGAGGCGCCGAGCACGCCCGCCTCGCCGCCGGCTCGTGAGGTGACGATGCGCAGGTGCTCGGTCGCCAGCGGCAGGGACCGGTGGTAGACCGACTCGCGGATCCCGGCGAGCAGGTGCTCGCCCGCCCCCGCCACCTGGCCGCCGATGACGACGACCGAGGGGTTGATCAGGTTGACCATGGTGGCCACGACCTCGCCGATGTCGCGCCCGGCCTGACGTACGACGCCCATCGCGACCCGGCTGCCCGAGCGGACCAGCTCGACCACGTCGCCGCCGTCCTCCGCGGCCTCACCCTGCGCGCGGACCGCGGCCGCCAGCGCCGGGCCCGCCGCGACGGCCTCGAGGCACCCCGAGTTGCCGCAGCGGCACATCACGTCGTCGGCGCCCGGGACCCGGACGTGGCCCAGGTCGCCGGCCGTGCCCTGGGCGCCGCGCTGGAGCACGCCGCCGGAGACGATGCCGGCACCGATGCCCGTGGCGACCTTGATGAGCACCAGGTCGTCGACGTCGCGCAGGTGCTGGCGTCGTTCGCCGAGCGCCATGATGTTGACGTCGTTGTCGACGAGCACCGGCACGGCGTACTGCTCCTGGAGGTAGGCCGGCACGTCGAAGCGGTCCCAGCCCGGCATGATCGGCGGGTTGATCGGGCGCCCGGTGTCGTGCTCGACCGGCCCCGGGAGACCGATGCCGATGGCCGCGAGGTCGTCGATCGGCCGGTCGCTGGCCGCGAGGAGGTCGCGGACCGACTCCACGACCCAGGACAGCACGGCCTCGGGACCGTCGCCGACCGCGATGCGGGCGTCGACCTCGCCGAGGATCGAGCCGTTGAGGTCGGTCAGCGCCGCGGTCGCGTGGGTGGCGCCGAGGTCGACGCCGACGACGAGCTTGGCGGTGGGGTTGAGCGCGAACAGCGCCGGGGGGCGCCCGCCGGTCGACCGGGCGCCGCCGAAGGGCGCCACCAGGCCCAGCCGCATGAGGGTGTCGATCCGGGCCGTGATCGTCGAGCGGGCCAGCCCGGTCGCCTCGGCCAGCTGGGCACGGGTCCAGGGCCTTCCGTCTCGCAGCAGGTCGAAGAGCTCGCCGGTTCGCACGATGCGGAGTCAAGCACATGCGCGACTTTGCACGCGCAACCAGACACTTTTGTCACGTTCTCGACAGAAGCCCGTGACGCGTGCCACAGTGTGGCCCGTGCCTGCGAACGTGCCCGTGAACACCCCCGCGAACGCCCTTGCGAACACCCCCTCCGACACCGCCCTGGCGGCCGCCGGGATGACGAAGAGCTTCTTCGGCAACACCGTGCTCGACCGCGTCGACCTGACCCTGCTCGCCGGTGAGGTCCACGGCCTCGTCGGCGAGAACGGAGCCGGTAAGTCCACACTCATGAAGATGCTCGCCGGGGTCCACACCCCCGACAGCGGCACGATCGTCGTCGGCGGCGAGCAGGTCTCGTTCAGCCACCCCGTGCAGGCCCAGCGGGCCGGTGTGTCCACGGTGTTCCAGGAGTTCAACCTCCTGCTCGAGCGCACCATCGCCGAGAACATCTGGCTCGGCCGGGAGCCCCGGCGCCTGGGCCGCCTCGGCCCGGTCGACACCGCGCGCATGCGCCGCGACACCGAGGAGCTGCTCGAGGGCCTCGGCGTGTCCGGCCTCCGGGCCGGCACGCTGGTGCGGAGCCTGTCGGTGGCCGAGCAGCAGATCGTCGAGATCGCCAAGGCTGTCAGCTTCGACGCCAAGGTGATCCAGATGGACGAGCCCACGGCCGCCCTCGCCGACCACGAGGTCGAGCTCCTCTACTCGATCATCCGACGCCTCGCCGACCGTGGCGTCGCCATCCTCTACGTCTCCCACCGCCTCAAGGAGGTCTTCGACCTCTGCTCGACGATCACCATCCTCAAGGACGGCCGGCAGGTCGCGACCCGGCCGGCCGGCGAGCTCAGCGAGGCCGAGCTCGTGCGCCTGATGGTGGGTCGACCGCTCACCACCTACTTCCCCGACAAGCCGGCGGACGTCACCGCGGGCGACGTCCGACTCGCGCTGTCCGGCGTCGGCAACGGCTACGTCGACGACGTCTCCCTCGAGGTCCGCGCGGGCGAGATCGTCGGGATCGCCGGCCTCCAGGGCTCCGGTCGCACCGAGCTCCTCGAGACCGTCTTCGGCGTGCACCCCGTCGCGCGCGGGACCATCGCCCTCGACGGCGCCCCGCTCGAGGTGGCCAGCCCCCGCCAGGGCGTACGCGCCCGGCTCGCGTTCATCACCGAGGACCGCAAGGCCAAGGGCCTCGCGCTCAACCAGTCGATCCTCGACAACGCCCTCGGCGTCGTGCGGGCCGTCTTCCCGCGGCGCACCGGCGCTGCCCGCCGTGACATGCCCGGCGTGCTGTCCAACCTGGACGTCGCCGCCCACAGCCTGGGCCAGGAGGTCCAGTTCCTCTCCGGCGGCAACCAGCAGAAGGTGGTGCTGGCCCGGTGGCTCAGCATCGACCCGCTCGTGGTGCTGATGGACGAGCCGACCCGCGGCATCGACGTCGGGGCCAAGCACCGCGTCTACGAGCTGATGCGCGAGCTGACGCGTCAGGGCGTCGCCGTGCTGATGGTCTCCAGCGAGCTTCCCGAGGTGATCGGCATGTCCGACCGGATCCTCGTGATGCGCGACGGCACCCTCGCCGGCTCGCTCCCGTCGGGGGCGAGCGAGGAGGCCGTGCTGGCGATGGCCACCGGGGCCGCGAGCGAGGAGGCCGCATGAGCGCCACCACCGACCGGACGCCGGACCCGGCCCGGATACCCGCCTCCGCGCCGGGCCGGGAGCCCCGCGACCCGGCACGCCGCAGTCGTGCGGCGCGCCCGCGCGGCGCGCGCCGGCTCGACTCGACCGCTCTCATCTATCTGGTGCTGCTCGTCGTCGTCGTCGCGTCGGCGCTGCTGACCGCGGTCGAGGGCCGCAACTTCTTCAGCCAGGGCAACACCTGGGCCGTGCTGACGGCAATGAGCGTGCTGGGCCTGATCGCGATCGGCCAGACCCTGGTGATCCTCGTGGGCAGCCTCGACCTGTCGGTGCCCTACGTCGTCAGCCTGGCCACCGTCATCGCTGCCGGCGGGATGAAGGGCCTGGACGGCAACCTGTGGCCCGCGATCTTCAACACCCTCGTCCTGTGCGCGCTGGTCGGGCTGGTCATGGGCGTGGTGGTCAGCGTCTTCGACGTGCACGGGTTCATCGCCAGCCTGGGCGTGGGCCTCATCGTCAGCGGCTACCTCGCCTCCAACTACCAGGGCAGCCACGGCGACGCCTCGCCCGCGCTCGAGCTGCTCGGCCGCAGCGGCATCGCGGCCGTGGTCCCGACGGCGTTCATCCTGCTGCTGGTGGCCGCGCTGCTGGTCACGCTGATGCTGCGCTACACCCGCCTGGGCCATCACCTCTACGCCATCGGCGGCAACCGCGACGTGGCCCGCATGTCGGGTGTCCGCACGACGATGCCCGTGGTCGCCGCGCATGTCCTCTGCTCGCTCCTCGCCGGCGTGGCGGGCCTGCTGCTGCTCTCGCGCACGGGGGTCGGCCTGCCCACCATCGGCTCGCAGGGGCGCTACGACCTGCTGTCCATCGCGGCCGTCGTGCTCGGCGGCACCCTGCTGGCCGGCGGCAAGGGGAGCGTGGTCGGCACCATCGGCGGCGTCGCGATCTTCGCCGTGCTCGACAACGTCATGGGCGTCATGCAGGTCAACCCGTTCCTCAAGGACTTCGTGCGCGGCCTGGTCATCGTGCTCGCCGTCGCGGTCTACGCCCGCCGCAGCGTCGTACGCCGGCCACCCCGCTTCGGCCCCGACCGGCCCACGCTGCCCGCCCCCGGCTCCACGACCGGATCCACGACGAAGGAGGAGACCGCATGAGCACCGCGACCTCCGGCTCCCCGGCCGCCACGGCCGCCGGCCGCACCCTGCCGCTCACGGAGGGCTCCCTGCCGCAGCGGATCCTGCGCGGTGCGCTGACCCCGGGCGGGGCGGTGTTCATCCTGCTCGCCCTGCTCCTCATCGCCGTCGTGTGGGTCAACCCGTCCTTCGGGGAGCCGCCGCAGCTCATCCGCTTCATCGGCCGCACCGCACCGATCGCGATCGCCGCGATGGGGCAGTACTACGTGATCGTCTCCGGTGAGTTCGACCTCTCCATGGGCGCGGTCATCGCGACGCAGGTCGTCATCGCCGGCAACTACATCGGCGACGACGAGGGACGCGTGCTGCCGGCCATCGGCCTGATGCTGCTCATCGGGGTGGTCGTCGGCCTGGTCAACGGGCTGGGCACCACGATCCTGCAGGTGCCGAGCTTCATCGTCACGCTCGGCACGATGCTCGCCCTCGGCGGTCTGGTGCGCTACCTGACCGGGGGCGCCGCCACCGGCAACCCGGTCGACGCCTTCCGCGAGATCGGCCGCGGCGGCATCCAGGACGTGCCCGTCCTCGACGTCCTTCCCTACTCGGTCGTCATCCTCGTGGCCGTCGCGGCGGCCGGCGTCTGGCTGATGCGCTCGCCGTTCGGCCGCACGCTGGTCGCGACCGGCGACAACCCCGACGCCGCCGGCGTCGCGGGCGCACAGGTCTGGTGGGTCAAGACGCGGGCGTTCATCCTGTCCGCACTCTCGGCCACCGTCGCGGGCATCCTGCTCGTCGGCTACGCAGGCGTGCACCCCTCCGTCGGCGCCGGCTACGAGTTCCAGGCGATCACGGCCGTGGTGCTCGGCGGGGTCGTGCTCGGCGGCGGGCGGGGCTGGCTCCTCTCCGCCGCGGCCGGGGCGTTCGCCCTCGAGCTGCTGTTCTCGTTCCTCAACTTCCAGGAGGTCGAGTCGACCTGGAGGAACTCCGTCCAGGGCGTGATCATCATCCTCGCCGTCGCCCTGGCGGCCCGCGCCTGGTCGCTGGGTCGGCGTCCCTCGTCTCGCCCCGCAGCACCCGCACCACCACCCACCACTGCCCGACCGGGCACCGAACCAGGAGACAACTGATGCGCCACACGATCCACCGCGCGCCGATGGCAGTGGCCTCGGCCCTGCTGCTCGGGGTGTTCGCCACCTCGTGCAGCACCGAGGACCCGACGGACTCCACCGCCGGCACCGACGAGAGCTCGGAGACGTCCGAGTCCCCGGACGCCTCCGAGGAGAGCCCCGCCGAGGAGCAGGAATGGTTCGACCAGGAGGTCTACGACACCCAGTTCGACCAACGTTCGGCGACCTTCGAGGGCGACCCCGAGACGCCCTACCTGCAGTACATCGACGGCGAGATGACCGACACGGCCGACTACAAGGCCAAGGGCGCCCAGAAGGCCTGCTTCGCCAACGCCTCCATCTCCAACCCGTGGCGCCAGACCGGCTGGATCACCATGAACCAGCAGCTCAAGGCCCTGCAGGACGAGGGCGTGATCTCCGAGATGGAGACGCGCGACGCCGGTGACGACGACAACACCCAGATCGCCGACATCGACTACTTCATCTCCGAGGGCGACTGCGACGCCTTCATCATCTCGCCCAACTCCACCGCCGCGATGACCGACGCGGTCGAGCGCGCGTGCGAGACCGGCAAGCCCGTCGTCGTCTTCGACCGCGGCGTGCAGACCGACTGCGCCACCACCTTCATCCACCCGATCGGTGGCTTCGCGTGGGGCATCGACACCGCCGAGTTCCTCATCGACAACCTCGAGGAGGGCGACAAGGTCGTCGCGCTGCGCATCCTGCCCGGCGTCGACGTGCTCGAGCAGCGCTGGGCCGCGGCGGAGAAGCTCTTCGAGGAGAACGGCATCGAGGCGGTCGACTACTTCACCGGAGCCGACCCGACCGAGATCAAGAAGATCATCACCGACGAGCTTGGCAAGGGCGAGGTCCAGGGTGTCTGGATGGACGCCGGCGACGGCGCCGTCGCGGCGATCGAGGCCTTCGAGGACTTCGGTGCCGACTACCCGGTGATGACCGGTGAGGACGAGATGAGCTTCCTGCGCAAGTGGGAGGACACCGGGCTGACCGGCCTGGCGCCCGTCTACTCCAACTTCCAGTGGCGCACCCCGCTCCTCGCGCTGCAGAAGATCTTCGCCGGCGAGGAGGTCCCCCGGGAGTGGGTGCTCCCGCAGGCCCCGATCACCGAGGACGAGCGCGGCGACTACCTCGAGGCCAACGACGGCATGCCCGACGGCCACTACGCCAAGTTCGGCGGCGAGGACCTCGTCGGCTACCCCGACGTCTGGCAGGAGCGCCAGATCCCCTGATCAGGCGATGATCGACTGATGCACCCGTCGGTGGGCCGGGCCGCCCGGCCCACCGACGTCCGTCCCCTCCACCCCGCTGCCCAGCATCCGGAAGGACCTCCATGCGAGAGATCGGCGTCAACACGTGGGTCTGGACCTCACCCCTGACCGACGCGGACGTGGCCGGACTGCTGCGGCACGTCGCCACGATGGGCTTCGACGCCGTCGAGCTGCCCCTCGAGAACACCGGCGACCTCACCGTCCCGGTCGTGGCCGAGGTGCTCGCCGAGACCGGCCTGACGCCGTGCGTCGTGGGGGCGATGGCACCGGGGCGCGACCTCGTCGACGCCGCGTGCGTCGCCGACACCCAGGACTACCTGCGGGCCTGCATCGACTTCGCGGCCGGCATCGGCGCGCGGACGGTCTGCGGCCCGTTCTACGCCGCCACCGGCCGCGTGTGGCGCATGGACGCCGACGCGCGGCGGGCGGCGTACGACGACGTCCGCCGGCACCTCGCACCCGTGGTCGACCACGCGGCCGAGCGGGGCGTGCGCCTGGGCATCGAGCCGCTCAACCGCTACGAGACCTCCCTGGTCAACACCGTTGACCAGGCGCTGGACGCGCTCGGGCCGCTGCTCGGCGACGGCCTCGGACTCGCGCTCGACAGCTACCACCTCAACATCGAGGAGCGCTCGAGCGCGGGCGCGATCCGGACCGCCGGCCCCCACCTGGCGCACGTCCAGGTCTGCGGCAGCGACCGCGGCGCGCCGGGAGGCGACCAGACCGACTGGCGCGCGTTCGTGTGCGGCCTCGACGACGTGGGCTATGACGGCCCGCTCGTCATCGAGAGCTTCACGGCCGACAACGCCTCCATCGCCACGGCCGCCTCCATCTGGCGTCCGCTGGCACCCACCCAGGACGAGCTCGCCCGAGACGGCTTGTCGTTCCTCCGGTCGCTCGCCTGAGCGACCGCCACCTCACGGCAGGAGAAGCACGTGACCAGCACCCCCAGCGCATCGGGCGCCGCCGGGTCCCCGGGAGTCGCCGTCATCGGCTACGCGTTCATGGGCAAGGCCCACTCCCACGCCTGGCGCAACGTCGCCTCGCTCCGACCCGGCGCCCCCGGCGTGCGCCAGCAGGTCCTGGTCGGTCGCGACCCGGAGGCGGTGGCGATGGCGGCCAGGCAGTACGGCTGGGCCGAGTCGGCCACCGACTGGCGCGCGGTGATCGAGCGCGACGACGTCGACATCGTGGACGTCTGCGTCCCCGGCCACCTGCACGCCGCGGTCGCGATCGCCGCGCTGGAGGCCGGCAAGCACGTCATCGCCGAGAAGCCGCTCGCCAACACCCTGGGCGAGGCGGAGAAGATGGTCGCCACCGCCCGAGCCGCCCGCGAGCACGGGGTGCACTCGATGGTCGGCTTCAACTACCGGCGCGTCCCGGCGCTGGTGCTCGCGCGGCGGCACATCGCCGAGGGCCGGCTCGGCGACGTGCGCCAGGTGCGCGTGTCCTACCTGCAGGACTGGCTGGCAGACGACGCCGCGCCCATGACCTGGCGGCTGCGCCGCGAGCTCGCCGGGTCGGGCGCCCTCGGCGACCTCGGCTCGCACGCCGTGGACCAGGTGCGGTTCCTGCTCGGCCAGGAGGTCACGGCGGTCAATGCGCTGACCCACACGTTCGTGCGCGAGCGCCAGGGCGTCGACGGTCCCGAGGAGGTGAGCGTCGACGACGCCGCGTGGGGCACCCTGCGCACCGACGGCGGCGCCGTGGTCAGCCTCGAGGTCACCCGCATGGCCACCGCCCGCAAGAACGCGCTCGGGATCGAGGTCTACGGCAGCAACGGCGCCCTGCGCTTCGACCTCGAGTCGCTCAACCACCTCGACCTCTGCCTCGACGGCTCGGAGGGCTTCCGCCGCGTCCTGGTGACCGACCAGGACGACCCCTACATCGACGGCTGGTGGCCGCCCGGCCACGTGCTCGGCTGGGACGCGACGTTCACCAACCAGGCGGCGGACCTCCTCGCCGCCCTCGCGGCCGGTGAGGAGCCCACCCCGTCGTTCGAGGACGGCCTGGCCGTGCAGCGCGTGCTCGCCGCGATCGAGGAGAGCGCGGCGCGGGGCGGGAGCTGCGTCGACGTCGACGCGTGACGGATCCCACGTGAGCGCGGCCGCCGGGGGCGCCACGGCTGCGGCACGATGTCCGGCATGGGCACGCAGGTCAAGACCAACCCCGGCCGCTTCTTCGAGGACTTCACCGTCGGGCAGGTGATCGAGCACGCCACCCCGCGCACCGTCACCGAGGGCGACCGGGCGCTCTACGGCGCGATCTACCCGACCCGCTTCGCGGTCCCCTCGTCCGCGGAGTTCGCCGCGTCGGTCGGGCTGGCGCCCCACCCGGTCGAGGAGCTCGTGGCCTTCCACATCGCCTTCGGCAAGACGGTGCCCGACGTGTCGCTCAACGCCGTCGCCAACCTGGGCTACGCGGAGTGCCGCTTCCACCTGCCCGTCGTGCCGGGCGACACGCTGCGCACCCGCTCGGAGGTGATCGGCCTCAAGCAGAACTCCAACGGGCGGACCGGCGTGGTGTGGGTGCGCTCGACCGCGACCAACCAGCGCGGCGAGGTCGTCGTCGACTGGGCCCGCTGGGTGATGGTGCACAAGCGCTCGGCGGACTCCCCAGCCCCGGAGACCGTGGTGCCGGCGCTGGCCGGCGCGGTCGATGCCGGCGACCTCGTGGTGCCCGCCGGCCTGGACCTCTCGTCGTACGACGTGGTGGCTGCGGGCGAGCCGCACCGGCTCGGCGACTACGAGGTGGGCGAGCGCATCGACCACGTCGACGGCGTGACGCTCACCGACGCGGAGCACATGATGGCCACCCGGCTGTGGCAGAACACCGCCAAGGTGCACTTCAGCACCGAGGCACGCCCGGACGGCAGGCGCCTGGTCTACGGCGGCCACGTGATCTCGCTGGCGCGGGCGCTGTCGTTCAACGGGCTGGCCAACGCCCAGCTCGTGGCCGCGATCAACGCCGGCGCCCACGTGGCACCCGCGTTCGCCGGCGACACCGTGCACGCGTGGTCGGAGGTGCTCGACACGGCCGTCCTCGACGCCCCGGGCGTGGGGGCGCTGCGGCTGCGGCTGGTGGCCACCAAGGGCCGCGACGAGTCGATGACGCTGCGCGGCGACGCCGGCGCCTACACCGACGGCGTGCTGCTCGACCTGGACTACTGGGCGCTCGTCCCGCGCTGAGGCCCGCCGCCGGTGCGGAGCAGGTCGGCCGCGATCGCGTCGAGCGCGTCGTCGAGGGAGCCGGCCGGGTCGAGTCCGAGCCGGGCCAGGACGGTGCGACCGGCGTCGAGCAGCTCGGCGTCCGTCGCGTCGTCGGGCGTACGACCGGTGCGCGGGTCGGCGGGCAGCAGGTCGTCGAGGTCGCCGACGACGTCGTAGGACCGCGATCGGAGGTCGGCCACCGTCGCCTCGGACCGCTCGCGGACCCACCCGTGGTGGCGCGCGGGCAGGACGAACGACTCGCGGGGCGCCGCGCCGGCGAGCGCCCGCGGCACGAACGTCGCCTTGACGTGGCGGGTCAGGGCGGGGGAGCGCTGCGAGCGCGGCAGGCGCTCGTTGACCCGCCGGAGCAGCTCGGCCTCGACCAGTCCGAGCGAGTCGTTGGGGCGCTGGGCCTCGGTGTCGAGCCCGGTGACGTCGACGCCGAGCACGGCGGCGCTGCGCAGCCACAGCTCCTCGCGCGGCGCCCCCGCGGGGGGTACGACGACGAGATGCACCCGCTCGCCGGGCAGGCCGGTGGACCAGAGGGAGAGGATCGCCGGCACGTCCTGGTAGCGCCAGAACTTCTGGTCGCCCTCGCCGCGCCGCACGGTGGCGAGGAAGCGCCGGTAGGGCTGGCGGGCGCCCATCTTGACCCGCTGCTGCCACGCCGAGGGCAGCACCCGGCCGAGGTCGCGGGCGGTCACGACGACGTGCACCTCGTCGGCGGCGCCGGCCAGGTCGGCGAGGGCGGCCGCCGCGGCGCCGTGCGGCGAGTCGGAGAAGTGCTCGTTGGACACCAGCGCGTCGCCGGGCCACTCGCGGGTCTCCTCGACCAGCCGACTCCACGCGCCCAGCTCGCGCGCGTCGAGGGTGTCGAGCACCGTCGACATGCCCTTGACCACGGCCGCGGCCGCGAAGTGGTCACGGCGGCGCCCGGGCAGCAGCAGCCCGCGGGTGCACAGCTCGTCGCGGTGGCGCCACCACAGGTCCTGGAGGAAGGTGGTGCCCGACTTCGCGGTCCCGACGTGGAGGAACACACGGCGAGCCATGCGGGCGACCCTACTCGGTCACGGCAGACTCGATCCGTGCACCGCGACCGCGACCTCCTCCACGACATCGACCGGCGGACCGAGACGGCGTTCGAGGCCCGGCTCGACGAGAGCCTCGCCCCGCGCGACCCCTCGATGCTGCTGCAGGTGGTGCGCGAGCTCGGCCTGCCGCCCGACAGCCGGGTCGTCGACGTCGCGTGCGGCGACGGCGACCACGCCGTCCGGCTGACCACCCACTTCGGCTTCCGGGTGCTCGGCCTCGACGTCGTCCAAGGACACCTCGACCACGCCCGCGCCGTCCGGCGCGACCTCGTGCCCGACATCGCCTCACGCCTGGCCTTCGAGCGGGGCACCGCCACCGACCTGCCGGTGCGCGACGGCATGCTCGACCTGGTCTGGTGCCGCGACGCCATGGTGCACGTCGGGCACCCCGAGGACGCCCTCGCCGAGTTCGCCCGGGTGCTGCGCCCGGGCGGCTACGTCGTGGCCCACCAGGTGGTCGCCACCGACCTGCTCGGCGACGTGGAGGCCGCGTGGCTCTTCGACGTGCTGGGCGTGGTGCCGGCCGCCGCCGACCCGCGGGCGGTCGACGCCGCGATCGAGCGCTCCGGCCTCGAGGTGGTCGACAGCATCGACCTGTCCTCGGAGTGGGCGGAGTGGTCGCAGGAGCACGACGGCACCGCCGGTCGGGCGCTGCTGCACCTCGCCCGGCTGCTGCGCGAGCCGGAGCGCTACCGCGCGGAGTTCGGCGACGCGGCCTACGACGTGACGGTGGCCCGGTGCCGCTGGCAGGTCCACCGGATGACGGGCGGGCTCGGCGCGCGGCTCGACGTGCTGCGACGGCCTTAACCGCTCGACCCGCGTGGTCGGGTTTGACAGGGTGGACCACCCGTACCGTCACGACCAGGAGGACCTCATGGCTGATCAGGACCCCAACGCAGACATCAAGGCGAAGATGCGGGAGGCCCTCGATCGCAAGAAGGGCCACCACCACCCCGACGACACGGCCGGGTCGCGCGAGAAGGCGCACGGATCCGAGGTCAACGACAAGAACGTCGCCAAGCCGATGCACCGTCGCAAGGCCGGTGGCGGAGGCGCGTGACCCGGATGGGCGGTCACCTCGCGCCGGCGGGCACCTCGTCCGCCGGCGCGAAGGCCCGCGCCAGCCAGAACAGCGCCACCACGAGCACCAGAGGCACGGCGAAGCCGATCCGCAGCGATCCTGAGCCGACCGCCCCCGTCATCACCGCGCCGAGCAGCGCGCCGGCGTAGTTGAACTGGTTGAACCGCGCGACCACCGCGTCGACGCGCACCCGGCGGGTCGCCGGGTCGGCGTCGCGGCCCGCGAGCGCCGCCGCGGCGGAGAAGCTCAGCGGCGCGACGACCGCGACCCCGCAGCCCAGCAGCGTGAAGCCGAGCACCGCCACCGGCCACGAGGGTGCCGCGACGACCACCGCGAGCGCGACGAGGGCCACCCCCGCCCCGACCCGCAGCAGCCGCACCGCGCCGACCTGCTCGGTGAGCCGGTCGCCGGCGAGCCGCACCAGCCCGCTCGCGACGAGGTAGGGCAGCGTGGCCAGGGCGACCAGCCCCTCGGGCGCGTCGAAGACGGCGTCGAGGTAGACCGGCCCCCACGTCGCCGCGGCGGTGTCGACGGTGTAGAAGACGACCAAGGCCAGGCCGACCGCGACGATCGCCCGCCACGGGACGTCCACCGGCGTGCCGCTCGCGGCCACGCCGTGGTCGCGCGCCAGGAAGGGCGCCACCGCGGCGGCCAGCGGCAGCACCGCGACCAGCGCGACCGCCGACCACGGGAGGTCGCCCGCGGCGAGCGTGCCGACGGCACCGACCACACCGCCGAGCGTCCAGGCGCCGTGGCACGACGGCAGCACGACGCGACCGAGCCGGTGCTCGAGCGCCACCGCCTGCATGTTGCCCGTCGCGTCGACCAGCCCCAGCCCCACGCCGTACGCCGCGAGGCCGAGCACGAAGACGAGCGTGGTGGGCGCCAGGACCACGACCGCCACCGAGACCGCGACCACGAGCAGGCCGGCGCGCAGCACGACCGCGCTGTCGAGGCGAGGGGCGAGCCGCTCGGCGACCAGCGAGCCGACCCCGGCGAGGAGCACCATCATCAGCAGGACGCCCGACAGGGCGAGCTCGTCGAGGTCCCACCGGTCCTGGAATCGGGGGAGCCGGGTGGTGAGGCTGATGAAGACCAGGCCCTGCACGCCGAACGCCGCCGAGATCGCTCCGCGCGCCCGGCGCAGCTCGGGCTCCGCCCCGCTCCGTCCCACCGTCGTCATGCTGAGCATCGTGGCAGCCCTCCCCGCCCGTCGTGGCAGACTTCCGCGACATGTCCTCCGATGGTCCCGAGCTCTGGGTGGTCCGGCACGGCGAGACGGAGTGGAGCCGCGACGGCAGGCACACCTCGACCACCGACCTGCCGCTCACCGAGGAGGGCGAGGCGGCAGCCGCCGCGCTGGCGCCGCGGCTGGCCGAGGTGGCGTTCGACCTGGTGCTCACCAGCCCGCGCCGGCGCGCGCGTCGTACGGCCGAGCTGGCCGGCTTCCCCGACGCGGAGGTCGACGAGGACCTCGTCGAGTGGGCCTACGGCGACTACGAGGGCGTGACGACCGCGGAGGTCCGGGAGACCGTGCCCGGCTGGACCGTGTGGACGCACCCCACGCCCGGCGGCGAGACGCCCGACGAGGTCGCGGCGCGCCTCGACCGCGTCGTCGCCCGCGCGCGGCGCCACGACCGCGCGCTCGTCTTCGCCCACGGCCACTCGCTGCGCGTGCTCACGGCGCGGTGGCTCGAGCAGTCACCGGCGGAGGGCCGGTTCTTCAAGCTCGACACCTCGACCATCTCGGTCCTCGGCTACGAGCGGGAGCACCCCACCCTCCTGAGCTGGAACAGCTGACGTGCGGATCGACCTCCACACGCACTCCTCGGCCAGCGACGGCACCGACACCCCCGCAGACCTGGTGCGCGAGGCCGCCGCGGCCGGCCTCGACGTCGTCGCGCTCACCGACCACGACGCGATGTCCGGGTGGGCCGAGGCGCGGCGCGCCGCCGACGAGGTCGGCATCACGCTCGTGCCCGGCCTCGAGATCAGCACGAGGTACGGCCACCGCGGCGTCCACCTGCTCGGCTACCTCCCCGACCCGACGCATCCGGCGCTCGCCGCCACGCTCGACCGGATCCTCGCCGGACGCACCGAGCGCACGCCCGCCATCGTCGCGGCCCTCCGCGCGGAGGGCATCGACATCACCGAGGACGACGTGCACCGCGAGGCCGGCGGCTCCGTCGCGGCCGGCCGGCCCCACGTCGCCGACGCGCTCGTGCGCCTCGGCCTGGTCGCCGACCGCACCGAGGCGTTCCGGGTGCTGCTCGATCCGGGTCGCCCCGGCTACGTCAACCGCTGGGCCCCCGCGCTCGAGGAGACGATCGGCCTGGTCACCGACGCCGGGGGAGTGGCCGTGATCGCGCACCCGTGGGGCCGCAGCGGGGGCACGGTCCTCGACGAGGAGGCGCTCGCCTCGCTCGCCGAGGCCGGGCTCGCCGGCATCGAGGTGGACCACCAGGACCACCCGCCCGAGGTGCGCGCCCGACTGCGCGGCATCGCCGCCGACCTCGACCTCGTCGTCACCGGCAGCAGCGACCACCACGGCCTCGGCAAGGTCGACCACGACCTCGGCGTCAACACCACCGACGCCGAGCAGTACGAGCGGCTGCTCTCGCTGGCCCGCAACCCCCTCGATGGCTGAGCCCACGACCGGGCCGCCGACCGGGCCCCCGACGGTGCTCCCCGAGCGCGTCCTGGTCTACGGCGTCACCGGGTCGGGCAAGAGCACGGCCGCGCTCGCCATCGGCGCCCGCACCGGCCACCCCGTGACGCTGGTCGACGAGCTCACCTGGCTGCCTGGGTGGGTGCCGGTCGACCCGGAGGTGCAGCGCGAGGTGATCGGGCGGGTCGTCGCGGACGAGCGGTGGCTGCTCGACTCGGCGTACGGCGCGTGGCTCGACCTCGTGCTCCCGCGCGCCCAGCTCGTGGTGGGCCTCGACTATCCGCGCTGGCTCTCGTTCGGCCGGCTGGTGCGGCGCACGGCGTCGGGCGCGATCACGCGCGAGCCCCGGTGCAACGGCAACGTCGAGACGTGGCGGGCCATGCTGCGCCGCGACTCGATCCTGGTGTGGCACTTCCGGTCCTTCGGCCGCAAGCGCGCGCGGATGCGGGCCTGGGCCGGCTCTCCTGATGGGCCGCCGGTGCTCCTCTTCCGCAGGCCGCGCGACCTGGAGGCGTGGCTCGCCACCCTCGCGCCGGCCGACTGACCTCACGCTCCCGGGGCGCGGCGACGAGATCGTGGAGGATCCGAGCCACCAGGTGACTCGGATCCTCCACGATCCCGGCCTAGCAGCGCACCATCCGCCGCTCGAGGTGCAGGTCGCCGAGCGCCTCGGCGTCACCGACCTCGGCGGGGGCGATGCGTGCGGTCACCGACGACCGATCGACTGGGTCAGCCGGAGCACCCGGTGGGGGATGGCCCGGGTCAGCGCGACGATCGTCTTGTACTGCGCGCCGGGGATGGAGAAGGCGCGACCCTTGTCGAAGTCCTCCAGCGACGTGCGGACCAGGAAGTCGGCGTCGAGCCACAGGAAGCCGTCGCCGCGCGCGACCTGCATGCGCTGGTGGAACTCGGTCTTGGTGAAGCCGGGGCACAGCGCCATGACCGTGACGCCGCGCGAGCGGTACTCCAGGTGGGCCCACTCGCTGAAGCTGTTGACCCACGCCTTGGCGGCCGAGTAGGTGCCGCGGGGGAGGAACGCCGCGACGCTGGAGACGTTGATGATGCCGCCATGGCCGCGCTCGGCCATCGCGCCGAGCGCGGCGTGGCTGAGCCGCAGCACCGCGGTCACCAGGACCTCGAGCATCGCGGTCTCGTCGTCGGCGGAGTTGTCGAGGAAGCGCTGCTTGAGCCCGAAGCCGGCGTTGTTGACGAGCAGGTCGACGGGGCGCTCGCGGTCGGCGACCCGGGCCTCGACCGTGGCGAGCTGCTCGCGGTCGCCGAGGTCGGCGACCAGCACCTCGACCTGCACCCCGTGGGCGCGACGCAGCTCCTCGGCCACCTGCTCGAGCCGGGCGGCGTCGCGTGCGACGAGGACCAGGTCGTCGCCGCGAGCGGCGAGCTGGACGGCGTACTCGTGGCCGATGCCGGCGCTCGCGCCGGTGATCAGTGCGGTGCTCATGCGGACAGCATTTCAGCACCGGCCCCCGGCTCGCACCCCGGTCCGGCACAATTGCAGGCAATGAGCACCAAGAGCCGGGGAGCGGCCCCCGTCACGCTGGCCGTCGCCAACCAGAAGGGCGGGGTGGCCAAGACCACCTCCGTCGCGTCCATCGGCGCCGCGCTCGCGGAGCTCGGGCACCGCGTGCTGCTCGTCGACCTCGACCCGCAGGCGTGCCTCACGTTCTCCCTGGGCATCGACCCCGAGGACGTCGAGACCTCGGTGCACCACGTGCTCACCCAGGGCGTCGACCCGAGCGAGGTGATCCTCGCGACCGAGGACGGCGTCGACCTGCTGCCGGCGACCATCGAGCTCGCCCGCGCCGAGGCCGACCTGCTCACCCGCACGGGTCGCGAGCACGTGATCAAGGGCGTGCTCGAGCAGCTGGCCGACGACCTCGCCGACACCGAGGACGGCCCCTACGACTGGGTGCTGCTCGACTGCCCGCCGTCGCTCGGCGTGCTGACGGTCGCGGCGCTCACCGCGGCCGACGGCGTGCTGGTGCCGCTGCAGTGCGAGACGCTGTCGCACCGCGGGGTCGGCCAGCTGCTCGACACCGTCCACGACGTGCGCCGCTTCACCAACCGCGGGCTCGAGGTGTGGGGCGTGCTGCCGACTCTCTACGACGGCCGCACCACCCACGCGCGCACGGTGCTGGAGACGATCAGCGAGACCTACGACCTCGAGGTCGTCGAGCCGCCGATCCCCAAGACCATCAAGTTCGCCGAGGCCCCGGCCGCGGGCCGGTCGATCCTCGCCACCAGCCGCAGCAGCAAGGGCGCCACGGCCTACCGCGAGGTCGCCCGCAACCTCGTCGCTCGCGCGACCCGGTAGGGGGCCCGGGCCCAGGGTGCCTCGACCGACGGCCGGCGTGCGGGCGGGCGACCCACCCCGATGAGGTCTTTACCTTCAGGGACGCATGGGTGACAGTGACGAGGATCACTGTCGCCACACGACGTCCCGAAGGGGCTGCCCACGATGCGTTCCACGACCTTCCGCGCCACCACCCGCGCGCGACGCGCCACCGCCGGGCTGGGGGCGGCCGCGCTGGCCGTCGCCGGGCTCGTCGCCGGCACCCAGAGCGTCGCCCAGGGGGACACGCCGGCGCAGGACGCCACCCCCGTCGCTGCGGCCGCGGCGACGCCTCCCACCTATGAGCGCGACCTGACCGAGCAGCTGGACGGCAGTCGTGCGTACGCGACCGTCAAGCACCTCGTCGAGCAGATCGGTCCGCGGGTCAACGGCACGCCGGCGGAGCGCCGCGGAGCGGCCTACCTCCGCGACGTGCTCGAGCCCTACGGCTACGAGGTCGAGCTGCAGTCGTGGGGTCCGGTGAGCACCAAGCGCACCGCGGACGTCGTCACTGCGGGCGCACCCCTGCCCGGCGGTCCCAAGTGGCAGATGGCCGCCTCACCGTCGGGGGTCTACACCGGCGACGGCGCTCCCGTGACCGCACCGGTGGTGCCGGTCGGCACCGGCCAGACCGCGGAGGACTACGCCGACGCGTCCGGTGCCATCGCCTACGCCGTCGTCTCGACGCCGGCCGAGCGCGGCACGGCGATGACCCTCGCCGCGGCCAACGGCGCGGTGGCCGTGATCCTGGCGCCCCCGGTGCCCGCCAGCGGCAAGACCGCTCCGCGCAACCCGACGGTTCCGGCAGGCACGGCCGCCGTCGCGATCCCGGTGCTCGGTGCCGGGTCGGACCACACGGTGTGGCTCGACCAGGCGCTGCAGGCCGGCCCGGTCTCACTGCGCCTGGTCACCAACGAGTACGTCAACCCGATGGGCACCAACATCATCGCCACCCGGCACGCGGTGGGCGACCCGCAGGGCACGACGGCCCCGATCGTGATGGTCGGGGCCCACATCGACTCGGTGCTCGGCGCACCGGGTGGTCACGACGACGCCTCCGGCAACGGGGTCTCCACGGAGATCGCTCGCGTGCTGGCCACGCTGCCCTACGACAAGGAGATCCGCATCGGCGGGTTCGGCGGGGAGGAGGGCGGCCTGCTGGGCGCCCGCGCCTACGTCGACACGCTCACCCCGGCCACGCGGAAGCGGTTCGTCGGCGAGTGGCAGATGGACATGGTCGGCACGACCCACGAGCCGGCCCGCCTGTGGGCGCTCACCCCCGACGGCAGGAGCAACTACGTCGTCGAGCAGGCCTACGCCGCGGCCGCGCGCGACGGGTTCGGCGGCCTGGACAACTGCAAGCTCGGGCAGTCGGACCACCAGGCCTTCTTCGACGCCGGCATCCCGGCGGCCCTCTTCATCTGGCTCGACTACCAGGACCCGGTCGCGCCCAGCACCTGCGAGTCCATCGCCCGCGGCAGCTACCGGACCGAGCCCGAGTACCACCAGCCCAGCGACGGGATGAACAACGTCAGCGAGCCGCGCCTGCAGATCACCCTCGACGTCATCGGGGGAGCGGTCATCGAGAACGCGCTCAACGCCCTGACCGTCACCGCGGTGACGAAGGACGGAGCGCCCCTGTCCGGCGCCCAGGTGCTGGTGGACTGCGGCGACGGTAGCCACGACGCCGGACGCACCGACGAGGCGGGGGTCACCAGGACCCGGGTCCCGTCGGGTCGTTGCGCGCTGAGCGCCACCAAGGGATCGGACACCGTGACCGGCGAGGTCGCGATGTCCGGTGACGAGTCGGTCAGGCTGACCCTCGACGGCGGCACCGCGCCGGCCCTTCCGCGGATCTCCGCCTCGGCGGAGACGAGTCGCTACGGTCAGTCGCCCGTGGTGCGGATCGACCTGGCGCCGGCCGCACTCGAGCCCACGGGATCGGTCGAGATCCGCGACGGAGGGCGGGTGCTGGCCACCACCTCGGGCCAGCCGGGGGTCCGGTCCGTGATCCTGCCCGCCGCCCGCCTGCGCCCGGGCCGGCACGACGTCGACGTGGTCTACGTGGATGCGTCGGGCGCCGACCGAGTCGTCTCTCCGACACGCGTCAAGGTGCTCAAGGCCCGCGCGCAGCTGCGGCTGCGGCCCGTGCGGACCGTCCGGGGAGCGCGCGTCCACCTGCCGGTCCGGCTGGTGGTGCGTCCGCGCGACATCGCGTTCGCGGCACGCGGCCGGATCGTGGTCAGGTCCGGGGGCCGTGAGGTGGGCTCAGCCCGCCTTCGAGACGGCCGCGTCGTGGTCCGCCTCGACCGTCTCGACCGGAGCGGGAAGCACGTCCTGCGGGTGCGCCACGTCGGCAACCGGCTCGTACGGCCGAGCTCGGCCTCGACCACCGTCGTGGTCGGGAGGGGCTAGCGTCCCACCGACCGGAGCCTCGCCGAGCGGGCCCCGTCGCCACATCGGAGGAGTGGCGTCGGGGCCCGCTCGCGTGACGCGCTGAGGCGCCGGGGTCAGGCGTTGGGGGTCTCGACCGACTGGCCGCCGCGCGTGCGCCGGCGGCTGCGGTTGCGGCGACGCGGGGCGTCGCCCGACTTCTCCGACGATGAGGCCGAGGAGCCGGAGGAGGCCTCGGAGCGCGAGGAGCCCGAGGACCCCGAGTCGCCGCGGCCCGAGCCCGAGCGCCGCTCGCGGGGCGCGCGCTCCTTCTTCTCGACCGGGGCGGGGTCGACGACGCGGCCCTTGGTGCCGGCCGGGATGCCCTGGTCGTGGAAGAGGTGCTCGGAGGTGGAGTAGGTCTCCTGCGGGTTGTCGAAGGGCAGGTCGAGCGCCTTGTTGATCATCTTCCACCGGTGCAGGTCGGCCCAGTCGACGAACGTGATCGCGGTGCCCGACGCGCCCGCGCGGCCGGTGCGACCGATGCGGTGGACGTAGGTCTTGTCGTCCTCGGGGCAGGTGTAGTTGATGACGTGGGAGACGCCACGCACGTCGATGCCGCGGGCGGCGACGTCGGTGCACACGAGGACCTGGATCTTGTCCTCGCGGAAGCGGGCCAGGGCCTTCTCGCGCGCCACCTGCGCCATGTCGCCGTGGAGGGGCGAGGCATTGAAGCCGCGCTCCTGCAGGTCCTCGGCGATCCGCTGCGCCTGGCGCTTGGTGCGGGTGAAGACGATCATCTTCTCGGCGTCCTCGGCCTGGAGGATGCGACCGATGATCTCGGGCTTGTCGAGGTCGTGGGCCTGGTAGATGAACTGCGCGGTCGCCGGCACCATCGTGGTGTCGTAGGACGACTCGGCGCGGATGTTCATCGGGTGGCGCATGTGGGTGCGGGCGAGCGCGACGATCGCCGACGGCATGGTCGCCGAGAACAGCATCGTCTGACGGGTCTCCGGCGTCTTCGACAGCAGGGTGATGACGTCGGGGAGGAAGCCGAGGTCGAGCATCTCGTCGGCCTCGTCGAGCACGAGCGCGTGCACGTGCGAGAGGTCGAGTGCGCGGCGGTTGGCCAGGTCGATGAGGCGACCCGGCGTGCCGACGACGATGTCGACGCCCGACTCGAGCTCCTCGAGCTGGTGGTCGTAGCCCACGCCGCCGTAGACGGTGAGGACCCGCAGGCCCATGTCCTTGCTGGCCAGCGCGAGGTCGCTGGAGACCTGGAGCGCGAGCTCGCGGGTCGGGGCGACGATGAGGGCCTGCGGCTTGCCCTGCGGCAGGTCGGCGTAGGCCGGGTTGCTCGGCGCGATGGAGCGCTGGAGCACCGGGATGCCGAAGGCCAGGGTCTTGCCGGTGCCCGTGCGGGCCTGGCCGATGAGGTCGGTGCCGAGGAGTGCGACCGAGAGGGTCATCTCCTGGATGGCGAAGGGGGTGGTGATGCCGGCGCGGTCGAGCGCGTCGCAGATCTCGGGCAGCACGCCCAGTTCACGGAAGGTGGTCACGAAGTGTCGCTCTCTGATGAGTCGGGTTGTCCCACGCGTATGCGGTCAGCCCACTCGAGAGGCCCCGGCGGGGCAAGTGCCGACCGCGCACATACAGGCGGCCACCGGCGTCGAGTCGGCGGCTCGGTCCCCCCGATGCTATCGCTAGGCTGCGAACATGACGGAATCGCCCGACGAGGACTACCGCCGCGCCGCAGTCGACCTCCTCGGTGCGATCGCCTACGGCGAGCTCTCGGCGTTCGAGCGACTCGTCGAGGACGCCAAGATGGCGCCGGGGATCGACGACAAGATCGCCATCGGCGCGATGGCCACCGCCGAGTTCGGTCACCTCCAGAAGCTGGTCGAGCGACTCGAGCAGCTCGGTGCCGACCCGGTCGAGGCGATGCAGGTCTTCCGGCCCGGCTTCGACCGCTTCCACGCCCACACGGCGCCCTCCGACTACTACGAGGGGCTGATCAAGGCCTTCGTCGGCGACGGGCTCGCCGCCGACTTCTACCGCGAGATCGCCGCCTACCTCGACGCCGAGACCCGCGAGGTCATCATCAGCTCGCTGGAGGACTCCGGGCAGACGGCGTTCATCGTCGAGCGCGTACGCGCGGGCATCGCCGCCGACCACCGGCTGGGCGGCCGGCTGGCGCTGTGGGGCCGGCGGCTGATGGGCGAGGCCCTCACCCAGGCCCAGCGGGTCGCCGGCGACCGCGACTCCCTCACGGCGCTGCTCGCCGGGGGAGTGGACCGGCCGGGGCTCGACCTGGCGGCGCTGGGCCGGATGTTCGCCCGGCTGACCGAGCGGCACACCGAGCGGATGGCCGAGCTCGGCCTCGAGGCCTGAGTGGAGGCCTGAGGCCCCGGACGAGACGAGACCCCGCATCCGTGGGATGCGGGGCCTCGTGTGGTCGTGCGAGCGGTCAGAGCCGCGTGCGGTTCCCGGCGTTGCGTCCGGTGACCGTGGAGGCGATCACCACGAGGACGGCCGCGGTGATGATCGCGACGATCCAGCGGACCCAGTCGACGCCGTCGGAGCCGTCGCCGCCGAAGAACGAGTAGATCCAGTAGCCGAGCAGCACGCCGCCGATGCCGCAGAGGATCGTGAGCCAGATGGGGATGTTGTCCTTGTCGCCGGGAGCGACGAGCTTGCCGAGCAGTCCGATGATCGCTCCGACGATGATGAGGACGATGAGATCTACGACCATGATGGATCACCCTTTCTTTTGCCACGAACTCGTGACGGGAGGACCGGCATGGTGTATACCGGCTCGCCCATGATGTCGGCGACCGGTCCCGGTAGCAATCACCGTGCGCCCCTAGGGATGAGGTGTCACCACCCCCACGGCGGGGCGGTCAGCGGAAGCCGACGGCGCTGGACGTCGCCGAGCCGAGCTCGACGTAGGCGATCTTGTCCGCGGGCACGACGACCGCGCGGCCCTTGGTGTCGGCCAGCCGCAGGACGCCGCCGTCGGACAGCGCCTGCGAGAGCTGCGCCTCGATGTCCTCGGGCGTGCTGTCGGTGTCGAGCACCAGCTCGCGCTGCGCGTGCTGCACGCCGATCTTGACCTCCACGATGTTGCTCCTAGCTCAGGGTGTTGGGTGACGAGTCGATGATGCCGGGTGGGTGGTGGCGCCCGGTCGGGTGGAGCGACGTCAGTCGCCGTCAGTCATGGGGTAGCCCCGGATGCCGCGCCACGCCAGCCCGGCGATCAGGGAGGCCGCGTCGTCCTGCGGGATGCGCCCGCCTCCCGCCAGCCAGAACCGGGCCGACACCTGCGCCATTCCCACCAGCGACACCGCGAGCAGCTCGGAGGCCTCGTCGGGCAGGCCGGTGTCGGTGCGGATCACGTCGGCGATCATCGACGCGCACTCGGTCGTCACCCGGTCCACGCGCTCGCGCACGTCGGGCTCGCTGGTGAGGTCGGACTCGAAGACGAGGCGGAACGCGCCCTCCTCCGAGGCCACGTAGCTGTAGAAGACCTTCATCGTCGCGATGACGCGGTCGCGGTTGTCGTTGGTCGACGCCAGCGCCTCGCGGCAGTTGTCGATGATCAGGTCGCACGAGGTGTCGAGCAGCGCGAGGTAGAGGTCGAGCTTGCCGGGGAAGTGCTGGTAGAGCACGGGCTTGGACACCCCCGCCCGCTCGGCGATGTCGTCCATCGCGGCGGCGTGGTAGCCCTGCGCGACGAACACCTCGAGCGCGGACTCGAGCAGCTGCGCGCGACGCTCGCGTCGGGGCATGCGCCCCCCGCGGGGTCGCGGCCCGCTCGACTCCAACCGTTCAACGCCCACGGGTGCTCCTCTGCTGCATCGGGGGTGAGCCCGCAGCGTACTCGGAGGTAGTCGCGGCACGGGTCGGGCGTGCCCCCCGTGAGCGCCACGTCCGCATCGCGGGACCGGTCGGGGGCGCTTGGGGCACGCGGGGAACATGGAACGCGCCGGTGCTGTTGCACCGACACCCGAGTCGAGGAGAAGTCGTGTCGTTCCCTGCACTTGTCGAGCCCGCCGCCGAGCTCAGCACCGACGAGGTGCGCCGCTATAGCCGCCACCTGATCATCCCCGACGTCGGGATGACCGGGCAGAAGCGCCTGAAGAACGCCAAGGTGCTGGTGATCGGCGCCGGCGGCCTGGGCTCCCCGGCCCTGCTCTACCTGGCCGCGGCCGGCGTCGGCACGCTGGGCATCGCGGAGTTCGACGAGGTCGACGAGTCCAACCTGCAGCGCCAGATCATCCACGGCATGTCCGACATCGGCCGGCCCAAGGCGGAGTCCGCGCGCGAGTCGATCGCCGAGGTCAACCCCTACGTCGAGGTGGTGGTGCACCCCGAGCGCCTCGACAACGACAACGTCCTGCAGGTCTTCGAGGGCTACGACCTCATCGTCGACGGCACCGACAACTTCGCGACCCGCTACATGGTCAACGACGCGGCCTACTTCTTGAAGATCCCCTACGTGTGGGGGTCGATCTACCGCTTCGACGGCCAGGCGTCGGTCTTCGCACCCACCCTCGCCGACGACGCGCCGTGCTACCGCTGCCTCTACCCCGAGCCCCCGCCGCCGGGCATGGTCCCGAGCTGCGCCGAGGGCGGCGTGCTGGGCGTGCTCTGCGCGAGCATCGGGTCGATCCAGGTCAACGAGGCGATCAAGCTGCTGACCGGCATCGGCGACCCCGCCATCGGCAAGCTGGTCATCTACGACGCCCTCGAGCTCGAGTGGCGCAAGCTCAAGGTCCGCAAGGACCCCAGCTGCGCGCTGTGCGGCGACAACCCGACCGTGACCGGCCTGATCGACTACGACGCCTTCTGCGGCGCCGTGTCCGACGAGGCCGCCGACGCCGCTGCCGGCTCGACGATCTCGGTCACCCAGCTCGAGGCGATGCTCAAGGAGCGCGAGGAGGGCACCCGCGACTTCGAGCTCATCGACGTGCGCGAGCCCAACGAGTACGAGATCAACCGGATCCCCGGCTCCCGGCTGGTGCCCAAGGGCGAGTTCCTCAACGGCAACGCCCTCGGCGACCTGCCCTCTGACAAGCCGATCGTGCTGCACTGCAAGTCGGGCGTGCGCTCGGCCGAGGTGCTGGCGATCGTCAAGGGCGCGGGCTACGCCGACGCCGTGCACGTCGGTGGTGGCGTCGTGGCGTGGGTCAGCCAGATCGACCCGAGCCAGCCGGCCTACTAGCCACCGCCCCCGACGGGGTCGGGCACCGCTCGCGCGGCACGACCCCGTCGCCTAGGGTCACGCCATGCGGGCGCCCGGACTCACCCCAGCGGTGCGCGCGACGCTCGCGGTGGCCCTCACCTGCCTCCTCATGGTGCTGGTGGCCTGGGCGACGCTCGTCGGCCCCGACCGGGTCTTCACCGGGCCGGGCCCGCGTCCCGCGCCGCTGTCGACGACGACCGAGTCGTGCATCCCTCTGCCCGTGCGCACCGCGCCCGACGGGTCCACGACGGTGGAGGTCCCCGACGACCTCGCCGAGCGCGACTACTGCCACCCACCCCCGGCCGGGCTCGACGACTATCGCGAGATCGTCGAGGACAGCCCGCCGCCCCTGTGGGTCAAGGTGCTGGTGTGGATCCTCCTCGGCGCCCTGCTCGCGGGGGTGGCCGCCGGTGTGCTCGGGCTGCTGGTCGTCGCGGCCCGGGCGGTGCTGGCCCGCCGCGGCGACGCCGAGCGCATCGACGTGGCGTTCACCCCGCTCGACGAGCCGGACCGGGTGGCGCAGGAGCTGGCCGCCGGGGCCGAGGAGCAGGACGCGCTGCTGCGCGGCGGCGACCCCCGCAACGCCATCGTCGCGGCCTGGCACCGCTTCGAGGTGCTGGGGGAGCGGGCCGGCGTGGCGCGCCGTGCCTCCGAGACGTCCTCGGAGTACGCCCTGCGCATCCTCGACCTCGTCGACGCCGACACCGCGCCGGTCAACCGGCTCGCCGAGCTCTACCGCGAGGCCAGGTTCTCCCGGCACCCGATCACCGAGGACCATCGCGCCGAGGCGGTGGCCGCCCTCGCCGGCATCCGGCGCAGCCTGGGGGTGCGGACGTGAGCCGCCTCCTCGCGCGGTGGCGCGGGCGCGTCGCCGGCGGCGTCGTCCTGGCCGCGATCGGCTATGCGCTCGCCGTCGCGCTCGACTTCGACCCCCGGCCGCTGCCGTACGTCGTGTGGGCGGTCGTCGTGCTGGCGATGACCTACCTCGTCGTCGACACCGTCGACGTCCCGGCGGCTCAGTGGCGCACGGGCCCGCCGCCCGCGGACCGGGTCGACGAGGTCACCTCCGACCTGCGCATCCTCACCAGCCACCGCAGCGCCGACCACCCCTCCGACGCCCTCGCCCGCCGGCTGGTGGAGCTCGCGCGCGCCCGCGACCCGGGCCTGGCCGAGGAGATCCAGCACGAGACCACCGACGGCGGGCGCCTCTCGCCCGGCGACATCGACCGCATCCTGACCCGAATCGAGGACCTCCGTGACCGACGCTGAGACCCCCACCGCCGACGTCTCCCGGCTCGCCGAGCAGGTGCTGGACGAGGTGGGCCGAGCCGTCGTCGGCAAGCGGGAGGCGCTGTCGCTGGTGCTCGCCGGCATCCTGGCCAAGGGCCACGTGCTGCTCGAGGACTACCCGGGGCTGGGCAAGACGCTCGCCGCGAGGTCCTTCGCGTCGGCGCTGGGGCTGGAGTTCGCCCGCGCGCAGTTCACCCCCGACCTGCTACCCGCCGACCTCACCGGCTCCTACGTCTACGACCAGCGCCGCGCGGAGTTCGACTTCCGCGCCGGCCCGGTCTTCACCGGACTGCTGCTCGCCGACGAGATCAACCGCACCCCGCCCAAGACGCAGGCCGCGCTGCTCGAGGCCATGCAGGAGGGGCAGGTCACCGTCGAGGGCCAGACCCACCGGCTGCCGAGCCCGTTCCACGTGCTGGCCACCGCCAACCCCGTCGAGTACGAGGGCACCTACCCGCTGCCCGAGGCGCAGCT
Source organism: Nocardioides sp. Z24_21 (assembly GCF_058134345.1). Classification (NCBI taxonomy): domain Bacteria; kingdom Bacillati; phylum Actinomycetota; class Actinomycetes; order Propionibacteriales; family Nocardioidaceae; genus Nocardioides; species Nocardioides sp. Z24_21. The sequence goes on from NZ_JBYTTH010000005.1 coordinate 56,990, forward strand.
CGACCGGTTCCTGCTGCGGGTGGGCTTCGGCTACCCGAGCGCGGGCGAGGAGTACGACGTCCTGCGCCGCCGCCTCGACCGCCGGCGCGAGGAGGTCGACCTCGCCCAGGTCACCGACGCCGCCGGGCTCTCGGCCGCGCAGGCAGCCGTCGAGCGGGTGGTCGTCGACGAGTCGGTGGCCCGCTACTGCGTGGCGCTGGTCGCCGCCACCCGCACCCATGCCGACGTGCTGACCGGCGCCTCGCCGCGCGGCAGCCTCGGCCTCGTGCTCACCGCGCGCGCCTGGGCCGCGATCCGCGGTCGCGACTACGTCGTGCCGGAGGACGTCAAGGTCGTCGCGCGTGCGGTCCTGGCGCACCGGATCACCGTCAAGCCCGACCTCTGGATGACCCAGGCATCGGGCGCCCGCGTCGTCGACGCCGTGCTGTCGTCGGTCGAGACCCCCCGGACGCTGGAGTCGCGGTGACCGGGTGGCGGCCCACGTCCGCCCTGGTCCGCGCGTGCCTGCTCGCGCTCGGCGGCATCTGCGGGGGCGTGGCGCTCGGCCAGGAGGTGCTGGTGGTGCTGGCCGCCCCGTTCGTCGTGCTCGCCGCGATGGGGCTCGCGTCGCGCCCCCGCGGCCCGGTGCGCGTCGGCGCACGCCTCGACCACCACCGGCTCCACGAGGGCCAGGGGACGACGTCGCGGGTCGACGTCGACGACCTGACCGGAGTGGAGCACTGCACGCGCGTCGCCGCCGCCACCGCCCACGTGGCCGCCTCGCCGACCCAGGGCGCGGCCGGGTCGCTCGTCGCCGACGGCCTCCCGGTCCTGTGGTTCAGCCCGCGCCGGTGGGGACGACGCGCGATCGGGGCCGAGCGGGTCGCCCTCACCAGCGCGTGGGCGGGCTGGCGCTGGGGACCCGTGGACCTGCCGGAGAACGGGCTGACCGTGCTGCCGCAGACGGCGCCGTACGACAGTCGCGCGGAGGTGCCGCAGCCCGACGGCCTGGTCGGGCGGCACCGCTCGCGCCGGCTCGGCAGCGGCACCGAGTTCGAGGGCATCCGGTTCTTCGCCGCCGGCGACCGGCTCCGGCGCATCACCTGGCCGGTCTCCCTGCGCACCGGCGAGCTGCACGTCGTCACCACCCGCGCCGAGCAGGACGCGGGGGTGTGGCTCGTCGTCGACGGCCTGCGCGACATCGGGACCTCCGGCGGCATCGACGGCCCGGCGAGCACCCTCGACCTCACCGTCCGCGCGGCGGCCGCGCTGGCCGAGCACCACGTCCGCGCCGGCGACCGCGTGGGGATGCTCGTCGTGGCCGCCGACGGCGCCCGGGTGCCGCTCGGCGCCGGGCCGCGGCACCTGCAGCGCCTCCTCGGCACGCTCGCCCGGGTGCGGCCCGAGGCTCGGAGCGTGCCGCCCGAGCGGCTCGACCTCGGCGCGGGTGCCGGCAGCGTGGTCCACGTGCTGTCGCCGATGCTCTTCACGCCGCTCGTCACCGCGACCGCCGGCCTGCAGCGCGGCGGCACCTCGGTGGTCGTCATCGACACCCTCGGCGAGGTGTTCGCGGGCCGGGAGGCCGACCGGCTGTCGCTGCCCGCGCTGGCCGCCCGGATGCAGCGGATCGAGCGCGACGACCGGCTCCGCCGGCTGGCGGCGCTGGGCACGCCCGTGGTGCCGTGGCGCGGGCCGGGCACGCTCGACACCGTGCTCCAGCAGCTCGCGCGGCGCGCGCGGGTGCCGAAGGTGCGTGCCTGATGCGGCCGTACGCCCGCGGTGCCGCCGCGTCCGCCGTCGGGCTGCGGGTGCTCGTCCTCGTGCTGCCGTGCGCCGCCCTGGCCCTGGCGCTGCCCGAGGTGCCGCACTGGGCGGTGGTCGGCGGGGTGGTGCTGAGCGCCGCCGGGTGGGCGCTGCTGCCCGACCACGCGATCGGGGTGGTCCCGCTCGTGCTGGTCGGGGGGTGGTGGGCCGCCCACGGGGTGGTGGACGGTCGGATCCTGGTCGTCGCCGTGCTGCTGGTCGCGGCGCACGTCGCGGCCACCCTGGCGTCGTACGGCCCGCCCACCCTCGCGCTCGACCGCCGACTGGCCAGGCTCTGGCTGGGCCGAGGGCTTCTGGCGCTGGTGCCGGTGCTCCCCACCTGGGTGGCGGTCCGCGGCCTCGACCCGGCGCTGGCGCCGTCGTGGGTGTGGCTGGTGACCGGGCTGGTGACCGTCGGGCTGCTGCTCGTCACGGCCCGGCTGACGCGACCGGAGGTGCCGTGACGACCGAGGAGGAGCGCGAGCTCTACGCCGAGCTGGTGCTGCAGTGCGCCGAGTCGGTCCCGCGCGGGCGGGCCACGACCTACGGGGCGATCGCCGACGTCGTGGGCCAGCGCCTGGGCCGCGGTGGTCCGCGGCTGGTCGGCTCGGTGCTCGCCGCCCACGGCGGCGGGGTGCCGTGGTGGCGGGTGGTGCGCGCCGACGGCTCGCTGCCGCCGTCGCACGGCGAGGAGGCGCGGCAGGCCTACCTCGAGGAGGGCACCCCGCTGCTCCCGGGCGGGTCCGTGGATCTGGCGCGGGCGTTCTGCCCGCCGCGACTCGGGGCACAATGACCGCCATGCTCTACACGGTCGCGCACGGCGTCATCCCCCCGCTCGCCCGCGCCGTGTGGCGCCCGCGCGTCGAGGGCCTCGAGCGGGTGCCGGCGACGGGTCCGGTGATCGTGGCGAGCAACCACCTCTCGTTCTTCGACAGCGTCGTCATCCCGGTCGTGGTGCCGCGCAAGGTCGTCTTCCTCGCCAAGTCCGACTACTTCACCGGCACCGGCGTGCGCGGCACGCTGACGCGGGCGTGGTTCGAGGGGCTCGGGATGCTCCCCGTCGACCGCGACGACACCCGCGCGGCGATCGCGAGCCTCGACACCGCGCTCGACGTGCTGCGTCGCGGCGAGGCGTTCGGCATCTATCCCGAGGGCACCCGCTCGCGCGACGGCCGGCTCTACCGCGGCCGCACCGGGGTGGCACACCTCGCGCTGACCGCCGGCTGCCCCGTCGTCCCGGTCGGCCTCGTCGGCACCCAGGACATCCAGCCGGTGGGCGCGAGCCGGCCGCGGCTGGGCAAGGTCGACGTGACGGTGCGCTTCGGCGAGCCGATCACGGTCGCGGGGGAGTACGACGGCGTCCCGACCGGCCGGGCGCGCCGCGACCTCACCGACCGCATCATGGGCGCGATCGCCGACCTTTCCGGCCAGGAGCAGGCCGGGATCTACAACGAGCGGTCCGCGTCGGCCTGAGCCGCCAGCGCGGCCAGCGCCCGGGGGAAGATCTCGGCCGGCGGGGTGACCAGCCCGGCGCCGACCTGGCCGACCCCCGCGACCTTGCCGGCCATGCCGGTGTTGATCTGGGGCAGGATGCCGGTGCGACAGACGCGGGTGACGTCGATGCCCGTGGGGGTCCCCTGGAACTCCAGCACCGGGACGGTCCAGCGCGGATTCTCCGCCAGCGTGATCTCGTGCATGCGGCGGGTGGTGGCGAGAGCGTCGGGCACCGAGCCGCCGACCAGCCGGACGATCGCCGGGGCCGTGGCCATCGCGAAGCCGCCGATGCCGGCCGTCTCGGTGATCGCGGAGTCGCCGATGTCGGGGTTGGCGTCGTCGGGGCCGTAGTCGCCGAGGAAGAGGCCCTCGGCCACCTGCGCCGGCCCGGTGAACCACTCGTCGCCCGTGCCGGAGACCTGGATGCCGAAGTCGGTGCCGTTGCGGGCCATCGCGACGACCATCGTCGAGCCGGGGACGTCGCGGCCCGCGTCGAGCGCGAGCTTGCAGGCGGGCATGGCGAGGTTGAGGAAGAAGTGGTCGTTGCCGCCGATGAAGCGCAGCGCGTCGGCGACGTCCTTGCCGGAGAACCCGGCGGTGACCATCGCCGGCGCGAGGTCGCGCAGCAGCATCAGCGTGCCGGCGCGGTTGCGGTTGTGGGCCTCGTCGCCCATCTGCAGCATCTGGGTGAGGATGCCGGTGACGTCGGTGGCCTCCTCGGTGCCGCGCACCGCGGCCTGCAGGAGCGGGCCGAGCACGTCGCCCATCCAGCGGAGCCGGGTCAGCACCTCGGGGGAGTAGGCGCCGTAGCGCAGCACCTTGCCGAGGCCCTCGTTGAGCGAGCAGTAGGTGCGCCGCCCGGTCTCGCGGTCCTCGAGCACCCACATCCACATCGACGGAGTGACGACGCCGGCCATCGGTCCCACCGCGCTGCGGTGGTGGCAGGGCTCGAGGCTGACGCTGCCGCCGGACTCGAAGAGGGCGACCGCGTCCTCGGGGTCGTCGACGAGCCCTTCGAGCGCGGCGCCGCCCATCAGCGCGCCCCGCAGCGGTCCGGACGCCCGGTCCCAGCCGATCGGGGGGCCGGCATGGAGGAACTGGCCCGGCTCGAGGCCCAGCACCTCCGAGGCCGGGGCGACGTCGACGAGGTGCGCGGTGACGCCGAGCATCGCCTCGACCGCCCGGCGGTTGGCCCCGGGGCGGCGGGGGTCGGTGGCGACGGTCGCGAGGTCGGCCTCGGTGCCGGGCATCGGCGGGCGCCAGTCGACGCGCTCGACCTCGACGGCCTGGTCGGCGACGGCGTCGGCGAGCATGTCGGCTCCGACCGTGACGACGGTGGGCTGGCTCATCGGGCGTCCTTCCCCTCGGGTCCGCCCAGCAGGGCGATGGCGCGGCGCGTCGCGCCGGCGTTGGACAGGTGCACCTCGGCGCCGGCGGCGACGAGCGCGTCGCGCTGGGCGGCGAGGCCCTGCGGGTCGAGGTCGGTGCCCACCAGGCTCACGACGACCGGGATCGCGCGGTCGCGGCGCGCCGCCGCGATGGCCGGCGCGAGGCGCGCCGCCGGGTCGGGCTCGGCGCCGTGGCCGAGCACGACGTCGAGCAGGATGACGCCGGTCGCCGGGTCGGCGGCCGCCCGGGCGAGCTGCTCGGTGCGCAGGGTGGGGTCGATCATCGGGTGCGCCCGGCCCTGGGTCAGCGCGTCGTCCCCGAAGTCGACCATCGTGTGGTCGTCGGCGAGCAGGTCACCCGTCTCGCCCGGGTCCAGCGCGAGGTCGTCGGAGAGCGGGATGTTGCTGCGCACCGGGCCGAGCGCCTCGGTGGCCAGGAGCATCGACTCGTCGCAGAGGGTGCCGCCGACGAAGAGTCCGCGCAGCAGCCGGCCCGTCGCGGGGCCGGTGTTGTCGGCGCCGTGCACCGGCCACTCGGGCGCAGGGTGGCCGAGCCGCGCGAGCACGTCCTCCGCGACGGTGGTGAGGTCGCGCTGTCCGCGGCCGAGCAGCCCGAGCTCGACGGGCGTGGCGAGGGCACCGGCCTCGCGGGCCAGCGCCTCGGCCACCTCGGGGGCGGGCGGCTTGGACACGACCACCACCAGGTCGACGTCCGCGTCCGCGTCGAGGCGGCGCAGCGCCTCGCGGGTGGAGGCACCGCCGACTGCGGCGGACAGGTCGCGCCCGCCCACCCCCAGCGCGTGCCGCACCCCGACGCCGTCGTGGCCGTCGGCGGCGAGCCGCTCGCCGGCGTGGTGGAGCAGGGCGAGCAGCTGCTGGCAGCCGGTGCCCGACGCGGCGACCAGCCCGATCCTCCCGGGGCGCACCGTGTTGGCGAAGCCCAGCCCGACGCCGTCGAGAACGGCCGTCCCGCAGTCCGGCCCCATGACGAGCGCGCCGCGCGCGGCGGCGTACGCCTTGAGGGCGACCTCCTCGGCCACGGGCACGTTGTCGCTGAAGACCATCACGTCGTGGCCGGCCTCCAGGGCGTCCATCGCCTCGACGGTGGCGCTGGCGCCGGGCACCGAGACGAGCGCGACGGCGCCGGCGTCCGCGCGCCGCAGCGCGCTGGCCGTGGTGCGGGGCGGGGCGAGCGTGGTGCCGCCGTCGCCGGGCCTGGTCGGCGCGAGGGCGGCGTCGACCGCGGCGAGGGCGGCGGACAGGTCGCCGGCGTCGTCGAGGCGCACGGCCACGACCATGTCGTTGGGCGACGACGCGGGGACGTCGAAGCCCATCCCCTCGAGCACCTCGAGGTTGAGCCCGGTGGCCATCGCGACCTGGGCGGCCACCACGCCGGGCGTGGCCTGCACCGCCCGGCTGACCTGGAGCAGGGTCACGGAGTCGGCGTAGGCGCCGCTGCGGAGCTCGACGTGGTCCTTCATGCTGCCCTCCGGGGAGTGGGGTGAGGCGTGCGGGACGTGGTGGACGCCAGGGCCAGCGCGGCCCCGGCGAGGAGGCCGGCGCCCGAGGTGGCGCCGACGGCCAGCAGGGCGCGCTCGGCGGCGTCGGTCGGGTCGGCGAGCCAGGCGGCCAGCTCTGGGAGCGCCTCGCCGCGCACCGCGCACTCGAGCAGTGTGGCCGAGAGGAGGGTCGTCGCTCCCAGCCGGTCGCGCACGGCCCCGGCGAGAGCGTCGTCGGGGCGCCCCAGTGCGGCCCGGGTGGTGAGCCACCCGGCGAGCACGTCGTCGCCGAGCGGCGTGAGGCCGGGGCCGCGGCCGACGAGCCGGTCGAGGTGGCCCGGTGCCAGGTCCAGCCCGGACGTCATCAGGACCTCCGGTGCGGACCGCGGATCCTCATGGCGTCCGGGGGCGGGGGCGGTGACGTCGACGACCCGGGCGACCCGCACCGCCCGCTCGCCCACCACCAGCTCGCCGCCCCGCACCCGCACCGCCGGACGGGGGAGGCCGCCGGTGAGGACGTCGAGGCGGGGCAGCGTCGACCACAGCGCGCACGGCACGCGCGTCGCGGCTCCCGACACCAGGCCGAGGCACCAGCCGTCGAGGTCGACGTAGATCGCCGTTCCGCTCGCGTGGACCACCTCGCGCGGACCGTCGGACGCCGCCCGCAGCCGCTCGTGGACCCGGTGTGGTGCCGCCACGGGGATCGGTCCGGTCGTCACGCCACAGACGCTAACGGCTCGTGGGACACTCGCGAATGTGAGAACTTGTCGGACCGCGAGGTGGATGTGCGCCAAGACTTGATAAGCGACCCGGAGGCCGTCGCAGCCCTCGAGCGCGCCGACGCGCTCCACACCGCCCTGACCCACATCGTGCTCGAGGGTGGCGACCTCGACGCCATCGCTGAGGCGGTCGGCGACGCGCTCGGCTACGGCGTCGTGTTCACCTCCACCGACGGCCGCGAGCGCGCCGCCCACCTCGACCAGGCGCAGCGCGAGGCGCTGGCCCGGGCCGACCTGGTCGACCCCACCGGCCGGGTGCGCGTCGAGCGCATCGACCCCGCGGGCACCGCCGTGGGCCAGGGGGAGGCGCTCGTACGCCGCGTCGTCGCGGCCGGCGTCGACCTGGCCCGACTCGTGGCGCTGCAGCCCGACGGCACGATCCACGCCTCCGACGTGCACGCGCTCGAGCGGGCAGCGATCGTGGCCGCGCTGCTCGTCACCCGCGTCGAGGCCATCACCGCGGTGGAGAACAAGTACCGCGGCGACTTCCTGCGCGACGTGTTCCTCGGCCGGGCCGGTGAGGAGGAGTACGTCGCCGAGCACGCCCAGGCGTTCGGCTGGCACCTCGACCGTCCGGTGATGGTGGTGGTGGCCGTGCTCGACCCCGACGCCATCGCCGTCCTGGCCCCCGAGCCCGACGACCGGCGCGCGTGGCACGACCGCTTCGCCCACGCCTGGCGCCAGGTCTCCGCCACCGTCGACGAGACCATCGCCTCGGTCGCGTTCAGCCGCGAGGTGGTCACGCTCGTGCCCGTCGACCCGTCGACCGGGCCGGAGGGCGCGCAGCTCACCGTGGACCGCATCATCGCCGCGGTGCGCGGCGACCGCGGCGGTGGGCGCGTCGCGTTCTCGGCCGGGGTGAGCCGCGTCGCCGCGGGTCTCGGTGACCTGCCCGAGGCGTTCCGGCAGGCCCAGCGCGCGGTCGAGATCGGGCGGCGCGTGCACGGCGGGGGCTCGGTGATCCGCTTCGACCAGCTCGGCCTGCACCGGCTGCTCGCCCTGGTGCCCGACGGCGCCGAGCTGAGCGCGTTCGCCGCCGACGTCCTCGGGCCGCTCGCCGCGCGCACCCCGGAGGCCGCCGACCTGCGCGAGACGCTGCAGGTGCTGATCGACACCAACTTCAACGTCGCGGAGGCCGCCCGCGCGCAGTTCTTCCACTACAACACGATGCGCTACCGCGTGGGCAAGCTGCAGCGGATCCTCGGCCCGGTCGCCACCGACCCGCACCTGCGCCTCGACGTGGCGGTGGCGCTGCGGGCGCTCGAGATCGTCGACTGACGGGCCGGGTTCAGAGCAGCTTCTCGTAGAACACCCGGACGAGACCGGCCTCACCGGCGCGGTGGGTCTCGACGTAGCCCACCCGTGCGTAGAGCGCCTGGTTCTCCACCATCGTGTGGTGGGTGCAGAGGCGGACGCGGGGGAGCGCGAGGGCGCGGGCGCGCGACTCGGCGAGCCGGAGGAGGCGCCGCCCGACCCCGCGTCCGTGGTGGGTGGGGAGGACGGCGACGTTGTCCAGGAGGACGCCGTCGTCCTCGGGCACCAGGAGCAGGAGGCCGACGACCGAGGAGCCGTCGAGGGCCACCCAGGCCTCCCTGTCATCGATCGCAGCGGCGTAGTCGGTCTCGAGGGGGCCGGGGCGCAGGCCGCCCATCCGGGCGAGGTAGGGGGAGTACGCCGCCTCGGCGACGCGCCGCACCGCCTCGGCGTCCGTCGCGACCGCGCGGCGCAGCGCCGGGTGCCGGACACCGAACCACTGCTCCGCGCCGTGCTCCTCGAACCGGTCCGCCTCGTCGAAGCCGAGGCGATCGGCCAGCGCGCGGGAGCGGGCGTTGGCGACCTGCGTGCACAGCACGACGTCCTCGCCGAGGCGCTCGTCGGCCAGGTCGAGCAGCGCCGCGCACCCCTCGGCGGCGTAGCCGCGGCCCCACGCGTCGACCGGGAGCACGTAGCTCAGCTCGACGACGCCCGGCCCCGCGACGGCGGGCTCGGACCCGTCCGTGGCGACCAGCCGGCCGGGGCGCTCCGCCTCCCGGCGGCTCAGCCCGATCCAGCCCACGAAGCGGCCCTCGTGCTCCAGGACGTACTGGGCCGGGCGGTCGGCGGGCACCTCGGGGAGGCTGGCGTCGAGGGTGGCGCGGTCCTGGCCGCCGGCGAGGTGCTGGTTGACGACCGGGTCTGAGCCGAGGTCGAGGAACGCCTCGCGATCGCGCGCCTCGGGCGCGCGCAGCAGCAGCCGCTCGGTGCGCAACGACCCGGCCGGCCAGGCGTCGTCGGTGAGGGGCAGGGCCATGCTCGAAGGGTAGGGAGTGCGGGCATTGCAGCCGAGAACTTGTCAGCCGGCGCGGCGTTCCTTCGGCAGATGTCGCCAGTGAGGGTGTGAGATGAGCCGCACTAGTTTGTGGCTCCTCGGGCACCACACCCCTGCGAATCTGGAGGCCAGCGCATGTCGATGTTCAAGTGGGACGTGGTCGATCCCGCCCCCGGCCAGCCGGTGCTCCCGCTCCAACGCCTGCCGTGGGGCAAGACGATCGGGCTCGGCGCCCAGCACGTGGTCGCCATGTTCGGCGCCACCTTCGTCTTCCCGCTGGTGATGGGGCTCGACGCCAACCTCGCCATCATGTTCTCGGGCCTCTGCACCATCCTGTTCCTTCTGATCGTGCAGAACCGGGTGCCCAGCTACCTCGGCACCAGCGCCTCGTTCGTGGCGTCGGTCGCCGCGATCCGCGCGCTCGACGAGGGCAACGACTCGTCCTACGTCACCGGCGCGATCCTGGTCGGCGGCCTCGTGCTGGCCGCGATCGGCGTGCTCGTGCACTTCGCCGGCGCCGGGCTCATCCACCGCATCCTCCCGCCCGCCGTGACCGGCGCGGTGGTCATGCTCATCGGCTTCAACCTCGCGCCCGTCGTGGCCGGCACCTACTGGCCGCAGGACCAGTGGGTCGCGCTGCTGACGGCGGCCTTCATGGTCTTCGCGGCGGTCGCCCTGCCGGGCTTCTGGTCGCGGATCGCGGTCTTCCTCGCACTCATCTTCGGCTACGTGCTGTCCTGGATCTTCGACGGCGTCTTCGGCCCCATCACGTCCGTGCTCGGCGGTGCGACCGAGGCCACCGAGCACGACCGGGTGTCGTGGGCCGGCGTGCAGGCGGCCGACTGGATCGGCCTGCCGAGCGGCACCCTCGCCGACGGCGTCTCGGTCGTCCACGGGCCGTCGTTCTCGCTCACCGCCATCCTGCTCGTGCTGCCCGGCGTGATCGCGCTCGTCGCGGAGAACACCGGCCACGTCAAGGCGGTCGCCGAGATGACCGGCGAGGACCTCGACCCCTACATGGGTCGCGCGATCGGCGCCGACGGCCTGGCCACCGCGTTCGCCAGCGCGTTCGGCGGCTCCCCGACCACGACGTACGCCGAGAACATCGGTGTCATGGGCGCCACCCGCGTCTACTCCTCGGCGGCCTACTACGTCGCCGCCCTCGTGGCGATCCTGCTCGGGCTGTGCCCCAAGTTCGGCGCGATCGTCAACGCGACGCCCGGCGGAGTGCTCGGCGGCATCACCGTCGTCCTCTACGGGATGATCGGGCTGGTGGGGGCCAAGATCTGGGTGGAGAACAACATCGACTTCGGCAACCCCGTCAACCTGGTCGGCCTCTCCGCGGGCATCATCGCCGGCATCGGCGGCGTCACCCTCACCTTCGGCGACGACTTCGAGCTCGGCGGCATCGCCCTCGGCACGATCCTGGTCATCGTGTTCTTCCACATGGTCCGTGGCCGCGGTGGCACCGGGGGACCGGGCGGCGCGACCCGCAACCTCAGCCACCCCGACTACGACGAGGGCGTCGACGACGCAGCCTCCGGAGGCACGCACCAGCGATGAAGCCGGCACCCTTCGCCTACCTGCGACCCTCCACCCTCGAGGAAGCCCTCGCGGCGCTCGCGGGGGAGCAGGGGGCGAAGGTGCTGGCCGGCGGCCAGTCGCTCGTCCCGCTGCTGTCGATGCGGCTGGCCGCGCCGTCGATGCTCGTCGACATCAACGCCATCCCCGGCCTCGACCACGTGCGCGTGGACGAGGACGGGGTCCGGGTCGGGGCCCTGGCCCGCCACGCCCACGTGCTCGGGTCCGCCGAGGCCGGCGAGGCGCAGCCGCTGCTCGCGATGGCACTGAGCCACGTCGCCCACCCGACCATCCGCAACCGCGGCACCACCGTCGGCTCGATCGTGCACGCCGACGCGGCGGCCGAGATGCCGATGGTGCTGCGACTGCTGGAGGGATCGGTGGACGTCGCGTCGGTGCGCGGTCGCCGTACGGTGCCGGCGGCCGAGCTGTTCGCCGGGCCGCTCGAGAGCACCCTCGCCCAGGACGAGGTGGCCGTCGAGGCGTTCTTCCCGGGGCTCGCGCCCGGCGCCGGCGTCGCCTTCCAGGAGATCGCCCGCCGCCACGGCGACTACGCCCTCGTCGGGGTGGCCGCCCACGTCGAGACCGACGGCGATGCCGTCACCCGGGCCCGGGTCGGCTTCGTGTCGGTGAGCGACGTGCCCGTCGTCGTCGACGTCACCGACGCCGTGCGCGACCCGGCCGGCGACCCCGCCGGCGCCGCGCTGGCCGAGCTCGACCCGGCCGGCGACATCCACGCCACGGCCGCCTACCGCGCCCACCTCGTGACGGTGCTGGCACCGCGCGTCCTGGCGGCTGCCACCGACCACGCCCGCTCGCGGGCAGGAGAGGCGTCCCACCCGTGACCACCGAACAGCTCCACGAGGTGCGCCTGCACGTCAACGGCTCCGTCCACCAGGTACGCGTGCCGGCGCGCCGGCTGCTCTCCGACGCGCTGCGCCACGACTGCGGCCTCACCGGCACCCACGTCGGGTGCGAGCACGGCGTGTGCGGGGCGTGCACGGTGCTGGTCGACGGCGCCCCGATGCGTTCGTGCCTGATGCTGGCCGTGTCGGCGGTCGACGCCGAGATCACCACCGTCGAGGGGCTCACGGAGGACGACGGGTCGCTCTCGCCGGTGCAGCAGGCGTTCTCCGACTGCCACGGCCTGCAGTGCGGCTTCTGCACCCCGGGCTTCCTCACCACCATCACCGCCGGGCTGCGCGAGACGCCCGACCCCTCCGAGGACGAGGCGCGGGAGATGATCGCCGGCAACCTGTGCCGCTGCACGGGCTACCAGAACATCGTGCGCTCGGTGCTCCGGGCGGCCGAGATCACGCGGGGTGAGGCATGACCACCAAGATGTTCGGCGCCAAGGTGCCGCGGGTGGAGGACCAGCGCTTCTTGCGCGGCCAGGGCCGTTACGTCGACGACCTGCTCACCGACGACCCGCGGCTGCTGCACGCGGCGGTGCTGCGCTCGCCGCACGCCCACGCCCGCATCGTCGACATCGACGTCGCCGACGTGCTCGACGTCGAGGGCGTGGTGGCCGTGTGGACCCACGACGACCTCGAGGGCCCGATGGCCGAGCCGCTGCCGTTGCTCATCCCCCACCCGAGCCTCACCCACGGCCGCACCCAGTACGCCCTGGCCAAGGACGAGGTCAACTACGTCGGCGAGGCCGTCGCGTTCGTCGTCGCGGTCGACCGCTACGTCGCCGAGGACGCCGTGGGGCGGATCCGCGTCGACTACGACGTGCTCCCGCCCGTGGTCGGCATCGAGGCCGCGCGGGCGGCACGCACCGCCGTGCACGACGACGTGCCCGACAACGTCGGTGCGCGCATGGAGCAGGAGAACGGCGACGCCCGCGCGGCCATCGCCCGCGCGCCCCACACCCTGACCCTCGAGCTCGACGTCGAGCGCTCGGCTTGCACGCCCATGGAGGGCCGCGGCACCGTGGCGCGGTGGGACCCCGACACGTCCCGGCTGACGGTGTGGTCCTCGACGCAGACCTCGACCGGCGTGCGCGGCTGCGTGGCCGCCAAGCTCGGCCTCGACCTGGCCAAGGTCGACGTGATCACGCCCGACGTGGGCGGCGGCTTCGGCGTGAAGATCAACCACCCCTGGCCCGAGGAGCTGCTGGTGCCGCTCGCGGCGATGACGCTGGGACGCCCGGTCAAGTTCACCGAGGACCGGCGCGAGCACTTCATCTCGTCGGCCCACGAGCGCGCCCAGCACCACCACGTCGAGGTCGGCTTCGACGACGAGGGGCGGCTGCTGGGGCTCGACGTCGAGTTCTGGCACGACCACGGTGCCTACACGCCCTACGGGCTGATCGTCCCGATCATCACCTCCACGCAGCTGCTCGGGCCCTACAAGCCGGACAACTACCGCGTCGTCTTCGAGTCGCTCTACACCAACACCGTCATCGTCACGCCCTACCGCGGCGCGGGACGTCCGCAGGGCTGCTTCGTCATGGAGCGCACCATGGACGCGATCGCGGCCTACCTCGGCAAGGACCGCACCGAGGTGCGGGCGACCAACTTCATCCAGCCCGACGAATTCCCGTTCGAGCACGGCCTGGTCTTCCAGGACGGCCGCGAGCTGACCTACGACTCGGGCGACTACCCGGCGTCGTTGACCAGGCTCAAGGAGCTCGTCGGGTGGGACGAGTTCGAGGAGTTCCGCGCCGAGATGGCCGCCCAGGGGCGCCGGGTCGGCATCGGCCTGGCCTGCTACGTCGAGGGCACCGGGGTCGGGCCCTACGAGGGCGCCCACGTGCACGTGGAGACGTCCGGGAAGGTCAAGGTCGCCACGGGCCTCACCACCCAGGGGCAGGGCCACCAGACGGCGTTCGCCCAGATCGTGGCCGACACGCTCGGCGTACGCTTCGAGGACGTCGAGGTCACGACCGGCGACACCCGCAAGATGCCCTACGCCGTGGGCACCTTCGCCTCCCGGGCGGCGGTGATGAGCGGCTCGGCGATCCACCTCGCCGCCCTCCGCGCGCGGGAGAAGGCGCTGCGCATCGCGGCCGAGGCGCTCGAGGCGGCCGAGGACGACCTCGAGATCACCGACGGCGTGGTGTCGGTGCGCGGCACCGACGCGTCCCCGCAGACGCGCATCGACCTCGGCACCGTGGCGGTGCTGTCCAACCCGCTGCGCTACGCCTTCGACGAGGCGTCGAAGGCCGCCACCCAGTTCTCCGTCGGCGACCCGGGCAAGCCGCCGGTGGCCGAGGGCGACGAGCCGGGCCTGGAGGGCAAGGACTTCTTCTCCCCGCCGCGCTCGACGTTCGCCAGCGGCATGCACGCCGTCATCGTGGAGACCGACCCCGAGACCGCCGAGATCACGATCCTCAAGTACGCCGTGGTCCACGACTGCGGCAACCTGATCAACCCGATGATCGTGGAGGGCCAGATCCACGGCGGCGTCGCGCAGGGCGTGGGCGGCGCGCTCTACGAGCGGATGGCCTACGACGAGTCGGGCCAGCTGCTCAACGCGTCGTTCATGGACTTCCTGATGCCCTACGCGACCGAGGTCCCGACCTCGATCGACATCGACCACCTCGAGACCCCGTCGCCGCTCAACCCCCTCGGCATCAAGGGCGCCGGAGAGGCCGGCGTGATCCCGTCGGCCGCCGTCTTCGCGGCCGCCATCGAGGACGCCGAGCTGCCCTCCAGCCCGGGGCTGAGGATCACGTCGATGCCGATCTCGCCGTCCGAGCTCTTCGACCTGCGCCTCGCGCACGCCCCCGCCACCCCCGCCACCCCGTCCCTCACTACCCAGCCCACCCGAGGAGTCCCGAGATGAAGTTCACCGGAGAGAACGTCCTGGCCGCGGACGTCGCGCGGGCGTGGGACGCGCTGCTCGACCCGGGGGTCCTGGTCCGGACGATCCCAGGCTGCGAGCGGCTCGAGGCCACCGGGGAGAACGCCTACGCGATGACCGTCACCGCGGGCGTCGCGTCGATCAAGGGGACCTACGCCGGCTCGTGCGAGCTGCGCGACCTCGTCGAGCACGAGTCGCTGGTGATGAGGCTCGACGGCGCCGGCGCCCCCGGCACGATCGGCGCGACGGTCAACGTCCGCTTCGCGCCCGAGGGCTCCGCGACGCGCGTCTCGTACGACGCCGACGCCGTCGTCGGCGGGATGATCGGCGGCGTCGGTCAGCGGATGCTCACCTCGGTCTCCAAGCGGATGGCGGGGGAGTTCTTCGGCAACGTCGACGCGGCCCTCGCGGGTGGTCCGGACCCTGGTCCCACGGCCGACGGCGTCGCACCGGTGGCTGCCGAGCCCGCCGCCGTCGGCCAGGTCTTCGTCGCGCCGGCCCCCTCCGCCGCCGGGTCGCGGCAGGACTTCCTCACCGGCGTCGCCGTCGGCGCCGGCCTGGTGCTCGCGGGAGTCATCGTGGGCGGCATCGTCGGGCGTCGCCGGTGAGCGGCCTCACCGTCGAGTCCACCGCGCGCGAGCAGGCCGCAGCGGTCCGCTCGGGCGAGATCTCGGCGGCCGAGCTGCTCGAGCTGCACCTCGACCGGATCGAGGAGCGCAACCCCGAGCTCAACGCGATCGTGTCCCTCGACGCCGAGCGCGCGCGGGCGTGGGCCGCGGTCGCCGACCAGGCGCAGGCCTCCGGCGAGGAGGTAGGCCCCCTGCACGGGCTGCCCTTCGCGGTGAAGGACACCCACGCCCTCCGGGGCTGGCGCACGACCTACGGCTCGCCGATCTTCGCCGACGCCGTCGCCGACCACGACGACCTGCTCGTCGAGCGCATCCGCGCGGCGGGGGCGGTCTTCATCGGCAAGACCAACGTGCCGGAGTTCGCGGCCGGCTCCCACACCTTCAACACGGTCTTCGGCGTCACCCGCAACCCCGTCGACCCCTCGCGCTCGGCCGGCGGGTCGAGCGGGGGCGCCGCGTCCGCGCTCGCCTCTGGCATGGTGCCTCTCGCCGACGGCTCCGACATGGGCGGCTCGCTGCGCAACCCGGCGTCGTTCTGCGGCGTCGTCGGCATGCGCCCCTCGCTGGGACGCGTGCCGGAGTGGCCGCTCTACAACCAGTGGGAGAGCACGTCGGTCGGCGGCCCGTTGGCCCGCAACGTCGGCGACCTGGCCCTGATGCTGTCGGTCATCGCGGGGCCCGACCCCCGCGCCCCGCTCGCGCTCGGCGACCCCGGGTCGTCGTTGGCCCCGCCGCTCACGCCCGCGCCGCTCGCCGGCCTGCGGGTGGCGTGCTCGGTCGACCTCGGCGGCGCGCTGGTGGTCGACCACGAGGTCGCCGACGTCGTACGCACCACCGCGGGCCGGCTGTCCGACGCCGGTGCGTCGGTGGCTGACGCACACCCCGACCTGTCGCTGGCCGACGACACCTTCCGCACGCTGCGGGCCTGGCACTTCCGGGCGAGGTTCGCCGAGCTGCTCGCCGAGCACCCGACGTCGTTCAAGCCCACCCTGGAGGCCAACATCCGCGCCGGCGAGCCGCTCACCGGCGCCGACGTCGCGCGGGCCTACACCCAGCGCACCTCGCTGTCGGAGACGATGCGGCTCTTCTTCGGCGACCACGACGTGCTGCTGCTTCCCACCTCGCAGGTGCCGCCGTTCCCGGTGGAGCAGGAGTATCCCGAGACGATCAACGGCGAGCAGATGCCCGACTACCTCGCCTGGATGCGCTCGGCCTACTTCATCACCGTCACCGGCTGCCCCGCGATCTCCGTGCCCGCCGGACGCACCGCCGACGGTCTGCCCGTCGGCGTCCAGCTCGTCGCGCGGCACGGCGCGGACCGTCAGCTGCTGCAGGTGGCGGCCGCGCTGGAGGAGCTCGTGGCCGGGGACTGAGCTGTGCATGACGGTGTGGACAACTGACCGACCGCTGGGGATGACCGACGTTCTCCTGGGGACGACTCGCCGGAACCCGAAGTATGTCGACGATCGTGGCCTCCAGCTCTTGCGGCGAGCGTGGTCCACGGCATAGAACTCTCCTTACGCAGCCCCGCAAGGGGCCGCGGGATGGCTCCAGAGAGATGGTCCACCCGACTCCGAACCAGTCCGCTGGGGACGAGTCGCAGACACCGGGTGATGCGGTGGCTGGGACCGGACGGACGGGGCCGTCGGCCGCGAGCATCACTCGACCGGCCACCCGAAGGGCCCTTGGCGCTCATACCGCCGAGGGCCCTTCACCTTTGTGTCGCAGGTCCTCGGGCGGCGCAACTCTTGACGCTGGACGTGCGTTCCGTCGGCAAGGTCTGCCGTGGCCGCCGCGGCGGCTGCCTCGGTTGAATCGAGCCCATGAGCTCGCGGCGGATCAGGATCGGCATCGACACCGGCGGCACCTTCACCGACGTGGTGGCCCTCGACGAGGACTCGGGCGAGCTGGTCACCACCAAGACCCCGAGCACCCCGGGCAACCCCGCCGACGGCTTCATCGCCGGCATCGAGAAGATCCTCGCCGTCGTCGGCGGGGAGGGCAGCGACATCACCGCCGTCTCGCACGGCACCACCGTGGCCACCAACAAGCTCCTCGAGGGCAAGGTCGAGGCGCTCGGCTTCATCACCACCGAGGGCTACGAGTTCATGCTCGAGATCGCGCGCCAGTCGGTGCCCGACGGCTACGGCAACTCCTACTTCTGGGTCAAGCCCGACCGGATCGTCCCGGCCGACCGGGTCCGCACGGTCGGTGGCCGCCTCGACTTCACCGGCGCCGAGGTCCGTCGGTTCGACGAGGACCAGGCCGTGGCCGCGGCCCGGTGGTTCAAGGCCCAGGGCATCACCACGATCGGCGTCTGCTTCCTCCACGCCTACGCCGACGACACCCACGAGCTGCGGATGCGCGACGTCCTGCGCCGCGAGCACCCCGACGCCGTCGTGTCGATCTCGAGCGAGGTGCTGCGCGAGTACCGCGAGTACGAGCGCTCGATGACCACGCTCGTCGACGCGGCGGTCAAGCCCAACGTCAGCCGCTACGTCTCCAACATCTCCGAGCGGCTGCGCGACTTCACCGGCGCCGGCCGGGACACCCAGCCGATCCCGTTCTACGTGATGAAGTCCAACGGTGGCGTGCTGTCGGCCGACGAGGTCGTGCACCAGCCGATCACCACCGTGCTGTCCGGCCCCGCGGCGGGCGCGCTGGGCGCCGCGCTGATCGCCGAGGTCGCGGGCTTCCCACGGATCCTCACCTGCGACGGGGGCGGCACGTCGACCGACGTGTCGGTCGTCCTCGACGGCGAGCCGACGCTGACGACCGAGGGCACGGTCGGCGCCTACCCGAGCAAGATCCCGATGATCGACGTCGTCACGGTCGGTGCCGGCGGTGGCTCGATCGCCTGGCTCTCGCCGGAGGGGACCCTCAAGGTCGGCCCGCACTCGGCCGGCGCCGATCCCGGCCCCCTCTGCTACGGCAACGGCGGCACCCAGCCGACCATCACCGACGCCCACGTCACCCTCGGCCGCATCCCTCCGCACCTGCTCGGCGGCGAGATCCCGCTCGACGTGGAGGCCGCCCGCGGGGGCATCGCCGACCTCGCCGAGCGGCTCGGCCTCGACTTCGAGCGCTGCGCGACCGGCATCCTCGAGATCTCCGCGTGGAACCAGGCCAACGCCCTGCGCCAGGTCAGCGTCAAGCGCGGCCTCGACGTGCGCGACTTCATGCTCACCACCTTCGGCGGCTCCGGCTCCCTGCTGGCCTGCCGGCTCGTCGACATCCTCGACCTCGCCGGCGTCGTCGTGCCGCCCAACCCGGGCAACGTGAGCGCGTTCGGGCTGCTGACCGTCGACGTGAAGAACGACTACGTGCAGACCCACGTCGCGAAGGAGTCGGCGCTCGACCACGCGACCGTGCAGGCGATCCTCGACGACCTGACCGACCGGGCCCGCGCGGCGCTGGCCAAGGAGGGCTTCGCCCCGGACGAGCACCGCTTCCAGCACACCATCGACGTGCGCTACGTCGGGCAGGCCTTCGAGGTCCGCGTCGCCGCGCCGGAGGCCGGCGACGGGCGGGGCGTCGACGCGGCGTACGTCGAGCAGGTGGCCGACGCGTTCCACACCGAGCACCGCCAGCTCTACGGCTACGACTTCCGCGGCGACCCGGACCAGCAGGTCGAGTGGGTCAACCTGCGCGTGAGCGGCATCGGCCCGATCACCCGCCCGGAGATCCCCACCCTCGACAAGGCCGCGGGCACCGTGGAGGAGCGGGCTGTCCGCGGCCGCCGCGCCGTCTGCTTCGACGCCGAGCAGGGCTACGTCGACACGCCCGTGCTCTGGCGCGCCGACCTCGGTGCCGGCGACACGTTCGGCGGCCCGGCCATCGTGGAGGAGTTCGGCTCCACCATCCCGGTCCACCCCGGCTTCGAGGTCGTGGTCGACGACTGGGCCAACCTCGTGATCCGGAAGGAGTCGGCCCGATGACCGACCTCAGCACCCGTCCCGTCGACCCGGCCTACGTCACCGCGACGCCCGTCAACCCGGCCGGCCTGCCCACGGCGTACGAGCACGGCCACCGGCTGACCGCCGAGGGCACCACCGTCGACCCGATCCTCGTCGAGATCGTGCAGGGCACGCTCGCCAGCGTCGAGATGGAGGTGGAGACCGCCATCGGGCGCACCAGCCGCTCGCCGATGATCCGCGACGCCCACGACTTCCGCGCCGGCATCCACGACCGCCAGCTGCGCAAGCTGACCGGGCGCTCCTACAGCGCGCTGGTCCACCCGGTCGTGCGCGACCACCCGATCGAGGAGATGCGCGAGGGCGACGTCTTCTTCCACAACGACGTCTACGAGTCCGAGGGCGGGATCGGCCACCTGCCCGACCTGTGCGTCACCGTGCCGGTCTTCCACGACGGCGAGGTCGTCGCCTTCGTGCAGGCCTTCGGCCACCACGACGACATCGGGGGCGCCGTCCCCGGGTCGATGCCGAGCAACGCGACCAGCGTCTTCGAGGAAGGGCTGGCCGTCCCACCGATCAAGCTGTGGGACGCCGGGGTGCCCAACAAGGCGGCGCTGCGGATCATGACCCGCAACTCGCGCATGCCCGACAGCCTCGCCGCCGACCTCGACGCCGAGTGCTCGGCCTGCCTGATGGGCGCGCGGCGCCTCGGCGAGCTGTTCGAGCGCTACGGCCGCGACGCGATCGAGGCGTCGTTCGACGCCATCCTCGACGCGACGACCGAGACCTACCGCCGCGAGATCCTGTCCCAGATCCCCGACGGCACCTACGTCTGGGAGGACTACGCCGAGCACGACGGCATCGACGAGCCGCAGCTGCACACCCAGCGGATCACCCTCACCAAGGTCAGCGACGCCCCCGCCGACCCGGACCACGGCCGTCCTGCCGGGCCCCGCCTGATCATCGACTTCACCGGCACCAGCGCCCAGGCGAAGGGCCCGATCAACCACTGCGGCGACTACGTCGGCGGCAACTTCCTCAAGAAGTGGCTCGCGCCGATCCTGCGCAACCTCGCCGACACCCCCGAGCGGATGGCCGAGCTCGACGTCAACGAGGGCATCGTGCCGCTGATCGAGATGCGATTCCCCGAGAAGGGCACGCTGCTCACGCCGATCCACCCCGCCCCGACCAACGCCCGCACCTTCGTGATCCTGCGGCTGCTCGGCGTGCTCGCCGGCGTCGTGGCCAAGGCGGTCGACGGCAGGATGCCCGCCGACCAGGAGACGATCCGCTACACCGGCGTCTACGGCAAGGACCGCGACGGCAACGACTACCTCATGCGCGAGGTGCTCGGCGGCGGCTCGGGCGGGCGCTACTACGCCGACGGCGAGGACACCATCCACGTCGTCCCCGACTCCCGCAACCTGCCCACCGAGTTCACCGAGTCGCGCTTCCCGTTCATCGTCGAGCGCCTGGGCCTCGCGATGGACTCGGGCGGCGCGGGCGAGCACCGCGGCGGCCTGGGCTACGAGAAGCACCTGCGGATGCTCGAGGACGCCCGCTTCATGTCCATCGCCGACCGCTCGATCCTGGCCTGCTGGGGCGTACGCGGCGGCAAGGCGGGCGCGCCGTTCCAGGTCGTCATCGACCCCGGCGGCCCCGACGAGCGCGAGGTCGACGCCCTCGCCGACGCCGAGGAGATCAAGGCCGGCCAGCTCGTCCGGATCCGGACGACGGGCGGCGGCGGCTGGGGCGACCCGCTCGCCCGCGACCCGGAGTCCGTCGTCCGCGACGTGGTCTGGCGCAAGGTGTCGGCCGAGGCCGCGCTGCGCGACTACGGCGTGGTGCTGACCGGCTCGACCGGCGACGGGACGCTGGGCTTCGACGAGTCAGCCACCGCCGCCGAGCGGTCGTCGCGGGCGGCATGGAGCCGCGACGACGACGCGTTCTTCGACCGCGGCCCCGGCTACGCCTCGCTGGCCGGGGGCGCCGCCTTCGCCGAGGTCGACCGGGTCTGAGCCAGCACGCCGGGGTCGAGGTCGGTGCTGACGACCTCGAAGTGGTCGGCGTGCAGGTCCTTCTCGGCCAGCAGCTCGTCGTCGCCGGGGTAGAAGCGGGCGACCGCGGGGTCGTCGCCGGCGAAGGCCCGGATGGCCTCCATCGACTCCCACAGCGAGACCGTCGTGACCTCGACCAGGTCGCCGGCCGGTCGCCTGAGCACCAGCACTCCCAGGTTGCCCGGAGTCGCGCGGTACTCCCGCACCCCGGTGCCGGACTGGTGGTCGAGGTAGCGGTCGGCGTCCTCGGGTCGGACGGCACCGCGCCAGGTGCGCATGATCAACGGGTCCTCCTCGTGGGTCAGCTGTGGGTCCGGCTGTGGGGTCCGGGTGTGGGTCCACCCTCGCAGGAGGCGGGTCAGGGCTCGATGAGCCCCGCGCGGATCGCGTAGCGGGTCAGCTCGACCCGGTCGCGCATCCCGAGCTTGGCGAGGATGTTGGCGCGGTGGCCCTCCACGGTCTTCAGTGCGATGTGCAGCTCCTTGGCGATCTCGCGCGAGGAGCGTCCCTCGGCGATCAGCTTGATCACCTGGTCCTCGCGGGCGGTGAGCACCGAGGCGGGCACCCGCTCGCCGCGGCGCAGCCGGTCGAGGTAGTCGCGCACGAGCGTGCTCTCGGCGCCCGGGTAGAGGAACGTCTCGCCCCGCATCGCCGCGCGGCAGGCGCCGACGAGGTCCTCGTCGGCGACCGACTTGAGGACGTAGCCGCTCGCGCCGGCCTTGAGGGCGCCGAAGAAGTACTGCTCGTTGTCGTGCATCGACAGCATCAGGATCTTCGGCGGGTCACGGCGCTGCGCGATCTCGGCGGCCGCCTGCAGCCCGGTCATCCGGGGCATCGCGATGTCGAGCACGACCAGGTCGACCTTGGTGTCGCGCACCCGCTCGACGGCCTCCGCCCCGTCGGCGGCCTCCGCGACGACCGTCAGGTCGGGCTCCTGCTCGAGGATCAGGCGTACGCCGCGGCGCACGAGGGTGTGGTCGTCGGCCAGCAGGATCCGGATCACGCGGGCACCTCCTCGATCGCGTCGACGGGGACCTTGAGCCGCACGGTCGTACCGTGGCGCGGCTGGCTGATCACCGACAGCTCGGCGCGCACCAGCGCGGCGCGCTCGCGCATCCCCATCAGCCCGGACCCCTCGGAGAGCCCGGTGAAGCCGCGGCCGTCGTCGCGGACCTCGAGGACCACGTGGGACCCGAGCCGGTGCAGCGACAGCTCGACCTCGCCGGCGTCGGCGTGCCGGGCGGCGTTGGTGAGCGCCTCCTGGGCCACCCGGTAGACGACGACCTCCGCCTCCGGGCTCAGCGGCGGGAGGCCGGGCGCGAACGAGCGGCGCACCGACGCCGAGCTGTGGTCGGCGAACTCGGTGGCCAGGGCGGCCAGCGCGCTCGCGAGCCCGAGGTCCTCCAGCACCCCGGGACGCAGCCGTCGCGCCACCCGTCGTACGTCGTCGAGGCCGGCGCGGGCGCTCTCGCGGACCGCCGCGAGCTCGGGCACCAGCCCGGGCGGGGCCTGCGACTCCAGCTGCTTGAGTCCCAGCAGCACGACCGTCAGGCTCTGGCCGACCTCGTCGTGCAGCTCCTGGGCGATGCGGTGCCGCTCCGCCTCCTGCGCGGCGAGCGCCCGGGCATCGCCGGTGCGGCGCTCCTCGCCCAGGCGGTCGAGCAGGCCGTTGACGCTGCGGGCGATGCCGAGCACGGGGCCGGACCCCTCCTCGGGGAGCTCCGTCGGCTCGAGGTGCTCGATGCCCTCCAGGCGGGAGATCAGCCGGTGCAGCGGTGCGAGCGCCCAGCGGATGAGCAGGGCGTTGGTCAGGATGATCACGACCAGCCCCAGGCCGATGACGAGGATCTCCGAGGGCACCGCGTCGGCGGAGACGCGGGCGGGGGACAGGACCAGCAGCAGGGCCGCGCCCACCAGCACCACACCGTTGATCAGACAGATCGTCCAGAACAACGGGAGGTGGCTGGGCAGGCGCATGCGGCAACCCTCCCATCCCGCAGATGGGGTCCGGCACCCATGGTCGCCGGCCGTGCGCCACCTCGACACTCGTCGCATGCCCCCGCCGGACGAGAACGCCACGCTCGACCCGACGGGGGCCGCCTGGGTGGTGTGGCTGGTCATCGTCGGACCGGGGCTCGAGCGCTTCGAGGCCGTGCCGACCGACCCGCGGGTCCTGCCGCTGGTGGTCCGCTCCCGCACGTGCGACGGCGTCGACGTCGTCGCGCTCGCCGACCTGACGCTCCTGGTGCACGACGTCGAGCCGGGCACGGCGTACGCCCCCTCGGCGCACGCCGCCCGGTCGGCCGAGGACGTCGTCGCGCGCGCGGTCGAGCAGCTCGAGGTGGGCACGCTGGTCGACGACCTCGACGAGCTGCAGGACCGCTGGCCCGCCGAGCTCACCCGCCTGCTGCCGCTGGGCACCGAGGCCACGGCCCTGTCGGTCACCGAGGTCGAGGCCCGGCTGACGGGGGGTGCGGTGTGAGCACCGGGACGGAGTACCTCCTGGAGGTCGCGGTGTCGGTGGCGCTGATCGCCTCGGCGATCGGCTTCGCGATCGGGCTCGCCGTCGGTCGCGGTCGCCAGCCCCGCTGGCAGGAGAAGGGCAGCTTCGTCCACAAGGTCTCGATCGGCTTCGCGACCCTCGACCGGCTCGACGCGGTGCTGCTGCGCTTCGAGGTGGAGCCGTCCTCGCGGCTGTCGGGCGTGGAGGTGGGCGAGCTGCGGCTCCCCGTCGGATCGGGGGTCGCCATCCTCGCCCGCGGCAAGGAGGTCATCGTCCCCGACTCGCGCACCGTGCTGCGCACCGGCGACCAGGTCCTCGTCGTCGCGGCGCTCGGCCAGGTCGCGCGGGTGGAGGACCGGCTCCGCTCGGTCAGCCGCTACGGCCGCCTCGCGAGCTGGGCCGAGGACATGGACGACGGCTCCGGCTCGGCACGCGCGTTCGGCGTGCGCAGGCGGATCGCGTGATCCTGACCTCCGCGGCGCTGGCGATCTTCATCATCGCCTACGCCCTCATCGCGACCGAGCGCGTCCACCGCGTCGCCGCCGCCCTCGGCGGTGTCGCCGGCATGGTCGTCATCGGCCTCGTCGACGCCGAGACGGCGTTCTTCGACCACCACACCGGCGTCGACTGGAACGTCATCTTCCTGCTCTTCGGGATGATGATCATCGTCGGCGTGCTCAAGCAGACCGGGCTCTTCGAGTTCCTCGCGCTCTGGGCGGCCAAGAAGTCGGGCGGCCACCCCTACAAGCTGCTCGTGCTGCTGGTCCTCGTCGGCGCGGCGGTCGCGCCGATCCTCGACAACGTCACCTGCGTGCTCCTCGTCGCCCCGGTCACCCTGTCGGTCTGCCGGCGCCTCGGGCTACCGTCGGCGCCCTACCTGATCTCGCTGATCCTCGCCTCCAACATCGGCGGCATGTCGACCCTGATCGGCGACCCGCCCAACATCATCATCGCGAGCCGGGCCGGCCTGACGTTCACCGACTTCCTGGTCCACTCGCTGCCGCTGACGATCATCCTGCTGGTGCTGTTCGTGGTGATGGCGCGCTGGCTCTTCCGCAAGGACATGACGCGGATGGGCAACGTGCACGGCCTCGACGACCTGCGTCCGGTCGACGCCATCACCAACGTGCGGATGCTGCGCCGCTCGCTCGTCGTGCTCCTGCTGGTGATGGTCGCCTTCAGCCTGCACTCGGTCATGCACCTCGACCCGTCGGTGGTCGCGATGATGGGCGCGGGGGCGATGGTGCTGGTCTCGCGCACCGAGCCCGAGGAGTTCCTCGAGGAGGTCGAGTGGGCCACCCTCGCGTTCTTCATGGCGCTCTTCGTCCTCGTCGGCGCGCTCGTGCAGGTCGGCGTCATCGGCGCGATCAGTGAGTGGGCCGCCGAGGCGATGGGCGAGCGGGAGCTGCTCGGCGCGACCGCCCTGCTCTTCGGCTCCGGCGTCGTGGGGGCGTTCGTCGACAACATCCCCTACACCACCGCGACCGTGCCCGTCGTCGAGGAGATGGTGTCCGGCACCGCGACCGCCGGAGCGGACAGCCCGCTGTGGTGGGCCTTCGTGTTCGGCGCCGACCTCGGCGGCAACGCGACCGCGGTGGCGGCGGGCGCCAACGTCGTCGTGCTCGGCATCGCGGCCAAGGCGGGCGAGCCGATCAGCTTCTGGGGCTTCACCAAGTACGGCGTCGTGGTGACCGTGATGACGCTGCTGGTCGCCTGGGTCTACGTCTACCTGCGCTACTTCGCCTGGGCGTGAGCGTCCGGTGGGCACATCCGTGGCCACATCCGGTAGCCACATCCGGTAGACAGGGCGCATGCGCACCCTGGTCACCGGCGGCACCCGCGGGATCGGCGCCGCCGTCGCCCGCCGACTGGCTGCCGACGGTCACGACCTCGTGCTCGGCTACGCCCGCGACGACGCGGCCGCCGGGCGCACGGCCGCGGAGTGCCGGGCGCTCGGGGTGGAGTGCACCACCGTGCGCGCCGACCTCACCACCGTGGCCGGTGTCGAGGAGGTGTTCGCGGCAGCCGGGGCGCTGACGGGCGTGGTCAACAACGCGGGCGCGACGCTCCACCTCGGGGCGCTCGCCGACACCCCGCCACAGGTGGTGCGCGCGACGGTCGACCTCAACCTCACCTCCGCGCTGCTCGTGGCCAGGGCCGCCGTGCTGGCGATGGGTCGTTCGCGCGGCGGCTCCGGGGGCGTACTGGTCAACGTCAGCTCGGGCGCGGCCACGCTCGGCTCGCCGGGGGAGTACGTCCACTACGCCGCCGCCAAGGCGGGGGTCGACGCCCTCACCCTCGGCCTGGCCCAGGAGGTGGCCGACGACGGGATCCGCGTCGTCGGCGTCGCCCCGGGCATCATCGACACCACCATCCACGCCGACGCCGGCGACCCCGGCCGGGTCGGGCGCGTCGGGCCCCGGGTGCCGCTCGGCCGGGCCGGTCGGGTCGAGGAGGTGGCCGACGCGGTCGGCTGGCTGATGTCCGACGAGGCGTCCTACGTCACCGGGACGACGCTGCGCGTCGCGGGGGGCCGCTGACGCCGGACCGTTGGCACACCTTGCCAACGATGCCGCGATCGGTTGGCCGTTCCTGACGGTGGGTGCGGGCGGTGCGGATCACTACGGTTGCCGCATGAGGGTCCTGCTCGCACTCGGTGGCAACGCCATGACCAGCGCGGACGGCGGGGCCCGACCCGAGGCCCAGATCGAGGCGGCCGGGGTCGCGATGGCCGCGGTCGCCGGGCTGATCGAGCACGACCACGAGGTCGTCGTCACCCACGGCAACGGCCCCCAGGTCGGCAACCTGCTGGTCAAGAACGAGCTCGCCGCCAGCGTCGTGCCGCCCGTCCCGCTCGACTGGTGCGGGGCGCAGACGCAGGCGACCCTCGGCTTCGTGCTGATGGACGCGCTCGACCGCGAGCTCGGCGCCCGCGGCATCGACCGGCGCAGTGCCACGCTCGTGACCCGTACGGTCGTGGACGCCGACGACGACGGATTCACCCGCCCGACCAAGCCCATCGGGCGCCACCTGCCCGAGGCCGAGGCCCGGGTGCTGATCGGCCACGGCGAGACGTGGGAGGACCGCGGCGAGAAGGGCTGGCGCCGGGTCGTCGCCTCGCCCGAGCCGCGCGAGATCGTCGACGCCCCCGCCGTCCTCGCCCTGATCGAGGCCGGCTTCGTCGTGGTCGCCAACGGAGGCGGCGGCATCCCGCACGTACGCCGACCCGACGGCTCGTTGGCCGGGGTCGAGGCGGTCATCGACAAGGACCTCGGCGCCGCGCTGCTGGCCCGCACCACCGGCGCGGACGTGCTCGTGGTGGCCACCGACGTCCCGCACGCCGTGATCCGCTGGGGGCGCCCCGACGCCGAGCCCCTCGGCCGGGTCACCGTCGAGGAGCTGCGCGCCCACGCCGCCGACGGGCACTTCGCGTCCGGCTCGATGGGCCCCAAGGTCGACGCCGTGTGCCGCTTCGTCGAGGCCACCGGCGGCACCGGGGTCATCACCAGCCTCGACCAGATCGCCGCGGCCGTCGCCGGCAAGGCCGGCACCGTCGTCGTACCCACCTGACCGCAACGAAAGGAAGCCTGCCCATGCCCTCCGCCATCGAGGTCCGCAAGGTCCCCATCCACTCCGTCGCCGACGCCTCCGAGCTGACCCGGCTCATCGACGAGGGCGTCATCGCCGCCGACCGCGTGTTCGCGATCATCGGCAAGACCGAGGGCAACGGCGGCGTCAACGACTACACCCGGATCATCGCCGACCGCGCGTTCCGCGAGGCGCTGGTCGCCGCGGGCGCCGACGCCGAGGAGGTCAAGGGCATCCCGATCGTGTGGTCCGGCGGCACCGACGGGGTGATCAGCCCGCACGCCACGATCTTCGCCACCACCGACGTGCCCGAGGACGACCCGTCGCGCGAGGAGCTGCGGCTGACCGCCGGCTTCGCGATGAGCGAGCCGCTCCTGCCGGAGGAGATCGGCTACACCGCGATGATCGAGAAGGTCGCCGCGGGCGTGAAGGTCGCCATGGAGCGCGCCGGCATCACCGACCCGGCCGACGTGCACTACGTGCAGACCAAGACGCCGCTGCTGACCATCCACACCATCCGCGACGCCAAGTCGCGCGGCAGGACGGTGTGGACCGAGCACACCCACGAGTCGATGGACCTCTCCAACGGCACCACCGGCCTCGGCATCGCCGTCGCGCTCGGCGAGATCGACATGCCCACCGACGCCGACGTCATGCACAACCGCGAGCTCTACTCCTCGGTGGCCTCGTGCTCGTCGGGCGTCGAGCTCGACCAGGC
The DNA here is from genome assembly GCF_058134345.1 of Nocardioides sp. Z24_21. Lineage (NCBI taxonomy): Bacteria > Bacillati > Actinomycetota > Actinomycetes > Propionibacteriales > Nocardioidaceae > Nocardioides > Nocardioides sp. Z24_21. Next base: position 85,040 of record NZ_JBYTTH010000005.1, read on the forward strand.
CCAGATCGTCGTCGTCGGCAACGCCACGGGCGTGGGTGGGCGCTACCGCATCGGCCACTCGGTGATGGAGGACGCCCTCGACGCCGACGGCATCTGGGAGGCCATCCGCTCCGCCGGCCTCGACCTGCCCGAGCGTCCCCGCACCGAGGACCTCGACGGCCGGCTGGTCAACGTGTTCCTCAAGTGCGAGGCCAGCCAGGACGGCATGGTCCGCGGGCGCCGCAACGCCATGCTCGACGACTCCGACGTGCACTGGCACCGCCAGATCAAGGCGTGCGTCGGCGGCGTCACCGCGGCCGTGACGGGCGACCCGGCCGTCTTCGTCTCGGTCTCCGCGGCCCACCAGGGCCCCGAGGGCGGCGGCCCGGTCGCCGCCATCGTCGACCTGGGCTGAGGCCCGCCGGCGTCGTCCCACATCCGTCCGCGGGGCCGGCAGCGCGCTGTCGGTCCCGCGTGATGAGGTGTTCCCATGAACGACACGTCCACCCGCTACCGGCTGGTGCGGCCCGAGCGCGAGGTCGTGGTCCCGCAGCTCGACGAGCACCAGCAGCGCGTGGTCGACCACGAGGGCGGCCCCCTCCTCGTGCTGGCCGGCCCCGGCACGGGCAAGACCACGACCCTCGTGGAGGCGATCGTCGACCGCGTCGAGCACCGGGGCGCCTCACCCGACGCCGTGCTCGCGCTGACGTTCTCCCGCAAGGCCGCCGAGCAGCTCCGCGACCGGGTGACGGCGCGGGTCGCGCGCACGACCGGGGCGGCCTCCTGCTCGACGTTCCACTCCTTCGCCTACGCCCTCGTCCGGGCCTACGCGCCCGCCGAGCTCTACGAGGGCGCCATCCGGCTGCTGTCGGCGCCCGAGGCCGACGTCGTGCTGCGCGAGCTGCTCCGCGACAACCCCGAGTCGGTCGTGTGGCCCGAGCCGCTGCGCCGCGCCGCCGGCACGCGCGGCTTCGTGCGGGAGGTGCAGGCGGTCCTGGCGCGGGCCCGTGAGAAGGGCCTCGACCCCGCCGGCCTCCGCGCGCTCGGCATCGAGCACGACCTGCCCGAGCTGGTGGCGGCCGGGCTCTTCCTCGAGCAATACCTCACCGTCCTCGACAGCCTGGGCGCCACCGACTACTCCGACCTCATCCGCCGGGCCGTGATCGAGGCCGAGACCCACCGCGACGAGCTGCGCGCACGCTGGCAGCACGTGTTCGTCGACGAATACCAGGACACCGACCCCGGCCAGGTCGCCCTGCTCCGGGCGCTCGCCGGCGACGGCCGCAACCTCACGGTCGTGGGCGACCCGCACCAGTCGATCTACGGCTTCCGCGGCGCCGACGTGCGCGGCATCCTCGACTTCCCCGCCAGCTTCCCCACCGCGGCCGGCGAGCCCGCGCCCGTCGTGGTGCTGCGGCGCACGCGCCGGTTCGGTCCGCGCATCCTGCTCGCCGCCGGGCGGGTGGCCGACCGGCTCACCCTCACCGGCAGCATCACCGCCGACGCCCGCCGTGACTTCCTGTCCCCGGAGGCGGTCCCGGGCCCGCACGGCGACGGGCGCGTCGAGGTCGTCACCTACGACACCGAGCGCGCGGAGGCCGAGCGGCTGGCCGACCTGCTGCGCCGCGCCCACCTCGAGGACGGCATCGCGTGGGACCGGATGGCGGTCCTCGTGCGGTCCGGCCGCACCAGCATCCCGCCGCTACGCCGCGCCCTGGCCGCGGCCGGCGTCCCCGTCGAGGTGGCCTCCGACGACCTGCCGCTGGTCCGCGACCCCGCCGTGGTCCCGCTGCTCGACGGCCTGCGCGCCGTGGTCAACCTCGACAACGACGACCCCGACTCGCCCGACCACCTCGACCCCGGCCGCATCGAGTCGCTGCTGCTCTCGCCGCTCGGCGGCCTCGACGCCTCCGACCTGCGCGCCCTCGTCCGGCGCCTGCGGGCGCGCGAGAAGACCGTCTCCGACCCCGCCGTGCGCCGCACCTCGCGCGAGCTGCTCCGCCTCTCGGTCGTCGAGCCCGGCTTCCTCGACGGCCTGGCGGGTCCCGACGTGGAGCGCGCGGCCGCGCTCGCCCGGCTGCTGCGCGAGGCGGCAGTCATGCTGGCCGACCACGCCGGCGTCGAGGACGTGCTGTGGCACCTGTGGTCCGGCACCTCCTGGCCCCAGCGGCTGCGGCGCCAGGTGGACGCCGGAGGGGCGAGCGCACGCCGCGCCCACCGTGACCTCGACGCGGTGGTCGCGCTCTTCGACCTCGCGGCCCGCGCCGTCGACCAGCGCGACCACGTCGGCGTCGCGGCGTTCTTCGCCAGCGTCGTCGCCCAGCAGCTGCCGGCCGACACCCTCGCCGAGCAGGGGGTGCGTGGCTCGGCGGTCCGCCTCCTCACCGCCCACCGCTCCAAGGGCCTCGAGTGGGACCTCGTCGTCGTCGCCCACGTGCAGCAGGAGGGCTGGCCCGACCTGCGTCGCCGCTCCACCCTGCTCGGCGCCGACCGCATCGGCGTCGACGCCGCGGGCCACCCCGACCTCGTCCCGCCCGTGACCAGCCGGGCCCTGCTGATGGAGGAGCGGCGGCTCTTCTACGTCGCCTGCACCCGCGCCCGGCGACGGCTCGTCGTGACCGCGGTGCGCTCACCCGACGACGACGGCGAGCAGCCCTCCCGCTTCCTCGAGGAGCTCGGCGTCACCGTCCACCACCAGGACGGCCGGCCGCCGCGGCCGCTGTCACTGGGCGGGCTCGTCGCCGAGCTGCGCCGCACCGCAGCCGACCCGGAGGTCAGCCCGCCGCTGCGCGAGGCGGCCGCTCGACGGCTCGCCGCGCTGGCGGCGGAGGAGGTCGACGGCCGCCAGCTCGTGCCGACCGCCGACCCGTCCACCTGGTGGGGCACCCGCAGCGCGACCCGCTCGATCCAGCCGATCCGCGACCCCGAGCGGCCGGTGCCGGTCTCGGCGAGCATGCTCGAGTCGATCCTCGTCTGCCCGGCCCAGTGGTTCTTCGAGCGCGAGGCGGGCGGGGTCTCCGCCGTCCACCAGTCGGCCAACCTCGGGCAGGTGCTCCACGCGCTCGCCGAGCGGGTCGCGGTGGGCGAGCTGCCCGCCGAGGTCGAGCCGCTGATGGCCGAGGTCGAGGCGGTGTGGGACCGGCTCGCGTTCCGCACCCCGTGGTCGCGCCAGCGTGAGCTCGCCCGGATCCGCAAGGCCGTCGCGCGGTTCGTCCGGTGGCACCTCGACAACCCGCGCGAGTTCCTCGGCGCCGAGCAGCGCTTCCACAGCGTCGTCGACGTCGACGGCCGGCCCGTGCGGCTGACGGGGTTCGCCGACCGTCTCGAGATCGACGACGACGGCCGGGTCGTCGTCGTCGACTTCAAGAGCGCGCGCACCGCCCCCAGCGGCCCCGCGGTCGCCGGCAACCTCCAGCTCGCCCTCTACCAGTACGCCGTCGACTCCGGTGCCCTCGACGAGGCCGCCGGGCGCCCGATGGCCTCCGGCGGCGCCGAGCTGGTGCAGCTCGGCATCGACGACGACTCCGCCACGGCCAAGGTGCAGGCCCAGCCCGCCCACGCCGACACGGGTCCCGAGCGCCTGCTGCTGCGCGCCGGCCTGGCCCGCGCCGCCGACCTGGTCCGGGCCGAGACCTTCCCCGCCACGGCGGGACCCCACTGCCGTGACTGCCCGTTCACGGCCATCTGCCCCGCCCGGGGCGCCGGGAGCGTGACCGTCCAGTGACCGACCTCGCCGCACCATCTGGTGTCCTGCCCGCCGGTCACCGTCCGCCGGTCCGGCTCGACTCGCCCGAGGACCTGCGGGCCCTCATGGGCGCCGAGCACGCCGCCAGCGACGAGCAGTGGGCCGCCATCACCGCACCGCTGCGGCCCACGGTCGTCGTGGCCGGCGCCGGCAGCGGCAAGACCACCCTGATGGCGCAGCGCGTCGTGTGGCTCGTCGCCACCGGCACGGTGCGTCCCGAGGAGGTGCTGGGCCTCACCTTCACCACCAAGGCCGCCGCCGAGCTGCGCCAGCGGGTCACCGCCGCCCTCGGCGCCGCCGGCCTGCTCGACCGGTCGGTGGTCGTCGAGGGCGAGGACGTGCTCGAGCCGACGGTCGCGACCTACCACGCCTACGCCGCCAACCTGCTCACCGACCACGGGCTGCGCATCGGCCACGAGCCCGACACCCGCGTCGTGTCCGACGCCTCGCGCTACCAGCTCGGCGCCCGGGTCATCGAGCGGTTCACCGGCCACATCGAGCTGCTCACCGACCACCCCGCGACCGCCATCCAGAACCTGCTCGCCCTCGACGGCGCGATGAGCGAGCACCTCGTCGACGCCGACGACGTCCGCCGCGTCGACCAGGAGGCACGCCGGGGGTTCGAGCGGGCCGTCGAGGAGGAGCTGGCCGGCAAGGCCCGCAAGACCTACCTCGACCCGCCGGCCAAGGCGATCAACGCCATCGACCGCCGCGCCGAGCTGCTCCAGCTCGTCACCGGCTACCGCAGGCTCAAGGCCGACCTCGGGCTGATGGACTTCGGCGACCAGATCGCGCTGGCCGCCCGGCTGGTCGAGGAGCAGCCGGAGGTGGGCGAGCTCGAGCGGGCCCGCTTCAAGGTCGTCCTCCTCGACGAATACCAGGACACCTCCGTGGCGCAGGCGACGATGCTCGCGCGGCTCTTCTCCGGGCCTGACCCCGAGCGCGGCCTCGGCCACCCGGTGATGGCGGTGGGCGACCCCAACCAGGCCATCTACGGCTGGCGTGGCGCCTCGGTGTCCAACATCCTCAACTTCGCCGACACGTTCCCGGCGGTCGACGGCGAGCCCGGGCGGCTGCCGCTCACCGTCAACCGGCGCTCCGACCGGCGCATCCTCGACGTCGCCAACCGGCTCGCCGAGCCCCTGCTGTCCGCCTACGGTGACAAGGTCGCGCGCCTGCGGGCGGCCGACCGCGCCGCCGACGGCCACGTCGAGACCCACGTGTTCGAGCGGGCGGTCGACGAGCTGGCGTGGCTCACGACGGAGGTCCAGCGGGTGCACGCCTCCGGCACCCCATGGGCGGAGATCGGCGTGCTCAGCCGCGACAACGCCCAGGCCGAGGACGTCTACGACGCCCTGACCTCGGCCGGCATCCCGGTCGAGATCGTCGGGCTGTCGGGGCTGATCCGCCTGCCCGAGGTCGCCGAGGTCGTCGCCACCCTCACGCTCATGCACGACGTCACGGCCAATCCCTCCATGCTCACGCTCCTCACCGGCCCCCGGTGGGCGATCGGTCCGCGCGACCTGCGGCTGCTCGCCGAGCGGGCCGCCGAGATCGCCGGCGTGCGGGGGCGCGCCGAGACCGCCACGATCGCCGACCAGCTCCTGCAGATCGCCGACGGCATCGACGTCTCCGAGCTGCCCGCCCTCAGCGACGCGGTCGAGTCGCCCGGCGACGCGGCCTACTCCGCCGAGGCGCGCGATCGCCTCGCCCTGCTGTCGGCCGAGCTGCGGCGGCTCCGCAGCCACGTCGGCGACCCGCTGCTCGACGTCGTGCGCCGCATCATCGACACCACCGGCGTCGACGTCGAGCTCGCCTCGGCCACGTCGCCGGCCGCCGCGGCCCGCCGCGACAACCTCGACCTGTTCGTCAAGGCGGTCGCGGAGTTCCAGTCCGTCGACGGCGACGTCACGCTGCCGGCGCTGCTGGCCTACCTCACCGCCGAGGACGACCAGGGCAACGGGCTCGACGTCGCCACCCCCACGGCCGCCGACTCGGTCAAGCTGCTCACCGTCCACCGGGCCAAGGGCCTGGAGTGGTCGTCGGTGTTCTGCGTCGGGGTGGGGGAGACCCGCTTCCCCAGCAACCGGTCCCGCACGCTCTGGACGTCGTCGCCCGCGGTGCTGCCCGCGCCGCTGCGCGGCGACCGCGCCGACCAGCCCCAGCTGGTCGGGCACGACAAGGCCGCGCTCGACGCCTACCGGGCCGCCACCAAGGCGCACGACGCCGAGGAGGAGCTGCGCCTGGGCTACGTCGCCTACACCCGCGCCGCCCACCACCTGAGTGTCACGTCCTACGTCTGGGGCCAGCGGTCCACGCCGTTCGGTCCCTCCGACTACCAGCGCGTGGTGCGCGAGCAGCTCGAGGAGTGGGGCCAGCCCGTCGAGCGGTGGCTGGAGAAGCCGCCGCCCAAGTCACCCAACCCCAACGACGACATCGACACCTCCCGGCCCTGGCCGGTGCCCGGCACGGGGGAGGAGGCGCGCCGTCGCCTCGCCGCGGCCGAGCTCGTCCGCACCGTCGACCGCACCGCTCCCGACGACGGCCTCGACGTGGTCGAGGCGGCCCGGGTGGCGGAGTGGGACGACGACCTCGCCCAGCTGCTCACCGAGGCGCGCGCCGAGCGTGCGACCACCGTCGACCTGCCGCTGCCCGAGAGCCTGTCGGTGACGGCACTGGCGCGGCTCCGCGAGGACCCCGAGGCGTTCGCGCGCGAGCTGGCCCGCCCGATGCCGCGACCCCCCGCTCCCGCGGCGCGCTTCGGCACGGCGTTCCACGCGTGGATCGAGCACCGCTTCGGCCAGCAGGCGCTGATCGAGCCCGACGAGCTCCCCGGTCGCGCCGACGCCGGCATCGACGACGAGGCCGACCTGGGCGAGGTGGTCAAGCGCTTCGAGGACGGTCCGTTCGGCGACCGGGCACCCCACGCCGTGGAGGCGCCGTTCGCCCTCGTGCTCGCCGGGCAGGTGGTCCGCGGCCGCATCGACGCGGTCTACCGCGAGCCCGACGGCGGCTACCTCGTCGTCGACTGGAAGACCGGACGCCACGAGACCGCCGACCCCCTCCAGCTGGCGTTCTACCGTCTCGCCTGGTCGGAGCTCACCGGCACGCCCCTCGCGCAGGTGCGGGCCGCCTTCCACTACGTCCGCACCGGGCGCACGGTCCACCTCGACGACCTGCCCGACCGCGCCGGCCTCGAGGAGCTGCTGGCGCTCTGACGCTCGCGGCTCGGCCACCGCGGGTCGTACGACGGCTGGGGCCGGTCAGCGGTCGTCGGCCAGGGCGGCCGTGAGGGCGATCTCGACCATCTCGCCGAACGTCTGCTCGCGCTCCTGCGCCGTGGTCTCCTCACCGGTGACGATGTGGTCGGAGACCGTGCAGATCGCCAGCGCGCGACGGCCGTGGCGAGCGGCCAGCGTGTAGAGCGCGCTCGCCTCCATCTCCACTGCGAGGACGCCGCAGGCGACCATCCGCTCGAGCAGCTCGGGCCGCGCGGGGTAGAACGAGTCGCTGGAGAAGATCAGCCCCACGTGGAACGGCGAGCCGCCCTCGCGCGCCTCGGCCGCCTCGACGGCACCGCGCAGCAGGCCGAAGTCGGCGACCGGCGCGTAGTCGAGGCCGTGGAACGCGATGCGGTTGATCCCTGAGTCGGTGCACGCGCCCGAGGCGATGACCAGGTCGCGCACGCCGACGCGCTCGGTGAGCGCACCGCAGGAGCCGACCCGGACGATCGACCGCACGTCGTAGTCGGTGAAGAGCTCGTGGACGTAGATCGCCATCGACGGCTGGCCCATCCCGGAGCCCTGCACCGACACGGGCGTGCCGTTCCACGTGCCGGTGTAGCCGTACATCCCGCGCACCTCGCTGTAGCAGCGGGCGTCGTCGAGGAAGGCCTCCGCGATCCACCTCGCCCGGAGCGGATCGCCCGGCAGCAGGACGGTGGGTGCGATGTCCCCGGGCTGGGCGCCGATGTGCGTGCTCATGGCGCACAGCGTAGGCCCGCGACGTCGGTCGCTAGCCTGAACGACGTGCCTCACGAACGCCTGCTCCCGCACGTCGCCCTCTCCGCCCACGCCCACAACCGGATGGGCCTGCGCCGGACCGACGAGGCGTGGCTCGCCGAGCAGATGGCCGACCCGGCCACGCGCGTCCTGGTGGTGGCGGGCAACCGGCTGCGGCCGGTGGACGGCGCCGTCCACTGGGTCGGTCCCGACGAGGCTCCCGACGGCACCCTGGTGCTGCTGGGTGCCAGCGACGACGTCGTGCACCTCGCCGTGATCGTGCCCCCCGACCGCGCGCCGGGCCCGCCGGAGGAGTGGGTCCGGCTGCGCTCGGTGCTGACGCTCCTCGCCGACGGCAGCCCGCAGGAGGCGCCCCTGGTCATGCACGCCGTCGGACTGGCCGAGTGGCACCACGCCACCCGCTTCTGCCCGCGCTGCGGCGGCACCCTGGCCAGCCGCGCCGCGGGCCACGAGCTGCGCTGCACCCAGTGCGACCGCGCGCAGTTCCCCCGCACCGATCCGGCGGTGATCATGGCGATCACCCACGGCGAGGGCGACGACGAGGCGATCCTGCTGGGACGCAACACCGCCTGGCCCGCCGGCCGGTGGTCGACGCTGGCGGGGTTCTGCGAGCCGGGGGAGACCCTCGAGGACGCGGTTCGCCGCGAGGTGCACGAGGAGGTCGGCGTCACCGTCGGCGAGGTGGCCTACTTCGGCAGCCAGCCGTGGCCGCTCCCGGCGAGCCTGATGCTCGGGTTCACCGGCCGCGCCCTCACCACCGACATCGATGTCGACGGGGCGGAGATCGAGGAGGCGCGCTGGTGGACGCGCGCCGACTTCGAGGCGGCCGGCCGTGCGGGCGAGCTGGTCGTGCCGCGCGGCATCTCGATCTCGTCGTCGCTCATCGAGAGCTGGTTCGGCCGCCCGCTCGACGGTCCCGGCTGGGGCTGAGCCCCAGGCGCCGGTCAGACGCCGGTCAGGCGCAGTTGTCGCAGATGCCCGTGGCGGGCAGTGCGAGGAAGCAGGTCGGGCACAGCTTGTCGACCCGGTCGCTGGCGGCGACCCGTGGGCGCGAGGTCGTCGCCCGCGTGGTGGCCGCCCGCGGCGTGCGCGGCGTGCGCGGCGTGCGCGCGCGGGTGCCCGGCACCCGCTCGCCGGGGGGCGAGTCGTCGCGGATCTCGAAGCCGAGGCGCCTCAGCGCCTTGCTCGCGCCCTCGGAGCCACCGGGGATGTCCGCCGGGGTGAGGGTGCGCCCGGTCGCGAGCCCGTGGGCGATGCCCGCGATGGCCGCGGCGTCGTACTCCTTGCCGTGGTGGAGCACCACGTGGGTCGAGACGCCGCCGCGCACGAGCATGTAGTTGTGCCCGCCCGCCGCGTCCCAGGTCTCCATCGCGGTGAGCACGTGGTCGCGGTCGATCGAGTTCAGCAGTGACACGGGCTCAGGCTAACGCGGACCGCTCACGGACACGAAGGCCAGCCTCACGAGAGCGAGGCCAGCTTCTCCTTGACCTGCGCCACCGACGGGTTGGTGAGCGTGCTGCCGTCGGAGAACAGCAGCGTCGGCACGGTCTGGTTGCCGCCGTTGGCCTGCTCGACGGTGACCGCCGCGTCGGGCTGCTGCTCGATGTCGACGATCGAGAACTCGATGCCCTCGCGGTCGAGCTGGCTCTTGAGGCGGTGGCAGTAGCCGCACCACGGCGTGGTGAACATGGTGAAGGTCATGGATGGAGTGTCCCCTCCGGCGTCTAGGGTGAGGAAGGCGGGTGCGCTCCACCCGCCACCAGTTCCAACCACCACCTCGCAGGAGTTGTTCCGTTGCTCGAAGCGCTCGACCCCGAGCAGCGACAGGTCGCCGAGGCACTCCGCGGGCCGGTGCGCGTCCTGGCCGGCGCCGGCACCGGCAAGACCCGGGCCATCACCCACCGCATCGCCCACGGGGTCGCGCAGGGGGTCTATGCCCCCACCGAGGTGCTGGCCCTGTCGTTCACCACGCGCGCTGCGGGCGAGATGCGCGAGCGGCTGCGGGCGCTGGGCGCGCCGGGGGTGCAGGCGCGCACCTTCCACTCCGCGGCCCTGCGCCAGCTGCGGTTCTTCTGGCCCCGGGTGCACCAGCGCGAGCTGCCCGAGCTGGTCGAGTCCAAGCTCGGCATGATCGCGTTGGCGGCCCGTCGCCAGCGCCTCGGCGTCGACCAGGCCACGCTGCGCGACCTCGCCAGCGAGATCGAGTGGGCCAAGGTCTCCAACGTCAGCCCCGACACCTACGCCGCGGTCGCGCGCAGCCGCGGCCGGGCGGTGTCCGGCCTCGACCCGGATGTCGTGGCGCGCGCCTTCGACGCCTACGAGGAGGTCAAGCGCGGCCAGGGCCGGATGGACATGGAGGACGTGCTCCTCTTCGGCGCCGGGCTGCTCGCCGACAACGACGCCGTCGCCGCCCAGGTGCGCCGCCAGTACAAGTGGTTCGTCGTCGACGAGTTCCAGGACGTCTCGCCCCTCCAGTACGCCCTCCTCGACCTGTGGCTCGGCGGCCGCGACGAGCTGTGCGTCGTCGGCGACCCCGCCCAGACGATCTACTCCTTCGCCGGCGCCGACGCCCGCTACCTGCGCGAGTTCACCCAGCGCTTCCCCTCGGCCACGAGCGTCGAGCTGGTCCGCAACTACCGCTCCACCCCCGAGATCGTCTCCGCGGCCAACCGGCTGCTCGACGGCACGCCCAGCAAGGGCGTCGACCTCCGCGCCCAGCGACCCTCGGGGGCCCGCATCACCTGGCGCGAGGCCGCCGACGAGGTCGCGGAGGCCGACGGCGTGGCCGACCGCGTGGCCGCGCTCCGTGCCTCCGGCACGCCCGCCAGCCGGATGGCGGTGCTGCTGCGGATCAACGCCCAGTCGGAGCGCTTCGAGGAGGCGCTCGCCGCCCGCGGCATCCCCTACGTCGTGCGCGGCGCGGCCCGCTTCTTCGACCGTCCCGAGGTGCGCCAGGCGATCACCCTCGTGCGGGGCGCGGCGCGCTCCGGCGAGGCCTCCGGACCCGTGTCCGAGGCGGTCCTGGCCGTGCTGTCGCAGATGGGCCACTCCACCGAGCCGCCCGAGGGCAGGGGAGAGGTGCGCAACCGGTGGGAGTCGCTGCAGGCGCTCGTCGACCTGGCCGCCGACTTCAGCCGCGATCGCCCCGACACCGGGGTCGGCGACTTCGTCGACGACCTCGACCGGCGCGCCAGCGAGCAGCACGCACCCGTCGCCGACGCGGTCACCGTCGCCACGATCCACTCCGCCAAGGGCCTGGAGTGGGACGCCGTCTTCGTGGCCGGCATGCACGACAAGATGATGCCGATCTCCCAGGCTCAGACGCCGGCGGAGGTCGAGGAGGAGCGCCGCCTCCTCTACGTCGCGATGACCCGCGCCCGCGACGAGCTCACCGTCTCGTGGGCCACCGCGCGCGAGCCGGGCGGGCGCTCCCACCGGCGGAGCTCGCCGTTCCTCGCGCCCCTGCTCGACGGCGTCCCCGGCCTGACCGGGCAGCGGCGCGAGCGCACCCGGCGCAACCGGGCGGCGATGCACTGCCGCGAGTGCGGCGGCGCGCTGTCGACCTCGGTGGAGAAGAAGACCGGGCGGTGCGCCGACTGCCCGGCCTCCTACGACGAGGCACTCTTCGAGCGGCTGCGCGAGTGGCGCCTGGCGCGCTCGGCCGACGACAGCGTCCCGGCGTTCGTCGTGTTCACCGACGCCACCTTGCAGCTCATCGCCGAGCACGTCCCGACCGACGAGAAGGGGCTGCGCGCCATCAGCGGCGTCGGGCCCGGCAAGATCGCCAAGTACGGCGACGAGGTACTCGCGCTCGTCGCCGGCGGGGCCGTCGAGAGGCCCGCCGAGAGGGCCGTCGAGGGTGCCGCTGCGGGGTCCGAGACGCCTCCGCAGAAGAAATCACGGTAATACCCAGTAAATGGTTTGCCCCTCACGATGTGAGGGGTCTAACGTTTCCTCTCACGACAACCCGCGCATGGGATCGCTGACGACGATCCGCGCCTGACGCCCCGAAGGAGGTGCCCCCCGTGGAGAACTACACGAAGACGATGACGGCGTGGTCGCCGTCCTTCGGCATGTCCGCCCTCGGCCGCCCCTGTGCGCACACGCGCGTTGTCGGTGCCGGCGTGGAGGCTGTCCAGGGCGACGCCGCCGCGATCGTGCGCATCAAGGGCGATTTCCCGGGTCCTCCCGCCTGGAGTCCGTCGACATAGGTCATCCACCTACATCGGCAGCCTCCAGGCCGCGGAACCCGACACCCGGGATCCGCGGCCTTTCTGTTTGTCCTAACCACCCGCGATCAGGTCAACGACAAGGAGGTGAACACATGACCATCAGCGTTCTCGACCGCAACCGAGCTGCCGACGCGACCGGGAGGGAGCCCCAGGCCCCGCTCGGAGCCCTGCACGACGCAGCTGCCGGAGTGGATGAGGAGTTGCTGCCCTGCCGCGTCAACGACGCAGAGCTGTGGTTTGCCGAGTCCCCCGCGGACGTGGAGCAGGCCAAGGCCCTCTGCATCGACTGCCCCGTGCAGGCGCTGTGCCTCGACGGAGCCCTCGAACGGCGCGAGCCGTGGGGCGTCTGGGGAGGCGAGCTCTTCCTCCAGGGCGTGGTGATCCCGCGCAAGCGGCCGCGAGGCCGGCCCCGCAAGTCCGAGCAGGTCGCCACCCAGGCCGGCCAGAACCAGAAGGACGGGGCCGCCGCGTAGGCGCCACCCGCTCACCCACCTCCGAGGAACCACAGGACACACATCCCATGAAGACCTACCGAAACGGACGACACGACATGAATCTCATGCACGAAGAACTCGCACGCGCGCAAATGACCGCGCGCCTGGGAGAGGCGCACGAGCTGCGACGCGGCCACCAGCTGGCCCTGGCCCGTCGGATGAGCCGCAAGGCCGAGCAGGCCGCGCAGCAGGCGCGCCTCGCCCTCGCCCGCGCGCTCTGATGCTCCGGGGCCCCTCGGCCCCGGACCCGCTCGCCCTGATCGCGGGTGAGTCCACACCCGGTGAGCCGGTGCGTCGTCACGGTGACGACGCACCGGCTCACCGGCGTCTCCGAGCGGCCCGTGCGGCCCGTGCGGAGTAGCCTCGGGGCGTGAGCGAGCCCGTCACGTGCGACTTCTGCGGCACCAGCGCCCCGCAGGAGCAGACCCTCACCTGGACCGTCGCCGTCGAGAACGGCCGCCGCCGCGCCTTCTGCGACACGTGCTCACGCACGCACCTGCGGGCCATGGAGAGCAAGCTCGACAGCGAGTGGTGGTGACCGCGACCCCGCCTCACGGGGCCTCGAACCACCCGCACCCGCAATAGGGGTGGCGCCGCCAGCGCCGCACGGCCGGCAACGGCTCGTGGTCGAGGCGCCACGATGTCAGCCACGTGTGCGGCAGCTCGCCGCGCGACCAGGCGGCGAGGTCGCGCGCGGCCGTGCCCACCCCGAGGGCGAGCAGCGGGCGCGGCACGTCGTCGGCGCCCGGCGCGCCGCCCTCCTCGAGGACCGCCGCGGCGACGCACCTCGCGCACGGGCCCAGGCCCGGGGCCACCCACGGTCCCACCTCCACCGCCCACGGGTGCACCGCGAGCAGGACGTGCGGCAGCGAGTCGACCGACCACGCATCGACGGTGCTCGACACGGTCCGCCCCGGCGTCACCGCGACGCCCACGGGCGCCTCGCGGTCGAGGAGGACGCCGGCGGCGGTCAGCGCCGCGACCACGGGCGGGGTCCACGCGTCAGGGCAGTCGAGCTGCGCCCGCAGCAGGTGGGCGTACGGCGGACTAGGACGCGCGGTCACCCCTCGACCGTGCCACCTCGGGGCCCCGGTCGGGGCGTCCTCCACAGGCGGATCCGTGCCCGGGAACGACAGCGGCGGCGCCACCCCAGGGGTGACGCCGCCGCAGTGAGCTCAAGAGGTGAGGCTCACGCCTTGCCGAGGATGCGGTTCAGGTTGGTGCCGCAGACCGGGCAGACGCCCTTGGCCATCTTGGTGCCCTTGTCGTTGACCTTGATCTCGCCCTCCGCCTCGCGCTTCTCCTTGCACTTGACGCAGTAGAACTCACCGCTCCAGGTCTCCGCCATGACGGCCTCCTTGCTTGTTTCTTCGTGGTCGTCGCGACGGGGTTGTCGTAGGGGAAGCCCGCCGGGGATAACTGGCGGTTGCCAGCGCTCCGCGGACGACCCTACGCCACGCTCGGGCCACGCTCACGCACCACACGCGCCACGCGTGGAAACCCGCTTCCGGGACCGGCACCCGTTCGGCCGCCGTTTGGCCCCCTCCCGGCTCCCTCCCGACCACCGCCCGACCGTCGCCCGACCGCCGTCGGGCGCCCGCCCGGCCCGGCCGCGCCCCGGCCGGATCAGTACCCTCGGCCCATGCCAGAGAAGTCCCCAGACCTCACGCACCTGCGCCTCGAGCGCCCGTCAGAGGGGGTCGTCCTGCTGACCCTCGACAACCCCGCCATGCGCAACGCGATGAGCGAGCAGATGACCTCGTCCTGGGTCGCGGCCACCGACGCGATCGCGGCGGACCCGTCGGTGCGGGCAGTCGTCGTCACGGGGGAGGGCAGTGCCTTCTGCTCCGGCGGCGACACCTCGTGGATCGCGAGCGAGCCCGACGCCGGCGTCGACCGGCTCCGCTCGCGGATGCTGCCGTTCTACCGCTCGTGGCTCTCGATCCGGCGCCTGGAGGTGCCCACGATCGCGGCGGTCAACGGGCCCGCGATCGGCGCCGGGCTCTGCCTCGCACTTGCCTGCGACATCCGCTACGCCGCCGAGGGTGCCAAGCTCGGCGTGCCCTTCACCAAGCTGGGCATGCACGCCGGCATGGCCGCCACCCGACTGCTGCCCGACGTCGTGGGGGCGGCGCACGCACGCGACCTGCTGCTCACCGGCCGGGTCGTGGAGGCCGACGAGGCGCTGCGCCTCGGGCTCGTCTCCCGGGTCGTGGACCGCGCGACCTTCCTCGACGACGTGCTCGAGACGGCGGCCGGCATCGCGGCCACGGCTCCCATCGCGTCACGGCTGACCAAGGTCGCGCTGGCGGGCGGCGGACCCGCCGACGTCGAGTCGGCGCTCCAGTGGGAGGCGCTCGCCCAGCCGGTGACCCTCGCCACCGCCGACCTCCAGGAGGGCATCGCGGCAGCGCGGGAGAAGCGGGCGCCGGAGTTCCGCGGCCGCTGAGGCACGCTGCACGTAGGAGGGCCCCACGGCCCTTGGCGCCTGCCTTCCCCTGCTGGCGTCGAGGAGCCGCGGGGCCCTTCTGGCCGCAACGCTAGGGCCGACCCCCCGGGCGGTCAACAGCGCGATGTCCACGCCTGTGGACAGCCCTGTGGAGACCGTGTGCACCGTGGCCCGCGGGCCGTGGACGACGGCCTCCCACATGGGGACGGGCCTGTGCGCGACACGCCCGGCCCGCGCGCCGTACTGTGCCCCTGACCAGCGCACGAGCCGGTGCGGGGGCTGTGGAGGAGAAGTAGTGGACCAGACGGAGCAGGGCGGCGCGCGCGGGCCGGTCGCGACCCTGCGACGCATCGCGTTCCTGATGGAGCGCCAGCGCGAGGAGAGCCGGCGGATCGAGGCGTTCCGCAAGGCCGCCCGCACGATCCTGCCGCTGCCCGACGATGAGGTACGCCGCCGCGCCGCCGACGGCACGCTCACCGACCTGCCGGGCATCGGGCCGAGCACCGCCGCCGTGATCACCGACGCCTGCAACGGCGTCGTCCCCGAGCGCCTGGCCCGGCTGGAGACCACCGCGGGACCGCTCGCCCGGGGTGGGGAGGAGCTGCGCGCCAGGCTGCGCGGCGACCTGCACTCCCACTCCGACTGGTCCGACGGCGGCTCGCCGCTGGAGGAGATGGCGATGACGGCCATGGAGCTGGGCCACGACTACCTCGTGCTCACCGACCACAGCCCGCGGCTGCGGGTCGCCAACGGGCTCAGCGCGGAGCGGCTGACCCGCCAGCTCGGGGTCGTCGACGCGGTCAACGAGCACCTCGGCGGGTCGTTCACCCTGCTGAAGGGGATCGAGGTGGACATCCTCGACGACGGCTCGCTCGACCAGACACCGGAGATGCTCGACCGGCTCGACGTGCGGGTCGCATCGGTGCACTCCAAGCTCAAGATGGACCCCGAGCCGATGACGAGGCGGATGGTCGCCGCGGTGCGCAACCCGCACACCAACGTGCTGGGCCACTGCACGGGCCGCCTGGTGACCGGCAACCGGGGCGTGCGTCCGCCGAGCAGGTTCGACGCGACGGCCGTCTTCACCGCCTGCGCGGAGGAGGGGGTGGCCGTCGAGATCAACTCCCGGCCCGAGCGGCGCGACCCGCCCACCCGGCTGCTCGAGCTGGCGCGCGACCTCGGCTGCCTGTTCTCCATCGACTCCGACGCCCATGCCCCGGGCCAGCTCGACATGCTCGACCACGGCGCCGCCCGGGCCACCGAGGCCGGGATCGACCCCGAGCGCATCGTCAACACGTGGGATCGCGACCGCCTGCTGGAGTGGGCCGGCTCGCGGTCCTGAGCGCTGGCCGCCCCGGCAGGCGGCCAGCGCGTTCGCCTGCCGATGTGGGTGCAGGAGGCTAGGTTCGGCACATGAGCACGCCGGCCAGCCCGCCCGAGGTGGAGGTGCGCCGCTCGCGCCGCCGGCGGCGCACGGTCTCGGCCTACCGCGACGGCGACCGCATCGTGGTGCTCATCCCGGCCTCGATGAGCAAGCGCGACGAGGCGACCTGGGTCGCCGACATGGTCGCCCGCATCGAGCGGCAGGAGAAGCGGCGGCTGCGCTCCGACGGCGACCTGGTGGTGCGGGCGGCCAAGCTCAACGACCTCTACTTCGGTGGCCTCGCCATCCCCGCCTCGGTGCGGTGGGTGAGCAACCAGAACGCGCGCTGGGGCTCGTGCACCCCGGGCGAGCGCACCATCCGGCTCAGCGACAGGCTCCAGAAGGTGCCCGCCTGGGTGGTCGACTACGTCCTGGTCCACGAGCTGGCCCACCTGCTGGAGTCGGGCCACACGCCCGCGTTCTGGGCGTGGGTCGACCGCTACCCCCGCGCGGAGAAGGCGAAGGGCTACCTCGAGGGCTACTCCGCGGCCGCGCGGCTCGAGCCGCCGCCGGGCGACGACGTCGACTGACGCGACCGCACGCGCGCCACGGCGGCGTCGACGAGGACGTACATGTCGTCGAACGTCGCCGGCAGCGCGTCGACGGGCCACCACCGCACGTCGATCGACTCCTCGCTCGTGGCGTGGGCGGCCGTGGGCTCCGCCGTGGCGAGGAAGCGCACGTCGAGGTGGTGCACGGTGCCCCGCTCGGAGCAGAACTCCACGGCGTGCTCGTCGACCGACAACGGCTCCTCGTCGAGGTCGAACGAGGCCAGCCCCGACTCCTCCACGAGCTCGCGCCGTGCGCCGTCGGCGAGCGAGGCGTCGCCCGGCTCGAGGTGACCGCCGAAGGCCAGCCACGCGTCGGCCTTGCGGTGGTGGTTGAGCAGCACCCGGCCGCCGTCGGGCGACACGACGATCGCCCCGGCGGTGAGGTGGTCGGGGAAGCAGGCCTTGGCCAGCCCGTCGGGGTGCGCGGCGAGGTGGGCGAGGAAGCGCCGGCGCAGGGCGTCCTGGCCGGGGGTCGGGGCGACCCAGCCCGTCAGCGTGGCGACCGCGGCCGCGTGGAGCTGAGCGCTCACCCGGTGGGGCGGGACCCGCCGTCCTCCGGGCCCTTGTCGGGGCCGTCGTCGGGGTCGTCCTGGCCGCCGCCGAGCAGGTCGCGCAGGCCGGCGTCGAACTCCTCCTCCGACAGCTCGTCGGGCGTCACCGAGTCCTCCCGGAAGCCCAGCGGGTCGTCGAGGTCGGCGGCGGTGGGCAGCAGGTGCGGCGACATCCAGACGCCGTCGCGGGCCTCGGTGCCCTGCCGGGTGCGCAGCGAGCCCCACAGGGTGGAGGCGTCGCGCAGGCGCCGGGGCCGCAGCTCGAGTCCGACGAGGGTGGCGAAGGTGTGCTCGGCGGGACCGCCGGCGGCGCGCCGGCGGCGTACGGTCTCCTGCAGCTTGGCCGCGGCGGGCATCCGCTCGGCGGTGGCCTGGCCGACCACCTCGTCCACCCAGCCCTCCACCAGCGCGAGCGTCACCTCGAGCTTCTCCAGCGCCGCCTTCTGGGCGGCCGACGGCTCGGGGTCGAACAGGCCACCGGTGAGGGCGTCCTGCATCGCCTGCGGGTTGGCGATGTCGACCTCGCGGAGCTTGGCCTCCATGCCGGAGGTGTCGAAGTCCATGCCGGCGCCGTACTCGGCGACCGCCCCGATGAGGTGGTCGCGCAGCCACGGCACCCCGGCGAACAGCCGCTGGTGCGCCGCCTCGCGCAGCGCGAGGTATAGCAGCACGTCGTCGGCCGAGACGTCGGGGAGCTCCTCGGCGAAGACCGCGACGTTGGTCGGCAGCAGGGCCGCCTTGCCGATGGGGCCGAGGGGCAGGCCGATGTCGGAGGCGCTGAGCACGTCACCGGCCAGCGCGCCGAGGCCGCTGCCGACCTGGGTGGCGACCATCGCACCGCTGGCCCTGCCGATCATGGCCATCAACGGGCCGGCCAGCTGCTTCATCTCCTCGGGCATGGCCTGGCCGAGCGCCTGGGTGGCGGAGCCGGCGATCGGCTCGACGAGCACCTTCCACACGGGGATGGTCTCCACGATCCACTCGGCCCGCGACCACGCGGCGGTGGTGCTCACCCCGGACGGGAACTCGGTGGTGGTGTCGAGCCAGTGGTCGGCCAGGCGCACCGCGTCGTCGACCGCGGCGGACTGCGCCGCGCTGACGGTCGGGTCGGGCTCCTGCGCGGCCGTGCGGCGGGCCAGGTCGGTGACCGTGTCCCAGTTGACCGCCCCGTCGTGGGGCGCGAACAGGGACTGCATCTGCGCCATCAGCGAGTTGAGGTCGGGCATCCCGCCTCCCGCGCCGAACCCGCCCATCTGGGAGAAGATCTGCTCGAAGGGCGTGCCCTTGAAGGGGTTGTTGTCATCGGGACCCTGACCGGACGACCCGGGTCCGCCGGGGGTGTCACTCATGGGGCCAACGTTACCCACCCGGCCCAGCAGCCCCCGCGCCTGCGCCACGCCTGCCCCCACGGGCGCGCCGGACCTAGACTCGCCCGGGTGAGCGACCCCCTCCGCGACCCGCTTCGTGACCCGCTTCGTGACCCCGTCCGTGATCCGCTGCGCCTCGTCGACATCCGCGACACCCCGCTCGACGTCGTCGAGGTGCTCGACGCCCTCGGCGACGACGGGGCCGGCGGCCTCGTCCTCTTCGTCGGCCAGGTCCGCGACCACGACGGGGGCAAGGGCGTGGTGGCGCTCGACTACTCCGCCCACCCGTCCGCACTGGCCCGGCTCGAGGACGTCTGCCGGCAGGTGGCGCGGGACCACGACGTCAGGGGAGTGGTGGCCGTGCACCGGGTCGGCGAGCTGCGCATCGGCGACCTCGCCGTCGTCGTCGCCACCACCGCAGCCCACCGCGGTGATGCCTTCGCGGCGTCCCGGGCACTCATCGACACCCTCAAGGCCGAGGTGCCGATCTGGAAGCACCAGGTCTTCGACGACCAGAGCGAGGAGTGGGTCGGCACGCCGTAGGCCTCCCGGTCCCGGGAGGTCCCTGCGCCTACGCTCGTCGGGTGGAGATCCTCCTGTGGTTCGTGCCGTCGGCCGTCGTCACTGTCGCCGCCATGGCGTGGGTGTCGTGGGCCGGGCGCGACGGCCGCGGCGAGGTCGACCGTGACGTGGCCGCCGAGCGCCTCGGCAGGGCGCTGTCGAAGGACCTGCCGGCGCCCCCCCGGCGTACGCCGGCGCCCGGGCGCGACCGCAGCACCGGCATCGCCGTCCGCCCCAGCCACGGCGCCGCGCCCCGCGACGACGCGGGCCGGCGCGCCTCCTGAGGAGTCCGCCCGGGGTGGCTCGTCGTCGGCCGGTTGCCGCCATTTGAGAGAGTTGGGGACATGAAGGAGCGGACAGGTGCGGGATTGCTCGCGCTCTGCCTGCTCGCAGCACTGTGGGCGGCGGCGGCGTTCGTGCCGTTGCCCTACGTCACCTACTACCCAGGACCGACCGTCGACATACTCGCCGACGACGACGGCAAGGAGATCGTCCAGGTCGCGGGCCGCAAGGCCTACCACGACGACGGCGAGCTGCGGATGACCACCGTCTACGTCAGCACGCCGCAGGAGGACGTCTCCCTGCCCGAGCTGCTGCAGGCCTACTTCGACCCCGACGCCGCCGTGTGGCCGCGGTCCTCGATCTACGCTCCCGACGAGACCGACGAGTCCACCGACCGCGAGTCGGAGGCGGCGATGGCGTCCTCCCAGGACACAGCCGTGGCGGCGGCCCTCACCGAGCTCGGCGAGGAGGTCGACCCCGTCGTGAAGATCCTCGACGTGACCCCCGGGCTGCCCGCCGACGGCAAGCTCGAGGTGCGCGACGTGCTGCTGCGCGTCGGCGACACGCCGATCCGGGAGGCCCAGGACGTGGTGGATGCCGTCGACGAGGCGTCCCCCGGCGAGCCCCTCACCTTCCTCGTGCGCCGCGGCGAGAAGGAGGTCAGCGTCGACGTCACCCCCGAGGAGGTCGAGGGCGACCTACGCATCGGCATCGCGCCCGGCCTCGGCTTCGACTTCCCCTTCGACGTGAGCGTCGACATCTCCGAACGGATCGGGGGCCCCAGCGCCGGGCTGATGATGGCGCTCGCCATCTACGACACCCTGACGCCGGGCTCGCTCACCGGCGGCGCCGAGATCGCCGGCACCGGGACGATCACCCCCACCGGGGAGGTCGGCCCCATCGGCGGCATCCAGCAGAAGATCGCCGCCGCCCGCGACGCCGGAGCCGACCTGTTCTTCGTGCCGGCCGCCAACTGCGGCGGCATCGGGGGAGTGGACCCCGGCGACATGCGCCTGGCGAAGGCCACCACGATGCACGCCGCCGTCGAGACCCTGTCCGACTGGGTGGCCGACCCCGACACCGACCTGCCGACCTGCGAGGACACCGCTTCATGACCGACCCCACCCCACCGGCGCCCGACGCCGGTCCGGCCGACGCGGCCGCACCCGACGCGCTGCCGGAGGACCCCGCCCTGGCCACTGCCGTCCTCGAGATCGAGGCGCACGTCGCCCAGGACGGCTGGGACCAGCCGGCCCGCCTCTACGCCCTGGTCGACACCGCCGAGCTGGTCGCGCAGGAGCCGGCGCTCGCCGCGGTGATGGAGATCGACGGTCCCGCCGAGGACGGCTCGCTCACGCCGATCGAGCAGGACGGGCTGCCCCCCGGCCAGGTCCTCGAGGACGTGCTGCACGGCATCGCCTGGCCCGACAGCGTGGCCGGCTGCGCCGCCGTCATCGAGCGACTGGTGCTGCCGCCCGGCGTCGACGACGACATCCCCGACGACCCCGCCGCGGCCGAGCTGTTCGCGCGCGAGCACCCCGACCGCCAGGAGGTGCGCATGGTCGCGGGCGTGACCCGCGCCGGTGCGTCCTACTGCGCCCTGCGGCTGCGGGCCCACGACGACGAGCAGTCGGTGGTCAACGGCACCGAGCTGGTGCCCGGACTCCTCCAGCTGCTCCACGAGACACTGCACGACACCCCTCCCCGCCCCGACGAGAACCCTGAGCAGGCCTAGTCAAGATGAGCAATCCGTTCGACCGACCCACAGGACCCTCCGGACCCGACGGCCCCCAGCGGCCTGGCGGACCCGGCGGCACAGGAGGCGCACGGCCCGCAGCCGCGTCACGCCGGCCGGGAGCGCTGGTCATCACCGCGATCGTCCTGGTCGTGGGGTTCATGCTGCTGAGCGCGTTCGCCTCCTTCTGGACCGAGCGACTGTGGTTCGGCTCGGTCGGCTACCAGGAGGTCTTCAACACCCTGCTGCTGACCCGCGTCGGGCTGTTCTTCGTCTTCGCCGGGCTGATGGCGGCCGCGGTGGCCATCGCCATGGCGATGGCCTACCGCTTCCGCCCGCTGCTGTGGCCGGGGATGCCCGGGACGCCCGACGACGGCATGGACCGCTACCGCGCGCTCCTCGCCCCGCGGATGGGCCTGGTGATCGCGGTCGTCGCCGGCGTGATGGGGCTCTTCGCGGGCGCGTCGGCCTCCGGCCAGTGGCGCAGCTTCTCGCTGTGGCGCCACGGCGAGCAGTTCGGCACCACCGACCCCTACTTCAACAAGGACGTCGGGTTCTACGTCTTCCAGCTGCCGTTCTGGCACTACCTCGTCGACTTCGTGATGGCCGCTGCCGTCGTCGGCCTGATCGCCTCGCTGCTGACCAACTACCTCTTCGGCGGCATCCGGCTCTCCGCCCGCCCCGGTGAGCGGCTGACCAGTGCCGCGCAGATCCAGGTCTCCGCGCTTCTCGCGCTGTTCGTGCTCGCCAAGGCCGTGGACTACTGGCTCGACCGCTTCGACCTCGTCACCAACTCGGGCTCGATCTTCACCGGCATGGGCTACACCGACGACAAGGCAGTCCTGCCGGCCAAGGAGATCCTCGCCGGCATCGCGATCGTCTGCGCGCTGCTGTTCCTCGCCAACATCTGGCGACGCACCTGGCTGCTGCCGTCGGTCGGTGTCGCGTTGTTCGCCCTGTCCGCGATCATCCTCGGCCTGATCGTGCCGACGGTGGTCCAGGCGATCCGCGTCAACCCCAACGTGCCGGACCGCGAGGGCCCCTACATCAAGGCCAACATCGACGCGACCCGCGCCGCCTACCAGCTCGACCAGATCGAGGTCCGCAACGTCGCCGGCACCGGTGTGGCCAACGACGGCCGGCTCGAGGAGCTCGACGGCATGACCGCCGGCATCCCGCTGGTCGACCCCCAGATCGTCAGCGAGATCTTCGAGCAGCAGCAGCAGGTGCGCGCCTACTACTCGGTGCCCAACGTGCTCGACGTCGACCGCTACGAGATCGACGGCAAGGACCGCGCCGTCGTGCTCGGCGTGCGCGAGCTCGACCAGAGCGGCCTCGCCGAGGGCGACCAGAACTGGTCCAACCTGCACACCGCCTACACCCACGGCAACGGCGTGATCGCCGCGTACGCCAACCAGCGCCCGGAGGATGACTCGGTCCAGCAGACCGGCATCCAGTGGGCCGAGGGCCAGGAGGCCGACGAGGACGCACTCACCAGGCTCGCCGGCGACGAGGGCTACGAGACCCGCGTCTACTTCGGCGAGCAGAGCCCGACCTACAGCATCGTCGGGCTCAACCCCGACGGGAAGCCGGTGGAGTTCGACCTGCCGCGCGGCGAGCGCACCGACGAGGACGTCGCGACGACCTATGACGGCAAGGCGGGCGTGCCGATCGGCAACATCGTCAACCAGCTGCTCTACGCGGTGCGCTTCAGCGAGCCCAACCTGCTGCTGTCGAGCCGCGTGCACGAGAACTCCAAGATCCTCTACGACCGCAACCCGCGCCGCATGGTGGAGAAGGTCGCGCCGTGGCTGACCGTCGACTCCGACCCCTACCCGGCGGTGGTCGACGGGCGGATCCTGTGGATCCTCGACGGCTACACGGTCACCGACAAGTACCCGCTGTCGCAGCGGGAGTCGCTCGAGGAGATGACCGACGACTCGCTGCAGGAGAACACCGGGTTCCAGACCCTGCCGACCGACGAGATCAACTACCTGCGCAACTCGGTCAAGGCCACCGTCGACGCCTACGACGGCACCGTGTCGCTCTACGAGTGGGACGAGGCGGACCCGATCCTGCAGGCGTGGGAGGCGGTCTTCCCCGACGTCGTGCAGCCCAAGGACGACATCCCCGACTCGCTGCGCGAGCACCTGCGCTACCCCGAGGACCTGTTCAAGGCCCAGCGCTTCCAGTTCCAGCGCTACCACGAGACGTCCGCGTCGGCGTGGTTCGAGGGCTCCAGCCGTTGGGAGGTGCCGAGCGACCCGCAGCGCACCACCCGGCTGCAGCCGCCCTACCGCCTCTTCGCCGACACCGGCGACGGCGAGACCTGGTCGCTGACCTCGGTCTACGTGCCGCGGCGCAAGGAGAACAACCTCGCCGCCTACCTGTCGGTCAACAGCGACGCGACGAGCGACGACTACGGCAAGGTCAGGGTGCTGCAGCTGCCCAACGAGCCCACGGGCGGGCCGCTGCAGATCGCCAACACGTTCGCCACCAACGAGGACATCAGCCAGGCGCTGCTGCCCTACACGACCGGTGACGCCGACCGGGTGCCGGGCAACCTGCTCACGCTGCCGATCGACGACACGTTCATGTACGTGCAGCCGGTCTACACGCGCCGTGACGGTGAGTCCAACTTCCCGATCCTGCGGTTCGTGCTCGTCTCCTACGAGAACAGGGTCGGCATCGGCACCACGCTCGTCGACGCGATCGAGGACGCCCTGACCTCCGACGCCTCGGAGGACGAGACGACCGACCCGACGGAGGACCCCACGGAGGAGCCGACCGAGGAGCCGTCGGAGTCGCCGGGTGAGCAGCCGACCACGGAGCCCGGCACCCCGTCCACGGTCCGCGAGCTGCTGGAGCAGGCCGAGGACAAGTTCTCCCGGGCCGACGAGGCGCAGCGCAACGGCGACACCGTGCGCTGGGCACGCCTCATGGACGAGGGTCGCGCGCTCATCGAGGAGGCGGTCCGAGCGGCACGCTGACCCCCGATTTGGGCTCCGCCCGACCACCCCTGTAAGGTTCTGTTCACCGACGCGGGGTGGAGCAGCTCGGTAGCTCGCTGGGCTCATAACCCAGAGGTCGCAGGTTCAAATCCTGCCCCCGCTACAAAGGACGAGGCCTGATCTGCAGCGATGCGGATCAGGCCTTGTCGCTTCCCCGGGGATCCGGATCCCCCCGCTCGCTTCCCTCGGTCCAGGCGCGCTCGGGTCTCCTCGATCACGGCGACCAGCTCGTCCCGGCTGGGGCCGGCGGCGTACGGCGCCCGCCAGCCGGTCTCGTAGACCGCCCGCGCCAGGGGCTCGGCCGGCGTGGGGCAGCTGGGGAGCGCGGTCATCGAGAAGTACGGTCCGGCGTACTCGCCGATCCGGGGGGTCCGCCTGGGCGGCCTCGCGGATCCGCTCGGTCGTCAACGGCCGGGCCAGGTCGAGCTCGGCGCCCTGCCAGCGCGCCACGGCATCGGTGTCGATGGCGATGTGGTCCTCGACCCAGGGGCGGATCTGCTCGTCGCACCAGGCACCGAACGGGTCGGCGAGCGACGCCGGATCCGCGCCGTCGTCGAGCAGGCGGAGGAGGTTGTCGATCTGGGTGAACGCCATCGCGATGCCGCGGCCGCGGGTGGGTGTCGTGGTGGCCACGACGTCACCCACCGATGCGAGCCCGGCGATCCGCCGCTGGGGCCGGTACACGTTGCGCAGGGCGCCGCCCACCATCACCGGGCTGGGCGGTCGCGCCCGCTCCGGGACGGTCCAGAGGGCGAGTGCGGGGACGGCGCGACAGGCAGCGTCGAAGACGGCGTCGAGCCGGAGTGGCTTCAGCCCGTCGTCGGCCGTCGGGCAGCCGAAGAGCACCGAGAAGTGTCCGGCCTCGTGCAGGAACAGCAGGACCTGGTAGCCGTCGTACCCGCTGAAGGCGCCGAGCGGGTTGTCCATCGGACCTGGCTCGGCCCCCGGCGGGCCAGCACGTCGGCCCACTGCGGGCGGAAGCCGCGAGCGGGTGTCCCGGCCGTCCGCTGCCGGCGTCGAGTGCTGTCCCTCGCGCGGACGACGACGCCTCCAGCACTCGACTCGCGCTTGGGCCGCGCTGGCCCCGCTCAGTGCGGTGGGTCGGTCGTGTAGCGGGTGTCGCTCTGCGTCACGACCTCCGCGGCGACGTCGCGGAGCTTGATGTTGGCGGTGGAGGAGACGCGTACCAGGTAGTCGAAGGCATTCGACTCGTTGATCCGGTAGCGCTCCATGAGGATGCCGACGGCCTGTCCGATCACCTTCCGGCTGGACAGGGCGGTGGTGAGGTGCTCCTCGTTGTGTCGCCCTCCCAGGGCGGTGGCGGCATAGAGCGCGAAGAGCTGGGCCAGGTCTCGCGACTCGGGGCCGATGCCATCACCGGTGGTGCTGCAGAGGTTGAGCACGGCGCCGCCGGCGCTGTCGACCTCGTGCAGCCCGATCCCCATCTGGGCCGTGACCCCGGCCTCGAGGGCGCGGGGTACGAAGCTGGGCCAACGGTGCTCATGTCGCATGTGGTCCGAGATGACCGTGCCCCCGTCGACCAGGGCGTCCAGGCACGGTCCTTCACCGCAGTCGTACTGGATGAGGTCGAGCTTCTCCACCACGTTGCTGGAGGCGGCGTAGGTCTCGTTCTGCCCGTCCTTGCCCCGGATGGTCACGCTGGCGTGGTCGATGCCCGGCACGGCGTCCGGTGCGGCGGCGACGATCGCCTCGACCATGTCGTGGGTGGTGCGGGCGGCTGTGATGCTCGTGGCCGCCTGGGCCAGCAGCGCCGCGATCCGCGGCGGCTCTACCTGGCTCATACGCTCGCTCCCTCGCGGCCGTTCTCGCCTGATGCGTTCACCATCACCATACGGCGTCGCTGCCGGGACGAGCCGACGGTCGAGGCGATCGACGCTACGTGCGCGCGACGGGCGCCGTGGAGGTGCCCGCGCCCCGGCATACGATGGGGGGTATCGCGGCCGACGCCGGGCGGCGCTGCCGCACCCAGCGCCCCGACCCTCGCACCCAGGAGAACCGATGGAGCTCGACCCCACCTCGATGAAGCCGGTCATCAACCGGATCAAGCGCGCCCAGGGCCAGCTCGCGGGCGTGCTCCGCCTCCTCGAGGAGGGGCGCGACTGCGAGGACGTCGTCACCCAGCTCGCTGCGGTCTCCAAGGCGCTGGACCGCGCGGGCTTCGCCATCGTGGCCAACGGCCTGCAGCAGTGCCTGCTCAACGGCGACGGCGGCGCCGACGACATCGACGTGAAGAAGATGGAGAAGCTCTTCCTGTCGCTCGCCTGAGGGCGGGCGTACGCCCTGCGTGCGGCGGGCGGGCCTCCGGCCACCGCTCAGGCGGTGACGTCCTCCGCGGCGAGCGCCCGCACCCAGTCTGCCTTGACCGCGCGCCACTGCTCGTCGTCGAGCCCGCGCCGCCAGTAGGGCGAGCAGGAGAGCATCTGCTCGTCGACGACGCCCTCGCCCAGGAGCACCCGCCGCACGGCCCGCGTCGCGCCCGCCTCGCCGTGCACGAAGGCGCTCACCGGCCCCGGTGCTGGAGGCAGGGCGCGCACCGCGTCGGCGAGCAGGCCCTCGGGGTCGGCGTGACCGGTGCGGTGGACCCACCGGACGTGGAGCACACCGGGGGAGTGGAGCGGCACCTCACCGGCGGCGTCCTCGACCTCGAGCACGGCCGTCACGGGCCGACCCTCGGGCACGGCCTCGGCGCACGCGGCGATCGCCGGCAGGGCGCTCTCGTCGCCCACCAGCAGGTAGGAGCCGGCGTCGGGATGGGGGTGGTAGCCGCCCGCCGGGCCGCGCAGCTGCAGCCGGTCGCCGGGCCGGGCGTGGGTCGCCCACCGGCCCGCGTGCCCGACGTCGCCGTGGGCGGCGATGTCGAGCGTGAGCTCGCGACGCGCGCCGTCCCATGCGCGCACCGTGATGCGGCGCGGCCGCGGCCGCTGGGAACGGGGCAGCCCACGCACGGCCTCGTCCTCGAACGGGGGCGCGTAGGGGGCCTCGGGTGGCAGGAAGAAGCAGTTGACGTAGTCGTCGGCGTGCCCGGTCGGGGTGAACCCGTCGAGCCCCGGCCCGCCCAGCACCACCCGGACGAGGTGGGAGCCCAGCTGCCGGGTGGAGACCACCTCGCCGTACATGTCGTCCCTCCTGGGCGTCCGGGACCCGCCGGTGCTACCCCGGCGGGTCGTCGCGCTCAGGTTAGCCATGCCTCGCCGACCCTCCGATGCCGCGGTCAGGTCAGTGGCGCCGACCAGGTCACCGTCGTGCCACGGCCGTCGGCCGTGGCGACCTGGAGGCGCCCGCGGCGCTGCTCGGCGCGCAGCCTGAGGTTGGCCAGCCCGCCCGTCTCGTGCACGCCGTCGGGCATCCCCACGCCGTCGTCGCGCACGCGCACGACCACCTCGGTGTCGACCGCCACGTCGACCGCGCACGTCGAGGCGTGGGCGTGGCGCACGACGTTGGACAGCGCCTCGGTGATCACGGCCAGGACCTCGGAGAGCAGGTCCGTGTCGAGCACGGACCCGACGGGTCCGTCGAAGCGCACGACAGGACGCACCTTCATCGTCCTGGCGGCACGCTCGACCACCTCCACGATGGCCGCGCGCGGGTCGGCGGCCGCGGCCACCGGGCCGAGCCGGAAGATCGTCGTCCGGATCTCGCGGATGACGTCGTCGATCTCCTCGGTCGCGCGGTCGATGCGCGCGGCCATGTCGCACGGGTCCTCGACCCATGACGCACTGTGCAGCTCGAGGCCCACCGCGAAGAGCTGCTGGATGACCAGGTCGTGCAGGTCGCGGGCGATGCGGTCGCGCTCCTCGAGCACGGCCAGGCGCCTCTCGTCCTGGCGGATGCGGGCGACGTGCAGCACCAGCGGAGCCTGCTGGGCCAGCAGGGTGGGGAGCGCGGCGTCGTGGTGCAGGCGTGCCGGGTCGACCTCGTCCACCCAGGCCAGGGTGACGGCGGCGTCGCCGTCGGCGGAGCTGTAGAGCGGGACGACGAGGGCGGAGGCCATGGGGCCGTGACCGAGCGCCGCCGAGACGTCGACCCCCCTGTCGTGCTCGAAGATGTTGTTCACCTTGAGCGGGCGGCCGCTGAAGGTCACGCAGCGGGTGAGCGAGGTGGTGAAGTCGACCTCGGCCATGGCGTCCGGGTCGGCGTCGAAGCCGGAGACGACGCGCAGCTGCAGGTGGGCCGGGTCGTCGCCCAGGACGATCCAGGCCGCATCGGCACCGGAGAGGTCGCGGGCCCAGTCGGCGACGATCTGCAGCGACATGTCGTCGGGGTTGGACGTGACGAGCTCGCTTGCCGCCGAGACCCACCGTTGGCGGTGCGATGCCCGGTCGTGGAGCCGGGAGTTCTCGATGGCCATCGCAGCGACGCCGACGAGCGCCCGCGCGACCTGCTCGTCGCGGTCGAGGAACGCCGGCCCGTTGGTCTTCTCGGAGAAGTAGAGCGTCCCGACGGCGCGGTCGGCGACCCGCACCGGCACGCTGAGGATGTCGCGCGCTGCGCCCTCGGCGCGACGAGGGGGCCGGCGGCCGGTGGCATCGTCGCTCGCCGCCCGCGACGTTTCCTCGCCGGGCGAGCCCAAGGGCTTGTCGGTGAGCAGGTCGTCGAGCCGCGTGCCGTGGGTGCCGAGGTCGCCGTGGGTGAAGAGGAGGCGCATCGGCCGGGTCGTGTCCCAGTCGGCGATGGCGAGGGCCCCGAAGCGCGCGCCGGTGATCTCGGCCCCCACCCGGAGCACCTGGTTGAGCACGTCGTCGAGGGCCGAGCCGGACGACAGGGTCGACGCCGCAGCCAGCAGCCGCTCCCACCGGTCCGTCTCGTCGTCGGCACGACCGCCGCGCCTGGCCATGCGCATCAGGTCGTCGAAGGTCGACCTCTCCGGGCCCCATTCCTGGGTGCCGGCGGCGATGTTGTTCGAGATCTCCTGCATTCCTGCTCCCCCCAAGATGTGCGGCTGTGTCACACGATCATGCGCCCTGCAGGCGTCTCCCTCCCCTGACGTCCACCCCTAGGGGGTGCGAAAGGACGGCGAGCTCGCGAGCCGCCCGTCGCGGCGGCCGCGCCTGGTCCACCTGTACCCGCGGCTGCATGGCCTCAGCCGTGACGATCGCCGGTGTTGGGGTGCGGGCTCTTGGCGAGGATCGCGGCCTGCGTCCTCGACCTCACCCCGAGCTTGCCGAGCACCGACGACACGTAGTTCTTCGTGGTCTTCTCGGACAGGTGCAGCGCGAACGCGATCTCGCGGTTGGTCATGCCCTCACCCAGCAGCTCCAGGACCTGTTGCTCCTTGGGGGTGAGGTGACGGGTCAGGGGGTCTTCGGGGCGCGTGTCGCGTAAGCGGGCGAGGACGTGCGAGGTCACCGCCGGGTCGAGCATGGACTGCCCGTCGGCGACCCGGCGCACGGTCTCGGCGAGGTCGGCCGGCTTGACGCGCTTGAGCAGGTAGCCGGCCGCCCCGGCCATGATGGCCGCGAACAACGCCTCGTCCTCGTCGTAGGACGTGAGCATCAGCGCCGCGATGCCGGGGTCGACCGAGCGGACCTGTCGGCACACCTCGACCCCCGAGCCGTCGGGGAGCCGGACGTCGAGGATGGCGACCTGCGGGCGCAGGGCAGGGATCTGTCTCGCCGCCTGCTGGGCCAGGCCCGACTCCCCGACGACGACGATGTCGCCGTCGTGCTCGAGGACGCTGCGGAGCCCTCGACGCACCACTTCGTGGTCGTCGAGCAGATAGACGGAGACGGGTCGACGCGACGTGCCGGCCGCGGCCCGAGACGGCTGTGCCATGCGACCAAAGTACCGCTGTGCGCCGACTCCGTGACGTGGTAAGAAGTCACGCTAGTTGTCCAACGTTCGGCACTACCGCGCTGCGCTCGCTGGGTCTATCGTGCCGAAAGCGGTCCCGGGCCCGACGGTGAGCGGTCCGGGACATCTCGCGGTCATGCGCCGTGCCCGCCCGGCAGATCAAGGCAGCTCCCGCCCGCCCGGCCGGGGTCCCATTGCGGAGGTCATCGCGGCAGCGAGCACTTGGCCTCTGCGTTCCGTGCGCCGCGTCGTCGACGCTTGAGGGCAGTCCCCTCATGTGCGACGAAGGAGCACCGATGGACGCAACGACGCACAGGAGGGACATCGACCAGCTCTGCGAGCGGCTGGCGGCGGAATTCGGGACACTCATCCCGGCGGGCCGAGTGCTGCGGATCGTCCATCGCGCCGACCGGCTGGTCGCCTCGGCCGCGAGCGACGCGGCGGATGCCCTCGCCCTCTGCGAGGCGGTCGCCCGCGGGCTGCTCGACGACCACGCCGCCGACCTGGTGACGACCCCGCTCGACCACCGCAAGGGCGTCGCGGACCTGGGGGAGCGTCTCGTCGCGGAGTTCGGCGAGTCGGTCCCGGCCGGGCGGGTGCTGCGCATGGTCCACCGCGCCGACCGCCTCGTGGCCCCCATCGCCGCCAGCGGCCCCGACGCCCTCGCGCTCTGCGAGGCGCTCGCCCGACGGCTGATCCGCGACCACGCAGCCCACGGCCGGGGCGGTGAGCGCGGGAACGCGCGGAGTGCCGTTCGCGCCGTGGTGCGTCCCGAGAGGCAGGCGGGCGCGGGTCGCGTCGCGCCGCTGCCGCAATGAGACTCCCGACCGTCCGGCTCTCCGGATGGCCTCTCCTGCACCGGCGCGGCCTCCCGGACACCTACTTCCCCGAGCGCCGGCCGTGGACCGCGACCACGATGACCGTGCTGGTCCTCGTCACGGTGGGCCTCGTCGTTGGAGGCGCGGTGGGGATGGTGCTGGCGCGCCTCGTCGGGGTGCTGGTGGGCCAGGTCGCGATCGGCACGTGACGCCCGGGAGCACGCTGCCCGCGCGGCGGCTGCGGGGCCGGCTCACGCGCCTCCGACCGGTCGACGCGCCTCGACGGCGGTGACGTGGCCGAGCACCTCCGCGGCCATCACCTCGGGGTGGGTCCGCAACGCCCAGTGGCCGAGGGGGAGGTCGTGACGGCGCAGGTCGTCGCACCACGGCTCGCTGGCGACGAGTGCCGCCTCCCGGATCGCTGGATCGCGGGCGAGCGCGAGCTGGCGGACCGGCACGCTCGTGCGTCGCGGGCGCGGGCGGCGTACCGGTCCGTGCACGTTGCCGCGGTAGTAGCGCAGCCCGGAGACCATGTCGCGGTGCCCGAGGACGCGTAGCAGCGGAGGCGCCAGGGGCGAGACGAGGAACGGGACGTAGGACGACGACACGGCCTGCCCGATGAGGCCGGTCAGACCGGTCGCCGTCGGGTGGCGCAGCGTGCTGCGGGCCCACGCCGCGACGTGGTCGAGGTTGGGCCCGCTGATCGAGGTGAACGAGGCGATCCGCTCGGCAGCGCCGTCCTCGCACACCGCCTCCCACGCCTGCACCGACCCCCAGTCGTGCCCGGCCACGTGGACCGGTCGCACCGGGTCGGTGTCGTCCACGACGGCCATCAGGTCGGCCGCGAGGTGGGGGAGGGCGAACGCGCTGTCGGCGGCGTCCGTGGGCGACAGGCCCTGCCCGCGCGTGTCGTAGAGGACGACACGCAGTTCGGCGGCGAGCCGCTCCGCGACCGGCAGCCACACCCGGTGCGTGTCGGGCCAGCCGTGCACCAGGACGAGGGCGGGTGCCTCCGGGTCGCCTGCCTCGAGCACTGCCAGGTCGACGCCGTCGCCGCGCACTGTGCGCCGTCGCCACGCGCCGGGGTCGGGTCGGGGATCCATGCGGCCCCCGTACCCAGCGCGAGGCGGAGCACGCGCGGGCGGGGCTCAGGCGCACAGCACCTTCTCCATCGGGCGTCCCTGGGCGAGCTCGTCGACGAGCTTGTCGAGGGAGCGGATCCGCCGCACGAGCGGATCCGGCCAGCCACTCGATCACCCGGTCGACCTCGGCCTGGGGCGGCCCGTGCGCTCGGCCTTGGCCGCTCCCGGGACCCTCAGCCCTTGTCGACCTCGGCGGCCCGCCTGAGCACGTCGGACTCGCTCGCCACCGACTTCACCGTGGCGGGGTCCATGAGGGGCTCCGTGCCGGGCTGGTGGAGGTCGGTCTCGGTGGTGTCGGGGTTGACCCCGGCGCCGGCCGCGGGGATGCCGGACGGCGTGGTCGGTCCGTCGTCGGAGCCGGTGCCCGAGTCGGCCACGGCCTTCTCGACCTCGGTCTCGCTCAGGCCCAGCGCGGGCGCGAGCACGGCCGCCTGCTTCGACGATGCCTTCCTCGGGGCCTTCGACGGGGCCTTCTTCGCAGCCGTCTTCGCAGCCGTCCTCGCAGTCTTCGTGGCGGTCTTCCGCGCAGGCCGCGTCGCGGGCGTCGCCGTGGGCTGCTTGCGTGCCGGCGCCTGCTCGGGGGCCGCGGCCGGCTCGGCGCCTGCCGCCGGGTGCGTACGGGTGCCGGGGATCGGGTCGACCTCGCGGGCCGCCGGAGGCTCCGGCCACGGGCCGGGAGCGGCGCGGTCGGCGGCAGACGCGCGCTCGATGACCCGTCCCACGGCTCGCGCGGTGGCGAGGGCGCCGGTCGTGGCGATCCCGACGGACGCTCCGAGCACGGCGGCAGCGGCGTGGGCGGGCAGGGCGATGGCTCCGGAGACCAGGCGGATCGGGTTCACCTGCGGTCCTCTCGTCAGTTCTCGGCGTCGACGGACGCGGTCCACGTACCCCGGTGCGGCCCCCGGCATCCGTGATCTTCACCACGGGCCCAGCACGTCGTTCGAGCACGTCACAACGGGTGGGACGACGTGTGCCTCGACCGCAGCAGGGTACGGACCGAGCCCCAGCCACGCCGCTCCCGGAACGGACCGGCACCACCGAAGGAGCCTCCGATGACCGACGACATGCGCCTGCGTTCGACGTCGACCGCGACAGGATCACCGATCCAGGCGGCCGCCGTCCTCGTCGGGGCAGCGTTCCTCCTCGTCGGTGTCCTGGGCTTCATCCCGGGCGTCACGACCGGCCACGACGGCCTCGAGGCCGCCGGGCACGAGTCGCACGCGGAGCTCCTGGGCCTCTTCCAGGTGTCGGTGCTGCACAATGTCGTCCACCTGCTGTTCGGCGTCGCCGGCATGGTCCTCGCCCGCACCGCGGCGAGCGCTCGCGGCTACCTGCTCGGCGGGGGTGCGGTCTACCTCGCCCTGTGGCTCTACGGGCTCGTCGTCGACGAGGACTCGCAGGCCAACTTCGTCCCGCTCAACACCGCCGACGACTGGCTGCACTTCGTCCTCGGCATCGGCATGATCGCCCTCGCCGTGGTGCTCGCCGGGCGGCCGGGCACCACCGGCCTCGGACGCTGAGGAGCGAGCCGATGACGACCAGCGACCGGCTCCACTTCATCGGCACCGCCACGACGGTGCTGTCGTTGGGCTCCTTCACGCTGCTCACCGACCCCAACTTCCTGCACCGCGGGCAGCGCGCCTACCTCGGCTGGGGGCTGTCCAGCCGCCGGCTGACCGACCCGGCCGTCGAACCGGAGGAGCTGCCCGCGCTCGACGCCGTGCTGCTCTCGCACCTGCACGGCGACCACTTCGACCGGGTCGCCCGCGCACGCCTCGACAGGTCGCCTCCCGTGCTCTCGACCCCGCACGCAGTGCGTCGCCTCGGCCCCTGGGGCTTCGACGCACGGGCGATCGAGACCTGGGACCGGCACACGCTGGTCAAGGGGAGCGAGGAGCTGCGGGTGACCGCCGTGCCCGCCGTGCACGCGCGTGGCCTCCTCGGGCGGATGCTGCCGCCGGTGATGGGCAGCGTCCTGGAGCACCTCGTGGACGGCGAGGTGCGCCGGCGCGTCTACGTCAGCGGCGACACGCTGACCGGCGCGCACGTCGACGAGGTGCGGGAGCGGTTCCCCGACATCGACGCCGCCGTCGTGCACCTCGGCGGCACCCGGGTGCTGCTGCGGACCGTCACGATGGACGGCCGGATGGGCGTCGACTTCGTCCAGCGGACGCGGCCCAGGGTCGTGGTGCCGGTGCACCACGACGACTACACCGTCTTCCGCTCGCCGCTGTCCGACTTCGTCACCCGCGCCCGCGACGCCGGGCTCGAGGCCGAGCTGCGCTGCCCGGCCCGGGGGGAGGTCGTGAGCCTCGACCCGTCGGCGCCGCCGTCCTGAGCCGGGGTCAGTCGGTGCCGGTCGGCAGGTCGACCGGGCGCCCGAGCAGGGGCGCGACCAGGCTGCGGATCGACGGGCTCGGCGCGAGTCCGAGCTCGGACGCCAGCAGGCGGCGGTAGCCGTCGTACTGCCGCAGCGCCTCAGCGTGGTTGTCCTCGGCGAGGTGCACCGCGATCACCCGCCGGTGCGCGCTCTCGCGCAGCGGCTCCGCACGCACCGCTCCGAGCCCGGCGCTCAGGGCGTCGTGGTAGTGACCGGCGCGGCACAGCAGGTCGGCGCTCCGCTCGAGGGCGTGGAGCCGACGCTGCCGGAACGACTCCTGCTCCACCGTCAACCAGTCGTCGTGCCAGGTGGGCAGCAGGTCCTGGGTCAGCAGGGACAGGTCCGGCAGCTCGTCGACGGGCGGCGCCTCGCTGCCGCAGAGTCGCTGGGCCTCCGCCTCGGCCTCCCAGAGGTCGACGGTGAGCTCGGGGTGCAGCCAGACCTCGATCGCGTCGCCCTGCACCAACGCCCGCCCGCGGTCGCGGGGCAGGCGCCAGAGCACCGAGCGCAGCGTCGAGGTCGCCCGCGCGGGGTCGGAGTCGGGGCGCATCATCTCGGCGAGCGCCGCGCGGGGGGCGCGACGTCCGCGGTGGCACACCGCGAGCAGGGCGAGCAGCCGGCGCGCACTGGCCGGGACGGGGTGCGGCTGACCGTCGAGGTCCAGCCGGAACCCGCCCAGCAGGTCGAGTCGTGCCGCCAACGCCACGTGCGCCTCCAAGATCGCGTGCGAAGACAGTGCCCCTCGCCCCGGTGTGCATGCATGCGTGACGCAACGGTGACGCCTCGGAGCCGACGGCCGGACGCCCGTCGAATGGCGGGCGGACCGACGGACGTACGCCGGTGTGGTCGCCGGCGTCACGACCCCGCGACGGGCCCCCGGAATCGTGGTCGTCGCAGCGGAGCCGACCGCTCCGCCTCACTCGACAGATTGCGAGGCACGACATGTACCGGCACACCAAGGAGCTCCAGTGGAGCGCCCGGCCCGAGCGCCCCGACGCCCTCTACGCCGCCAAGCTGCAGGAGGTGATCGGCGGCCAGTTCGGCGAGATGACCGTGATGATGCAGTACATGTGGCAGGGCTGGGCCTGCCGCACGCCGGGCAAGTACAAGGACATGATCCTCGACATCGGCACGGAGGAGATCGGCCACGTCGAGATGCTCACCACGCTGCTGGCCCGGCTGCTCGAGGGGGCCCCGTCGGAGACGCAGGCCGAGGCGGCCGCCGCCAACCCGGCGCTCGCGGCGATCCTCGGCGGGCAGAACCCGCAACAGGCCATCGTCAGCGGCGGCTTCGCGATGCCGACCAACAGCCAGGGCGTGCCCTGGAACGCCGGCTACATCGTCGCCAGCGGCAACCTGCTCGCCGACTTCCGGCACAACGTCGCCGCCGAGGCCCAGGGCCGGCTGCAGGTGTCGCGCCTCATCGGCATGACCGACGACCCGGGCGTGAAGGAGACGCTGTCGTTCGCGCTGGCCCGCGACACCTTCCACCAGCAGCAGTGGCTGCTCGGCATCGAGCAGCTGATCGAGGACGGGCACACCGACGGCTTCGAGAGCTCCCGCAAGGACGAGGAGGCGTCCGAGCAGGCCATCGTGTTCTACAGCTTCCACGAGGGCAGCACCGCCGGCGAGGGCCGCTGGGCCCAGGGCGCCTCCCTCACCGGGGAGGGCGAGATCAGGTTCGAGGAGGGCCGCGCGCTCACCGACGACGTGCAGGAGCTGCCGGCTCCCGACCCGCTGCACTTCGCGACCTACGACGGGTCGAAGGGGCCGGGCAAGCCCGGCACCGCCGGTGGCGCCTACGCACAGGGCATGCAGAACCTGATGAACAAGGCCAAGGAGAAGCTCACTCCCGGCGAGTGAGCCACCGGATCGAGCGCCTGGGATGACCGAGCTCCTGCTCCGGCCGCTGGCCGACGCGTTCATGCAGGTCGGCGTGTTCGTCGCCCTCATGGTCGCGCCCTTCGGCTGGGCCCGCTGCCGGTGGGGCCACCGCCTCGACGCCGCACTGGAGCGGCGTCGGGCGGCGGGTCCGCTGGTGGCGGCCGCCCTCACCATGCCGCCCGGGTGCGGCGGGGCGATCCTGGTGATGGCCGCCTACGGCCGAGGGGCCGTGTCCTACGGGGCGGCCGTCGCGGCGCTGGTCGCCACGATGGGCGACGCGTCGTGGGTGCTCCTGGCCCACGACCCGTGGCTCACGGTGCAGCTCAAGGGGCTGCTGCTCGTCGTGGGGGCCACGACCGGATGGCTGGTCGACGCGATCGGCATCGACCCGCGCCAGCGTACGCCGTCCCCCGCGCCCGCCCCGGTGGACGCCGGCGCGCGGGCGGCGCTCGTGCCGTCGCCCGTCGTGACGGCGGCCCGACCGGTGCGGGCGCGCCCGGTGCTCGCGCTCCACGAGGTCGGCGTGCTGCCGGTGCTGCTCTGGCTGGCGATCGGCGGGGGAGCCACGGTCAGCGTCCCGGTCACCTTCCAGCTCCTCGACCCCGAGACGGTCTACCTCGCGCTGGGCGTGCTGGGCGCCGTCGTGGCGCTGGTGGTGTTCGTGCGCAGCGGCTGCCGGCTCGCCGACGACGACGAGCGCAGCGCGGGGGAGACGTCGATGGCCGCGGTGCTGCGCCACGGTGGTCACGAGGTGGCGTTCGTGACCGTGTGGGTGGCCGTGGCCTACCTCGCGTGGTCGCTGCTCACGCACCTCACCGGCTTCGACGGCTCGCAGCTGCCCGTGCTGGGCCTCGCGGGGGTGCTGGTGGGAGCACTGATCGGCCTCGTGCCGGGGTGCGCGGTGCAGATCGTCTTCGTCGGCATCTTCGCCGCCGGGGGCATGCCGCTGGCGACCTTCGTCGCCAACACCATCAGCCAGGACGGGGACGCCCTGCTGCCCCTCCTGGCCCTCGAGCACCGCTCGGCCCTGGCCGCCACCGTGCTCACCACCATCCCCGCGCTGCTCGTGGGGCTGGCGTTCCTCGTCCTCACCTGACCACCTCATCCCGGAGGCAGATCATGTCCGTGCCCGTCGTTCC
Source organism: Nocardioides sp. Z24_21 (assembly GCF_058134345.1). Lineage (NCBI taxonomy): Bacteria > Bacillati > Actinomycetota > Actinomycetes > Propionibacteriales > Nocardioidaceae > Nocardioides > Nocardioides sp. Z24_21. Next base: position 122,616 of record NZ_JBYTTH010000005.1, read on the forward strand.
CCCGGTCCTTCAGCCCGTCCGTCATGCGCGCCACGCCGCCCGCCCGAGCCACCACGACGGGCTGCAGCGGGTGCTCGCCCTGTGCTGCGCGCTCACCGGCACCTGGTGGGGCGTGACGATGGCCCTGGTCGTGCTCGGCGTCCTGGCGGCGCAGCACGCGGCTCGCCGGGCGGTGGTGCGCTCGGCAGGCGCATCAGTCGCGGTGCGTGGAGGGGTGCTCGCCGCGGCGCAGCACCCCGGCCCGCTCCACCCGTCCGGCAGTGCGGGCCAGACCGCGGCTGGCCCGTGAGGCGGGCTCGTGGGCCCGCGGGAAGCGCCGGGCGCCGGCGTCGAGCAGGTCGCGGCCGCGGTCGAGCACCGTGAGCGGCACGGCCGCCAGCGCGTTGCCGGGAGGGCGGCGCGACACGACCGGGTGGGGGCGGGTGGGCGCCGTGCGCCGCACGGCCTCCCACGCGACGCCGAGCACCTGGAGGCGGCGGGTGTCCACGGCGTCCTGCAGGCGGGGCAGCAGCTCGTCCTCCTCGTCGCGGACGTCCTCGCGCAGCACCGCGGCGAGCCGGGTGAGCACCTCGCGGCGATCGGGGCTGCCCGAGGGCAGCCGCTCGAGCGAGGTCCACAGCTCGTTGACCTCCTGGTGCTCCCGCTCCACCTGGAGCGTGAGCGCCTCGCCGTCGGGGAGCACCCGCCGGGCCTCGGGCCACAGCACCGACTCCTCCGCGAACGCGTGCGGGAAGACAAGTCGGGCGATCGCGTGCAGCGTGGCGTCCTCCTCCTCGCCCGGCGCGCTCCGGCCGAGGCGGTGCAGCAGCCGGTCGAGCCGCTCGTGGTCGCGCTTCTGGCGGGTGAGGATGCTCAGCCGGCCGCCGAGCTGGTCGAGGTCCTGCTCTGCGAGTGAGGTCATCCTCCGTCGTACCCACGCGTGCGCCCTCGCACGCGCCCGCGGGCCGGTCACCCCCGGCGCAGGGACCGCGCCGCCCGCCAGGCGACGTAGGTCGCGAGCGCCCACGGCAGTCCGTTGACGACCGGGTCGAGCACCTGGTGGCGCACGTCGCTGCGTCCGCGGCGCGAGCGGATGCCGCCGTAGGTCGCCTCGGCGCGGATCCCGCTCTGCGTGAGCGGGTTGTCGGGCCGTGTCGTCGCGAGGGAGCGGACCACGTGCTCGGTGACGTCGACGCGGTCGGCGGCCATGAGGAGCAGCCAGTGCGCCGCCTTGGCCTCGCTGTGCCTGGCGTAGGCGTAGCGGCGGATGGTCCCGGAGAGTCCGGTCATGGGCTGCGCGGTGCCGAAGGCGGGGGTGAGCCGGGCGTGCTCGATCGAGCGCTCGCGTCCCTCGCCGCCGGGCTGCTGCTCCGGGAGGGGCCGCCCGACGACGGCCGGGTCGAGGACCTCGCGCGGGAAGGAGGGCCGGTCCGCGGGGTCGAGGTCGGCACCCCAGCCGGGGATGCGCGCGCGGAGCTGCTCGACGTCCTCGGGGAGTGCGGGCTTGTCCGGGGTGTAGGGCATGGGTCGTCCTTCCTCAGTCGCCGACCACGATGACCGGCTTGATGCAGCCGTCGAGCTTGGCGGAGAACACGTGGTAGGCCTCGGCGATGTCCTCGAGGTCGAAGCGGTGGGTGACGATGTCGTTGGGCTTGAGGTGGCCGTTGCGCACGTGCTCGAGCAGCCGGGGCCACTGGCGCCTGACGGGGCACTGGTTCATCCGCAGGGTCAGCCCTTTGTTGACGGCGTCGCCCATCTTGACGGCGCTGAAGATCGGGCCGTAGGCGCCCATGACCGACACGGTGCCGCCCTTGCGCACGCCGTCGATCGCCCAGTTGAGCGCGGTCGGGGCGCCGCCCTGGAGCTTGAACCGCGCCGCGGTCAGGTGCTGGGTGAGGTTGCCGTCGGCCTCGGCGCCCACGGCCTCGATGACGCGGTCGAAGCCGAGGTGACCGGTCGTCTCCTTCATCGCCACGACCACGTCGTCGATCTGGTCGTAGTCCAGGACCTCGGCGTGCGCGAACGTCTGTGCCTTGGCCAGCCGCTCGGCGAGGTGGTCGATCACGACGACGCGGCCCGCGCCCATCAGCCAGGCGCTGCGGGCGGCGTAGAGCCCGACCGGCCCGGCGCCGAGCACGGCGACCGTGTCGCCCTCGCGGATGTCGGCGAGCTGGGCGCCGAAGTAGCCGGTGGCCAAGGCGTCGGTCATCAGGAGGGCGTCCTCCTCGTCGAGCCACTCGGGGATCACCATCGGACCGACGTCGGCGAAGGGGACGCGGACGTACTCCGCCTGCCCGCCGTCGTAGCCGCCGGTGGTGTGGGAGTAGCCGTAGATGCCGCCGACGGCCGTGGCGTTGGCGTTGACGTTGTGGCAGTTGGAGTAGAGCCCGCGGGCGCAGAAGAAGCAGGTGCCGCAGTAGATGTTGAACGGCACCATCACGCGGTCGCCGACCTGCAGGTCGCGCACCGCGGGACCGACCTCGTCGACCACGCCGACGAACTCGTGGCCGAACGTGTGCCCGACCCGCGTGTCGGGCATCATCCCGTGGAACAGGTGGAGGTCGGAGCCGCAGATGGCGGCGCGTCGCACCCGCACGATGGCATCGGCGGGGTGCTCGATCCGCGGGCGGGGCTTGTCCTCGACGCGGACGCGGTAGGGACCGCGGTAGACCATGGCGCGCACGGCGTGCCTCCTGTGATGGGGCGGGGCGGGGCGGAGCTGGACCGGGAGGGGCTGGGCCACCGGTTCGCCGGCCGGCCCCGGTGGGGGCCGGCCGGCGAACCGGTGGGGAGGAGGGGTCGGGTCAGGACTGCGTCTGCGAGCGGACCTCGTCGACTCCCGACTGGCCCTCGGACTTCACCCGCCCGGCGCTGTCGGTGGCGGCGTCCTTGACCTCCTGAGCAGCCTGGGTGGCCGTTTCCTTGACGCCGTCGGCGACGTCCTGCGCCACCGACCTCGCCTGGTCCACGATCGGCTGACCGTGCTCCTTGGCCGCGTCGACGGCATGCCCTGCGGCCACCGCCTCCTTCTCCGAGGCGGGGATCAGCGCCGAGACGACCATCCCCAGGCCGAAGGCGACCAGGCCGGCGGCGAGGGGCGTGCCCTGCACCCTGTCCTGGGCCCCGCTGACGGCGCCCTGTGCGGTGCCCTTGATCGAGTCGACGGCGCCGGTCGCGGAGTCCTTGGCGGACCCCGACGTGCCCGAGGCCGAGGAGCCCACGCCCTGGGCGGTGCCCATCACCTTGTCGCGCACGCCGAGCAGGCGGTTGCGGGTCGCCTGCTTGCGCCGCTCGACGATGGCCGACGGGCTCACGCGGTCCTGCAGCGCGTCGACGTTGGCGGTCATCGACTCGCGCGTGTGCGCGATGTCGTTGCTCAGCTCTTCTGTGCTCTGGCCCATGCCGCGTCCTCCTTGAGTGTCTGCTGCGTTTCCGGCAGCTGGGGGTTGGTCTTCTTCAGCTCCGCGCGTCCACGGGCCGCCAGGACGGCGGCCACGACGGCCCAGAGCACGGTCGTGATCAGGAACGCCAGCTCCACCGGCATCCAGTTGTCGAGCAGGTAGCTCAGCGCGAAGCTCGCCAGGATCAGCGTCAGCAGGCCGGCGACGCCGGCGCCACCGAGCATCCCGGCGCCCTTGCCGGCCTTGGCCGCCTCCGCCTTGAGCTCGGTGCGGGCCAGGTCGAGCTCCTGCTTGACCAGCGTCGTCAGGTCGTGGCTCAGGTCGCCCACGATCTGGCCGAGGCTGCGCTCGTCCGCGGCGCCGGCCACGTGGGGGCCGGGCTCCGGTGAGCCGGTCGGCAGGGGACCCACGCCCGACACCGGATCCGCGCCCGGGACGCCCGTCACGGCGTGTCCTGGGTGCGCTGTCCCGGGAGGCCGGACGTCGTCGGGTCGAGGGACGAGGGCGCCGGGTCCGTCGCCGGGGTGTCGTAGCCCGTCGTGCCCGGGCTGTCGGTGCTGGAGTGCGCGGCGAGCGGCGCGTCCCCACTGGCGGTGGCCATCGGTCCCGTGCCCACGCCGGTGCTGCCGTAGGTCGTGCCCGGCGTGCCGGTGGTGCCGGAGTCGGCGAGCGACGCCGCAGCCGCGCCGTCGGCGGTGGCCCGGAACATCCGCCCGGCGACCACGCCCGCGGCGAGGGCGCCCAGCAGGAAGGTGCCCGGGCGGCGCCGCGCGAAGTCGCGGGCGTCGTCGAGCAGCTGCGCGGGGTCGCGGTCCTCGAGGTGGCTGCCGAGCGCGCGGACGCGGTCGGAGACCTCCTGGGCCAGGTCCTTCGCGAGGCCCTGCGACGCACCCTCGCCCTGGGCCATCTGCTCGAGGTCGTCACCCAGCGTGACGAGCGTCTGGGCCAGCTTGTCGCGCCCCGTGGTGGCCTGGTCGCTCAGCTGGCTGGTGACCTGCTGACGGGCCTCGCCGACGACGGTGCGGGCCTGCGCGGCCGCGGTCCCGGCGACGTTGAGCGCCTCGTCCTTGGCGGTCCCGGCCACCTGCTTGCCCTGGTCGGCGGCCGTGGCGGCCGTCTCCTTGGCCTTGTCGGTCGTGCTCGAGTCACCGGTGCCGGTCGAGCCCGGGGTGAAGCCGCTCGCGTCGTAGCCGCCCGTGCTGGCCGGGTCGCTGCCGGTGGTGGTGCCTGCTGGTTCGTTTCCGTAGGTCGTCATTCGTCCTCCTCGGACTGGGTGGATGTGCCCGGGCCTGCGCCCGGATCCGGGTCGGGGTCGCTCGCCGGCTCGGACTCCGGCTCGAGCTGCTCCTGGTCGGGCTCTCGGCCGTCAGGGGTCGGCGGGTCGGCGTCCTGGTCGTGGTACGAGTCGTCTGTCATGGCGCTCCGTACCCATCGACCTGCGGCACACTCCACCCCTGGGGGCGGACTTTTCGAGATGCATGGGGGAGGCCGGAGAGGGGCACTGGGAACGATGGCCCCCCTCCTCCAGCACGCCCCTGCGCCGCCGCCGGCCACCCGCTCGTACGCCGACCTGACGGACGCCGAGATCGAGGAGATCGGCCGCACGCTCGACGCGCTGCGCGAGGAGGTGCTGGCCGACCGCGGGGCACGGGACGCGGCCTACGTCCGCCGCGTCATCGCCGTGCAGCGGTGCCTGGAGGTGGGCGGTCGGGTGGTCCTCCTCGGCAGCCGCAGCCGCGTCGCGTGGTGGCTGGGCACGACCTCGCTCGCGCTGTCGAAGGTGCTCGACAACATGGAGATCGGCCACAACGTCCTGCACGGGCAGTGGGACTGGATGCGCGACCCCAAGATCCACTCCTCGACCTGGGACTGGGACCACGCCTCGGCGCCGGAGCAGTGGCGGCGCGCCCACAACGACCGCCACCACGCCAACACCAACGTGCTCGGCAAGGACAACGACCTCGGCTACGGCATCCTGCGCGTCGACGAGGCCCAGGAGTGGGAGCCGCGCCACCTGGCCCAGCCGCTGTTGAACCTCGTCAACGCCTGCATCTTCGAGTACGGCATCGCGATGTACGACCTCGACCTGGGCGAGTCGCTCCGCTCGGGCACCGGCTTCTCCCCGGAGCAGCGTGAGGAGATGCGCACGACGGGGCGCCGGGTGGCGCGCAGCGCGTTCCGCGACTACGTGCTCCACCCGCTGCTGTCGCTGCCCACCGGCTCGGCGCGCACCACCCTGACCGCCAACCTGGTCGCCAACCTGGCCCGCAACGTGTGGAGCCACTCGGTGATCATGTGCGGCCACTTCCCCGAGGGCGTGGAGGTCTTCGAGGTCGAGGAGGTCGACGAGCACGAGACGCGCGGGCGGTGGTACCTGCGCCAGATGCTCGGCTCTGCCGACATCTCCGGCCCGCCGCTGCTGCACGTGCTCTGCGGCAACCTGTCGCACCAGATCGAGCACCACCTGTTCCCCGACCTCCCGAGCAACCGCTACCGCGAGATCGCCGGTCCCGTCCGCGACCTCTTCGAGCGGCACGGCCTGGCCTACCAGAGCGCTCCGCTGCTGCGGCAGGTCGCCAGCGCCTGGCACCGCGTCCTCCGGCTGTCGCTGCCCCCGCGCCGTCGCTGACACCGCGCCGTCGCTGACACCGCGCCGTCGCCGACCCCGGAGTACGGGTGCCACGAGGGCGCATGCGCAGGGCGCCCGCGGGGCACGAGGGGCGCATGACGAGCGGGATGCCGGGGGAGCTCCCGGTCGACGGGGGCCTACCGGCGCACGTGCCGGGCGGTGAGTTCTCCGTCGGCGTCGAGGAGGAGCTGATGCTCGTCGACGACCAGGACGCGCTGATGGGCGCGGCGGCGGGCCCGCTGGTCGCGGCGATGTCGCAGTCGAGGCCCGACGCGGGTGTGGTGACCGGGGAGATCTACGTCGACCAGGTCGAGCTCAACACGCCCGTCTGCGCCACCGCGGAGGACGCGTGGCGCGCGCTGCGCGAGCTGCGCGCCCTCGTCGGCAAGAACGGCGGCCGGGTCCTCGCCGCAGGGGTGCACCCGACCGCCCCGGTCGGCGTCGCCGACATCGCCGCGTCGCCGCGCTACGACCGGATCATCGACGAGTACGCCGGCCTGCTGCGCACGCCGACGGCCGCGCTGCAGGTGCACGTCGGGCTGCCAGACGAGCGCACCGCGATCCTGGCCTACCGCGGGCTGCGCAACCGGCTGCCGCTGCTGCGCGCCCTCGCCGCCGGATCGCCCTACTGGCACGGGCTCGACTCCGGGCAGGCCACGGCCCGCGCCGCGATCATCCGCTCCTACCCGCGCACCACGATGCCGCCGCTGCTGCGGTCGTGGGACGACTACGTCGCGCGCACCGAGTCGCTGATGCGGGCCGCCGAGGCGTCCGACCACACCTACGTGTGGTGGGAGATGCGCCCGCGCCCGTTGCTCGGGACCCTCGAGGTCCGGGTGATGGACTCCGTGCCGTCCCTGACGAGCGTCGCCGCGCTGACCGCCCTCGTGCAGGGCATCGCACGTCGCGCCGTGGAGGCGCCCGACGAGCACGACCTCGAGGAGGACGTGCTGGCCGTCAACGACCACCGGGCGTCGCGCTACGGCCTCGACACCCGCGTGGTCGACGTCGACCAGCACCTCCGGCCGATGCGCGAGATCGCGGGCCGGGTGGTCGCCGAGGCGCGCGCGGTGCTGGCTCCCGATCGGATCGACGCACCGCTCGACGCGCTGGACGCGGCGCTGGCGGGGGAGACCGAGCCCAACCGCCAGCGCCGGGTGGTGGCCGCCGGCGGCATGCCGGCCCTGCTCGCCGACCTCGTCGCCCGCACCGGCGACCTGGAGGGCTGAGCCGTGCACGTCGACCACCTCGCGGTCGTGGCGCGCACGCCCGCGGCACCCGTTCCCTAGCCGTCAGCGCGGGGCGGACCGGCCTCGCGCAGCAGCCACCACCCCGCCAGCCACGCGGCGGCGCCGGCGACCACCTCGACGTGCAGGTCGGCCATGACCACGGCGACCATCGTGGTCGCCGCGACCGAGCCGAACCCGTCGAGGTGCACCGCGATCAGCGCCCGAGCGACCGACTGTGCTGCTGGGTCGTGCCGGGGGCCGCCGCGCGGGCGGCGGTGACCGCCGCCCGGCGCCGCGCGTCGAGGGCCGAGGAGCGGCGGGTGAGCCGCTGGTCGAGCAGCCCCGCGGCCTCCGTGGTGCGGCCGGCCATCGCGAGCGTGTGCACGAGGGTGTCCTCGACGACCTCGCGCTGCGCCCGGCTGCCGCCCAGCGGCGACAACCTGCCGACGATGCCGGTGAGGGTCGTCGCGGCGGCGTCCCAGCGCTCCTCGACGACCTGCAGGAGTCCGTCGCAGAGCGGGGCGACCACGTCGCGGAGCACCCGGTCGTCGCTCTCGCGGGACCGGACGGCCAGCGCGGCCAGCGCGGACGCGTCGCCGTCGGCCGCGAGCAGCACCGCGCTGTGCATCGCCGCGAACGGCGTGGGCGGGGTCGTGAGCCACTCGGCGGGGGCCTGGGCGCGCACCTCGGCGACGGGCAGGTCGTCGGTCCAGGCGCCGGTCATCCGCCCGCGCCACAGCAGCGACCCGCTGTCCACCACGACCCGGCTGCCGCTCACGACCGAGGGGGCGAGCTCGCGGGCGTAGCGGCGGCGGACCGCCTCCACGTCGTCCTGCATCAGCTCGTGGAGCGCGGCGTGCCAGGAGAAGTGGGAGCGGTGGTTGGCCTCCGGACCGCGGGTGTGGATCCACTCGTCGAGCCAGGCCAGCCCGGCGGCGTGGTCGCCGGTCTCGTAGTGGACGTGGGCGCGGGCGTGGACCGCGTGGCCCGAGGCCGGCTCGACCGAGAGGGCGTAGGAGGCCAGGTCCTCGGCCTCGGCCCAGCGCTCCTGGTCCTGCCGGACGAACGCCAGCTGGCCGGCGTACCACCAGTCGTCGCCGTAGGCACGGCCCAGCGACTCGACGAGGTCGGCGGTCTGGGGGCCGCTGGTCAGGCCGCCGAAGGCGACGGTCGGCACCGCGACGCTGACGGCGAGCGCGTCGCGGGGGAACAGGCGCACGTGCCGCAGGAGGGCGGCGGCGCCGGTGGCCTCGTCGGTGCGCAGGCGCGTGGTGACGGCGTCGAGGAACGACGACTCGCGGTCGTCGAGGTGGCGCTCGGCCGCCGCCCGGTGTGCGGCGCGCAGGGACTCCCGCCACTGGGCGGTGGTGCCCCACTCGTGACCGAGCAGCGCCAGGGCGGCGTGGGCGAGCACGAAGCCCTCATCGGCGGCGACGGCGTCGGTGAGCCCTTCCTCGACGCCTTCCTGCAGGCGGAGCAGACGGCCGAGGGCCGCGTTGTAGCGCTCGGCGGCGTCCTGGCTGGTGGACAGGGTGAGTCCGTAGGGGTCGACCGGCCGGCGGCGCGACTCGCCGTGCAGCGAGCGGCTGACGATGCGGGCGACGTCGTAGGCCTGCTCGCGGATCTCGGGCATGGCGGTGGACTCCCACAGGTTGCCGCGGCGCAGCGAGCCGACGGCGAGGAACGGGAGCGTGTCGGGCAGGGTGCCGAGGATGCGGCCGTCGTCGGCGGTGTCGATGCCCAGGCCCGCGGGGCCGGGTCGGACGAGGCCCGACTGGGCCAGCCGGGTCAGCAGCGGGTCGGCCGCGATGGAGCCGACGGGGCCGGTGCAGTTGACGACCGCCGCGACCCGCAGCGTCGTGCCGTCGTCGAGGGTGACGTGGAGGGCCGTGTCGTCGGCCCGCACGGCGGCGAGGGTGCCCCGGTGGCGCACGAGCCGGCCCTCGGCGGCGACGGCGTCGAGGCGGCGCGCCGTGGCGGGGGCCATCCGGTGGCGACGGACGTCCCACGCGCGGGCGTCCTCGGCGATGAAGCGACGCTTGTCGGCCTCCGACAGGCCGCGCCAGAGCTGGGCGGTGACCGGGCGCAGCCCGTCGATGGCGGCGCGCCAGTCGCCGGTGGCCTCGACGGTCTCGTGGACGTGCGCGGCGAGCGTGGAGCGCAGCGTGTCGAGGTCCTGGGTGCGGGTGATGCCGGGCGGCGGCGGGACGGGCGGGGTGGTCGGCAGCACGTGGGCGTGCGGCATCGCGTCGGTGCGCGAGACGACGTGGATGGTGCGGTCGGGGCGGTCGGCGCTGATCGCGAGGTCGACCATCGTCAGGCCCGAGCCGAGCATCAGCACGTCGCCGACAGCCGGGATCGGCTGCGTCCACGGGTCGGCCACCAGCCGGGGGTCGTCGGCCAGCTCGGGCGGGGCCCAGCCGGTGCCGGGGCGGCTGCCGGTCGCGAGCACGACCGCGCGCGCCTCGAGCCGGTCGCCGTCGGAGAGGTCCACGACGAACCCGTCGCCGGAGCGGGCGATGTCGGCGACCTCCGCGCGACGGCGTACGAGCTGGGCGTTGCCCGGGAACTCGGTCGCGGTCGTCAGCAGGCTCTCGACGTAGCGACCGAAGACGGCGCGCGGGGCGAAGTCGTGGGGCTGGAAGTCGGGGTCGTGGTGCGCGCGGAGCCAGCGCAGGAAGTGCTCGGGATCGCGGGGGAAGGCGCTCATGCCCGACGCCGGGACGTTGAGGAGGTGCCGCTCGTCGGTGGTGGAGTAGGCCTGGCCGCGACCGGTGCCGGGGGCCGGGTCGACCAGCTCGACCCGGAAGCGGGAGGAGAGCGCCGTGACGAGGTGGGTGGCGACCAGCGTGCCGCCGGCGCCCGCTCCGACCACGACGACCCGACAGTCCCCCTCGTTCGTCATCACAGCGCATTCTCCTTTAGTCAACTGGTTTACTCGACTTACGATATCAGGAGCAGGCGGCCTCCCGCGCATCCGGGTCTCGGCGTGGCGATCACGTCGTGCGGCGCATCACCACGCGGGGAAACCCGGCCGACGTGGCCGTGGTGGGAGCGGCCACCTCGAAGCCGGCGTCCTCGAAGAGCTTGCGGGTGCCGACGTAGGCCATCGTCAGGTCGACCTTCTCCCCGCGGTTGTCGACGGGGTAGCCCTCGACGACCGGCGCGCCGCGGCGGGCGGCGTAGGTCACGGCACCCTCGAGCAGGACGTGCGAGATGCCGCGGCCGCGGTGGCCGGGACGGACCCGGATGCACCACACCGACCAGGCGGGCTGGTCGTCGATCACCGGGATCCTGGTGGAGCGGGCGAAGGGCAGCTCGGCGCGCGGGGCGACGGCCGCCCACCCCACGACCTCGCTCCCGTCGTACGCCAGCACGCCCGGCTTGGTCGCGCGGCGGGTCAGCGCCTCGACCCGGGCCGCGCGCGCGGGACCGACCAGCTCGCGGTTGTCCTTGGCCGGGATGCGGTGGCTGAGGCACCAGCACACGTTGGAGCCTGGGTTCTTCGGGCCGACCATGGTGCGCACGTCGTCGAAGCGGGCGTGGGTGGCCGGGTGGACGGTGAGGTCGCCTGAGGCGACGAGGGGAGTCGTGGCCATGGTGCACGCTAGCGCTGCGCGCCGACATCGTGCGGCCGGCGACGGTGGTCGACGGCGCGATGTTGAATGGGGCGATGGACGCACCAGCGACACCGGTCGTGCGCCGGATCGGGCTCCTCGGCGGGATGAGCTGGGAGAGCTCGGCGCTCTACTACGCGATCGTCAACGAGGCCGTCCGCGACCGGCTCGGCGGCTACCACTCGGCGCGGGTGGTGATGGCCTCGGTCGACTTCGCCGACGTCGAGGCACTCCAGGCGGCGGGCGACTGGGACGCGGCGGGCGCGCTGCTGGCGGCCGAGGCCGCGGCGCTCGAGTCGGCGGGCGCGGAGTGCCTGGTGCTGTGCACCAACACGATGCACAAGGTGGCCGGGGCGATCGAGGCGGCGATCCGGATCCCGTTGATCCACATCGTCGACGTGAGCGCCGCGGCGGTCCGCGAGGCCGGGCTGCGCCGGGTCGCGCTGCTCGGCACGAGGTTCACCATGGAGCAGTCGTTCGTGCGCGAGCGGCTCGCCGGCCACGGCGTGGAGGCGATCGTCCCCACCGCCGACGACCTCGAGCTCGTGCACCGGGTGATCTATGACGAGCTGGTCCGCGGCGTCGTGCGTCCGCAGTCGCGGGCGGCCTACGTCGACGTGGTCGCGCGGCTGGTCGCGCGCGGCGCCGAGGGCGTGGTGCTCGGGTGCACCGAGATCGAGCTGCTGCTCGGCCCCGACGACGTCGACGTCCCGGTGTTCGCCACCACCCGCCTGCACGCGCTGGCCGCCGTCGACTTCGCCCTCGGCTGACCGGCCCCCGGTCGGGGCAGCGGCCGCCGGTCTCAGCCCTGCGCCGGCCAGAGCGAGTGGTAGGCGTTGACGGCCGGCTGACCGCCCAGGTGGGCGTACAGCACGTGCGAGTCGCGGGGGATGTCACCGGTGCTCACCAGGTCGACCAGCCCGGCGAGCGACTTCCCCTCGTAGACCGGGTCGGTGATCATCGCCTCGAGCTGCGCGCCCAGCGCCATCGCCTCCATCGTCGAGTCGACCGGGATGCCGTAGAGGTCGCCCGCCCACCCCTCGAGCACGGTGACCTCGTCGTCGCGCAGGTCGCGGCCGAGCTCGATGAGCTCGGCGGTGTGCCGCGCGATGCGCTCGACCTGGTCGCGGGTCCTGTCGATGGTCGCGCTGGCGTCGATGCCGAGGACGCGGCGGCGGACGCCGGTGAGGTCCTCGAGGGCCGCGAAGCCGGCGACCATGCCCGCGTGGGTGGAGCCGGTCACCGTGCAGACGACGATCGTGTCGAAGGTGACGCCGAGCGCCTGCTCCTGCTCGGCCAGCTCGAAGGCCCAGCGGGCGAAGCCGAGGCCGCCGAGCCGGTGCTCGCTCGCGCCGGCCGGGATGGCGTACGGCGTGCCGCCGGCCTCCTCGACCTCGCGGATCGCGTCCTTCCACGAGTCGCGGATGCCGATGTCGAAGCCGCTCGGGTCGAGCCGCGAGTCGGCGCCCATCATGCGGCTGAGCAGGATGTTGCCGACCTGCGTGGCGGCCGGGTCGTCCCACGGCACCCACCTCTCCTGCACCAGGCGGCACTTCAGGCCGAGGTGGGCGGCGACGGCGGCCACCTGGCGGGTGTGGTTGGACTGGTAGCCGCCGATGGAGACCAGCGTGTCGGCGCCGCTGGCCAGCACGTCGGGGACGATGTACTCGAGCTTGCGGACCTTGTTGCCGCCGTAGGCCAGGCCGCTGCTGACGTCCTCGCGCTTGGCCCACACCTGCGCCCCGCCACCGCGGGCGGCGAGGTGCTCGCTCAGGCGCCGGAGGTGGTGCACGGGCGAGGGTCCGAAGGTGAGCGGGTGGCGCTCGAACCGGTCGAGGATCACGGGGTCTCCCTGCATCGGGGTGGGTCCCTCAATATGGCGGACCGGTCAAGGGGGTACCCACCGACCATGCCCTCGCTCGCCACCCGCGCCGTCGTGCGCTCCTTCGCCGCGCTCGCCGCGGCCCGCTCCGCGCCGGCGTTCCATCCCCGCGGCGTGGTGTACGAGGGTCGCGCCGAGGTGCACGGCGCCGGGCCGCTGCCGGTGGGCGTGGTGCACTGCCTGGTCCGGCTCTCGAAGGGCATCGGCACGCCGCGCGGGGTGCCGGACCTGCTCGGCCTCGGCGTCCGCCTGCTCCACGACCCGCCCGTCGACGTGCTGTGCACGACGGCGCCGGGGGGCGCGCGGTGGCAGCGCTACCTGCTCGCGCCGAGGATGCGGTGGGGCGGCGCGACGCTGACCTCCCTGATGTGGTGGCGCTCGCCGTCGGGGGAGCGGCTCCAGGTCGTCGTGGACGTGCCCGACCCGCGCCTGGACTCGCCGGAGCCCGACGTGCTCGTCGGGCGGCTGCCCGTCGACCTCACCCTGCGCGTCGTGGGGGCGGGCGGTGACGTGCAGACGGCCACGGTCCGGGTGGAGCGCCGGTCCGAGGCGCCGCGTCCCGACCTCGACCCGGTGCTGCACCGGCCGCGGCCGTGGCGGCTCGGCCCGCACTGGCTGGCCGCGGTGCGCGAGCGTGCGTACGTCGGCAGTCGCGCGGGCCAGCCGCGGAAGGGCGGGGAGGGCGCACACTGAGGTCATGCTGACCGTCATCGTGGCGCTCACCGCCAACGCGATCCTGGCCGTGCTCAAGACCGTCGCCGCGGTCGTCACCGGCTCCGCGTCGATGGTCGCCGAGGCCTCGCACTCCTGGGCCGACACCGGCAACGAGATCTTCCTGGTGGTGGCCGAGCGCAGGTCGGACAAGCCGCCCGACGACGAGCACCCCCTCGGCTACGGCCGTGCCGCCTACGTGTGGTCGATGATCGCCGCGTTCGGCCTGTTCGCCGTCGGCGCGGCGGTGTCGGTCATCCACGGGATCCAGTCGCTCGGCGCCGACGAGCGCGACGCCGACTACCTGTGGGCCTACCTCGTGCTGGGCGCCGCGTTCGTGCTCGAGGGCACGTCGTTCCTCCAGGCCCGCCGGGAGGTCAGGCGGGGCGCGCTCTCGGCGAAGGTGAGCGGGGCGCAGTTCGTGGACCAGACGTCCGACCCGACGCTGCGGGGGGTCTTCTTCGAGGACGCCGCGGCGCTGGTCGGCATCGTCATCGCGCTCGCCGGGCTGGCGCTGCACCAGGTCACCGGCGACGCCGCGTGGGACGCGATCGGGTCGATCCTCGTCGGCCTGCTGCTCGGCTTCATCGCGATCTACCTGCTGCGCCGCAACATGGCGTTCCTCGTCGGCCAGGTCGCCGATCCGCGCATCTACGCCTCGGTGCTCCGCTGGCTGGAGGAGCGACCCGAGGTGCAGTCGGTCAACACCCTGCACCTGGAGTACGTCGGCCCGGAGCGGCTCTTCCTCGTCGGGTCGGTCGACCTGGTCGGCGACCACGTCGAGAGCGAGGCCGCCGAGCAGCTGCAGCGGCTCGAGGACGAGCTCGCGCAACGCCCGGACATCATGCGGGCGGTGCTGTCGCTGGCCGCGCCGGGGCGCCCGCCGAGCGTCGTACGCGTGCCCGGGAACATCCACGATGGTTGAGCGTTGAACCAGTCATGAAGAAGATCGGGTTCCTCAACTTCGGCCACTGGACCGACTCGCCGCAGTCCGCGGTGCGCTCGGCCTCCGACACGCTCCTGCAGTCGATCGACCTCGCCGTGGCCGCCGAGGAGCTCGGCGCGGACGGTGCGTACTTCCGCGTGCACCACTTCGCCCGCCAGCTCGCCTCGCCGTTCCCGCTGCTGGCCGCCGTCGGCGCGCGCACCAGCCGGATCGAGATCGGCACCGGCGTGATCGACATGCGCTACGAGAACCCTCTCTACATGGCCGAGGACGCCGGCTCGGCAGACCTCATCGCCGGCGGCAGGCTGCAGCTCGGCATCAGCCGCGGGTCACCGGAGCAGGTGATCGAGGGGTGGCGCTACTTCGGCTACGCCCCCGCCGAGGGCGAGGACCAGGCCGACATGGCCCGCCGCCACACCGAGGTGCTGCTGCAGGTGCTGGAGGGCGAGGGGTTCGCCCAGCCCAACCCGCGCCCGATGTTCCCCAACCCGCCCGGCCTGCTGCGCATCGAGCCGCACTCCGAGGGCCTGCGCGAGCGCATCTGGTGGGGCGCCGCCTCCGACGCCACCGCCCGGTGGGCGGCGGAGAAGGGCATGCACCTGATGAGCTCCACGCTGAAGGCCGACGAGACGGGCGAGCCCTTCCACGTCCAGCAGCGCAAGCAGATCGAGGTGTTCCGCGAGGCCTGGCGCGAGGCCGGGCACGCGGGCGAGCCGCGGGTGTCGGTCAGCCGCTCGATCATGCCGATCACTACCGACCTCGACCGGATGTACTTCGGCCACGAGGGCAGCAGCTCCGACCAGTTCGGCCAGATCGAGGCCAACCTGCGCGCGGTCTTCGGCAAGACCTACGCCGCCGAGCCCGACGTGCTGGTCGAGGAGCTCGCCGGCGACGAGGCGGTCGCCGCCGCCGACACGCTCCTGCTCACGGTGCCCAACCAGCTCGGGGTCGACTACAACGCGCACCTGCTGGAGTCGGTGCTCACCGACGTGGCCCCCGGCCTCGGCTGGCGCTGACGCCGCTGGGCGCGGCCGCCCGGCGTACGTCCTCGGGCCGGACTTGGAGGGCGAGTCGGACACCTGGAGGCCTTCGCAACCCCCTCCAGGTGTCGAACTCCCCGCTCGAGCGGGGACTCCGACAGGCGCGCGCCCGAGCGGGGACTCCGACGAGGGCGGGCGGAGCAACCCCGCGGGGTCAGCGGGCGGCGGCCCGGAGCTTGTCGAGGAGCGGCCGGGCGGCCTCGGTGAGGAAGCGGTCCTGGCCCTCGTCGCCGACCTGCACGAGCGCCACGTCGGTGAAGCCCGCCTCCCAGTAGGCCGAGACGGCCTCGACGATCTTGTCGAGGTCGGGCCCGCAGGGGATCGACTCCGCGACGTCCTCGGGGCGGACGAAGGTCGTCGCGCCGGAGAAGCCGGCGGGGGTGGGGAGGTCGGCGTTGACCGACCAGCCGCCGCCGAACCAGCGGAACTGCTCGTGGGCGCGCGCGAGCGCCGCGTCCTCGTCGGGGTCCCAGCAGATGGGGATCTGGCCGACCGCGCGGGCTCCGTCGCCGATGCGCGGGGCCCCGTCGACGGAGTTCCACGACTCCACGATCTCCGCCTTGGGCTCGACGGCCACCAGGTGGTCGGCCAGGGGCGCGAAGCGCTCGATCGCGCGATCGCCGGCCACGGCGACGCCGATGTCGACGCCCTGCTCGGGAATGTCCCAGACCCGGGCGGAGTCGACCTGGAAGAACTCGCCGCGGTGGTCGACCAGGTCGCCGGTGTGCAGCGCGCGGATGACCTCGATGGCCTCGGCCAGCATGTCCTGCCGTTCGGCGAGCGCCGGCCAGCCCTGGCCCACCACGTGCTCGTTGAGGTTCTCCCCGCTGCCGAGGCCGAGGACGAACCTGCCCTCGGCGAGGATCTGCAGCGTCGCGGACTTCTGCGCCACCACGGCCGGGTGGTAGCGCAGGGTCGGGCACGTCACGTAGGTCATCAGCCCGACCTGCTCGGTCGCCTGCGCCACCGCTCCCAGCGTCGTCCAGGCGTACGGGGCGTGCCCCTGCTCGGTCAGCCACGGGGAGTAGTGGTCGCTCATCACCTCGAAGTCGAAGCCGGCCCGCTCCGCGGCGACGGCGTACGACACCAGCTCCCGCGGGCCGCTCTGCTCGGTCATCAGGGTGTAGCCGAAACGCGTCATGCTGCGACGGTAGCCAGCCGCCGCAGGGCACCCACCACCCGGCGAGGTGAGGTGTGCGCGCGGGCCTGCTGGTTGTGTGGAGGGTCCCCGACGAAGCAGGAGGCACGCATGAGCGGCACCGACGGACACGACGATCAGCAGGACCAGCAGGACGGGCAGGTCTCCGAGATGGCCGCGGCCGGCGGTGAGCCCGAGCCGATCAGCTCCGGCGACTCCGTGGCCGGGCAGCCCGACCCCCACCCCGGCGAGGTCGACGAGGGCGCGCAAGGACCCGACGCGATCCCGGACGACCCGACCGGCGAGCACCCCCACAAGCCCTGAGCCCACCGGCCCTCTGGGCCGGGACCCGCACGCTGGTCCTGTAGGAACGTCCCATGAGCCGACCAGTGATCGTCGTCGTGGGGGCCGGTCCGGGCGTGAGCGGGTCGCTCGCGCGCCGCTTCGCCGACGAGGGGTACGACGTGGCGCTGCTCGGCCAGGACCAGCACGTCCTCGACGACCTCGCGGCCGACCTCGAGCGCCGGGGCGCCACGGTCGGGCACGCCCGCGTGGACGTCACCGACGACGAGGCCACCCGGGCGGCCGTACGCCGGTTCGGCGAGCACAGCGGCCGGATCGACGTGCTGCACTTCAACCCCAGCGTCTTCCGGCAGAGGGACCCGCTGGAGCTCACCGTCGCCGAGCTGCTCGCCGACGTCGCGCTGGGAGTGGGTGCGCTGCTGACGGCCGTGCAGGCAGTGCGGCCCTTCATGTCGGCCGGCGCGCGGATCAGCGTGACCGGCAGCGTGGCCGCCGACGAGCCGTGGGAGGGCGCGGCGTCCCTCGGCGTGCAGAAGGCCGGCGTGCGCAACCTCGTGCAGAGCATCGACAAGACGCTCGCGCCCCACGGGATCCGCGCCGTCTCGGTGACGGTGCGCGGCGCCCTGGCGCGCGAGGGCGCGTTCGCCCCGGACCGGGTCGCCGAGGCGCTGTGGTCGGCCGTGAGGACGGACGAGGCCGACTGGCGCTCCGAGGTCCCCTACGACGGATGAGGCGCGGGCCTCAGCCCTTGCGGCCGAGGACGAGGTAGGCGATCGGGCCGACCGGCTGCACCGACAGCGCCGGTACCCACAGCAGCTTGGGCCCGCGCACCTGGTCGGAGGGGCGCCGTTTGAGGTCGCGGGCGCACCAGGCGGTGAGGGCGACCTCGACGATCCCGGCCGCGGCGACGAGCTTCCTCTGGGTGGGCGTCAGGTCGCTCCACGACTTCTTCTGTGCCATGGCCGCACGCTACCGGGGCCGGCGCCGGGTCGGCGCGCTCAGGCCTCCTTGGCCACCAGCGTCAGCACGTCGTAGGTCGCCACGGGGTCGCCGTCCTGGTTGGTCACCAGGGCGTCCCACCGCACCTCGCCGTAGTCGGCCGACGCGCGCGGGGTCATCTGCTTGACCGTGAGCGTCACCCGGATCGTGTCACCGGCCTTGACCGGGGTGAGGAAACGCAGGTCGTCGACGCCGAAGTTGGCCAGCACCGGGCCGGGCGCCGGGTCGACGAAGAGCCCGGCGGCCATCGAGACGATGAGGTAGCCGTGGGCGACGATGCCCCCGAACAGCGGGTTGCGCGCCGCCGCCTCCGGGTCGGTGTGGGCGTAGAAGGTGTCGCCGGTGAAGTCGGAGAAGTGGTCGATGTCGTCGCGCGAGATCGTGCGCGGCTCGGAGGTGATCGTGTCGCCGATGCGCAGCGTGGCGAGCGAGTGGCGGAACGGGTGCTCCGGGGTCTCGGTGCGCCGGGAGCCGCGCGTCCACCGCCCGGTGATCGCGGTCAGCATGTCGGGGGAGGCCTGGATCGCGGAGCGCTGCATGTGGTGGAGCACCCCGCGTACGCCGCCGAGCTCCTCGCCGCCGCCGGCGCGGCCCGGGCCGCCGTGCACGAGCGTCGGCAGGGGCGAGCCGTGCCCGGTGCTCTCCGGGGCGTCGTCGCGGTCGAGGACCAGGATCCGCCCGTGCCACGGCGCGAGGCCGAGCACGAGCGTGC
The DNA here is from genome assembly GCF_058134345.1 of Nocardioides sp. Z24_21. Classification (NCBI taxonomy): domain Bacteria; kingdom Bacillati; phylum Actinomycetota; class Actinomycetes; order Propionibacteriales; family Nocardioidaceae; genus Nocardioides; species Nocardioides sp. Z24_21. Next base: position 141,202 of record NZ_JBYTTH010000005.1, read on the forward strand.
GGGCCACGCCCGGGTCGTGCGTCACGACCGAGCCGACCAGCGACCCCTTGCCGCGTGCCGCGAGGGTGACCGCCTCGTCGAGCGAGTCGTAGGTCAGCACCGTCGAGACCGGCCCGAACGGCTCGACGTCGTGGGGCTCGAGCGCCCCGGCGCGGGCCCGCAGCAGCACGGGCTGCATGAACGCGCCGCGCTCGGCGTCGCCGAGGAAGCCCGAGGTGGCCGTGGGGTCGCCGTGGACCACGTCCGCGGAGGAGCGCAGCGCCTCGACCGCCTTGCGCACCTCCTCGCGCTGACCGAGGGAGGCGAGCGGGCCCATCCGCACCGACTCGTCGCCGGGGTCGCCGACGGTGATGGTGGCCAGCCGGGCCGCGATCGCCTCGGTCACCTCCCCGGCCACCGCGGACGGCACGATCGCGCGCCGGATCGCCGTGCACTTCTGGCCGGCCTTGGCGGTCATCTCGGTCACCACGCCCTTGACGAAGAGGTCCCACTCGGGCTCGTCCGGGGTGACGTCCGGGCCGAGGACCGAGCAGTTGAGCGAGTCGGCCTCGACCTGGAGCTCGACGCCACCGTGCAGGACCGAGGGGTGCTGCCGCAGGATGCTCGCGGTGTGCGCCGAGCCGGTGAAGGCGACCGAGTCCTGCACCCCGAGGTGGTCGAGCAGGTCGCCGGCCGAGCCGGCGAGCAGCTGCAGCGAGCCCTCGGGGAGGATGCCGGACTCGATGATGCGGCGCACCACCAGCTCGGTGAGGTAGGCCGTCTGGCTGGCGGGCTTGACGATCGTCGGCAGGCCGGCCACGAAGGCCGGCGCGAGCTTCTCGAGCATGCCCCAGACGGGGAAGTTGAAGGCGTTGATCTGCACCGCCACCCCGGGGCGCGAGGTGTAGACGTGCTGGCCGAGGAAGACCCCGGTGCGGCCGAGCTGCTCGAGGTCGCCGTCGCACACCACGACGTCGTTGGGCAGCTCGCGCCGGGCCTTGGACGAGTAGCTGAAGACCGTGCCGAAGCCGCCGTCGATGTCGATCATCGAGTCGCGCCGGGTCGCCCCCGTGGCCAGGGAGACCTCGTAGAGCTCGTCCTTGAGCCCGTTCAGGTGCGTCGCGAACTCCTTGAGCAGCAGCGCGCGCTCGTGGAAGGTCAGCTCGCGGATCGCCGGCCCGCCGACGGCGCGCGCGTGGTGCGTCATCGCCCCGAGGTCGAGGCCGGCGCTCGAGATCCGGGCGACCTCCTCGCCGGTCGCGGCGTCGAGCAGCGGATCGCCCTCGGCGGGGGCGGCGTACCACCGGCCGGCGGCATAGCTCTCGAGCAGTCGGGTCACGGTGGGCTCCTCGCCGATCGGTGTTTGCTTCCAGGGGGTGATGGATGCCACACTAATACAGACCGATCGGTCAGTAAATGTGGCCGCACTGCCCAGGCTGGAGGACGGATGACGCTGACCCAGACCGCGCCCGGGGCGTCCGAGGAGGAGCTCGAGCGCCATTTCGAGGCCACCGTCGCGCGCAACGAGCGCATCGAGCCGCGCGACTGGATGCCCGAGGGCTACCGCCGCACGCTCGTGCGCCAGATCGCCCAGCACGCGCACAGCGAGATCATCGGGATGCAGCCCGAGGGCAGCTGGATCACCCGCGCCCCGAGCCTGCGCCGCAAGGCGATCCTGCTCGCCAAGGTGCAGGACGAGGCCGGCCACGGGCTCTACCTCTACTCCGCCGCGGAGACGCTCGGCGTCTCCCGGCTCGAGCTCACCGAGCTCCTCGTCGCCGGCAAGCAGAAGTACTCCTCCATCTTCAACTACCCGACCCTGACCTACGCCGACGTCGGCACGATCGGCTGGCTGGTCGACGGCGCGGCGATCTGCAACCAGGTGCCGCTGTGCCGCACGTCCTACGGGCCCTACGGCCGCGCGATGATCCGCGTGTGCAAGGAGGAGTCCTTCCACCAGCGCCAGGGCTACGAGCTGCTCGCCACGATGATGCGCGGCACCGACGAGCAGCGCGCGATGGTGCAGGAGTCGGTCGACCGCTTCTGGTGGCCGGCGCTGATGATGTTCGGCCCGCCCGACGACGCCTCGCCCAACACCGCCCAGTCGATGGCGTGGGGGATCAAGCGCCACACCAACGACGAGCTGCGCCAGAAGTTCGTCGACATGTCCGTGCCGCAGGCCGAGGCGCTCGGCGTCACGCTGCCCGACCCCGAGCTGCGGTGGAACGCCGAGCGCGGTCACCACGACTTCGGCCAGCCCGACTGGGACGAGTTCATGGAGGGCGTCAAGGGCAACGGCCCGTGCAACGCCCAGCGGATGGCCCACCGGCGTCGCGCCCACGAGGACGGCGCCTGGGTGCGCGAGGCCGCGACGGCGTACGCCCGCACGCAGGGAGGCGCCCGATGAGCGACCAGCCGACCGGGGCCGACCTCTCCGCCGAGGGCGGCCACGGCGCCGTCCCGCTCCAGGGCGTCCCGACGGGGCAGGGGGTGCCCGCCCCCGAGCCGGAGTGGCCGCTCTACGAGGTCTTCGTGCGTGGCAAGCGCGGGCTCAACCACGTCCACGTCGGCTCGCTGCACGCCGCCGACGACCGGATGGCCCTGCTCCACGCCCGCGACGTCTACACCCGGCGCAGCGAGGGCGTGAGCATCTGGGTCGTGCGCGCCGCCGCGATCACCGCCTCGAGCCCGGACGAGAAGGACCCGATGTTCGCTCCGAGCGGCGACAAGGTCTACCGCCACCCGACGTTCTACGACATCCCCGCCGACGTCCCGCACATGTGACGTCGTCCCACCCCCTGCCGACAGTCGACGGATCGAGGCCATGGACTCCCACATCGCGACACCCGACGAGGACGAGCACGACAGCGCCTACTCCGGGCTGCTCGTCAACGACGCCCACTGGGCGTTCGGCGCCGCCCCCGTTCCTGACGGACACGGCGAGGACCCGCTCGCCGGCGTCGACACGACCGTCCCCGAGGGCGTCGACGCCGCGGAGCTGGCGGCGTACGCGCTGATGCTCGGCGACGACGCGCTGGTGATGTCGCACCGGGTCTCGGAGTGGACGAGCAACGCGCCCGACCTCGAGGACGACATCGCGCTGTCCAACCTGGCGCTCGACCTGCTCGGCCAGGCGCGGCTCCTGCTCGCCCGCGCCGCGAAGGCCGACGCGTCACTCGTGCCGACGCTCCCCGAGGGCTCGCCTGCCCCGCCCGACGACGCGCTGGCGTTCTTCCGCGACGCCCACCAGTTCCGCAACGTGCGGCTCGTCGAGCTGGTCAACGGCGACTTCGCCGAGGCCACGGTGCGGGTGCTGCTGTTCTCGGTCTGGCGGCTGGCGACCTTCGAGCGGCTGCGGGAGAGCCGCGACCACGTGCTCGCGGCCGTCGCGGCCAAGGGCGTCAAGGAGCTGGCCTACCACCGCGACTACGCCGCCCGGTGGTTCGTCACCCTCGCCGGGGGCACCGACGAGTCGCGTCGCCGGCTCGTCGCCGCGCTCGACGCCCTGTGGCCGCTGTGGCCCGAGCTGTTCGACACCCACCCGGTCGAGGCGGCCGCGGCCGCGGGCGGGGTGGGCGTCGACCCCGCGACGGTGCGCGACGATGCCGAGGCCGTCCTCGGGCAGGTGCTGGCCGCCGCCGACGTGCCGCGCCCCGAGGTCGCCCGGCGCGCCGGGGTGCTCGGCCGTACCGGCCGCGACGGCATGCACGGCGAGCCGCTGAGCCGGATGCTCGCCGAGATGCAGTCGGTCGCGCGGGCCCACCCGAGGGGGCTGTGGTGAGGCTGACGAGCCGCACGACCGAGCGCGCCCGCCGCGTGGCGGAGCGGGTCACCGATCCCGAGCTCCCGGTGCTGACGCTGGCCGACCTCGGCGTGCTGCGTGACGTCGAGGTGGTCGGCGACTCCCACGTCGTCGTCGAGATCACGCCGACCTACTCCGGCTGTCCGGCGATGGCGACGATGCGCGACGACCTGGTGCGCGAGCTGCAGGCGGCGGGCTTCGCCCGCGTCGAGGTGCGCGTCAGCCTCACCCCGGCCTGGACGACCGATTGGATCACGCCCGCCGGCCGCGCCGCCCTCGCCGCGGCCGGCATCTCGCCTCCCGGACCTGCGCCGTCGGCGACCGGGCCGATCCCGCTCACCCTGCTGCCGACGGCCCGCCAGGTCCGCTGCCCGCAGTGCGGCTCGGCCGCGACCGAGCTGGTCTCGGAGTTCGGCTCCACCGCCTGCAAGGCGCACTACCGCTGCACCGCCTGCCGCGAGCCCTTCGACCACGTCAAGGAGATCTGAGCGTGGCCACCGCCTTCCACGAGCTGACCGTGAGCCGCGTCGAGCCGCTCACCGACGACTCGGCCGCCGTCACCTTCGAGGTCCCCGACGACCTGCGTGACGTGTTCGCCTTCGAGCCGGGGGAGTCGCTGACGCTGCGCCGGGTCGTCGACGGGGTCGAGCACCGCCGCAGCTACTCCATCTGCGCCCCGGCCGGCGCCGCGCCCCGTATCGGGGTGCGCGAGATCCCCGGGGGCATGTTCTCGTCCTGGCTCATCCGCGAGGTCGGGCCGGGGGAGCGGATCGAGGTCGCCGCGCCGTCGGGCAGCTTCCGTGCCGACCCGGCGATGGCCGGGCGCCACCTGTGCATCGCCGCCGGGTCGGGCGTCACCCCGATGCTCTCGATTGCGGCGTCCGTGCTGGCCAACCCGGCCAGCTCGGTCACCCTGCTCTACGGCAACCGCGAGACGACGTCGGTGATGTTCGCCGAGGAGCTCAGCGACCTCAAGAACCTGCACGGCCCGCGCTTCGACCTCGTGCACGTCCTCTCGCGCGAGCCCCGCGACGTCGAGCTCTTCAGCGGGCGCCTCGACGCCGCCCGACTGCGCCGGCTGCTGCCGCTGAAGGTGCCGCTGGGGGCGCTCGACCACGTGTGGCTCTGCGGCCCGCTCGGCCTCATCGAGGACTCCCGCGCCGTGCTCGCCGAGCTGGGTGTGCCCGAGGACAAGGTGCACTTCGAACTGTTCTACGTCGACGAGCCGCCGCCGGAGCTGCACCACGCCGACCGCGTGGTCGAGGGCGTGACGAGCGACGTCACCGTCGTCCTCGACGGGCGTACGACGACCACGCCGATGCCGCGGGGCGCGACGGTGCTCGACTCCGCCCAGGCCGTGCGCAGCGACCTGCCGTTCGCGTGCAAGGGAGGGGTGTGCGGCACCTGCCGGGCCAAGGTCGTCGCGGGCGACGTGGAGATGGTGCGCAACTACGCCCTCGAGCCCGACGAGGTCGCCCGGCAGTTCGTGCTGACCTGCCAGACCTATCCGGTCGGCGACGCCGTGACCATCGACTTCGATGCCTGACCCGGCGCGCGAGATGTGGGCGGCCGACGCGGCCAGCGCCATGCTCGGGATGCGGCTCGCCGACGTCGGCGACGGCGCCGCGCGGGTCTCGATGGTCGTGCGTCCCGACATGGTCAACGGCCACGACCTGTGCCACGGCGGCCTGGTCGCGTCGCTCGCCGACTCGGCGTTCGCGCTCGCCTGCAACTCCCGCGGGCCCGTGACGGTGGCGGCGGGGTTCTCCGTCGACCTGCTGGCGCCCGCGCGCCTGGGCCAGACGCTCCACGCCGGGGCGCGCGAGGTGTGGCTGCGCGGTCGGTCCGGGCTCTACGACGTGACCGTGCGTGCCGACGACCCCGACGCCGGCGAGGTCATCGCGCAGTTCCGCGGCCGGAGCCGGGTGCTGTCCCGTGGGTGAGACCGTCGAAGGCCAGCGCCACCAGGGCGTCGCCGAGCGCGTCGGCGTCGATGCCGGGACGCACCCACTCGACCAGCGAGTTGACCATCCCGAACAGCAGCCGGCTGATCACGAGCGGGTCGAGGTCGTCGCGCAGCACGCCCTCGTCGACCGCGTCGCGCACCATGTCGGCCAGTCGCTCGTCGATCGCGCGCCGGCGCGCCAGGGCCGCCTTCTCGACGGGCGTGTTGCCGTGCACCCGGAGCAGCAGCGTGACCGCCGGCAGGTGGTGCACCAGCACCGTCACGCTGGCCCGCACGGCCACCCGCAGCCGCTGGCCGGCGTCGAGGCCCTCGGTCTCCGCCACCTCGTCGAGCGCGGCGGTGAGCGCGTCGAGCGCCTCGTCCACAGCGCTCTGCAGCAGGTGCTCCTTGCTCGGCACGTGGTGGTAGATCGCCGACTTGGTCAGCCCCAGCTCGCGGGCCACGTCGCCGACGCTGGTGGCGTCGTAGCCCTGCCGGTTGAAGAGCTCGACCGCCACCCGCACCACGGAGTGCTGGTCGTGGCCCGGGCGTCCGCGCCGCGTCGCTCCCTCCGTCATGAGCCCCAGCCTCCCACGACCCGACCCGCGACCCGACCCGCCACCCTGAGGACCCCACCGTGCACGACCTGACTCCGCAGCCCGGCGACCTCGAGCCGATCGAGACCGCACCCGTCGAGCAGCTGCGCGCCCTCCAGCTCGAGCGGCTCCAGTGGTCGGTGCGCCACGCCTACGACAACGTCCCGCACTACCGCAGCGCCCTCGACGAGGCCGGCGTCGTCCCCGACGACGTACGGTCGCTGGAGGACCTGGGCCGGCTGCCGTTCACCACCAAGGCGACGCTGCGCGACAACTACCCGTTCGGGATGTTCGCGGTGCCGCGCGAGGACGTCGTGCGCGTGCACGCCTCCAGCGGGACGACCGGCAAGCCGACCGTCGTCGGCTACACCCGCGACGACCTCGACATGTGGGCCGACGTCGTGGCCCGCTCGATCCGGGCCGCGGGCGGCCGGCGGGGGATGGTGCTGCACAACGCCTACGGCTACGGGCTCTTCACCGGCGGCCTCGGCGCGCACGCGGGCGCCGAGCGGCTGGGATGCACCGTCGTGCCCGTCTCGGGCGGCATGACGCAGCGCCAGGTGCAGCTGATCCTCGACTTCGAGCCCGACATCATCATGGTCACCCCGTCCTACATGCTCTCGGTCCTCGACGAGCTCGAGGCCCAGGGCGTCGACCCGCGCTCGACGTCGCTGAAGGTCGGCATCTTCGGCGCCGAGCCGTGGACCAACGACATGCGCCGGGAGATGGAGGAGCGCACCGACATGCACGCGGTCGACATCTACGGCCTGTCCGAGGTGATCGGTCCCGGGGTGGCGAGCGAGTGCGTGGAGTCCAAGGACGGCCTGCACGTCTGGGAGGACCACTTCTACCCCGAGGTGATCGACCCCGTCACCGGCGAGGTGCTGCCCGACGGCGAGGAGGGCGAGCTGGTCCTCACCACGCTCACCAAGCAGGCGATGCCGGTCCTGCGCTACCGCACCCGCGACCTGACCCGGCTGCTGCCCGGCACCGCCCGCAGCATGCGGCGGATGGAGAAGATCACCGGACGCACCGACGACATGATCATCCTGCGCGGGGTCAACCTGTTCCCCACGCAGATCGAGGAGATCGTGCTCGGCATCGCGACCCTCTCGCCGCACTTCCAGTGCCACCTCGAGCGCCGGGGCAACCTCGACAGCCTCACCGTGCGGGTCGAGCGACGCGACGCCACGACGGACACCGAGGCCGCCCACGCGCAGTCCGAGCTGCAGCAGCGGATCAAGGCCTCCATCGGCGTCAGTGTCGGCGTCGAGGTCGTCGACGTGGCCTCCATCGAGCGCTCGGTGGGCAAGATGCGCCGCATCGTCGACCACCGCGCGGCGCGCTGAGGCAATGCGTTTACCGGCAACCGCCGCGCGGGCGGTACAGTGGTCCGAGCGTCCAGACGCCGTGCCGCAGTGATCGCCCCTGATCCGTCGCCACCGCGCACCTGACGCCCGCTCCACACCTCCACGCCGTGGCGTGCCAGGCAGAGCCGTACGGGTCGCCTGCTCCACGACGCGTACCCAGTCCGGGAGGACCACCTTGGCCCAGCGCCAGCGCCAACGCGGCAGTCGCCGCACCCCTGCGCACGCCCGCCACAAGGACAACGAGGGCATCGTCCCGGTCCTGGCGCGCGCCGTGCGCGAGCTCGAGTCGGCGGTGCAGCGCGGCCCGCTCGCCCCCGGCCAGCGGGTGCGCTTCCAGGTCGTCGCGCTGCTGGTGCGCGAGCACCGCACCGACGTGCGGGCCTCCACCGAGCTGAGCGAGGCCCAGAAGGCCGACGAGCTCAAGCGCCTCGACGGCATCGCCACGATCCTGGCCAAGACCGCCACCCGCGACCCCTCGCTCTTCGGCCTGCTCTCGGAGGAGGCCGTGGTCACCGACAGCGCCCGCGACCTGCGCCTGGAGATGCTGCGCCGGGCCGGCGTCGAGGTGGCCCCCGAGGAGCCCAAGCCCGACGACGAGGCCGGCCCCGGTCTCGGCGAGCGCCGCGTGGTGCCCCGCTCGGTGGTCCAGCACCAGCTGGCCAACCCGTTCCTCGTGCCCGACTTCGGCATCGGCCGCGAGCGCCGCAGCATCCACGGCCGGCTGTCGTCGTGGGAGCTCCTCGGCCCGCTCTTCCGCTCCTTCGAGCTCGGTGGCGCCTCCTCGTGCATGGACCTGCCCGAGGCCACCTCGCTCAGCGCCCCCGGCAAGCTCGAGCTGATGCCGCACCAGGCGCGACTCATCGCCGCCGCGGCCGAGGGCCACCGCACCTTCCTCCTCGCCGACGAGCCCGGCCTCGGCAAGACCGCGCAGGCGCTGCTCGCCGCGCAGGCCGCCGACGCGTTCCCGCTGCTCGTGGTGTGCCCCAACGTCGTCAAGACCAACTGGGCCCGCGAGACCGAGCGCTGGACGCCCCGCCGCCGGGCCACCGTGATCCACGGCGACGGCGACGAGGTCGACGCGTTCGCCGACGTCATCATCGTCAACTACGAGATCCTCGACCGGCACGTCGGCTGGCTCGGCTCCTTCGGCTTCCGCGGGATGGTCGTCGACGAGGCCCACTTCATCAAGAACAAGACCTCGCAGCGCTCGCGCCACGTGCTCGAGCTCTCCGAGCAGCTCCGCGCGCGCACCGCCCGCCCGCTGCTCATGGCGCTGACCGGCACCCCGCTGATCAACGACATCGAGGACTTCCGCGCGATCTGGCAGTTCCTGGGCTGGATCGACGACACCAAGCCGCTGGCCCGGCTGATGGAGGCGCTCGAGGAGACCGACCTGACCCCGGCCGACCCGCCGTTCTACCCCGCGGCGCGCAAGGCCGTCATCGACATGGGCATCGTGCGTCGCCGCAAGGTCGACGTGGCCGAGGACATCCCGGCCCGCCGCATCGCCGACATCCCCGTCGAGCTCGACGACGAGGACACCCGCTCCATCCGGGCGGCCGAGGACGACCTCGCCCGTCGCCTCGTGCAGCGCTACAGGGCCGCGCTCGAGACACGTCGTACGGGCTCGGTCGTCGACGGCATCGACCACGAGCTCGTCCGCCGCGTCGCGACGTGGGAGCGCGAGGAGATGGACTCCGGCACCGGCGGCGAGAACGTCTTCTCGATGTTCCGCAGGATCGGGCGCGCCAAGGCCGGCCTGGCCGCCGACTACGCCGCGCAGCTGGCCCGCAACGTCGGCAAGGTCGTCTTCTTCGCCCGCCACGTCGACGTGATGGACATCGCCGAGGACACGTTCACCCGCCGCGGCCTCAAGCACACCTCGATCCGCGGTGACCAGACGCCCCGGGCCCGCGAGAAGGCGATCGACGCCTTCGTCAACGACCCCGACGTCCAGGTCATCGTCTGCTCGCTGGCCGCGGCCGGCGTCGGCGTCAACCTGCAGGTCGCCTCCAACGTCGTGCTCTCCGAGCTGTCGTGGACCGACGCCGAGCAGACCCAGGCGATCGACCGCGTGCACCGCATCGGCCAGAGCGACCCGGTCACCGCGTGGCGCATCATCGCCGCGCAGACCATCGACACCCGCATCGCCGAGCTGATCGACTCCAAGGCCGGCCTCGCCGCCCGGGCGCTCGACGGCTCCGACGAGGAGGTGTCGTCGTCGGCCAACATCCAGACCGAGGCGCTGGTGACGCTGCTGACCGAGGCGCTCGAGCGCGAGCTCGGCTGAGCGGTCCCGTCCGGCCCTTGCCCGCCCCGCGCGGGTCGGGTAGGTCTGTAGGCATGACGGAGGACCGCGAGACCTACCTCGACATGTCCATCGACGACGAGGACCAGCTCCAGCCCGAGGACACGCTCGACGACACCGACCTCGACGACGTGCTCGACCGCGGCTACTCCCCGCCCGACCGCGCGCCGAAGGGCTACGACGACTACCCGACCGAGGCCGAGCGCCGCCAGGGCGAGTCCCTCGACGAGCGGCTGGCCGAGGAGGAGCCGGACCCCGACCCCTACGCCCAGGACGACGCCGACGACGACAGCGAGGACGAGAACGCGCTCGACGAGCAGCTCGGCCTCGACGAGCCCGACGAGCGCACCGGCCGCCTCGTCGCTCCCGACCAGGGTCTGGGCGAGGACCGCGACAAGCAGGAGATCGCCCACGACGTCGGCATCGACGGCGCCGGCGCGTCGGCCGAGGAGGCCGCGATGCACGTCACCCGCGAGCCCGAGCCCGCGGAGCCCGACGACTACTGACCGCGCCCGCGTGATCGTGGCGGATCCGGGTCGGTCACCAGGTGGCTCGGATCCTCCCCGATCGGCGTCGGCGACCCGGGCCGTCCGGCCTTGACCGTGGCGCGGGGCAGGGGTCACCGTGGACGTAGGCGCCCCGAGCAGGGGGAGCCGCAGGAACGGGAGAGCGGATGGGCGTGACCGACGGGGTCCGGGCCATGGCCCGGGACCGGCAGGTCCGCGGCACCGCCACGGTGACGTCCACGCCCCACGAGTGAGGGCGGTCCCGCCACGTGGCCGGGGACCGAGGGAGGCAGGCATGGCACGACGCTTCGACGTGCACCTCCTGCCCGCCCCTCCGGACCTGCGCGACGGCGACCCGTACGACACCGCCGACGGCGGGATCGTGTTCCGCGGGCTGCCCCTCCTGGCCTGGCCCGCCGGAGTGCCTCCCGACCCGAGGTTCGAGGTGCTGCGCACGTGGCCGCGCTACCCGCGCACCCGGCTGCGCCTCCTCCACGCGCTGGATGCCGCCAAGGCCCACGACGCGCACGTCTACCGCCTCAGCCTGGGGGTGACCCGCTCGCGGGATCCCGAGTCCGACCCGCTGGCGCACGCCACCCGGTTCCTGCGCGAGAGCAACCGGCTCGTGGTGGCGGCCGCGGGCGACTGGGGTCCGCGCCCGGGCACCCTCGACGACCTCGCCCGCGCCCCGGGCGTCATCGCGGTGGCCGGGTGCACGCCGGACGGGCTGCTGCTCGACTGCTCGAGCCGCGGCACCGTCGACGGGGCACGACCGACCCTGACCGCGGACGGGACCGACCCCACCGGCCCCGCGAGGCCGGGCACCGGCCTGGCCGCCGCGCGCGTCGCGGTCCTCTGCGTCTGGATCCGCTCGATGCTCCAGTGCCTGGCCGCTGAGGCGAGCGCCGCCCGGGCAGGGGAGCGGCTCGCCGAGATGCCGGCGCCCTCCCGGCTCGCCCACGTCGACAGCGACTTCTCCCGCGACGACGTCGACGCGCTCGTCGCGCTTCGCCAGGGCCGCGGGATCTCGCCTGCCGGCTCGGTGATCTACGCGGGAGCGACGATGCGCCGGATCTGGTGGCTGGGCCGGGTCATGGACCATGCCGCTGCGCAGCACGTGCCCGTGGCGTTCGACGCCGGCGCCGACTGGGTGGCGCGCGTCCTCCTCGCCACCGCCCGCCCCGGCCCCGCGCCCGACCCCGTCGGCGGCGGCGCGGGTGTCGTGTCCCGCGAGTCGGTGCGGGCGCTCCTCGCCGACATGACCCCTTCGCGGTTCCTGCGGCTCTTCGCCGACGACGGCCGGTGGGACGAGCGACGAGCCGCCGTCGCCGCCGCGCTCGACCACGAGCTGGGCGAGTTGTGGTCGTTGGCGGACCTGGAGACGTGCGAGCAGCTCTACGCCGCCGAGCACGAGGACCTCTTCGTCGAGGTCGGCCTGCCGGGGGCGACGGGCCCCGGTCACTCGAGGCTGCGCGTCGGTGGCCCACCCACGACGTACGCGCAGCGGGCCGTGCACGCGCACCTCGACGAGCGCGGTGACCCGATCCACGACCCTGACGCCCGGCCGACCAGCGCCTCGCCGGGCGGCGGCTGACAGCCCCTCGGGCGAGGAACGACCGCCCTCGCGTCGCTGCTACGCCGCGGACAGGAGCGCGTCGCGGAACGTGGACGCGTCCTGGAACCGGTCGTCCGGCTCCTTGGCCAGGGCCCTCGCCAGCACCGCGTCGAGCGGGGCGAGGGCGGTGCTGACGGCGGCGGGCGCCTCGTGGACGTGCTGGTAGGCCACGGAGACGGCGTCGTCCCCGACGAACGGCGGCCGCCCCGTCAGCAGCTCGTGGAGCACGCAGCCGGCGGCGTAGAGGTCGCTGCGGGCATCCACCGGGTGACCCCGCACCTGCTCGGGGGAGGTGTACGACGGGGTCCCGAGGAACGTCCGCCCGTGGGTCTGGGTCGCGGCGGGGTCGGTCCCGGCGCTCGAGATGCCGAAGTCCAGCAGCTTGACGGCGCCCTCGGGCGTGATCATCACGTTGGCCGGCTTGACGTCGCGATGGACGACGCCCGCCCGGTGGCTGGCGTCGAGCGCGGCGAGGATCCCGGTCTGGTAGTGGATCGCCTCGTCGCGCCCGAGGTCGCGGGTCGCCAGGAGCTCGCGCAGGGTGCGCCCCGCCACGTACTCTAGGACGAGGAACGGGACCCCGCCGGCAGTCTCGCCCCCGAGCCCCTCGTCGGCGCTGTCGCCAGCGGCGTAGACCGACACGATGGCGGGGTGGTCCAGGCGAGCCACGGTCCGTGCCTCGCGCCGGAACCGGGACCGGGCGGCCGGGTCGCGGGCGAGGTCCTGGCGCAGCACCTTGATGGCGACGGGGCGCCCCGAGCGGAGGTCGTGGCCGCGGTGGACCTCGGCCGTGGCGCCCCGCCCGATGACGTCACCCACCGCGTAGCGGCCGTCGACGACCGACTCCGCGATCATCGGCGCGGCTCCCACCGGAACAATCGCTCGGCGAGCGCCACGGAGGCGGCGACCCAGGCGAGCGTGGGCGCCAGCAGGGGGAGCGAGTCGCGGAGGGGCACCCCACCGTTCCAGGCGTCGACGACCAGCTCGGTCGCCGCGCCACCGGGAAGGAGGCGCTTGAGGTAGGCCAGCTCCTCCGTGCCGGTGATCCCCACCCAGCTCGCGATCGCGATCACCGCGAGGCTGACCGGCAGGGTGGTGACCTGGGCGTGCTCGGGCGAGTTCGTGAGCCCGGCGGTGGCCAGCGCGAGGGCGAGCATCATCGCCGTCGTCGCGAGCACCGCGACGACCAGCAGCGGCACGTGCGCGGGGCTGCGGACCACCGCCCCCAGCACGACCAGGATGGCGACGACCTGGATGAGCGAGATGACCGTGATGGGCAGGACCAGCCCGGCGAGGATGCTCCGGTCGCTCGCCGCGGTCGAGCGCAGTCGCTTGAGGAAGAGGTTCTGCCGGCGCGCGGCCAGGGTGGTCACGGCGGTGGTGTAGAGGCCGAACGCGAGCACGGTGAACATCACGATCCCGGCGACGTAGCCGAGGCTGCCGAGCTCGGAGAAGGTCTCGTGCTGGCGGACGAAGTAGCCGCCGACGGCGACCGGGATGACGAGTCCGGTGACCAGGACGAGCCGGTTGCGAAAGATCTGGATGAGCTCGCTGCGAGCGATCTCGAGCATGGGTGGTTCCCTTCGGGTGTGGGGGCGTACGCCGGTCGGCGGGCGCGGGTGCGGTGGGTGGCGGCGCAGAGGCCTCAGGCCGCATCGAGCGTGCGGAAGACGTCGTCGAGCCGCGTCGGCCCGGCGGCCAGCTCCCGCAGCTCCACCCCGGAGTCGTCCGCCCAGCCCAGCAGCCGGTGGAGGTCCTCCTGCAGGCGGAAGGTCTCGACATGGAAGGCGCCGTTGAGCGCGCCGACGAGGGGCGGCTCGGGCGCGCCGGGGGGGAGCGTGAAGGTGATGACGGAGGGCAGGGACTCGGTGAGCTCGGTGACGGTGCCCTCGCGTCGCAGGGTGCCCTCGTGCATGAGCCCGATGCGGTCCGCGCGCTCCTGCGCCTCCTCCAGGTAGTGGGTGGTGAGCACGATCGTGGCGCCGTCCTCGCGCAGCCGCTCGACGGCGTCCCAGAGCGCGTCGCGGGACTGGATGTCCAGACCCGTCGTGGGCTCGTCCAAGATGACCAGGTCGGGCCCGCCGTAGATCGTCGTGGCGAAGTCGAGGCGGCGCTTCTCGCCCCCCGACAGCTGCGCCACGCGGGTGTCGGCCCGGCGGGTGAGACCGGAGACGTCGAGCAACCGGTCGACGTCGTCCAGCCGCCCGCTCAACGAGCCGACCAGGCCCACCGACTCCCGCACCGTCAGGTCGGCGGAGAAGCCGCTCTCCTGCAGCATGATGCCCATCCGCGGCCGCACCGCGCGCCTGTCCATCGGGCTCTGCCCGAAGATCCGGACCGCGCCGGAGGCGGCCGGCCGGTGACCCTCCACGACCTCGAGGCTGGACGTCTTGCCGGCCCCGTTCGTGCCCAGGAGGGCGTAGAGCTCGCCTTGTCCGACCTGGAACGAGAGGTCCTTGACGGCGGTGAAGTCGCCGTACGTGACGTGGAGGTCGGCGACATCGATGACGGGACTGGTGGACATGGGGATCCTTCGGGTCGAGGTGGTGGTGTGTCATCAGGCTCGTGCTGATGACGGCACCACCGCGTCGGTGAAAGTCACCGATGTGCTCGCCGGATCGTCGGCCTCCAGGGACGGGAGGCGTTGTGGGTCCGGGTCGCGTCGGTGATGACCACCGGGGCGACCTCGCGGGAGGCGGCCTCGCAGCTGTTCCTCAGCCCGCGCACGATCGACGCCCACCTGCGCCACGTCTTCCGCAAGCTGGACATCGCCTCTCGCCGCCGCCAGCTCAGGGAGGTGGGACTGTCCTGACCCGGCTCCTGGACGGGCTCAGGCGAGACGACGGGCGATCGACTGCGTCAGCCCCTGCCGGCCGCGGACACGTCGGCGCAGACGACGCCGGTGTTGCCGTCGGGGTCGGCGAGGACGGTGAGCCCGGGCGACTGGGTGTCGTCGACGACCGTCCCGCCCGCGGCGACGGCGGCGGCGATCCGCTCCTCGACCACCTCGAGCGGCACGTACACCTCGACGTGGAGCCGCTGGTGGGACGCGCCCTCGTCGGCGCTGTCGTCGAACCACAGGTTGGGCACGCGTCCGGTGGCGTCGCGGACCTCGTCGCCGGGCGAGCCCCTGCCCTGCGAGTCGGCATCTCCCGTGAGGAGCGCGGCCCACACAGGCGCGACCGTCGCCGAGCGCGAGGTGTCGAGGCCGAGCTCGACCTCGCTGACGGACGCCGGGTCGGCAGTCAGCCCGTGGTCGGCGGCGATGTCGGTGATCCGGCGGGCGAGGTCGATGTCCTGCTGGGTCACCCACTCGACGACGTGCTCGGTGCCCTCGTCGTCGCGGTAGATCGCGTCGCCCGTGACCAGCTCGAGGTCGACGTGCCCGGTGCCGATGCTCACCCTCGGGTGGTGGCCGATCGCGTCGCCCGCCTCACCGATCGCGGTCACGAACCGGACCGCGGCGCCGAAGCCGTCGGTCAGGTAGCGCGCGTGCAGTCCTTGGGCGAGCTTGCGCCAGTCGGTCAGGTCCGCCTCGGCGATCTGGGGCCCCCGCAGCATGTCCATGCGCGCGAACCTACCCCCGGTCGGGCGCGCCACGCCCGTACGACGACGCGCGGCGCGCCAGGTCGGCACCGTCACCGCGCTGGCCGCTGCCGCACGTCCTCCGAGCGACGGGCGCGCGCAAGGTCCCTGGGATGGGGGCATCTCTTGCGGATTCCTTGATCGAACATGTATTCGAATAACGCCAGAAGGGCGGTAGGATCGAGCTACGCTCGCACGACGCCGACGGGAAGGGGACCACCTGTGACCCACCCGATCCTCGCTGCCGCGGGCATCATCGACGAGACGCTCAAGAGCGTCGCGGACACCAACCCGACGTTCATGTCGACGTCCGACAAGGCCGCCGCGTTGGGCGAGCTGATCCGGCTCGAGACCCGGCTGGCGGAGCTGAGGTTGCGGGTGCTGGCTGGCGCCGGTGACGTGGCCGCGGGTGCGGCCGCCCGCGACGCCGCCGGCTGGCTCGCGTGGGCCACGCTGTCGCGTCCCGAGGACGCCCGCGCCGACCTGCGCCTCGCGTCGGCGGTCGACCGGCGCTGGCCGGTGGTCGGTGCCGCGCTGCGGGAGGGGTCGGCCACCCTCGCCCAGGCCCGCGTCATCGTGCGGGCGCTGGACAACCTGCCCGACACCGTCCCCGGCGACGTCCTCGCCGCTGCCGAGGGTGCCCTGGTCGGCCACGCCGCGACCCTGGACCCGCAGCGGCTCGCGAAGGTCGGCCGACACATCCTCGCCACCGTCGCCCCCGAGCTCGTCGACGACGCCGAGGCCCGGCGGCTGGCCGAGCTCGAGGCCGAGGCGCACCGCAAGACCCGCACCACCGTGCGCCGGCTCGGTGACGGCACCACCCGGATCACCTCGCTCGTCCCCGACGCCGTCGCGCACCGGTTCGTCACCTACCTCACGGCGTACACCAACCCCCGCCGCGACGACGGCACGACCGCCCCTGCCGCGGGAGACGCGGTCGGACGGCTCCCGCACCCGCGCAAGCTCGGCGAGGCGTTCTGCCGGCTCCTCGAGGCCGTCGACCCGCGCCGCCTCCCGGTCCACGGCGGCGACGCCACCACCCTCGTCGTCACGATCGGTCTCGACTCACTGCGTGCCGACCTCGCCACCGCCGGGCTCATCGCCCCGACCGTGCCCGGAGATTCCGACGGCCCGGCGGGGTCCGGGGACACGATCACGGCCGCCGAGGCCCGCCGGCTCGCGTGCAGCGCGAGGATCGTGCCCGCCGTCCTCGGCGGCCCCTCGGAGGTCCTCGACCTCGGCCGCACCCGCCGCCTGTTCAGCCCCGCCCAGCAGCGCGCCCTGCTCATCCGGGACCGCACCTGCCGCGGCGAGGGCTGCGACATCCCCGGCACCTGGGCAGAGGCCCACCACTGGAACCCCTGGCTCTCCGGCGGCCGCACCGACCTCGACGACGGCGTCCTGCTCTGCAGCCACCATCACCACCGCGCCCACGATCCGGCGTACAACGCTGCGCGCCTCCCCAACGGCGACGTCCGCTTCACCAGGAGGACGTGAGGGTCATCGCCGTTTGACCGACGATGTCTCCGCTCGCCTGGGCACGCTCGTGTCACGTCTTCTCGGAGTTCGGCCCGTCGCGAGATCGAACGTCGCATAATGCCGATCACAGGTGCTCGGTGCTCCGAGGGCGGGAGCCACCTGTGCCGCGATCCAGGCTGACCAGCCTGGCGACACCCGAGCCAAGGAGCCGAAGACGTGACTTCTGACGCCGTCGTCGGGCGGCAGCAGGGGGTCCTGGCGGATTGGAACGACGACCGGGGCTTCGGCTTCATCACGCCCGCTGTTGGAGGCCCGCGTGTGTTCGTGCACGTAAGTGCGTTCCCTCGTGGTCGGCGGCCCGTCACCGGGTGCGAGGTCACCTACGCCGAGCTTCGAGACGAGCGCAACCGGGCGCGTGCATCGGAGGTGCGATACGTCGGCGCCGTCTGGGCCGGCCGTCCAGGCGCCCCCGGGATGCCCCTGGCGCTCGCCGCAGCGACGCTGTTCTTCACCCTCCTGGTGGGCCTTCTCGTGCTGGACGAGCTGCCAGTCACGCTGTTGGCTGCTTACGGCCTGTGCAGCGGAGTGGCGTTCCTGATGTACGGCGCCGACAAGTCCGCAGCGGAACAGGGGAGGTGGCGCACGTCGGAGTCCACCCTCCACACGATCGCCCTCCTGGGTGGCTGGCCGGGTGCGCTGGTCGCGCGACGGGTCTTCCGACACAAGACGACCAAGCAACCGTTCCGCACGATCTTCTGGTTCACGGTCATCGCCAACTGCGTGGCACTTGCCTGGTTCGTGTACGACGCGCCTGTGACGCTGCCCTGACCAGGTGGGGTCCGCTGCACGAATCGGTGCCGGCCCCGACCTTGGCCGTTCGGCCGCCTGTCCGCGCCACCTGGAAAGCACCCGGACAGCCGCTGTCCGCCTCCTGCATGGTCTGGTTGTGCCATCCGGTTGCCGACAACGCTGCACCTGTGAACGTCAGGGGCCGGCCAACTGGATGGCGGCGTCGAGCTCACGGAGCTTCTCCGGCGAACAGGCGCCGATCCGCTCGACAAGAAGTTCCTCGCCGAGGCGCGTACCCCAGGTGCAGAAGACCGTCGCGTTCTGCGGGAGCGCGACTCGCACGACACCTTCCTCGGCCAGCCCTTCCGAGCTGCCGAACCAGACCTCGATCCCGATGGCTTGAACCTGACCGGCTTCGGCGACCATGCGGCGCCGGTTGTCGGCGTCGACCGCCTGGTCGCCGGACATGATCAGGAAGCCGCGTTTCTCGGCCGACGTGGCCGGTGCGACGATCTGCATGACGTGGACCTCAGAGCGCGCCTCGTCCGACAGCACAACCACCGGTCGCTTCCCGTCGATCTCGCCCACCACAGCTCGCCACGACGCACCTGGCGAAACTACCAGTTCTGATGTGTGGCAAGGACGACTCAAGGCGCCCGCTCATGCCCATGGCGTGCGAGGCGTCGGCCATCCGGAGCTGCCGCTGGGCGTGCGTGGGGAGGGTGCGTCATCGCCGCGTGACGGAGAAGGGCGGCGGCTTCCCAGCCGTTGTTCGTCGACCTGCCGTCGAGATGGAGGGGAACCTCACGGGTCTGCCCCCGCTCGTACCCACCGATGGCTCATCGCGTCCGACGATCACCCCCCAGCAGGTCGAGGTCGCGCTCGCAGAACCCGTGATGCGCCCACTCTTCGTTCAAGACCACCCGCAGACACTCGAGCACCGTCTTCCCCGCGGCGTACGGCGGCCAGCCCGGCCCAGCAGGCACGGGCGCGGGCGCCGACAGCTCATCGGTCGTCACGCTCGCCAACCAACGCTCGAGCTCGGCGGCCTGCTCCTCGCGCACCGTCAGCACCTCGTCGAGGCCAGGCGCAGCCGCTCGGTCCAGGCCTTGCTCCTCCTGGTCAGGCACGAAGGCCGGTGCCAACCCGATTGCCGTGAACCGTCGAGGTGACCCAAGGCAGCAGCGACGGAACCACGAGTCGTGCACGAACACCAGGTGGCGCAGGGTCTCTACCGCCGACCATTCGCCGCCGACGCGCTGGTGCTCTGACCCCTCGGGCATGCCGCGCAGTCGCGCGACCGTGGATGCCCAGCTGTCCCGCAGGCCTCGCTCGGCCTCGCGTAGGTCTGTGGGGTCGGTTGATCGCATCAGCGCTCGCACCGGGTGCCGCCGGTCCAGCTCGGCCTCGACGTACGCCGTCACTTCGACTCCGTTGACCACCAGGTTGGTGACCAGCCCGTCGATGACCGCGTCCTGCATCACCACGCCGATCAGACGAGCCCGGGTCATGTCGCACTCGCGAAACTCGGCACCAGTCATGTCTTGATCCTCGAATGTGACCATGCCGGACACTCTGCACCGCCATACCGACATCCACCCCGCCATGGCCCGAGCAGGCTCGGGCTCACCCGGGCGAACGAGGCACCTGAGCCGGCGCTAGGCCAGACGTCGCAGCACCGACACCGGCACGCGCCTGATCAGGAACCCCAGCGGCACCCAGGGCCAGGCGGGGACCACGGCGGAGCCCTTCTCCTTCTCCATCGCCTCGACCATGGCGCGCACGCCCTTCTCGGTCGAGGCGACCAGGGGAGTGGCGGTGGCGGTGGCCGACATCTCCGAGACGATGAAGCCCGGGTAGAGCACGGTGACCTTGATCGGCGTGCCGTGGACGTCGGCGCGGAAGCCCTCGGCGAGGTGGGCGACCGCGGTCTTGGAGGCGGCGTAGGTCGTCATGTTGCGCGGCATGCCGCGCAGGGCCGAGAAGCTGGAGACCACCACCAGGTGGCCGGAGTCCTGGGCGCGGAAGATCGCCGCCGCCGCTTCGGTCTGGGCCAGCGCACCGACGAAGTTGGTCATCGCGGTCTGGCGGTTGGCGTCGAAGCGGCCCGTGCCGAGCGGCTGGCCCTTCCCGATCCCGGCGTTGACGACGACCCGGTCGAGTCCGCCGAGCTCGTCGCGGAGCTCGCCGAAGACGCGGAAGACCGCGTCGTGGTCGTCGACGTCGAGCGCCTTGACCGCCACGCGGCGCTCGGGGTGGGCGGCCACGATCTCGTCGCGCAGCGCGTCGAGCCGGTCGGTCCGCCGCGCGCAGAGCGCGAGGTCGTGGCCGCGGGCGGCCAGCTGGCGGGCCATCTCGGCGCCCAGGCCGCTGCTCGCTCCGGTGATGAGGGTGGTCGGCACGGGGGTCCTAGCGGTAGGTGATCAGGTCGGGGGAGAGGTGGTCGGCGGCGTTGAACGTCACGAGCGTGGTGCCGCGCGAGCCACGGACGACGGTCGAGGTGCCGGTGTTGATCGACACGGGGTTGAGCCGCAGCCACAGGTCGGTCCGCGCGGGCTCGCCGTCGGCGAGGAGCGAGGCCGCCGCCCAGGCCACCGGTCCGCCGCTGGTCAGCACGACGGCCGTGCCGCTGCGGGGCAGCGCGTCGGCCAGCCGGTCGAGCGCCGCGCCCACCCGGGCGGTGAACGCCGCGAACGACTCGTCGTAGGACTCGTCGTGGTCGCCCGACGTCCAGCGGCGCGTCGCCTCCTCGAACCACCGCTGGAAGGCGGCCTTCTCCGACTCGCCGCCCGTCGTGGTGGGCTGGTCGTGGACGGCCAGCACCTGCAGGTGGTCGAACTCGCTCCAACCGCGGTCGACGTCCGCCGGGGTCGACCAGCCCGCGCCGTCGAGCACGCCGGCCGCCGTCTGGGCGTGCCGCCTCATCCCGCCCGTCACGACCAGGTCGGGCACGACCCCCCGGGCGGCGAGGGCGGCGCCCAGCAGCCGCGACTGCTCGTGGCCGGTCGGGGAGAGCTCGTCGTAGTCGGCGGCGCCGAACGAGGCCTGCCCGTGCCGCACGAGGAGGATGCTGCTCACCTGGCGATCAACCTGTCGACCCGGCGGCCGATGACCTGCACGGCCGCCCCGAACAGGGCGTACATCTCGTTGGTCGTCTGGCGGTGGACGTAGCGGTAGTAGATCTGCTGGGCGATCACCGCCATCCGGAAGAGCCCGAAGACCTCGTAGAAGCGCCACTGCTCGGGCGTGACGGACCGGCCGGTGCGCTCGGCGTACGCCGCCACGAACTCGCCGCGGGTCAGCATCCCCGGCAGGTGCGTCGGCACCCGCCGCATCAGCTGGAACTCCTCGTCGTCGTCGGCCTGCACCCAGTAGGCCATCGAGCCCGCGAGGTCCATCAGCGGGTCGCCCAGGGTCGCCATCTCCCAGTCGAGCACCCCGACCACGCGCGTCACGTCGTCCTCGGCGAGCACCAGGTTGTCGAGCTTGTAGTCGTTGTGGATCACGCAGGTGGCCACGTCGTCGGGCTGGTGCGCGTCGAGCCACGCCATCACCGACTCGAGGTCGGGCACGTCGTCGGTGCGGGCGTTGCGGTAGCGCGTCGACCAGCCCTCGACCTGGCGGCGGACGTAGCCGCGGCCCTTGCCGAGACCGGTGAGGCCCGCCGCCCCGGGGTCGATGCCGTGCAGCTCGGCGAGCACGTCGACGGCGTGCAGGCACAGCTTGCGCGCCTGCTCGGCGGACAGGGGCACGTCGCCCGGCCACTCGCTGCGCGGGATCACGCCGGGGATCCGCTCCATCGCGTAGAAGTCGGCGCCGATGACGTCGGCGTCGTCGCAGAAGGCGACCATCGGGGCGACGTAGCCGAAGACCGGCGCGAGCGCCGACTGGATGGCGTGCTCGCGGTGCATGTCGTGCGCCCCACGCGCCTTGGTGCCGGCCGGGGCGCGTCGCACGATGAGGTCGCGGCCCGAGGGGTAGCGCAGCAGGTAGGTGAGGTTGGAGGCGCCGCCGGTGAACTGCCGGACCTCCGGCTCGCCGTCGAGCCCGTCGGCGTGCTCGGCGTGGTCGCGGAGCCAGGCCGCGACCCGGGGGACGTCGAACGCGTCCTCCGCGCGCACCTCGCGGGCGCCCGGCACGTCGCTCACGAGCCCGCTCCCGCCTCGAGCTTCGCGGCCTGGTCGCGCATGATCGCGTCGTAGGCCGGTCGGTCGGCCCACTTGAGGAAGAAGGCCTGCCGGGCCGCCTCGTCCGGCACGATCACGTCGTCGCCGGCGTCGATGCCGGCCAGGACCGCGGCGGCGATGTCGTCAGCGGTGGTGGTCGAGCGCTCGACCAGCCCGGCGACCACCCGGCCCACTGCCTCGTCGCTGCCCTGCAGGGAGTCCATCAGGTTGGTGCGGAAGTAGGACGGGCAGACGACGCTCGCGCGGATGCCGTGGGACGCCAGCTCGTGGCCGCACGTCTCGGTGAAGGCCACGACAGCAGCCTTCACCGCGTTGTAGGAGCCCATCCCGCCCGGGTGCACGAGCCCGGCGAGGGAGGCGACGTTGACGAGGTGGCCCGAGCGCCGCTCCTTGAGCATCGGGACGAACGCTCGGGTGCCGCGGACCGCGCCGAAGAGGTTGACGTCGGTGATCCACTGCCACTCCTCGATCGTGCAGCGGTCGACCCGCCCGCCACCGGCGACGCCGGCGTTGTTGACCAGCACGTCGAGACCGCCCCACCGCTCCCGGACGGCGTCCACGGCCGCGTCCCAGTCGGCGTCGGAGGTGATGTCGAGGACGAGGTCGATGCCGTCGGCGTCGACCCGGTCGGTGGCGAGCACCTCGTCACCCCTCTCGCGGAAGGCGGTGACCAGCGCGGCACCGAGCCCCGAGGCGGCACCGGTGACCAGGACGCGTCGCGCGCTGCTGCTCGACGGGGCGCTCACGAGGCGTGCTTCCCGAGCTCGATCTTGGCGACCACGTTGCGGTGCACCTCGTCGGGTCCGTCCGCCAGCCGCAGCGTGCGGGCCCCGACCCAGGCGGCCGCGAGCGGGATGTCGTCGGACATCCCGGCCCCGCCGTGCAGCTGGATCGCCATGTCGATCACGTCCAGGGCCATCGCCGGCACCTCGACCTTGATCTCGCTCACCGCGGAGTAGGCCTCCCGGCTCAAGCCCTGGTCGAGCAGCCAGGCGGCGTGCATCACCAGCAGTCGCGAGCGGTTGATGGCGATCCGCGCGTCGGCGATGCGTTCGCGGTTGCCGCCGAGGCTGGCGATCGGCTTGCCGAAGGCGGTGCGCGAGAGCGCACGGGCGCAGGCGAGCTCGAGGGCCCGCTCGGCGAGGCCGATCGCTCGCATGCAGTGGTGGACCCGGCCGGGACCGAGCCGGCCCTGGGCGATCTCGAACGCGCGTCCCGGGCCGAGCAGGACGTGGGAGGCCGGGACCCGCACGTCGTCGAAGGAGACCTCGCCGTGGCCCAGCGGCTCGTCGTAGTAGCCCATCGTGGTGAGCATCCGCTCGACGGCGACGCCCTCGGCGTCACGGGGCACCAGCACCATGGTGTGGCGCGAGTGCCGGTCGGCGTCGGGGTCGGAGAGCCCCATGAAGATGAAGACCTTGCAGTCGGGGTTGCCGACGCCGGTCGACCACCACTTGCGGCCGTTGATGACGACCTCGTCGCCGTCGAGCACCGCGGTGGCGGCCATGTTGGTGGCATCCGACGACGCCACGTCGGGCTCCGTCATGCAGAAGGCGCTGCGGATCTCCGCGCGCAGGAGCGGCTCGAGCCACTGCTGCTTCTGCTCCTCGGTGCCGTACTTGAGCAGCACCTCCATGTTGCCGGTGTCGGGGGCGTTGGAGTTGAAGACCAGCGGGGCCAGGAACGAGCGGCCCATCGCCTCGGCGACCGGCGCGTAGTCGACGTTGGTGAGCCCGTCGCCGCCGTCGGTGCCGAAGTCGGCGGCGTACCGCCCGGCGTGCGAGGCGGGGAGGAAGAGGTTCCACAGACCCTGGGCGCGGGCCTTGGCCTGCAGCTCGGCGATGACGGGGTCGGGGGTCCAGTTGTCGCCGCCGGACTCGCGGAGCCGGGTGATCCGGCGGTGCGCCTCGGCCTCGACGGGCTCGATCTCGTCGGTGACGAACGCGCGCACGCGCTCGCGCAGGTCGGCCGCGCGCGGGGAGAGGGAGAAGTCCATGGCGTTGACCTTCGCACACTGTTGAGCAATGCTCAACAGATGTCCGACGCCCCGGTGCCGCCCGCCGACGCGCCCGTCGTACGACGACGGCTGAGCGCCGACGACCGGCGCCGCCAGCTGGTGGGCATCGGCCTCGCGATGATCGTCGAGACGCCGATCCAGGACCTGTCGATGGACGACATCGCCGCGGAGGCCGGCATCTCGCGCGGACTACTGTTCCACTACTTCCCGACCAAGACCGACTTCTACCTCGCCTGCATCGCGGCGGCCGGTCGCCGGATCCTGCGCAACACGGCTCCCGACGAGTCGCTGGCGGGGGAGGCGCAGGTCGAGATGACCACGCGCCTGATGATCGAGCAGATCGACCGCCGGCGCCGGTCCTACCTCGCGCTCGTCCACGGGCACGGGGTCGCCGACCCGCGGGTCAGCGAGGTGATGGACTCCGTGCGCGACGTCAGCACGGACCGCGTCGTGGCGGCGCTCGGCGTGCCGGAGTCGCAGCGCTCCTCGACCAGGATCGTCGTGCACGCCTGGTGGGCCTACACGGAGGACCGGGCGCTCACCTGGTCGGCTGTGCCGCCAGACGAGCGCCCGGTCCCGTTGTCGCAGCTGGTGGAGGAGTGCGTCGCCGCGCTCCACTCCCTGCTGCGGATCAGCTCCTGATCAGCTCCTGATCATCGGCGCGTCACTTCGTGGCGCGCGCTTTCACCGCGAAGCGCAGCCGGTCGTCGAGCGGCTTGCCCGCGCAGGCCAGCACCGTGTTGCGCCCGCAGCGGAAGCGGGTCGAGGCGTTGACCAGCGTCACCGACACCGCGGCGACCTTGCGGTTGTCGAAGGGCACCCTGGTGGTGCCGTCGCCGCGCCGGTTGAGCTTGACCAGCTTGACCTTGCGCTTGCCGTCGAGACGGTGGACGACCACCACGGCGGCCGGCGAGGTGCGCTTGTCCGGGCCTGTGATGCGCAGCGCGAGCTTCCACTTCTTGCCGTCGAGGCCCTTGCCGGGGCCGTAGACGTAGGACGCGGAGGCCAGGTGGTCGATCTTGGTGCCGAACCGCTTGGCGCGCTTGCGCTTGCTCAGCAGCTTGGCGCCGCGGACCTTGGGGCCGGGATACTCGGCGCCCTCGGGGAAGTTGGCGGCGGGCGTGAGGTTGCCGGCGGCGAACAGGGCGTAGTTCTTGGTGAAGCCACCCTTGCGCTTGAGCACCTTCTGCAGGGCCTGGAGGCTGTACTTCTTGCCGTCCTTCTTCAGGCTGCCGGCCTGCTTCCAGGTCTTGAGCATCAGCCCGTTGCCGTAGCGCGAGGTGAGGTACTCCCAGAACACCCAGTTGCCGTACTGGAACCCGTTGGTGCGGCTGAAGGCGTCGAGCGGGATGTTGGGGGCGTAGATCTGGCTGACCGGGAGGTACTGGCGGTTGTCGTTGACCGCGGTCGCGATCCGCTCCTCCATCCAGGTCGCCGTGGACTCCATCATCCACGGGTCCTCGGCGTAGTCGTAGGCGTACTGGACGGCGTGGAAGAACTCGTGGCCTGCCGTGACGGTCAGGTTGTCCAGCGGCGTCCCGTTGGGGAACTGCGACGCGGCGAAGTCGTTGTCGAGCACGCAGTAGCCCGACGCGGTGCGCTTCTTGGCCCGCTTCTCGCCGGCGCAGAAGCCGTAGAGGGAGCCGCCGAGGTCCTTGAGGTAGACGTCGAACTGCGGGCCGCCGCCCCTGCTGCCGTCGGTCACCGGCGCGCGGAAGCCCATCTGGTCGACGATGGTCGACCACACCGAGTCCATCACCGCGAGGTTCTGGGCCGGCCAGTCGGGCGACGGCGGGGCGTCGATCCCGGTCGGGACGTAGTGGACGCAGATGCGGGTGTTGCACAGCGGCGCTGCCTCGGCCTCGGTGTAGCCGAACCCCTGGGGGTCGGTGACGCCGTCGGTCGGGCGCGCGAGGAGCGCGTCGGCCTGCCGACGCTGGTCGCCCTCGAGCTGGGTGCGCTTCATCCAGAGGTCGCGCAGCACCAGGGTCGCCGACGGGTCGCCCGCCCGGGCGTCGCCGGCGAGCACGCGGCGAGCGGTCGCGAGGGTCTCGGAGGCGGTGGGCTCGAGGTCCTCCTCCAGCACGGGCAGGGCCGGCTCCGGAGTGAGCTCGAACAGGTCAGAGGGGTCGAGGACCCCGGATGTGCCGGGCGTGCTGCCCGGACGGTCGTTGGCGGCCGCGACGGCCGGAGCGCCGAGCGCCCCGCCCACCAGTGCGATGGCCACAGCGGTGGTGACGAATCTGCGCATGGTTCCCCTCGTGTCGATCATGTCGTGCCCGACCCTAACCCCGCCGCGCCCCGACGAGGGTGTCGACGGGCGGGTGTGGCCGGGGGTCTCGGCGGCTCAGAGGTCGGCTCAGAGGTCGGCTCAGAGGTCGGCTCAGAGGTCGGCTCAGAGGTCGGCGATGTGCTCGATGATGGCCGTGGTGGAGATGGCGGGCGTGCGGGGCAGGTAGACGACCTCGCAGACGTCGGCCAGGTCGTCGAACCTCCCGGCCCAGTCGTCGCCCATCACCAGCACGTCGGCGCCGTGCTCGAGGAGGTAGTCACGCTTCTGCTCGAGGCTCTCCTCGACGAACACCTCGTCGACGACCTTGAGCGCCCCGACGATCGCGAGGCGCTCGCGCTGGCTGAAGATCGGCGCACGACCCTTCTTGCGCTCGTTGAGCGCGTCGGCGGAGACGCCGACGACCAGTCGCTCGCCGAGCTCGGCGGCACGCTCGAGCACGCGCAGGTGTCCGACATGGAACACGTCGAACGTGCCGAAGGTGATCACGGTGCGAGGCATGCGCGGCATTCTGGCACGCGGTGCGTGACGGGTGGTGGGGGAGGATGGCCCGCATGGTCGCCACCTCCGCCACCTCGCCGGCCGGCTCGTCCCCGAGCCCCCCGCCGATCACGCTGATCACCCCCGACCCGGGCGCCGACGAGGCCCGGCGACGAGGGCTGCGCCGGATGCGCACGGTCGCGGTCGGGCTGCTGCTGCTCGCCGCCTGCGTCTACGTCGCGACTCTCGGTCGCGACGGCTTCTGGGGGTTCGTCAACGCCGGCGCGGAGGCGTCGATGGTCGGCGCGATCGCCGACTGGTTCGCCGTGACCGCGCTGTTCAAGCACCCCCTGGGGCTGCCGATCCCGCACACCGCCCTCGTGCCCAAGCGCAAGGACGAGCTGGGCAGGGGGCTCCAGGAGTTCGTCGGGGAGAACTTCCTCCAGGAGGACATCATCCGCGAGCGGGTGGCCGCCGCGACGATCTCGGCGCGGGTGGGCGCATGGCTGGGGGACCCCGCCCACGCGCGCCGCGTGGTCGACGAGGCCGCCGAGGTGGCGGTGATCGCCCTCGGGAAGGTGCGCGACGACCACGTCGCCGACCTGGTCAGCCAGGCGCTCGTCCCGCGGTTCCGCGACGAGCCGATCTCGCCGCTGCTGGGCACGACCCTGATGGAGGTGCTGCGCGACGACCTGCACCACGGGCTGGTCGACCTCGCCGTCGACGAGCTGCACACCTGGCTGCGCGACAACCCCGACACGTTCATCCGGGTGCTGGAGGAGAGGGCGCCCTGGTGGGCGCCGCCCCGGCTCAACGACGTCGTCACCTCGCGGATGCACGTGCAGGCGATGGCCTGGCTGGAGGACATCCGCGACGACCCGCACCACCGGGCCCGCGAGGCACTCGACTCGATGCTCGGCCAGCTCGCCCACGACCTGCTCAACGACGAGGAGACGGTGCGCCGCACGGAGGCCCTCAAGGAGCGCCTGCTCGAGCACCCCCAGGTCGTCACGACGGCGATCTCGCTGTGGAAGGCGATGCGCTCGGCGCTGCTCGGCTCCATCCGCGACCCCGAGGGCGCCGTGCGCCAGCGGGTGCTCGAGGAGCTCGGCGTGTTCGCCGAGCGGCTGCGCGACGACGCGGCACTGCGCGAGCGGCTCGACCGCGTCGCGGCCGACCTCACGGTCTTCGCGGTCGAGCGCTACGGCGCCGAGGTGACGACGGTCATCACCTCGACGATCGAGCGGTGGGACGGCAAGGAGGCGGCGCGGCGCATCGAGCTGCACGTCGGGCGCGACCTCCAGTTCATCCGCATCAACGGCACGATCGTCGGCGGCCTCGTGGGCGTCGTGATCCACGCGGTGAGCCTGGCGGTGCACTGACCGGACCACCGACGCCCCACCCGCGGTCGGCGGGGGGTCAGCGCCGGCAGGGCTTCATGACCGGCATGACCCGCGAGCGGCTCTGGTGCGCACGGGCGTACGCGTCGTCGAAGTGTGCGAGGTACTGGTCGTGCAGCCACCGGTTGCCCACCACGCGCAGCATGACCTCGTCGTTGTAGAGCAGGCCGCCGCAGGTGGTGTTGGAGGTGCCGGTCACCACGAGGTGCGTGGTCCTGCCCCGGAAGCGCGCGTGCGCGACGAGCATCTTGTCGTGGGTGAGGACGGTGCGGACCCGGCCGTCGGGGATGTCGCCGCTGGGCAGCGCGCGCTGCACCCAGTTCTCCACCGTGTCGCGCGAGGTCACGATCCGCACCCGGCAGCCGCGGGCGGAGAGCCGGGCCAGCTGGGCGCGCACGTCGGCGCGCTGGATCACCGCGATCATCGCCGACACGTCGCGGGCGCCCGGGGTGCACCGGAGGGACCTGAGCGTCGAGAGGAGCAGGTCGCTGCGGTTGGGGTAGACGGCCGCCGTGACGTCGCCGCTGGACCACACCTTGCGTCGGTCGTCCCAGCGCTCGCCGTCCACCGTCAGCCGCTGGGCCTGCAGCCGGGCGAAGTAGTCGACGCCGAAGGCGTGGAGCCCGGGGTCGTCGATCTTGATGAACGAGTTGTACTGGCGGTACTGACGGTCCTCGAGGTTGGCCGAGGACGTGATGAAGGACTGCACCCCGCCGATGTCGGTCAGGAAGAACTTCAGGTGCTGCACGTCCTGGCTGTCGGGGAAGGGTCCCGGGGCGCGCCACGGGAGGCAGGCGCCCTTGCAGATGGTCACGTTGCGGATCGCGGGGTCCTGCTGCTCGAGCGTCTCGATCAGCCGGCGGCCCTGCTTGTTGAGCCGCAGGTCGTCGTCGCCGACGAGCAGCACCGTCGCGCCGCGCCGCTGCGCGGCCAGGATCGCGTCGGTCGGCGGCTTGATGTCCCACCGGAACATCGCGATGCGGATCGTGTCACCCGGGCCCGCGGTGTCGAAGAGCCGGCTGGGCCGGTCGAGCACGGTCGGGTCGCGCGGCACGGTCGGCGGCGAGGTGAAGCACACCTCGATGCCGCCCTCGGCCCGGCACCCGCTCTGCCCGGGCGCGGCGACCGGGCGCTCGCCCGGGGCCGGTGCGGTGCTGGCCGGTGCGGTGCTGGCGGGTGCGGTGCTGGCGGGTGCGGTGAGCGCCAGGAGCGGCGCGAGCAGGCACGACAGGATCCCTGCCACCAGTCCCACACGTCGCACCACCCGCACACCTTGGCACGGAACGCGCCCGGGCTGGTTCACTGGCCTCATGTCGCCCGAGTCGCCGTCGTCCCCGTCCGCACAGCCCGAGCCGGTCGACGTGCCGATCCGCGACGAGTCGATCCGGCTCGGTCAGTTCCTCAAGCTGGCCAACCTCGTCGAGAGCGGTGCCGATGCCAAGCCGGTGCTCGCCGACGGCGCGGTGCTCGTCAACGGGGAGGTCGAGACGCGCCGGGGCCGCCAGCTCGCCCCCGGCGACGTG
Organism: Nocardioides sp. Z24_21; assembly: GCF_058134345.1. Taxonomy (NCBI): domain Bacteria; kingdom Bacillati; phylum Actinomycetota; class Actinomycetes; order Propionibacteriales; family Nocardioidaceae; genus Nocardioides; species Nocardioides sp. Z24_21. Next base: position 171,073 of record NZ_JBYTTH010000005.1, read on the forward strand.
GTCGCGTTGGGCGGGCAGGCGGCCCGGGTCGCCACCGGAGAGGTCGAGATCGACGTCCCCTGGTGACGTCCCCTGTGACGTCCCCCGCGGTCGTCTCCGGTAGCGGGCTACTTCACCTCGCGCGCCAGCACCCGCCAGGTGCCGACGGCCAGGGGCAGCAGCACCCACACGCCGACCCCGGTGCCGAGCTGCGCCCAGTCGCGGGCGGTGATGTCCCCACTCAGCAGGGGGCGGGTGACAGCGTTCAGGTCGAGCCACGCGCCGACGCCGGAGAGCGAGCCGACGACCTGGGTGACGATGGTCCACGCGGTCGGCAGGACGAGCACCGTCACGATGGCGACCGGTGTGTTGAGGAACAGCAGCCCGAACGCGACGCCCTGCAGGACGAAGATCAGGAGGGCCAGGACGAGCTTGCCGGCGGCGCCCGCCCCGAGGTCCCAGGTGCCGCCGCTGGCCAGATTGGCGAGCGCGGCCGCGGCGAAGGCGACGGCCATGACGACGAGCCCGAGCACCAGTGCGCCCAGCGCCTTGGCGAGCACGACGCGCCCGCGGCGCGGCTCCAGGGTGAAGGTGACCAGGCCGGTGCGCTGGGACCACTCGGCGGTGGCGGCCATGATGCCGATCACCGGGAGCAGCATCGCGAGCGGCTGGATGGCGATCTGCACGAGGTCGGTGAACGACGCGTCGTCCGTCGGGCCCCAGATCACGAACGCGCCCAGGATCAGCACGGTCAGCGCGGCCATCACGATGACCATCCACCGGCCGGCGCGGGTGTCCACCATCTTGCGCACCTCGGCGTGCAGGGTGCGCGAGAACGGCACGCCGGGGCGGCCGGCCAGCGGCGTCGGGTCGCCCGGTCGGCCGGTGGACCCGTCGCCGACGGCGGGGGTGGTGGTGGCGGTGTCGGTGCTCATGCTGCGTCTCCTTCACGAGAGGTGGCGGCGGTGAGGTCGAGGAACATCTCCTCCAGGCCGTCCGAGCCGCCGCTGCGCAGCTCGAGGAGCACGACGGACTCGCGGGCGGCGATCTCGCCGACCACCCGGGGCTCGGCGTCGACGACGAGGCCGGCGCCGGTCCGCGTCACGTCGACCCCGTCGTCCTGCAGGAGCCGGGCCAGTCGGTCGTCGTCGGTCGAGGTGACCGAGGTGCCGCCGCGCCGGAGGAGCTCGTCCTTGGAGCCCATCGCCACGATCCGCCCGCGGCCGATCATCACCAGGTCGTCGGCGACGACCTGCACCTCGTGGAGCAGGTGGCTCGAGAGCAGCACCGTCCCGCCACCGTCGGCGAAGCGGCGCAGCAGGCCGCATCCAGTGGATGCCCTGCGGGTCGAGCCCGTTGGCCGGCTCGTCGAGGACGAGCACCTGCGGCTCGCCGAGCAGCGCGGCGGCGAGGCCGAGGCGCTGGCGCATGCCGAGGGAGTAGTTGCGCACCCGGCGGCCGGCCTCCTCGTCGGTCAGCCCCACGAGGGCGAGGGCCTCCTCGACGCGGGCCTTGGAGACGCCGAGCGAGATCGCGGCGACCCGCAGCACCTCGCGGCCGGTCCGGCCGGGGTGCTGGGCGGACGCGTCGAGCATGACGCCGACCTGGCGTCCGGGGTTGTGGAGGTCGCGGTAGGGGCGACCGAGGATGGTGGCGCGTCCGGACGTGGCCGGCGTGAGGCCCGTCATCATCCGCATGGCGGTGGACTTGCCGGCCCCGTTGGGTCCGAGGAAGCCGACGACGCTGCCCGGGCGGACCTCGAACGAGATGTCGTCCACGGCGGTGAACCCGCCGTAGCGCTTGGTGAGGTTCTCGACTCTGATCATGGGCCCAGTCTTGCGGACCGAAGGCGTCCGTCGGGGAGGACCCTGTCGGGCGGTGTTCACCGAGCTGGGCGTCGAGGACCGGGTGCAGGTCGCGATCCCGGTCCACGACGCCCAGGCTGGGTGAGCGGTCGGGGGCTCAGCGCACGTCGAGCAGGTCGACCACGAAGATCAGCGTCTCGCCCGGCTTGATGGCACCGGGGGCGCCGCGGTCGCCGTAACCCAGGTGCGGCGGGATGACCAGGCGGCGGCGGCCGCCGACCTTCATGCCCTGCACGCCGGTGTCCCAGCCGGAGATGACCTGGCCGATGCCGAGGCGGAACTCCAGCGGCGTGCCGCGGTTGTAGGACGCGTCGAACTCCTCGCCCGTGGAGTGGGCGACGCCGACGTAGTGCACGGAGACGGTGGAGCCGGCTGTGGCCTCGGCACCCTCTCCCTCGACGAGGTCGGTGACCTCCAGGTCGGCGGGCGCGTCGCCCATGTGGGGGTCGACGTCGGGCTTCTCGCTCACGATCTCTCCATTCGAGTCAGGCAGGTGGGTCAGGTCTGGTGGACGTAGCTGTCGAGCTGGTCGCGCTCGAACTCGAGCTCACCGATCCGGCTCTTGACCACGTCACCGATGCTGATGATGCCGGTGAGCCGTCCGGAGTCCACCACCGGGACGTGCCGGACGCGGTGCTCGGTCATGGTCTGCATCAGCTCGGTGAGCCCGTCGTCGGCCGTGCACGTGCGCACGTCGGCGGTCATGATCGAGCTGACGGTGCTCTCCAGCACGCCGGAGTCGTCGTGCAGGCGGCGTACGACGTCGCGCTCGCTGACGATGCCCGCCACGTGCTCGCCGTCCTCGCTCACCACCAGGGCGCCGACGTTGTGCTCGGCCAGCAGGGCCACCAGCTCGCGCACGGAGGCGTCGGGGCCGATCGTCACGACCTCCTGGCTGCCCTTGCCCTGGATGACGTCCTTGATCTTCATGGTCTCGACCTCTCGTCCGGCAGAACGGGTGAGAGGTCACCGTAGCCAAGCCCGGCACCGAGGGACAGGGGTGCCGCGTCCCCGTCAGTCGAGCACCGGCGGCGCCTGCCGGGTGCGCAGGGTGCTGACCGAGCCGGGCCCGCGACGGGGCACGTCGGGGTCGGTGTCGTCGTCCGCCGCGCCCAGGAACGACAGGGCGGCGTCGTGGAGGTGGCCGTTGGAGGCCAGCGCGTTGCCGCCCCACGGCCCGTCGGTGCCGTCGAGCGAGGTGAACCGGCCGCCCGCCTCGCGCACGATGACGTCGAGGGCGGCCATGTCGTAGAGCTCGAGCTCCGGCTCGGCCGCCAGGTCGACGGCCCCCTCGGCGAGCAGCATGTAGGACCAGAAGTCGCCGTAGGCGCGGGTGCGCCAGCAGCGCCGGGAGAGGGAGACGAAGTCGTCGAGGCGGTCGCGCTCGTCCCAGCCCGACAGCGAGGAGTAGCTGAGCGACGCGTCCTCGAGGCGTCGCACGTCGGACACCTCGCACCGCGTGGCCTTGAGCAGGGAGCGGCCCGTCCACGCGCCGTTGCCCGCCGAGGCCCACCACCGGCGCTGCAGCTGGGGCGCGGAGACCACGCCGAGCACGACCTCGTCGTCGATGGCGAGCGCGATCAGGGTCGCCCAGACCGGCACGCCGCGCACGAAGTTCTTCGTGCCGTCGATCGGGTCCACGATCCACCGCCGCTGTCCGTGCCCGGTCGTGCCCTGCTCCTCGCCGACCACGGCGTCGCGCGAGCGGACCCGCGAGAGGGTGCGCCGGATCCCCTCCTCGACGGCCCGGTCGGCGTCGGTGACCGGGGTCAGGTCGGGCTTGCTCATGACGTGGAGGTCGAGGGCCTTGAAGCGGGACTGGGTCAGCGAGTCCGCGTCGTCGGCCAGGACGTGGGCCAGGCGCAGGTCGTCGGTGTGATCGGTCGAGCCGGTGCGGGGCATGTTCACAGGCTATTCCCAGCCTCGCGCCCTAGCCTGCACCCCATGGAGCTCAACGGGGTGCCGCTGCACCCGCTCGTCGTCCACGCCGTCGTCGTGCTCGGGCCGCTGGCCGCCCTGACGGGACTGGCGTACGCCGCCGTGCCGCGGTGGCGCTGGCTGCTGCGGTGGCCGCTCGTGGTCCTCGCGGTCGTGGTGGCCGGCGCGGCGCTCCTCGCGGTGCAGGCCGGGGAGGACCTGCTGGCGTCGCGCCCCGAGCTCGCGCCCATCGTGGCCGACCACGAGGATGCGGGGGGGATGCTGCGCAACGTGGTCCTCGGCTACGTCGTGGTCGCCGGACTCGCCGCCTGGGCCCTGGGCGGCGCCTCGGCGCTCGCCTCCGGCCGGGGTGCCCGCGAGACCCGCTTCGGCGTCCCGGTGGCGGTGCTGCTCGTCGCCGCGTCGGTGGCCGTCCTCGTCACGGTCTACCTCGCCGGGGACTCCGGCACGACGGCGGTCTGGGGCTAGGCGCTCCGGTCCGGCGCCGGGCGCTCACCAGTCGGTGGAGGCCTCACGGGCGGCGAGCAGCCGCCGGAACGACTCCACCCGGTCGGGGTCGGCCTCGCCCGCCGCGATCGCCTCGTCGAGGCCGCACTCCGGCTCGTCGCCGCCGTGGGTGCAGCCGCGCGGGCACGTCTCGGTCATCTCGTCGAGGTCGGGGAACGCCTCGATGAGGTTCTCCGGCCGCACGTGGGCGAGCCCGAAGGACCGGATGCCGGGGGTGTCGATGATCCAGCCGTCGCCGTCGGGCAGCTCGAGCAGGTAGGCGCTGGTCGAGGTGTGGCGCCCGCGGCCGGTCACGGCGTTGACGATGCCGACCTCGCGGCCGGCGTCGGGGATCAGCGCGTTGACCAGGGTGGACTTGCCGACGCCGCTGTGGCCCACCAGCACGCTCGTGCGCCCCCTCAGCCGCTCGCGCAGCTCGGTGAGGTCGCCGGCGCCCTCGCCCTTGAGCTGGGTCACCACCCACGGCACCCCCAGCGACCGGTAGGTCGAGAGCAGCGTCTCGGGGTCGGCCAGGTCGGCCTTGGTCAGGCACAGCAGCGGCGCCATCCCGGCGTCGTAGGCCGCCACCAGCGCACGGTCGATCAGCCGCGGGCGCGGCTCGGGGTCGGCCAGGGCGGTCACGACGACCAGCTGGTCGGCGTTGGAGACGATGACCCGCTCGACCGGGTCGTCGTCGTCGGCCGTGCGGCGCAGCGTGGTGGTGCGCTCGACCACCTCGACGATGCGGGCCAGCGACCCGTCGGCGCCACTGGTGTCGCCGACGACCCGCACCCGGTCGCCCACCACGACGCCCTTGCGTCCGAGCGGGCGCGACTTCATCGCCATCGCGCGGTGGCCGTCGACGAGCAGCGTGAAGCGGCCGCGGTCGACGGTGACCACCCGGGCCTCGACGGCGTCGTCGTAGGTGGGCCGGTCCTTGGTGCGGGGACGGGTGCGGCGCCGTGGCCGCTCGTAGTGCTCGTGGTCGTGCTCGGAGTAGCGACCCGTCACGAGCTCGCCCCGACGCCGCTCGGGGCGGCGCCCACGGCCCGGCTCCAGGCCCCGGCGAAGTCGGGGAAGGTCTTGGAGGTGGTGGCGATGTCCTCCACGAGCACGTCGTCCACGGCGAGGCCGAGGATGACGCCGGCGTGGGCCATGCGATGGTCGGCATAGGTGCGGAACGTGCCGCCGTGCAGGGGCGCCGGCCGGATGGTCAGTCCGTCCTCGCGCTCGGTCACGTCGGCCCCGAGCCGGCCGAGCTCGGCGGCGAGCGCGGCGATCCGGTCGGTCTCGTGGCCGCGGATGTGCGCGACGCCGCGCAGGTGGGAGGGCGAGTCGGCCAGCGCGCAGAGGGCGGCCACGGCGGGAGTCAGCTCGCCGACGTCGTGCAGGTCGAGGTCGACACCCGAGAGCCGCGGCGGCCCGACCACGGTGAGGCCGTTGTCGCCGAGGGCGACGTCGCAGCCCATCAGCGTGAGGATCTCGCGCAGCTCGTCGCCTGGCTGCGTGGTCGAGGAAGGCCAGTCGGTGACGGTCACGCGGCCTCCGGTCGCGGCCGCGAGGGCGAGGAACGGCGCGGCGTTGGAGAGGTCGGGCTCGATGTCGTGGTCGACCGCCCGCACCGGGCCGGGGGAGACCGCCCAGCGGTTGGCGTCGCCGTCGTCGACCTCGACACCGTGGCGGCGCAGCATCTGCACGGTCATCTCGATGTGGGGCAGCGACGGCACGGGCTTGCCGACGTGGCGCACGTCGACACCGTGCTCGTAGCGGGCGCCGGCGAGCAGCAGGGCGGATACGAACTGCGACGAGGCGCTGGCGTCGATGGTGACCGTGCCGCCGGGCACCGATCCCGTGCCCGCCACCGCGAAGGGCAGCGCTCCCCGGCCGCCGTCGTCGACCCGCACCCCGAGCGCGCCCAGCGCCGCGAGCATCGGGCCGACGGGGCGCTGCCGCATGTGCGGGTCGCCGTCGAAGCGCACCGTGCCGCGCGCCAGGCCGGCGATCGGCGGCACGAAGCGCATCACCGTGCCGGCCAGGCCGCAGTCGACGTCGGCGTCGCGGTCCCAGGGGGCGGGGGAGACGGCCCAGTCGCCCGAGCCGGGGCCGCTGGTGTCGTGGACCTCCGTGCCGAGCGCGGTGAGCGCGCCCACCATGAGCAGGGTGTCGCGCGAGCGCAGCGGACGTCGTACGACGCTGGGGCCGTCGGCGATCGCCGCGAGCACGAGCGCGCGGTTGGTCAGCGACTTGCTGCCGGGCAGCGACACGACCCGGTCGACGGGGGCGTGGGGGCGCGGGGCCGGCCAGAGCTCACTCACCCGCGCACCCTATCGAGAGCTCAGGTCAACTGGGCCCTGGCGAGCTTGGCCTCGCGGCGGGCGTTCTTGGCGACGTGCCGGGCCTCGCGGCGCACGTCGGACGCGGCGCGCCGGGCCCGCCAGGCCAGCCCGGGCCTGCCCTCGGTGTCGACCGCGGCCAGCAGGAGGCCACCGAGGACGGAGGTGTTCTTGAAGAACTGCAGGCGCTGGGCGTTCTTGGCCTGCGGCTCGGTCTCGTTCCAGAAGGCGTGCCCCGCCAGCGTGGTCGGCACGAGCGAGGCCGCGAGCACGGTCGCGCTCAGGCGCGGCGCCCGGCCGGTGGCGAGGGCGGCGGCGGCGACGATCTGGGCGCCGGCGTTGATCCGGACCAGCGTGGCCGGGTCGGTGGGGATCGGCGCGCCGGGCGCGACCTGCTCCACGACCGGCACGACCTGGTCGACCACCTTCTTGGCCCTCTGAGCGTGCCCCTCGGTGTTGCGGAGGGCGTTGATGCCGCCAGCGACGAAGATCGTGGCCAACATGGGGCGTGCGAGCAACCGGGTGATCGTCATGCGCCCTGTCTACACGATGTCCTCGCGGCGCTGCCGCGCCCGCAGGGGTGCGCCGGTGCCGCGCGGTGCCACTCGCGCCGTGCCACTGAGGCCGACGCCCGGCTCCCCTAGGGTGGGCCACGTGTGTGGTCGCTATGCGTCGTCCCGGAGCGCCGACGACCTCGTCGAGGAGTTCGAGGTCGTCGAGAGCCGCATCGCTGCTCCCTTGGCGGCCGACTACAACGTCGCGCCCACCAAGGAGGTCTACGCCGTCGTCGAGCGGCCGCCGTCGCGCGACTCCGACGAGCCCCCGCAGCGCCAGCTGCGGGTCCTCACCTGGGGCCTGGTGCCGTCGTGGGCGAAGGACCCCTCCATCGGCAACCGGATGATCAACGCGCGGATGGAGACGGTGGCGGACAAGCCGGCCTACCGCAAGGCGTTCGCGTCCCGTCGCGCGCTGCTGCCCGCCGACGGCTACTTCGAGTGGTATCCCACCTCGCGCACCGACGCGAAGGGCAAGCCGGTCAAGCAGCCGTTCTTCATCCGTCCCAAGGACGGCGGGGTGCTCGCGATGGCGGGGCTCTACGAGATCTGGCGCGACCCGTCGAGGGCCGAGGACGACCCCGACCGCTTCCGCTGGACCTGCACGGTGCTGACCACGGAGGCAGAGGACTCGCTCGGGCACATCCACGACCGGATGCCGCTGATGGTGGAGCGCGAGCGCTGGCACGAGTGGCTCGACCCGACGACGCCGGGCGACACCTCCCTCCTGGTGCCGGCCGCACCGGGCCGCCTCGAGGCCTACGCCGTGCCGAGGCTGGTCAGCAACGTGCGCAACAACGGCCCCGAGCTGATCGAGCCGCTGCCCCTGGAGGACGAGTGAAGAAGGCCTCCGTCCGCACCGTCGCCACCCCGCACGGGGAGGGCCGCCTCCACACCCGGCGCGCCAACCGGCCGATCGCCACCCTCCTGCTCAGTCATGGCGCCGGCGGGGGCGTGGACGCCCGCGACCTGTGGGCCCTGGCCGACGCGCTGCCCGCGCAGGGCTTCTCCGTCGTGCTGTTCGAGCAGCCGTGGCGCGTCGCGGGGCGCAAGATCGCCACCGCACCGCCGACCCTCGACGTCGCGCTGACGTGCGCCGCCGACGCGATGCGGGTGCGTACGCCCCTCGTGGTCGGCGGACGCTCCGCCGGCGCCCGCTCGGCGGCCCGCACGGCCCGCTCGCTCGGCGCCAGCGGCTGCCTGGCGCTGTCGTTCCCGCTCCACGCGCCCGGTCGCGCCGAGCCCACCCGCCTCCCCGAGCTGCGGTCCGTCGGCCTGCCGACGCTCGTGGTGCAGGGCGAGCGCGACGCGATGGGGCGGCCCGAGGAGTTCCCCGGCGACCTCGGCGGGCTCGACCTGGTCGTGGTCCCGGGGGCCGATCACGGGCTCAAGGTCCCCGCGCGGGGTGACATCAGCCAGGACGAGGCGATGGGCATCGTGGTCGAGTCGACCCTGGAGTGGCTGGTGCGCGAGATCGTCGGGAATCCCCGGGCGGGGTGAGGTGTTGGGTCGGTGTGACTGCGACGACCCTGGATCCACCCACGGCGGTACTCTGGGACGCGATGACTGAATCGCTCCGGGACGAGACGTCCCCCCCTGTCGAGATCGCCGTCGAGGACGAGAGCTCCGACGAGCGCACCACGCGCTTCGAGCGCGATGCGCTGCCCTACCTGGACCAGCTCTACGGCGCGGCGATGCGGATGACCCGCAACCCCGCCGACGCCGAGGACCTCGTGCAGGAGACCTTCGCCAAGGCCTACAGCGCCTTCCACCAGTTCAAGCCGGGCACCAATCTCAAGGCCTGGCTCTACCGCATCCTCACCAACACCTACATCAACACCTACCGCAAGAAGCAGCGGCAGCCGCAGCAGTCGATGTCGGAGGACGTGGAGGACTGGCAGCTCGCCCGCGCGGAGTCGCACTCCTCGACCGGGTTGCGGTCGGCCGAGATGGAGGCGCTCGAGCACCTGCCCGACTCGGAGGTCAAGGACGCCCTGCAGCGCCTTCCCGAGGAGTTCCGCCTCGCGGTCTACCTCGCCGACGTCGAGGGATTCCCCTACAAGGAGATCGCGGAGATCATGGACACGCCCATCGGCACCGTGATGTCCCGCCTGCACCGCGGTCGTCGCCAGCTCCGCGACATGCTGGCCGACTACGTGCGGACCAACGACCTCCTGCCGGCGTCCACGGTGCCCGGACCGGGAGAGGGGAGCAAGGCGTGAGCAGCCACGAGCACCACGGCCCCGACGACAGCGACGACGACTGCGTCGACTACATCGAGCGCATCGTCTACCTCCTCGACAACGAGCTCGACCAGGCCGACTGCACCGTCGTCGAGATGCACCTGCGCGAGTGCGGTCCCTGCCTCGAGCGCTACGACCTCCAGCGTGCGGTCAAGCAGCTCGTCGCGCGGTCGTGCTCGGAGTCGGCGCCGGAGTCGCTGCGCGACCGCGTACGACTGCAGCTGCACCAGGTCCACGTCCGGATCACGGACGCCGGCGCCTGAGCCGACAGGCCCCGAGGCCGACCCGATTCGCCGCCTCCGGGCGGATTTGAGACACTGCTCCGAGCACCGACTCCAGGAGGACCACCATGGGCAAGACCGGACGCAAGCGCCGCGCTCGCAAGAAGAAGGGCGCGAACCACGGCAAGCGCCCCAACGCCTGACGCGCACCCGCGCCGTCATCTCGTAGAAGTCCCCGCTGCGGCGGGGACTTTTGCACGTCCGGGCACGGGCCGGGTGGCTTGTACGGTGGCGAGATGAGCGAGAAGACGATGCGCGATCGGATGCTCGCCGGCGAGCCCTACATCGCCGACGACCCCGTCCTGGCCGAGGAGTCCCGGCGCGCCCAGCTGCTGGCCCACCGGATCAACACGCTGAGCCCGAACGACACGGTGGGGCGTCGCGAGCTGCTGGAGGAGCTGTTCGAGGGCTTCGGGGAGGGCAGCCAGCTGCGCCCGCCCCTGCACTGCGACTTCGGCTACCAGACGACGATCGGCGCCCGCACCTTCATCAACTGGGGCGTGGTGCTCCTCGACGTCGCGCGGATCACGATCGGCGACGACGTGCAGATCGGCCCCCACGTCCAGCTGCTCACCGCCACGCACCCGATCGAGCCCGGCCCGCGGCGCGACAAGTGGGAGGCCGCGGAGCCCATCACGATCGGCGACAACGTCTGGCTCGGCGGCGGGGTGATCGTGTGCCCCGGAGTGACGATCGGGGCAGACACGGTCGTCGGGGCGGGGTCGGTCGTGACCCGCGACCTGCCCTCCGGAGTCGTCGCGGTGGGCTCTCCGGCCCGGGTGGTCCGCGAGCTCTGACGGGCGCCGTCGGCCTCGGTCGGTGTGTCCCGGGTGGCCACCCCGGACGTGCAGGCTCAACGCACGAAGTCGATGTAGCGGGACTGCGAGTCCGTGATCCGGGGTGGCCGGTCGCCTCCGCCGAGGAGCATCGTCGCACCAGCCCATTGACCTGCCGCAGCACTTCTGTTTCACTAGGTTCATAGGAAAGCAGAGGTGGTCCGCATGTTCGTCTTCCGGCTCGACAGCGGCTCGGGGGTCCCGCCGTACCTCCAGCTCGTCCACCAGGTCCGGCAGGCCGTCCTCCTGGGATACCTGAAGGACGGCGACCAGCTGCCGATGATCCGTGAGGCGGTCGAGCAGCTCGCCATCAATCCCAACACCGTCTCCAAGGCCTACCGGCAGCTGGAGCAGGAGGGCCTGGTCTCCGCGAAGCCCGGCGTCGGCACGTTCGTGACCGGCGCGCCGCGGACCACGATCGCTCCGGCACGCTACGCGGCCCTGCGCCGCGGTCTCGAGCGTTGGCTCGTGGACGCTGAGCAGGCGGGGCTGGACGACGAAGGGGTCGCGGCGCTGATCGCCGTCGTCCGCCGGGAGCTGGCCGAGGAGGGCGCGGCATGAACGCGGCGCTGGTGACGTCGGGGCTCGGCAAGAGCTACAGCGGGACCTGGGCGCTGCGGGACTGCGAGCTGGACCTCCCCACGGGTGGCGTGATCGCGCTGGTCGGCCCCAACGGGGCCGGCAAGACGACGTTGCTCCAGCTGGCGGCCGGCCTGATCCGGCCGACGACCGGATCGATCGCACTGTTCGGCGAGCTGGCGCCGGCCGAGTCGCCCCGGGCGCTGTCCCAGCTGGGCTTCGTCGCCCAGGACCATCCGCTCTACCGACGCTTCCGCATCCGGGACCTGCTGCGCATGGGCAGGGGCCTCAACGAGACGTGGGACCAGGAGCTGGCCGAGCGCCGGCTCGCCGACCACGGCATCCCGATCGATCGGCCCGCCGGTCGGCTCTCCGGTGGCCAGCAGGCGCAGGTGGCACTGGCGTTGGCCCTCGCCAAGCGGCCACGGCTGTTGATCCTGGACGAGCCGGTGGCCAGCCTCGACCCGCTCGCGCGACGAGAGTTCATGCAGACGCTGATGGCGAGCGTCGCGGACGGCGAGATGACCGTTCTGCTGTCCTCGCACAACGTCGGCGAGCTCGAGCGGGTGTGTGATCACCTGGTGCTGGTCGCGGACGGCTGTGTGCAGCTCGCCGGCGAGATCGACGACCTCCTCGCCCGCCACAAGGTGCTGACCGGGCCCGGTGCGGACGTGCCCGCTTGGCCGGGCGTGGTCCACGTCGACCGCGGCGACCGCCACGCCCACGTCCTCGCCCGCGTCGATCCCTCCCTGCCGATGCTGGGGTGGCAGGCGCACCCGGTCGGCCTCGAGGAGCTCGTGCTCGGCTACCTCCGGCGCGCGTTGTCCGAGCATCCCCAGTCCGGTGCGAAGGAGCTCGTGCCATGACCTGGCTGGTCTGGCGACAGCATCGCGGTGAGCTGGTCGGCGCGCTCGTCGTGCTGGGGGCGCTCGGCCTGCTGCTGCTGATGCACGGGCTGCCGATGCACCGTGCCTTCGACCGCGACGGCATCGCCGCCTGCAACGCGTTGATCACGTCGTCGAACCGCACCCCCGACTGTCTCGATGACGTGATCGCCTTCGAGGCCAGGTACGCCACCCTTCCCCAGGTCTTCGCCAACTGGTTGCCGCTGTCGCCGGCACTCGTCGGCATGCTCGTCGGCGCGCCACTGCTCGCCCGGGAGTACGAGCAGCGCACCTGGCAGCTGGTCTGGACGCAGGGGGTGACCCGGACCCGGTGGCTCGTCGTCAAGCTCGCCGCGGTGCTCACCGGCACGGTCATGGTCGCCGTGGCCTTCGCCGCCGGCCTGAGCTGGTGGATGGCGCCGACGGCAAGCGGAGGGTTCGAGACCGACGTGTTCAACCACACCGTGCTGGTGCTCCCGGGCTACGTGCTGGTGTCGGTCGCGATCGGCATCCTCGCCGGCGCCGTCGTCAAGCGAACCCTGTTCGCGGCGGCGCTCGTCGTGCCGGCCTACCTGGCGGTCCGGCTGTTCATCGAGTTCGTCCTGCGCCCCCGCTACCGGGAGCCGCTCGTGACGAGCGTCCCCGCCGACCTCGTCGGAGGCTGGGTCGTCCGGGGGACCCCGATGGTCACTGACGACGCCGAGCTGCGAGGGGGTCCCATCGGCCCCGGCTCGATCCGGCTGCTGGAGCCGGTCGGCTACCACCCGGCGGATCGGTTCTGGGCCTTCCAGCTCATCGAGACCGGGATCCTCCTCGCGGTCACGGTCGCGCTGCTCGTCATCACCTGGCGGCTCGTGCTCGGACGCCGGAGCGCAGCGGTGAGCGCCCCGGCAGACTCGGAACCGGCGCTCAGCTCCCGCCCCTGAACCCGTGCCACGACCCACGTGGCCGAGCGGACCCGTCGACCGGATGGGATGGCACGGCGACGTCCCAGGCCGACGTACTGAATCGTGCGGTCGTCAGAGGCGCGAGAGGAACCGCTCGGCGTCGACGACGACGCGGGTGATCTCGCCGGCCGCGAGCACCTTGCCGGTGGTGGTGTCGCGGGCGCTGACGGTGAAGCGGTGCAGCCGGCCGTCCGCGTAGGCGCTGGAGGCGCTGACCTCCACCTCGGCGCCGACGGGGCTGGCCGCGAGGTGCTCGACCTGCACCCGCGTGCCCACGCTGGTGGACCCCTCGTCGAGCGCGGGGTCGAGGCTGGCGCAGGTGGCGGCCTCCAGCCAGGCGAGCAGCCGCGGGGTGCCGAGCACGGGGAGGGACCCGCTGCCCACCGCGGCTGCGGTGTCGTCGTCGGTGACGGTGTAGGTCAGCGTGGCGGGCGCGAGGTCGGGCATGGGCAGGCCTTCCGGGGAACGTGAGGTCGGTGCGGCAACCTGAGGAGCACACACACGTCTACCAGACATGAGCGCGAGGACCGCAGGGGTGGGGATGGGGATGGAGCCGTCCGTGGACATCACCGAGCTCTACGCCGCCCACCGACTCGGCCTGGTGCGGCTCGCCGTGCTCCTCGTCGACGACCTCGCGTCCGCGGAGGACGTCGTGCAGGACGCCTTCGCCGCGCTCGCCCGTCGCCCCGACGCGGTCCGGGACCCGTCGAGGGCGCTGGCCTACCTGCGGGTCTCGGTCGTCAACACCGCCCGTTCGGCGCTGCGCCGGCGGCGTACGGCGCGGGCGTACTCGCCACCGCACGATCCCTCGCCGCCGACGCCGGAGGACAGCGCCGTGCTGGCGGAGGAGCACCGCGAGGTCATCGAGGCGTTGCAGCGGCTCGCCCCGCGGCAGCGGGAGGTCCTGGTGCTGCGCTACTGGTCCAACCTGTCGGAGGCGGAGATCGCCCGGACGCTGGACATCAGCCCGGGCACCGTGAAGTCGACCGCCAGCCGTGCGCTGGTCGCGCTCGAGAAGGCCATGACGTCCGCCCACGACCTGGGGGAGGAGCAGCGATGAGCACCACACCCGGCGCCGGTCCCGCCATCGAGGACCGGCTGCGCGCCGCCCTGGCCGCTCGCGCCGAGCTGGTCCGCCCCGAGGACCTCGCGCCACCCGCCCCGGTGGCGCCGCTGCGCCCGCACTGGCGCTCGCCGTGGGTGCTGCTGGCCACGGCCGCCGCGGTGCTGCTCGTGCTGGGCATCGTCGTCCAGGGCCTCGGCCGCGACACCCGGTCCGACGACGTCGCGCCGAGGCCTGATGCGCCGGAGGTGGAGCTGCCCGCCGACGTCGGGCGCGACTGGAAGGCCGACGACCTGTCGAGCCCGGCCCGGCTCGACCTCGACGGCGACGGCTCCCGCGAGAAGGTCGTCTTCCTGTCCGAACGGTCCGAGGACTTCGACGGCCGGGTCCGGATGCAGACCACGCTCAGCAGCACCGGCCAGGAGGCCTACGGCATCGCCGAGCTCGGCTCCACCATCGGCACCACTGCCCTCGAGCCCGTCGACGCCGACGGCGACGGCGACCAGGAGCTGGTGCTCTACTACGACGACCTCGGCGAGGGCGGCCCCGGAGGGCTGGGCCACCCGCTGGTCTTCGACCTGCGCGCCGGGCTGCTCGTGCAGGCGGTGCCCGAGGAGCCCGACCTGCTGGTGCGCGGCTACGTCCCCGTCGGGGGGAGCGAGACCGAGCACTACCGGATGGTCCACCTCCACGACTACTGGATCGAGGACGGCACGCTGTGGTCGAGCCGGTCGGTCGACGCGTACGCCGAGGGCGGCATGAGCCTGCTGCGGCCCGAGACCATCGTGGTCGACGCGTGGCGGTGGGGCCTCGACGACGACGGGGTGCTCCGGGCGACGGAGGCGGGGTGCCTGCGGATGGGTCTCGCGCCGCCGTCGTCGGATCGGCCGTGCGGCGACGACACGGAGGACGCGCTGCCCGACCTGGCCCCTGCGTCGCAGGACACCTTCGGGCCGGGGGAGGGCGCCGCCTTCGACATCGGCTACCGCTTCACCGCCCGCATCGAGGCAGGCGCCCCCCCGGTGCTCGTCGTCGAGGGGGGCGAGGGCACCGCACGCCACCGGCTCGACGTGGCCGACCCGCGCGTCTCGACGGTGCAGCCGGCCTCGGTCCTGTCCGACGGTGCCGCGTTGGTGGTGACCTCGGCCTCGGACCCGTCGCGGGTCCAGGTCGTGGTGCAGGACGGCGACCGGCTGCGTGTCCTCGTGCCGACCGGCGAGATCGCGCTCACCGCCGACGGCACCCGCACGTGGCTGACCACCGACGGTGACCTCGTCTCGACCGTCGAGGGCGAGGACGGCACCTGGGGGGCGTGGCGGTGGCAGATGGTCTCCGGCACCGAGATGGCCGCGCTGCCGTGGGTGACCGTCTGCCTCGACGACGTCGACGACCCGACGACGGCCCGCTCCTGCTGAGGCCTCAGAGCGGCTTGGTGAAGGCGAGCAGGTCCACGCCGGGCCGCGGCGACCAGTCGCGGCCCGGGTCACGGGCGTAGCCCCGGCGCTCGTAGACGCGGTGCGCCGCCGACATGACCGCCAGCGACGACAGCACCATGGACGTGGCACCGTCCTCGCGGGCGCGGTCCTCGCACAGGCGGGCGAGCGCCGTGCCGACCCCGCGGCCCTGCGCGGCCGGGGCGACCGCCAGCATCCGGAACTCACCCTCGTCGTCACGCGCGATCTCGCGCCAGCGCGACCCGAGCGGGCAGTAGGTCACGTTGCCGAGCACCTGGTCGCCGTCGAGCGCCACCCACACCTCGGCCTGCTCGTCGCGGGTGGCCACGTCGTGCAGGCGGCGGCGGTAGTCGTCGCCGGCGCGGGCGAGGAACGGCCCGTAGGCCGCCACGCACACGTCGCCGGCGGCGGACGTCTCCGGGCGGTGGATCCTGCGCAGCTCCAGCCCGGTCACCGACGCAGCCTCAGATGCCGAAGGTGTTGCGCGGGTAGGCCGCGTCGACGTCGGTGATGACGTTGACGAGGTAGGGCACGCCGGAGGCGTACGCCCGGTCCAGCGCGGGCCCGATCTGGCGGGGGTCGGTCACGGTCTCCCCGGCGCCGCCGAGCGCCGTGACCACCTGGTCGTAGGGCGTGCGCTGGGCCAGGTCGGCGGCGACGTCGTAGCCGTAGAGCATCTGCATGGGGCCCTTCTCCAGGCCCCAGGCGGAGTTGTTGCCCATCACCATGACGACCGGCAGGTCGTGGCGGACCAGGGTGTCGACGTCCATCAGTGAGAAGCCGGCCGCGCCGTCGCCGAGCAGCAGGGTGACCTGGGCGTCGGGGCGGGCGATGCGGGCCGCGATCGCGGCGCCGAGTCCGGCGCCGAGGCAGCCGTAGGGGCCGGGGTCGAGCCAGCCGCCGGGACGCTTCGGCTCGACGTACTTGCCGGCGAACGACACGAAGTCGCCACCGTCGCCGATCACCACCGAGTCGTCCTCGAGGCGGGGCACGAGCTCGCCGTAGATCCGCGCGGGGTGGATCGGGTCGGCCTCGGCCGTGAGGAGCTGGGCGTCGCGCTCGGCGGCGGCCTTCACCTGGTCGGCGAGCTGGTCGGACCAGGCCCGCCAGTCGGGCTTGTCGCCGCGCTCGATCGCGGCCTGCAGGCCGTCGAGCACCGTGGTGAGGTCGCCCGAGACGGACGCCGCGAGGTCGGCGTGGTGGGAGACCTGGCCGGGGGAGTCGGCGATGTGGACGACCCGGGCGAACGCGCCCGTCGGGCTCTTGTCGGGCCCGCCGAAGACGCCGTAGCCGAGGCGGAAGTCGAGGGGCGTGCCCACCACGACCACGAGGTCGGCACCGGCGAGGGCGGCGCCGCGGGCCTTGGCGACGAGACTGCGGTGCCCGCCGGGGATCAGGCCGCGTCCCATGCCGTTGGTCAGCGTGGGGATGCCGAGGTCGTCGACGAAGCGGAGGGCTGCCGCCTCGGCGTGGTCGGCCCACACGTCGGTGCCCAGCACCAGCACGGGCCGCTCGGCGCGGGCGAGCAGGCGCGCGACCGTCTCGATCGCGTCGCCGTCGGGCTCGATGCGGGTGCCCTCGCCCGAGCCGACGGTGCCGGAGGCGGAGTTGAAGAACTCGTCCATCGGCACGTCGACGAAGACCGGACCGCGGTGGCTGGAGCGCGCGAGGGTGAACGCCTCGTCGATGCCGGCCGCGACCTCGCCGGCCGTCATCAGCGTGGTCGCCGCCTTCGCGACGGGCGCGATGATCGGCGGCTGGTCGAGCTCCTGGAGCGAGCCGGTGCCCCAGCGGTTCTGCGGGGCGCGACCGCCGACCACGACCATCGGCGAGCCGGCGAACTGGGCCTGCGCGATCGCGCTGATGCCGTTGGTGACGCCGGGGCCGGCGGTGAGGACGGCGAGGCCCGGCACGCGGGTGAGCTTGCCCGTGGCCTCGGCGGCGAACGCGGCGGTCTGCTCGTGGCGCACGTCGATCAGGCGCATCGGCGGGTCCTGGCCGTCCTTGTTGATCCGCACCACGCCGTCGTACATCGGGAACACGTGGGCCCCGGAGAGGGTGAACATCGTCTGGACGCCGTGGGCGCGGGCGACATGGACGGCGAGCTCGCCGCTGTGGCCGGTGATCTCGGTCATGCGAGCAGGCTAGTGGGTGGGTGCCTGCAGGTAGTGCACGTTGGTCAGGCGCAGCGCCTCGATGACCGTGAGCAGCAGGTCGGAACGCACCTCGGGCGGGTCGGGCGCCAGGGAGAGGTGGACGAACAGGGCACGGAGGTACGCCTGGGGCATCGCCGTCGTCAGGAAAGGGTCGGAGTCGCCACCCTTGCCGAACGCGTTGCCCGCCGCGGCGATGCGGTGCACCCACGGCTCGAGCGCGTCGCTGCCGAGCGTGTCGCGGCGCAGGACGCGCATCGCGGCGTGGGCCATCCGGTCGAGCTCGCCGGACGCCAGTGGCTCGTCGGCAGGCTGCCGCAGCACGCGCTCGGCGAGGACGTCGAGGAGCACCTCGTGCTCGGGCCCGCCGAGGTGGGGCGACTCGGCGAGGGCGCCGAGCGCGTCGGCGCCGTGAGCCACCGCGTGCGCCCAGCCCTTGCCCGGCACGAAGCCCCGCGTGTCGCGCTCGGCGAGGAACCACACGGCGATGCGGTCGCCCCAGTCGAGGATCCTGGCGGCCGGCAGGAGGCGGTGCGCGGTGTCGCGCTCGAGGCACTCGGCGACGATGAGCGCGCTGAAGCTGCGGCGGAAGACGGTGTCGGTGCCGGACTCGCCCAGCCCGACCGCGAGCCCCGCGACCATGCCGTCGCCGAGCCCGGCCAGCAGGTCGTCGTAGACGCCGTTGTCGATCCAGGTCGCCAGGGCGGGGTAGGCGGTGCCGTCGCGGACCTCGGCCCGGGTCGAGCCGAGCATGGTGGTCAGCTCGGCGGTGAGGTCGTCGAGCGGACGGTCCGAGGGCACCTCGAACCCGGTGGCCTGCACCTGGTTCCAGTACCCGAGCGACATGGGGGCCATCCTGCCAGCCGCCTCCCGCACCGCCCTAGTCTGGGCGGGTGCCCTCCCTCCCCGAGCTCGTGCGAGCCCACACCGACCTCGTCGAGGACGACATCGCCTGGCTCCAGCGGCTCATGGCGGACTGGCAGATCCTGGCCGACCTGTCGTTCGCCGACCTCGTGCTCTGGCTGCCGGACCGGGAGGGCAAGGGCTACTGGGCGGGCGGCCAGATGCGGCCGACCACCGGGCCGACCGCCCTCGTGGACGACGTGCTGGGCACCTTCGTCCCCGTCGGCCGGCGCCGGATGCTCGACGAGGCCTTCGGCACCGGCCGCGTCGTGCGCGAGGGCGACCCCGAGTGGCGCGACGACGTGCCGGTGCGGGTGGAGGTCATCCCGGTGCGCCGCGCGGGTCGGGTGATCGCCACCATCGCCCGCAACACCAACCTCATCGGCGTACGCACCCCGAGCCGGCTCGAGCTCAGCTATCTGCAGACCGCGTCCGACCTGACCCAGATGATCGCCGCGGGCCGCTTCCCGCTGAGCGGGCAGCGCAGCGACCACGCCGACTCGCCGCGGGTGGGCGACGGCTTCGTCCGGCTCGACGACACGGGGCGCGTCGCCTACGCCAGCCCCAACGGCCTCTCGGCCTACCGCCGCCTCGGCCTGCAGGGCGACCTCGCCGGGCTCGTCCTCACCGACCTGACCCGCGAGCTGGTGCCGGCGCGCAAGCGCCCCGACGAGGAGACGCTCAGCGCCGTGCTGGGCGGTCGCGACGGCCGGGCCACCGAGGTCGGCACCGACGAGGTGACCCTGATCGTCCGCAGCATCCCGCTGCGCCCGCAGGGCGAGCGCACCGGCGCGCTGCTGCTGGTGCGCGACGTCACCGAGCTGCGTCGCCGCGACCGCGAGCTGGTCACCAAGGACGTCACCATCCGCGAGATCCACCACCGGGTGAAGAACAACCTCCAGACCGTTGCGGCGCTGCTGCGCCTCCAGGCGCGGCGCACCCGCGCCGAGGACGCCAGGGCGGCCCTGGAGGAGGCGGTGCGCCGGGTGGGCTCCATCGCCATCGTGCACGAGACGCTGAGCCACGCCGTGGAGGAGACCGTCGACTTCGACGAGATCGCCGACCGGCTCGGCTCGATGGTCGTCGACGTCAGCGGGGTGGAGGTGCCGGTGCGCGTGGTGCGTGAGGGCTCCTTCGGCAAGCTGGCCTCGGAGGCCGCCACGCCGCTCGCGATGGTGCTCACCGAGCTGCTGCAGAACGCCGTCGAGCACGGCTACGCGGGCCAGGACCCGGCGACGCTCGAGCAGCCGGGGCGCGTGGTGGTCACGGCGCGCCGCATCACGGGCCGGCTGCACCTGGTGGTCGAGGACGACGGCCGAGGCCTGCCCGACGACTTCGACCCCGAGGCGTCCACCCAGCTCGGGCTGTCGATCGTGCGCACGCTCGTGGAGTCCGAGCTCGGCGGCGTGCTCGAGATCGGCCCCGGAAGCCGGGGCGCGCGGGTGCAGGCGGACCTGCCGGTCGACTGATCGTCCTCAGGCGGTGCGGATGCGCGCCCTGGCGTTGCGCCGCTTGAGCGCGCGGCGCTCGTCCTCGCTGAGGCCACCCCACACTCCGTGGTCCTGGCCGGCCTCGAGGGCCCACGCGAGACACTGCTCGCGTACCTCACATCGACGGCACACCTGCTTGGCCTCCTCGATCTGGAGGATCGCAGGACCGGTGTTGCCGATGGGGAAGAACAGCTCGGGGTCCTCGTCGAGGCATGCTGAGCGGCTGCGCCAATCCATGGGTCGGGGAATCCCTCTTTCACATCACGTCGGTTGCTGTTTACGGACGTTCAGCTGGCCCGGGCGCCGATGTGCGCAACGTCCAGACTCCCAACCTTTGAACGTTCCCACAACCCCCACCACCCGTCGCGTCCGTCACAACTACTGTTGTCCGGTGACCGTTACGCCCCCGCCAGGTCCCTCCCGTCCCGCGCTCGATGCCCCGCCCCCGCTCCTGGTCGCGGCGGCGCTGGTGGGGCTCGAGGCCCTCCTGCTGCTGGGCCTGGGCGTCGTCGAGCTGTTCCACCTGCGCGCCGTCCGGCTCGCCATGGGTGTCACCACCGCGGCGTTCTTCGTGGCCGGCGCGGCCGCGCTCGCCTGGTGCGCGTGGGCGCTGCGCAACGCACGCCGCTCGGCCCGCGGGCCGGTCGTGATGGCGCAGCTGATCCAGCTGGGCATGGCCTGGAACCTCCGCGACGTCTGGTCGGTCGTGCTGCCGGGAGGGCTCGCGCTGGCCGCGCTGCTGGTCATCGGCGGGCTGCTCCACCCCGCGACGACGCGGGTGCTGGAGGAGAACGACCGGCTCGACGCCTAGCTGGGATGTCTAGCCAGGCAGGCGTGGGGAGACGGATGCTCAGTCGGCCTCGAGAGAGGTGCGCAGCTGGGCGAGCGTGCGGGTCAGCAGCCGGGAGACGTGCATCTGGGAGACGCCGATCTCCTCGGCGATCTGCGACTGGGTCATGTTCTTGAAGAAGCGCAGCAGCAGGATCCGCTTCTCCCGCTCCCCGAGGCCGTCGAGCAGCGGCTTGATCGACTCGCGGATCTCGACGTGCTCGATGTTGGCGTCCTCGATCCCCAGCGTGGCGAGCATCGCGGGCGGGCCCTCGTCGTTGTCGTCGGAGGCGTCGAGGGAGAGCGTCGCGTAGGCGTGGGACGACTCGATGCCCTCCATGATCTCCTCGACCGTGCAGCCGATGACCTCGGCGAGCTCACGGGGCGTGGGGGAGCGGCCCAGCCTCTGGGTCAGCTCACCGGTCGCCCCGCCGATCTGCATCCGCAGCTCCTGGAGCCGGCGCGGCACCCGGATCGCCCAGCCCTTGTCGCGGAAGTGGCGCTTGATCTCGCCGATCACCGTCGGCGTGGCGTAGGTCGAGAACTCGACGCCGCGGTCGGTCTCGAAGCGGTCGACCGCCTTGATCAGGCCGATCGTGCCGACCTGCACGAGGTCCTCGAACGGCTCGCCGCGGTTGCGGAAGCGGCGCGCGCAGTGCTCGACCAGCGAGAGGTGCAGGTGCACCAGGTCGTCGCGTGCCGCCGCCCGCTCGGCGCTGCTCGCCTCGTCGTCGCGCATCACCGCGAAGAGCTCGGCGCTGCGCGCGCGCACGTGCTCCAGACCACGAGGCACGACGTCGTCGTCGAGCCCGTGGTCGACGGTGGCCTCGAGCCCCGTCTCGCCCCCCGTGTCCCCCGTGTCTGTGCTCATGTCAGAGCTCGGCACCTGTCATTCCCGCGCCGACCGCCGACGAGACCGTGAAGCGGACGCGGAAGCGTCCTCCCTCCGGTCCCGCCGACGCTTCCTGCGCCATCGTGTCGAGCACCTGCCAGGCGAAGCTCTCGGTGTCGAGTGGCGGGTCGTCCACCGCGTCGGCCAGCAGCTCGACGGTCATCGAGCCCCGGCCGAACCAGAAGGAGGCCACGAGGTCGGTGCCGGGGTCGGCCTCGGGGATGACGAGTGCGGTCGCCTCGCCGATGGCGATGCGGAGGTCCTCGATGTCGTCGATGGTGAAGTCGAGGCGCGCCGCGAGCCCGGCCGCGGTCGTACGCACGATCGTCGCGAACGCACTCTCCGCGGGCAGCCTCAGCTCCACGTCGGCGCGCGAATCCCCCGTGTTGTCTGCCATCTGCGTCAATGTCCCATCCTCGAGGCCGATGCTGCGCACACCCTAGCCGTGCCGCTCAGTCGAACCACGGACACACCTGGTCGCGCGTGTGCAACGCGTGGCGCTGCTCGGCGTCGCCCACGAGCGCGGGGGCTCGGGCCTCCTCCTCGGGCGGCGCCGTCGGGGGCGCCGGTCGGCCTGCCTGCGCGACCGCGTCCGTCGCTGCCGGGCGCGCTTCCCCGGTTGCTTCCTCGTCCGACAGGGGCTCGAGCTCGACGACCACGCTGTAGACCCCGCTGCCGTCGTCGCGCAGGCTCAGCCGGCCGAGCCTGCGCAGCATCGCGAGCGACGCCGGGTTGTCGCGCAGCACCTCGGTCACGATGCGGTGCACGCCCGCGGGTCGGTGCCGCATCAGCACCGAGAGGAGCGCCGTGGCCACGCCGCGGCCCTGCCACGCGTCCTTGACGGTGACCGCCAGGTCGGCGGCCTCGGAGGCGTCGGTGTAGCGCACGAGTCGCGCCAGGGCGACAGGGTCGTAGACGTCGGGACTCGTCTCCGCGCACAGCACGAGAGCGATGTGGTTGATGCCGTCGACGTCGTCGACGAGGTGCGCCAGCATGGCGTCGGACAGGTGCCGCACGGGCGCCAGGAACCTGCGGCGCTGCGACTCAGGCGACAGCGAGTCGAACTCGGCCGCGAGCGTCGCCCGGTCGGTGCGCTCGAGCGGCACGACGAACGCGTCGGTGCCGTCGCGCAGCGCGACCTGCTCGATCATCGGGCCTCCGTCCCTCGTCTCGAGCCTAGCCAGCGGCGAGAAGCCGGACGCCGCCTCGGTCCACAGGGGACCGGGGCGGCGTCGGAGGGTGCGGGTCAGGCCTCGAGGGCCCTCACTTCGTTCAGGCCTTCTTCCGCGGTCGCGACCTCGCAGGCTCGCTCGCGCTGGATGACTCGAGGGCCTTCACTTCGTTCAGGCCTTCTTCGTCTCCCAGAAGATCTCGGCGATCTCGTCGATCTTGGCGAGCAGCTCGTCGGCCTTGGCGGCGTCGAGCTCACCCTTGGTGCCCGAGGCGCCGGCCAGCTTGGTGGCCTCGTTGACCAGCGTGTGCAGCTGGGGGTACTTCTCGAAGTGCGGGGGCTTGAAGTAGTCGGTCCACAGCACCCACAGGTGGTGCTTGACGAGCTCCGAGCGCTGCTCCTTGATCAGGATGGCGCGGGTGCGGAAGTCAGGGTCGTCGTTGTCGGCGACCTTGGCGATGATCGCCTTGATCGACTCCGCCTCGATGCGGGCCTGGGCGGGGTCGTAGACGCCGCAGGGAAGGTCGCAGTGCGCGGAGACCTCGACAGTGGGGGCGAGCAGGTGGCGAAGCATCGGGTTCCTCTCGATCGGGAAGATGTGCATCTGCTGCGACACTACTCCGCGTGGAGTGGCGTCGGCAGCGGGGTCTCGCCCCGCGGGGTGGGCGGTCCGGACCCCCCTTCGGGACCGCCGTCGTGCGTGGTCGCTCGATGCTCCCGACGCTGCGCGAGGGAGACCTGCTCCTCGTCCGGCACGGCGTCCCGCCCCGCCCGGGAGACCTCGTGGTCGCCCGCTTCCCCGACGGCACCGTGGCGGTCAAGCGGGCGGTGGAGGAGCGGCGTACTCGATCGGGCGGGGCGGGCTGGTGGCTGCTGAGCGACAACCCCGCCGAGGGCGTCGACTCGCGCCACCGCGGCACCGTGCCGGAGGGCGACGTGCTGGGTGTCGTACGACTGCGGGTGTGGCCTTCCCCACGTGTGGGACGCGCGCTTCGGGGCCACTGAGCTGTGCGAGTATCGCCAGCATGGCTTCGCACCCGCACGCCGGCGACCCCGTGTTCGACCTGCACGTCGGCGGCAAGATGGAGATCGTCTCGACGGTCGCACTGACCGGTCCCGACGAGCTGTCCCTCGCCTACACCCCCGGCGTCGCCCGGGTGTGCGAGGCGATCGCCGCCGACCCGTCGATGACCCAGCACTACACGTGGGTGCCCAACACGGTCGCCGTCGTCACCGACGGCACCGCCGTCCTGGGCCTCGGTGACATCGGCCCGGCCGCCGCGATGCCGGTCATGGAGGGCAAGGCCGTGCTCTTCAAGCAGTTCGGCGGCGTCGACGCGGTGCCGATCTGCCTCGACACCACCGACGTCGAGGAGATCATCGAGACCGTCGTGCGGCTCGCCCCGAGCTTCGGCGGCATCAACCTCGAGGACATCTCGGCGCCCCGCTGCTTCGAGATCGAGGCGCGGCTCAAGGAGCGCCTCGACATCCCCGTCTTCCACGACGACCAGCACGGCACCGCCGTCGTCGCCCTGGCCGCGCTGACCAACGCGCTGCGGCTCACCGGTCGCGACGCGGCGACCGCGCGGGTGGTGGTGCAGGGAGCCGGCGCCGCCGGCGTCGCGGTCGCGCGCATCCTCCTCGAGGCCGGGATCACCGACATCGCGGTCCTCGACCGCAAGGGCGTGCTCCACTCCTCGCGCTCCGACCTCACGGAGGTCAAGGCGGCCCTCGCCCGCGACACCGCCGACCACTTCGACCGCCGCGGCACGCTCGCCGACGTGATGGCCGGAGCCGACGTCTACATCGGCGTCTCCGGTGGCCAGGTGCCCGAGGAGATCGTCGCCTCGATGGCCGACGACGCGATCATCTTCGGCCTCGCCAACCCGACGCCCGAGGTGCACCCCGACCTGGCGCACAAGTACGCCCGCGTCGTCGCCACGGGGCGCTCCGACTACCCCAACCAGATCAACAACGTGCTCGCCTTCCCCGGCATCTTCCGCGGCGCCTTCGACGTCCACGCCACCGCGATCACCGAGGGCATGAAGGTCGCCGCGGCCACGGCCCTGGCCGAGCTGGTCGGCCACGACCTGAGCGAGGAGCTGGTCATCCCGTCCCCGTTCGACCCGCGGGTGCCCGGCGCCGTGCGGCAGGCGGTCGCCGACGCGGCGAGGCGCGACGGGGTCGCCCGGCGCTGATCCGCGCTGCGGGCACTCGTCCCGGCCGCCCGCGTGCGGGACGGTTCCGGTGGGCGCGCGCTCGGGCCATGATGGGGCGATGACGACCCCTGCGGACCCCCAGGACTTCGAGGGCGTGACCTTCACCGGGACGAGCTTCAAGGGCGCGACCCTGCGCTTCTCCGACGTCAGCGGCGTGACCATGCGCGGCGTCGACGTCGACGGGCTCGACATCGACAGCCACGACCTGTTCACGGGCAGCCTGGTCGTCAACGGGGTCGACGTGGTGCCGCTGGTCGACGCCGAGCTCAACCGCCGCTTCCCGGGCCGCGAGCTGCAGAACGCCCAGACGCCCGACGGGCTCCGTGACGCGTGGGTCGCGGTGCAGGCCGCGTGGGCCGACACGGTGGCGAGCACGCCGCCCGAGCTGGTGGACGCCCACGTCGAGGACGAGTGGTCCCTCGCCCAGACGCTGCGGCACCTCGTGCTGGCGACCGACACCTGGCTGCGCGGCGCGATCCTGCGGGTGGAGCAGCCGTTCCACGAGGTCGGCCTGCTCTTCACCGGAGCCGAGGAGATGGGCGTCGACACCTCCGCCTTCCGCACCGATCCGCCCGACTACGACGAGGTCCTCGCCGTGCGCGCCGAGCGGCAGCAGCTGGTGACCGACTTCCTGGCCACGGTCACACCGGAGGTGCTCGCCGAGGAGCGCGACGACCCGTGGGGCTTCGACTGGCACCCCAGCGTCGGCGACTGCGTGCGCGTGGTCCTGGAGGAGGAGTGGGCCCACCTGCGCTACGTCCGGCGCGACCTCGAGCGGCTGGCTGAGCGGTCGGGCTGAGCGATCTGGCTGAGCGATCTGGCTGATCGCTCAGAACCCGATCGACGGCTCCGGCGCGACCAGCGTGCGCATCGCCCGGGCCAGCTCGGCGTAGGCCCCCGCGCGGTGCTCGGCGACGAGGCCGGCCCGGAGCAGCGCACCGATCCCGTGCCCCAGGTAGCCCGCTCCCAGCACGCCGATGTCGAGGGTGACGTCGGCGGGGGTGCCGGCGGGGGAGCCGGCGGGGGACGCCGTGCCGCGGCCCGCGGAGGCCGTCAGGCGCCAACGCCCGGCGTTGCCCGGCACGTGGCGGTCGGCCACCTCGACGACCACGTCGCAGTCGGCCTCGTAGGACCGCAGTGCCCACGCGGCCTCCAGGTCGACCAGGCGCACCCAGGTGCTGTCCCAGGTCTTGAGGTCACCGGTGCTGCGGTGGCCGCCGATCCAGGCCAGCAGCGGGTCGTCGAGGCCGATGCTCTCCAACCTGGTCGTCCCCATCAGGTCGAGGTCGACGACGCGGCGGGCGAGGGCGAGCCTGGCCGCGGGGTCGCCGAAGAAGGTGCCGACCACCACCGTGCCCGCGGGCCGGGCGTTGTCCCACTTGTGCTGGCGGCGCAGGCCGACGAAGCCGACGTCGGCGCCCGCGCGGCGGGCGATGAGGACGCGACGGGGCTCCCTGTCGCGCAGCTGCTCGGGCGCCTCGTGGCCCAGGAGCGAGACGTAGTCGGGGGAGCCGACGACGGTGCCGGGGAAGTGGGGTGCCGACGCCAGCTGGCAGGCGCGCATCCGCTCGGCGATGCCGGGCGCGGCCATGTCGTGGAGGTGGGTCGTCACGCCGGCGACCTCGTCCTCGAGGTGCGGCGCGGTGAACGTCGTGCCGCGGCCCAGGTCGACCTGGTGCGTCAGCACGGCGTTGCCGTAGCCGAAGCGGCCGTAGATCGCCGCCTCGCTGGCGTGCAGCACCGAGATCGCGGTGCCGGCCGCACGGGTGCGGTCGAGGTGGTCGCGGATCATCGCCGCGAGCACGCCGCGGCGCCGCGCGTCGGGGTGGACGCCGACCCAGGTGAGGCCGGCGACCGGGACGACGCTGCCGCCGGGCAGCGACATCGACATCGGCCGCACGCCGTAGATCCCGCTGTGCAGGTCGTCGGGGCCGTCGGGCAGGTCGACGACGAACCGCTGGTCCTCGGGCAGGCCGAGCCGCAGGTGCTCGGCGTCGTCGTCGGTGACCTCGCCGAACCAGACGAGCTGGTCGGTGGCCAGGTACTTCGCGGCGTCCTCGGACGGGCGTACGACAATGCTCACCGGCCCAGCCAATCTGCGCCGGTGCCGACCTGCAACCGGTTAACGGGGGTCACTCGCTAGGGTCGGTGCATGTTCGCCGTCTACGCCGAGTCCTTCTCCCCTGCCGACCCCCTGAGCGGCCTGGTGGTGGGGGAGCGGCCCGCACCGGAGGCCCCAGACGGGTGGGCCACCGTGACCGTCAGGGCCGCGAGCCTCAACCACCACGACCTGTGGTCGCTGCGCGGCATCGGACTGCGCGAGGAGGCGCTGCCGATGATCCTGGGCTGCGACGCCGCCGGCGTCGACGACGAGGGCAACGAGGTCGTGGTGCACGGGGTGATCGGCGACCCGCGCTGGACCGGCGACGAGGCCGACGACCCCGGCCGGTCGCTGCTCTCCGAGCGCCACCAGGGCACCTTCGCCGACCAGGTGGTCGTGCCGCGGCGCAACCTCGTGCCCAAGCCCGAGTCGCTGTCGTTCGAGGAGGCGGCCTGCCTGCCCACCGCGTGGCTCACCGCCTACCGCATGCTCTTCGTGCAGGGCGCCTGCAAGCCGGGCGAGACGGTGCTGGTGCAGGGTGCCGGAGGCGGCGTCGCCACCGCGCTCATCACGCTGGGCCGTGCCGGCGGCCTGCGGGTCCTCGCGACCAGCCGCGACGAGGCCAAGCGCGCACGTGCGCTGGAGGTCGGCGCCCACGAGGTCTTCGAGTCCGGCACCCGCCTGCCCGTCAAGGTCGACGCGGTCATGGAGACCGTCGGCCGGGCGACCTGGAGCCACTCGGTCCGCTCGCTGCGCCCGGGCGGCCGCATCGTCATCAGCGGCACGACGTCGGGTCCCGACGTCGACGACGCCGGTCTGACCCGCATCTTCTTCACCCAGCTCTCGGTGATCGGCTCGACGATGGGCACCCGCGGCGAGCTCGACCTGCTGGTCAAGTTCCTCCACGCCACCGGCGCCCGGCCGGTCATCGACCGCACCCTGCCCATGGAGCAGGCCCGGGAGGGGTTCGCCGCGATGGCGGACGGTGACGTCTTCGGCAAGGTCGTCTTCACGCGATGACGCGCCGGCACGTCCTCACCGGGGCGGGCTCGGGCATCGGGCTCGCGCTCGCGCACCGGCTCGTCGGGCGCGGCGACGAGCTGGTGCTCCTCGCCCGCAGCGAGGCACGTGCCGCCGAGCTCGCGCGCACCTTCCCCCAGGCCCAGCTCCTGGTCGCCGACCTGGCCGACCCGGGCACCCTCAACGGTGTCGGCCGCCTGGTCGACGGTCCCGTCGACTCGGTGGTCCACGTGGCGGGGGTGGTCGACCTGGCCCCGGTCGAGCGGCTGCGGCTGGCGGAGTGGGAGGAGCAGCTCACGGTCAACCTCACCGCGCCGGCGGTGCTGACCCGCGAGATGCTGCCGCACGTGCGCGCCGGCCGCGGCACGGTCGTCTTCGTCAACTCCTCCGCCGCCCTGGTCGCCCACGCCGACTGGTCGGCGTACGCCGCCTCCAAGTCGGGCCTGCGCTCGCTCGCCGACGCGCTGCGGGCCGAGGAGGCCGAGCACGGCGTGCGGGTCAGCACGGTCTACCCCAGCCGCACCGCGACGCCGATGCAGGAGAAGGTGCACGGACAGGAGGGCCGCGACTACGACGCCTCCCGGTGGCTCAGCCCGGAGGCCGTGGCCGACACGATCCTGCACGTCGTCGACCTGCCGGCCGGCGCCACGATCCCCGACGTGACCCTGCGCCCGGTCGCGCCGCGACCGGGCTCCTGATCAGGCTCCTGATCAGGCCGGCTCGAGCACGAACACCCGGATCCGCCGGGCCTGGCCGACCCGGGCGCGGTAGCGCAGGTAGCCGGGGTAGAACCGCTCAGCCCGCGTGAAGACCTCCTCGGCCTCCGCCGGTGTCGCCGCCCGGGCCACGACCTCGCGCGACGTGCCGCGGTAGGACACCCGGCCCCGGGGGTCGGCCTCGAGGTTGAGCGCCCACGCCGGTGTGGCCTGCTGGCCGAAGTTGCTGCCGATCAGCGCCAGCCCGCCGGCGTACGGCGTCGCGATGAGGTGGCTGGTGCGCGGCTGGCCGGAGCGCCGGCCGGTGGTCGTGACGTCGAGCACCGCCAGGCCCGCCAGCAGGCCCGGAGCGCTGTGCCGGCCGCGGGAGAACCGGGCGACCAGGTCGTCGAGGTGGCGCAGCGTGCGGGAGAACAGCCACCCGCCCGCGGCGGTGCCGGCGCCCCAGCGCACGAGCCGGTGGATCGGGTTGGCCGTGCTGTGCGCGTAGCCGAGCTCCGCGGCCAGGCCCGCGTCAGGGGGTCGCACCGGGGCTCAGTCCTCGGGGTCGTCGAGGCGCGCCAGCCACGTGGCGAGCCGCTCGATCGGCACCTCGAAGTCGGGGTGGGCGTCGACGAAGGCCTGCAGCTGCTCGGCGAGCCACGCCAGGGTGACCTCCTCGTCACCCCGGCGCCGCTCGAGCTCCTCGATCCCCCGATCGGTGAAGTACACCGCCCGCTCCGCCTCAGTAGTCGTTGCCGACGCTGCGCGGCGACTCGAAGGCGGCGTCGAGCAGCGTCTTCTGCTCCTCGACGTGGCGCTTGACCGTGCCCACCGACGGGGACGCCGACGACGGGCGGGTCACCGGCTCGACCTCCACGTCGAGCTGCGGCCACACGTTGAGCTGGTAGTGCGGCCACGGGCCCATGTTGCGCGGCTCGTCCTGCACCCAGCGGACCGCCTTGAGGTTGGGGTACTTCGCCAGCTCGGCGCGGATCTCCTCGACCGGGTTGGGGTAGAGGCGCTCCACGCGGCCGATGGCGAACTTCTCGCCGTTCTCGCGCTTGGCGCGGTCGACCATGAGGTCCCACGTCACCCGGCCCGAGCACATGATGAGCGTCTCCACCTTGTCGCGGTCGGCCGCGTCGTCGCCGATGAACGGGCGGAAGGTGGTGTCGCCGACGAAGTCGGCCGGCTGCGAGGCGGCCTCCTTGCGCTTGAGCATCGACTTGGGGGTGAAGACGATCAGCGGGCGGTGCTCCTCGCCGAGGGAGTGGCGGCGGAGCAGGTGGAAGTAGGACGCGGGCGTCGAGGGCTGCGCGACGACCATCGCGTCCTCGGCGCACATGGTCAGGAAGCGCTCGATGCGCGCCGACGAGTGGTCGGGACCCTGGCCCTCGTAGCCGTGGGGGAGCAGCAGCACGACGCCGGACTGCTGGCGCCACTTGGTCTCGCCGGCGGAGATGAACTCGTCGATGATGGTCTGGGCGCCGTTGACGAAGTCGCCGAACTGCGCCTCCCACAGCACCAGCGCCTCGGGACGCGCCACGGAGTAGCCGTACTCGAAGCCGAGGGCGGCGTACTCGGAGAGCAGCGAGTCGTAGGCGTGGAACTTCGCCTGGTCCTCGGTGAGGTTGGTCAGCGGCGTCCACTCGTCGGCGTTGGTGCGGTCGATGATCGTCGCGAACCGCTGCACGAACGTGCCACGGCGCGAGTCCTGGCCGGCCAGGCGGACCGGGCGGCCGTCCATGAGCAGCGAGCCGAAGGCGAGGATCTCGCCGGTGCCCCAGTCGATCGGGCCATCGGTGATCGCGGCGGAGCGACGCTGCAGCTGCGGCATCACCTTGGGGTGGACGGTGAAGTCCTGCGGAGGCGTGATGTAGCTGTCGGCGATGCGCTTGAGCACCTCCGGCGTGACGGCGGTCGAGAAGTCGCCGGCCGGCTTGTCCGGGTAGTCGGGGACGGTCGTCCACTCGGTGGGCGCCTCCGAGCTGGCCTGGCGCACCTCGGTGAAGACCCGCTCGAGCTGCTGCTGGTAGTCCTTGAGGACCTGCTCGGCCTCCTCGATCGTGATGTCGCCACGACCGATGAGCGACTCAGTGTAGAGCTTGCGCACCGAGCGCTTCTGCTCGATCAGGTCGTACATCAGCGGCTGGGTGTAGGACGGGTCGTCGCCCTCGTTGTGGCCGCGGCGGCGGTAGCACACGAGGTCGATGACGACGTCCTTGTTGAAGGTCTGGCGGTAGTCGAAGGCGAGCCGCGCGACGCGGATGCACGCCTCGGGGTCGTCGCCGTTGACGTGGAAGATCGGCGCCTGCACCATCCGCGCCACGTCGGTGGCGTAGAGGGACGAGCGCGACGAGCCCGGCGCGGTCGTGAAGCCGACCTGGTTGTTGATCACCAGGTGCACCGTGCCGCCGGTGCGGTAGCCGCGCAGCTGCGAGAGGTTGAGCGTCTCGGCGACCACGCCCTGCCCGGCGAAGGCGGCGTCGCCGTGCACCAGGAGCGGGAGGACCGGGAACTTCTCGCCCTGGTCGAGGATGTCCTGCTTGGCGCGGGCGATGCCCTCGAGGACCGGGTTGACGGCCTCGAGGTGCGAGGGGTTGGCCGCCACGGAGACCTTGATCTTGTCGCCGGAGCCGGCGACGAACTCGCCCTCGGCGCCGAGGTGGTACTTCACGTCGCCGGAGCCCTGGACCGTGCGCGGGTCGATGTTGCCCTCGAACTCGCGGAAGATCTGGCTGTACTTCTTGCCCACGATGTTGGCCAGCACGTTGAGCCGGCCACGGTGCGCCATGCCGATGCAGACCTCGTCGAGCCCGGTCTCGGCCGCCGCCTCGCAGATCTCGTCGATCAGCGGGACGGTCGTCTCGCCACCCTCGAGGCTGAAGCGCTTCTGGCCGACGAACTTGGTCTGCAGGAACGTCTCGAACGCCTCGGCCTGGTTGAGCTTGAGCAGGATGCGCAGCTGCTCCTCGCGGGGCGGCTTGACGTGCGGCTGCTCGACGCGCTCCTGGATCCACTTGCGCTGCTCGGGATCCATGATGTGCATGTACTCGATGCCGGTGGTGCGGCAGTAGGAGTCGCGCAGGATGCCGAGGATGTTGCGCAGCTTCATGAACCGGCGGCCCTCGCCGCCGAACGAGCCGGTGGCGAACTCGCGGTCGAGGTCCCACAGGGTCAGGCCGTGCGACTCGATCTCGAGGTCGGGGTGGGTGCGCTGGCGGTACTCCAGCGGGTCGGTGTCGGCCATCAGGTGGCCGCGCACGCGGTAGGCGTGGATGAGCTCGAGGATGCGCGCCTGCTTGACGATGTCGTCGTCGTGCGTGGCGACCACGTCGCGAGCCCAGCGGATCGGCTCGTAGGGGATGCGCAGCGAGCGGAAGATCTCGTCGTAGAAGCCGTCCTCGCCGAGCAGCAGGCTGTGCACCCGCTTGAGGAACTCGCCCGACTGGGCGCCCTGGATGACGCGGTGATCGTAGGTCGAGGTCAGCGTCATCGACTTGCTGATCGCGTTGCGGTTGATCGCCTCCTCGGAGGCGCCCTGCCACTCCGGGGGGTACTCCATCGCGCCGACGCCGATGATCGCGCCCTGGCCGGCCATCAGGCGGGGCACGGAGTGCACCGTGCCGATGCCGCCGGGGTTGGTCAGCGAGATCGTGGTGCCCTGGAAGTCGGCGACGGTGAGCTTGTT
The DNA here is from genome assembly GCF_058134345.1 of Nocardioides sp. Z24_21. Classification (NCBI taxonomy): domain Bacteria; kingdom Bacillati; phylum Actinomycetota; class Actinomycetes; order Propionibacteriales; family Nocardioidaceae; genus Nocardioides; species Nocardioides sp. Z24_21. Next base: position 203,681 of record NZ_JBYTTH010000005.1, read on the forward strand.
GTCGCGGGCCTTGCGGACCACGTCCTCGTAGGCCGTCCAGAACGCCGCGAAGTCCATCGCCTCGGCGCCCTTGATGCTCGGCACCAGCAGCTGCCGGGTGCCGTCGGGCTTCTTCATGTCGATCGCGAGACCGAGGTTGATGTGCGCGGGAGTGATCAGGTTGGGCTTGCCGTCGACGACCTCGAAGCCGACGTTCATCTCCGGCATCGACCGGAGCGCCTTGACCAGCGCGTAGCCGATGAGGTGGGTGAAGGACACCTTGCCGCCGCGGGCGCGGGCGAGGTGGTTGTTGATGACGGTGCGGTTGTCCCAGAGCAGCTTGACCGGCACCGAGCGCACCGACGTCGCCGTCGGGACCGACAGCGAGGCGTCCATGTTGGCGGCGGTGCGCGCCGGTGCGCCGCGCAGCACGGTGTAGGTCGGCTCGTCGGCCGAGGCGGCCGGCTTGGCGTCCTTGGCGACCGGGCTGCTGGTGCCCTTGGCCGGCTCGTCGGCGGTGGCCTTCGGGCGCGGGGTCGCGGAGGCGGGCTCGGTGTCGGGCTTGGTGTCGGCCTTGCTGTCGGGCTTCGCGTCGGTCTTGGTGGCGGTCGCGGCGGGCTTGGCGGCCGGCTTCGGGGCCTGCTGCTGGCCCTGCTGCGCGGCGCGCGGGGGAGCCGCGGCGGGCGCCTTCGAGGCGGTCGGGGCCGAGGCGGTCCGCGCGCCGGTGGCGGAGCCTGCGCCGGAGGCGCTGCTCGACACGGCGGCCGAGCTGCCGTTGCCGAAGTAGCGTGCCCACTCCGGACCCACGCTCGAGGGATCCTTGTCGTACTGCTCCTTCATCTCCTCCACGAGCCACTCGTTGGCTCCCAGGTCAGATGACGGTGCAACCGAGGACTGGTTGCCGGACTGCCCGTTGGGGGACTGCGCCACGCTTGTTTCGCCTCTTCCAGATCTCATCGCGCGAGAGTTAGACCACGTAGCCGACAAGGCTAGTCGCACACGCAGGCAAATGCAGGAGCGGGCTCGACCTTTGGGGCATGGTGTGGACCACAGGCACCGGCCGCTCGTCCACCCCGCGTGCACCGCCCGTCCGTCGCTCGTTCATCCTTCTTCCCGGGTCTGCCCCGTTCCGCGCTCATCCTTCGTCGTACGCACCGCTGGAGTCCTCATGCCCCGCCCCGCACCGGGCCGTGCCCACCGGGCCCGTCGTCGCCTCGTGGGACTCGCGCTCGTCCTGCTCGTCCCCCTCGCCTCCTGCCAGTCGGCGGACGAGCCCGCGTCCGCACCCGAGCGGCTCAGCCGCAACGACGCCCAGGCGACGCTGACCTCCCACCCGGCGCCCACCAGGACCGGGATCCACCGGGTCCACGGTCGGCTGCCGGTGGCCCGGCGCAAGGCCGTGCGTCGCCAGGTCGGGGCCGTGGTCGACCGGTGGTGGGAGGCGTCCTACCTCGGCGGCACCTACCCCCGCAGCAGGTTCCCCGCGGCGTTCCCCGGCTTCACCGCCGCGGCCGAGCAGCGCGCCCGCGCCGACAAGGCGCTGCTGACCAACCAGACCGGCGGGCCGCGCATCGAGTCGGTGGCCCCCCGCAAGCGCAGGATCACCCTCGACATCCTCGCCACCGGCGGCCGGGCGCGCGCCGTGACCGCCCACTTCGTGCTCGCGTTCGACACCACCGGGCCCAAGACCGGCACCACCACGGTGCGGGGGCGCCTGTTCCTGACCCACAAGCGCGGGGCATGGCGGATCTTCGGCTACGACGTCGCGAAGGGAGCCCGGTGATGAAGCGGTCGATGAGGCTGGTCAAGGCGACCGTGCTGGCGGCCGTGCTCGCGGTGACCGCGCTGGTCGTGCCCCCGTCGGCGGTGCAGCCGAGCGACGTCAGCCTGGTCAGGATCCGGCACGCCCAGGGCGTCGCCACCGGCGGCAAGGACGTGGTGTGGATCCTCGCGGTCGGCTCCGACGCCCGTCCGGGCCAGGCGATGACCCGTGCCCGCGGCGACGCCATCCAGCTCGTCGGCATCAACACCCGCACGGGTGCCGCGACCGCGATCGGCGTCCCCCGCGACTCCTGGGTCGCCATCCCCGGCCACGGCCGGGAGAAGATCAACTCCGCGCTCTACTTCGCAGGACCGCGCGGCATGGCCGGGGCGGTGCGCAACCTCGTCGGCATCGAGCCCGACTACGTGGTCGTCTCGCGCTTCCCGTTCTTCGAGGACATGGTCGACGACATCGGCGGCATCACCGTCACCAACCCGCGCCGCTTCGCCGATCCCTACCTCAAGAAGGAGGGCTTCAAGCAGGGTCGCATCCACCTCGACGGCTACAACGCGATGGCGTTCTCCCGGATCCGCAAGGGGCTGGCCGGGGGCGACTTCGACCGCTCGGCCAACCAGCAGCGCACGCTGCGCGGCATCCACGCCCGGATCCGCGCGCAGGCCGCCGTGCCCGGGTTCATCGAGCGCGGCGTGATGACCGTGATGGCCCACACCGACACCAACGCCTCGCCGGCCGAGCTGTTCGAGATCGCCCAGGCGGTCGCCCAGGTCGACCCGCGTCGGATCACCACGTGCGTCGTACGCGGTCGCGTCGGCTTCGTGGGCGCCGCGAGCGTGGTCTTCCCCGACGTGGCGCAGGCGCGGCGCCTCGGGGGCGCGGCCCGGCCCGACGCCACCCTCCGCGGGTGCTGAGCGGGTTCGTCCCCGCCTGGCGCGAGCCGAAATGACGAACGGACCCACGTCTCGTGGGTCCGTCCGGAAAGCGCCTCCGGCAGGATTCGAACCTGCGGCACCTGGTACCGGAAACCAGTGCTCTATCCCCTGAGCTACGGAGGCCCGCACCGGTCCGGGGTGACCCGGGGCCGGTGCGCGGTGAAGACTACCGGTCCTCGGTCGCGGTGGTGAAACCGCCTCAGCGCAGGGCCATCGACCCCGAGGTCGCGACGGTGAGGGGCAGGGCCTTGTGCTCGGCGATCCGGGCGTCGAGCTTGGCCGCGACGTCCTCGGGCCAGGGCGCGGTGCGTCGGGTCTCGAGGTCGATGTGGAGGAAGATCTCCTCCACGACGCACGCCACCTGCTGGTGGGTCTCGTCGAGCAGGTAGATCAGCACGTGCGCCGCGCGCTCGGAGCGGCCGAGCAGGATCACCCGCGCCGACATCGTGTCGCCGGTGCGCAGCTCGTGGAGGTAGGTGACGTGGTGCTCGGCCGTGAAGCAGGCGTGCCCGTCGGTGAGCGGCCACATCTGCGGGATGCCCACCTCGACGAGCGACTCGTCGAGGCCCTCGCTGGCGATGCCGATGTAGTGCCGGACGTTGAGGTGGCCGTTGATGTCCTCGAAGGGCATCGGCACGGGCTGCTCGACGTAGGCGGGGAGCTCGAGGAGCTGGTCGTAGGTCGGGTGCGTCGTCACGCCGGCAAGCCTAGGCCAGCCTTGTGGGCGCTCCGCGGGCCAGGGCGGGAAACCCGATCGGCTCGCCGGAGGCGGCGCCGATAGGCTTGTCAGGTGAACCCCGAACAGCTCTCCTCGACCATCGTCGATGCGCTGGAGGCCCTCGTGGCCGACGGCGCGGTCACGCTGCCTGACGGCGTGCCGGCCCAGGTCACGGTGGAGCGACCCCGGCAGAAGGGGCACGGCGACTACGCCACCAACGTGGCCCTCCAGCTGGCCAAGAAGGCAGGCACCAACCCCCGTGCCTTCGCCGACCTGGTGGCCGAGCGGCTCCGGGCGTCCGACGGCATCGCCGAGGTGGAGGTCGCCGGGCCGGGCTTCCTCAACATCACCGTCGAGGCCGGCGCGCAGGGCCAGGTGGCCGCCGACATCGTCGCCGCCGGGGCCGACTACGGCTCCTCCGACGCCTTCGCGGGCGAGAAGATCAACCTCGAGTTCGTCTCCGCCAACCCGACGGGACCGCTGCACCTCGGTGGCGTGCGCTGGGCCGCGGTCGGCGACGCGCTGGGCCGGATCTTCGAGAAGACCGGCGCCGACGTGACGCGGGAGTACTACTTCAACGACCACGGCGCGCAGATCGATCGCTTCAGCTCCTCGCTCCTGGCCAGCGCCAAGGGCGAGCCGCCCCCGGAGGACGGCTACGGCGGGCAGTACATCCACGACATCGCCGCCGCGGTCGTCGCCAGGCGCCCCGACGTCAAGGACCTCGACGACGCTCAGGCGCAGGAGGTCTTCCGCGAGGTCGGCGTCGACATGATGTTCGAGGAGATCAAGAAGTCGCTGCACGACTTCGGCGTCGACTTCGACGTCTACTTCCACGAGAAGTCGCTCCACGACTCCGGCGCGGTCGAGCGCGCGATCGAGCGGCTGACCGAGATGGGCAACACCTACGAGGCCGACGGCGCGCTGTGGCTGCGCACCGAGAAGTACGGCGACGACAAGGACCGCGTGATCATCCGGTCCAACGGCACCCCGGCCTACATCTCCGGCGACCTCGGCTACTACCTCGACAAGCGCGAGCGTGGCTTCGACCGCTGCTTCATCATGCTCGGCGCCGACCACCACGGCTACGTCGGCCGGATGAACGCGATGTGCAGCGCGTTCGGCGACGAGCCGGGCAAGAACCTCGAGATCCTCATCGGGCAGATGGTCAACCTGCTCAAGGACGGCGAGCCGATGCGGATGTCCAAGCGCAACGGCACGATCGTGTCCATCGACGACCTGGTCGACGCGATCGGGGTCGACGCCAGCCGCTACGCCCTGGCGCGCTACCACAGCGACAGCCCCATCGACATCGACCTCGACATCTGGTCGCGGGCGACCAACGACAACCCGGTCTACACCGTGCAGTACGCCCACGCCCGGGTCTCGAGCCTGATGCGCAACGCCGCCGACCTCGGGGTCACGGCCGAGTCGCACCCCGAGCTGCTCACCCACGAGAAGGAGGGTGAGCTGCTGCGCGCGCTGGCGGAGTTCCCGCGCGTGGTCAAGGCGGCCGCCGAGCTGCGCGAGCCCCACCGCGTCGCGCGCTACCTCGAGGAGCTGGCCGGCACCTACCACCGCTTCTACGACAGCTGCCGGGTGCTCCCGCGCGGCGACGAGGAGGTCAGCGACCTGCACCGGGCGCGCCTGATGCTCGTCGACGCCACCCGGGTGGTGCTGGCCAACGGCCTCGACCTGCTCGGCGTCTCGGCTCCCGAGAGGATGTGAGCGGGCGTGCCCACCGCGCACCCGTCCGGTTGGGCCCACGCTGACGGTGCGCTCCGCGGGCCCCAGTGGCTGCGCGAGCCGAGTGACCCCGACGCCCTCGTGCCGCTGCTCTGGTCGCGCACCGCGGCCAAGGCCGACGGCGTCCTGAGCGTCGGGGGCGTGCCGCTGCCCGAGCTCGTCCGCGAGCACGGCTCCCCGGCCTACGTGCTCGACGAGGCCGACTTCCGCAGCCGCGCCGCTGCCTTCCGCGACGCGTTCTCCGGCTATGACGTCTACTACGCCGGCAAGGCCTTCCTCTGCACCACCGTCGCCGGGTGGCTCGCCGACGAGGGCCTCTCGCTCGACGTCTGCTCGGGTGGGGAGCTGGCCGTCGCCGAGCGGGCCGGCTTCCCGATGGAGCGGGTCGGCTTCCACGGCAACAACAAGACGCTGGGCGAGCTCGAGCGCGCCGTCGAGCTCGGTGTGGGCCGGGTCATCGTCGACTCCTTCCACGAGGTCGAGCGGCTCGCGTGCGTCACCGCGGAGCTCGGCCGCACGACGGGGGTCATGGTGCGGGTCACCGCGGGGGTGGAGGCCCACACCCACGAGTACATCGCCACCGCCCACGAGGACCAGAAGTTCGGCTTCTCGATCGCCAGCGGCGACGCCCTCGAGGCCGTACGACGCGTCCACGAGGCCCCGGGGCTGCGACTGCTGGGGCTGCACTCCCACATCGGCAGCCAGATCTTCGACACGTCCGGCTTCGAGGTGGCGGCCCGCCGGGTGCTCGCGCTGCACGCCCGGATCGGCGCCGAGCTGGGCGTCGAGATGCCCGAGATGGACCTCGGCGGCGGCTTCGGCATCGCCTACACGACCCAGGACGACCCGTCCGACCCCGCGCGGCTGGCCGCCGAGATCACCGCGATCGTCGAGCACGAGTGCCGCGCGCACGGGGTGGCCGTCCCGCGCCTGTCGATCGAGCCCGGCCGGGCGATCGTGGGGCCGTCGATGTGCACCGTCTACGAGGTCGGCACGGTCAAGGAGGTCGCCCTCGACGGCGGCGCCCGGCGCACCTACGTCTCGGTCGACGGTGGGATGAGCGACAACATCCGCACCGCCCTCTACGACGCCGACTACTCCGCGACGCTCGCCTCCCGGGCCTCCGCGGCGCGGCCCGCGCTGTCGCGGGTCGTCGGCAAGCACTGCGAGGCCGGCGACATCGTCGTCAAGGACGAGTTCCTGCCCGCCGACGTGCGCCCCGGCGACCTCGTCGCGGTGCCCGGCACGGGCGCCTACTGCAGATCCATGGCGTCCAACTACAACCATGTGCTGCGTCCTCCGGTGATCGGAGTGCGGGACGGGAAGACTTTCACCGTGCTGCGACGAGAGACTGTGGCCGACCTGTTGGCGACCGATGTGGGTGTTCTCTGATGAGTGAGGGTGACAAGCGGCGGCTCGGCGTCGCGGTCCTGGGCTGCGGTGCGGTCGGGTCGCAGGTGGTGCGGCTGCTGGCCGAGCAGCACGACGACCTGGCCGCGCGCGTCGGCGCGCCGGTGGAGCTGGTGGGGGTGGCCGTACGACGCCTCGACGCGCCCCGCGAGGTCGACGTGCCCGAGGGACTGCTGACCACCGACGCCCACGGCCTGGTGGCGCGTGACGACGTCGACCTCGTCGTGGAGGTGATCGGGGGCATCGAGCCCGCCCGGTCGCTGATCCTCGCCGCGCTCGACAACGGCGCCAGCGTGGTGACGGCCAACAAGGCCCTGCTCGCCGAGGACGGGCCGACACTGTTCGAGGCGGCCGCCGAGGCCGGGCGCGACCTCTACTACGAGGCGTCCGTGGCCGGCGCCATCCCGATCCTGCGGCCGCTGCGCGAGTCGCTCGCCGGCGACCGGGTGACCCGCGTGCTGGGCATCGTCAACGGCACGACCAACTTCATCCTCGACAAGATGGACACCTCCGGCGCGGGATTCTCCGAGGCGCTCGAGGAGGCCCAGGAGCTCGGCTACGCCGAGGCCGACCCGACCGCCGACGTGGAGGGCTTCGACGCCGCGGCCAAGGCCGCGATCCTGGCCAGCCTGGCGTTCCACTCGCGGGTGACGGCGGCCGACGTGCACCGCGAGGGCATCTCGGAGGTGACCGCGGCCGACGTCGCGAGCGCCCGCGACATGGGCGCGGTCGTCAAGCTGCTCGCGATCTGCGAGCTGCGACGGGGGCCCGACGGGCAGGAGCAGGTGGCCGCCCGCGTCCACCCGGCGATGATCCCGCGCTCCCACCCGCTGGCCAGCGTGCGCGAGGCGTTCAACGCGGTCTTCGTCGAGTCGGAGGCCGCGGGGCAGCTGATGTTCTACGGGCCGGGCGCCGGCGGCGCGCCGACCGCGAGCGCGGTGCTCGGCGACCTCGTCACGGTGGCCCGCAACAGGCTCGCCGAGACCCGCGGCGCGGGCGAGTCGGCCTACGCCGACCGGACCGTCCAGCCGATGGGGGAGACCCTCACGCGCTACCACGTGGCGATCGACGTCGACGACCGCGCCGGCGTGCTGGCCGCCGTGGCCAACGCGTTCGCCGACCACGACGTCTCGATCCAGACGGTGCGCCAGGAGGGCCGCGGCGCCGACGCGCAGCTCGTCGTCGTCTCGCACACCGCACCCGACGCCGCCCTCCGGGCGACCGTCGACCAGCTCCGCAGCATGGAGATCGTGCGCGAGGTCACCTCGGTGATGCGCGTCGAGGGAGGAGACGAATGAGCACGCAGGCGAGCACGACCACCCACCAGTGGCGCGGGGTGATCGAGGAGTACCGCGACCTGCTCGACCTTCCCCAGGACATGCCTGCGGTGACCCTCCGCGAGGGCGGCACGCCGCTCGTGCACTCCGAGTGGCTCTCGGGGCTGACCGGTGGCCAGGTGTGGCTCAAGGTGGAGGGCGACAACCCGACCGGCTCCTTCAAGGACCGGGGGATGACCGCCGCGATCTCCCACGCCCGCCACCTCGGGGCCGAGGCGGTCGTGTGCGCCTCGACGGGCAACACCTCGGCGTCGATGGCCGCCTACGCCGCCAAGGCGGGCCTCAAGCCACTGGTGCTGATCCCCGAGGGCAAGATCGCGGCCGGCAAGCTGGCCCAGGCGGTCGTGCACGGCGCGCAGGTGATCATGGTGCGGGGCAACTTCGACGACTGCCTGGCGATGGCGATCGGGCTGTCGAAGGGCTACGCCGTCGAGCTGGTCAACTCCGTCAACCCGGTGCGCCTCCAAGGCCAGAAGACCGCGTCGTTCGAGATCGTCGACTTCCTCGGCGACGCCCCCGACCTGCACCTGCTGCCGGTCGGCAACGCCGGCAACATCTCCGCCTACTGGCTGGGCTACCAGCAGTACGCCGAGCTCGGCCGCGCGACCCGGAGGCCCCGGATGCTCGGCTTCCAGGCCGAGGGCGCCGCCCCGCTGGTGACCGGCGAGCCGTTCCCCGACCCCGAGACCAGGGCGACCGCGATCCGCGTCGGCAACCCCGCCTCGTGGCACCTCGCCGAGCAGGCGGCCAAGGAGTCCGAGGGCGGCTTCGCCGCGCTCTCGGACGCCCAGATCCTCGCCGCGCAGCTCGAGCTGGCCCGCAACGACGGCGTCTTCGTCGAGCCCGCCTCGGCGGCGGGTGTCGCCGGGCTGCTCGCAGCGCTGGAGTCCGGCCAGGTGTTCACCGGCGCCACCGTGGCGATCACGGTCACCGGGCACGGCCTCAAGGACACCGCGACCGCGTTGGAGTCCTGCGGCGACATCGTCGACACGGTGATCGACGCCGACGTGGACGCCGCCGCCGCAGCCGCCGGCCTGGCCTGATGGGACGGTTCGTCGACGGTCCCGTGCGGGTCTCGGTCCCGGCGACGTCGGCCAACCTGGGCCCCGGCTTCGACTCCCTCGGCCTGGCGCTGTCGCTGCGCGACGAGCTCGAGGCCGAGGTGCTGCCCGAAGGCCTGGTCGTCGAGGTCGACGGGGCCGGTGCCGACGGGGTGCCGCGCGACGAGTCGCACCTGGTGGTCCGCTCCATGCGGGCGGCGTTCGAGCTGATGGGCCAGCAGCCGCCCGGCCTGCGGCTGTCGTGTCACAACGTCGTCCCGCACGCCCGCGGCCTGGGCTCCTCCTCGGCGGCGATCGTCGCCGGCGTCGTGCTCGCGCGCGCGCTCGTGCCGGGCGGGCAGCTGCTGGCCTCCGACGACGCGCTCTTCGACCTCGCCGCCGACCTCGAGGGCCACCCCGACAACGTCGCGCCCGCGTTCTACGGCGGCTTCGTCGTCTCGGGCCGCGAGGACGGGCACTGGTACGCCGTGCGGGTGGGCGTCGACCCGCGGGTCACCGCGGTCGTCTTCGTCCCGCCCACCGGGGTCGAGACGTCGGTCGCCCGCGGGCTGCTGCCCGCGACGGTGCCCCACGCGGACGCCGCCGCCAACGCCGGTCGGGCCGCGCTGCTCGTGGCCGCCCTGGCCGGGCAGCCCGAGCACCTGCTCGCCGCGACCCGCGACTGGCTGCACCAGGACCAGCGCGAGCCGGCGATGCCCGACACGCTGGCGCTGGTGCGCCGCCTGCGCGCCGCCGGCGTGCCGGCCGTGGTGTCGGGAGCGGGGCCGACGGTGCTGGCCTTCGGCACCGCCGACACCTCGGCGCTCACCGCCGCCTGCCCGGACGGCTGGGCCTGCCACGCCCTGTCGATCGAGCCCCACGGCGCGCTCCTGCTAACCTGACCGCGCGCCGCTCGGCGTACCTGCTCGTCCCGGATCCCGTGCCTCCTCGGGGTCCGCGTGGACGGGCGCCCACCATCCGCCTCGCGCACCGCCTTCGCGGCGTCGCGGGCGACGCAACGTGCGAAGGATCCACGTGACCGAGACCCCCGCCACCCCTGCGGAGAACGCCGCCCCCGAGACGGCCGGCACCACCGGGGCGCCCAAGCCCGCCAAGCGATCGGGCGGCCTCAGCTCGATGCTGCTCGCCGACCTCAAGTCGATGGCCGCCGGCCTCGGCATCCCCGGCGCCGGTGCGATGAAGAAGGCCCAGCTCGTGGAGGCCATCCGGACCCACCAGTCGGGAGGCGCGCCCGCCGAGAGGACCCGCACCGAGACCCGGCCCGAGCGGGATGCCGCCGAGCAGGCACCGCAGGCGCAGTCGCGTCCCGAGGCGCGCACGGTCGAGACCGCCGGCGGCGAGGAGTCGGCCGCCCCGACGACCGTGCAGACGACCGTGCGCACCCGCACCCGCAAGCAGCGCCAGGCCGAGCAGCAGGCCGACCGTCAGCAGTCCGAGCAGGCACCGGAGCAGCCGGGCCGGTCGTCCGAGCAGTCGTCCGAGCAGTCGTCCGAGCAGTCGTCCGAGCAGGGGGCCGACCAGGCGTCCGAGCAGGGGTCCGAGCAGGGGTCCGAGCAGCGCGCGGGCGCCCGGCAGGGCAAGCAGCAGGACCAGAAGCAGGACCAGAAGCAGGACCAGAAGCAGGGCAAGCAGAAGCAGCAGCAGGGCCAGCAGGGCCAGCAGGGCCAGGGCAAGCAGAAGCAGCAGGACCAGCAGGGCCAGGGCAAGCAGGACCGCCAGGACCGCCAGGACCGACAGGACCGACAGGACCGACAGGACCGGCAGGACCGGCAGGACCGGCAGGACCGGCAGGACCGCCAGGACCAGCAGGACCAGGGCCAGCACCCCGACGACGACGACGACGGCGAGGGCGGCAGCCGCCGCAACCGGCGCCGTCGCGGGCGTGACCGGACGGTCGCGCGCCAGGGCAGCCGCAACGAGCCCGACACCACGATCCTCGAGGACGACGTGCTCGTGCCGGCCGCGGGCATCCTCGACGTCCTCGACAACTGTGCGTTCGTGCGCACCTCGGGCTACCTCCCCGGACCCGAGGACGTCTACCTGTCGCTGTCGATGGTGCGGAAGTACCACCTGCGCCGTGGTGACGCCGTCGTGGGCCAGGTGCGCCAGCCCCGCGAGGGAGAGCGCCGCGAGAAGTTCAACCCGATGGTCCGCATCGACAGCGTCAACGGCACCGAGGCCGACGGCGCCAAGGAGCGGCCGCAGTTCTCCGACGCGGTGCCGGTGCACCCCCACCAGCGGCTGCGCCTGGCCACGGCCGACGACAACCTCACCGGCAAGGTCATCGACATCGCCGCGCCGGTGGGCAAGGGCCAGCGCGGGCTGATCCTGACCCCGCCCCGCACGGGCGCCACGTCGCTGCTGCAGTCGATCGCGCAGTCGGTGACGACCAACAACCCCGAGTGCCACGTGATGGTGGTGCTGGTCGACGCGCGGCCCGAGGAGGTCACCGACTTCCAGCGCGCGGTCAAGGGCGAGGTCGTGGCGTCGACGTTCGACCGGCAGCCCGCCGACCACACCCTGGTGGCCGAGCTGGCGATCGAGCGGGCCAAGCGACTCGTCGAGCTCGGCCACGACGTGGTCGTGCTGCTCGACTCGCTGACCCGCCTCGGCCGCGCCTACAACCTGGCCGCCCCCGCCAACGGCCGGGTGCTGGCCGGCATCGTGGACGCGTCCGCCGTGCACCCCACCAAGGAGTTCTTCGGCGCCGCCCGCACGATCGAGGACGCCGGCTCCCTGACCGTCCTCGCGACGGTGGCGGTGGGCACCGGGTCGGCGACCGACGAGTTCTTCCTCGAGGAGATCGCCGGCACCGAGAACTGGGAGCTCGCGCTCAGCGCCGAGCGGGCCGCCAAGGGCATCGTCCCCGCCGTCGACGTGACCGCCTCGGGCACGCGACACGAGGAGCGGCTGCTCGCCCCGGCCGAGGGCGCGGTGGTCGGCGACATCCGCAAGAAGCTGGCCGCGGCCGACTCGCAGCAGGCCGTGGCCAAGGTCGTCAGCGGCCGCTGACGATCGCAGGCGGCGCCGGCCCCGGGCCGGGAATCTCGGGATTGGCGCTGTTGTTCAGACCGGTGGCACACTTGTGCGCCGGTTCCGGTTCACGTCAGTACGCGATCCACGCGGGCGACCCGGAACACTTCGAGAGGACACCCATGAAGAAGGACACCCACCCCGAGTACGTCGAGACCCAGGTGACCTGCACCTGCGGCGCGTCGTTCACGACCCGCAGCACCGCGACCTCCGGCTCCATCCACGCCGACGTCTGCTCGCAGTGCCACCCGTTCTACACCGGCAAGCAGAAGATCCTCGACACCGGCGGCCGCGTCGCCCGCTTCGAGGCCCGCTACGCCAAGAAGGCCCCGGCCGAGAAGAAGTAGCCCACGTCAGGCGCCGGTCGCCCGCTTCGAGCGGGTGGCCGGCGCCTTGTCGTCTGCCGTCTCGCACCCCGGCCAGACCAGCCACACCGTCCCCGCCACGAGTCCGACCCCGAGGAGCCCACCCGATGTTCGAGGCCGTCGAGGGCATGCGCGAGGAGCACGCCGACCTCGAGCGGCGCCTCTCGCTCCCCGAGACCCATGCCGACCAGCGCCTGGCCAAGCAGCTCAACCAGCGCTACGCCGAGCTGACGGCGGTCGTCTCGACCTGGCAGGAGTGGCTGCGGCTCGGCGACGACATCGAGGCCGCGCGCGAGCTCGCCGCCGACGACCCCGCGTTCGCGGCCGAGGCCGACGACCTCGCGGCTCGCCGTGAGGCAGCGGGCGAGCGCCTCCGGCGGTTGCTGGTGCCCCGCGACGCTGCCGACGGCAAGGACGCGCTGCTCGAGATCAAGTCGGGGGAGGGCGGCGAGGAGTCGGCGCTCTTCGCCGGCGACCTGCTGCGGATGTACTCCCGCTACGCCGAGACCCGCGGCTGGAGCGTCGAGATCCTCGACGCGACCGAGTCCGACCTCGGCGGCTACAAGTCCGTCACCGCCGCGGTCAAGGCCCGCGGCGCCGTCGAGCCCGGCCGCGCGCCCTACGCGCTCCTCAAGTTCGAGGGCGGCGTGCACCGCGTCCAGCGCGTGCCGGTCACCGAGTCGCAGGGGCGCGTCCACACCTCGGCCGCCGGCGTGCTCGTGATGCCCGAGGCCGAGCAGGTCGACGTCACGATCGACGACAACGACCTGCGCATCGACGTCTTCCGCTCGAGCGGGCCCGGTGGGCAGAGCGTCAACACCACCGACTCGGCCGTGCGGATCACCCACCTGCCGACCGGGATCGTGGTGAGCTGCCAGAACGAGAAGAGCCAGCTGCAGAACAAGGAGCAGGCCATGCGCATCCTGCGCGCGCGGCTGCTCCAGGCCGCGCAGGACGCCGCCGACGCCGAGGCCAGCCAGGCCCGGCGCTCGCAGGTGCGCACCGTCGATCGCTCCGAGCGGATCCGCACCTACAACTACGCCGAGAACCGGATCAGCGACCACCGCACCGGCTACAAGGCCTACAACCTCGACCAGGTGCTCGACGGCGACCTCCAGCCGGTGCTCGACTCGTGCGTGGAGACCGACATGGCCGCCAGGCTCGCGGCGCTCGAGTCGTGAGGCAGCTGCGCCGCGCCGCGGCCGAGCGCCTGCGCGAGGCGGGGGTGGCCTCGCCCGAGCGCGACGCCGACCTGCTGCTCGCCCACGTCCTGGACGTCCCGCTCGGTCGACTGCCGCTGGTCGACGCCCTGGCTCCCGAGCAGGAGGCGGCGTACGACGCGCTGGTGGCGCGCCGGGCCGCCCGCGAGCCGTTGCAGCACCTGACCGGCACCGCCGCCTTCCGCCACGTCGAGCTGGCCGTCGGCCCCGGGGTCTTCGTGCCGCGACCCGAGACCGAGCTCCTCGCCGGCTGGGCCGTCGAGGAGGCGAGCGCCGTCCCCGGTGTGCCGGTCGTCGTCGACCTGTGCACCGGCTCGGGGGCGATCGCCGCGGCCGTCAAGGACGAGGTGCCGCACGCCGACGTGCACGCCGTCGAGCTGAGCCCGGAGGCCCACGCCTACGCCCGGACCAACCTCGCCGACGTCGACCTGCGCCTCGGCGACGCGTTCGCCGCCTTCGACGACCTGGCCGGCACCGTCGACGTGGTGGTCTGCAACCCGCCCTACATCCCGCTGGAGGCATGGGAGTCGGTGGCCGTCGAGGCCCGCGACCACGACCCGCACCTCGCACTGTTCTCCGGCCAGGACGGCCTCGACGCGATGCGGCTGCTCGAGCGGCGCGCGGCGGTGCTGCTGCGGCCCGGGGGAGTGGTGGGAGCCGAGCACGCCGACGTCCAGGGCGAGTCGGCTCCGGGCGTCTTCGCCGCCACCGGGCGGTGGGTCGAGGTCCGCGACCACACCGACCTCGCGGGTCGGGCGCGCTTCCTCACGGCTCGGCTGGCACGATGAGCGTCGTGGACAGGCGTGCGACCTCGACCGAGGAGGAGCGGGAGGCGGCGGTCAGCGCCGCCGCGGCCGCCGTACGCCGTGGCGAGCTGGTGGTCATCCCCACCGACACCGTCTACGGCATCGCCGCCGACGCGTTCTCCCACGACGCCGTGCGGGCACTGCTCGAGGCCAAGGGGCGCGGCCGTGACATGCCGCCGCCGGTGCTCGTCTCGGCCGCCACCACCCTCGACGCGCTCGCCGAGCGGGTGCCGCCGTGGGCGCGCACGCTGGTCGAGGAGTTCTGGCCCGGCCCGCTGACCCTCGTGTGCCACCAGCAGGGCTCGCTGATGTGGGACCTCGGCGAGACCCGGGGCACCGTCGCGGTGCGGATGCCCGACGACGAGGTGGCGCTCGCCGTCCTCGAGCGCACCGGCCCTCTCGCGGTCAGCTCGGCCAACCTCACCGGCCGTCCCGCGGCCACCGATGCCGACCAGGCCGAGGAGATGCTCGGCGACGCGGTGGCCGTCATCGTCGACGCCGGCCCCTCGCCGGGCGGCGAGGCGTCCACCATCGTCGACGTCACGGTCCCGGACGGACGGGTGCTGCGCCTCGGCGCGCTCTCGCTGGAGCAGCTCAACGCGGCGATCGAGGAGCACGGCGTGGTGCTCCAGGACCAGGGATAGGCGGATGCGGGAGTACCTCCTCGTCTTCCTGGTCGCCCTCTCGGTGACCTACCTGCTGACCGTCATCGCCCGCGAGATCGCCCTGCGCACCGGTGCGGTGGCCGCGGTCCGCGACCGTGACGTGCACGCCGAGCCGATCCCCTACCTCGGCGGCCTGGCCATGCTCGGAGGCCTCTCCGCCGCCTACCTCGTGGCGCGCGAGCTGCCCTTCCTGGGCCAGCGCAGCGAGGGCTTCGTCTTCAAGGACGCCGGCGTGGTGCTCCTCGCCGGGGCGCTGGTCTGCGCCGTCGGCGTCATCGACGACATCTTCGACCTCGACGCCCTGACCAAGCTGGGCGGGCAGGTCCTCGCCGCCGGGCTGCTGGTCGCGATGGGGGTGCGCTTCTACTACTTCCCGGGTGCCGACGGCACGCAGTTCTCACTCGACGACGTGCAGGGCGCGGTGCTGACCCTGGTCGTGGTGATCGGCACGATGAACGCCGTCAACTTCGTCGACGGCCTCGACGGGCTGGCGGCCGGCGTGGTGGGCATCGGCGCGGCCGCGTTCTTCTTCTACTGCTACTTCGCCTCGGCGCAGGCCAACCTCACGCTCGCGACCACGGGGGCGCTGCTGAGCGCCGCGCTGGCGGGGGCGTGCGCCGGGTTCCTGCCCCACAACTTCCACCCCGCGCGCCTGTTCATGGGCGACTCCGGGTCGATGCTGATCGGGCTCGTCCTCTCGGCGAGCGCGCTGACGCTCACCGGCCAGTTCGTCGGCATGCCCGTCACGACCGGCAACAGCCTGTTCGTGACCGTGCTGCCGGTGCTGCTGCCGATCTCCCTGCTGATGGTGCCGATCGTCGACCTGGTGCTGGCGGTCGTGCGACGCACGCGGGCGGGCCGCTCGCCGATGAGCGCCGACAAGCAGCACCTGCACCACCGGCTCCTCGAGATCGGCCACTCGCAGCGCCGCGCGGTGCTGATCATGTGGACGTGGGCGTTCACGATCGCCACCGGCGCGGTCGTGGTGAGCCTGTTCGACGCCGCGTGGGTGTGGTGGAGCGTGGGCACGATGCTGGCGCTGGCGGTCGCCCTGACGTTCGTGCTGCCCAAGATGCACCGCCCGCGCAAGACCGGCCTCGGCGACACCGGACTGCCCCACAACGCGACCGTGGAGGGGCGGGCCGACGAGCCCGCGGCGGGTCCCTGAATTCAGCCGTTCGACGACTTTGTGATAGTTTTCACGAGCGTACCCGCACCGCCCGCACCAGACCAGACAGGCCGCCGACATGACGACCGAGACCAGCGAGAGCAGCGCGGTCACCCGCCGCCGCAGCCTCGCGGCGGGCGCGCGAGTCGTCGCCGGTGCCGCGGTCGCGACGGTGCTCGCCGGCGCCGTGCTGGTGGCCCTCGCCGCCGTGGTGCACGGGTCGGAGGCCGCTGCCGCTGCCGCCGTGGGGGCGGGCCTGGTGGTGCTGGTCGTGTCCTTCGGCACGCTGTCGCTGCACGTCGTCGCCAGCGCGATGCCGACGGCGTCCCTGCTGGTCGCCCTGGCGACCTACGCGACGCAGCTCGCGATCGTGCTGCTGGTGTTCGTGGCCATCACCCGGGGCGGGTTGTTCCCCGGCGACCAGGCCCGTGGCTGGCTGGCCGCCTCGATGGTGCTCGCCACCGTCGTGTGGACCGCCGCTCACCTCGTGCTGACCGCGCGGCAGCGCACGCCCTACTTCGACCTCCCCGGGGGTGAGTCGTGAGTGCCACGACTGCTAAAGTCCGCAGCGCCATGGCCGAGTCCGGTGCCTCTTCCTCCCAGCCGTCGCGCATCAGTGCCCCCAGCTACCTGGTGGCGGGGGTGCTCTTCTACGGGGCGGTCGGTTGGCTGCTGGACCAGTGGCTGGACACCCGCTTCCTCGTGGCGGCGGGGGTCCTGCTCGGAGGCGCGCTGGGCACCTACATGATGGTCGTGCAGCTCAACCGCCAGACGGCCGCCGAGCACGAGCGCGACGGCGGCACGAGCAACACGCGTCACACCACGAGCAACACGAACAACGAGGAGTCGGAGTGATCATCAGCCAGCCTGTCGCGGCAGAGGGCGGTTCGGGATTCCACGCCCCCGGCCCCGGGAGCTTCGAGCTGCCGCCGATCTTCGGTGACGTCACCAAGCCGATGGTGCTGCTGGTCCTGTCGGCGGTGCTGGTCTTCGGGTTCTTCTACGCCGCCTCGCGCAAGGCCTCGCTCGTGCCGGGCCGCCTGCAGTTCGCCGGCGAGATGATGTACGGCTTCGTGCGCAACAACATGGCTCGCGACAACATCGGCAGCGAGCACTACATGAAGTTCGTGCCCTACCTCTTCACGCTGTTCACCTTCATCCTGGTGAACAACTACTACGGCGTGATCCCCTTCCTGCAGTTCCCCAGCTTCTCCCGCATCGGCTTCATCGTGCCGCTCGCCATGCTGAGCTGGCTGATCTACGTCGGTGCCGGCGTCTGGAAGCACGGCCCGCTCGGCTACCTCAAGCACGCCACCATGCCCGGCGGCGTCAAGGGTCCGATCCTGCTGCTGCTCGTGCCCCTGGAGTTCTTCTCCAACATCATCATCCGCCCGGTCACGCTCACGCTGCGTCTGTTCGGCAACATGTTCGCCGGCCACCTGCTGCTGATCCTGTTCGCGACCGGCGGCGCGGCCCTGCTGGCCAGCGGCAACATCCTCTACGGCGCCGTCGGCGTGCTGTCCTTCGGGCTCGGCATCGGCGTCAGCTTCCTGGAGATGCTGGTCATGTTCCTCCAGGCCTACGTCTTCACCCTCCTGAGCTCGATGTACATCGGCGAGGCCCTCGCCGACGAGCACTGATCCGCACCACCCACAAGTTTCGCCAAACAGCGGCGCGAGAGACGCGTCGCCGACGAAAGGAAAAGCCGTGGAAGGCTCCATCAACCTGGTCGGTCTCGGCCTGTCCGCCATCGGTCCCGGCGTAGGCATCGGCCTCATCTTCGCCGCGTTCATCTCCGGTGTCGCCCGCCAGCCCGAGGCCCAGAGCCGTCTGCAGTCGATCGCGATTCTCGGCTTCGTTCTCGCCGAGGCGCTCTTCATCATCACCGTCGCGCTCGCGTTCGTCCTGCCTCTCTGACGACCGTCGCACCCCAGCTCTAGACCGTAGGAGTTCGACTCATGGACCACATCGTCCTGGCGGCGGCGGAGGGCGAGACCCACAGTCCGGTGCTGCCGGTCTGGTCAGAGGTCATCCTCGCCCTCATCGTCTTCGCGATCCTCTATGTCCTCGTGACGAAGTTCGTCGTCCCGATGTTCGAGAAGACGTTCGCGGAGCGCACGGCGGCCATCGAGGGTGGGCTCAGCGCGGCCGAGTCCAAGCAGGCCGAGGCCGACGCCAAGCTCGCCGAGCTCGAGAAGCAGCTCGCCGACGCCCGGCACGAGGCGGCGCGCATCCGTGAGGAGGCGCGCGAGCAGGGCGCCGCGATCATCGCCGAGATGCGGGAGCAGGCCCAGGCCGAGTCCACCCGGATCGTGGAGCACGGCAAGACGCAGATCGAGGCCGAGCGCCAGCAGGCGGTCACCTCGCTGCGGGCCGAGGTCGGCGCCCTGGCGACCGGTCTCGCCGGTCGCATCGTCGGCGAGAGCCTGGACGACGAGGCTCGCCAGAGCCGCGTGGTCGACCGGTTCCTCTCCGAGCTCGAGGCGCGCGGCGGCACCACCGCAGGGAGTGTCAACTGATGTTCCGAGGTGCGTCTGCCGACGCGTACGCCGCCACCGCCGGTGCCCTCACGGGCGCCGGTGACGCGGGGACCGTCGGTCGGGAGCTGTTCGGCGTGGCGGACCTGCTCCGCGCCGAGCCCGCGCTGCGGCGGGTCATGACCGATGCGTCGATCGACGGCGACGCGAAGGCCGGCCTGCTCCGCGAGGTGCTGGCCGGCAAGGTCTCCGAGCTGGCGCTCGCCGTGGTGACCATCGCGGTCGGGCAGCGCTGGACCAACGGCCGCGACCTCGCCGACGCCCTCGAGCGTCTCGGCGTGGTCTCGGTGGTGACGTCGGCCGGCGGCGACGCCGGTCGGCTCGAGGACGAGCTGTTCGCCTTCGGACAGGTCGTGAAGGACAACCCCGGGCTGCGCGACGCGCTGTCCGACCCGGCCCGCAGCCGCGACGACAAGTCGCGCCTGCTGGCCGACCTGCTGGGGGACAAGGTGCTCCCGGCGACGGTGGCGCTGGTGCAGCAGTCGCTGTCCGGCAGCTACCGCACGGTCGGGGTGGCCCTGGCCGACTACCAGAAGGTGGCCGCAGAGGTCCGCGGCCAGGGAGTCGCGACCGTCCGCGTCGCGCGTCCCCTGTCCGACGCCGACCGCCAGCGGCTGGCCGACGCCCTCTCCCGCAACTACGGTCGGGAGATCCACCTCAACGTCGTCGTCGACCCCGAGGTCATCGGCGGCATCCGCGTCGAGACCGGTGACGACGTGATCGACGGGACGGTCTCCAGCCGTCTCGACGAAGCCCGCCGCCGCCTCGCCGGCTGAGCACCCCGGCGCCAGGCACGCCACCCAGCACCACCCAGAACCTTCGAGCAGACCAGACCAGGAACAGGTGAGATGAGATGACGGAGCTTTCCATCCGTCCGGACGAGATCCGGGACGCGCTCCAGCGCTTCGTGTCCGACTACAAGCCCGACACGGCGACCACGGAGGAGGTCGGCACCGTCGCGGAGGCCGGCGACGGCATCGCCCGCGTCAGCGGCCTGCCCTCGGTCATGGCCAACGAGCTGCTCGAGTTCGAGGACGGCACGCTGGGCATCGCCCTCAACCTCGACACCCGCGAGATCGGCGTCGTGGTCCTCGGTGACTTCGACAAGATCGAGGAGGGCCAGCCGGTCCGCCGCACCGGCGAGATCCTCTCCGTCCCGGTCGGCGACGGCTACCTCGGCCGCGTGGTCGACCCGCTCGGCACCCCGATCGACGGTCTCGGCGACGTCGAGACCTCCGGTCGTCGCCCCCTGGAGCTCCAGGCCGCGTCCGTGATGGAGCGCAAGTCGGTGCACGAGCCGCTCGCGACCGGCATCAAGGCCATCGACGCGCTGACCCCGATCGGCCGTGGCCAGCGCCAGCTGATCATCGGTGACCGCGCGACCGGCAAGACCACGATCGCGATCGACACGATCATCAACCAGAAGGCCAACTGGGAGTCGGGCGACCCGGAGAAGCAGGTCCGCTGCATCTACGTCGCCATCGGCCAGAAGGGCTCGACCATCGCCTCCGTGCGTGGCGCGCTCGAGGAGGCCGGCGCCCTGGAGTACACGACCATCGTGGCCTCCCCGGCGTCCGACTCGGCGGGCTTCAAGTACCTCGCCCCCTACACCGGCTCGGCCATCGGCCAGCACTGGATGTACGAGGGCAAGCACGTCCTCATCGTCTTCGACGACCTCACCAAGCAGGCCGAGGCCTACCGTGCCGTGTCGCTGCTGCTGCGCCGCCCGCCGGGCCGCGAGGCCTACCCGGGCGACGTGTTCTACCTGCACAGCCGGCTGCTCGAGCGCTGCGCGAAGCTGTCCGACGAGATGGGCAAGGGCTCGATGACCGGCCTGCCGATCATCGAGACCAAGGCCAACGACGTCTCGGCGTTCATCCCGACCAACGTCATCTCGATCACCGACGGCCAGATCTTCTTGCAGTCCGACCTCTTCGCGGCCAACCAGCGCCCTGCCATCGACGTGGGCGTCTCGGTCTCGCGTGTGGGCGGCTCGGCGATGACCAAGGCGATGAAGGCCGTCACCGGCTCGCTCAAGGTCGACCTGGCGCAGTTCCGCGCGATGGAGGCGTTCGCCATGTTCGCCTCCGACCTCGACGCGGCCTCGCGCCAGCAGCTCGATCGCGGTCAGCGGCTGATGGCCCTGCTCAAGCAGCCGCAGTACTCGCCGTACCCGGTCGAGGAGATGACCGCCTCGCTGTGGCTCGGCACCACCGGCCGCCTCGACCGCGTCCCGACCGACGACGTGCTGCGCTTCGAGCACGAGTTCCTCGACTACCTGCGGCGCAGCCACGAGGGCATCCTCGCCGGCATCCGTGAGACCACGAAGTTCGACGACGACGCCGACGCCGAGCTCGCGAGCGCCTACGACTCCTTCCTCGACCAGTTCGAGACTTCCGACGGCCAGAGCATCAAGGCCGGCAAGGAAGAGCACGTCGCCCTCGCGGACGAGGACGTCGAGCAGGAGCAGATCGTCAAGCAGAAGCGGAGCTGACGCAATGGCCCTCTCCGTACGCGAGTACCGCGCGCGGATCAAGTCGACGGAGTCGATGAAGAAGATCACGCGTGCGATGGAGCTCATCGCTGCCTCGCGGATCATCAAGGCCCAGCAGCGCGCGCAGGCGGCTGCGCCCTACGCCCGCGAGCTGACCCGCGCCGTGTCGGCCGTGGCGACGTTCTCCAACGTCGACCACGCGCTGACCACCGAGCCGGCGGACCCCAAGCGGGCCGCCGTCCTGGTGGTCACCTCCGACCGCGGCCTGGCCGGCGCCTACTCCTCGAGCGTGCTCAAGGAGGCCGAGCGCCTCGTCGAGAAGCTCAAGGGCGAGGGCAAGGACGTCGACCTCTACACCAGCGGTCGCAAGGGTGAGGCCTACTTCAAGTTCCGTCAGCGCGACGTCGTGCGGGCCTGGACGGGCTTCTCCGACCAGCCCACCTACGACGTCGCGGCCGAGATCGGCGCCACGCTGATCGCGGCGTTCCTCGCTGACGAGGACGACGACACCGACGCCCGGCCGGTCGACGAGGTCCACGTGGTCTTCACGCGGTTCCGCTCGATGCTCAGCCAGGAGCCCACGGCCGTACGACTCCTCCCGCTGGAGGTCGTCGAGGGCACCGAGCCGCCCGCCGAGGGCGACCTGCTGCCCCTCTACGAGTTCGAGCCGTCTCCGTCCGACGTGCTCGACTCCCTGCTGCCGCGCTACGTCCAGAGCCGGATCTTCTTCGCCCTGCTGCAGGCGGCCGCCTCCGAGCTGGCCGCCCGCCAGAAGGCGATGAAGTCCGCGACGGACAACGCCGACGAGCTCATCAAGAAGTACACCCGAATCGCCAACCAGGCCCGCCAGGCCGGCATTACCCAGGAAATCAGCGAGATCGTCGGTGGCGTCAACGCCCTTGCCGACGCCAACGCCGGGAGTGAGTGAGAGAAATGACTGCCACTGTTGAAGAGACCACCACGAGCGGCAACGCCGGCTCGGTCGGTCGCATCACGCGCGTCATCGGCCCGGTCGTGGACATCGAGTTCCCGACCGACGCCATGCCGGCGATCTACAACGCCCTGAAGGTCGACCTGACCCTGAGCGGCGAGACCACGACGATCACCCTCGAGGTCGCCCAGCACATCGGTGACGGCATGGTCCGTGCCATCTCGATGAAGCCGACCGACGGCCTCGTCCGAGGCGCCCAGGTGACCGACACGGGTGAGTCCATCACCGTGCCCGTCGGCGACGCGACCCTCGGCAAGGTGTTCAACACCACCGGTGACTGCCTCAACCTGGCGGAGGGCGAGACCCTCGACGTCAAGGAGCGGTGGGGCATCCACCGCAAGGCCCCGGCGTTCGACCAGCTCGAGGCGAAGACCCAGATGTTCGAGACCGGCATCAAGGTCATCGACCTGCTCACCCCCTACGTGCAGGGCGGCAAGATCGGCCTGTTCGGTGGTGCCGGCGTCGGCAAGACCGTGCTCATCCAGGAGATGATCGCCCGCGTCGCCAAGGACCACGGTGGCGTGTCGGTGTTCGCCGGTGTCGGCGAGCGCACCCGTGAGGGCAACGACCTCATCGTCGAGATGGAGGAGGCCGGCGTCATCGGCCAGACCGCCCTGGTCTTCGGCCAGATGGACGAGCCGCCGGGCACCCGCCTGCGGGTCGCCCTGTCGGCGCTGACGATGGCGGAGTACTTCCGCGACGTGCAGCAGCAGGACGTGCTGCTCTTCATCGACAACATCTTCCGCTTCACCCAGGCGGGCTCCGAGGTCTCCACGCTCCTGGGCCGCATGCCGTCGGCGGTGGGCTACCAGCCCAACCTCGCCGACGAGATGGGCCAGCTGCAGGAGCGCATCACCTCGACGCGTGGTCACTCGATCACCTCGATGCAGGCGATCTACGTGCCCGCCGACGACTACACCGACCCTGCGCCCGCCACGACGTTCGCGCACCTCGACGCCACGACGGAGCTCTCGCGAGAGATCGCCTCGCTCGGCATCTACCCGGCCGTCG
This sequence comes from Nocardioides sp. Z24_21, assembly GCF_058134345.1. NCBI lineage: Bacteria > Bacillati > Actinomycetota > Actinomycetes > Propionibacteriales > Nocardioidaceae > Nocardioides > Nocardioides sp. Z24_21. The sequence goes on from NZ_JBYTTH010000005.1 coordinate 226,934, forward strand.
ACCCGCTGACGTCGACCTCGCGGATCCTCGACCCGCAGTACATCGGCGAGGAGCACTACCGCTGCGCGGTGCGGATCAAGCAGATCCTGCAGCGCAACAAGGAGCTCCAGGACATCATCGCCATCCTCGGTGTCGACGAGCTCTCCGAGGAGGACAAGATCATCGTCTCCCGGGCGCGTCGCATCCAGCGGTTCCTGTCGCAGAACACCTACGTGGCCAAGCAGTTCACCGGCATCGAGGGCTCGACCGTCCCGGTGGCCGACACCATCGAGGCGTTCAACAAGATCGCCGACGGCGAGTACGACCACGTGGCCGAGCAGGCCTTCTTCATGTGCGGCGGTCTGGACGACGTCGAGAAGAAGTGGGCCGAGATCCAGAAGAGCCTCTGATGGCCTCCACCGACAAGTCCCTCCAGGTCGAGCTGGTCGCCGCCGACCGGCTCGTCTGGTCGGGCCAGGCCACGATGGTCATCGCCCGCACCACCGAGGGCGACGTCGGCATCCTGCCCAACCACGCCCCGCTGCTGTCCTCGATCATCGAGGGTGTGGTGGACGTGCAGACGGTGGACGGAGAGACCTGGATCGCCGCGGTCGACGCCGGCTTCTTGTCGGTGGCCGACAACCGGGTCTCGATCCTGTCGGAGCGGGCCGAGATGTCGCACGAGATCGACCTGGAGAAGGCACGCCAGGAGCTCGAGCGGGCCCAGGCCTCCGGCGAGAACGACGACGCCGCCAACGAGGCCGTGAGGCGTGCCGAGGCGCGGATCCGCGCCGTGGAGCGGGCCTCCTGACGAGGCCTCCGAGCTGACTCGCTAGGGTGGGCGCACGAACCGACCGGTTCGTGCGCTCACTGCGTTTCGGAGGGTGTGGATGGCGGTCTGGGAATGGGCGCTCGACATCGTCGGGCTCTGCCTTCTCCTCGTCCTGCTCTACGGCATCACCCTCATCGTCCGCCGCCGCCTCCTCGCGCGCCACGGCGGCACCTTCGAGCTCAGCTACCGCGCGCGCACCGATCACCCTGGTCGCGGCTGGCTGCTGGGCATCGGTCGCTACTCGGGCCAGACGCTGGAGTGGTTCCGGATCTTCTCGCTGTCGCCGCGCCCCAAGCGCGTGTGGGCGCGCGACCACCTCGAGTACACCGGCCGCCGCTCGCCGGAGGGGGCCGAGGAGATGTCGCTCTACGCCGGGCACCTGGTGGCGAGCTGCCGCTACGACGGCGAGCCGCTGGAGATCGCGATGAGCGAGGCGTCGCTCACCGGCTTCCAGTCGTGGCTGGAGTCGGGCCCGCCCGGCACGGACTGGAACCGGCGCCAGTAGCGTGCCCGCGCTGAGGGTCGCCCGCAACGCGGTCGGGCTGACGTTCTTCCTCAACGGGCTCGTCTTCGCCAGCTGGGTCTCGCGCATCCCGGAGGTCCGCTCCGGCTTCGACCTCACCAACGGCCAGCTCGGGCTCGTGCTCCTCGCGATCGCGCTCGGCTCCGTGCTCGCCCTGCCCACGACGGGCGCCGCGATCAACGCGCTGGGCACCGTGCGCGTCGTGCGGCTCGGGGCCACGGCGGCGGCGCTCGGCATGGCGGCCGCCGCCCTCGGCCTGGGCCACCTGCTCGCGGTGACCGTCGCGGGGCTGTTCGTCTACGGCCTCGGCATCGGGGTGTGGGACGTGGCGATGAACGTGGAGGGCGCCGAGGTCGAGCGGGGCCTGCGCCGCACGATCATGCCCCGCTTCCACGCCGGGTTCAGCGCGGGCACCGTGGTCGGCGCGCTCGCGGGCGCGCTGCTGATCGAGCTCGGCGTGCCCGCCGCCGTCCACCTCGTCGCGGTGGTCGCGGTGTCCGTCGCGCTGGTGTGGCGCTCCTCGCCGTCGTTCCTGCCCGTGGCCGATCGGCACCAGGAGAGCGCCGCGTCGGCGGCGCGTGCGTGGCTCGAGCCGCGCACGCTCCTCATCGGCGTGATGGTGCTGGCGCTGGCGATGACGGAGGGCACCGCCAACGACTGGCTCGCCGTCGCGCTCGTCGACGGCCACGACGTCTCGCACGCGGTCGGCGTCGCGGGCTTCGCGGTCTTCGTGCTGGCGATGACCGCCGGCCGGTTCGCCGGCACCGGGCTCATCGACCGGTTCGGCCGGGTGGCGGTGCTCTGGGCCACCATGGTCGTCGCCGCCGTGGGGGTGCTGCTGATGGTGCTGGCCGACCACCCGGCACTCGTGGTCACCGGCATCGTGCTGTGGGGGATCGGTGCCTCGCTCGGCTTCCCCGTCGGGATGAGCGCGGCCGCCGACGACCCGGCCCGGGCCGCGGCGCGGGTGAGCGTGGTGTCGACGATCGGCTACGCAGCGTTCCTCGCCGGACCGCCGCTCCTGGGGTTCGTCGGCGACCGGGTCGGCACGCTCGACGCGCTGCTGGTGGTCGCGCTGCTGCTGGTGCCCGCCGCCCTCGTCGTGCCCGCCGCCCGCGAGCAGCGGACGGGGGAGCGGCCGGCCGCCGGCGAGGGGCCCTAGGCCCAGCGCGCGGAGTCGGGGGTCGGCTCCGGGGCGTCCTCCTCGGAGTGCGTCAGCCTGTGGGCGCCCGTCGGGTCAGCGGTCGCCGCCGGGCACCCAGAGCACGTCGCCGTTGGCGCGGTTGGCGTGGCGGGCGAGGATGAACAGCAGGTCTGAGAGCCGGTTGAGGTAGGTGATGGCGAGGATGTTCATGGTCTCCTCGTGCTCGGCCCAGGCCGCCCACGCGGCCCGCTCCGCGCGTCGCGCCACCGTGCGCGCCACGTGCAGGTTGGCCGCGGCGACGGTGCCGCCGTTGAGGATGAACGACCGCAGGGCGGGCAGGTGCTCGTTGTAGTGGTCGCACCACGCCTCGAGGCGGTCGACGTAGTCCTGCTCCACGCGCAGCGGCGGGTACTCCGGGTCGGGCACCACCGGGGTGCAGAAGTCGGCGCCGACGTCGAAGAGGTCGTTCTGCACCCGGGTGAGCACCTCGACGACGTCGTCCTCCAGTCCGCCGTGGGCGAGGGTGACGCCGATGTGGGCGTTGGCCTCGTCGACGCAGGCGTACGCCTCGAGCCGCGGGTCGGTCTTCGAGGTCTCGCTCATGTCGCCGAGCCGGGTGCGGCCGGCGTCACCGGTGCGGGTGTAGATGCGCGTCAGGTTGACCATGGGCGGAGCCTAACGGGCCGGACTCGCCGGAAAAGATGAGGCACGGGGGCAACCTCGCGAGGTACAACTACGTCAGGAGAGGTGACAGCAGTCACAGCAGGCGTCGGGGGACGCCGGTGAGGAGCACCGGATGGACATCGTCTCGGACGGTCACACGCTCGTCCTGCACGGAGCGTTCGACGTGCGCAGCACCGGCGAGGTGCGCCACGCGATCTACGAGCACCTCGACGGGCTCGACGACGACGTGGTCATCGACATGACCGACGTGTCGACCATCGACGCCACGGCCCTCCGTGTCCTGGTGGTCGCCACCCGCCACGCGTGGCTGTCGGGACACAGCCTCACCGTCCGCAACCCCGGGCCCGCCGTGCGCCGGATGGCCCACCTCACCCGCCTCGCCCACGCCATCGAGGTCGAGCGGGTGGCCGCGACCGCCTGACGGTCCGAGGTGAGGCATCAGTCACAGCCCGCGGCGGTGACTGACGGGTAACCGCCGCCCTACTGTGTCGCCATGACGGAATCTGCGGCTCCGGTCCACCAGAAGGACCGCCCCTGGGTGATGCGCACCTACGCCGGCCACTCCACGGCCGAGGCCTCCAACGCGCTCTACCGCACCAACCTGGCCAAGGGCCAGACCGGCCTCAGCGTCGCCTTCGACCTGCCGACGCAGACCGGCTACGACCCCGACAGCCCGCTCAGCCGCGGCGAGGTCGGCAAGGTCGGCGTGCCCGTCCCGCACCTCGGCGAGATGCGCAAGCTCTTCCGCGACATCCCGCTGACGGAGATGAACACCTCGATGACGATCAACGCGACGGCCATGTGGCTGCTAGCGATGTACCAGGTCGTCGCCGAGGAGCAGAACCCCGACCTCGCGCCCGACGAGGTCGCCCACCTGCTCGCCGGCACGACCCAGAACGACATCATCAAGGAGTACCTCTCCCGGGGCACCTACGTCTTCGGGCCCGAGCCGTCGCTGCGGCTGATCGGCGACCTGATCGCCTACACCGTCCACGAGATCCCGAAGTGGAACCCGATCAACATCTGCAGCTACCACCTGCAGGAGGCCGGCGCGACGCCCGTGCAGGAGCTGGCCTACGCCATGTGCACCGCGATCGCCGTGCTCGACCAGGTGAGGGGCTCGGGGCAGGTCTCGGAGGACGACTTCGAGAAGGTCGTCGGCCGGATCTCCTTCTTCGTCAACGCCGGTGTCCGCTTCATCGAGGAGACCTGCAAGATGCGCGCGTTCGTGCGGCTGTGGGACGAGATCACCCGCGAGCGCTACGGCGTGCAGGACCCGAAGATGCGCCGCTTCCGCTACGGCGTCCAGGTCAACTCGCTCGGCCTCACCGAGGCGCAGCCCGAGAACAACGTGCAGCGCATCGTGCTCGAGATGCTCGGCGTCACCCTGTCCAAGGACGCCCGCGCCCGCGCCGTGCAGCTCCCCGCGTGGAACGAGGCCCTCGGCCTCCCGCGTCCGTGGGACCAGCAGTGGTCGCTGCGCTTCCAGCAGGTGCTCGCCTACGAGTCCGACCTGCTGGAGTACGACGACATCTTCGCCGGCAGCCACGTGATCGAGGCCAAGGTGGCCGAGCTGGTCGAGGGCGCCCGGGCCGAGATCGAACGGGTCCAGGCGATGGGTGGCGCCGTCGCCGCCGTCGAGTCGGGCTACATGAAGCAGAACCTCGTCTCGGCGCACGCCGCGCGCCGCGCCCGGATCGAGTCGGGCGAGGAGGTGGTGGTCGGCGTCAACAGGTTCGAGACGACCGAGCCGTCCCCGCTGACCGCCGACCTCGACGCCGCCATCCAGGCCGCCGACCCGGAGGCGGAGCGCTCGGCGCTGGCCAGCCTGGAGGCGTGGCGGGCCGAGCGCGACGAGATCGCGGTGGCCGAGGCGCTGGCCGCGCTGGCCGAGGCGGCGAAGACCGACGCCAACCTGATGCACCCCACGCTCGTCGCCGCCCGCGCTGGCGCGACGACGGGGGAGTGGGCCGGCACCCTGCGCGAGGTCTTCGGCGAGTTCCGCGCGCCCACCGGCGTCAGCGGCGCGGTGGGCGTGGCCGACGCCGGTGCCGAGCTCGGCGCGGTGCGCGAGCGGGTGCGCCGAACGGGTGAGGAGCTGGGCGGCCGGCTGCGGGTGCTCGTCGGCAAGCCGGGGCTCGACGGGCACTCCAACGGTGCCGAGCAGGTCGCCGTACGCGCCCGCGACGCCGGGTTCGAGGTCATCTACCAGGGCATCCGGCTCACGCCGGAGCAGATCGTCGCCGCCGCGGTGGCCGAGGACGTCCACCTCGTCGGGCTGTCGATCCTGTCCGGCTCGCACATGGAGCTGGTGCCCGACGTGCTCGACGGCCTCGCCGCCGCCGGGCTGGGCGACCTGCCCGTGATCGTCGGCGGCATCATCCCCGCCTCGGACGCCCGGGCGCTCGCCGAGCGCGGGGTCGCCGCGGTCTACACCCCCAAGGACTTCGGGCTCACCGAGATCATGGACGGCTTCGTCGACGTCATCCGTCGCGCCCACGGGCTCGAACCAGAGGTAAGGCAACCCTAACCACATGCTAGGGTCCGGGGCGTGGGCAAGGGCAAGCAGGAGGGCAAGCAGGAGGGCAAGCAGGAGGGCAAGAAGGCGCGGGCCACGGCCAAGGCCGCCGCCCGGACGACCCCGCGCAAGCTCCCCAAGACCGAGTGCTGCGTGTCGAAGAAGCGCTGCGAGCGGTGCCCGCTCCGGATGCTGAAGGAGGGCACGCTGCCCGCCGGCTACACGGTCCACAAGCGCAAGCTGGTGCGACTCGACGGCAAGAAGGTCACCAAGAAGAAGCTCGCCAAGGCCGCCTGAGCCTCATCCCACCCCGTTCGTCCCCGACCCAGGAGCCCACGTGCCGGCACCCCGCTTCATCGACCAGCTCAACACCCAGATCGGCAACGAGCTGGCCGCCCACAACCAGTACCTCGCCTGCGCGATCCACTACGACGCGCTGACCATGCCCCGGATGGCGGCCTTCTTCTACGAGCAGGCGCTCGAGGAGCGGGCACACGCGATGATGATGGTGCAGTACCTCCTCGACACCGACGCCGACGTCGTCGTCCCGGCGGTCCCGGCCCCGCGCTCGGACTTCGCCGACGTCGTGGAGCCCGTGCAGCTCGCGCTCGACCAGGAGCGCACGGTGACCGAGCAGATCAACGGCCTGCTGCGCATCGCCCGGGAGGAAGGCGACTTCGCCTCCGAGCAGTTCATGCAGTGGTTCATCAAGGAGCAGGTCGAGGAGGTCGCCACCATGACCGACCTGCTCGCCGTCACCACACGCAACCGCGACGACATCGAGGACATCGAGGAGTACGTCGCGCGCGAGCAGGGCGCCGAGGGCGTCGACCCGACCGCTCCGCGGCAGGCCGGCGCCTGACGCTGGCAGACTGCGGCCATGGCCACCTTCCCGCGACGCGTCATCGTGGTGGGGGCGGGCGTGGTCGGGCTGACCTGCGCCGTGCGCCTGCTCGAGGCCGGGCACCGCGTCGACGTCGTCGCGCGCGACCTGCCGCTCGAGACCACGTCGGCGATCGCGGCCGCGCTCTGGTACCCCTACCGTGCGCTGCCCCAGGACCACGTGACCGCGTGGTCCGCGACGTCGTACGGCGTCCTCGCGGAGCTCGCCGCCGACGACGAGAGCGGCGTGCGGATGCTCACCGGCACCGAGGTGCTCCGCTCACCGCAGCCCGACCCGTGGTGGCGCTCGGCGGTCCCGTCGCTGGACCGCGAGACGGCGCTGCCGCCGGGCTACGACGACGGATGGACCTTCGTCGCGCCGGTCATCGACATGCCGGTCCACCTCCGCTGGCTGGTCGCTCGGATCGAGGAGCTCGGGGGCACGCTGACCCGGATGAACCTCTCGACGCTGCCCGACGACGGCAGTCTCGTCGTCAACGCGACCGGGCTCGGCGCACGGCACTTCGGCGCGGACCCGACGGTGACACCCGTGCGTGGCCAGGTCGTGGTGGTGGAGCAGGTGGGCCTGGACCGCTGGACGCTCGACGGTGGCGGACTGACGTACGTCGTGCCCCGCAGCGCCGAGATCGTGCTCGGCGGCACCGACGTCGAGGGCGAGTGGAGCCGCACGCCGGACCCGGAGGTCGCCCAGCAGGTGCTGCACCGGGCCTGCGCACTGGTGCCCGAGCTGGAGGGCGCCCGCGTGCTGCGGCACAAGGTCGGGCTGCGGCCCGCGCGGCCCGAGGTGCGCCTCGAGCGGGTCGGCGAGGTCATCCACTGCTACGGCCACGGTGGCGCCGGCGTGACCCTGTCGTGGGGCTGCGCCGACGACGTGGTGGGGCTCGCCGGTGACTGACCTGCAGTGCGCCGCCCGGGTGTTCGTGGCCCGGCACGGCGAGGCGTCCTACGAGAGCGAGCTGCTCAGCGACTCCGGCGGCTGGCTGACCCGGCGCGGGCGCGAGCAGTCGCGCGACCTCGCCGCCCGGCTGGGTGGCGAGCGGGTCGCGGCCGTGTGGTCGAGCCCGATGTCGCGGGCCGTGCAGACGGCCGAGATCGCCGCCGTGGGGCTCGGCGTCGACGTGGTGGTGCGGGAGGGCCTGCGCGAGTTCGGCGTCGGGCACGCGGCGGGCACGACCGGTGACCCGGACCCGTTCGCCAAGACGTTCGCCGCCTGGCTCGGCGGCGACCTGTCCGCCCGGATCCCCGGCGCCGAGACGGGTCTGGAGGTGCTGGCCCGCTACGGCGCCGTCCTCGACGAGGTCGCCGACGCGCACCGCGGCGAGGCGGTGCTCGTGGTCAGCCACGGCGGCGCGACGTGCCTGGCGCTGCCGGTGCTGGCCCGCAACCTCGACCCCGAGCACGCCCTCGACCTGCCGCTGGGCAACTGCGAGCTGGTCGCGCTGGAGGCCGACGCCGACGGCTGGGTCGCCCGGTCGTGGGCGGGGCGCACGCTCGACGGACGGCCGACCGGCCCGCCGGCCTCGGTCAGCGCGTCACGCCGAGCGCCCACAGCAGCGCCACGATCGCGGCCATCACGAGCAGCGCGACGCCCATCCGCGCCGCCATCCCCTTGACCCACAGCGACATCAGGCTCTCGCTGCGCCCGCGGCGATCCAGCGGGACGACGTCGACCACGGCGCGGCGGTCGAGGGGTCCGTAGACGTGCGGATAGGTGTCGTCGCCGACGGGCTCGACGCGTACGTCCGCCGCGGTCAGGCGCGCCGGGTCGATGGTGAGCAGGACCAGGTGCTCGCGGACGTCGCGGTAGTAGCGGTCGAAGACGCCCTGCACCTGGTCACGCCGGCTGGCGTGGATGAACCCCTCCTCCTCGAGGCTGCGCCCGAGGGTCGAGGTCGTGTAGGTCCCGGTGGCCAGGGCCCGTCGCCAGTCGGCCGCCGTGGCGATGTGGAAGATGCGCTCGGGCGGGGTGGCGGTCACCGTGCGAGCGTAGCGAGCCCCACGCCCTCACGACCCCGGGCGAGCGCCGACGCACGATCGTGGAGGATCCGACCTTCCACGAGGTCCGCGCCCGGGCCCCGGTGGTCAGAACAGCCGGTGCTCGGCGTCGTCCATCCCGCGCAGGGCGTCGTAGTCGACCAGGGCGCAGGCGATGCCGCGGTCGGTGGCGAGCACCCGCGCCTGGGGCTTGATCTCCTGCGCCGCGTAGATGCCGCGGACCGGCCCCCGGCTGGTGAGCATCGGGTCGCGGTTGAGGAGCTCGAGGTAGCGGGTGAGCTGCTCGACGCCGTCGATCTCGCCGCGGCGCTTGATCTCGACCGCGACCGACAGGCCGTCGGCGTCGCGGCACATCAGGTCGACCGGACCGATGGCGGTCATGTACTCGCGGCGGACCAGGGTCAGCCCGTCGGCGAGCGTGGCGGGGTGCTCGGCGAGCAGCTCCTGGAGGTGCTTCTCGACGCCGTCCTTCTGCAGGCCGGGGTCGATGCCGAGGTCGTGCGAGCTGTCGTGGAGCACCTCGTCGATGAGGATGCGCAGGGTGTCGTCGGACTTGGTGGCGCTCACCAGCCACTCGGCGCGGCCGTCCTCGGAGAGCCCCTCACGCACCGTGCACGGCGGCGACATCCAGTTGAGCGGCTTGTAGGAGCCGCCGTCGGAGTGGATCAGCACGGAGCCGTCCGACTTCAGCATCAGCACCCGGGTGGCCAGCGGCAGGTGGGCGGTGAGCCGTCCGGCGTAGTCCACCTGGCAGCGCGCGACGACGATCCTCACGACGGGGGAATCTACCGTGCGTCCGTGGTGCGGAGTGGGGGAGCACCCGGGGTGCCGGGGCACCCGCCTGCGTGACGCTTCCCACAGCCCCGCGGGCCCCGCGCCGTGGGAGCATGCGTCCATGACTGACACGCCCGTTCGCGAGTTCACCACCGTCGGCGTCATCGGCCTCGGCACCATGGGCGCCGGCATCGCCGAGGTGTTCGCCCGCAACGGCTACTCGGTCGTCGGCGTGGAGGTCACCGAGGCCGCCGTCCAGCGCGGACGCGAGCACCTGGAGCACTCCACGGCGCGGGCGGTGAAGCGCGAGAAGATGACGCCCGAGGAGCAGGCCGCGCTGCTGGGCCGCGTCACCTTCACCACCTCGATGGCCGACCTGGCCGACGCCGACTTCGTCGTCGAGGCAGTGGTGGAGTCGCTGGAGCTGAAGAAGTCGATCTTCCGCGCGCTCGACGACGTGGTGCGCCCCGACGCGATCCTGGCCACCAACACCTCGTCGCTGAGCGTCACCGAGATCTCGACGGCCAGCTCCCGGCCGGGACGGGTCGTCGGCGTGCACTTCTTCAACCCCGCGCCGGTGCAGGACCTCGTCGAGATCGTCCGCACCGTGGTCACCGAGCCCGACGTCCTGGCGAGCGTGCAGGGACTGCTGCGCAGCGTCGGCAAGAACCCCGTCGTGTGCGGCGACAAGGCGGGCTTCATCGCCAACACCCTGCTGTTCGGCTACCTCAACCACGCCGTGTCGATGTACGAGGGCAAGTACGCCTCGCGCGAGGACATCGACGCGGCGATGCGCTTCGGCTGCGGCTACCCGATGGGCCCTCTGGCGCTGCTCGACCTGATCGGCCTCGACACGGCCTACGAGATCCTCGACACGATGTACAAGCAGGGCCGCGACCGCCTGCACGCCCCCGCGCCGATCCTCAAGCAGTACGTCACCGCCGGCCTGCTGGGCCGCAAGTCGGGACGTGGCTTCTACACCTACGAGGCGCCCGACAGCCCGGTGGTCGTCGCGGACGCCCAGACCCCGAGCTCGGAGGACAAGCCCCAGCTGCGCCACGACGTCGAGCTCGTCGGCGTCGTCGGCACGGGCACCATGGCGTCGGGGATCGTGGAGGTCTTCGCGAAGGCCGGCTACGACGTGGTCTTCACCGGCCGCGGGCAGGACAAGGTCGACGGCGTCGTCGCGGGCATCACCAAGAGCTTCGACAAGCAGATCCAGCGCGGCCGGGCCACCGAGGAGCAGAAGGCCGACGCCCTGGCCCGGGTGCGCGGCACCACCTCGCTCGACGACCTCAAGGACGTGGACCTCGTGGTCGAGGCCATCGCCGAGGACCTCGCGGTCAAGACCACCCTGTTCGAGAACCTCGACGAGATCTGCAAGCCGGGCGCGATCTTGGCGACGACCACCTCGTCGCTCCCGATCATCTCCATCGCCAGGGCGACCTCGCGCCCGCAGGACGTCATCGGCATGCACTTCTTCAACCCGGCCGCGGTCATGAAGCTGGTCGAGGTGGTCTCCACCGTGGCCACCGACGAGGCCGTCACCGAGACCGTGCTCGCGATCGCCGAGAAGGTCGGCAAGGTGCCGGTGAGGTGCGGGGACCGCTCGGGCTTCATCGTCAACGCGCTGCTCTTCCCCTACCTCAACGACGCCGTCAAGATGCTGGAGGCGCACTACGCCACGGCCGACGACATCGACACCGCGATGAAGCAGGGCTGTGCGCTGCCGATGGGGCCGTTCGAGCTGCTCGACGTGGTGGGCAACGACGTGTCGCTGGCCATCCAGCGCGAGCTCTACCTGGAGTTCCGCGAGCCGGGCTTCGCCCCGGCACCGCTGCTCGAGCACCTGGTCACCGCCGGCTACCTCGGGCGCAAGGCCGGTCGCGGCTTCCGCGACTACAGCAGCCGCTGAGCCGGCCGGCACCTCAGTCGAGGCAGAACTCGTTGCCCTCGGGGTCGGTCATCACCAGGTGACCCGCGTCCATCGGGGGTGACGGCTCGTGACGCTCCACCCGCGTCGCGCCGAGGGCCACGAGACGCTCGGACTCGGTCTCCAGCGCGGACATCCGCTCCTCGCCCTCGAGGCCGGGGGCGGCGCGCAGGTCGAGGTGCACGCGGTTCTTCGCCGCCTTGCCCTCGGGCACGCGCTGGAAGAACAGCCGCGGCCCCACGCCGTCGGGGTCCTGCGCCGCGGACGCGGAGTTCCACTCCGACTCGGGCACGCCGACCTCGCGGAGGAAGTCGTGCCACGCCTCGAAGACGTCCTGGCCCGGCGCGAGCTCGCGCCCGGGTGGTGGCGGGTTGACGTAGCCCATGGCGGCTGCCCAGAAGCGGGAGAGCGTCTCGGGGTCGTGGGCGTCGAAGGTCACCTGGATGGTCCGGCTCATCCCGTCATCCTGCACCCGCCCACCGACAGTCAGCGGTTGTCGACCACCAGGGCCGCGAGCCGCGCCCGCGTGTTGATGTCGAGCTTGCGGTAGATGTGGGTCAGGTGCGCGTCGACGGTCCGCGGTGAGACGTAGAGCTCCTGGGCGATCTGGCGGCTCGTCAGGCCGTGGGCGACCCGGTCAGCGACCTGCCGCTCAGCGGGGGTCAGGACGTCGAGCACCGAGGGGCGCAGGGACGGCGCGCCGACGAAGATCTCCGTCACGAGCGCGACGGCGTGCGCGGACAGGTCGTCGCCGTCGAGCCACTCCGCGGGCGGCCGGCTCGCGGGCACCACGTCATAGTCGGCGGAGTAGCCCCAGCGCACCGCCATCCGCGGGCTGCGCAGCGCCAACGCCGCCGCCGCGAGCGAGCGCGCCTCGGGCAGCTCGCGTGCCCGGGCCACGCCCGCGAGGCCGTCGAGCACGTCGGCGGCGCGGAGCGGCAGGCGCATCGTGGCGCACTGCTCGAGCGCGGTGAGGTAGGTGGTGGTGGCCTGGTCGAGGTCGTCGAGCTGGACCAGCGCCCGCCCGAGCAGCAGCCGGGCGTCGACGCCGTCGCGTCCGAGCCGCGCCGAGTCGGCCAGCGCGACGACGTCGGCGGCGAGTCCGGCGGCCTGGCGCGCGTCGCCCCGGGCCAGCAGCTCGCGGCCGTCCTGGGCCAGCACCGGCAGCCGCACCGCCCAGGGCAGCGTCTCGCGCACGACGTCGCTGGGCACCCAGGTCGGATCGAGACCGCGCAGCAGTGTCTCGGCCAGCAGCCCGACCCGGTCCTCGGCCAGCTCGCGGGCCTCGACGACGACCGCGCGGGTGCCGGCGACGGCCTCGGCGATGCGGCCCTGCTCGAGCGCGATGCGGGCCAGGATGGTGCGCGCGGACAGGTCGATCCAGCGCTCGTCGCGGGTCGTACGAGACGGCATCGCGTCCGCCACGGCCCGGGTGGCCTCGGCGAAGCGGCCCTGCGAGGCGTAGAGGTCGGCCAGCGTGCGCGTGGCCTGCCGGCCGATCGACCCGTCGGGGTCGAGCTCGATGGCGCGCCTGGCCTCGGACTCCGCGCTCGCCAGGTCGCCGGCGTCGAGGTGCATCTCGGCGCGGATCGAGGCCGTCTTGGCGAGCTGCTCCTCGGGACGGGGGGCCGACGAGGCGTGCTGGTCGGCGCGCTCGAGCAGCCACAGCCCCTCGTAGGTGCCGCGCATCTCGGAGGCGGCGATGCCCGCGCGACGCGCCACCTGCGCGCCGATGGCGGGCGGGCCGTCGCCGCTCGCGAGGGCCCCCTCGAGGATCTCGACGGCCTCCCGGGCGCGCATCGAGGTGTAGAGGGAGGAGAAGATGCGGTTGGCCACGGAGTAGCCCTCGGCCCGGGTGGCCGGGTCGGCGCACGCGGCGAGGACCGCCTGGCGCATCGCGGGCAGGTCGCCGAGCCACTCGGCGTCGGCCGCGCCGTAGTTGTCGTGGGCGGGCGCGTGCGCCTGGGCCCAGGCGAGGAGGCCGGTGCGGACCGCCGCCTCGTCGTCGGGCCCGGCGAGGACGCGGGCCCGACCGCGGATGGGCGAGAGCATGTCGAAGCGACCCTGGGCGTCGACCTCGAGGAGGCTGCGGCGCACCAGGTTGCCGGCGAGCTCGGCGGCCTCGGGCACCGGCACGTCGAGCACCTGCGCGAGCACCCCGAGCCCGACGCCGAAGTCGAGCAGGCCGATGCGGCGCAGCGCGGTGGCGCTGGCGGGGTCGAGGAGGTCGTGGGCGGAGTCGACGGCCTGGTCCAGGCTCACGGTGGCCATCGCGTTGCTGAGCCCGACGAGCGCCGACTGCACGGCGACCTGCTCGATCAGCAGCGGCAGGCCACCGGTGGCGCGCAGCAGGCGGCGTACCTCGGGCGCCTGCACGTCGAGGTCGACCCGCTGGCCCCCGGCCGCGCGGATGCGCTGGAGGAACAGCTCCACCGCGGGTCCCTCGAGCGGCCCGCGGACAGAGGGGACGGGCAGCGGTCCGACCCGGACGACCGACTCGGCGGGCTGGCCGGCCGTCGTCAGCGCCGTGACGACCACGCGCGCGTCGGTGGTGCCCTCCAGCACCGACTGCAGCACCGGGCCGGCGCCGGTGGTGTCGAGGTCGAGCCCGTCGAGCACGAGCAGGCAGTCGCGGCCGTCGACCGCGCGCCCCAGCGCGCCGACCAGCGAGTCGCCCGGGGCGGTCTCCGCGCCCAGGCTCTCGAGCGCCGCCACGAGCACCTCGTCGAGGGTGCGGAGGGTGCGCGCGTCGACCCAGGACACGGGCACGCCGGCGGCCGCGTGGCGCACCAGCAGGGTCTTGCCGCTGCCGGGCGGGCCCACGACCGTCACCCACCGCGCCTCCCCGAGGGCCTCCTCCAGTGCTCGCTGGACGTCGTCGCGACCGAGACAGGGGGACAGCACGGGTACGAATCTATCGCCCCCGGGGACCGCAGTTAGGTAGGACTACGGATGCCGGGCCGGCCTCCGTCGCGGGAGGGTTGGCGTACGCCGAGGGGACGGGGCCGCGCGAGGGGATGGCCCCGCCGCCCACCGGCCGCTTGTCAGGGCAGGTCGCACATCGTCGGGGGTCGATGGGCGACCTGCCCTCGCAGGTCTCGCCCCGCCTTCGCGGGCCGCCGCGAACGGGCGCCGGATCCGGTGCGGGCACGTTGTCGCGACTGCGTAGGCTTGAGCCATGGAACTCGTGCTCGTGCTGATCGTCCTCGGCGGGCTCACCGCGGTCGCGGTCGCCGCGGGGCGGACGGGCAAGAAGCGTGAGCTGGCGCGCGCCGAGGCGGAGGTCGCCCCCGTGAGGAGGCTCGCCGAGGAGGACGTCACCGCCCTCGGCGTGGAGCTGCAGGACCTCGACATCGACCTGGCCGGCGAGCCGCTCGACGCCGGTGCCAACGCCGACTACCAGCGCGCCCTCGACTCCTACGAGTCGGCCAAGACGGCTGCCGCGGGACTCACCCGCGCCGAGGACGTCAAGCACGTCACCGAGATCCTCGAGGACGGGCGCTACGCGATGGCGTGCGTGCGAGCGCGGGTCGCGGGCGAGCCGCTGCCCCAGCGCCGCCCTCCGTGCTTCTTCGACCCCCGGCACGGCCTGTCGGTCGCCGACGTCCCGTGGACCCCGCCCGGCGGCGCCCCGCGCGACGTGCCGGCCTGCGCGCTCGACATCGAGCGGGTGCGGGCCGGCGCCGAGCCCGACATCCGCAAGGTGATGGTCGGCTCGCGCCGCGTGCCCTACTGGCAGGGCGGGCGCGCCTACCAGCCCTACGCCCAGGGCTACTTCGGTGCCTTCTCGCCGATGGACTGGATGTTCATGGGCATGCTGTTCGGGGGCGGCTTCGACGGCCTCGGTGAGGGGATCGGGGCGATCGGTGAGGGGATCGGCGACCTGTTCGGCGGCATCGGCGACGGCATCGGCGACCTCTTCGACGGCTTCGACTTCTGAGTCCGGTCACCACCCGCACCGACCGGCGAAGGGTCGGTGGCGGTCGGTCGGGCGGGGTGCGTCAGGATGGCCGCGTGAGCCTGCACCGCACCGAGCTCGGTGAGTCCGGACCCCGCGTCGTGTTCTGCCACGGACTCTTCGGCCAGGGCAAGAACTGGACGCAGGTCGCGAAGGCGCTCAGCGCCGACCACCGCGTCCTGCTGCTCGACATGCCCAACCACGGGCGGTCGTCGTGGACCGAGCGCTTCGACTTCCTCGAGCTGGCCGACCTCGTCGCCGCCGAGCTCGGCGACGAGCCGGTCGCCCTGGTCGGGCACTCGATGGGCGGCAAGATCGCGATGTGCGTCGCGCTGCGGCACCCCGAGCTCGTCGACCGGCTGGCGGTCGTCGACATCGCCCCGGTGGCGTACGAGAGCGGGCGGGAGTTCGTCGGCTACATCGAGACGATGCGCGCCCTCGACCTCGGCTCGCTCGAGCGCCGCGACCAGGCCGAGGCCGCCCTCGCGGAGGCGGTGCCCAGCCCGACGGTGCGCGGGTTCCTGCTGCAGAACCTGCGCCGCACCGACGACGGCTGGCACTGGCAGGTCAACCTCGAGCTGCTGGGCGAGCACATGGACCAGCTCGTCGGCTGGCCCGACGAGGAGCTCGGCGACGCGACGTACGACGGGCCGGTGCTGTGGGTCGGCGGCGCGCGCTCGGACTACATCTCCGACGAGCACGCCGCCGAGATGGACCGCCGGTTCCCGCGCAACCGCCGGGTCCTGGTCAAGGGCGCCGGGCACTGGGTGCACTCCGAGCAGCCGGAGGTCTTCCTCGAGGTGCTGCGGCGCTTCCTCGCCTGACCTCGGCGTGGATCAGCTGCGCCGGCGCGCCCGGTAGGCGGCGACGGCCTCGCGGTTGCCGCAGGTCGTCGAGCAGAAGCGGCGGGAGCGGTTGCGCGAGAGGTCGAGCACGACGTCCTCGCAGTCGTCGGCCGCGCACGTGGCCAGGCGCGACATCTCGTCGGCGCGGATCACGTCGACCATCGCCATCGCCGTCTCGACGACCACCCGCTCGTCGAGGGGACGGTCGGGGTCGACGGCGTGCAGGTGCCAGTCCCAGTCGCCGTGCCGCTGGAGCTGGGGCAGCGCACGGGACCGGGCGAGCATGTCGTTGACGATCTCTGCGGCCCGGTCGCGCTCGGCGAGCAGCAGGGAGCGGAGGTCGGGACGCAGCCGGCGCACCGCCTCCAGCTCGGCGGTCGTCGCGTCGTGGCGGCCCGTGTAGGTCCACCGGGCGAGGAAGGCGGACAGGTCGTCGATCGAGCCGAGGGGATCTCCGGGCTCGTCGGTGGAGTTGGCGAGGGCGACGGCCGCTTGGAGCGCGGCGTCCGTGTCATCGGTGAAATGCACGTTGACACATTACAGTCACCGCGCCTAGCGTCATGGGTGTGACAGGTTTGACCCATGACGCGCGATCGTCCCGGACCGCAGCGGGCCTGCTCCTCGCGCTCGCGTCGGCGCTCACCTTCGGCCTCTCCGGCGCGCTCGCCCGCGGGCTGCTCGACACCGGCTGGAGCGCGGGCGCCGCGGTGACGCTGCGCACCGCGATCGCCGCGCTCGTCCTGCTGGTGCCCGGCCTGCTGGCCCTGCGCGGGCGCCTCCACGTGCTCCGGGCCAATGCCGGGCTCGTCACCGTCTACGGCATCACGGCGGTCGCCGGCGCCCAGCTGTGCTACTTCTACGCCGTCACCTACATGCAGGTGAGCGTGGCGCTGCTGCTGGAGTACACCGCGCCGGTCGCGGTGGTCGTCTGGCTCTGGGTGCGCCACGGCCACCGGCCCTCGGGGCTCACGGTGATCGGCGCGGCGATCGCCGCTGCCGGACTGGTGCTCGTGCTGGACGTCGTCTCGGGCGCCGAGCTGAGCACGGCCGGGGTGCTGTGGGCGCTCGGCGCCATGGTCGGGGCGGCGAGCTACTTCGTCATCTCCGCCGACGAGGGCAACGGGCTGCCCGGCATCAGCCTCGCCGCGGGCGGGCTGTTCGTCGCGACCGCGGTCCTCGGCGCGGCCGGGGCCATCGGCGTCCTGCCGTTCCGCACCTCGACGGCCGACGCGGCCTACGCCGGCGTCGCGGTGCCCTGGTGGGTCACGGTCCTGGCGCTGGGGCTGGTCACGGCCGCGTTCGCCTACGTCACCGGCATCGAGGCCGGGCGCCGGCTCGGGAGCCGGCTGGCGTCGTTCGTCGCGCTCGGGGAGGTGCTGGCCGCGGTGGTGTGGGCCTGGCTCCTGCTCGACGAGCTGCCGCGACCGATCCAGCTCGCCGGCGGGCTGCTGGTGCTGGCCGGTGTGGTCGTGGTCAAGCTGGGGGAGGAGCGGGCGCCGCTCCTGGCGGAGCCGCTCCCCGCGGCGGACCCTGACCCCGTCAGCGGGCGTCCTGCCGGGTGAGGAAGACCTCGCGGTGCAGCAGGAGCAGCGCCGCGGCGACCGGGACGGCCAGCAGCGCGCCCACCACGCCCATCAGCGACCCGCCCACGAGGGCCGCGACCACGGTGACCGAGCCCGGCAGGTCGACCGACCTCTTCATGATGCGCGGGTAGATCACGTAGGACTCGAACTGCTGGTAGGCCAGGTAGTAGACCAGTGCCACCAGGGCGACCGTGGGGGAGACCGTCAGGCCGAGCAGCGTCATGATCGCGCCGGACACGAAGGCGCCCACGATCGGGATGAGCGAGAAGAGGCCCACGACGAAGGCCAGCGCGAAGGCGTAGTCGCCCAGCCCGATGAGGGTCGAGAACACCAGCGTGCTGATGCCCGCGCACAACGCGACGAAGAAGGCGCCCGCGACGTAGGCGCCCGTCGAGCGGATGATGCCGTCGCCCAGCTCGCTGACGCGCCGACGCCGCGACGCCGGCGCCAGGGAGTAGGCCGCGTGCTTGATGCTCGGCAGCGAGGCCAGGAAGTAGATCATCAGCACGAGGACGATGAGGCTGTTGGTGACCACCGAGAGCACCCGCAGGCCGACGCCGAGCGCGCCGCCGAAGACGCGCTGGCCGAAGTCGCCGTTCTGGATGTAGTCGCGCACCTTGGCGATCACGTCGTACTTGTCGTCGAGCCTCTGCACCTGGGCGTTGGACTGCAGGTCGTCGAGCCAGCCGGGGGCGCTCCGGGTGATCGCGGCGATCTGCTCGCTGATCACCGGCGCGACGGCCACGACGAAGAGGGCGAGCACGCCGAGCACGACGACGAGGACCAGGAGCACCGACAGCCCGCGCCGCACGCCGCGCCGCATGAAGAACTCGACCGTGGGATTGAGGCCGATGGCCAGGAACATCGACATCACCAGCAGCACGAGGATCGAGGAGATGCTCAACAGCTGCTGGCTGAGGAAGATCGCGACGACCGCGCCGAGCGCGCCGAAGAACCCGATGTTGAAGGGGGAGTGCCGCAACAGCATCGGCGAGGGGACCGGCTCGGCCGGGACGTAGGGCACGTCGAGGGCCTCGTCGACCACGAGATCGGTGGCGTCGTCGATCCGCTCCGCGATGTCGACGGCCGAGCGCGCGGAGTCGTGGGCCGCCCCCTCTGCCGCGTCGGCGGCCGCCTCGGCGCGGTCGGCGTCATCGGCGACCTGCTCGGCGACCCGTGCGGCGACCCCGTCGAGCGAGCGCGGCGTCTCGGCGGTCCGGGTGTCCACGGAGATGCGGCCCGAGTGGTCGGGCGAGTTCCCGGACCCGGAGGCGACCAGCGCCCGGAGCCGGTCGCGCCAGCTCAGGACTCGTCCTCGGCGAAGCCCGCGACCACGTCGCGCAGGGCGCCGAGCTGGGCGGTGATCGCGTCGCGGCGCTTGGCCGCGCGATCGACCTCCGCCTGGATGTTGGCCAGCTCCCGCTCCGCCTGGGCGATGCGGGTGGCGCCGATGGAGTCGGCCTGGGTGCGGGCCGAGGCGACGATCTGCTCGGCCTCGCGCCGGGCGCGGGAGAGCAGGCCCTCGGACTCCGACTGGGCCTGCTGGCGGTGGGCCGTGGCCTGGGCCGTCGCCTCGCGCGCTCGCTGCTCGGCGGCGTTGGCGCGTGCCTCGGCCTCGGCGACCAGGCGCTGGGTCTCGGCGGTGGCGTTGCTGTGGTGCTCGGCGGCCTCGCGGGCGAGGCGCTCCTTCTCCACCGCCAGGGTGCGACGCGCCTCCTGGACCTCGCGGTCGGCGGCGGCGCGGGCCTGCTCGGCCTCGCGGGTCGCCGTCACGCGCACCTCGTTGGTCTCCTGCTGTGCGGCGAGGCGGAGCTGGTCGGCCTCGCGCCGGGCGGCCGCAAGCAGGTCGTCGGCCTCGGCCTTGGCGAGGGCGCGCTCGGTCTCGGCGTCGGTGGTCAGGCGCGAGCGCATCTCGTCGAGCTCCTTGAGCTGGACCATCCGCATGTCGTCGGCCTCGCGGGCCGCGTCGGCCCGGATGCTGTGGGCGTCGCGCTCGGCCTGCGCGCGGATCTCGTCGGCCTCGCGGCGGGCGGCGGCGCGCACGTCGGCGGCCTCGTCCTCGGCCATCTTGAGCATGGAGGTCGCCCGGCCGCCCAGTCCGGCGTAGGTCGGGTTGGCGTTCTCCGCGACCTCGACCCGCAGCCGCTCGAGCTCGGCCTCGAGCTCGATGACCTGCTGCTCGCTGCTGGCCAGGCTGGTGGCCAGGCCCGACTTCTCGCTCAGGAGCTGGCCGAGGCGCTGGTCGACGGCCGCCTTGTCGTAGCCACCGCGCCGCACCACCGGCAGCGGACCGGCTGCCGGTGCGGGCACCGGGGGGAGCTGCGCGGGCGGGGGGACCACGGGCGCGCGCCGGGTGGTCTCGCCCCGCGGCACCGGGGCCGCTGCGCGGACCGGCTGGTTGGCCTGCGGGGTGGCCGGCGGGGTGGCCGGCGGGGGAGCGGGGGTCGTCGCCCCACCGGCGGGGGCGCGGCGTGGCTCGTCGTCCGGCGTCTCCTTCGGGGTCACCGGGAGGACCTGGGTCTCCTCGGCGGCGGAGTCCGGGGTCGTCCGACTCTCGGTGCCGGCCCCGCCGGTGCCGGTGCCGGCGGGGCCGGAAGGGGTGGCCTTGCCGTCGGCGGGCTCCGGCTCGTCGAAGATGGACAGGCCCTGGTCGGAAGCCATGCTGCGGCACCCACTCTCACGTCGTACGGACTGCGTCCCGGCCAGTCTCTCCGATGGGTCCTCAAGTTCACACCCCGGCTCGCGGGCGACCGGGATCTGGTCGGCGAACCGGGGTGTGACGACCCTCGCAGGCCGGGTGCGGGTGCGGGGCGTTCAGACGCCGCGGAAGCGGTTGATCGCGGTCTCGTGCTGGGCGCGCATCTCGTGGTCGAGGACGCCGAGGCCCTCCTCGGGGGCCAGGCAGAGCACGCCGACCTTGCCCTGGTGGGCGTTCTGGTGGACGTCGAGGGCCGCCTGCCCGACCTCCTGGAGGGTGTAGGTCTTCGACAGGGTCGGGTGGATCTTGCCCTTGGCGATGAGGCGGTTGGCCTCCCACGACTCGCGGTAGTTGGCGAAGTGGCTGGAGATGATGCGCTTGAGGTTCATCCACAGGTAGCGGTTGTCGTACTCGTGCATGTAGCCCGAGGTGGACGCGCAGGTGGTGATGGTGCCGCCCTTGCGGGTGACGAAGACCGAGGCGCCGAAGGTCTCCCGGCCCGGGTGCTCGAAGACGATGTCGATGTCCTCGCCGCCGGTGAGCTCGCGGATGCGGGCGCCGAAGCGCTTCCACTCCCGCGGGTCCTGCTGGGTGCCCTCGTCGTTCCAGAACCTGTAGTCCTCCTCGGAGCGGTTGATGATCAGCTCCGCGCCCATGCTGCGGGCGATGGAAGCCTTCTCCTCGTTGGAGACCACGCACACCGGGGTCGCCCCGCCGTTGAGGGCGTACTGCGTCGCGAACCCGCCGAGGCCGCCGGAGGCGCCCCAGATCAGGACGTTGTCGCCCTGCTTCATGTCGCCGCCGTTCTTGCTGACGAGCTGGCGGTAGGCGGTGCAGTTGACCAGGCCGGGGGAGGCGGCCTCCTCCCAGGTCAGGTGCTCCGGCTTGGGCATGAGCTGGTTGGCCTTGACCATCGCCACGTCGGCCAGGCCGCCGAAGTTGGTCTCGAAGCCCCAGATCCGCTGCTCGGTGTCGAGCATGGTGTCGTTGTGGCCGTCGGGACCCTCGAGCTCGACGGAGAGGCAGTGGGCCACCACCCGGTCGCCGGGCTTCCACTTGGTGACGCCGGGGCCGGTCTTGAGCACGACGCCGGACAGGTCGGAGCCCACCACGTGGTAGGGCAGGTCGTGGCGCTTGGTCAGCTCGCTGTTGCGGCCGTAGCGCTCGAGGAACCCGAAGGTGGACACCGGCTCGAAGATGGAGGTCCACACCGTGTTGTAGTTGATGGCGCTCGCCATCACGGCCACGAACGCCTCGCCGGGTCCGAGCTCGGGCAGCGGCACGTCCTCGACGTGGAGCGACGCGCGCGGGTCCTTGTCCTTCGACGCCACCCCCTCGAACATGTCGACCTCGTCCTTCTTGACGAAGGCGGCGCGGTAGGACTCCGGGAGGTCGAGGCTGGCGAAGTCCTCCGCCGTGGCGCTGCCGGACTGGATGGCGTCGAGGATGTGGTGCACGGGTGTCTCCTGGTGCGGCATCGGGGGGACGAGTGCCGGGGACGATACCGGCGAGTAACCACTGGTGGTGGATGGTGTGACGTACGTCGCGGTGGGGCCCGGGGCGAGCCCGCGGGTGCTGGTGGGCGGGGGCGTCAGTGCGCGGACGCGGCGGGCTCGACGAGCTCGACCAGCACGCCGCCCGCGTCCTTGGGGTGGATGAAGTTGACCCGGCTGTCGGAGGTGCCGCGGCGCGGGGCGTCGTAGAGCAGGCGCAGCCCACGCTCGCGCAGGACGCCCGCCACGTGCTCGACGTCGTCGACGCGGAAGGCGAGCTGTTGGATGCCCGGGCCGTTGCGGTCGAGGAACTTCGCGATCGTGGACTCGGGGGTCAGCGGGGCGAGCAGCTGGATGCACGAGCCGGAGTCGCCGACCCCGACCATCGCCTCGCGCACGCCCTGCTCCTCGTTGACCTCCTCGTGGAGGACCTCCATGCCGTAGGTGTCGCGGTAGAAGGCCATCGCCTCGTCGAGGTCGGGGACGGCGATGCCCACGTGGTCGATGGCGGTGAACAGGTGCTGGACGTCACCGAGGGGGTGTCCGGGCAGGTCGGGGCTCATGCGCACATGGTGGCCGACGCGGCGCCCGGGGGCGAGGGGGTGTGAGCGTCACCACGCGGACTGAGCGGGGGTCCCGGAACGAGAGCGCCGACCCGGGGTGTGACGCGTGCCTCACGGGACGCCGGCACCACACCCTCCCGGCGCCGTCACCGAGGTGGGTAGGGTCCGAAGGAGCAGCACCTCGATCCTTTCGACTGGAGGCACCTCAATGTCCGGATCCGTCATCGTCGCCGGGGCCCGCACCCCGATCGGCCGCCTGCTCGGCGGGCTGAAGGACCTCACCGCCGCCGACCTCGGCGGCGTCGCGATCAAGGGCGCCCTCGAGAAGGCCGGGGTCACGGGCGACCAGGTCGACTACGTGATCATGGGCCAGGTCATCCAGGCCGGCGCCGGCCAGAACCCGGCCCGCATGGCCGCGGTGAAGGGCGGGGTCCCGATGGACGTCCCCTCGATCACGATCAACAAGGTCTGTCTCTCCGGGCTCAACGCCATCGCGCTGGCCGACCAGCTCGTGCGGGCGGGCGAGTGCGAGATCGTGGTCGCGGGCGGCATGGAGTCGATGACCAACGCGCCCCACTTCCTTCCCAAGTCGCGCGAGGGCGTGAAGTTCGGCGACGTCTCGCTCGTCGACTCGATGGCCTACGACGCGCTGTTCGACCAGTTCACCTCGCAGGCGATGGGCCTGCTGACCGAGGAGTGCAACGCCGCGGGCGCCAACCTCACCCGCGAGGAGCAGGACACCTTCGCCGCCTACTCGCACCAGAAGGCCGCCGTCGCCTGGAAGAACGGCGTCTTCGCCGACGAGGTGGTGCCGGTCGAGGTCCCGCAGCGCCGGGGCGAGCCGGTCGTGGTGGCCGAGGACGAGGGCGTGCGCGGTGACACCACGGTCGAGTCGCTGGGCAAGCTGCGGCCCGCCTTCAGCAAGGCCGGCACCGTCACGGCGGGCTCGGCCTCGCAGATCTCCGACGGCGCCGCCGCGGTGGTCGTGATGAGCAAGGCGAAGGCCGAGGAGCTCGGTCTGACCTGGCTCGCGGAGATCGGCGCGCACGGCCAGGTCGCCGGGCCCGACTCGACCCTCCAGCTGCAGCCGGCCGCCGCCACCGCGAGGGCCTGCGAGAAGGAGGGCATCTCGCCCACCGACCTCGACCTCGTGGAGTTCAACGAGGCGTTCGCCGCCGTCGGGATCGCCTCGGCGCGCGAGCTCGGCATCGACGACGCCAAGGTCAACGTCAACGGCGGCGCGATCGCCCTCGGCCACCCCGTGGGCATGTCCGGCACCCGGGTCGTGCTCACCCTCGCGCTGGAGCTCCAGCGCCGCGGCGGGGGCGTCGGCGCGGCCGCGCTGTGCGGCGGTGGCGGCCAGGGCGACGCCCTGATCGTCCGGGTCCCCTCTGCCTGAGCGCACCGGCGCGGCGGCGGGGGCGTGTCCGGCGGCATGACGAGGCGTGGCGCCGTAACGGTGCCCGACCTCGTCGATCGCGCCCGCCGGGGCGACCCGGCCGCCGTGGCCCGGCTGATCACCCTCGTCGAGGACGCGTCCCCGCTCCTGCGGGAGGTGATGGCCGCGCTCGGCCCGCACGCCGGGCGCGCCCACGTGCTGGGCATCACCGGCGCGCCGGGCGTGGGCAAGTCGACCACGACCAACGCGCTCGTCACCGGGCTGAGGCGCTCGGGCAGGCGCGTCGGCGTCCTGGCCATCGACCCCTCGTCGCCGTTCTCCGGTGGGGCGCTGCTCGGCGACCGGGTCCGGATGGGCGACCACGCCCTCGACCGCGACGTCTACATCCGCTCGATGGGTGCCCGCGGCCACCTCGGCGGGCTCGCGTGGTCCACGCCGCAGGCGGTCCGCGTCCTCGACGCGGCCGGGTGCGACGTCGTGGTCGTCGAGACCGTCGGCGTGGGGCAGAGCGAGGTCGAGGTCGCCGGGCTGGCCGACACGACGCTCGTGCTGCTCGCCCCGGGAATGGGTGACGGGATCCAGGCCGCCAAGGCGGGGATCCTCGAGGTCGGTGACGTCTACGCGGTCAACAAGGCCGACCGCGAGGGCGCCGACCGCACCCGCCGCGAGCTGCGCACCATGCTGTCCATGGCGGAGCGTCGAGACGGGGCGTGGCGTCCGCCCGTGGTCCAGACCGTGGCGAGCACCGGCGAGGGGGTCGACGCGCTGCTCGGCGAGGTCGACCGGCACGCCGCGTGGCTCGCGGAGTCGGGCGAGCTCGCGCGCCGTCGTACGCTCCGTGCCCGGCACGAGGTCGAGGCGATCGCGCTCGCCGCGCTGCGGGAGCGTTGGGGGCGCACCGAGGCGGGAGCCGAGCTCGACGTCCTGGCCCGGCGGGTGGCCGCGGGCGACGTCGACCCCTACGCGGCGGCCGACGAGCTGCTGGCCGACTGAGCGGGAACCGCCCGGGGCTGCGGCGTCAGCTGATCAGCAGGGTCTGGCCGGTGATCCGGGCGGCGGCACTGCTCGCCAGGAAGAGCGTCGCATCGGCGACGGCGTCGGCGACCTGCGGCGAGCGGGCCCGCACGAGCGTGCCGCCGGCGGTCCGGCTGCCGCCGCCAGACGCGGGGCCGGGGGCGTACTGGCGCGGCAGCACCGACGGCGACATCGGGAGCACGGCGTTGACGCGCACGCCGAGGCCGGCCCAGTTGTGGCCGGCGCGGGCCGTCGTCTCGACGAGGTCGCGGCGGGCCGCCTCCGGGGTGCCGGAGAGCTGCAGCCAGCTCGTCACCGCCCCCGTGTGGACGACGCACCCCCCGCCCAGGGCCGGGCTCTGCCCGAGCTTGAGCCGTAGCCGAGTGGTGAGGAACGTCGGTCCGAGCAGCCCCGACCGGACGGCCTGGGCGATGAAGGCCTGCTCGTCGGGGGGAAGGCCGTGGGGGAGCGCGCAGGGCGCCGCCAGCACCAGGACGTCGATGTGCGTGATCGACGCGGCGAGGTGGTCGATCGAGTCCTGCCGAGCGAGGTTGACCGACTCGTAGTCGAACGCCGAGAGATCGGTGTCGTAGAGGGAGCGCAGCATCATCGTGCCGGTCACGGTCACGGAGGCGCCGGAGGACGCGAAGTCGGAGGCGATGGCGTGCCCTTCGCCGCGCGCGCCACCGACGACCAGCACCTGGTAGCCGGTGAAGTCGTACGACCCGGATGTCGTCATGCCCGTCGCACCCCTCCCGTCGGACCCCGGCTTGTTGTACCACGCAGTAGCCCCCCAGTGACAGGTGCTGGAGGGGGCCTCTTCAGCCCCGTCGCGCGCCGACGCTCACCGCGTCCGTACGTCGTCGGCCCGGCGCGGCTCGCCCAGGTCTACGCGGGCCGTGCGCACCGCGGCGAACGTCCAGAGCTTGTTGACCACGAACGACAGGGGGGTCACCAGCGTGATCACGATCAGTTGGGCCCAGTAGAGCCGGTTGCGCAGGCCCGAGGAGTCGTCGAGCAGCTCGCGCGACAGGCCGATCGGGGAGTGGGGATGCATGAGAAGGGTGAGCAGCGCGAGTCCGACCACCTGGCAGCCGACGCCCACCACGAAGAACGGCCAGTACTCGCGCCACCAGGGCGCGGCGCCGCTGCTCTTGAAGGTCCACGTGCGGTTGAGCTGGAAGTTGGACAGGTTGGCCACGAGGAAGGCGATCGTGGAGTAGACGTGGTACCAGCGCAGGTTGAAGCCGGACGAGCCGATCGCGACGACGGCGTCGTCGAAGTGCGGGCCGAGGCGGCGCAGCACGACCAGCGTGAGCAGGTTGACCAGCACGCCCGAGGCGCCCACCACACCGAAGCGGGCGAGCAGGCCGACGTTGCGCCGGTGCCGCGTCAGCAGGGCGGCCGCCCGGGATCCCATGCCGTGAGGCTACCGACCCGGGCGCGCGAGCATGGTCGCGCTCCCTAGGATTGGGCCCATGACGCAGCAGCCGTTCAGCCGCCCCGGTGCCATCGACCTGTCCGGTCTCGGCCGGCCCGCACCCCAGGCGGGCGCACCCGCTCCCCACCCCACCTCGCCGACCGGCGCGCACTCCTACAGCGTGACCGTCGACGAGCAGAGCTTCCAGGGCCTGCTCGAGCAGTCGATGACCGCGCCCGTGCTCCTCGCCTTCTACTCGCGCTCCCGGATGCCCGAGAGCGGCCAGCTCGCCGACGACCTCGCGACCGTGGTCGAGGAGCACGAGGGTCGCTACCTGCTCGGCCTCGTCGACATCGACGCCACGCCGCAGATCGCGCAGGCCATGCAGATCCCGTCGATCCCGCTGGTCGTCGCCGTGGTCGACGGCCGCCCGATGCCGCTGCTGCAGGACCCGCTGCCGATCGACGAGCTGCGCACCGCGCTCACGCAGGTCGCCCAGCAGCTCACCGCCCAGGGCATCACGGGCCGCCACCAGCCGCGCACCGGCGCGGTGCCCGACGCCGAGGGCGAGGAGGAGACCGTCGACCCGCGCTACGCGCCCGCCCAGGACGCGCTCGCCGCCGGCGACATCGACGCCGCCGTCGCGGAGTACCAGAAGCTCGTGGACGCCAACCCGGCCGACGTCGAGGCCGCGGGCGGGCTCGCGATCGCCAAGGTCATGCAGCGTACGCAGGGGGTCGACCTCGCCGCCGCGCGTGCGGCGGCCGCCGACAACCCCGACGACGTCGATGCCCAGACCATGGTCGCCGACCTCGACATGCTCGGCGGCCACGTCGAGGACGCCTTCGCCCGGCTGGTCGGCCTGGTCGCCCGCACGAGCGACAAGGACCGCGAGCGCGCCCGCGACCACCTGCTCGGTCTGTTCGCGGCCGTCGGCAACGACGACCCGCGCGTGCTGGCGGGTCGTCGCAACCTGGCCTCAGCGCTCTTCTGAGTCGCGCTTCGCCAGCACCGAGCGTCCGGCCTCGAGGCGTGCGACCGGCACGCGGAAGGGCGAGCACGAGACGTAGTTGAGGCCGACGTCGTCGAAGAAGTGCACCGACCGCGGGTCGCCGCCGTGCTCCCCGCAGACGCCGACCTTGAGGTCGGGACGGGTCTCGCGGCCCTTCGTCGTGCCCATCTCCACCATGCCGCCCACGCCGCGCTGGTCGAGCGACTCGAACGGCGAGACGTCGAAGATGCCGTGCTCGAAGTAGCGGGAGAAGAACGACGACTCCACGTCGTCGCGGGAGAAGCCCCACGCCATCTGGGTGAGGTCGTTGGTGCCGAAGGAGAAGAAGTCGGCCGCCTGGGCGATGCGGTCGGCGAGGAACGCCGCGCGGGGGAGCTCGATCATCGTGCCGATCGCGATGTCGAGCGTGATGCCGCGTTCCTCCTCGACCGCGGCGATCTGCTGCTCGATCGCGGCGCGCACGATCTCGAGCTCGCGGACGCTGGCGACCAGCGGCACCATGATCTCGGGGCGGGGGCTGCCGTTGGCGGCCATCCGGTCGGCCGCGGCCTCGGCGATGGCCCGGGCCTGCATGCGGAACAGTCCGGGGATCTGGATGCCGAGCCGCACGCCGCGCAGGCCGAGCATCGGGTTCTGCTCGTGCAGGCGCCGCACGTGGGTGAGCAGGGTCGCCGCGCGCTCGTCGACCTCGCCCCGCTCCTCGGCGAGCGCCACCTCGACGCTCAGGTCGGTGAGGTCGGGGAGGAACTCGTGCAGGGGCGGGTCGAGGAGCCGGATCGTCACCGGGAGCCCGTCCATCGCCTCGAGGATCTCGGTGAAGTCCTGGCGCTGCAGGGGCAGCAGCGCGGCCAGCGCGTCCTCCACGCCGTCCTCGCCCTGGGCCACGATGAGCTGCTCCACGAGCTCGCGGCGCTCGCCGAGAAACATGTGCTCGGTGCGGCACAGGCCGATGCCCTGGGCGCCGAAGCGGCGGGCGCGGGCGGCATCGTCGGGGGTGTCGGCGTTGGTGCGCACGCGCAGCCGCCGGGCGCCGTCGGCGTGGGCCATGATGCGGGCGACGGCGTGCGCGAGGTCGTCGTCGAGGCTCTCGCCCTCGAAGTGGCGCACCACGACGGAGTCGGCGACGGGCACCGCACCGGCGAACACCTCGCCGGTCGTGCCGTCGATCGAGATCACGTCGCCCTCGCGGACGGTCTCGCCGTCGCGCACGCGGAACTCCTTGGCCCGCGCGTCGACGTCGAGCGACTCGGCCCCGCACACGCACGTACGTCCCATGCCGCGCGCGACGACCGCCGCGTGGGAGGTCTTGCCGCCGCGGCTGGTGAGGATGCCGCGGGCGGCGACCATGCCGCGCAGGTCGTCGGGGTTGGTCTCCTTGCGGACCAGGATCACGTCCTCACCGCGCTCGGCCCACTCGACCGCGGTGTCGGAGTCGAAGACCGCCTTGCCCACGGCCGCGCCGGGGGAGGCGTTCATGCCGGTGGCGAGCAGGGTGCGCTCCGACGTCTCGTCGAAGCGGGGGAACATCAGCTGGGCGAGCTGGTCACCGCTCACCCGGAGCACGGCCTCGTCGAGCTGGATCAGGCCCTCGTCGACCATGTGCACCGCGATGCGGAAGGCCGCCTCCGGCGTGCGCTTGCCCACGCGCGTCTGGAGCATCCAGAGCTTGCCGCGCTCGACGGTGAACTCGATGTCGCACATGTCGCGGTAGTGCCGCTCCAGGCGCGTCATGATCCCCATCAGGTCGTCGTAGGACCGACGGTCGATCTCGGCCATGTCGGCGAGGGGGACGGTGTTGCGGATGCCGGCGACGACGTCCTCGCCCTGGGCGTTCTGGAGGTAGTCGCCGTAGACCCCCTGCTCGCCGCTGGCGGGGTCGCGGGTGAAGGCCACGCCCGAGCCGGAGTCCATGCCGAAGTTGCCGAAGACCATCGCCTGCACGTTGACCGCGGTGCCGAGGTCCTCGGGGATGCGCTCCTGGCGGCGGTAGAGGCGGGCGCGATCGGTGTTCCAGGAGTCGAAGACCGCCCGGACCGCCAGGTCCAGCTGGTCGCGGGGGTCCTGCGGGAACTCGCTGCCGGTCTGGTCGACGATGATCGCCTTGAACGCCTCGACGACCCCGCGCAGGTCGTCGGCGTCGAGGTCGAGGTCGGAGTCGGTGCCCTTGGCCCGCTTGGCCTCGTCGAGCGCGTCGGAGAACAGCTCGGCGTCGACGTGCAGGACGGTGCTGCCGAACATCTGGAGGAGCCGACGGTAGGAGTCCTGGGCGAAGCGGTCCGACTCGCTGCGCGCGGCGAGACCGGCGACGGAGGTGTCGTTGAGGCCGACGTTGAGGACGGTCTCCATCATGCCCGGCATGGAGAACTTCGCGCCCGAGCGCACCGAGACCAGGAGCGGGTCGTCGGCGTCGCCGAGCCTCTTGCCCATGGCCTCCTCGAGCGCCGCGAGGTGGGCGGTGACCTCCTCGGCCAGGCCCTCGGGCTCGCCACCCTCGGCGAGGTAGGCGCGACAGGTCTCGGTCGAGATGGTGAAGCCCGGTGGGACCGGCAGCCCGAGCCTCGTCATCTCCGCCAGGTTGGCTCCCTTGCCGCCCAGGAGGTCCTTCTGGTCCTTGTTTCCGTCCGCAAAGTCGTAGACCCAGGTCATGGTCGCATCCTGCCTCAGCGGCCGGACTCCGTATACGGCAGTGTCCCCTCAACGGCCGCGCGCACCCGCCTGGCGGTGAAGTCCGCGGCCAGCTCGTCGACCTCCTCGAGCGTGCAGAAGCGCACGTCGCGGATCTCGCGCTCCTGCATCACCACGTCCTCCAGCACCTCCGGGGCGTGGGTGCCGCCGTCGTAGACCAGGCACAGCGCGTCGTCCCAGCCGCCCCACGGCGGCAACCAGTCGGTGAGCACGAGGGCGCCGGGCTCCACCTCGAGGCCGAGCTCCTCCTCCACCTCGCG
The DNA here is from genome assembly GCF_058134345.1 of Nocardioides sp. Z24_21. Lineage (NCBI taxonomy): Bacteria > Bacillati > Actinomycetota > Actinomycetes > Propionibacteriales > Nocardioidaceae > Nocardioides > Nocardioides sp. Z24_21. Next base: position 257,149 of record NZ_JBYTTH010000005.1, read on the forward strand.
CTGCACCGCGAGCCGCGGGGACTCGCCGACCTCGACGACGCCGCCGGGGAGGTCCCAGTCGCGCTTGTAGGTGAGCTGGCACAGCAGCACGCGGCCGTCGGGGTCGCGCAGCAGCATCTGGGAGATGGCCCGCTTGCGGGGCAGGAAGGAGTTGAGCAGCGAGCGGAAGCTCTCGGGGTCCGACAGCGGCGGGTCGCCGGCCAGCCGCGCCAGCACGACGTACTCGGTGGTCTCCGGGCGGTCGCCCGACCCGGGCTCGACCCGCTGGACACCCTCCTGGCGCAGGCCGGCCCGGGTGGCCACGCGCATGCTCGCCCGGTTGCCCGGCTCGACCCGGGCCTGGACGCGGGTCGCGCCCCAGCCGCCCTGGTCGGCGCCGGTCAGCGCCCAGTCGGTGACCACGCGCACGGCACGCGTCGCCAGCCCGCGACCGCGCCGGCCGGCGTACAACCACCAGGAGAGCTCGACGCCCCGCTCGGCGATCCGGCGCACCTCGACCACCCCCGCCGGTCCGCCGGTCGTCGCCTCCTCGATGACGAAGCTGGCGAAGTCGCCGCTCGCGGCGCGCTCGCGCCACCCGCGCACGATCTCGCGCTGCGCCTCGACCGTGGGGCGCTCGGCGTTGCCGAACCAGAAGTCGATGTCGTCGTCGTGTCCCGCCGCGGCGGGCTCGATGTCGTCGTCGCGCCACGGTCGAAGCGTGACGGTCCCGTCAGTCAGCGTCGGCTGGGGGGCAGGCACCGGACCACCCTAGCCAGAGCGGGGTGGGCGCGGCCCCCTGCTGGTTCATCAAGGTATGCAGCCCAGCCCGCACTTCCCTCGGCGAGTTGAGCGCGGGAAGTGCTGGTTCGGCTGCATACCTTGATGAACCGTCACCGCTCATGCGGCCCGCGAGCGGGGCGCACGACGTCAGCTGGCCGCGGACATCAGCCGGCGCAGGCGTGCGGCGGTGGGAGCAGGCTGGTCGAGGTCGGCCCAGACGAGCCGGACCATCCAGGCGCCGGTGACCTCGCGGAGCTCGTCCTCGCGTCGCTTCTCGCGAAAGACCACCTCGCCGGGCGCCTGGTCCGGCCGGAGGAGCCGGCCGTACTTCACCCTGCCGTCGAACTCGCCCAGGCCGTGGTGACGCGGCCACGCCCAGTCCGTACGCCCCACGAGCCGTCCGCCGGCGTACACCTCGTGCTGCAGGACGGGCGCGGGCAGGTGCTCGACCCAGAAGAGCCACAGCCCGCGGGACTCCCCGACCGACTCCGCCTGGTCGGTCGCCATGCGCACCGGCACGTGGAGATGGCGCATGCGCGGCCACCGAGCCATGAGGTCGAACTGGTTGCCGATGTCGGCGATCGTGCACTCTCCTCGGTGCAGCGCTGAGTTGAGCAGCACGAGCGCCGCCTCCGCGGTCGCCGCGGAACCCGCCTCGAGGACGCATCTCGGCGCCGTCAGCACGCGGACGCCGCCAGCCTCGGTCACCTCGTCGTCGGCCACGAAGCCCTCGTGGTGGACCACATCGCCCTCCACGCGCCCGGGGCCACCGTCGAGCCGGGTGACGTGGACGCGGTCCAGCGGCACGCCCCAGACGTCGATCCCCCACGCGAGGCACGCCGAGACGTGGCTCAGGGCGACGACGTCGCCCAACGAGTCGAGGACCGCACGACAGCGCACGAGGTGTCGTTCCTCGGCACTGGCGGCGTGCCACACGTCGGGGAAGACGTAGTAGCCGCGCCGGATCCGCAGCCACCTGCCCGACCGGTGCTCGCGCGCCACCGCGCGATCGTCGTACCCGGCCTCACGGGCGTGGGCACGCGTGAAGAAGCCGCTCTCCCGGGAGACGGCACGAAGCGGGTCATCCATGGGAGCACCCTCGACCGCGCAATGCCACGCCGGCAGTGGCGGTCCACCTCACTGTGGACAACCACCCGCGAAGGAGGGCTGGGGACGGCTCGTGGTCCGCGCACCTCTCCGTGTCGCCGTCTGCTGGTTCATCAAGGGATGCAGACGAACCCGCACCTCCCACGGTGAGCTGACCATGGGAAGTGCGGGTTCGACGACATACCTTGATGAACCAGCGGCGAGCGCGGGGGTCAGTCGGCCTTGCGGAACCAGACGGTGGCGAGCGGGGGTACGACGATGTCGGCGTACGCCGGCTGCCCGTGGTGGTCGCCCGCGACCGCCGTCACCGAGCCGAGGTTGCCCACGCCGGAGCCGTGGTAGGCGTCGGCGTCGGTGTTGAGGATCTCGGTCCACGTGCCGGCCGACGGCATGCCGAGGCGGTAGCCCTCGTGGGGGGTGCCGGCGAAGTTGGCCACGCACACCAGGTCGGGCTCGCCGGGGGAGCGGCGCACGAACGAGAAGGTGTTGCGCCCCGCGTCGTTGGCGTCGATCCACTGGAACCCGGACGGGTCGTTGTCCCGGCCCCACAGCGCGGCGGTCTCGGTGTAGGCGTGGTTCATGTCGCGTACGAGCGCGTGGACGCCGGCGTGCTCGGGGTGCTCGAGGAGCCACCAGTCCAGCTCCCGGCTCTCCGCCCACTCCGACTCCTGGCCGAACTCGCAGCCCATGAAGAGCAGCTGCTTGCCGGGGTGCGCCCACATGTAGGCGAGGTAGGCGCGCAGGTTGGCCAGCTGCTGCCACCGGTCGCCCGGCATCTTGCGCAGCAGGGAGCCCTTGCCGTGCACGACCTCGTCGTGGCTGATGGGCAGCACGTAGTTCTCGGCGTAGGCGTAGACCAGGGAGAAGGTCAGCTGGCCGTGGTGGTGGCTGCGGTAGAGCGGGTCCTTGGCGACGTAGTTGAGCGAGTCGTGCATCCAGCCCATGTTCCACTTGAAGCCGAACCCGAGGCCGCCCTCGCTGGTGGGTCCGGTGACCCCGGGCCACGCGGTCGACTCCTCGGCGATGGTGACGATGCCGGGTACCCGCTTGTAGACGGTGGCGTTCATCTCCTGGAGGAACTGCACGGCCTCGAGGTTCTCGCGTCCGCCGTGCTTGTTGGGCGACCACTCGCCGTGCTCGCGGGCGTAGTCGAGGTAGAGCATCGAGGCGACGCCGTCCACGCGCAGACCGTCGGCGTGGTACTCCTCGAGCCAGTAGACCGCGTTGGCGTAGAGGAAGTTGCGCACCTCGTTGCGCCCGAAGTTGAAGATGTGGGAGCCCCACTCCTTGTGCCACCCGCGCTGCGGGTTGGGGTCCTCGTAGAGCGGGGTGCCGTCGAAGCGGGCCAGCGCCCACTCGTCGGTGGCGAAGTGGCCGGGCACCCAGTCGAGGATCACGCCGATGCCGGCCTGGTGCAGCCGGTCGATGAGCCGCTTGAGGCCGTCGGGGTCGCCGAAGCGCGAGTCGGGGGCGAAGTAGGAGGTGACGTGGTAGCCCCAGGAGCCGCCGAACGGGTGCTGCATCACGGGCATGAACTCGACGTGGGTGAAGCCGAGGTCGGAGACGTAGGGCACGAGCGCGTCGGCGATCTCGTCCCACGAGTAGAGCTCGCCGGAGTAGTGCTTGCGCCACGACGCGAGGTGCACCTCGTAGGTGGACATCGCCTCGTCGACGGGCTGGGCGGTGCGGCGCCTCTCCAGCCACGCGTCGTCGTTCCACTCGTGCTGGGACCTCCACACGACCGAGGCCGAGCGCGGCGGCTTCTCGGCGTACTGGGCGAGCGGGTCGGCACGGTCGACCCACTGCCCGTCGGCGCCACGGATGCGGTACTTGTAGTGCGAGCCGACGCCGGCGGCCTCGACGTGGGCGTGCCAGACGCCCGAGCCGTCGAGCCGGGTCATCGGGTGCGCGGCACCGTCCCAGCCGGCCCAGTCGCCGGCCACCTGGACCTCGAGCGCGTTGGGGGCCCAGACGCGGAACGACGTGCCGTCGGCGCCGGCCTGCGCGCCGAGCACGGTCCACAGCAGCTCGTGGCGGCCCTCGCCGATCAGGTGCAGGTCGAGCTCGCCCGGGGCGTGCGGGTCGCCGGCCGGGGTCCCGGGGGCGGAGACGGGGGGAGCAGGCGGGGACACGGGAGGGGCCTCGACGGGAGGGGAGGCGGGAGGGGAGACCGGCGAGGCCGGGGGAGTGACGGGGGGAGCGGCGGGGGCCGCGGGCGCCTGGCTCGGGGACCCCGAGCGGGGGGTGCGGGGGGTCTGGGTCATGACGTCTCCTCCAACGCTGCCAGGGGGATGGAGATCCATCCCGGACGGTTGCGGGCTTCGTAGACCGCCTCGTAGACGACCTTGTCGGCGAGGTAGGCGTCGAGCAGTACCCCGTTGGCGTCCTGGGAGTCCTCGCCCAGCTGGGCGGTGTAGGCGTCCAGGAACGCCGCACGGTTGCGCGCGGCCCACTCCGAGGCCCGGTAGGCACGCTGCTCGGCCTCGCCGGGCGCCTCCGCGCCGGTGCTCGAGAGGGCCACGACGCGCGGCGCGTAGTCGAACGAGCGGACCATGCCGGCGACGTCGCGCCACACCGAGTCGGGCCGGAGACGCTCGGCGAGCGGCTTGGCCGGCTCGCCCTCGAAGTCGACGATCTTCCAGCCCTTGACCGTCCGCAGCGTCTGCCCCAGGTGCAGGTCGCCGTGGACCTGCTGCACCTCGACGGCGTCGAGCTCGCGCAGGCGGGCGAACCGCTCACGCAGCCCGGCCTCGTAGGGGGCGAGGTCGGGCACCACGTCGAGGGCCGCGACCAGCCGCTCCTCCATCGCCCTGGCGAGCTCGTCGATGGCCGTGGCGTCGCGCCGCTCGACGGGGAAGTGCGCGGCCAGGTCGGCGTGCACCTCGGCGAGCGCCACGCCGAGCCGGGCGGCCTCGCCCGCGAAGTCGCCGCCGACCTCGTCGGCGTGCAGGTCGGCCTCGGCGAAGAGGTTGCGCACACTGGCCAGCGCGAGGTCCCACCCGTCGCTGGCGGTGCGGAGGAACTGCTGGAGCATCGCGAGCTGGATGGTGGTGTTGGTCTCCTCGTCGACCAGGTCGAGCCACCCGTAGAGCGCGGCGACGTGGGTCGAGCCGGCCTCGGTCAGCACCTGGTGGATCGCGATGTCGGGGTTGACGCCCGGGGTCACCTTGCGGAAGACCTTCATCAGCGCGTCCTCGCCGAAGGCGACCGAGGAGTTGGACTGCTCTCCGGAGAAGAGCGTGGAGTGCGCCTCGAGGTCGAGCTCGTGGCCCGGGAGCCGGTGGAACATCAGGTCGCCGCGTGCGTCGGACGGCGGTGCCGGGGCGACTCCGTGGCGGGCGAACCCGGCCAGCCACAGGGCCATCGCCTGCCGGTCGTGGAGTGCGTCGTAGACGAAGGCGTGTCCCGCCTCCTCGTCGTCCCACTCGCCGATGAGGGCGTGCGCGATGCGCTCCTGCGGCTCGGTGTAGAACGCCAGCGGCAGCTGGTAGAGCTCGCTCGACCCGTCGTCGAACGCCACCTCGGCGAGCTCGACGGTCACGCGCAGGCCGTCGGGCGCCCCGGGCAGGACGCCCACGCGGCGTACGTCGCCCAGCTCCCAGTCGCGCCCCTTGCCGCCGAACCAGCGCGCGCCGTCGATCCAGCTCCTGATCTCTGTCCTGCTCATGGCTCCACCCTCGTGGTGCTCGGATCGGTCAGCCTCAGCCAGAGGAAGCCGTAGCCGCCCAGCGTCAGCAGGTAGGGCAGCTCGCCGATCGCCGGGAACGGCACGCCGCCGAGCAGCTCCACCGGGACCATGCCCTCCCACTGCCGCAGGTCGAGCTCGACCGGCTGCGGGAAGCGCGACAGGTTGTTGACGCAGAGGATCACGTCGCGCCCGTCGGGTCCGTCGTGCTGGCGGATGTAGGACAGCACGCTCGGGTTGGAGCCGCCGAGGTCGACGAAGTCGCCGAGGCCGAACGCGGGGTGCCGCCGCCGCGCGTGCACGAGCCGCCGGGTCCAGTGCAGCAGCGAGGACGTGTTCTCCAGCTGCGCCTCGACGTTGACCGACTGGTAGCCGTAGACCGGGTCCTGGATGGCCGGCAGGTGCAGCTTGCCCGGCGTCGCCGCGGAGAAGCCCGCGTTGCGGTCGGGCGTCCACTGCATCGGCGTACGCACGCCGTCGCGGTCGCCGAGCCAGATGTTGTCGCCCATCCCGATCTCGTCGCCGTAGTAGAGCACGGGGGAGCCGGGCAGCGAGAGCAGCAGCGCGGTGAACAGCTCCATCCGGTTGACGTCGTTGTCGAGCAGCGGCGCGAGCCGACGGCGGATGCCGATGTTGGCCTTCATCCGCGGGTCGTGGGCGTACTCCGACCACATGTAGTCGCGGTCCTCGTCGGTGACCATCTCGAGCGTGAGCTCGTCGTGGTTGCGCAGGAAGATGCCCCACTGGCAGCCCTCGGGGATCTGGGGCGTCTGCTCGAGGATCTCCGAGATCGGGAAGCGCGACTCGCGCCGCACCGCCATGAAGATGCGCGGCATGACGGGGAAGTGGAACGCCATGTGGCACTCGGTGCCGACCCAGCGGCCGTCCTCGGTGCGCTCGGGGCCGAAGTACTCCACCACGTCGGCCGGCCACTGGTTGGCCTCGCACAGCAGCACGCGGCCGGGATAGTTCTCGTCGACGAAGCGGCGGCACTTCTTGAGGAACTCGTGGGTCTCGGGGAGGTTCTCGCCGTTGGTGCCGGGGCGCTCGTAGAGGTAGGGCACCGCGTCGAGGCGGAAGCCGTCGAGGCCCATGTCGAGCCAGAACGCCATCGCGTCCAGCATCGCGTCGTGGACCTTGGGGTTGTCGAAGTTGAGGTCGGGCTGGTGGTGGAAGAAGCGGTGCCAGAAGTACTGCTGGCGCACCGGGTCCCACGTCCAGTTGGACGGCTCGGTGTCGACGAAGATGACGCGGGCGTCCTGGTAGAGCTCGTCGGTGTCGGACCACACGTAGAAGTCGCCGTAGGGGCCCTCGGGGTCGCTGCGGCTGGCCTGGAACCACGGGTGGGCGTCACTCGTGTGGTTCATGACGAAGTCGATGATCACCCGGATGCCGCGCTGGTGGCAGGCGTCGATGAACTCGTGGAAGTCCTCGACCGTGCCGCACTCGGGGAGGATGTTGTTGTAGTCGGCCACGTCGTAGCCGCCGTCGCGCAGGGGCGAGGTGAAGAACGGCGGCACCCACAGGCAGTCGACGCCCAGCCACTCGAGGTAGTCGAGCTTCTCGATCAGCCCCTTGAAGTCGCCCGTCCCATCCCCGTTGGAGTCGTGGAAGGACCGCACCAGCACCTCGTAGAACACCGCCGTGCGGAACCACTCGGGCTCCGCGTTGAGCACGGCGGTCGCACGGGTGGCGTCCGTCGGCATCGCGGCGGACGTGGGGTGGTCGGTCAAGGGGTCCTCCTGATGGAGATGACGTGGGCGGGTTCGTAACCGGGGTCGAGGCGTACGTAGTTGTGCGCGGTCCAGCTCCAGTCGGCGCCGGTGATCTCGTCGTGGGCGATGAAGGAGTCGTGCCAGTCCATGCCGAGCGCGGGCATGTCGAGGTGGACCATCGTCTCGCGGGTGCCGTGCGGGTCGAGGTTGATGACGCTGATGACGATGTCTCGCTGCCCGTCGGGGAGGGTGTGCGACTTGGAGAACACCAGCACCTGCTCGTCGTCGCTGGAATGGATCGTCACGTTGCGCAGCAGCTGGAGCGCGGGGTGCTGTCGACGGATCTCGTTGAGCCGGGTCAGGTAGGGCGCCAGGGTCGTCCCCTCGGCGTCGTGCCGCTCCCAGTCGCGGATGCGGATCTGGTACTTCTCCGAGTCGAGGTACTCCTCCGAGCCGGGCTTGACGGCCACGTGCTCGAAGAGCTCGTAGCCGGCGTAGACGCCCCAGCTCGGCGAGCCGGTGGCCGCGAGCGCGGCGCGCACCTTGAACGCCGCCGGGCCGCCGTACTGCAGGTAGGCGTGGAGGATGTCGGGGGTGTTGACCCAGAAGTTGGGCCGCATCAGGTGGTCGGACCGGTGCGAGAGCTCGAGGAGGTAGTCCTCGATCTCGCGCCGGGCCGTGCGCCAGGTGAAGTAGGTGTAGCTCTGGTGGAAGCCCACCGCGCCGAGGCCGTGCATCATCGCCGGCTTGGTGAACGCCTCGGACAGGAAGACCACGTCGGGGTCGGTGCGCCGGACCTCGGCCAGCAGCCACTCCCAGAAGGCGAGCGGCTTGGTGTGGGGGTTGTCGACGCGGAAGACCCGCACCCCGTGCGCCATCCACAGCTTGACGATGCGCAGCACCTCGCGGCAGATGCCGGCGGGGTCGTTGTCGAAGTTGACCGGGTAGATGTCCTGGTACTTCTTCGGCGGGTTCTCCGCGAAGGCGATCGTGCCGTCGGCCCGGGTGGTGAAGAACTCCGGGTGCGTGGTCACCCACGGGTGGTCGGGCGCCGCCTGCAGCGCCAGGTCGAGGGCGACCTCCAGGCCGAGCTCGCGCGCGCGGGCCACGAACGCGTCGAAGTCCTCGAACGTCCCGAGGTCGGGGTGGATGGCGTCGTGACCGCCGTGCCGGCTGCCGATCGCCCACGGCGAGCCGGGGTCGTCGGGGCCGGGGTCGAGGCTGTTGTTGGGTCCCTTGCGGTTGACCTCGCCGATCGGGTGGATCGGGGGGAGGTAGATGACGTCGAAGCCCATCTCGGCGACCCGGTCGAGCCGCTCGGCGGCCGTGCGGAGGGTGCCGGTGGTGACCTTGCCGGTCCTCTCGTCGCGGGTCGCGCCCTCCGAGCGGGGGAAGAACTCGTACCAGCTGCCGTAGAGGGCGCGGGTGCGGTCGGCGCGGAAGCGGAACGGGCCGGTGACGGTCAGCAGCTCGCGCACCGGGTGGGCGAGCAGCACGGCGTCGAGCTCGGGGTCCTGGAGGGCGGCCAGCCGAGCCGCCACGGGCCGCTCGGTGTCGCTCGCGGCCGCGTGGGCGCCGGCCACCACCGCTGCCGCGTGCTCGTCGAGCGCGTCGGCCCCGGTGGCGCTGGAGACGCGCTCGAGCAGCAACCGGGCCTCGGTGAACATGAGCTCGACGTCGACGCCGGCAGGGATCTTGAGACCGGCGTCGTGCTGCCAGGTCGCGATCGGGTCGGACCAGGAGTGGATCTCGAAGGTCCACTCGCCCTCGACGTCCGGGGTGATGTGCGCCACGTAGCGGTTGGGCTCCGCGCCTTCGGAGGTCATCCGGACCGGGGGGCGCGAACGGCCCGACGGATCGATGGCGACCACCTCGGCGGACAGCTGGTCGTGCCCCTCGCGGAACACCGACGCGCGTACGGGCATCGGCTCGCCGACCGTCGCCTTGGCCGACTGCCGACCGAGGTCGACCACGGGCGAGACATCCATCACGGGTATCCGTCCAACCATGGCCCCACACTTGCGAACCCGACCCCGCGCACGCAAGCCGACCGGGGTCGAGGCCACCCCTTGGGACGGCTCGCTGGTGGCCGGCCGGGGCGTGCGTGTGACGCACGCGACCGACGGTGTCGTGGCGACACGGTCCGGCGAAGCGGGGGCGCCCTTTGAGCGTTCCAACAAATGCCCTAGCGTCATGCCGGTGCGAGCGTTCAGACGAATCACTGTCCGTCCCGTCCTGCCCGAGCCGCTGACGGCGCTGTCCGTCCTGGCCGGAAACCTGCGCTGGTCGTGGCACCCGCCCACCCAGGACGTGTTCTCCTCGATCGACCCGGCGCTGTGGCGCGAGGTGTCCGGCGACCCGGTGCGCTTCCTCGGCGCCGTCGGTCGCGAGCGGCTCGACGAGCTGGCCGGCGACGCCGACTTCCGCGCGCGCCTCGACGCCGCCCACGCCGACCTGGAGCGCTACCTCTCCGAGGACCGGTGGTACGCCCGCAAGGCGGGCGCCGACGCCCCGCGCGCGATCGCGTACTTCTCGCCCGAGTTCGGCATCACCTCGGTGCTGCCGCAGTACTCCGGCGGCCTCGGCATCCTCGCCGGCGACCACCTGAAGGCCTCCTCCGACCTCGGCATCCCGCTGATCGGTGTCGGGCTGTTCTACCGCCACGGCTACTTCGAGCAGTCCCTCGACCGCGACGGCTGGCAGCAGGAGAGCTATCCGGTGCTCGACCCCGACGAGCTCCCGCTCTCGCAGCTGCGGGAGGCAGACGGCACCCGCGCCACGGTGTCGATCGCGCTGCCCGACGGCCCCGACCTCATCGCCCGGATCCTGGTCGCGCAGGTCGGGCGGGTGCCGCTGCTCCTGCTCGACACCGACATCGAGGACAACAGCGCCCACTACCGCGACGTCACCGACCGGCTCTACGGCGGCACCTCCGAGCACCGGCTGCGCCAGGAGCTGCTGCTGGGCGTCGGCGGCGTCCGTGCGCTCCGGGCGTGGTCGCGCATCACCGGCGCCCCGGTCCCGGAGGTCTTCCACACCAACGAGGGGCACGCCGGGTTCCTCGGCATCGAGCGCATCCGCGAGCTCACCGTCGCCGACGACGGACCGCACCTCGACTTCGACACCGCGCTCGAGGTCTCCCGTGCCGGCACCGTGTTCACCACCCACACGCCGGTGCCCGCCGGCATCGACCGCTTCCCGCGCGAGCTCGTCTCGCAGTACTTCGGGGGCAACTCCCCGACGCCGGGCGTGCCGGTCGAGCGCGTGCTGGCGCTGGGCGCCGAGGACTACGAGGGCGGCGACGCCAACGTGTTCAACATGGCGGTGATGGGCTTCCGCCTCGCCCAGCGCGCCAACGGCGTCTCCGAGCTGCACGGGCACGTCTCGCGCGGCATGTTCAACGGCCTCTGGCCGGCGTTCGACGAGGCGGAGGTGCCGATCACCTCCATCACCAACGGCGTCCACGGACCGACGTGGATCGCACGTGAGGTCGTCGAGCTCGCCGCCAGTCGCGGCGCCGACGTCGACGGCGACGACACCGACGCCCTGTGGCCGCTGGTCGACCAGGTCGCCGACAGCGAGATCTGGGACCTCAAGCGCCGCCTGCGCACGCGCTTCGTCGACGACGCCCGCGACCGGATGCGTCGCTCGGCGGCCAAGCGGGGCTTCGCCCCCGCCGAGACGACGTGGATCGACACCGCACTCGACCCCGACGTGCTGACGATCGGCTTCGCGCGGCGCGTGCCGACCTACAAGCGGCTCACGCTCATGCTGCGCGACCCCGCGCGCCTGAAGAGGCTGCTGCTCGACCCCGAGCGTCCCGTCCAGCTCGTCATCGCCGGCAAGGCCCACCCGGCCGACGAGACCGGCAAGCGGCTGATCCAGGAGATGGTGCGCTTCGCCGACGACCCCGAGGTCCGCCACCGCATCGCGTTCCTGCCCAACTACGACATCGCGATGGCGCAGCCGCTCTACCCCGGTTGCGACGTGTGGCTCAACAACCCGCTGCGGCCCTACGAGGCCTGCGGCACCTCCGGCATGAAGGCCGCGCTCAACGGCGGCCTCAACCTCTCGATCCTCGACGGCTGGTGGGACGAGTGGTACGACGGCGACAACGGCTGGGCGATCCCGTCAGCCGACGGGATCGTCGACCCCGACCGGCGCGACGACCTCGAGGCCGCCGCGCTCTACGACCTCATCGAGATCGAGGTCGTCCCGCGCTTCTACGAGACCAACGACGAGGGCGTGCCCCCGCGGTGGCTGGAGATGGTGCGCCACACGCTCAAGTCGCTCGGCCCCAAGGTGCTCGCCACCCGCCAGGTGCGCGACTACGTCCGTGAGCTCTACGCCCCGGCCGCGCGCACCGCGCGCACCCTCAACTCCGACTACACCGGCGCCCGCACGCTGTCGCACTGGAAGGCCGAGGTGCGCGCCGCGTGGCCCGGCGTCCGTGTCGAGCACGTCGACTCCGAGGGCGTCGGCGACCAGGCGGTGGTGGGTGCCACGCTCGGCGTGCGCGCCTACGTGGCGCTCGGCTCGCTCTCCCCGGACGACGTCGAGGTCCAGGTCGTGCACGGCCGCACCGGCGCCGACGACGTGCTGACCGCGACCACGGTCACGCCGATGCAGGTGGGGGAGTCCTACGACGGCAACCGCCACCGCTTCGACGCCTCGGTGCCGTTGGCGGTCTCCGGACCGTTCGGCTACACCGTCCGCGTGGTGCCGCGCAACCCGTCGCTGGCCTCGGTGGCCGAGCTGGGCCTGGTGGCCGAGCCCGCCTGAGCGTCGCGCGCGGGGCGGGCGACACCCCGTTGCCACCGCCGGGCGTCGCGACGACGATGGCCCCATGGCCGCGCCGCCGCCCCCGGACCTCCTGGCACCCTTCCTCGCTGCGGCCGACTCGGCGGCCGCTGCCCGGCCCGAGGTCGACGGGGAGCTCGCCCGGGAGCTGATGGCGGAGGCGGCCGGGCGGTTGCACGACAGCCTCGCGCTCGACCACCTCGACGAGCACGACCGCACGATCGCTGTCACGGCGCTCGCCGCCGACCTGGTGGCGTCCGACCCGGGCGCGGCCGTGCGCTCGCGCGCGGCGGGCGTCGAGGGCCACGCCTGCCCCCACGACCCCGACGGGGTGCGCGCGGCCTACCTGGTCGCCGTCCGGGTGCTGGGTCTGTAGGGCCGCGTCGACGGTCAGGCGAAGGTCAGCCAGAGCCCGACGCCGGTGGGGACCAGCCCCAGCAGCAGCCACGGCGACACGATGCGCCGGCCGTGGATCGCCAGGCCGGCCGCGACCGCGAAGGCGCCGAAGATGCCCGCGATGATGGTGAGCCCGATCTTGGAGGAGTCGGGGACGTCGTCGAGCATCACGGCCGCGGCGACGAGGCCGACGACGAGGTGCAGGATCGTGCTGACGGCGAGGGTGGACATCACCCATCGCTGCACGCGGGCGAGGTCGCGGGCGTCCTTCTCGGGATCGGCGACCACCCGGCGCGGCGCGTCGAGGTCGAGGAGGTGGCCGCGGCCCTTCTCGGTACGTCGCGCGGGGACGCTGCCAGCCATCTGAGGTGCCTCTCTCGACGAATCGGTTGTTGCGACAACGATTGCTAGGCTAACAAGGTGTCCACGCCGCGCCCAATCGAGGATCCCCTCGCCCTCGAGCAGCAGGTCTGCTTCGCACTCGCGGTGGCGTCCCGCACGGTGATCTCGGTCTACCGGCCCGTGCTGGAGCCGATGGGGCTGACCCACCCGCAGTACCTCGTGATGCTGGCGCTGTGGGGCGAGGAGCCGCTGTCGGTGACCGAGCTCAGCCGCCGCCTCGAGCTCGACCCGGGCACGCTGTCGCGGCTGCTCAAGCGGCTGGAGGCGGCCAAGCTGGTCCGCCGCGACCGCAACCCGGCGGACGAGCGCAGCCTCGCGGTGGCGCTGACCGAGAAGGGCCGCGGCCTGCGGGCGCAGGCGCTCGAGGTGCCCGACACCATCCTGCGCCGGCTCGGGATGGACCTGGCCGATCTGGTGGACCTGCGCGACCGGCTGACCGAGGTCATCGGCGCCGCCAAGGCAGCGACGGAGACCGCGCCGGCCTGACGGGTGCAGACTGCGCACGTGCGATCAAGCGCCCCGTCCCGCCACGGACGAAGGTGGTGGTGATGACGACAGCGGCCGACACCTTCGCGGCCTTCCTCGACGCCCTGGCCGAGACCCTCGACCTCGGTGGCGAGGCGCGGGCCCGCCGGCTCCACCTGTCCCGGTTCCACCTCACCCGGGTGGTGTCGGCGGCCGGTGGGGAGGCACCGGAGCGGATGCGTCGCCGGCTGCTGCTCGAGCGCGCGGCCCACCGCCTGATCACCAGCGACCACCAGGTGGTCGACATCGCGTTCGAGGCCGGCTTCGGCTCCCACGAGGCGTTCACCCGGGCGTTCGCGCGGGAGTACGGCACCCCGCCGAGCCGCTGGCGTCTGCACCCCACCCGCACCCAGATCGAGGGCGCGAGCGGAGTGCACTTCCACCCGCCCGGCAGCCTGCGGCTGCCGACCTCACGAAAGGTGACACCGATGGACCTGGTGACACGCATGATCGAGCACCACATCTGGCTGACCGGCGAGATGATCGAGCGGGCCTCGCGCCTGACCGACGAACAGCTCGACGCCCCGATCGAGGTGCCCATCGGCACCATCGACGACGACATGACCGTCCGGTCGGTGCTCGGCCGCCTGGTCGGCCAGCTGGCCCAGTGGAACGCCGCCGTCGACCAGCGCTCCTACGACTGGGCCCAGGAGCGGGGCAAGTCGCCCAGCGCCCTGCGGCGCGAGCTCGCCGAGGAGGGCCCGGCGTTCCTCAGCCAGGTGCGCACGACCGTCGAGGAGGGGCGTCTCGACGACACCTTCGTCGACGTCACCTGCGAGACGCCGCGGGTCTTCACCTACGGCGGGATGATCGCGCACGTGCTGACCTTCGCGGCCGTACGACGCCTCGTCGTGCTCGGCGCGTTGGAGAAGCTGGGGATCACCGACCTCGACGCCGGCGACCCGATGGAGTGGGTGGGCGCACCCGCCTAGCCGTACCTGGCCGGGGTCTCAGGTCTCGCGCAGCACCAGCACCGAGCGGGCCTGGAGCCCGAGCGTCCCGCCCGCCACGACCGGCGTGCCGACCGCCACGTCGGGGTTGGTCGACAGCACCACCTCGCCGTGGTGGACCCACGTGTTGGCGGGCAGGACCAGCTCGACGTCGTCGACCCCGGCGTTGAGCCAGATCATGAACGAGCGGTCCCGCACCTGCTCCCCGCGTGGGCCGGGGGAGCGGAGCGGGGCGCCGTTGAGGAACATCCCGATGGTCCGGATGGAGTCGTCGTTCCAGTCCGCGACGGTCATCTCGCGTCCGCTCGGGTGCACCCAGACGAGGTCCTTCATCCCGCCCTTGATGGTGGGGCGGCCCGCGAACCAGTGCCGCTGGCGCAGCACCGGGTGCTCCCGGCGCAGTCGCAGCGCGGCCTTGGTGATCTCGTAGACGTCGAGCCACGCGTCGTCGGGGCGCCAGTCGATCCACGACGTCTCGTTGTCCTGGCCGTAGGCGTTGTTGTTGCCGTGCTGGGTGCGCCCGCGCTCGTCGCCGGCGGTGAGCATCGGCACGCCACTGGAGAAGCAGAGCGTGGCCATCAGGTTGGCCGCCTGGCGGCGGCGCAGCGCGAGGATGGTGGGGTCGTCGGTCTCGCCCTCGACGCCGCAGTTCCACGACCGGTTGTTGTCGCTGCCGTCGCGGTTGTCCTCCCCGTTGGCCTCGTTGTGCTTGACGTCGTAGGACACCAGGTCGCGCAGCGTGAAGCCGTCGTGGGCGGTGATGAAGTTGACCGACGCGTAGGGGGAGCGGCCGTCGTCTGCGTAGAGATCGCTCGATCCGGCCAGCCGCGTCGCGACCGTGCGTACGCCGCCGGAGTGGCCGCGCCAGAAGTCGCGCACGGTGTCGCGGAACTGGTCGTTCCACTCGATCCACGGCGGGGGGAACTGTCCGACCCGGTAGCCCTCCATGGAGGCGTCCCACGGCTCCGCGATCAGCTTCACGTGCCGCAGCACGGGGTCCTGGCCGATCGCCGTGAGCAGGTGCGAGCCCATGTCGACCGCCTGGTCGGTGCGCGACAGCGCGCTCATCAGGTCGAACCGGAACCCGTCGACGTGCATCTCGTCGACCCAGTAGCGGAGCGAGTCGAGGATCAGCCGCAGGCTCTGGGTGCGGGTGGCGTCGACGGTGTTGCCGCACCCGGTCACGTCCCAGTAGCGCACCGGCTCCGGCGCCTTGCCCGTCGCGGGCTCGCGCGGCACGACGTGCTGGTAGTAGCCGCGGTCGTCGAGGCCCCGGAAGCTCAGCGTCGGCCCCGACGGACCCGCCTCGGCGGTGTGGTTGTAGACCACGTCGAGGATGACCTCGAGCCCGGCGGCATGGAGGTCCTTGACCATCTGCTTGAACTCGGCGACCTGCTCGCCGCGGTCGCCCGAGGAGGAGTACGCGTTGTGCGGGGCGAAGAAGCACAGCGAGTTGTAGCCCCAGTAGTTGACCAGCCCACGCGCGGAGAGGGCGGGCTCGGAGAAGAACTGGTGGACCGGCAGCAGCTCGACCGCGGTCACGCCGAGGTCCTTGAGGTAGTCGGTCACCGCGGGGGCGGCGAGGCCGGCATAGGTGCCGCGCAGGTGCTCGGGCACGCGGTCGTGCAGCTCGGTCATGCCCTTGACGTGCAGCTCGTAGATGACCGTGTCGCGCCACCGCCGGTCCGGCGACCGGTCCTCGCCCCAGTCGAAGTCGTCGTGGACCACGACGCTGCGCGGGACGTAGGGCGCCGAGTCGAGGTCGCTGCGCCTCGCCGGCTCGCCCTTGACGTAGCCGAAGATGGCGTCGTCCACGACCAGGTCGCCCGAGACGGCCCTGGCGTAGGGGTCGAGCAGCAGCTTGGCGGGGTTGAACCTCAGCCCGGCGTCGGGGTTCCACGGACCGTCGGCCCGGTAGCCGTAGCGGGTGCCCGGCGTCACGTCGGGCAGGGCGCCGTGCCACACGCCCAGCGAGTGCTCGGTGAGCCGGTGGCGGGTCTCGGAGCCGTCCTCGTCGAACAGGCACACCCACATCGCCGTCGCCTCCGGGGCGTAGACGGCGAAGTTGGTCGACTCGGCGGACCACGTCGCCCCCAGCGGGTGGTTGCGACCCGGCCACACCGACCGGGTCTCGCCGTCGTGGTTCCACACGGGCGTCGTCTCCGGGGGTGGCGTCACGCGGGCCATTGTGGTGCCATCGCCGCGGCACGGCACAATGCGCCACGCACGGGCCGCGCCAACCACTCGACCAGGGAGCCACCATGGAGTTCGTCTCGATCGACGTGACCGACGGGGTCGCGGTGCTGCGGCTGGACCGTCCGAAGATGAACGCGATCAGCAGCCAGGTGCAGGCCGACCTGCGCGAGGCCGCCGCCGAGGTGACCGAGCGCGACGACGTACGGGCCGTGGTGCTGTGGGGCGGCGAGCGGGTCTTCGCGGCCGGCAACGACGTCAAGGAGATGGCGGGCATGACCCACGCCGAGATGGTGAAACTCTCCGCGTCGGTGAGCTCGGCCACGACGGCCATCGCCCGGATCCCGAAGCCCGTCATCGCCGCCGTCAACGGCTACGCCCTGGGCGGCGGCTGCGAGCTCACCCTCGCCGCAGACCTGCGCTTCGCGGCCGAGGACGCCGTGTTCGGCCAGCCCGAGGTGCTGCTCGGCATCATCCCCGGCGCGGGCGGCACGCAGCGGCTCGCCCGCCTGGTCGGGACGGCCAAGGCGAAGGACATCGTCTTCACCGGCCGCTTCGTCAAGGCCGACGAGGCGCTCCGCATCGGACTGGTCGACCGGGTGGTCCCGGCCGCGAAGGTGCTGGAGGAGTCGGTGGCCTACGCCGCGCAGTTCCGCGGGGCCGCCGCGCTGGCGATCCGCGCCGCCAAGGAGTGCATCGACCGGGGGAGCGAGGTCGACCTCGAGACGGGGCTGGAGATCGAGCGCCAGCAGTTCGCCGGCATCTTCGCGACCGAGGATCGCACCCGCGGCATGACGTCGTTCGTCGAGAACGGGCCCGGCAAGGCCACGTTCGTGGGCCGCTGAACGACGCCGGCAAGACACCGGAAGACACGGGAAGACACGGGGAGGCACTGCGCTGTGGTCACCAAGATCCGGGCGACGCTCGCCCAGCTCATCTGGCTGGCGTGCGCGCTCGCGGCACTGCTGCTGGCGGTCGGGGCGCTGCTGATCGCCCTCGAGGCCAACAGGTCCAACGCCCTCGTCGACGTCGTGCTCCGCGCCGCCGACCTCGCCGACCTCGGGGTGTTCTCCCGCCACGACGGGATCAAGGACTTCCGCGGGCGGGGCGCGGAGGTCAAGAACGCGCTGCTCAACTGGGGCCTCGGCGCGGTGGCCTGGCTGGTCGCCGGGCGGATCCTCGAGCGCATCGTCCGACCCTGACGCCGTCGGCGCCATTGTGCGCCACTGTGAGCCACCGCACCCGCACGACCATTCCGATCGGTCATGACCGGCCGGTAGCCTCACCCACACATCCGAGTGCACAGGAGGGGCCGCGAGGCCACACCACCATGAACATTGTTGTCTGTGTGAAGTACGTGCCGGACGCGACGGCCGACCGCAAGTTCGAGGACGACTTCACGGTCGACCGCGTCGGCGTCGACGGGCTGTTGTCCGAGCTGGACGAGTACGCCGTGGAGCAGGCGCTGCAGTTCCGCGAGAAGCGCGAGGGTGAGGAGATCACCGTGACCGCGCTGACCGTGGGGCCGGAGAAGGCCGTGGACGCGGTGCGCAAGGCGCTGCAGATGGGCGCCGACGCCGGTGTCCACGTGGTCGACGACGCGATCGCGGGCTCCGACTACCTCGGCACCTCGCTGGTGCTGGCCAAGGCGATCGAGAAGGTCAAGGCCGACACCGGTGCCGACCTGGTGATCTGCGGGATGGCCTCGACCGACGCCGCGGGGTCCGTGGTGCCGGCGATGCTGGCCGAGCGCCTGGGCCTGCCGCAGGTGACACTGGCCTCGGTGGTGGAGTCGCAGGGCGACCAGGTGCGGATCAAGCGTGACAACGAGGGCTCGACCGAGGTCATCGGCGCGACGCTGCCGATCGTGCTCAGCGTGACCGACCAGTCGGGCGAGGCCCGCTACCCGTCGTTCAAGGGCATCATGGCGGCGAAGAAGAAGCCGCTGGAGACGTGGTCGCTGTCCGACCTCGGGCTCGATGCCGACCAGGTCGGGCTGTCGGTGGCCTACAGCCGGGTCGAGGACACCACCGCGCGTCCGCCGCGCACCGCCGGTGAGATCGTCACCGACGAGGACGGCTCGGGCGCCGGCGCGCTGGTCGACTTCCTCGCGTCCAAGAAGTTCATCTGAGCCGGCTGCCGAGACTGGAGAGAGACACCACATGTCTGAGGTTCTTGTTGTCATCGACCACGCCGCCGGCGAGGTCAAGAAGCCGACCTACGAGCTGCTCACCATCGCGCGCCGCCTCGGCGAGCCGTCCGCGGTGTTCTTCGGCTCGCCCGAGCAGGGCGACGCGGTGGCCGAGAAGGTCAAGAAGTACGGGGCCGCGAAGGTCTACGTGATCGACGACGCCCCGATCAAGGGCTTCCTCGTCGCGCCCAAGGCCGAGGCGCTGCAGCAGCTGGTCGAGAAGAGCAACCCGGCCGCGATCCTGCTGCCCTCGACGTTCGAGAACAAGGAGGTCGCCGCGCGGCTGGCGATCAAGATCGGCTCCGGGCTGATCACCGACGCCGTCGACGTGCAGGAGGGCGGTGATGGTGGGGCTGTCACAACGCAGAGCGTGTTCGCCGGCAACTTCACCGTCCAGGCGAAGGTCACCACCGGTACGCCGATCATCACGGTCAAGCCCAACTCCGCTGCTCCGGAGGAGGCCGAGGGCGCGGGTGTGGTCGAGGCGTTCGCCGCGACCGTGTCCGACGCCGCCAAGGGTGCGCAGGTCGTGGCCACCCAGCCGCGCCAGTCCACCGGTCGTCCCGAGCTCACCGAGGCCGCGATCGTGGTCTCGGGCGGTCGTGGCACCGGCGGCAACTTCGACCCGATCGAGGGCTTCGCCGACTCGCTGGGTGCCGCGGTGGGCGCCTCGCGTGCCGCGGTCGACTCGGGCTGGATGCCGCACGCGTTCCAGGTCGGCCAGACCGGCAAGACCGTCTCGCCGCAGCTCTACGTGGCCAACGGCATCTCCGGTGCGATCCAGCACCGCGCCGGCATGCAGACCTCGAAGACCATCGTCGCGGTCAACAAGGACCCGGAGGCCCCGATCTTCGAGCTCGTCGACTTCGGTGTCGTCGGAGACCTCCACACGGTGCTGCCCGCCGCCACCGAGAAGATCGCCGAGCGCAAGGGCTGAGCGACCCGCACGCCCGACCGTGCACAGCGACCCGGCAGGACTCCTGCCGGGTCGCTGCGCGTCCGGGCCACGACCCCGCCGTCGTGATGCGAGACGCCGCCCGCGGGCCGGCCGGCTCGGCCTACCCTCGTGCGCATGAGCAGCGAGGACGACGTCAGGCAGGCGGCCCAGCGCGCCCGGACCGCGAGCCACGACCTGGCCACGGCGACACGGGCGACCAAGGATGCCGCGCTGCGGGCGATGGCCGACGCCCTCGTGTCGTCCAGCCCGGAGATCCTGGCCGCCAACGCCGAGGACGTCGCCCGGGCCGACGCGGCCGGCACGCCCGCCCACATCGTCGACCGGCTCCGGCTCGACGACTCCCGCCTCGAGGCGATGGCGCAGGGCCTGCGCGACGTGGCCGCGCTGCCCGACCCCGTCGGCGAGGTGCTGCGCGGCAGCACGCTCGCCAACGGCCTGGAGCTGCGTCAGGTGCGGGTGCCGTTCGGGGTCGTCGGGATGATCTACGAGGCGCGTCCCAACGTCACGGCCGACGCGGCCGGGATCTGCCTCAAGGCCGGCAACGCGGTGCTGCTGCGGGGCTCGTCGAGCGCCCGGTCGAGCAACGGCGCCATCGTCGCCGCGATGCGCGGTGCGCTGGCCGGCAGCGGCCTGCCGGAGGACGCCGTGCAGCTCGTGCCGGGGGAGTCGCACGACAGCGTCAAGGCGTTGATGCGGGCGCGCGGCCTCGTCGACGTGCTCATCCCGCGCGGCGGTGCCGGGTTGATCCGCAGCGTCGTCGAGGAGTCGACCGTGCCCGTCATCGAGACGGGGGTGGGCAACTGCCATGTCTACGTCGACGCCTCGGCCGACCTCGAGCAGGCGCTCGCGATCGTGCTCAACTCCAAGACCCACCGCACGAGCGTGTGCAACGCGGCCGAGTCGCTCCTCGTGCACGAGGACGTCGCCGACGAGTTCCTGCCGACCGTCGTCGAGGCGTTGCAGGACGCCGGGGTGCTGATCCACGGCGACCGCTCGTTCGCGGAGTACGACGACGTGGTCCCGGTGACCGACGAGGACCACGCCGCCGAGTTCTTGGGCCCGGAGATCTCCGCAGCCGTCGTCACCGACGTCGAGGGCGCGATCGCGCACATCCGCCGCTGGTCCTCGGGCCACACCGAGGCGATCGTCGCGCGCGACCAGGCCACGATCCGCCGCTTCGTCGCCGCCGTCGACTCCGCCGCGGTGATCGTCAACGCGTCCACCCGGTTCACCGACGGCGGTGAGTTCGGCTTCGGGGCCGAGATCGGCATCTCCACCCAGAAGCTCCACGCACGCGGCCCGATGGGGCTCCCGGAGATGACGTCGAGCAAGTACGTCGTGGTCGGCGAGGGCCACGTCCGGTGATGCCGGTAGGGTGAGCCCATGCTGAGCACCGTCATCCCGCTTGCCGCCGAGACCGGCGAGCACTCGCCCGCGATCCACCCCTACGCCGTGGGGGCCATCGCCCTGGGCCTGCTGCTCGTCCTGCTGTTCGCCGTGGTCTCCTTCGGTGGCGGTCGCGAGCACAGCTGAGCCCGTGGCCGGTCCGGTGGGGCAGCGTCGCGTCGGGGTGATGGGTGGCACCTTCGACCCCATCCACCACGGCCACCTGGTCGCGGCGTCCGAGGTGCAGGCCTGGTTCGACCTCGACGAGGTCGTCTTCGTGCCCACCGGCGACCCGTGGCAGAAGAGCGACCGGGAGGTCGCGGGCGCCGAGCACCGCTACCTGATGACCGTGGTGGCCACGGCCGCCAACCCGCGCTTCAACGTCTCCCGCGTCGACATCGACCGCGCGGGCAAGACCTACACGATCGACACGCTGCGCGACCTCAAGGCGGAGATGCCCGACGCCGAGCTGTTCTTCATCACCGGTGCCGACGCGCTCGCCGACATCTTCACCTGGCGCGACGCCGACGAGCTCTTCGCGCTCGCCAACTTCGTGGGCTGCACCCGGCCCGGCTACGAGATGGACCCCAGCGCGCTGGCCAAGATCCCGGCCGACCGGGTGACCATGGTCGAGATCCCGGCGTTGGCGATCTCCTCGACCGACTGCCGCGAGCGCAAGCGTCGCGGCGAGCCCGTGTGGTACCTCGTGCCGGACGGTGTGGTGCAGTACATCGCCAAGCACGGCCTCTACACCGACGGCGCGTCGGCTCCCGGCCGCTCCGGCCCCGGGGCCGCCCGCGTCACCAGCAGCACTCCCCGCAGCACTCCCCGCAGCACCTCCAGCAGCACCTCCAGCAGCACCTCCAGCAGCAAGGACACGGCATGACTGCCACCGACCACGCCCTCGACCTCGTCGCCGTCGCGGCCCAGGCCGCCCACGACAAGAAGGCCGACCAGGTCCTGGCGTTCGACGTCAGCGACCAGCTCGCGATCACCGACGCCTTCGTGCTGGCCAGCGCCAGCAACGAGCGCGCGGTCGGCGCCATCGTCGACGAGGTGGAGGACAAGCTCCGCGAGGTGGGCGCCAAGCCGATCCGGCGCGAGGGCCACAAGGAGGGGCGGTGGGTGCTGCTCGACTACGGCGAGATCGTCGTGCACGTGCAGCACGAGGAGGAGCGCACCTTCTACGCCCTCGAGCGCCTGTGGAGCGACTGCCCGCTCATCCCGCTGACCTTGACGTGAGACGCCTCGTCCTGCTCCGCCACGGCCGCACGGAGTGGAACGACACCGGGCGCGCGCAGGGCCACGCCGACGTCCCCCTCAACGAGGTCGGTGAGGCGCAGGCCAAGGCGGTCGCACCCGTCCTGGCCGCGCTGCGGCCCGTCGCGGTGTGGTCCTCCGACCTGGCCCGGGCGGCCGCGACGGCGGCCGTCGTGGCTGCAGAGGCCGGGCTGGAGCCCGTGCTGGACCCGCGGCTGCGCGAGTACGACGTCGGGCGCAACCGCGTCGGGCTCACCGACGAGCAGTACGCCGGCGCCCACCCCGACGAGCACGCCGCCCTGCTGGCCGGCGACATCGCGGCGATCCCGGGCCGGGAGACCCGCGCCGACGTGGTGGCGCGGCTCCTGCCGGCGCTGACGTCGTACGCCGACGGGCTGGGGGAGGGCGAGACCGGCATCGTCGTCTCGCACGGGGCCGCCCTGCGCACCGCGGTCCCTGCCTTCCTCGGCTGGGGCGACGACGCCGGGGACGGTCTGGGCGTGCTGGCCAACTGCGGGTGGGTCGAGCTCACCCACTCGGCCTCCGCGTGGACCGGTGGCGCCGTGCGCTGGCGGCTCACGGCGTGGAACCGGGTCGTGGCGTGAGCGAGCGGGCCCGCGAGGTCGACGTCACCCTGAGCCGCCAGCTGGCGCGGGTGATGGACGACGCGGTGACGGTGCCCGGGACGCGCATCGGCGTCGGTCTCGACGCCCTCGTCGGGCTCGTGCCGGGCATCGGCGACGCCGTTGGCAGCGCCCTGTCGGGGATCATCGTCCGCGACGCCATCCGTGCCCGGGTGCCGATGCCGGTGCTGGCGTGGATGGGCCTCAACCTCCTCGTCGACGCGCTGCTGGGCCTCGTCCCGGGGGTCGGCGACCTGCTCGACGTCGCCCACCGGGCCAACCGCAAGAACGTGCGCCTGCTGATGCGCGAGATCGAGCGCCAGCCGCTGCGCGAGCCCCCGAGCACGGCGTACGTCGTCGGCGCCGTGGCGCTGATGCTGGTGCCGGTGGTCGCCGGTGTGGTGGCGACGGTGCTCGGGATCTGGTTCCTCTGGCGCTGGCTGACCTGAGCAGGACCCCCCGGATTTCACCTGCCGTCGGGCGTCGGCTAGTGTTCTCGGCTGTTGGGGCTGTGGCGCAGCTGGTAGCGCATCTGCATGGCATGCAGAGGGTCAGGGGTTCGAGTCCCCTCAGCTCCACCAGGTGGAGATGGACACGAGAGGCCGGGCCTGAGGGCCCGGCCTCTCGTTCTTTCGGGGGGTGCCGCGCCGATCGCGGTGGCGCGCGGCGCGCCGCCGCCACGCGCGGGCGGGCGGCTTACCGTGGATGGCATGGCCACCGACCCGACCGCACAGCCCGACGTCGCCGCTGCTCCGCCCGACCGGCGGCGGTGGTACGGACTGGTCGTCATCAGCCTCGGCGTCTCGCTGATCATCGTCGACTCGACGATCGTCAACGTCGCCGTGCCGTCCATCATCGACGACCTCGGCATCACCTCCACGCAGGCGCAGTGGGTGCAGGAGGTCTACACGCTGGTCTTCGCGGCACTGCTGCTCGTCTTCGGCCGCCTGTCCGACCAGTGGGGACGACGACGCCTGTTCGCCATCGGCGCGCTGGTCTTCGGGCTCTCGAGCATCCTGGCCGCCACCGCCGAGAGCGGCGCCTGGCTGATCGGCGCCCGCGCGCTGCAGGGCCTCGGTGGCGCGATGATGCTGCCCACCTCCCTGTCGCTGCTCAACGCCACCTTCCGTGGCCGTGAGCGCGGGATCGCGTTCGGCGTGTGGGGCGCGACGATCGGCGGCACGGCCGCCCTCGGCCCGCTCCTGGGCGGGTGGCTCACCACCGACTTCTCCTGGCGGTGGGCGTTCGGGCTCAACGTGCCGTTCACGATCGTCGTCATCACCGGCCTCTACCTCCTGGTCAGCGAGTCGCGCGAGCCCAGCACGAAGAAGGGCCTGGACTGGGTCGGTGCGCTCCTCGCCACGCTCGGCTTCGGCGCGGTGGTGTTCGCCCTCATCGAGGGGCGCACCTACGGCTGGCTGCGCACCGACGAGACGCTGACCCTCCTCGGCCGCCGCTGGCCGTGGGAGGTCTCGCCGATCCCCCTCTCGTTCGTCATCGGCCTCGCCCTGCTGGGGATGTTCGTCGCGGTCCAGCGGCGGCGCAACGCGGCCGGCCGGGTCGCGATGCTCGACCTGTCGCTGTTCGGCATCACCTCGTTCCGCAACGGCAACATCGCCGCGTTGATCGTCAGCCTGGGCGAGTTCGGGCTGCTGTTCGCGCTGCCGCTGTGGTTCCAGAACGTGCTGGGCTACACGGCGTTCCAGACCGGACTCGTGCTCCTCGCGCTCGCCGTCGGCAGCTTCGCGGCGAGCGGGATGACGACGGTGATCGGACGCAACCACTCGCCGGTCTTCATCGTGCGCCTCGGCATCTCGCTGGAGATCACGGGCATCGCGGGCATCGCGCTGCTGCTGCGCACCGACTCGCCGTGGTGGGTCACGGCTCCGCTGCTGTTCGTCTACGGCGTCGGCGTCGGCTTCGCCACGGCCCAGCTCACCGGCGTCGTGCTGGTCGACGTCCCGGTCGAGCTCAGCGGCCAGGGATCCGGCACGCAGAGCACCGCCAGGCAGGTGGGGTCGGCGTTCGGCATCGCGATCCTGGGCACCATCCTCTTCACCGTGCTGGGCGCCCGGCTCGACGCGCACCTCGCCGACCAGGACGTTCCCGACCAGGAACGCACCCGCATCGTCGAGGCGGTCAAGGGCAGCGCCGGCGCCGCGATCCCGGAGCTGGGCAAGAACCCGGCCACCGCGTCGGCGGCGCAGGACGCGCGCGAGGCGTTCACCGACGCGACCCGCATCTCCGCGGCCGCCGCGGCCATGTTCTTGATCCTGGGCCTGCTCGCCAGCCTGTCGCTGGGCCGGTCGCGACCGGAGCAGCCAGCGACTCCGGAGCACCGGTCCGCCGAGTCGGCGAACTGAAACACCCGGTGGCACGATGGGCCCATGACCGCGACCGACGTTCCGCACGGCACCACCCCCGCCGTCTCCGAGCGCACCCGGGCCCACATCGAGGCCACCGAGCGCTACGCCGCGCACAACTACCACCCGCTGCCCGTCGTCCTCGCCGAGGGTGAGGGCGCCTGGGTCGTCGACGTCGACGGCAACCGCTACCTCGACTGCCTCGCGGGCTACTCCGCGCTCAACTTCGGTCACTCCAACGAGCGCCTCGTCGCGGTCGCGCGCGAGCAGCTCGGCCGGCTGACCCTGACCAGCCGCGCGTTCTTCAACGACAAGCTCGGCGGGTTCGCCGAGGCGCTGTGCCGGCTGACCGGCAAGGACATGGTCCTGCCGATGAACTCCGGGGCCGAGGCCGTCGAGACCGCGATCAAGGTCAGCCGCAAGTGGGGCTACGAGGTCAAGGGCGTGCCGGTCGGGCAGGCCACCATCATCACGATGGAGGGCAACTTCCACGGCCGCACCACCACGATCGTCAGCTTCTCCGACGACGACGTCGCGACCTCGGGGTACGCGCCGTTCACCACCGGCTTCCGCGGCGTGAAGTACGGCGACATCGAGGCGGTGGCGTCGGCCATCGACGAGACGACGGTCGCCGTCCTCTTCGAGCCCATCCAGGGCGAGGGCGGCGTCGTGATGCCGCCCGAGGGCTTCCTGCGCGACCTCCGCGCGCTCTGCACCGAGCGCAACGTGCTGATGGTCGCCGACGAGATCCAGTCGGGCCTGGCCCGCTCCGGGCGCACCTTCGCCTGCGACCACGAGGACGTCGTGCCCGACATCTACGTGATGGGCAAGGCACTCGGCGGCGGCCTCTACCCGGTCTCCGCGATCGCGGCCGACCACGAGGTCATGGACGTCATCACGCCCGGCTCCCACGGCTCGACGTTCGGCGGCAACCCGCTGGCCGCCGCCATCGGCACCGAGGTCGTCGCGATGCTCGAGGAGGGCACGTTCCAGAGGCGCTCGACCGAGATCGGCGAGCTGCTCGAGGCGGGCTTCTCGCCGCTGGTCGGTCGGGGTCTGTCCGAGGTCCGGGTCCGCGGTGCCTGGGCCGGCATCGACATCGACCCGACGCTCATGACGGGCCGGCAGATGTCCGAGGCGCTGATGGCGCGCGGCATCCTGGCCAAGGACACCCACGGCTCGACCGTCCGCTTCGCCCCGCCGCTCGTCGCCAGCGACGAGGACGTCGCGGTGCTCGTCGCCGCCGTCACCGAGGTCCTCACCGCCTGACGACCCGCCAAATGGCTGGACGGTGCTCCTAGCCTGTCGGGCATGGAGGCACGCTTCGACCACCTCGTCATCGCCGTCGCCGACCTCGACGAGGCGGCGCAGCGGTGGCGCGCGGCCGGCATCCGCGCCGAGCGCGGGGGAGCCCACCCGGGCGGCACGGAGAACCTGCTCGTCCGCGGCCCACGACCGGCCTACGTCGAGCTGGTGGCACCGGGGAGGCACGCGACCGGCCCGTGGCTCGACCGGCTCCGTGCGAGCCGTGGACCGATCGCGTGGGCGATCGCGGTCGACGACCTCGACGACGCGCGAAGGGCACTGCTCGCCGCGGGCTTCGCGCCCGATCCGCCGATGCCCGGCTCGCGCCGCACCCCCGACGGGGAGCTCATCGAGTGGCGCGTGTGCGAGGTCGACGGAGGGTCGGACGAGGGCTTCCTGCCGTTCCTCATCGAGTGGACGTCGCCGATGGGCCCGGGGCCGGGCGACGGGCCGGTCGTGGAGCACCTTCAGCTGACCCCGCCCGACCCGGACCGGCTCGCCGACCTGCTGCTGGCCCTGGGCCTCCACGCCGACCGCCACTTCCCGCGCCGGGTCTTCCTCGAGCCCGGCGGCACCCACATTTCCCTGCTGCCGCTCGGGCGCCCGGAGCGGAGCGAGGGCGTCGTGTGGGCGATCGTGGGGACGGACGACGGGCCGGGGGAGCTCGCCGAGCTGTCCCTCGCGCTGCCCGTCGAGGCGTCCACCCGCCTCACCCTGGACGGCGTCGTGGTCACCACCCGCCCCGATCGTCGGCGGTTCGCCGCCGCCGCGCTGCTCCCGGCGGTCGACGAGGTGTTCGCGCGGCTGCGCGGCGACCTCGCCGACTGGCCGGACCCGCACCCGCAGGGTGCCCCCGCGGACGAGGAGGAGTACTCGCGCTGCCTCGACCCGGGGAAGTACCGGCTGCTCGCCGTGCGTGCGGACGCGTGGGTGGAGGCCATCGTGTCGGCCGGGCTCGGCGTCGCCGAGCAGGTCGACCCGCGGTCGGTGCGGTGGGGCGCGCCGGTGCTCGAGCCCAGCCGGGTCACCGTGGTCCGCGGACGAGCGGGCACGCAACCGGTCGTCGTGGGCGTCGCGCCGTCGCCGGGCGCCACCGAGGCGTTCGTCGCCATCGGGGTCGGGGACCCCGCGGAGGTCCTGGTGAGCCAGCCCGACTGCGGCTGCGACGCGTGCGACACCGGGTCCGCCGACCTCCTCGAGAGGGTCGACGACGCGTTCGTGCTGGCCCTGTCCGGCGGCGTCTACGCGGTCCGCGACGGCGAGCGGGTCGTGCGCCGCTCGCTCGACGGCTGGGGGAGCTCCGGGGTCGACGACGGCGAGCGGTGGCTCGCCGACGCCGCGCAGGGACGGCGCAGGGACGGCGTCGTCGCCGGCGCGGCCTGGCTCTGACGCGCCCGACCCCGGCCGGGGCCGGCTCGGGCCGGGCTCAGGCGATCGTGAGGCCGCCGTCCACCGGGATCATCTGCCCGGTGACGTAGCCGGCGGCGTCGGAGGCCAGCCACATGGCGGTCGCGGCGAGCTCGTGCGGGCGGCCGGTGCGTCCGGCGGGCACGCGCTGCAGGGCGAGGTCGAGGTAGCCCTCGGGGTAGGTGTCGGTCATCTCGGAGGCGAAGAAGCCCGGCGCGAGCGCGTTGACCCGGATCCCCTTGCGGCCCGTCCACTGCTGGGCGAGGTCCCGGGTCAGCCCGCCGAGCCCGGCCTTGGACGCGGAGTAGGCCGCCTGCGGGAGGGCGCCGGTGGTGATGCCGAGGACGGAGGAGATGTTGATGATGCTCGATCCGGGCTGCATCACCCGGCCGCACGCCTGTGCCATCCAGTAGCAGCCGTTGAGGTTGACGTCGATCACCGAGCGGAACTGCTCGGGCGTCTCGCGCGTGGCCGGCACCGCGGTGCCGACGCCGGCGTTGTTGATGAGCACGTCGACCCGGCCGAACGTCGCCATCGTCTCGTCGACGAGGTGCTGGCACTGCTCGGGGTCGGCGACGTCGGTCACGACGGTCTGCACGCGGCGGCCGGTCGAGCGCACGGAGTCGGCGACCCGCTCGAGCCGGTCGGCGCGGCGGGCACCGAGCACCACGTCGGCCCCGCCCTCGGCGAAGCAGTGGGCGAACGCCACGCCCAGCCCGCTCGACGCGCCGGTGACGATGACGACCTTGTCGTCGAGACGGAAGAGGTCCATGACGGTCATGTCGAGACCCTACGGCGTCGCGCCGCTCGCCGTCGCCGCCGGTGCGACGGGCGCGCGCGGCAGGGTGCGCACCGACCGCGAGCACAGCACGAGCGCGCAGATCACGGCGTAGGCCACCCCGGAGGCCACGAGCACGCGGTCGTTGCCGAACACCTCGCCCAGCGGACCCCACGCGAGCTGGCCGATGGGCATCGCGATGAAGGAGCCGAGCATGTCGTAGGAGTAGGCCCGCGACAGCAGGTGGTCGTCGATGTTCTCCTGCATCGCCAGGTTCCACCCCATGCCGAAGACCTCGAGGCCCATCCCGCCGACGAAGGCGGCGACGACGAGGGCGACGAGCACGGGGTCGAGGCCGAGCATGAGCATCGGCAGGGACATGGACGCGCAGGCGAGCATGCCCCACAGCAGCGGCCGCTCGAGGCGCACCCGCAGCAGGATCACCGTCATCACCAGCAGGCCGAGCGCCTCGGCGGACAGCACGTAGCCCCACCCCTGCCGGCCGATCGTGTCCTCGGCGACCACCGGCCCGAGGGTGAAGATCGCGCCGTGGTGGATGGCGTTGAGCCCGCCGAAGCCGAGCACGACCACCCACAGCCAGGTGGTCCGGCGGAAGAACGTCCAGCCCTCGCGGAGCTCGGCGATGGTGCTGTCGGACGCGGCCCGCTCCAGGGGTGGGATCCGGACCCGGGTCAGGCACAGGGCGGCCAGCGCCCAGGCGAGCGCGTCGATCGCGAGCGCCCAGCCGGCACCGGCCGTGACGACCAACAGGGCGCCGATGGTCGGGCCGAGGACCGTGAGCCCGTTGCGGGTCAGCGACAGCAGCGCGTTGGCCGGCTGCAGCTGCTCGCGCGCCACCAGCTGGGGGACCATGCCGGCCATCGCCGGCAACGAGATCGCCGACACCGCACCGTGCACCGCGCTCAGCACGATCACCATCCACAGCTCGGCGGTGCCGGTGACGACGAGCACCGCGATCAGGCCCTGGGTGAGGGCGGAGGCGATGTTGGAGGCCTGGAGCACGACCGCCCGGGGGAAGCGGTCGGAGAGCACGCCGCCCCACAGCAGGAGCAGGATCATCGGGATCGTGTGGGCGGCCAGCACCTGTCCGATGGCGACGGCCCGGCCGTCGATGTCGAGCACCGCGAAGGTCAGCGCGATGTTGGCCATCATCGTGCCGAGGGTGTTGGTGGTGCGGGAGGCGAAGTACCACGCGAAGTTGCGGTTGCGCAGCGGAGCCAGGGCGCTCGACCAGGTCACGACGACTCCTGGCCCGGGTCGGACATCCGGAAGGCGAACAGGGACGCGCTGACGTGGATGGTGCCGGGGGAGCGGGGCGCTCGGGCCTCGGCGTGGAGGAGGTCGCCGGCCTCGCGCAACAGGTCCACGGCCCGGGCCCAGGTCTCGGGATCGACCCAGGTCTCGATGTCGGACATCTGCCCGACCCCGGAACGGTGCGAGAGCTGGCGTCGGGTGATCTCGCGGGCGGTGGCACGCACGTAGGCGATGCGGTCGTCGTTGCTCGCGCGCGTGGCGGGCGGGGCGTCGACCACCACGTAGCGGTAGCGCTTCGCGACGCCGCCGCGGATGCGTTCCTCGCTCTCGACCACCAGCTCGCCCGCCTCGTGCAGCACCCGGAGGTGGTAGGACGCGTTGGCGTGGGTCAGGTCCAGCTCGCGGGCGACCTCGGCCGCGCTCATCGCCTCCGCGGTCAGCAGCGAGAGGATCCGGAGTCGCACCGGGTGCGCCACCGCGCGCAGTGCCGAGACCGCTTCCGGGTCCGTCAGGTCGTCGGTCAAGGCTCCCCCTCCAAGAAGTCTTGGGGGGGCAAGTCTGCGCGGGTGGGTCTCGACTGTCAAACACTTCTTGGGTGGTCTGGCCGGCCGACTATGGCTCGGCTGCGCCGGAGGCCTCCGGCACACCCCTGACCCGACCCTGAATCCACCCCTGGATCCGGCCCTGAATCCGGCCCTGAACCGGGTCGAACCACGTGATTCGGCGCCCTCGACGTGCTTGGCTTGCCTTGATGAGAGCGGGCGCCCGGCCCGCCGAGGAGTGAGCCAGATGTCCGACCAGTACCCGAGCCCGTACGACCAGGGGGGCTACCAGCGGGACCCCCAGCAGCCCACGACCGCCTACCGGGCGACGCCCACGACCATGTCGCCGCAGGACGAGCGCACCTGGGGAGCGATCAGCCACGCCGGCGCGGTGGTCGCGATGGTGTGCTCGGCAGGCTTCCTCGGGTTCCTGGCGTCGATCGCCGTCTACGTGGTCCACAAGGACCGGGGCCCGTTCGTGCGGGCGCACGCAGCCAACTCGATCAACGTGCAGATCTCGATGTTCATCTGGCTCCTCGTCGCCGGGGTGCTCTACGTCGTCCTGGGCGTCATCACGCTCGGCATCGGCTTCGTCGTGTTCCTGCCGGTGTTCGCGGTCCCGTTCGTCGTCGCGGCCGTCCTGCACGTCATCGGAGCGGTCAAGGCCTACAACGGGGAGTGGTGGAACCCGCCTTTCACCCCGCAGTTCGTCCGCTGACCCCACCTGGGCCCACCTGATCCCCACCCGAGCCCACCCGAGCGAGCCGACGCGCCGAGGCCCCGACACGTTCACGTGCCGGGGCCTCGGGGGGTGCAGCCGTGTCGATCAGCGGCCGAAGGCCTGGAACTCCGTCGCCCGCACGTTGAGGTCCTGGTCGCTGCCTGCCGAGCAGTCGCTCACCGCACGCGGGTCCTGGTCCTGCTCACCGGCGTAGTCGGGCCCGCCGGTGCACTGGTTGGTGACGACCTGGAGCCACAGGTGGGTCGCCTTGGTGCGCCGGATGTCGAACGAGCGGAGGATCAGGTCCGGCGCCCGCGGCCGGGGGGCCGTGGCCGGGAACGCGTCCTCCGGGCTGACGAACACCCGGGTGAACTCGTCCTGCTCGTCGCAGTCGACCCCGCGGGCGATGGAGCACGACCAGACCTCGAACTGCCGCAGGGCCGAGTAGCGGCTCTGGCTCGGCTCGGCCGGGGTGCCGTCGGGGTTGGTCCGGGCCGGTCGCAGGTGGGTGCTGACCTGCACCCGCCGCACGTCCTGGCGCTTGGTGCCGGCCAGGTCGACGATCACGTGCTGCTCCGCGACCGGAGCGCCCAGGGCCGCCCACTGGGTGCCCTCCTCGTCGTCGACGAGGCTGACCAGGTCGGTGCCCGTGCCCTCGACCGCCGCGCCGTTGGTGACGGACGCCAGGTTGGTGTCCATCCGCGGCTTGAGGGTCTTGGCCCGGCCGGCGGCGAACGCCGTCAGCGGGATGCGGGCGTGGCCGTGCCCGGGGGCGCGGGCCACGAACTCGTAGTTGCCCGGCACCAGCTCCACCCGGTTGGGCAGCGCCGTGGTCGGGTCGGTGTCGGCCACCGGCACGGCCCGTGCCTGGTAGTGGCCCACGAAGAGCTGGGCGCCGCGCACCAGGCGACCCTGCTCGTCGCGCGGCGCGAAGGTGACCGCCGACTCGTCGGCGTAGGCCGAGCGGAAGCTCGGCACCGGGTCGGCGTCGGCGTTGCCGGCGCTGGTGGCACCCTCGCCGAGGCCGCGACGGGCGAAGGCGTTCCAGAGGATGTCCTGGTTGGCCCCGTTGAAGCGGAGCAGGTCGGCGGCCAGCATCGCGTTGCGGGAGTCGACCTGACTGACCTGGCTGTTGGCCATCAGGAGGAACGAGTCGAACACCAGCTGCATCCAGCGCCGGTTGCCCGGGCACCCGCTGACCGGTGTCTGGCCGTTGGCGCACGACTTGTTGAGGGCCGCGTCGCCGGCACCGTAGCGATCGATGAAGGCCTGCCGGATGTCGAAGTTGGTCGCGGTCCAGATCTCGCCGTCGGCGTGCACCTGCGGGCCGGTGACGTCGTAGCCGATGTCGGTGTAGTTGAGCGGGCTGCGGCTCATGTTGTAGTTGCGGATGCCGGCCACCGGGTCGCCGGTCGTGTACTGGCCGATCGTGAAGGCCTGGAGACCGGAGGCGGCGTAGCCGTGCTCGTGGAGGTACTCCATGGCCAGCTGGTCGCTCCAGCTCTCGCTCATGCCCTGCGGCGAGCTGACGCCGCCGTTGGGGCCGGCGATCATCCGGTTGCTGATCGCGTGGCCGTACTCGTGGCCGATGACGCTCATGTCGTAGTCGCCGTCGACGCACGGGGCGTAGAAGGAGCCGGCGATCGGCTGCCACATGTACATGTTGGTGATCGGCGCCTGGCCGTCGGGCGGGGTGAACTGGTTGGCGTTGTTGCGCGCGGCGAAGGTCGGCGGACCGCCCGAGATCGCGCCTGCCTGGGCGTTGCCCTGCTCGTAGTCGTTGCCGAGGCCACCCCGGCCGAGGTTGTCCTTCTGCATGTTCCAGGTGCTCTCGACGAACCCGAGGTGGTAGGACCAGTCGTGCATGCGGTTGTGCATCGCGAAGAGGTTGGCGCGGGCGGCGTCGAGGTCGACGTTGTCGGGGGACCCGAACGTCGCGGGGTTGCAGCCCTCCTCGTACCACTGGTTGGTCCACGGGTAGGCGTAGTCACGGGTCGGCGACGCGGTCGCCGTCTCGGTGCCGACGGTCCGCGAGTTGTTGCTGTTGCGGTTCTCGACCGCGATGGCGTTGTTGCCCAGCGTGGTGAACGTCGGCAGGTTGGTCGCCGGGTCGACGTCCCAGGGCAGCGAGGCGCTGGTGCCGACCGTCTCCTCGCAGCCGGTCAGCGGCGTCCAGCACCACGTCGCCCGGGCGTCGCGGGAGGAGTAGTCCACCGGCGGGCTGCTCGGGAACACCTCCCACTCGGGGTTGTCGGCGTCGTGGTCGACGAGGTCCTCGCGGACCAGCACCTCGCCGGAGCGGGCGTCGACGTAGCTGGCGAAGCCGACGGCCTCGTCGCCCTCGGAGCGGAGCACCACCTGGAAGGCGGCGCGCGCCGCGGCGCCCGGCACAGGCACCGCGACCTCGGTCGTGCCGAGCACGACGGGCGCGGCGATGCCGGCGTCGCGGGCGGCGAGCCGCTCGGCGTCGGCCGCCGTCAGGGTGGCCGGAGCCGGCGCGGCCGCGTCGCGTGCCAGCGACGAGCTGACGTAGAGCACCTTGCCGTTGCGGAGGCCCACGGCGGCGATGCCGTCGACGCCCGCCGCGAGGTCGCCGAACTGCTGGCGCACGATCACCACGTCGGCGTCCTCGCCCAGCGGGCGGCTGGCGAGCACCTCGACGGACTCGGCGGCCCGGGCGGTGAGGCCCAGGACGTCGCGCGACCCGGCGAGGAACGCGAGCGCGGCCGCCTCGGGGTCGGCGGGAAGCCCCGTGGCGAGGGGCGCGTCCGTGGCCATCAGCACGGCCGGCGTGCCGAGCTTGTTCCACCGGGCCGTGGCGTCGAGGTCCGCGGCAGCGGACCGCTGCTTCGCGGTCGGCGCGGCCCGGCCGTCGCGGACGTCCTTGTCGCGGGAGGTGGAGTCCTCTCCCTGGAACCCGGCGCCGGCGCCGGGCGGACCCCCTGGTGGTGGGCCGGCCGAGGAGGCCGGCGAGGCGAACGGTGCGAGAGCTGCTGCGAGGGAGAGCGTCACGAGGGCAGCGCCGACTCCTCCGACCCGAGAACTGAGGTGCATCGGTGGGTCCCTTCCGGCGACCGCGGCCGCCGTGTCCGAGAAACGTGGGAATCTCGTTGTACCCCGGTGGGGGACCGGTGGGAAGACTTGGACAGACATTGTCGTCGGGCCGGCCGGCGCCGCGGAGGCAGGGCTCCGGTGCCCGGTATCCCGACCGGGCCCCAGCGGGGTCGGGGCGCCGCCCCACCTGATCGGCAGGCGGCCCGGGGGGCGAGTATGCTGGTGCCGTGCACGAGCAGCTCCTTCTTGCCCAGCCGCGCTGATCGAGTCCTCCCACCCACGGAGACCGACGCGCGGCCACCCCTCCATGCGAGGGGTTTTTTCATGCCCGACCCCCGCCACAGCAACAGCCAGCACGAGGACACGCGATGACGACCGACACCGGAGCCCACGACGCGAGCGAGGCGCGCGCGACGTACGACATCGAGGCCACCGAGACGAAGTGGCAGCGGGTCTGGGAGGAGCTCGAGCCCTTCCGGGCCGACGACGACAGCCCGCGTGAGAAGCGCTACGCGCTCACGATGTTCCCCTACCCGAGCGGGGACCTCCACATGGGCCACGCCGAGGTGTTCGCGCTGCACGACGTGGTCGCGCGCTACTGGTGGCAGCGCGGCTACGAGGTGCTCAACCCGATGGGCTTCGACTCCTTCGGCCTGCCGGCGGAGAACGCCGCCATCCGCAACGACGAGCACCCCGACACCTACACCCGCGCCAACATCGCCCGCTCGATCGAGTCGTGCCGCACCTACGCCGCGTCGTTCGACTGGTCGCGCACGTTCAACACCAGCGACCCCGACTACTACCGCTGGACGCAGTGGCTGTTCCTGAAGTTCTACGAGCGCGGGCTGGCCTACCGCAAGAACAGCCCGGTCAACTGGTGCCCGGTCGACCAGACCGTGCTGGCCAACGAGCAGGTCGTCGGCGGCACCTGCGAGCGGTGCGGTGCGGAGGTGACCAAGAAGGAGCTGACCCAGTGGTACTTCAAGATCACCGACTACGCCCAGGAGCTGCTCGACGGCCTGGACGAGCTGGAGGACACGTGGCCCGACCGCGTCGTCACCGCGCAGCGCAACTGGATCGGCCGCTCCGAGGGTGCCCACGTCACCTTCACGCTGCACACCGCCGGCGGTGAGCGCGACGTCGAGGTCTACACCACGCGTCCCGACACGCTGTACGGCGCGACGTTCATGGTGGTGGCCGCCGATGCGGCGCTGGCCGCGGAGATCGTGCACCCCGACCGCGCGCAGGCGCTGCAGGACTACCTGGTGGAGGTGCGCAAGGCCTCCGACATCGACCGGCTGGCCACCGACCGCCCCAAGACGGGCGTCGACCTGGGCATCACCGCCACCAACCCGGTGTCGGGCGAGGAGATCCCGGTCTGGGCGAGCGACTACGTGCTGGCCGACTACGGCACCGGCGCGATCATGGCCGTGCCCGCGCACGACCAGCGCGACCTCGACTTCGCCCGGGCGATGGGACTGCCGGTGCGGCGGGTCATCGACGTGCCCGGGCAGGACGACCCGGCGGAGTCCGGGGTGGCGACCTCGGGCGACGGCACCTACGTCAACTCCGGGCCACTGGACGGGCTGAGCGACAAGGCGTCGGGCATCCGCACGATCATCGAGCGGCTCGAGGCCGAGGGCCGCGGCTCCGGGGCGGTCAACTTCCGCCTGCGCGACTGGCTGCTGAGCCGCCAGCGCTACTGGGGCGCGCCGATCCCGATCGTCCACTGCCCGGTGGACGGCGAGGTCCCGGTGCCCGAGGACCAGCTGCCGGTGACGCTGCCGATGCTGAAGGGCGCGGACCTGAAGCCCAAGGGCACCTCGCCGCTGGGCGGGGCGACGGAGTGGGTCGAGACGACCTGCCCGACCTGCGGGGGCCCGGCCACCCGCGACACCGACACGATGGACACGTTCGTCGACTCGTCGTGGTACATGTTCCGCTACTGCTCCCCGCACGAGACCGAGGCGCCGTTCGACAGCGCGAAGGTCAACGCCTGGATGCCGTGCAACCTCTACGTCGGCGGCGTCGAGCACGCGGTGCTGCACCTGCTCTACGGCCGCTTCTTCACCAAGGTCCTCAACGACATGGGCCTGGTCGACTTCCGCGAGCCGTGGTCGGCGCAGCTCAACCAGGGCTTCGTGATCAACCAGGGCAAGAAGATGAGCAAGTCCCTGGGCAACGGCGTCAACCTGGGCGAGCAGCTGTCGGCCTTCGGCGTCGACGCGGTGCGGCTGACCCTCGTGTTCGCCGGACCGCCCGAGGACGACATCGACTGGGCCACCATGTCGCCGGAGGGGTCGCTGCGCTTCCTGCAGCGGGCCTGGCGGCTCTCGGGCGACGTCACCTCGGCGCCCGGTGCCGACGTGTCGACCGGCGACCTCGCGCTGCGGCGTACGACCGCGCGCACCGTGCACGACGCCGCCGAGCTGGTCGAGACCTACCGCTTCAACGTGATGGTGGCGCGGGTGATGGAGCTGGTCAACGCCACCCGCAAGGCTATCGACTCCGGCTGCGGTCCGGCCGACCCGGCCGTGCGGGAGGCCACCGAGGCGGTGGCCGTGCTGCTGTCGCTCGTCGCGCCCTACACGGCCGAGGAGATGTGGGAAAGGCTGGGTCACGAGCCCACCGTCGCGCGCACCGGCTGGCCCGAGGTCGACGAGGCGCTGCTGGTCGAGGACACCGTCACCGCCGTCGTCCAGGTCAAGGGCAAGGTCCGGGCGCGCCTGGAGGTCTCGCCCGACGTCTCCGACGCCGACCTCGAGGCCGCGGCGCTGGCCGATCCCGCCGTGCAGCGGGCGCTCGAGGGGGCGACGGTGCGCAAGGTGATCGTGCGCGCGCCCAAGCTCGTCAACATCGTCGTCTGAGCGCGCGGCGCCGCCCGGAGCGGCGCCGCGCCTAGACTCGGCGGATGGGTGCCGCCTCGGAGCGCACGACCATCCTCGTCACCGGTGCGGCCGGACCCGCGGGGCGGGCCCTCGGCGCGCAGGTCCTGGCGCGCGCCGAGCGCGGTGGTGGGCTGCGCCTGCTGGGGGTCGACCTCGCGCCGGCCCCCGTGCCCGGCTACGAGACGGTCCTGCCGGTGCGGGGCGCGCCCGACCCGGCGTACGACGAGGACATGCGCGACCTGGTGTCTCGCCTCGACCCTGACCTCGTCGTCCCCACCGTGGCCGAGGAGCTGCCCCGGCTCGCCGTGCTCGGGCTCGCGGCGGGGATGGGCCCGGGACTGGTGCTCTCGGCGCCGGGCCCCGTCGCCGTCGCCGCGGACAAGCTGCTGACGATGTGGGCGCTGGCCGCGAGCGGCGTCGCGGTGCCTCCGCACGCCACCGTCGCCGAGGCCGGCTCCGCCGCCGACGCCGTGGCCTGGGGCGGCGGGCCCGTGGTGGTGAAGCCGCGGGTGAGCCGCGGTGGTCGCGGCGTGCACGTCGTCGAGGACGGTGGCGACCCGGTGTGGGACTCCCTCGACGCCACCTGGCTGGTCCAGGGCTACGCGCCGGGGGTGGAGTACAGCCCCCAGGTCTACCGCTCACCGCACAGCGGCAGGTGCCGGGTCGTGGTGCTGCGCAAGACCGAGCTCAAGCAGGGCCGGGTGGGCAACGCCGCGGCGGTCGAGAGACTCGGCGACGGTGCCGAGCCCGACGTCGAGGCGCTCGCCGTGCGTGCCGTGGAGGCACTCGACCTGGTCGGACCGGTCGACCTGGACGTACGCAGGTCGAGCGACGGCACCCCCGTGGTGCTCGAGGTCAACAGCAGGTTCGGTGCGCTGTCCGCGCAGGCCCCGGAGCTCCTCGCCGACGTGCTTGCCGAGTGGACAGGGTGACCCGTGGTCGCGTTCATGGCGGCGTTGGTCCTCGTGCTGCTCGTCCCGCTCGCGGTCGCCGGAGTCGTGCGCCTCGCGATGGTGCCGTTCGCGCTGGTCTTCGAGGTCCGGGCCCGGCGCAGCCGGTCCGGACGGGCCGGCTACGGCCCGATGTTCGCTGAGGCCCCCTCCCTGAGCGTGGTGGTGCCGGCCTTCGACGAGGCACGCGTCATCGACCAGTGCGTGCGCTCGATCGCGCGCAGCGACTACCCACGCCTCGAGATCGTGTGCGTCGACGACGGGTCGTCCGACGACACCTTCGCGCGGATGCGGCAGCTGGCCGCCGCACACCCCGGGATGGTGCGGGCGCTGCGGCAGGACAACGCCGGCAAGGGCGCCGCCCTCAACACCGGCATCGCCGCCGCCCGAGGCGAGGTCCTCGTGCTCGTCGACGCCGACGGGGTGTTCCGCCCCGACACGCTGGCCCGCTTGCTGCGGGGCTTCCGCAGCCCGCGGATCGGTGCGGTCTGCGGCAACGACAAGCCCGTCAACCTCGACCGGACGCTCACCCGCCTCCTCTCCGTCATCAGCCACGTCGGCACCGGCCTGATGCGTCGCGCCCTCGACGTGCTGGGCTGCCTGCCCGTCGTCTCCGGCAACATCGGCGCCTTCCGCCGTGACGTGCTCGAGCGGGTGGGTCCGCTGCGCACGGACACGCTCGGCGAGGACCTGGAGCTGACCTGGCGGGTGCACGAGGCGGGCTTCCAGGTGGCGTTCGCCCCCGACGCGCTCGTGTACGCCGAGTCTCCCTCCACCCTGCGTGGCCTGTGGCGGCAGCGGGTCCGCTGGGCGCGTGGGCTGCTGCAGGCCACCGAGATGCACTGGTCGATGATCGGCAACCCGCGCTACGGCGCGTTCGGCGTCTACCTGCTCTTCAACACCGTCACCCAGGTGATCGCCCCCTTCCTCCAGCTCGCAGCCGCGGTGAACGTGGGGTGGCTGGTCGCCGTGGACGGCTCCGGCTGGCTGCCCGGCACCTGGTGGTCGTGGGTGCTCCTGCTGGGGGTGCCGGCGTCGCTGGCGCTGTTGGCGCTCGCCCTCGCGCTCGACCGGGCCGCCGATGACCTGCGCCACCTGTGGACCGTCCCGTTGTGGCCGCTCTACTCGACCCTGATGACCTTCGTCGTGCTCGATGCCGTCCGGCTCGAGCTCGGGAATGCGGAGAACCGATGGAACAAGCTGGAGCGGACCGGGACGGTGTCGGTGCGTGGCCTGAGCGACGACGATGGCCCTGGCTCCTGATCGTGGCCGGCATCGTGGTCACCTCGCTGGTGGCTGCGCTGGCGATCTCGCGGCCGTGGCAGTCGGGCGAGTCGGGCACGCCGCCCACGGCTGAGACGCCGCCGACGATGCGCCCCGCGCAGCTCCCCGACCGGACCAGGTCGGTGAGCATCGACTTCGCGAGCGTCGTCGACCGGGACACCGACTGGGCGGCGGTGAACGCCCGCCTCGACGAGGCCGGGGCCAACGCGGTCGAGCTGAACGCGGGCCGGATCGAGTTCACCGCCTTCGACTGGGAGGCGCACCCCGACGCGGCCGCGGAGCCGGGCACCGACCACCTCACCCGCGCGGCCCGGGCGCTGCACCGGGCGGCGGACGGCTCGAACCGCCAGGTCGGTCTCATCGTCGACACGATGGCGCCGAACTGGCTGGCCGACCACCCGGAGGCTGCCGGGGTCGCCGCCGACGGTCGGCGGGCGGTCTACCAGGCCTCGGCGAGCGAGCTCGTCGACGGCGAGGTCGGCAGGCGCCTGGTGGACCTCGTCGGCACGCTGTGCGAGCGCTATCACCCAAGCCAGATCTCGATCACCGAGCTGTTCCTCAGCGACTTCACGTTCGGTGACGACGACCTGCGGCTCTTCCGGCGGATGACCGGACTGCCCGACTGGCCCCGCGCCAGCGACGGGTCGATCAAGGAGGACGCGTCCAGCATCAAGGCCTGGCGGGCGGCGGTGATCGCCGACCTGCTCGCGCGGATGCGGGAGCGGATGGACGCGACCCGGGGCGGCGACGGGGCGCGCGTCGACCTCGCCATGGACGTACGGATCAACTGGAAGTACCCGGCCCGGGGCGACCTGGCCAGCGGGCACGAGTACGACGTCCTGCTCGGCGAGGTCGAGCGCCTGGTCCTGTGGGCCTACCTCTACCGCACCCGGAGACCGGCGGACGTCGAGCGGATACTCGGGCGCCTGGAGGCCGAAGGGCTCGACACGTCGCGGCTCACCGTGTCGGTCGGCCTGTGGGAGCGCCCGCCCGGACCGCCGGTCGGGCCGATCGACCTCGCGCCGTTCGTCGCCGCCCTGCGCGCGGCGGAGACCCACGGCATCACCTCGGTCAACGTCACGCCCCTGTCGCTGATGTCGCCGGAGTACTGGAGCGCCCTCGCGTCGGTGTGGAACCCGGACGGCACCTAGCGGGGAGGGGCGGCCTCGGGGTCTGCGGCGAGGGGTACGTCGGGCAGCCGGACGGTCACCTCGGTGCCACGCCCGGGCTCGCTGTCGATGACGAGCGTGCCCCGGTGGTCGGAGACCAGTGCCTGGACGAGCGTGAGGCCGAGGCCGACCCCGGCGATGTGGCGTCGCCGGGTGTCGCGCGTGCGGTAGAACGGCTGGGTGATCCGGCGCAGCTCGTCGGCGGTGATGCCGGTGCCGTCGTCGGCGACCCGGATCCGCACCCCCCGCTGCCCCTCGGGCGAGGGCTCGGCCACGACCTCGACGCGGACCTCGCCCCCGGCGTCGCTGTACTTGATCGCGTTGGTGAGCAGGTTGTCGACGACCTGCCCGAGCCGCTGTGGGTCGGAGACGAGCGGCACGACCTCGTCGCCGGAGAGGGCCACCCTCACGTCCGCGGCCTCGGCCATGGGCCGCACGCTCGCGATCGCGGCGCGCGCGACCTGCACGGCGTCGACCTCCTCGGGCGACATCGGGTCGCCGGCGACGACGCGGGCGCTCATCAGCAGCTCGTCGACGAGGGACCGCAGGCGGCGGGCGTTGCGCGTCAGCACGTCGACGTACTCGCGCTGCTCGTCGGTGAGCCCACCGGGATCCAGCCGGAGCAGGTCGACGTAGCCGAGGATCGACACCAACGGGGTGCGCAGCTCGTGGCTGACCAGGCCGATGAGCTGCTCCTGGCGCCGCAGCTCCTCCTCGCGGTCGGTGACGTCGGTGGCGACGACGAGGTAGCCGCGCATCGGGTCGGGCTCGTCCGCGGGCCCGATGGACGGGCGGGACGTCACGACGTACTCGACCATGCGCGGCGAGCTGCCGACGGAGCGGCGCCACAGGGACACGTGCGAGCCACCGTCGGCGGCCGCCCCGACCAGCTCGCCCAGCGAGGGGCCGTCGACCAGCTCGGTCAGGTCGGTGCCCCTCAGCTGCTCCCGCGGGACCTCGAAGAGGCGCTCGGCGCCGCTGCTCGCCGTGAGCAGCCGGCCCGTCTCGTCGGTGGCCATGATCGCCTGCTCGGTGGCGGCGAGCATGATGCTGCGCAACAGGTCGTAGGCGGCGAGGAGCTGGCGCTCCTGGCGCCGCGTGGTCTCCATGATCGCGTGGACATGGAGCATGACCGCGCCGATGAGCACGGCGTTGATCGTGCTGTGCAGTCCCGGGTAGAGACGGCCGGTCGTGAAGATCACCGGGACGAGGGACACCACCACCACGCCGAGCAGCCCAGCCAGCAGCGGGCGGCCCCCGGGCGCGAGCGCCAGGCTCACTCCTGGCACGAAGAGCAGCATGATGACCGATCCCATGGGATCGCCGCTGCCGAGGTCGAGCAGGCCGACCGCCAGCATCTGGCCGAGGGGGAGCGCCAGGCGCCAGCCGGGGGGCCACCGGGCCGGTCTGCCCAGGCTCGCGGCTGCCTGGACCGCCAGCGCGACGGCCACGCCGGCGGCGAGCAGCAGCGGTCGGTGGTGCAGCGGGATCTCGTAGAGGATGTAGGCGACCACCAGCACCAGCACCGAGAACGGCAGGTGGCGCCAGCCCGAGGCGTCCGGGGTCGGCCAGGCGATCATCATCCGGTTGGACAGCTCCCGCGCCCGGGCGCCCACCGAGGTGCGCACCATCAGCCGCAGCCGCCGTGCGCGGCGTCGGCCGCCGGGTCGTCGACGGCCTGCGGCGCCTGCACGCTGGTCGCGACGCGCACCGTCTGGGTCACCCGGACGGTCTCGAGGGGCTCGACCTCCCGGGCCGTGGTGAAACGCGCCCAGTAGCGCGCGCTCGCCCGCACAGCGTCGGGCTGCATGTAGTCGCGGTGCGCCTGGGACGCGAAGGCGGCGAGCATCTCGAGCTTGGTGTCGACGAAGCCGTCGACGATGACGAACCGGTTGGGCCGGAAGTCGACGGTCGACGACGGGCTCTGGAAGCACCACAGGTCGCCGACCGAGCGCGCGCCGATCTCGACGGCCTCGTGCACGGCGCGGTGGTCCTGGTGGCGGTCGTGGATGCCGTGGGTGTAGATGCGGTCGGGGGCGACCTCGGCGACGGCCCGCTCGACCGCGGTGATCAGGCCGTCGGCCGGCGACATGTGGGTGTCGGCGAAGTCGAGGTGGATGAGGCGGGCGCCCACCAGCGCGGCCGCGCTCACGGCCTCCCCGTGGCGCATGTCCGTGCTGCCGCCGACCGCGCCCCCGGACAGCACGAGGGTGGTGATCTCGTCGCCGGCCGCCGCGTGGGCCGCCAGCGTCGCCCCGACCCCCAGCTCGACGTCGTCGGGGTGCGCACCGACGGCGAGCACCCGCAGCCGGGACGGCGCGCGACGACGGCGGGCCAGGTCGGCGAGCTCCTCGACGCGGCTGACCAGCTCCTCGGCGCCGACCGGCTTGACGAGGAAGTCGTCGACGTCCTCGCGCAGCGCCCCCACGGCGTGGTCGAACGTCGGGTAGGCAGTGAGCACGAGGACCGCCACGGTCGCGTCGATCGCGCGGAACTCCGGCAGCGCCTGGAGCCCGGAGCGGCCCGGGAGCCGGATGTCGGTCACGAGCACGTCGTAGCGCTGGCGTCGCATCGCCGCGACGGCCTCGTCGGCCGTGCCCGCGAGGTCGACCTCCATGCCGCCGAGCCTGCTCAGGCTGGCCCGCATGAAGTGGGCGGCGTCACGGTCGTCCTCGAGCACGAGCACTCGGATCGCTGACTCGGCCATCGGCCCCCCTGGAGAACGGCGCGTGCTCCCACGGTACGGCGTCCGGGCGCGCCCGCCCAGCGACGCGGACCGGGGAGGAGGCGGGCCGGCCGCGGCCGCCCGGAGGCTAGGGTCACGCCATGTCCCGTGTGGTGGTGGTGACCGACTCGACCGCGAGCCTTCCCGCCGAGCTGGCGAAGAGTCGCGACATCCGAGTCGTCCCGCTCCAGGTCGTGATCGGGGCGCAGGTGCTCGACGAGGGCCCCGACGGCGCGACGCCCGACGTGGTGGCCCAGGCGCTGCGCGACTTCGTCCCGGTGAGCACCTCGCGCCCGGCGCCGGCGCTCTTCGCCGAGCTCTATCGCTCGCTGGCGGCCGAGGGGGCCGAGGAGGTCGTCTCGGTCCACCTCTCCCGCGAGATGAGCGGCACCTTCGAGTCCGCGCAGCTGGCGGGGCTCGAGGTCGACCTGCCGGTGCACGTCGTCGACTCCGGCCAGGTCGGCATCGCCACGGGCTACGCCGCCCTGACCGCCGCAGACGTCCTCGACGCCGGTGGCACCGGGGAGCAGGCGGCTCAGGCGGCGCTCGCTCGCGGCCAGGCGGCCACCTCGCTGTTCTACGTCGACACGCTCGAGCACCTGCGGCGGGGTGGGCGCATCGGCGCCGCGGCCGCGATCGTCGGCAGTGCGCTGTCGGTCAAGCCGCTGCTGGAGATCGCCGAGGGCCGCGTCGCCCCCCGCGAGCGCGTCCGCACGGCCTCGCGCGCCCTGGCCCGACTCGCCGAGCTGGCCGTCGAGTCGGCCGGCGATCGCCCCGTCGACGTCTGCGTGTCGCACCTGGCCAACGCCGCTCGCGCCGAGGAGCTCGCCGAGGCGCTGGGGGAGCGGCTCTCCGACGGCCTCGAGGGTCGCGAGGTGATGTGCGGCGAGCTCGGTGCCGTGCTGGGGGCGCACGTCGGCCCCGGCATGGTGGCGG
Source organism: Nocardioides sp. Z24_21 (assembly GCF_058134345.1). NCBI lineage: Bacteria > Bacillati > Actinomycetota > Actinomycetes > Propionibacteriales > Nocardioidaceae > Nocardioides > Nocardioides sp. Z24_21. Next base: position 301,499 of record NZ_JBYTTH010000005.1, read on the forward strand.
TCTGCGTCTCCCCGCGACCCGCCGGCTGACGCCGCCCCGGCTCCGGCCGGTCTCGGCGCGCGTCGTCCGTCGGCTCTCCACAGATTGCCGACGCCACCTGTCGGCCGTGCTCCGGCGTTCCTAGCGTGGAGGCATGCGCCGTTCCCAGTCCTCCTCCGAGCACGCCGAGGCGGTGTCGCGGCGACTGGCGACGCTCAGCGCCGAGCTCGCCGCTGTGCGCCACGAGCCACCCGGCCCCGTCGAGGGCCACACCCGCGTGCGCGAGCGCCCGGACCCGACCGTCGACCGGACGTCCGCGGGCGCCGGCCCCACCGGCGGGGCGGGGGCGCCCGCACCGCTCGTCGGGCCGCTCGTCGCGCCGCTCCCGGGCCGCCACGCCTCTCGCCGGCTGCGGGTCGGGGCGTTCCGGCTCGGACCGGTGCACCTCGCGGTGGTGGCCGTGGTCGCGGCCCTCGCCGTGGGCCTCGCGGCCTGGTGGGTGGTCCGCGACCAGGCGCGGGTGGTGCCGCTCGAGACGGCCGCGACCGGCACCTCCGAGACCCCTGCCGTGGCGGCGACCCCGCTGGTGCCGGTCGGGCCGCCCGGCACGGCCGGGGCTGGCGCCGAGGGGGAGGACGGCGCCGACCTGGTGGTCGACGTCGCCGGCAAGGTGCGGCGCCCGGGCATCGCCGTCCTGCCCCCGGGCTCGCGGGTGGTCGACGCCCTCGAGGCGGCCGGTGGGGCGCGGCGGGGTGTCGACCTCACCGCCCTCAACCTCGCCCGACCGGTGGTCGACGGCGAGCAGATCCTGGTCGGGGTCGCCCCGGCGGCCGGGGTCGCCGGCACGATCGACTCGCAGGTCCCGGCCGGGACGGCGCTGGTCAACCTCAACACCGCCGACGAGGCGGCGCTCGACACCCTGCCCGGCGTGGGGCCGGTGACCGCCGGCGCGATCCTGGCCTGGCGCGACGCCAACGGCGCCTTCACCTCGGTCGAGGAGCTGCTCGAGGTCGACGGCATCGGTGAGGCCACGCTCGCCGACCTCGCCCCGCTCGTCACCCTCTGAGCGGGGCGCCCGGTGCCCGACCTGCGCGCGGTGGCGCTCGGCGCGGGGGCCTGGGCCGGGGCGCTGCTCGTGCTGGTCCTGCCGGCCCGACCGGCCCTGGGCTCGGTCGCGCTGGTCACCGGCGTGCTCGTCGCCGGCGTGTGGCGCCGGTGGTGGTCTCCGGCGTGGCTCGGGCCGCTGGCGGCGCTGGTCTCGGTGGCGGGCGTCGCCGCGCTCCACCACGCCCTGGTCGCCACCTCGCCGCTGACGGCGCTCGCCGCCGAGGGAGCGGTGGTGTCGGTGCGCCTGGAGCTGACCTCCGACGTGCGCGTGGTGAGCGGGGCCTACGGCGACCTGCAGGTGGTGCGGGCCGATGCCACCCAGGTGGCGGGTCGCGGGACGGCGTGGACCCTGGACGCGCCGGTCGTGGTGATGGCCGCCGCCGACTGGCCCCGGCTGCCGCTCGGCACCACGCTCGAGACGACGGCGCGGCTGGTCGCCGCGGACGACGACGTGGCGGCGCTGGTCCGGCCGACGGGTGAGCCGAGGGTGCTCGACCGGCCCGGCCCGTGGTGGGACGCCGCGGCGGCCGTACGACGGTCGGTGCGCGACGCGGTCTCCGGGCGCGGCGTCGACGCGCGTGAGCTGGTGCCGGCGCTGGTGGTCGGGGACGACGGCGGCCTCGACTCGGACCTGGCCGACGACTTCCGCACGACCGGGCTCACCCACCTGCTCGCGGTGAGCGGCACCAACCTGACCCTCGTCGTCGGCTCGCTGCTGGTGCTCGGGCGGTGGGCCGGGGTGCGCGGACCCTGGCTCTACGCCCTCGGCGTGCTCGGCATCGTCGGCTTCGTGCTGACCGCGCGCGCCGAGCCCAGCGTCGTGCGCGCCGCCGCGATGGGCACGGTCGCGCTGGTCGGGATGGGGCGCAACGGCCTCTCGCGGGGCGTGCGGGGGCTGGGCGTGGCGGTGCTGGCGCTGCTGCTGGTGTGGCCCCGGCTGGCGGTCACGCCCGGGTTCGCGCTGTCCGCCCTGGCCACGGCCGGCATCCTGCTGCTGGCGCCGGTGTGGCGCGACGCGCTGATGCGTTGGACGCCCCGGTGGGTGGCGGAGGGGGTGTCGGTGCCCCTGGCCGCGCAGGTCGCCTGCACGCCGGTGGTGGCGGCCCTCTCGGGTCAGGTCAGCCTGGTCGCCGTGGGCGCCAACCTGCTCGCGGCGCCGGCGGTCGCCCCGGCGACGGTGCTGGGACTGGCCGGGGGACTCCTCGTGCTGGTGTGGGGTCCGCTCGGCGCGGTGGTCGCCGCCCCGGCGGCGTGGTCGGCGGAGTGGATCATCTCGGTCGCCCGGTGGGGCGCGGGCGTGCCGACCGCCGCCGTCGACTGGGGCACCGGCCCGGTGCCGCTCGCCCTGCTCACGCTCCTGTGCGTGCTGGCGGTGCCGCTCGCCCCGCGGGTGCTCGGCCGCGCCGGCACGACCCTCGCCTGCACCGGCCTGCTCGTGGTGGTGATGCTCGTCCGGCCACCGTCGCCCGGCTGGCCGCCGGAGGGCTGGGTGCTCGCGATGTGCGACGTCGGCCAGGGCGACGCCCTCGTGCTGCGGGCCGGCGAGCACAGCGCGGTCGTCGTCGACGCCGGCCCCGAGCCGGCGGCGACGGACGCCTGCCTCGACCGCCTCGACGTCGCGTCGGTGCCGCTGCTCGTGCTGACCCACTTCCACGCCGACCACGTGGGCGGAGTCGCCGGGGTGGCCGACGGGCGGCGCATCGACGTCGTCGAGGGCACGGCCCTGCGCGACCCGGAGGTCGGGGCGAGGTCGGTCGAGGAGGTCACCGGCCGCTCGGCCGTGGCGACGGCGTACGGCGTCACCCGTCGGATCGGGCAGGTCACGCTGCAGACCGTGTGGCCACGCCCCGGCGCCCTCGCGGGCGACGCGGGCGAGAGCGCGGCCAACAACGCCAGCGTCGTGCTGCTCGCCGAGGTGGCCGGCGTCCGGATCCTGCTCACCGGCGACCTCGAGCCGTCGGCCCAGGCGGCGCTCGCGCGCGACCTCGCGGGGGTGCAGGTCGACGTGCTCAAGGTGCCGCACCACGGCAGCCGGCACCAGGACCTGGACTGGCTGACGTCCCTGGGCGCCCGCCTGGCATTGGTGTCGGTGGGGGAGGGCAACGACTACGGGCACCCCGCCCCCGACCTGCTGGAGGCGCTCGGGGCGGCCGGCGCCGACGTACGCCGCACCGACGTGGCCGGCGACGTGGTCGTGGTGGTCGAGGACGGGACGCCCGGTGTCGTCGGGCGCGGATAGGGTGGGGCCCACCATGGCTCGCACCCCCTCCGCCGCGCAGGTCCTCGGCCACGTCGTCCTGGTGACGGGCAAGGAGGAATACCTCTCGGCGCGCACGGTCACCACGGTCCGTGACGCCGTCCGCGCCCACGACCCCGAGGCGGAGATGGCGGAGTCGGCGGCCGCCGACCTCACGCTCGCGTCGCTGGGCGAGATGGCGGCGCCGTCGCTGTTCTCCTCGATCCGGTGCGTCGTCGTGCGCGGCCTGGAGGACCTGCCCGACGAGTCGGTCGACGGCCTCCTGGCCTACTGCGCCGCCCCTGCCGACGACGTGGCGCTCGTGCTCGTGCACTCCGGCGGGCCGAAGGGCAGCGGCGTGCTCACCAAGCTGCGCAAGCTGTCGCCCGTCACCGAGGTGAAGTCCGAGGAGATCAGGGCCAGCGACATGCCGGGCTTCGTGACCTCCGAGGTCGCCTCCCACGGCGCCCGCATCGACCCCGACGCCGCGGCGTTCCTCGTGCAGGCCGTCGGCACCGACCTGCGCTCGCTGGCGGCCGCTGCCGACCAGCTCACCAACGACTTCCACGGCGAGCAGCTCACCGTCGACAAGGTCCAGCGCTACTTCGGCGGCCGGGCCGAGGCCAAGTCGTTCACCGTCGCCGACGCCGCGTTCGCCGGCCGGCGGGCGGCCGCCCTGGAGGAGCTGCGCTGGGCGCTCGACTCCGGCACGTCGCCGGTGCTGGTCACCTCCGCGATGGCGGCGTCCGCGCGCAGCCTGGCGCGCTACCTCGGCGCTCCTCGCGGAGCCCGCGACGGCGACCTGGCCCGTGACCTCGGCGTGCCGCCGTGGAAGGTGCGCACGGTGCGCGACCAGTCACGGTCGTGGAGCGCCGAGGGCATCGCGGCCGCGGTGCGCGCGGTCGCCCTGGCCGACGCCGACATCAAGGGCCGCGCCCACGACGCGTCCTACACGCTCGAGCGGCTGGTGCTCACCGTGGCGGGCCTGCGCGACGGGCGCTGACCCGCGCCCGCGTGACCACCGCGTACGCCCCCGAAATGCACGACACCCGCCACGAGGGCGGGTGTCGACGGTGAAAGCGGGACGTCAGAGCGACGCGGCCTTCTTGGCGATCGAGGACTTGCGGTTGGCGGCCTGGTTGGCGTGGATGACGCCCTTCGAGGCGGCCTTGTCGAGGGCCTTCATGGCGTCACGGCCCGCCGCGACGGCGGCGTCCTTGTCGCCGGCCTCGGACAGCTCGCGGAACTTGCGCACGGCAGTCTTCAGGCGAGACTTGACGGCCTGGTTGCGCTGGCGCGCCTTCTCGTTCTGCTTGTTGCGCTTGATCTGGGACTTGATGTTCGCCACGTGCGGATCCTCGAATGCTCGAACTGGTCAGGATGAGAAGTCTGGTGCTGTCGGCTGCCTGGCAACCCCGGACAGGGTCGGGCGCCGGACACGCAGTGGTGAACTCTACCGTCACCCTCCGTGGGCGCCCAAATCGCCTGCCGCGCCCCTGGCCGGTGCTCACCGGCCCGTGCGGCGCGCGACGGCCCCCAGCATGCGCTCCGACTCCCGGATGCGGAAATCGTTGAGCGTCGGCAGGTTGACGTCCACCGCGACGACCGACCGGGCGGCGAGGTGCGCGCCGAACCCGGCGAGGACCGCCGTGACGAGGTCGTCGCCGACCGCACACAGGGCGGGCGAGGCGAGGACGGAGGTGTCGAACCACGCCTCGTCGACGCGCTCGAGCCGGGCCAGGAGGGGGTCGGCCCAGGCGGGGCCGCGGGCCGCCGTGCCCCAGTCGACGAAGACGACCTCGCCACTGGGGCGGCGCAGCAGGTTGTCGACGCGGATGTCCCAGTGGACGACGTGCGGCATCGGAGCGGCGGCGTGGTGGCGGAGCACGTCGGCCCAGCCGTACGGGTCGCGGCGCAGCCAGTCCGGCACGGGGGCGGCGGCCGGGGCGTCGGCGAGCGAGGCGAGGGTGTCGGCCCACTTTCCGAGCGCCCGGCCGACGTCGACGAGGTCGACCGAGGCCGGCACGTCACGCTGCCGCAGCACCGCGCCCAGCCGGTCGACGCCCGTGAGGACCGCATCGAGCTCGGCAGGATCGCCGAAGTCGGGGTGGCGCCCCTCGACGTCCTCGACCAGCAGCGCCACCCACGCGCCGTCGTCGTACGACGCCAACAGTCGTGCCCAGAGCTCGTGCGCGCCGAGGTGGGCGAGCACCCCGGCCTCGCGGCGGAACAGGCCGGGGGTGTCGGGGTTGAGCTCCGCGCCGACGGCCTTGACGAACGCGCGGGTGCCGTCGGCGCAGGTCAGCCGGGTCGCGCAGCCCGGCGACATGCCGCCGACCTGCTCGGCGGTCGACACGACGGGGGAGCCGAGGGTGTCCTCGACCCAGGCACGGACCGCGGCGGGGACGGCGTCGTAGGCCAGGCGGACGCCGACGGCGCGCGGGGCGGTCACCACCAGCCCCGGCGCTCGCCGAGCCAGTCCCAGCACACCTCGCCCTGCCAGCGCTGGTGGTCGCGGATGTGCGGCGACGTCGGCGGCACCGGGAGCTCGCACTGGGTGAGGAAGTAGCCGACGTAGAGCGCGAGGGCGATGTCGATCGTCTCGGGGTCGACCTCGGCCAGCAGGCGACGCCCGGCGATGACCGGCTCGACGTCGATGCCCTCCCCGCGCGGGCCGATGAGGGCGGCGAGGGAGTCGAACCACGCCGCCCCGCGCACCGGCCAGTTCCAGTCGCAGACCAGCGCCCGGCCGTCGGCGTCGATGAGGACGTTGTCGGAGCGGATGTCGGTGTGGACCACGGTGTCGCCGCCGACCACCTCGGCGTAGCGGCGTGCGAGCGCCTCGGCCTCCTCCAGCCGGGCGGCGCCGAGGTCCGTACGCCGTTCGCGCAGCGTCGCCCATCCCTCGAGCAGCGGCGCGAAGTCGGACTCGGCCGGGTCGAGGTCGAGCCCCGCGGGCGGCGGGGTGAGCGCGTCGGCGACCTGCTCGAGCGCGTCGAGCACGGCGTCGAGCTCGTCGGCCCGCCACGGCCGCTCGGGCGTCCGGGCGGCGACGTACTCGATGCCGAGCACCACCCAGTCGTCGTCGAGGTGCCACAGCAGCCTCGGGGCCGGCACCTCCGGAGGCAGTGCGGCGAGCTTGCGCGCCTCCTCGCGGTAGGAGTCGGCGAACATCCGCTGGGCCTTCACCGAGGCCGCCTTCACGAAGTGGCGCGAGCCGTCCTCGCACACCAGCACGGACGCCAACCCGGGGGTGAACCCGCTGGTCTGCGAGATCGCCGACGCGACCGGTGAGCCGCACGTGCGCTCGATCCAGGCCCGCAGGCCGGGCGGGAGGAACGCCCACTCGAGGCGACGCGCGGTCCTGCCGTGCGGTGCGGGGTAGGGGGCGATCGAGGGGGAGCGGGCCATGGCGCCATCCTTGCCCACCCCGACGCGGACCACGACGGGATATCCGCTGGACAGGGCAGGCGGCGTGCGGACCAGACTGACGCCATGCCCGAGCTCGTGCTGCCGACCACCGCCGTCCGTGAGTCCTTCCTCGAGGCGATGGACGAGTTCGTCGCCGAGGGCGCCGAGGACAGCCAGACGGCGGCCTGGATCGCGCGCAACGCCCCGGGCTGGAGCGACCCCGACGTCTTCGCGGCCTTCGTCGAGGCGGTGCGTGCCGACGCCCTCGAGGAGACGCCGCGTCCGCGGGTGCACGTGCCGTGCACGACGCTGTGGTGGGTAGACGGCGAGCACTACCTCGGCCGGATCGCCGTGCGGCACCGGCTCAACGACTTCCTGCTCGAGGTGGGCGGGCACATCGGCTACGACGTGCGCCCCACCCGGCGGCGAGAGGGGCACGCGACGGCCATGCTGCGACGCGCCCTGCCGTGGGCGCGCGGGCTCGGCATCGACCCCGCGCTGGTCACCTGCGACACCGACAACATCGGCTCGATCGGGGTCATCGAGGCGGCCGGCGGCGTGCTGGAGGACGTGCGGGGGGACAAGCGGCGCTACTGGGTGGCGACGGGGCGGTAGCCCGGCGCGCAGCGGCCGGCTGCGGGCTCGCGCCCGCGCCGCGTCGCCGGTTCGGCGGCCCGCGGCGCGCGTGGAAGAATGAGCCGACCCAGCCGTCGTACCCCCGAAAGCAGTCCGTGAGCCTCACCAACGCGCCGCAGCCTGGCTCGACCGACCCGTCGATCATCCGCAACTTCTGCATCATCGCGCACATCGACCACGGCAAGTCGACCCTGGCCGACCGGATGCTGCAGCTCACCGGGGTCGTCGACGAGCGGGCGTCGCGTGCGCAGTACCTCGACCGGATGGACATCGAGCGCGAGCGCGGCATCACCATCAAGTCGCAGGCCGTGCGGATGCCGTGGACGGTGCCGGCGGGCAACGCCGAGGGCGCCGAGCCCGGCACCTACGTCCTCAACATGATCGACACCCCGGGCCACGTCGACTTCACCTACGAGGTCTCCCGCAGCCTCGAGGCCTGCGAGGCCGCCGTCCTGCTCGTCGACGCCGCACAGGGCATCGAGGCGCAGACCCTGGCCAACCTCTACCTCGCGATGGGCGCCGATCTCCACATCATCCCGGTGCTCAACAAGATCGACCTGCCGAGCGCCAACGTCGAGAAGTACGCCGCCGAGCTGGCCGGCCTGGTCGGCTGCGAGCCGGAGGAGGTGCTGCTCACCAGCGCCAAGACCGGCGTCGGCGTCGAGACGCTCCTCAACGAGATCGTGAAGCAGACCCCGGCGCCGGTGGGCGACGCGGACGCCCCGGCCCGTGCCCTGATCTTCGACTCCGTCTACGACACCTACCGCGGCGTGGTCACCTACGTGCGGGTCGTCGACGGCAAGCTCAGCCACCGCGACCGGATCAAGATGATGTCGACCAACGCGGTCCACGAGATGCTCGAGGTCGGCGTGATCAGCCCCGAGCCCGTCAAGGCCCGCGAGATCGGCGTCGGCGAGGTCGGCTACCTGATCACCGGTGTGAAGGACGTGCGCCAGTCGCGCGTCGGTGACACCGTCACCTCCCAGCACCACGGGGCCACCGAGTCGCTGGGCGGCTACAAGCACCCCAACCCGATGGTCTACGCCGGTCTCTACCCGATCGACGGCGACGACTACCCGACGCTGCGCGACGCCCTGGAGAAGCTCCAGCTCAACGACGCGGCGCTGACCTACGAGCCGGAGACCTCGGGCGCGCTGGGCTTCGGCTTCCGCTGCGGGTTCCTCGGTCTGCTCCACATGGAGATCACCCGCGACCGCCTCGAGCGCGAGTTCGACCTCGACCTCATCTCGACGGCTCCCAACGTGGTCTACGAGGTCGTCCTCGACGACGGCACCGAGGTCGAGGTGACCAACCCGAGCGAGTACCCCGACGGCAAGGTCGCCGAGGTGCGGGAGCCGGTCGTGAAGGCGACGATCCTCGCGCCGTCGGACTACATCGGCACGATCATGGAGCTGTGCCAGCTCAAGCGCGGCAACCTGCAGGGGATGGACTACCTCTCCGAGGACCGCGTCGAGATGCGCTACACCCTGCCGATGGGCGAGATCGTCTTCGACTTCTTCGACCAGCTCAAGTCGCGCACCAAGGGCTACGCGTCCCTCGACTACGAGCGCTCCGGCGAGCAGGCCGCCGACCTGGTCAAGGTCGACATCCTGCTCCAGGGCGAGCCCGTCGACGCGTTCAGCGCGATCGTGCACCGCGACGCTGCCTACTCCTACGGCGTGATGATGGCCGGCAAGCTCAAGGAGCTCATCCCGCGCCAGCAGTTCGAGGTGCCGATCCAGGCCGCCATCGGCGCCCGCGTCATCGCCCGCGAGACCATCCGCGCGATCCGCAAGGACGTGCTCGCCAAGTGCTACGGCGGCGACATCAGCCGCAAGCGCAAGCTGCTGGAGAAGCAGAAGGCGGGCAAGAAGCGGATGAAGAACATCGGGTCCGTGGAGGTGCCGCCGGAGGCGTTCGTCGCCGCGCTGTCCACCACGCAGCCCTCCGACAAGCCAGGCAAGAAGTAGGAGTCGAAGAGGGAGGACTCGACGTGGGATCCGTCGTCCGCAGCGAGGACGTGGCGCCGCAGCCGTGGGCCGCGGGCCGCAGCACCATCCGCGAGCTGGCACGCGGCGACGACGGAGCGTGGCGCATCGGGCTCGCCGAGGTCACCGCGGACGGCCCGGTCCCCACGTCGGCGGGCACGCTGCGCGTGCTCACCGTGGTCGACGGCCCGGTCCTCGACCTCGAGGTGGACGACGAGGCGCACGTCGTCGAGCCGCAACGCCCGTTCGCCCTCCCCGGCGACGCGGCCGCCGTGGCGTCGGTGCCCGAGGGAGCCGTACGCGCGCTCGACGTCGTCGTCGACCCCACCCTCGTGCGACCGTTCGTGACCGTGCTCGAGCTGGGCCGGTCCTCGGCGCTGCCGCTCGCGGCCGACCAGGCGGCGTACGTCGTCTCCGGCACCCGCGACGCGATCGCGACGGGCACGCTCGTGATCGGTCCCGGCGAGGTCACCGGACGCTGCACCGTCGCGGTCGTCACCCTCGAGCGCATCGGCTGAGCGGACCGCCGGGACCGGCTGGACGGACCGGGCCGGTCAGCGCGCCGGCCGCCAGCCGGGGTCGCGGCCCAGCCGCGCGAGCAGCCGGTCGGTGACCGAGGCGTCCGGGCCCACCTCGACCGCCGGGGCGCAGATCCCCTCGGAGTGCAGGGTGTCGCCCCAGCCGTCGGCGGTGGCGTGGAGCGCGGCGGCCTCCTCGTCGCTGACGGCCCACTCCTGGCCGGTGGCCCGGGCGACGTCCGAGCCGTGCACCACGAGGTCCCAGCCGTAGAAGTCGGCGATGGTGGCGGCGATGGTCGTGGGACCGAAGTAGCTGTCGTACTCGCGAGCCGCCACGCCGTCGGCGAGCACCGAGGTGACGTGCGCGCGCTGGCGTCGCCAGGCGGCGGCCGGGTCGGCGAGGTCGGGATCCGGGCCGGCGTCGAGGTCGCGCTGGCGCAGGAAGTCGCGCTGGGTCTCGATCACGTGCCCGACGACGTCGCGGGCGGTCCAGCCCTCGCACGGCGACGGCACGTCCCAGTCGCCGCCCGCGACCTCGACGGCGTCGAGGACCCGGGCGAACCGGTCGGCGCGCTGTTGGAACAGGGAGAGCTGGTGGGCGGGTGACGGGGTCGGTGAGGAGGTGGTGGTCTGGGTCATGCGCCCACTCTCGCCGCGGCGCTGTCGGTGCTGCTTGGAATAATCCGACAGATGAGCAGCCGGACGAGTGCGGGAGGTCCCCGGCCGGTGGACCCGATCGACCGGGCCCACCTGACGGGGGTGAGCCGGCCCTCGCCGCCGATCCACCGCTACGCCCCGAGCGAGCGCCTCGCCGACCTCGTCGACCGCCACTGGATCCCCGTCTGGTCGCTGCCCGAGCCGTCCACCCAGAGCACCCTCCAGCACCCCGTCTGCCTGGTGGTGGTGAGCAACACCTACGCCCGCTTCTACGGCGTCGCGCGCGGCCGGTCGAGCGTGACGCTCGAGGGCGACGGCTGGGCGGTCGGCACGATGCTCAGCCCCGCCGCCGGGCGGCTCGTGCTCGGGCGCTCGGTCGCCGAGGTCACCGACACGTGGATCGAGCTGCGCGGCCTGCTGCCCGACCCCGGCCTCGTCGACGAGGTGCGCGCGGCGATGGCCGCCGACCCCCACGGCCCGGCCGCCCACCTCGCGGCGATCGGGCACGTCGAGGGGTGGCTGGCCACCCACCTGCCCGTCGACGCCCCGGGCCTGCTGGTCAACCGGCTGGTGGCGTGGCTGGGCGAGCACCCGGAGGTGACCCGTGTCGACGAGCTCGCCCGGGCCGTGGGGCTGTCCGAGCGCAGCCTCCAGCGCCTGGTCGAGCAGCGCGTCGGGCTGAGCCCCAAGTGGCTGCTCCAGCGGCGCCGGCTGCACGGGGCCGTCGAGGCGCTCAAGGCCGGCGCCGGCACCCTCGCCGAGGTCGCGGCCGACCTGGGCTACGCCGACCAGGCGCACTTCACCCACGACTTCCGCACCGTCACCGGCATGACGCCGGGGGAGTACCTCCGCGACCAGCCGGCCCCGCCGTCAACCAACGGTTGACAGACCGCGTCCTCGCGGGCATGGTGCGGGCGTGCGCCCGCTCCCCGGACACCTGGCCGTCGCGCTCGCCGTCACGCTCGTCGTCGGCGGTGCCTCCGGTGGCGGCTGGCACTTCCTGGTGGGCGCCGTCCTCGCGCTGGCCCTCTGGATGATGCTCTTCCTCGGCTCCTACGGCCGTCCGCCCGGCGAGGGGACGGGGCGCGTGGAGCTGCGCCACTACGCCGTCTCGGCCGCCGTCGCCCTGGCGCTCGGCTACGCGATGTACCTGAGCGGCGACGGCAACGCGGCGTTCTGGTCGGTCGGGTTCGTCTTCGCCGGCGTGCTGACGCCCGCCGCCACCCGCGCCCGGGAGGCGTCGACCGGGGACGGCGCCGACACGATCTGAAGGAGCTCGGAAGGTGGAAACCCCCGGGTTGAGCGGGGATGTCCCCGCTCAACGGCCCGGATCCGGGTGTCCTAGCGGGGACGGGACGTGTCTAGTTGTGATGTTCAGGAACGTTGGTCGAGATCGTGTGACGACACGCCCGCGTCGCCTACGTCGAGGCTCACGACGACGAGACGAAAGAGACCGCAGCCGCAGTGCTGCGCAACGCGGTGGCGTGGTTCGCCGGGCGCGGCGTCACCGTCCGCGAGTCCTGACCGACAACGGCGGCTGCCACCGCTCGCACCTGTGGCGCGACACCTGTGCCGAGCTTGCCATCACCCGCAGCGCACTCGGCCCTACCGCCCGCAGACCGACGGCAAGATCGAACGCTTCCACGTGTACACCGACCACCGGCCCCACTCGGCCACCGGCAAGCAATCACCCATCACCAAGTCGGACAACCTCGCTGGGCCTCACACCTAGCGCTCCTGGTCGGGGAAGCCGCCGGACCTGAGCAGGGCGCCGGGCAGACGCTTGTGCAGCCGCTCCTCCAGCCAGGCCGTCGTCGCGGTGGTGGCGGCCAGGTCGATGCCGGTGGCCACGCCCATCCGGTCGAGGAGGTAGACGAGGTCCTCGGTGGCGACGTTGCCCGTCGCGTCGGGGGCGAAGGGACACCCGCCCGTGCCGCCGATGCTGGCGTCGAGGGTGGTGACGCCGGCGGTGAGCCCGGCCACGGCGTTGGCCACTCCGGTGTGGCGGGTGTCGTGCAGGTGCAGGCGCAGCGACACCCCCGGACCGGCGACCTCGGCGGCCAGGGCCACCCGGGCCGAGACGTCGCTGGGCACCGCCACCCCGATCGTGTCGGCCAGCGCCAGCTCGTCGGGGCCCGCGTCGGCGACGCGGCGCACCACCTCGCGCAGCCTGCCCTCAGCGACCTCCCCCTCGAACGGGCACCCGAACGCCGCGCCGATCGTGACCGTCGTGAGGACGCCCGCGTCGCGGGCCCGCGCCACGATGGTGGCCGCCTGCTCGCACGCCTCGGCCGTGCCGACGCCCTGGTTGCGCCGGCAGAACGTGTCGGTCGCCACGACCACCACGTCGACCTCGTCGACTCCGGCGGCGAGGGCACGGTCGAGGCCGCGCTCGTTCATCACCAGCCCGGCATAGCTGACGCCGTCGGGGCGAGGCAGGGCGGCCATCACCTCGTCGGCGTCGGCCATCTGCGGCACGCGGGCGGGGTTGACGAAGCTGGTGACCTCGATGCGCCTCGACCCGGCGCGCACGGCGCGCTCGACGAGCTCGACCTTGTCGTCGGTGGAGAGGATCGTCTCCTCGTTCTGGAGCCCGTCGCGCGGTGCCACCTCGAGGACGGTGACCGAGCCGGGGGCGCTCACGCGGGCGCTCCCGGGGCGGGGCGGTCGGCGAGGTAGGCGAGCGCCGTCGCCTCGTCGACCACCTCGGCGTACTTGGTGGACAGGTCGTGCAGGTTGGCGTGGTGAGGCCCGGGCTCGCGGTCGCCGACCGCGTCGGCCACCACCAGCGGCACGAAGCCGTGCTGGACCGCGTCGACGGCGCTGGCCCGGATGCAGCCGCTGGTGCTGACCCCGACCACGACGACGGTGTCGACGCCCCAGGCGTGCAGGGTCGAGGCGAGCGTGGTGCCGAAGAACGCGCTCGCGTACTGCTTGACCACCACCAGCTCGTCGTCCGAGGGCGCCACCTGCGGCACCAGCTCGCCCATGGGTCCGTCGCCGACCAGGTCGCGCAGCGCGGGCACCTTGCGGAAGAACACGCCCCCGTCGGCGCCGCCGGCGGCGTAGCGGACCCGGGTGTGCACCACGGGCACCCCCTGCTGCCGGGCGCACGCCAGCACCCGCGCGGCGGAGTCCAGGCACGCGTCCGACGGCAGGCACAGTGCGCTGGCGGGGTCGAAGTAGGCGCGCATCATGTCGACCGCGAGCACCGCCGGGACCGCGCCGGGACGCAGCGAGCCCCCGAAGGGCTGCGGCGTCCCGGCATCGGAGGGCTGGTCGCCCACGGGCGTCACCGGGGGACCGGGGGACGCGGGGCGGGCAGCCCGGTCTCCTCGAGCGCCCGCTCGAGGATCGTCTCCATCGGCGGTCCCATGTCGAAGGTCGGCAGCGGGCTGGGGCGCCCGGCGCCCAGCTCGGCGCGCAGCGACTCGGTGGCGGGGGCGTCCACCGTGCCCGACTCGTCGCACACCACGCCGTAGCGGCGCGCGCCCTCGGCGCTGACCAGGCCGCGGGTGACCTCCAGCCCGACCAGCGCGGGGTCGCGGGCGAGCGGGTCTCCCCAGCCGCCGCCGCCCCAGGTGACGAAGTGCAGCAGGTCGCCCGGCGCGACGGGGACGTCGTGGACCTTGCTGGGCAGCACCTCGGTGGTGCCGTCGGCGCGCACGAGCCACTTGCGCCCACGCGCGCCGGGCTCGCCGCCGTTGACGCCCCACGGGTAGGTCAGCCACCGGTCGTCGTGGATCGCGATGGTGCCGCCCTCGAGGAAGCGGTAGGTGACGTCGACGCCGTTGCCGCCGCGGTGCAGCCCGGCCCCACCGGTGTCGGTGACGGTCTCCCAGCGTTCGATCCGCAGCGGGTAGTAGGACTCGAGGTACTCACACGGGATGTTGACGAACGACGGCCACAGCGAGTGGCCGTCCGGGCCGTCGCCGATCGGCCGGCCCGGGATGCCGCCGAAGCCGATGGAGTAGAGCTGGAACCACTCGCCCTTGCGGTCGCCCTCGCCGTAGGTGCCGGAGTACATGAAGTGGGGGGAGGAGGAGAACCCGGCGGCGTTGAGCAGGTCGGGGTTGGTCTGCCCGAGCAGGCCGCCGAAGAGGTCGAAGACCCGTCCGATGCCGTGGTTGCGGGCGTTGAGGGCGGCGGGGTACTGCGGCTTCCAGAACGAGTCGTCGGGGATCTCGACGTCGACGAGTGGGTAGAAGCCGTCGTTCCAGAGGATCTGCGGGTCGGCGACGGTGATCATGTAGATCCCGAAGAACATCCGCACCAGGTTCTCGTTGATGTAGTAGTTGATCGGGCCCTGGGCCTGCGGGCTGCTGCCGGTGAAGTCGAGCAGCACCTTGTCGCCGGTGCGGGTCAGGCTGAGCCGGAGCTCGTAGGGGCCGTAGCCGAGGCCGTCGTCGCAGATGTAGTCGGTGAACGACAGCGTCCGGCCCTCCTCGAACACCATCGCCAGCAGCGTCTTCATGGCGCGGTAGTTGCGCTCCAGCAGCGCGTCGAGCGCGGAGCTGTAGGTGTCGACGCCGAAGCGGGCGCACAGCTCCTGCACCCGACGGGCGGCCGTGCGGCAGGCCGCCACGATGCCGTTGAGGTCGGCGCGGTTCCAGTCGGGCTTGCGCACCTGGTTGAGGATGATCCGGAGCGCGTCCTCGTCGAGGACGCCCTTCTTGTAGAGGCGGAAGGGCGGGATGACGACGCCCTCCTCGAAGATGGTGCGGGCGTCGGTCGGCATCGAGGCCGGGGTCTTGCCCCCGACGTCGGACATGTGGCCGAACATCGACGTCCACCCGACGATGCGGCCGTCGAAGAACACCGGGATGACCACCAGCCAGTCGTTGGCGTGGCTGATCGCGGCCCCGCACGAGTAGGGGTCGGAGGTGAGCAGGACGTCGCCCTCCTCGATCGTGCCGTCGAAGTTGTCGAGGAAGTCGGGGATGGACAGCCCGAACTGGCCGACCATCATCTTCCCGTCGCGGTTGGCGATGAGGGGGAACTCGTCGTGCTGCTCGCGGATGCCGGGGGAGAGGGCGGTGCGGAAGAGCACCTCGTCCATCTCGTAGCGCGCGTTGCGCAGGGCGTTCTCGACGAGGTCGAGGGTGACCAGGTCGACGTCGACCTGCTGCAGGGGGGAGGTGTTGGTCTCGATGAGGTGTGCCACGGCTCAGCCCTCCTGGGCCTGGTCGACGGGTCGGATGAGGAGGCTGCCACTGGGATGCACGGTGGCGGCGTGGTCGCGCAGCACGAGGGTGGTGGAGTCCATCTCGGTGATCACCGCGGGGCCGACGACGACGTTGCCGGCCCGCAGCAGCGAGCGGTCGTAGACGTCGGCATCGACCATCGCGCCGTCCGACCAGATCCGGTGCTGCTGCACCCGCGCCGCCGAGGGGTCGTCGCCGCCCTCGGCCAGCACGACGGCGCCGACGTCGGGGCGGGGGGCGTCCGCGGTGGCCCTGAGGGTGACCAGCTCGTGCTCGGTGTCGAGCACGAAGGAGAAGAGCCGGTCGTGCTCGGTGTCGAACGCCTTGCCGAGCGCCTCGAGCCCACCCCCGCGGCCGTCGAAGCCGTCGATGTCGACGGTGACGGGGATCTCGAAGCCCTGCCCGTGGTAGCGCAGGTCGGCCGCGTAGGTGACCCGCAGCTGGTGGTCAGGGACGCCCTCGGCGCTCAGCGTCGCCCGGGCCGCGGTGGCGAGGTCGTCGAGGATGGTGCGCAGGGCGCCGTCGGTGAGGTCGCCGAAGCGGCGGACCAGGGTGCGGACCGACTCGTCGCGCAGGCTGGTGGTGGCGTCGCCGTAGGCGCAGAGCACGCCCGGGGACGGCGGGATGATCACGGGCCAGGAGCCGGTGAGCCGACCGAGGGCGTTGGCGTGCAGCGGGCCCGCGCCGCCGAAGGCGACGAGTGCGAAGTCGCGGGGGTCGTAGCCCTGCTGGACCGACACCAGCCGCAGCGCACCGAACATGTTCTCGTTGACGATGTCGATGATCCCGGCCGCCGCGGCCTCCACCGAGTCCAGTCCGGTCGCGTCGGCGATCGTCTGCACCGCGGTCCTGGCGGCGTGGGGGTCGAGGGTGACCTCGCCGCCCGCGAGCGCGGTGGGCAGGTGGCCGAGCACGACGTTGGCGTCGGTCACGGTGGGCTCGACGCCCCCGGCGCCGTACGCAGCGGGCCCGGGCGCGGCGCCCGCCGACTGCGGGCCGACCCGCAGCGCCTGGGTCAGCGCCGGCACGTGGGCGACGGAGCCGCCGCCGGCCCCCACCGTGCGGACGTCGACCGAGGTCGCGCGCACCTTGAGGTCACCGACGGTGGTCTCGCGGCCGACGCGGGGCGTGAGGTCCTCGACCAGGGCCACGTCGGTCGAGGTGCCGCCCATGTCGAAGGTGAGGAAGTCGCGGTGGCCCGTCTGCGCGGCCACCCAGGCGGCGCCGGTGACCCCTCCGGCGGGGCCGGACAGGAGCAGGTTGACGGGGTTGTCGGCGGCCACGCCCGCCGAGACCAGACCGCCGTCGCTGCGCAGGATCGACAGCGAGCCGTCGACCCCGGAGTCCTGCAGCTGGCCAGCCAGGTTGGCGACGTACCTCTTGACGTGCGGCTGCACGGCCGCGTTGGCGACGGTCGTGATCGTGCGCTCGTACTCCCGCAGCTCGGGCAGCACCTCCGACGACAGCGACACGGCGATGTCGGGCAGCTCCTCGGCGGCGATCTCGCCCACCCGCTGCTCGTGAGCGGGGTTGGCGTAGGAGTTGATCAGGCAGATGCTCAGCGCCTCGATGCCACGCCCGGCCAGCCTGCGGAGCTGGGCGCGGACGTCGTCCTCGTCGAGCTCGGTCACGACGCTGCCGTCGCTCGCGATGCGACCGCGCACCTCGACGGTGTCCTCGAGGGCCGCGAGGGGCTCGGGCTTGGGCCAGATGATCCAGCCGGCCAGCCCGCCCGGGACGAACGACCGTCCGATCTGCAGCACCTGGCGGAAGCCGTGGGTGGTCACCAGGCCGACCCGCGCGCCCTTGCCCTCCAGGATCGCGTTGGTGGCGACCGTCGTGCCGTGGAAGACGTCGCCGACGACGCCGCGGTCGATCCCGGCCGCGGCGCACGCCTGGTCGATGCCGCGCAGCACGCCCACCGACTGGTCCTCGGGTGTGGAGGAGGTCTTCGCGCGGAAGGTCGCGCCGGAGTCCTCGTCGATGAGCAGGATGTCGGTGAACGTGCCGCCCACGTCGACTCCGAGCCGATAGGTCATGGGTGCTCTCCTTGGTGGTCGGTGCCGGGGTCGGGGGAGTGGGGTCGGAGGGAGTGGTGCGGATCAGATGACGCCCGCGGCGCGCAGGGACGAGAGCTCGTCGTCGCTGATGCCGAGCAGGCCGCGGTAGACGGCGTCGTTGTGCTCGCCCAGGGCCGGTCCGACGTGCCGGACGGACCCGGGGGTCTCCGAGAGCCTGGGGGCGACGTTGTGCATGGCGAACTCGCCCAGGTCGGGGTGCGCGAGCCGCACGATCGCCTCGCGGGCGGCGAAGTGCTCGTCGGCCAGCATGTCCTTGGCGCGGAAGATCCGGCCCGCCGGGACACCGCCGGCGTGCAGCCGCTCGAGCAGGTCGTCGGCCGCGATCGTGCTGCTCCACTGGGCGATCAGGCCGTCGAGCTCGTCCATGTGCCGGCCGCGGGCGCCGTGAGTCGCGTAGCGCTCGTCGCTGGCGAGCCCGGGCTGCCCCATCACCTCGGCGAGGCGACGGAAGACCGTGTCCTGGTTGGCCGCGATGAGCACCATCTCGCCGTCGGCGGTGGGGTAGACGTTGCTCGGCGACACGTTGGGCAGCGTCGTGCCGGTCCGCTCGCGCTGGTAGCCCGCCACCTGCCACTCCGGCACGAGCGACTCCATCATCGCCAGCACCGCCTCGTAGATGGCGGAGTCGACCACCTGGCCCCGGCCCGTACGCCCGCGCTGGTGCAGGGCGACGAGGGTGCCCAGGCAGGCGAAGGTGGCGGCGAGGGAGTCGCCGAGGGAGACCCCGGCGCGGGCCGGGGGGCGGTCGGGGTCGCCGGTGACGTAGCGGATGCCGCCCATCGCCTCGCCGATCGAGCCGTAGCCGGCGCGCGCGGCGTAGGGGCCGGTCTGGCCGAAGCCGGTGACCCGGGTGACGACCAGGCCGGGGTTGGTCTCCCACAGCGTCTCGGGGGCCAGCCCCCAGCGCTCGAGGGTGCCCGGGCGGAAGTTCTCGATGAGCACGTCGGCCCTGTCCACCAGGCGCCGCGCGAGGTCCTGGCCGCGCTCGGTGCGCAGGTCGGCGGTCACCGACTGCTTGTTGCGGGCCACGACCGGCCACCACAGCGACTGGCCGTAGGGCTTCTCCCGGCCCCACTGGCGCATGGGGTCGCCGTGGGCGGGGTCCTCCACCTTGATCACCTCGGCACCGAAGTCGCCGAGCAGCTGGCCGCAGAAGGGCCCGGCCAGCAGCTGACCGAGCTCCACCACGCGCAGGTCGTCGAGGGGGAGGGGGCGTGGATCCGGCACAGCGGAGCCTTTCGTATGCAAACGCGGCGCCGAGTGTGAGGTAGATCATACGGCGATGACGCGACGCTAGCGGTGTGTCCGGCGACCCGTCAACGGCCGTGCAGAAAGTTGCATACAATCGTCCCCCGCGAGCGGCGCTGCTAGGGTTCGCGACCATGACCCTCGACGCGGGCGCGGACGCCGGCAAGGCCGCCGAGGTCACCTACCTGACCATCCGCCGCCAGATCCTCAGCGGCGAGCGGGCCGGCGGCGAGTGGCTGCGCGAGGGCGACCTCGCCGCGGTGATCGGCGTGAGCCGTACGCCGGTGCGCGAGGCGCTGCGCCGGCTGGCCGCGGAGGGCCTGGTCAGGCACGAGCCCAATCGCGGGGTGCAGGTCGAGGACTGGGGCGTGGGCGACCTCGACGAGATCTTCAGCCTCCGCTCGCAGCTCGAGCCGTGGGGGTGCGGCCTCGCCGCGACCACCGGCGGTGCCGACCTCGAGCTGCTCGCCGGGCTCGCCGACGGCATGGACCGCGAGGCCCGGCGCGTGCCGCCCGACCTCGACGCCATCACCGAGCTCAACAACCGCTTCCACCGCGCGATCCTGGAGGCCTCGGGCAACACCCGCCTGGTCGGGCTGGTGTCGTCGGTGGTGGAGGTGCCCCTGGTGTGGCGCACGTTCTCGCACTACTCGGCCGAGGCGATGCAGCGCAGCCTGGCCCACCACCACGAGATCGTGCATGCCCTGCGGGCGGGCGACGCCGTGTGGGCGGAGTCGGTCATGCGCGCCCACGTCCGCGCGGCCTGGGTGACCCTGCGCGAGGAGCGCGGCGGCGAGCCCTCGCTCGACCAGCCCGCTCGCCCCTAGCCCTCGCCGCAGGCCGCCGGTCCGGGTCGCGCGCTCACACGGACTCGCGCGTGATCCCCACCTCGGTCACCGTGATGCCGAGCGCGGTCTCGAGCGCCGCCACCGGCTGCTCGAGCTCCGCGCGGCGTGGACGACGGGTGCGGGCGAACCACGTCACCTCCATCGGCCGGCGTCGTGCCGTCCCGCCGGCACGCCAGTGGCCGGTGATCCGGCCGTCGACGAGCAGCGGCGGCAGCAGCATGCCGTTGGACTCGCTCCACAGCCGCCTGTGGTGCTCCGGGGTCACGAACCGGTCCCGCGCCTTGGAGTCGTAGCCGCAGAGCAGCGCGTCGAACTCCGGCAGCAGGCGCACCCCGGGGAGGTCGCGCGGGGGCGGCGCGTGCGGCAGGTCGACGTACGCCCGCCCGCCGGGTCCCTCGTGCTCGACCACCTCGAGCCCGGCGATGCCCTCCTCGACCGCCCTGAGCGGCAGCCCGGCCGACCAGCCGACGTCCTGGCGCGACGCGGGGCCGTGCGCGCGCAGGTGCAGTGCGACGACGTCGGCCAGCGTGGCCGGGCCCGTGGGGTGGAAGGTGCCGTAGACCGGCGTGCCCTGGCCCTCCCACCGGTCGCGCGAGGCCGGTCGCCGCACGAGGCCGCCATGGGCGAGCGCCACGTGGCGGGCGGGGCCGTCGTCGACCACGCCCGCCGACGCGGGGGCGTGCTCGTCGAGCCAGCGACGCGCGTGCTCGCGCAGGTCGTCGGGGCTGCGCCACTCCCGGGCGTGGTCCTCGACCGACGCCCACAGGTCGGCGATCTGCTCGTCGGTGATGCCGAGCATCCGGGCCCAGCGCTGGTGCTGCCCGACGCGGGTCGCCTCGGCGAGCACGGTGTGGGTCTCCGGCGTCGCGGTGTGGACGGTGCCGCGGATCGTGCTGCCGCGGACGATCTCGCCACGGTCGTACGCCTCGCTGATCGCCGCGTGGCGCACGCCGGGGAAGCGCGCCCCGAGGCCGATGAACGCCGACCGCGCGGTCTGGGTCTGCATGGCGCCGATGGCGCGCACCTGCTCCGCGACCGTGCCGGGGTCGTCGGGGAACTGACGCGCGAGCGCGGCTGCCGCGAGGTCGTCCCAGCCGAGCGCCACCTCAGCCGCGCATCGGACCGCCGGGGCGGCCGTAGGACTCGGCGACGACCTCCGCGACCACCGAGAGCGCGATCTCGCCCGGCCCCTTGCCGCCGAGGTCGTGGCCGGCCGGCACGTGGAGGGCCGACGTGTCGACGCCCTCCGCGGCGAGCTCGTCGAGCAGGCCGGCGGCGCGGGCGCGGCTGGCCATCATCGCCACGTAGGAGGCGTCCGAGGCCAGTGCCGCGCGCAGCACCGCGGGGGCGTCGGGGGCGTCGTGGTCGCAGAGCACCACGGCGTCGCCGGGCTGCGGGTCGAGCCCCGGACCGCCGTCGTCCATGGCCTCCACCACGACGTTGCGACCGGCCGCGGAGGCGATGGCGGCGATGGCGCGGGAGATGGGGTTGTCGGTCAGGACCAGGATGCGGCCGTGCTCGGCCCTGTCGTCGGACCACGGCTGCTGGCGCTCACCCATGCGGGCCACCCTAGGCTCGCCCGCATGCCGGTCACCATCCCTTCGGGGCTGCAGTCGCGCCGTGCGCTCGGGGAGGACTGGGCGCGCTGGCTCGACCGGCTGCCGCGACTGACGAGCGAGCTGCTCGCCGACTGGGGGCTGCGCCCGGACGGGGACCCGCTCCACGGCTGGTGCTCGCTGGTCGTCCCGGTGCGCGACGCCGACGGCCTCACCGGGGCGCTCAAGATCAGCTTCGACGGCGACGAGGAGTCCCTCCACGAAGGGCTGGCGCTGCAGCACTGGGGCGGGAGCGGTGCCGTCCGGCTGCGCACGGCCGACCCGCGCAGGCGCGCACTGCTGCTCGACTGGCTCCCCGGGCCCGACCTCACCGACGCGTGGGACGTCGAGGCGTGCGAGGTGGTGGGCGAGCTCTACACCCGGCTCCACATCCCCGCCCTGCCGCAGCTGGCGAGCGTCACGTCGTACGTCGAGCGGTGGCTGAGCGAGCTCGAGGCGCTCGGCCTCGACATCCCGGTGCCGCGGCGCTACGTCGAGCAGGCCCTGTCCCTCGGCCCCGACCTCCTCGCCACCGATGCGCCCCCGGTCGTCGTCCACGGCGACCTGCACTACGCCAACGTGATGGCCGACGAGACGGGGGAGTGGCGCGCGATCGACCCCAAGCCGATGGCCGGCGACCCCCACTACGAGCCGGCGCCGATGCTCTGGAACCGGATGGAGGAGCTCAGCGGCCCGCTCGCGGTCGGGTCGGTGCGCGACGGGCTGCGCCGGCGCTTCCACGCGCTCGTCGACGCGGGCGGCCTCGACGAGTCGCGCGCCCGTGACTGGGTCGTGGTCCGCATGGTGCTCAACGCCGGCTGGACGGTGCAGGACGCCCAGGGGGCCGGGCGCCGGCTGACGGGTGACGAACGGGACTGGATCACCCGCTGCATCGCGGTGATCAAGGCCGTGCAGGACTGACGGGAGCGTCTCGGCCCTGCGCGCGGGGCCGCGACGCGACGGCCCACGGACGTGTCCCGCGATCGCGTCGGAGTGGGTCGAAAGTCGGAAAGTCGGCGGCAGGACTGGACATTCCCCCCATTTGCTACCGCTCGGTAAACGCAGTGATCTAGGTTACAGCCCACACGTCACCAGCATCCCCCTCCAGCACGCCCCCCAGCATCCCCTGTGGCGCCCGCCGCCACGTCCCGACGAATGAGTAGGTAACAGATGCCGACCACGATCGACACGGCCTTCCTCGACCAGATGCCGCCCAACGTCGCCGTGCAGTTCTTCGACCGCGTGAGCGCCACTCCCGACGCCGAGGCGTTCCGCTTCCCGCGGGGGGAGGCGTGGGAGTCCGTCACCTGGAAGCAGGCGGGCGACAAGGTCGAGGCGCTCGCCGCCGGCCTGATCGCGGTGGGCGTCGAGCCCGAGCAGCGCGTCGGCATCGCCTCCGGCACGCGCTACGAGTGGATCCTGGCCGACCTCGCCGTCATGTGCGCGGCCGGGGCGACCACCACCGTCTACCCGACCACCAACGCCGAGGACACCGTCTACATCCTCGCCGACTCCGAGAGCCGGGTGGTCTTCGCCGAGGACGACGAGCAGGTCGCCAAGCTGACCGCGCACCGCGGCGAGCTGCCCCACGTCACCAAGGTCGTCGTCTTCGACGGCGCCACCGACGGCGACTGGATCATCTCCCTCGACGACCTCGCCGCGCTCGGCGCGGAGCGGCTCGCCACCGAGCCCGACGTGGTGCGTACGACGTCGCAGGCCATCCGTCCCGACCAGCTCGCCACCCTCATCTACACCTCCGGCACGACCGGACGCCCCAAGGGCGTGCGGCTGCGGCACTCGTCCTGGGTCTACGAGGGCGAGGCGATCCGCGCGCAGGGCATCCTCGGCCCCGACGACCTCGAGTTCCGCTGGCTGCCGATGGCGCACTCGTTCGGCAAGGTGCTGATGTCGACGCAGATGGCGTGCGGGTTCGCCGCGGCGATCGACGGTCGCGTCGACAAGATCGTCGACAACCTGGGCGTGGTGAAGCCGACGTTCATGGGCGCCGCGCCGCGCATCTTCGAGAAGGCCCACGGCCGGATCGTCACCATGCAGGCCGCCGAGGGTGGAGCCAAGGAGAAGATCTTCAAGAAGGCCTTCGAGGTCGGTCTCGACGTCGAGCGCCGCAAGCGCGAGGGCAAGCCGGTGCCGCTGGGCCTCAAGGTGCAGCACGGCCTGTTCGACAAGCTGGTGTTCAGCAAGATCCGCGACCGGTTCGGCGGAAACGTCCGCTTCTTCATCTCCGGCGCCGCCGCGCTCAACCGCGACATCGCCGAGTGGTTCGGCGCCGCCGGCATCACCATCCTCGAGGGCTACGGCCTCACCGAGAGCTCGGCGGGGTCCTTCGTCAACCACCCCGACGACAACAAGTTCGGCACGGTCGGCTCGGTCTTCCCGGGCAGCGAGGTCAAGCTCGGCGAGAACGACGAGGTCATGATCAAGGGCCCCGGCATCATGGACGGCTACCACAACCTTCCCGAGGAGACCGCGAAGACGCTGACCTCCGACGGCTGGCTGCACACCGGTGACAAGGGCGCCATCGACGAGGACGGCCACCTGGTCATCACCGGGCGGATCAAGGAGCTCTTCAAGACGTCCGGCGGCAAGTACATCGCCCCGCCGGCGATCGAGTCGAAGTTCAAGGCCGTGTGCCCCTACGCCAGCCAGTTCATGGTGTTCGGCGACGAGCGCAACTACTGCGTCGCGCTCGTCACCCTCGACCCGGACGCCATGGCCGGCTGGGCCGAGGAGAACGGCATGAGCGGGGCCTCCTACACCGAGATCGTCACCTCCGACGCGGTGCAGAAGATGGTCGGCGACTACGTCGAGGAGCTCAACAGCCACCTCAACCGCTGGGAGACCATCAAGAGGTGGCGGCTCCTCGACCACGACCTCACCATCGAGTCGGGCGAGCTGACCCCCTCCATGAAGGTCAAGCGCAACGTGGTGCAGGACAACCACCGCGCGATCATCGAGGAGATGTACGCCTGACGGATCCGGCGCGCCCGGCCGCGGGCGCACGCGCGTACTGGTGAACGGGTGCCGGTGGGAGACCACTGGCACCCGTTCGCACGTGGCCCACATGGTTGGATACCGGCGTGCCCCCCGCCCAGCCCGACGGCGACGTCGCCCCCGAGGACGGCCTGCTGCCCGACGAGGCGTGGGCCCAGTTCGGCACCAAGCCGTTCGGTCTCTACGTCCACGTCCCGTTCTGCTCGGTGCGCTGCGGCTACTGCGACTTCAACACCTACACCGCCGAGGAGCTCGGTGACGAGGTCGGCGCCGGCCGCTCGTCCTACGCCGAGGCGGCGATCCGCGAGATCCGGTTCGCCCGCCAGGTGCTCGGCCACCGCGACGTCAAGATCGACACCATCTTCTTCGGCGGCGGCACGCCGACCCTGCTCAAGCCGGCCGACCTCGGCGCCGTGGTGGCCAGCGCGGCCGCCGAGTTCGGCCTGTCCGACGGCATCGAGATCACGACCGAGGCCAACCCCGACAGCGTCGCCGTCTGGGACCTCGAGGAGCTGCGCACCGCCGGCTTCAACCGGATCTCCTTCGGCATGCAGTCGGCCGTCGACCACGTGCTGCGCACCCTCGACCGCACCCACGACCCGATGCGGGTGCCCGCGGTCGTCGAGTGGGCGCGCCGGGCGGGCTTCGACGACGTCAGCCTCGACCTGATCTACGGCACGCCGGGGGAGTCGCTGGCCGACTGGGAGACCTCCGTCGACGCCGCCCTCGCCTGCCGTCCCGACCACGTATCGGCCTACTCGCTCATCGTCGAGGAGGGCACCGCGATGGGCCGCCAGGTCGCCCGCGGCGAGCTGCCGATGCCCGACGAGGACGACCTCGCCGACAAGTACCACCTCGTCGACGAGAAGCTCTCGTCCGCGGGGATGAGCTGGTACGAGGTGTCCAACTGGGCGACCTCGCCCCAGCACTGGTGCCGCCACAACCTCCTCTACTGGACCGGCGGGCACTGGTGGGGCGTCGGGCCGGGGGCGCACTCGCACGTCGGCGGTGTCCGCTGGTGGAACGTCAAGCACCCGGCGGCCTATGCCGCGCGGCTGGCCCGCGGCGTCTCGCCCGCCCTCGCTCGCGAGGTCCTCGGCTACCAGGACCAGCGGGTCGAGCGGATCCTGCTCGAGATCCGCCTCGTCGAGGGACTCCCGGTCTCCGCGCTCGAGGCGACCGGCCGCTCGCAGGTGGCCCGGCTCGTCGCCGACGGCCTCGTCGAGCTGGCCACCGAGCGCCTCGTGCTCACCCAGCGCGGCCGTCTCCTCGCCGACGCCATCGTCCGCGACCTGGTGGACTGACCCGCCGCTCCCGCTGACGGTTCATCAAGGTATGCAGCCCAGCAGGCACTTCCCTCGATCAGTTCACGCCGGGAAGTGCGGGTTCGCCTGCATACCTTGATGAACCATCGTCACGGGAAATACGGCTACGGCGCTGTCGTGAAGTCGATGAGCTCCTCGACCCGGCCGAGGAGGGCCGGCTCGAGGTCGGCGTAGGAGCTCACCCGGCCGAGGATGTGCTTCCAGGCGCGGGCGATGTCGGCCTGGTCGCGGTGCGGCCAGCCGAGCTGCTGGCAGGTGCCGGTCTTCCAGTCGATGCCGCGGGGGACGCTGGGCCACGCCGGGATCCCGAGCCGGTCGGGCTTGACCGCCTGCCAGATGTCGATGAACGGGTGCCCGACCACCAGGACGTGCTTGCCGATGGGGGAGCGGGCGATGCCTTCGGCGATCCGCGCCTCCTTCGAGCCGGGCACGAGGTGGTCGACCAGTACGCCGACGCGGCGCTGCGGGCCGGGCCGGAAGTCGCGCAGGTGCTCGGCGAGGTCGTCGACGCCGCCGAGGTACTCCACCACCACGCCCTCGATGCGCAGGTCGTCGCCCCAGACCTTCTCGACCAGCTCCGCGTCGTGGCGGCCCTCGACGAAGATGCGGCTCGCTCGGGCGACGCGGGCCGGTGCGTGGGGCACCGCCACCGAGCCCGACGCCGTACGCGTGGGGGCGGCGGGCGCGCCGGCGCGGACGGGTCGGGTGAGGATCACCGGCTTGCCCTCGAGCAGGAAGCCGGGGCCGAGCGGGAAGGTGCGTCGCTTGCCGCGGCGGTCCTCCAGCGTGAGGGTGTCGATGTCGCGGTCGACGGCGACGACCTCGCCGCACCAGTCGGTGGTGACCTCCTCGACGACCATGCCGAGCGCGGTCGGCACCTCGGTGGCGCGACCGTTGCGAGGCGCGCGCCAGTCACCGGAGAGGACGTCGGTTCCGTAGCGATCCTGAGGCACCGGACCACGGTAGGGGCCCGACGCCCCGAGGTGGGGGTGGCACGCCGAGCGGTCGTCAGCCACCACCCGCGACACCGCACCTGACGGGGCTCAGCCCCCGGCGATGCCGGCGCCCTGGGCGCCGTCGCCACTGTTGGCGTCGTCGCCGGTCTCCCCGCCGTCCCCGCTGTCGCTGTTGCCCAGGTCCTCCTGGGTGGCGTCCATCTCGAGCTCGTCGCGGCTCTTGGTGGCCTCGTCGTCGGGGTCGAGCGGCTCGGCCAGCGGGTTGTCCTCGCCCGGCTGGAGGTCGTCGGGGAGCTGGTCGTCGGAGATGCCGCCGAGGGTGGCCTCGTCGGGCGACGCGGTGCCGCCGGAGTGGTCGGAGTCGGCCGGGCTGGTGCGGCTGCCCGCCTTCGGCGTGTCGGTCGACTCGGTGTTGTCGGTCTGGGACTCGCTGTTCTCGCTCATGCACCAGTCCTACTGGCCCGGCGCCGCCGAGACCAGCCCCCGCGGGGTGGGGGCTCAGATGAGGGGCAGTCGCTTCTGGCTGCGGGGCAGGTGCTCGTAGCCCAGCCGAACCGCGCTCACCAGCCACTCCGGGTCCCACGGCCACTCCCCGGCGGCGAGGGCCTCGGACTGCGGCACGCCGCGGCCGGCGAGGTCGCGGATGGTCTCGGCGATCACGCCGAGCTCGAGTCGCTGGTCCTGCACGAACGCCTTGTCCACCACCGCGCCGTGCCCGGGCACGACGACGGTCGCATCGGTCATCAGGCCCAGGACCAGGTCGAGCGTGAGCGGCCACTCCAGCGGCCAGGAGTCGTCGCCGATGAACGGCGGGTCGGACTCCTCGACCAGGTCGCCGCCCAGCAGCACGTCGGCATCGGGCACGCGGACGACGAGGTCGCCGGCGGTGTGCCCGCGCCCGGGGTGGATCAGCTCGACCGCCCGGTCGCCGAGGTCGAGCTGGACGGCGGAGGAGAAGGTGCGGGTGGGCAGCCGGAGCGTGGTCGCCAGCACCTCGTCGCGCCGCGGGTCGTCGGCGTCCTGCTCGAACTTCTCGAAGGTGCGGGCCGCCGACTCCTCCATGTGCTCGGCCGCCCAGTCGGTGGCGTGGATGGGCAGGTCGCCGAACTGCTCGACCATGGTCGCGTTGCCGAAGTGGTGGTCCCAGTGCTCGTGGGTGTTGACCAGCGCGGTGAGCGGTCCGGCGCCGAGCCGGCGTACGTCGTCGGCGACCACGCGCGCCTGCGCGGTGGACCCGTGGGTGTCGACCATCAGCAGGCCGTCGGAGCCGCCGACGAGGGTGATGTTGACGTGCATCCAGTCGTAGTGCGCGACCCACACGCGCGGGGCGACCTCGGTGAACCGCGGGGTGTCGTCGGGCATGGGCGCGAGCCTACGGAGTGCGAGTAGTCTTGGCACTCAGGGCGAACGAGTGCCAGAAACCGGATCCGATGCGAGAGGAGAGCAGATGGTCGACGACCGCAAGCTCGACGTGCTCCGCGCGATCGTGGAGGACTACGTCGCCACCGAGGAGCCGGTCGGGTCCAAGGCGCTGGTCGAGCGCCACGGACTGGGCGTCTCACCGGCCACGGTGCGCAACGACATGGCCGCGCTGGAGGAGGAGGGCTACATCCACCAGCCCCACACCAGCGCCGGGCGGGTGCCCACCGACAAGGGCTACCGGCTCTTCGTCGACAGGCTCGCCACGCTCAAGCCGATGAGCGCAGCCGAGCGGCGCGCGATCGCCACCCTCCTCGACGGGGCGGTCGACCTCGACGACGTGGTGCAGCGCTCGGTGCGGCTGCTCAGCCAGCTGACCCGGCAGGTCGCCATCGTCCAGTACCCCACCCTCTCCCGCTCGACCGTGCGCCACATCGAGCTGGTGTCGCTGACCCCGACCCGGGTGATGGTGATCCTCATCCTGAGCACCGGCCGGGTCGAGCAGCGCCTCGTCGAGCTCGACGAGCCCAAGGTGGACAGCGACCTCGCCGAGCTCCGCGTGGCGGTCAACCAGGCCAGCTCCGGCGTGCAGATCGCCGCGGCCGCCGCCGCGCTCGCCGACCTCCCGGACGGACTGCGCCCCGAGCAGGCCGACTCGGCCCGGGCGATCGTGCGCGTGCTCACCGAGGCGATGTCCGACCACCGCAGCGACGAGCGGGTCGCCGTGGGCGGCACCGCCAACCTCGCCCGCTACGGCGACTTCGACACCGCCGTCCGTCCGCTCCTCGAGGCGCTCGAGGAGCACGTCGTGCTGCTCAAGCTGCTCGGGGAGTCGGGCGTCGACGCGCTGACGGTGCGCATCGGCCACGAGGGCCCCTACTCCGAGCTCGCGGCCACGAGCGTCGTGGCCACCGGCTACGGCCCGCAGGAGCTGCACCTCGGCTCCCTCGGCGTGGTCGGCCCCACCCGCATGGACTACCCCGGATCCATGGCAGCCGTGCGCGCGGTCGCGCGCTACGTCTCGCGGATCCTCGATGAAGGAAACCAGTGACCCAGGATCCCTACGACATCCTCGGCGTCTCGCGCGACGCGAGCGCCGACGACATCAAGAAGGCCTACCGCAAGCTCGCGCGGCAGCTCCACCCCGACGTCAACCCCGACCCGGCCACGCAGGAGCGCTTCAAGGACGTCTCGCGCGCCTACGAGGTGCTGAGCGACCCCGGCAAGCGTGCCGCGTACGACCGCGGCGGCGACGCGTTCAGCCAGGGGTTCGGCGCCGGGCAGGGCTTCAGCTTCACCGACATCATGGACGCGTTCTTCGGCGGCGGTGCCGCAGGCGGCGCGCAGACCCGCGGCCCGCGCTCGCGCGCCCGGCGCGGCCAGGACGCGCTGATCCGGCTCGACGTCGAGCTCGCCGAGGCCGCCTTCGGCGTGACCCGCGACCTCAAGGTCGACACCGCGCTGCGGTGCGAGGCCTGCCACGGCGAGGGCACCGCGCCCGGCACCAAGCCGGTCACCTGCGAGACCTGCCACGGTCAGGGCGAGGTCGCGGTCGTGCAGCGCTCGTTCCTCGGCGAGATCCGCACCCTGCGCCCCTGCGCGGCCTGCCGCGGCTACGGCTCGATCATCCCCGACCCGTGCCGTGAGTGCTCCGGCGACGGCCGGATCCGCTCCCGGCGCACGCTGACGGTCAAGATCCCGGCCGGGGTCGACCACGGCACGCGCGTGCAGCTCACCGGTCAGGGCGAGGTCGGTCCCGGCGGTGGCCCCGCGGGCGACCTCTACGTCGAGATCCACGTCGAGCCGCACCCGACCTTCACCCGTCACGGCAACGACCTGCACACCACGATCTCGCTGCCCATGACCGCGGCCGCCCTCGGCACGCACCTCACGCTGCCGCTGCTCGAGGCCGACCTGCCCGCGTCGTCCGAGGAGTCCTCGGAGACCGTGACGACCTACGACGTCGACATCCGTCCCGGCACGCAGTCGGGCAGCGAGCAGGTGATCCGCGGCTTCGGCGTGCCCAGCCTGCGCGGCGGTCGCGGCGACCTCGTCGTCAGCATCGCCGTGGAGACCCCCACCCGTCTCGATCCCCGCCAGGAGGAGCTGCTGCGCGAGCTGGCCGCCATCCGCGGCGAGGAGCAGCCCGACGGCAAGAACGAGGCGCCGCACAAGTCGATGTTCGGCCGGCTCCGCGACGCCTTCCAGGGCTGAGCCGGGGTGTCGCTCCCGGTCCATCTCGTCGAGTCGCTGGACGGAGCAGCGCCCGGCACGCTCGTCGAGGTGAGCGGCGACGAGGCGCACCACGCGGTCGCCGTACGCCGGCTCCGCGAGGGTGAGCGGGTCGTCCTCACCGACGGCCGGGGCACCTGCGCCACGGGGTCGGTTGCGTCGACGGGCAAGCGGGTCTTCGCCGTCACTGTCGAGGACGTCTCCCACGACGAGCGCCCCGAGCCGGCCATCACCGTCGTCCAGGCGCTGCCCAAGGGCGAGCGCGGCGAGCTCGCCGTCGAGGTGCTCACCGAGGTCGGCGTCGACCGCATCGTCCCGTGGGCCGCGTCGCGCTCGGTGGCGGTGTGGAAGGGCGAGCGGGCGACGAAGTCGCACGCGAAGTGGCAGGCCACCGCCCGCGAGGCAGCCAAGCAGTCGCGCCGGTCGTGGCTGCCCACGGTCGCCCCGCTGGCGACCACGGCCGACCTGGCGGCCCTGGTCACCGCGGCCGACCTCGCACTGGTGCTGCACGAGGACGCCACCTTGCCCCTGGGTGCGCTGGAGGTCCCCGAAGCAGGCCGGATCGTGCTCGTCGTCGGACCGGAGGGCGGCATCAGCCCCGACGAGCTCGCGGTGCTGGCCGACGCCGGCGCCCACGTCGTACGCCTCGGGGCCGAGGTGCTGCGCACGTCCACCGCCGGGGTCGTCGCCGTGGCCGCGGTGCTCGCCCGCACCAACCGCTGGGCCTGACGGCGCGTCCGACAGGACGAACCCGCCGGGCGGGCGTACGACAGCGCCTCCCGGCGTACGACCTCGGCGACTTCCTCCTGTCCGACACGCGCGGGACGCATCGGCCGGCCGCGCGGGACGCCGCCCGGGTGACGGCTACTTGACCGTGATCGTCTTGGTGTCGACGGCCGGGCCGGGGCCCTCGGTGCCACCCGTGGGGTCGTCGGTCTCGCACTGGACCACGACCTCACCGGAGACGTCGCCGAGCGGCAGGTCCACCTCGAACGGGAAGAGCCGCTTGTCCATCCAGGCCTCTGCCCGGTAGCCCTCGAGCGCGATCTCCGTGCCGCCCTGCAGGAGCCGGCACGGCCCACTGGCCTCGAAGGAGTTGGCGACCCCGGTCACGGTCAGGGTGTCGCCGGTGACCGTGTCGCCCTCGGCGGGCGAGGTGATGCTGACCAGGTTGAGGGTGCGCAGGGCGTTGGCCGCGGTGAGCTCGCGGTCGGTGCGGAGGCCGAAGAGCAGCGGCTCGGCGTCCGGGCGGCGGACGACCACGGGCACCCGTTCCTGCTGCACGCCCTGCAGCGTGTAGACCAGCTGCTGGAGCGCGAGGCGGGCGTCGCGCCGCGACATCCCGTCCGGGCGGTCGGTGAACCCGTCGGCGGGCACCTCCACGAGCAGCACACCATCGGTCGCCCGCACCGAGGAGATCTCCACCCCCGGCCAGAGCGTGCGGTAGTCGGGGTCGGCGGGCTGGCCGCCGCCCGCGACCAGCCGGGCCGCCTCGGTGAGCGGGTCGCCCTGCACCCGGTGGAACTCGCGGAACAGCACGGTGCGCCCGCCCGGTCCGTCGCCGGCGAAGTAGACCGGGACGGCCGTGCCGGCAGCGGAGGGCGCAGACGGCGACCCGGACGACCCGGACGGTGACCCCGACGAGGTGGGGGACCCGGTCGGCGACCCCGGGGAGGACGGCTGCGCGTCGTCGGTCGCGGTGGGCTGGCTCGCCTCTCCGGAGACCGGGGCGGGGTCGGCGCTGCACGCGGCCAGCGACAGGGTGCTCGCCACGACGACGGCGGCCGCGCCGACCCAGCGTCGTACGGGTCCGGGGGAGGTCATGGCGCTCACGGTAGTGGGGCCGACGGCCCGGACGACGGGTCACACGCCGCCCACGGGCACGCCCGGGCAGACCCTAGGCTGGGGCGATGAGCACCACGTCCGACGACTGCGTCTTCTGCCGGATCGTCGCCGGGGAGATCCCCGCCGAGGTCCTCGCCCGCAACGACCACGCCATCGCCATCCGGGACCTCCACCCGCAGGCGCCCTTCCACGTGCTGGTGGTCCCGGTGGAGCACCACGAGAACGCCGCCGCCTCCGCGGCCGCCGACCCCGCCGTCATCGGTCGGCTGGTGTCCCTCGCCGACGAGGTGGCGCGGGCGTCGGGCAACGACGACTACCGCCTGGTCGCCAACACCGGTGCGGGCGCCGGCCAGACGGTCTTCCACACCCACCTCCACGTGCTCGGCGGCACCTCGCGGCTGTCCGAGTCCCTCGTCTGACCCCCGCGTCGCCCCTCGCGCGGGCGCCGTCGCGGGGCGGGGCGACAACGAGGTGGGCCGGACGCCTCCCGGTCGGTAGCATGGGAGGGCTCCGCCATCGACCCGGAAGGCCGCCCGACACGGGCATCCATGACTGCGACGAACCAACCCGGCACCCCACAGGACCGACCCACCCACACCGTGGTCGTCCCCAACAGCATCGACATGGTCTCCGTCCTGGGGCCCGGTGACGAGCACCTCCGGCTGATCGAGCGGGCCTTCGAGGCCACCGTGCACGTGCGCGGCAACCGGATCACGCTTGCCGGGGAGTCCGCCGAGGTGGCGACGGCCGAGCGGCTCCTCGACGAGATCGTCACGCTGGTGCGCACCGGCCAGGGCGTCACCGGCGAGACGGTCGAGCGGATCATCCAGATGCTCCGCACGGAGACGCAGGAGCGGCCGGCCGACGTGCTGAGCCTCAACATCCTGTCCAACCGCGGACGCACGATCCGGCCCAAGACGCTCAACCAGAAGCGCTACGTCGAGGCGATCGACAAGAGCACCGTCACGTTCGGCATCGGCCCCGCCGGCACCGGCAAGACCTACCTCGCGATGGCCAAGGCCGTGCAGGCCCTGCAGGCCAAGGAGGTCAACCGGATCATCCTGAGCCGGCCGGCCGTCGAGGCGGGGGAGCGGCTCGGGTTCCTGCCCGGCACGCTCAGCGAGAAGATCGACCCCTACCTGCGCCCGCTCTACGACGCGCTGCACGACATGGTCGACCCCGAGACGATCCCCAAGCTGCTGGCCGCCGGCACCATCGAGGTCGCCCCGCTGGCGTTCCTGCGCGGCCGCTCGCTCAACGACTCGTTCATCATCCTCGACGAGGCGCAGAACACCACGCCCGAGCAGATGAAGATGTTCCTCACCCGGCTCGGCTTCGGCTCGCGCATCGTCGTCACCGGCGACACCAGCCAGGTCGACCTGCCCTCGGGCACGCAGTCGGGCCTGCGCGTCGTGGAGGGCATCCTCGACGGCGTCGACGACATCACGTTCTGCCGCCTCACCGGCACCGACGTCGTGCGCCACCGCCTGGTGGGACGCATCGTGGAGGCCTACGAGGTCTTCGACGCCGAGCGCGAGGCGACCCGCCCCGGTCCGAGGACCGGCGCGCCGAAGTCGGGCCCGCAGGCGGGCCCGAAGTCCAGCGGCGCGACGTCCGGCCCGCGGAGCAAGCGATGAGCATCGAGGTCCTCAACGAGTCCGGCCAGGAGGTCGACGTGCGCCGCCTCTCGCAGCTGGCGCGCTTCGTGATGGACCAGATGCGCGTGCACCCGCAGGCCGAGCTGTGCATCAAGGCCGTCGACGAGGACACCATCGCCGAGCTCAACGGCCAGTGGATGGAGAAGGAGGGGCCGACCGACGTGCTCGCCTTCCCGATGGACGAGCTGCGCCCCGGCAAGGTCAACGAGGAGCCCGAGGAGGGCGTGCTCGGCGACCTGGTGCTGGCGCCGGCGGTCGCCGGGCGGCAGGGCGAGGAGGCCGGTCACGGCCGCGAGGCGGAGATCGACCTGCTGACGGTGCACGGCATCCTGCACCTCCTCGGCTACGACCACGCCGAGCCCGAGGAGCACGCGGTGATGTTCGGTCTCCAGGGCGAGCTGCTCGACAAGTGGCGTTCCACCGCCGATCCCGCCTGACATGACCGCTGACATCTGGCAGCTCGGCTCGGCCGCCCTGCTCGTCGTCCTCGCGGGCCTGTTCTCCGCGGCGGACGCGGCGCTGGGGGCGTTCTCCCGGGCGCGTGCCGAGGAGCTGAAGGCCGAGGGGCGACCCGGCGCGGTGCGCCTGGTCAAGCTCCTCGACGACCCCGCGCG
This sequence comes from Nocardioides sp. Z24_21, assembly GCF_058134345.1. Taxonomy (NCBI): domain Bacteria; kingdom Bacillati; phylum Actinomycetota; class Actinomycetes; order Propionibacteriales; family Nocardioidaceae; genus Nocardioides; species Nocardioides sp. Z24_21. Next base: position 336,068 of record NZ_JBYTTH010000005.1, read on the forward strand.
CTACCTCAACACGGCGCTGCTGATGCGCCTGCTGTGCGAGATCAGCGCCATCGTCCTGGTGGCCACGTGGGCGCGCGACGCCTACCAGGGCTCGCCCGTCCCGACGTTCCTCACCACCATCGGCGTGATGCTGGTCGTCTCGTTCGTCGTCATCGGCGTCGCGCCGCGCACCGTGGGTCGCCAGCACGACGTACGCGTGGCGCTCGCCTCGGCGGGCCCGCTCTCCCTCGTCACGACGATCCTCGGCCCGATCCCGGCGCTGCTGATCCTGCTCGGCAACGCGATCACGCCCGGCAAGGGATTCAGCGAGGGCCCGTTCTCGACCGAGACCGAGCTGCGCGAGCTCGTCGACCTCGCCGAGGCCGGCGCGATCATCGAGTCCGGCGAGCGGCGGATGATCCACTCGGTCTTCGAGCTCGGCGACACGATCACCCGCGAGGTGATGGTGCCGCGCCCCGACGTGGTCTACATCGAGCGCCACAAGAACATCCGCCAGACGCTCTCGCTGTTCCTGCGCAGCGGCTACTCCCGCATCCCGGTGATCGGCGACAACCTCGACGACATCGTGGGGATGGCCTACCTCAAGGACCTGGTCCGCCGCGACTTCGAGGCGCCCGACGTGGAGTTCACCCAGCGCGTCGACGAGGTGATGCGCCCGGTGCACTACGTCCCCGACTCCAAGCCGGTCGACGACCTGCTGCGCGAGCTGCAGGCCCGGCGCCAGCACATCGCCGTCGTGGTCGACGAGTACGGCGGCACGGCCGGGCTGATCACCATCGAGGACGTCCTGGAGGAGATCGTCGGGGAGATCACCGACGAGTACGACGACGACGAGGTGGAGGTCGAGCACGTCGAGGGCGGCGCCATCCGCGTCTCCTCGCGCTACCCGGTCGACGACCTCGACGAGCTGGTCGGCTTCGCGGTCGAGGACGACGACGTCGACAGCGTCGGCGGCCTGATGGCCAAGCACCTCGGCAAGGTGCCGATCCCCGGGTCCGTGGTGGAGTGCCACGGCCTGCGGCTGGAGGCCGAGCGCGCCACCGGACGTCGCAACAAGATCGAGACCGTCCTGGTCACGGTGCTCGCCGACGAGGAGCAGGGGGCCGAGGACGACCACCCGGTCACCTCGGCGGGACGCTCGGGCGCTCACTAGGGTGCTGCCATGAGCAACGACCGGCCCGCCGGCTCCCCGGACGCGCTGAGCGCCGAGGACGCCAAGCTGGTGACCCTCGCGCGGGCGACCCGGGCGAGGGCACGCGCCGACGAGGGAGCCGCGGTGCGCGACCTCGACGGCCGCACCTACGCCGCGGCGAGCGTGCGGCTCGAGCACCTCTCCCTCTCCGCGCTGGAGGTGTGCGTGGCGATGGCGCTCTCGTCGGGGGCGAGCGGCCTCGAGGCGGCGGTGGTGCTCCTCGACGGCGACCCCGGCCTCGACGCGGTCCGCGACCTCGCCGGCCCGGGCGTGCCCGTCCACGTGGGCGACGCCCGCGGAGACCTCGCCCGCACCCTCGCCACCTGAGGACCCCGGCCGATCGGCCCGTGAGCCTCGCGGACGTCGCCTCGTCTCGCTAGCGTGGGCGCGTGCGCACCCCCGTCGGATGGGCCGAGCACGCCGCTGGGACGGCGAGGCTCGTCGCCTCGTACGCCGCGGTGCCGCCCGGCGCCCCGGTCCGCCTGGCCAAGCGCACGAGCAACCTCTTCCGCGGCCGTTCCGACGCCGGCCCGGGTCTCGACGTCTCCGGGCTCACCGGCGTCATCGAGGTCGACGGCGACGTCGCCGAGGTACAGGGCATGTGCACCTACGAGCACCTCGTCGAGGTGACGCTGGCGCACGGCCGCATCCCGCTCGTGGTCCCGCAGCTGCGCACCATCACGCTCGGCGGCGCGGTCACCGGGCTCGGGATCGAGGCGACGAGCTTCCGCAGCGGCCTGCCCCACGAGTCGGTCCTCGAGATGGACGTGCTCACCGGGGCCGGCGAGATCGTGACGACCAAGCCCGGCGACGAGCTGTTCGACGCGTTCCCCAACTCCTACGGCTCACTGGGCTACGCCACCCGGCTGCGCATCGAGCTCGAGCCGGTCCCGTCGTACGTCGCGCTGCGCCACGTGCGCTTCGACGGCCCCGCCGCGCTCGCCGACGGGGTCGGGCAGGTCGTCCGCGACCGGGCGTGGCAGGGCGAGCGGGTCGACGCCCTCGACGGGGTCGCGTTCGCGCCCGACGAGCTCTACCTCACCCTCGCCCGGTGGACCGACGCCCCCGGCCCGACCAGTGACTACACGGGCCGGCAGGTCTTCTACCGCTCCCTGCAGCAGCGCTCCACCGACCGGCTCACCGTCCACGACTACCTCTGGCGCTGGGACACCGACTGGTTCTGGTGCTCGCGGGCGTTCGGGGCCCAGCACCCGGTGGTGCGCCGGGTGTGGCCGCGCCGGCTGCGCCGCTCCGACGTCTACTGGAAGCTCGTCGCGCTCGACCGCCGCCTCGGCGTCGCCGACCGGCTCGACCGACGTGCGGGCCGGCCGCAGGGCGAGCGCGTCGTGCAGGACGTCGAGGTGCCGGTCGAGCGGCTCGCGGAGTTCCTCGACTGGTTCGACCGCGAGGTCGGGATGCGGCCGGTGTGGCTGTGCCCCCTGCGGCTGCGCCGTTCGGGGGAGGCCGACGGCGAGCGCCCGTGGCCGGGCTACCCGCTGAGCGCCGGCACGACCTACGTCAACGTGGGCTTCTGGGGGATCGTCAACGTCGGGCCGGAGGCCCCCTCGTCGCCCCGCAACCGCGCCATCGAGGCGAAGGTCTCCGAGCTCGGCGGCCACAAGAGCCTCTACTCCGAGGCCTTCTACCCGCCCGACGAGTTCGACCGCCTCTACGGCGGCGCGCAGCTGGCCCGCGTCAAGGCCGTGCACGACCCCGACGACCGGCTGACCTGCCTCTACGACAAGGTGGTGCGACGACGATGACCAGCTCCGACCTCGGCTCGGGCGCGCGTGGACGGATGTCCATCGGCGACGCCATGGACCGGCTCGTGCGGGGAGGGCTGCCGCTGCTCTTCACGGCCTACGACGGCAGCAGCGCCGGCCCGCCCGACGCCGGCGTGGGGATGCACCTGCGCAGCGAGCGCGGGCTCGCCTACGTGATGACGGCGCCGGGCGACCTCGGCCTGGCCCGCGCCTACGTCAGCGGCGACCTCGACCTCTCGGGCGTCCACCCCGGCGACCCCTACGACGCACTGGCGCTGCTCAAGGACCACACGCGGTTCCGGGTGCCGACGCCGTCCGAGGCGCTGCACATCGCCCGCGACCTCGGACTCGCCCACCTCCGACCGCCGGCCCCGCCGCCGCAGGAGCACCTGCCGCGGTGGCGGCGCGCGGTGGAGGGGCTGCGGCACTCGATGACCCGCGACGCCGAGGTCATCGCGCACCACTACGACGTGTCCAACCGCTTCTACGAGATGGTGCTGGGGCCCTCGATGGCCTACACGTGCGCCCTCTACGAGACACCCGACGCGACGCTCGAGGAGGCGCAGGCGGCGAAGTTCGAGCTGGTCTGCCGCAAGCTCGACCTCCGTCCCGGCCAGCGCCTGCTCGACGTGGGCTGCGGCTGGGGGACGATGGTCCGCCACGCGGCCCGCGAGCACGGCGTACGCGCGCTGGGGGTGACGCTGTCGCTCGAGCAGGCCCAGTGGGCCAAGGAGGCCATCGACCGCGAGGGGCTGGGCGACCTGGCCGAGGTGCGCCACCTCGACTACCGCGACGTGGCGGAGACCGGGTTCGACGCGGTCAGCTCGATCGGGCTCACCGAGCACATCGGCGTGCGCAACTACCCGAGCTACTTCCGCCACCTGCGCGACCGGCTCCGACCCGGTGGGCGGCTGCTCAACCACTGCATCACCCGGCGCCATAACACCCGCCGGGAGACCGGGCGGTTCATCGACCGCTACGTGTTCCCCGACGGGGAGCTCATCGCCTCGGGCACGATCATCGCGGCCGCCCAGGACCAGGACCTGGAGGTGCAGCACAGCGAGAACCTGCGCCCGCACTACGCCGCCACGCTCCGCGACTGGAACCGCAACCTCGTCGAGCACTGGGACGAGTGCGTGGCCGAGGTCGGGGAGGGCACGGCCCGGGTGTGGGGCCTCTACATCGCCGGTTCGCGGCTCGGCTTCGAGCGCGACGAGGTCGAGCTGCACCAGGTCCTCGCCACTCGCAACCACGACGACGGCCGCTCCGACTTCCCGATGCGTCCGCACTGGTGAGCCACCGATAGCCTCCTCTGGTGAGCACCCGCGCAGCGCAGTTCCAGGCGACCGTGCGCCGCCGGGAGTCGCTGTCGGACCACCTCGTGCGCCTCGTGCTCGACGGGCTCGACGGGTTCGTCTCGACGGGCGTCCCCGACGAGTGGGTCGGCCTCGTGGTGCCCGGGCAGTTCCAGAGCCGCTACTACACCGTGCGGTCCTTCACTGACGGCGAGCTGACCCTCGACGTCGTCGTCCACGACGTCGGCCTGGTCACCGAGTGGGCGATGCGCGACTGCGTCGGCGACACGGTCACGGTCACGGAGCCCAAGGCGTCGTTCGCCCCGCCTCCCGGTGCCGGGTGGCTGCTGCTCGTCGGCGACCTGACCGCGATGCCCGCGATGGCCCGCATCACCGAGTCCCACCCGGAGCTGCCGACCCGCGTCCTCGCGGAGGTGCCCGACGACCTCGCCGGCTACCTGCCCGCCGACGTCGACGTCACCTGGCTCACCCCGCCCGCCCCCGGTCAGAGCGCGCTGGCGGAGGTCGTGGAAGGCATCGACTGGCCAGAGGGCGAGGGCTACTTCTGGATGGCGGGCGAGTCGGCCCAGATGCGCGCGATCCGCAAGCACCTGATGCGCGAGGTCGGGCTGCCGACCAGCCACTACGACGTGATGGGCTACTGGCGCGCCACGGCCGGGCGCCAGCCGCGCGCCGTCGACCCCGGCCCGATCTGGCGCGCAGGCACGGCAGCAGGAAAGACTGATGAGCAGATCTGGGCCGACTACGACGCCGCCAGGGAGACGACCGATGGCTGACCACGACGAGCCGCACGACGAGCCGCACGACGAGCCGCACGACCAGCCGGACGAGGACGACGACGAGCTGGACGACGAGATGGACGACGAGCTGGACGACGACTTCGACCTCTCCGGGGTCGCCCCGGCCGGCGCGTTCTACGAGGCGCCCGAGGGCTACCGCAGCGGGTTCGCCAGCTTCGTCGGGCGCCCCAACGCGGGGAAGTCGACGCTGACCAACGCGCTGGTGGGCCAGAAGATCGTCATCACGTCCTCCAAGCCGCAGACCACCCGCAACGTCGTGCGCGGCATCGTGCACCGCGACGACGCCCAGCTGATCCTCGTCGACACCCCCGGCCTGCACCGCCCGCGCACCCTGCTGGGCGAGCGGCTCAACGACCTCGTCCGCACGACCTGGGCCGAGGTCGACGTGGTCGCGGTGTGCTTCCCGGCCAACGAGAAGATCGGGCCCGGTGACCGGTTCCTCGTCACCGAGCTGGCCAAGGTGCGCCGCACCGTGCGCATCGCGGTCGCCACCAAGACCGACCTGGTGACGCCCGAGCAGCTCGCCCACCACCTGATGGACATCGCCGCGCTCGGTGAGGAGACGAAGACCGAGTGGGCCGAGATCGTCCCGGTGTCGGCGGTCGCCGGCGACCAGGTCGACCTGCTCGCCGACCTGCTCGTCAAGCTGCTGCCGGAGGGTCCGCCGCTCTATCCCGACGGCGACCTCACCGACGCTCCCGAGGAGGCGCTGGCCGCCGACCTGATCCGCGAGGCGGCGCTCGAGGGCGTGCGCGACGAGCTGCCGCACTCCATCGCCGTCGTGGTGGAGGAGATGGGCCTGCGCGAGGGGCGCCCCGACGACAAGCCGCTGCTCGACATCGTCGCCAACCTCTACGTCGAGCGCGACTCCCAGAAGGGCATCATGATCGGCCACAAGGGCTCGCGCCTGCGTGCCGTCGGGACGGCCGCTCGTCAGCAGATCGAGGCGCTGCTGGGCACCCCGGTCTACCTCGACCTGCAGGTCAAGATCGCCAAGGACTGGCAGCGCGACCCGCGCCAGCTGCGCAAGCTGGGCTTCTGACCGGCTCGCCCGCGCTCAGGCGGGCACCCAGCAGATCCCGTAGCGCTGGCCGGCGGCCCACTGGGCGCGGGTCGGGCTCTCCTGCGACCAGGTGAGGTCGAGCGGGTCGTCGGTGCGGCCGGCGGCGGCGTTGCGGCACACCGGCTCCATCCGGTCGGTGATCGCGGGGCGCCGGGGGAGGCGCTTGCCGGGGATGTCGACGGTGGCGACCGCCCGCCACGAGTGCCTCGCGCTGCACGCGACCCGCTCGAAGCGCGGGGTGCCGGGTGGCGCCGTGGCGCACATCGCGGGGCCCGCCCACCCCGTGGTCCGGCGCGGCAGGCGCAGCAGCCGGCGGGGTGCCGCGACCGCCACGACGTCGCACCGGAACCAGTCGGCGCCCACGTCGGCACGTGCCTGGCTCGGGCTGAACCAGACCGCGCGCACCATCCGCAGCCGCAGCTCGCGGGGCGTACGCCCGAGGTGGGCGGGGAGCCGCCGGGTGCAGGCCCGGCTCATCTGCCGCTGGGCGGCACCGGAGTCCACGCGCCGGGTGAAGCCGGACTTGGTGGTGAGGTCGAGCCGGCCGACGAAGTAGGTCTGGGCGGTGTGCGGCTTGCGGCACGCCACCGGCGCGGTGCGGCCGACCACCGCGACGGCCTGGCGGAAGGTGAGCGCGTGGCACTCGCCGACCTTGGGCCGTGGGCCCGGGTCCGCCCGGGGCTCGCTCCCGGCGGAGGTCGGCGATCCCGAGGGCGTCGGATCGTCGTCGGGCGTGGTCGGCCCCGACGTGCATCCCGACAGCACGAGCGCGGCGGCCGCGGCCACGAGCACGCGCCTCATCCCATCACCAGGGCGGCGATCGTGCCGCCGAGCTCGTACGCCGACTCGCGCTCCGGCTCGCCGACGTCGCCGAGCACCTCGAGGACCGGTGCGCTCTGCCGCCAGCCGAGGGCGCCCACGATCGACTGCACGGAGCGCACCGCCCCTGTCGTGTCGTAGCGACCGTGGACGTAGAGGCCGAACGGCTTCGGGCCGCCGTCGACCGTCGCCGCCGACCCGTCGTCGGTCAGCGCACCGCCGGCCTGCAGGAAGATGGAGTCGAAGAAGTGCTTGAGCGCGCCGCTCATGTAGCCGAAGTTGGCGGTGGTGCCGAGCACGTAGCCGTCGGCGGCCAGCACGTCGTCGGCGTCGGCCTCCAGCGCGGGGCGGACGACCACCTCGACACCCTCGATCGCCTCGTCCGAGGCGCCGGCCACGACCGCCTCGGTCAGCGTGGCGACCGACGGCGTCGGCGAGTGGTGGACGATCAGCAGGCGCGGCACGGGGCTGAGGCTACTCACCCAGCCTGTGCGCGGCGTACCGTCGAGGCATGACGTTCGACGTGGCGGGTGAGACCTACGACCGCTTCATGGGGCGGTACTCGCGGCCGCTGGCGGCGCGTCTGGCCGACTGGCTCGAGGTGTCGCCCGGGCAGCAGGCCGTCGACGTCGGCTCCGGGCCGGGAGCGCTGACCGGCGTGCTGGTCGAGCGGCTGGGGGTCGAGCGGGTCCGCGCGATCGATCCGTCCGAGCCCTTCGTCGCGGCGTGCGGCGAGCGCTTCCCCGGCGTGGACGTGCGATTGGGAACGGCCGAGTCCCTGCCGTTCGGCGACGACACGTGCGACGTCGCCGCCGCCTGTCTGGTGGTGCACTTCATGACCGACCCCGTCGCGGGCGTCGCGGAGATGTCCCGGGTGACCCGGCCGGGCGGCCGGGTCGGCGCCACCGTGTGGGACCTGGCCGGCTCGCGCGCGCCGATGTGGCCGCTGTGGGAGGCGGTGGCCGAGCTCAGGCCGGACCATCCGGGCGAGCGCGGCGACCTCCCGGGCAGCTCCCGCGAGTCGCTCGTGGCGATCCTGGCCGACGCCGGGCTCGACGACGTCGAGTCGGTGGAGATCGACGTGAGCGTCACCCATCCGAGCTTCGAGGAGTGGTGGGAGCCCTACCTCCACGGCGTCGGTCCGGCAGGGGAGGCGGTCGCCGCGCTCGGCCCCGACGGGCGCCGGGACCTCGAGTCGGTGCTGCGTCGTCGCCTCGGCGCGGGACCGTTCGAGATCACCGCCGTGGCGCACGCCGCCCGCGGCCGTGCCTGACCCCCCGTCTCACGACCCGGGAGCCGGGCGGCGCGCCGTCGTGGAGACGGGCTAGCATGTCTGCGTCATGATGCGCAGCCTTCTCCTTCGCCGCCGCAGCGAGGCCTGACCCGGCCCCCTCGTTGCGGAGTGTGGCGCGTGCCGGTCGCCCCTTCGAGCAGACCGAGGAACTCATGACCACCCTGAGCAGCACCCCGCCCCACGAGCGGAACCCCCAGCGCCCCAGCGGCATGAAGCCCCAGCGCTACCTCCCCTTCATCCCGGTCGACCTGGCCGACCGCACCTGGCCCACCAAGCGGATGACCCAGGCGCCGCGCTGGTGCGCGGTCGACCTGCGTGACGGCAACCAGGCGCTCATCGACCCGATGAGCCCGGCGCGCAAGCGGGAGATGTTCGAGCTCCTGGTCCAGATGGGCTACAAGGAGATCGAGGTCGGCTTCCCGGCCGCGTCGCAGACCGACTTCGACTTCGTGCGGATGCTCATCGAGGAGGACCTGATCCCCGACGACGTCGTCATCCAGGTGCTCACCCAGGCCCGCGAGGAGCTCATCGAGCGCACGTACGAGTCGCTGCGCGGCGCCAAGCAGGCGATCGTCCACCTCTACAACTCGACCTCCACCCTGCAGCGCCGGGTGGTCTTCGGCCTCGACGAGGACGGCATCCAGGACATCGCGGTGCGCGGTGCGGAGATCTGCAAGAAGTACGAGGAGCTCGTCCCCGGCACCGAGGTCTTCTACGAGTACTCGCCCGAGTCCTACACCGGCACCGAGCTCGAGTTCGCGGTCCGCGTCTGCAACGCCGTCCTCGACGTGTTCGAGCCCACCGCCGAGCGACCGGTGATCATCAACCTGCCCGCGACCGTCGAGATGGCCACGCCCAACGTCTACGCCGACTCCATCGAGTGGATGAGCCGCCACCTGCACCACCGCGAGCACGTCGTCCTGTCCCTCCACCCGCACAACGACCGCGGCACCGCGGTCGCGGCGGCCGAGCTCGGCTACCTGGCCGGCGCCGACCGGATCGAGGGGTGCCTGTTCGGCAACGGCGAGCGCACCGGCAACGTCTGCCTGGTCACGCTGGGGCTCAACCTGCTGACCCAGGGCATCGACCCCGAGATCGACTTCTCCGACATCGACGGCATCCGACGCACGGTGGAGTACTGCAACCAGCTGCCGGTCCACGAGCGCCACCCCTACGGGGGCGACCTCGTCTACACCGCGTTCTCCGGCTCCCACCAGGACGCGATCAAGAAGGGGTTCGAGGCGCTGGAGGCCGACGCCCAGCGCGCCGGCGTCCCGGTCGACGACCACGAGTGGGCGGTGCCCTACCTGCCCATCGACCCCAAGGACGTCGGCCGCACCTACGAGGCGGTCATCCGGGTCAACAGCCAGTCGGGCAAGGGCGGCGTGGCCTACATCCTCAAGCACGAGCACAAGCTCGACCTGCCGCGTCGCGCGCAGATCGAGTTCAGCCGGGTCATCCAGCAGCGCACCGACGCCGAGGGCGGAGAGGTCGCCCCGGCCGCGATCTGGGCCGCCTTCCGCAGCGAGTACCTCGACCGCGAGGCGCCGCTCAAGCTCGACTCGGTCCACACCTCCAGCGCTGCGGGGGAGAAGGACCAGCTCACCGTCCACGTCTACGTCGACGGCGAGCGGCGCGAGCTCACGGGCTCCGGCAACGGGCCCATCAACGCCTTCACCAACGCGCTCAACGAGCTCGTCGAGGCCGAGCAGGCGGCCGGCAACCCGGCCTACGTCGGCCGCGGCGACGTACGCGTCCTCGACTACGCCGAGCACGCCCTGTCGGCCGGTGGCGACGCCACCGCCGCGGCGTACGTCGAGTGCGCGGTCGGCGACAAGGTGCTCTGGGGCGTGGGGCTCGACGCCAACATCGTCACCGCCTCGCTCAAGGCCGTCATCAGCGCGATCAACCGCGCCTGAGCGCCGGCGGCGCTAGATTCGCGCCATGGTGGTCAGCGAGCGGGTCGGCCAGTTCTTCGTCGAGTCCGACGGCGGGCGCGACCGACTGGAGTACACCGAGTACGGCTCGGGCGACGACTGGGTGGTGCTGCTGCACGGGCTGCTCATGCCGCGGCGGATGCAGCAGCCGCTGGCCCGGGCGATGGCCGTGCGGGGGCTGCACGTGGTGACGCTCGACCTGCTGGGCCACGGCCGCTCGGACCAGCCGGCCGACCCGCTCGTCTACTCGATGACGTCCTTCGGCGAGCAGGTGGTGGAGCTGCTCGACCACCTCGGCGCCGACCAGGCGGTCATCGGCGGCACGTCGCTGGGCGCCAACGTCTCGCTCGAGGTGGCGGTCATCGCGCCCGAGCGGGTGCGGGGGCTGCTCGTGGAGATGCCGGTGCTCAACAACGCGCTGGTGGCCGGCGTCCTCGCGTTCGTCCCCATCATGCTGGCCGCGCGCTACCTCCCGGTCACCGCCAACACGGTGCAGCGGCTGGCGCGGTCGGTGCCTCGTGGCATCGTCCCGTTCTGGGCGGGGATCGGGCTCGACACCCTCGACCACCGCGCCGATGCCGTCGCCTCGGTGCTCCACGGGGTCATCTTCGGTCGCATCGCCCCGTCGTCGAGCCAGCGCCGCCGGATCCAGGCCCCGGTGCTCCTCATCGGCCACCCGGTCGACCCGATCCACCCCTTCGTCGACGCCGACATGCTGGCCGCCGAGCTGCCCCACGCACGCCTGGAGCGGGCGTCCTCCATCCTCGAGTGGCGCCTGCGCCCCGAGCGGCTCACCGCCGCCGCGACCGACTTCGCCCTGGACTGCTGGAGCGACCAGCCGGCCACGAGCGACTCCGGTTCCCGGACACGCTGACGCGCCGCGCGGCGTCCGGCAGGCTCCGGACGCAGCCGGTGGGGGACAATGGACGGGTGCCCCTCTACCGCGACGAGGCGGTCGTGCTCCGCACCCACAAGCTGGGCGAGGCCGACCGCATCATCACCCTGCTGACGCGTCAGCACGGGCGCGTGCGCGCGGTCGCCAAGGGCGTGCGGCGTACGACGTCGCGCTGGGGCTCGCGCCTCGAGCCGTTCACCCACGTCGACCTCCAGCTCGCCGAGGGCCGCAGCCTCGACGTGATCACCCAGGCCGAGACCCTCGACCCGTTCCATGCCCGGCTCGGGCTCGACTACGACCGCTACACCGCCGGCACCGTGATGCTCGAGACCGCCGAGCGGCTGGTCACGGAGGAGAAGGAGCCGGCGGTGCAGCAGTTCCTGCTGCTCGTGGGTGGCCTGCGCGCGATGGCCGGCGGCGAGCACCCTGCCAAGCAGGTGCTCGACTCCTACCTCCTGCGCTCGCTGTCGGTCGCCGGCTACGCGCCGTCGTTCGACCACTGCGTCCAGTGCGGCGTCGAGGGCCCGCACCGCTTCTTCAACCCCTCCGCCGGTGGCGTGCTGTGCGCCTCCGACCGGCTGCCGGGCTCGGCCACCCCCGCCGCCGAGACGGTGCTGGTGCTGGGCGCCCTCCTCGTCGGCGACTGGCCGGTCGTCCACGCCGCCGACCCGCGCCACCTGCGCGAGGCGAGCAACCTCGTCTCGGCCTACCTCGCCTGGCACCTCGAGCGCGGCCTGCGCTCGATGGCCTATGTCGAGCGCTGACCGGCCGATCGACTCGCCTGGGCTGACGTCAGGGGAATCCGCGGTGCGAACCGCGAGATCTCATGACGCCCGCGTGGCGCTGGCCCTTGAGTCTCCCAGCGACTCAAGGCCCAGTGCCGGCTGCCCGACTCTGCGACACGCCCGGGATGCGCGTTGAGTCTCTGGGCGACTCAGAGTCCAGCGTGCGGCAGGGGCGGCCCGCGACACGCCCGGGATGCGCGTTGAGTCTCTGGGCGACTCAGGGTCCAGCCCGGCCGGCTCGGCGCTCGGACGGGCCGCCGTTCTAGGCTCTCCACCGTGAAGCGAGAGGTGAGGCCGCCGACACCGCATCTGAGTGGGGCGACGCCGCCGCCGGTGCCGCGCGACCTGGTGCCCGAGCACGTCGCGATCATCATGGACGGCAACGGCCGGTGGGCCAAGCAGCGCGGGCTCCCGCGCACCAAGGGGCACGAGGAGGGCGAGAGCACGCTCTTCGACGTCGTCGAGGGAGCCATCGAGATCGGAGTGAGGGCGATCTCCGCCTACGCGTTCTCCACCGAGAACTGGTCGCGCTCGCCCGACGAGGTGCGCTTCCTGATGGGGTTCAACCGCGACGTGATCAGACGCCGCCGCGACGAGATGCACGAGCTCGGCGTACGCGTGCGGTGGGCGGGCCGCGCGCCGCGGCTGTGGAAGTCGGTGATCAGGGAGCTCCAGGTCGCCGAGGAGATGACCAAGGACAACGACGTCCTGACCCTGACGATGTGCGTCAACTACGGCGGCCGGGCCGAGCTCGCCGACGCCGCCCGCTCGATCGGCCGCGAGGTCGCCGCTGGACGGCTGAATCCCGACAAGATCGACGAGAGGACCTTCGCTCGTCACCTCTACGTCCCCGAGCTGCCCGACGCCGACCTCGTCTGGCGCACGTCGGGGGAGCAGCGGCTGTCCAACTTCATGCTCTGGCAGGCGGCCTACAGCGAGATGGTCTTCACCAACGTGCTGTGGCCCGACGTCGACCGGCGCCACCTGTGGTCGGCCATCGAGACCTACGCCAGCCGGGACCGGCGCTACGGCGGCGCCCTGCCCAACGAGCAGCAGGGCTAGCGGCAGGCCGGGCAGGTCCCGAAGATCTCCAGCGTGTGGCTGATGTCGGCGAACCCGTGCTCGGTCGCGATCGCGTTGGTCCAGCGTTCCACGGCCGGGCCCTCGACCTCCACGGTCGCGCCGCAGGCGCGGCAGACGAGGTGGTGGTGGTGCGTGTCGGAGCACCTGCGCCAGATCGCCTCGCCGTCCTCGTTGCGCAGCATGTCGACCTCGCCGGTGTCCGCCAGCGCGGCCAGGGTGCGATAGACGGTCGCCAGCCCCACCGAGTCGCCCTGTCGTGAGATCAGGTCGTGGATCTCCTGCGCGCTGCGGAAGTCGTCGAACCCGGCCAGCGCGGCCGCCACCGCGCGACGCTGGCGGGTGGGCCGCACCGAGGGCCGCGGGCTCGGGTCAGTGCTCGTCATAGTGCTCTCCGTGGGCGGCGTGGCGGTGGCCGTCGTGCACGTAGTCGACGTGGTCGTCGTGCGGCACCGCGGGGTGGCCGCAGTCCGTGCCGTGCTCGTGCGGGTGCTCGTCGGTGACGGTGTGGTCTGCGACCGTCACGCTGGGGAACGGCGAGTGGAGCCGCCGCCGGCGTCGCAGCCACACGCCGATCGGCCACGTCGAGGCGAACATCACGAGGGCCAGCAGCACGATGGTGGGCCCCGGGGCCACCGTCGCGCGGAACGACAGGGCGGCGCTCAGCAGCAGTCCGCCGAGCGCGGCCAGGACGCCGACCACCATCGCCCCGGCGATGGTCGTGCGGAAGGAGCGGGCGAGCTGCTGGGCGGTGGCGACCGGCACCACCATGAGTGCCGAGACCAGGAGCAGGCCGACCGTGCGCATCGCGACGGTGACCGTCACCGCGGCCAGCACGGCGACGAGCAGGTTGTAGAAGCGCACCCTCAGTCCCGCGACCCGGGCGAAGTCGGGGTCGCTCGCGACGGCGAAGAGCTGGGGGAGCAGGCCCAGGGTCGCCCCGAGCAGCACCACGGTCAGGCCGAGGGTGAACCACACGTCGCCGGCGGTGATGCTGGTCAACGAGCCGAAGAGGAACTCCTGGAGCCGTGCCGCGCCCTGACCGGCGAGCCCGGTGATCAGCACGCCGCCCGCCAGGCCGCCGTAGAAGAGCAGCGCCAGGGCGACGTCGCCGTTGGTGTGGCCGCGCTCGCGGATGAACTCGATGAGCACCGCGCCGAGAACGGCGACCAGCACGGCCGTCCAGGTCGGCGAGGTGTTGGTCAGCAGGCCGATGGCCACGCCGGTCACGGCCACGTGGCCGATGCCGTCACCGAGGAGGGCGAGGCGCCGCTGGACGAGGAACGTGCCGATGGCGGGTGCGGCCAGGCCCGTGAGCAGCGCGGCGAGCAGCGCGCGCTGCATGAAGGGCAACGAGAACAGGTCGAGGAACTCGCTCATCGTCCGCCGCCCAGCCCGTCGAGCGGTGAGCCCACGTGGGGGACGTGGTCGTGGGTGCCGTCCACCGGGTGGTGGTGGCCGTGTGCGTCCTCCTCGTCGAGGGCGGGGCCGTCGTAGGCGATGCGCCCGTCGCGCATCACCACGGCGCGGTCGATGAGCGGCGCCATCGGGCCGAGCTCGTGGGCGACCAGCACGATCGTGGCTCCCCGGTCCTTGAAGGTGGCGAGCGCGTCGGCCAGGGCGCGCTGGTTCTCCAGGTCGACCCCCGCGGTCGGCTCGTCCAGCACCAGGAGGTCGGGCTGCCCGGCGAGCGCGCGGGCGATGAGGACGCGCTGCTGCTGCCCGCCGCTGAGCTGCGAGACGCCGACGCCGGCGCGGTCGGCGAGGCCGACGACGTCGATCGCGTCGGTGACGGCCTGCCGGTCCTGGCGCGACATGGGGCGGAAGAGCCGGCGGCGGGTGATGCGCCCGGACGCGACGACCTCCCACACGGTCGCGGGCACCCCGCTCGCGGCGGACGGCCGCTGCGGCACGTAGCCGACGCGGTGCCAGTCGCGGAAGTCGTCGAACGGCGTGCCGAAGAGGTCGACGGCGCCGCCGGTCAGCGGCAGCAGGCCGGTGATCGCGCGTACGAGCGTCGACTTGCCGGAGCCGTTGGCGCCCATCAGCGCCACGAACTCACCGGGCTCGACGGTGAGCTCGATCCCGCGCAGGATCGGGCGGCCGCCGATGGCGACCGACCCGCCGCGGACCGCGACCGGAGGGGCCCCTGCGCTCACCGGCATCCGTTGGCCTTGCGGAGTGCCTCGAGGTTGTCGCCCATGAGGGAAAGGTAGTCGTCGTCGGCCGTGTCGTCGGAGAGCCCTTCGATCGGGTCGAGCACAGCGGTCGCGAGCCCGAGGTCGCCGGCGAGGGCGTCGGCCATCTTGCTGCTGGCGAGCCGCTCGGAGAACACCGTGGTGATGCCGTCCTCCCGGATCAGCTCCTGCAGCCGGGCCAGGTCGGCGGGGGTCGGCTCGGCGTCGGGGGAGAGGCCGGCGATCGCCTCGAACTGCAGGCCGTAGCGGGAGAGGTAGGAGAACGCCTCGTGGCTGACGACGGTGGTGGTGCGCGCGCACTCGGCCAGGCCGTCGGCGTACTGCTGGTCGAGGGCCTCCAGCTCCTCGCGCAGGGCCGCCGCGTTGTCCCGGTAGGTCGCCGCCCGGTCGGGGTCGATCTCGGCGAGCTGCTCGGCCACGGCGTCGCCGAGGTCGGCCATCAGGAGCGGGTCGAGCCAGAAGTGCGGGTCGAGCTCGCCGTGGTCGTGGCCGGCCTCGTCGTGCGCGTGGTCGTGGTCGGAGGTCGGCATGAGCTCGAGCACCTCGGCGGCGTCGAGCACCGCGGCATCGCCGGCGTTGGCCTCGACGGTGGCGTCGACGACGGGCTGGAAGTCGTGCTCGAGCACGACGAGGTCGGCCTCGGCGACGGCCGCGGTCTGCCGGATGTCGAGGGAGAGGTCGTGCGGCTCCGAGCCCGGCGCGGTGAGGTTGGTGACGTCCCAGTCGTCGCCGGCCACCTCTTCGGTCACCCACTCCAGGGGGTAGAACGCGGCGACGGCGGAGTGCCTGCTCCCGTCGCTCCCGCTCGTGTCGCCCGACCCGCCGCAGGCGGCGAGCAGGGCGGTGGAGGCGAGGGTGGCGACGAGGGCGAGGGGCCGAGGCGACATGAGAACGATTCTCACGCCGGTTGAGAACCGTTGTCAAAACCGTGCACCTCTAGGCTGGTGGCGTGCTCGTCGTCACCCGCCTCCGCGTCCCACGTCCCGACCCCGCCGCCGAGGCCGAGCTGCGCAGCGGTCTGCTCCGCGCCCGCGACATCCTCGCCGCGAAGCCCGGGTGGATCGGCGGCGAGGTGGGCCGCAACGTCGACGACCCGGCGCTGTGGGTGCTCACCACCCGCTGGGAGAACGTCGGCTCCTACCGGCGGGCACTCGGCTCCTACGAGGGCAAGATGCACATCCAGCCGCTGATGGTGCACGCGGTCGACGAGCCCAGCGCGTACGAGGTGGTCGAGGAGGGGACCGACCTCAACGAGGCGCAGCCGCGCTCGATAGGCTGAGCGCTCGTTCGCGCGAGCCGGCAGCCAGCCGGCCCGACCTGCTCCCACCCCGAGGAAACCCACCGTGGCCAAGCCCGCCCCGACCGCCCTGGACAACGTCGTCTCCCTCGCCAAGCGCCGAGGTTTCGTCTACCCGTGCGGTGAGATCTACGGCGGCACCAAGTCGGCCTGGGACTACGGCCCGCTCGGCGTGGAGCTCAAGGAGAACATCAAGCGCCAGTGGTGGAAGTTCATGGTCACCCGCCGCGACGACGTCGTCGGCCTCGACTCCAGCGTCATCCTGCCCACGCGCACCTGGGAGGCCTCCGGCCACCTGAGCACGTTCAGCGACCCCCTGGTGGAGTGCCAGTCCTGCCACAAGCGGTTCCGCGAGGACCACCTGCAGGAGGACCACGCGGCCAAGAAGGGCGTCGACGACCCCGACACCGTCGACATCAACGAGTCGGTCGCCTGCCCCAACTGCGGCACCCGCAACGCGTGGACCGAGCCGCGCAACTTCAACATGATGCTCAAGACCTACCTCGGCGTCATCGAGGACGAGTCCGGCCTGCACTACCTGCGGCCCGAGACCGCGCAGGGCATCTTCCTCAACTTCGCCAATGTGGTGACCTCGAGCCGCCAGAAGCCGCCCTTCGGCATCGCCCAGATGGGCAAGAGCTTCCGCAACGAGATCACGCCGGGCAACTTCATCTTCCGCACCCGCGAGTTCGAGCAGATGGAGATGGAGTTCTTCGTCAAGCCCGGCGAGGACGAGGAGTGGTTCCGCTACTGGATCGAGGAGCGCACCCGCTGGTACGTCGACCTCGGCATCGACCCGGCCAACCTGCGCCACTACGAGCACCCGAAGGAGAAGCTGTCCCACTACTCCAAGGGCACGACCGACATCGAGTACCGCTTCGGGTTCTCGGGTCGTGACTTCGAGGAGCTCGAGGGCATCGCCAACCGCACCGACTTCGACCTCAAGCAGCACAGCGAGTTCTCCGGCAAGGACCTGTCCTACTACGACCAGGCCGCCGACGAGCGCTACGTGCCCTACGTCATCGAGCCCGCGGCCGGCCTGACCCGGTCGCTGATGGCGTTCCTCATCGACGCCTACACCGAGGACGAGGCCCCCAACACCAAGGGTGGCGTCGACAAGCGCGTCGTGCTCAAGCTCGACCCGCGCCTGGCGCCGGTGAAGGTCGCGGTGCTGCCGCTGAGCCGCAACTCCGACCTCTCGCCCAAGGCCAAGGCGCTCGCCGCCGAGCTGCGGCAGAACTGGAACGTCGAGTTCGACGACTCCGGTGCCATCGGCCGGCGCTACCGCCGCCAGGACGAGATCGGCACCCCGTTCTGCGTGACCGTCGACTTCGAGACCCTCGACGACGACGCGGTCACCGTCCGCGAGCGCGACACCATGGCGCAGGAGCGGGTCAGCCTGGACGGCATCAGCCGCTACTTCGCGGAGAAACTGCTCGGCTGCTGAGGGTCCCCGCGCCCATGAGGTGTGGCAGTGTGGGCGATGACCCACACGCACGCATCGGGGGATGTCATGGGAGCTCGCGCGCGACTGCTCGCACTCACGCTGCTCGTCGGGCTCGCGCCCGGCGCAGTGGCCTCCGCGGCCTCGGCACCGCCTCAGGTCGTGACGGCCCGCGCGGACGATCCGCCGACCCGCACGATCACGCCCATGCGGCTCCCGCGCGGGAGCGACGCCCGGCTCGACCACATGCAGGACGGCGTGATCCACACCGCGGGCGGCGACACGCTGTCGATCCGCACGCCCGCCAACGGCGAGCAGCGGATGCTGCTGGGGGAGAGCCGCATGGGCTGGCTCGTCGCCGTGCGCAAGGGCTACCTCGGCCGCGTCGTCGCGATCCGGAAGGGCAAGGCCCCGCAGGAGGTGCGGCACACCCGCACCACGACCTACGGCCAAGGTGACGCGGCGATCGGCTGGCTGCTGTCCCGCGACGGCGAGATGCTCGTCTCCACGACGTACGACCGCGGCGGCGGCACGAGCAGCGTGCTGACCCTGGCCGGGGACTACCTCGGTGGCCGCTACAGCAGCAGCTACTTCACCCCCTTCGACGCCGACGCCGGCCACATCGCGACCTGGGGGGAGGACAAGCACTACCGCCTGCGGGTCATGGACTGGGTGCCGCGCACGTCGCGCACCGAGATCGCACGGAACGCCACCTGGGTCTCGCTGCGCGACGACCTGATGTTCGTGCGCACGACCGGGCGGCTCTACGGCCCGAGCCCGATCTCGGCGCCCGTCGAGCCCGCGTGGGCCGCGCCGTTCTCGCCGCTCGCGATCTCGCCTGACGGCGAGACCGCCGTGGGGCTGCGGATCTCCGGCTCGGGGTTCAACACCCCCGCCGTCCTCGACGTGCGCCGGATGAGCGACGGTGCCCTGCTCGACTCGATCGCCTTCGGGCGCAGGATCACCGAGGACAGCTGGTCGATCACCTCCGAGCACGAGCAGACGGCCGCGTGGGAGGGCAACCGGCGCTTCGTCTTTCAGCTGCCCGCGCGCGGTGGTGCGGTGCTCGTGCGCTGCGACCTCGCGCAGTCGTGCCAGCGCGCGTCGGACGTCGGGGGCAACATCTCGTTCCCGCACGAGTCCTTCATGTGGTGGTGAGCCTCGCAGTAGGGGTGGCGATCATGGCCGGGGCCGAAGCCGCCTGATTTGGGCCCGGACGGCCCGCGCTCGGAGAATGGGCCCATGCCCGCCGTGCCCGACTCCCTCACGCTGGGGTCGCTGCGCGTGGAGACGCCGGTCGTGCTGGCGCCGATGGCCGGCATCACCAACGCCGCCTACCGCCGCCTGTGCGCCGAGCAGGGCGCGGGCCTCTACGTCTGCGAGATGATCACCAGCCGGGGTCTCGTCGAGGGTGACGAGACGACGAGGAAGATGCTCGTCTTCGACGACCTCGAGTCGGTCCGCTCGGTGCAGCTCTACGGCACCGACCCCGTCTACGTCGGCAAGGCCGTGGAGATCCTCTGCGCCGACTTCGGGGTCTCGCACGTCGACCTCAACTTCGGCTGCCCCGTGCCCAAGGTGACCCGCAAGGGTGGCGGGGGAGCGCTGCCGTGGAAGCGCGGCCTGCTCGGCGAGGTGCTCGAGCACGCGGTCGCCGCGGCGGCGCCGTACGACGTCCCGGTGACGATGAAGACCCGCAAGGGCCTCGACGACGACCACCTGACCTACCTCGACGCCGGGCGCATCGCCCAGGAGACCGGCGTCGCGGCCATCGCCCTGCACGGGCGCACGGTCCAGCAGGCCTACTCCGGCCAGGCCGACTGGGACGCCATCGCCGCGCTCGTCGACCACGTCGACATCCCCGTGCTGGGCAACGGCGACATCTGGGAGGCGGCAGACGCGCTGCGGATGGTCGAGCAGACCGGCGCCGCGGGCGTCGTCGTGGGCCGCGGCTGCCTCGGGCGACCCTGGCTCTTCCGCGACCTGGCCGCTGCCTTCCACGGCGAGGCCGTCGCGACCCTGCCGAGGCTCGGCGAGGTGAAGGCGATGATGCGCCGCCACGCCGAGCTGCTCTCCGAGCACATGGGCCAGGAGCGGGGCTGCAAGGAGTTCCGCAAGCACATCGCCTGGTACCTCAAGGGCTTCCCGGCCGGGGGCGAGCTGCGCCACCAGCTGGCCCTGGTCGACTCGCTGGTCTCGCTCGACGTGCTGCTCGACGGCCTCGACGATGACGCGCCGTTCCCTGCTCGCGAGCTGGGCACGCCGCGGGGCCGCCAGGGTGCGCCACGCAAGAAGGTCGTGCTCCCCGAGGGGTGGCTCGACGACACCGACGGGCGCGGGGCGCAGCTGCGCGAGGACGCCGACGAGGCCACCGGCGGCTGAGCCCCGGTGGGGTCGGCGTACGCGCGCATCCGTAGGGGTGAGTCGGAACACGCCGAAATTAACTGGGGGAGATTGGGACAGGCCGAGAATCCTGTGCTTCACTCGATGATCCGCGTCGACGTGGGCACGAGTCCTTCCCCTGGTTCCACCTCGTGGTTCGGCGCACCGTCCCCCGTCAGCAAGTGCAAAGGATCAGCGCTGTGGCTCAGCATCGCCACAAGCGGGAAGCCCCTGCTATCTCCCCCCGTCCGTCCCGAGTCCCCCGTTCCGTCCTGGTGTCCGCGCCGCTCGCCGTGGTGGCGACGTTGTCCGCGGTGACCATGGGCGTCCTCGCCGCAGCGCCGGCGAGCCCCGATGACAGCCTGCTCGCGGCCTCCGGCACGTCGTCGGCCACCACCGACCAGGCCGACAACGCCGCGGCCGGCTCCTCGGCGGCGGGCGCCACGGCGCTCAGCCGCCGCAGCGGGACCCCCGTGTCCCGCTCGCAGATCCGTCACGCGGCCAGGGCCGAGGCTGCCGCCCGCGAGGACATGAGCGTGGACCGCAAGGCCCGCCGGCTCGCCAAGAGGCTCGACGACACGATGTGGACCACCGCGCCGCTCAACCTCTGGGAGGGCCCGTCGGACAAGGCGGACAAGCTCGGCCTGGTCGCGGCGCTGAAGCGGGTCTCCATCACCGGTCGCCAGCAGCTCGGTCGCGCCCAGATCGTCGTCGACGGTCAGTCGCGCTGGGTCACCGCCGACTACCTCAGCCAGAAGAAGCCGAAGCCCGAGAAGGTCGTCGAGGCCAAGCGGGCCGCCTCCGGCCCGAGCCTGGGCGGATCCTGCGCCAACGGCTCCTCGATCGAGGCCGGGCGCGCGTCGCTCCACGAGATCCACGAGGTGGTCTGCGCCAACTGGCCCTCGATCACCAGCTACGGCACGTGGCGCGGCGACGGCGAGCACGGCCAGGGCCGCGCGATCGACATCATGGTCAGCGGCGCCACCGGCTGGGCGATCGCCGACTTCCTGCGCGCCAACTACGGCGCGCTGGGGATCGAGTACATCATCTACGCCCAGAAGATCTGGTCGGTGGAGCGCTCCGGCGAGGGGTGGCGCGCGATGTCCGACCGCGGGTCGGTCACCGCCAACCACTACGACCACGTGCACGTCACGGTCTACTGACGGATCCCGGCACCTGGGTCCGGCCGCGAGGCTCGGCCCGGGATCAGGTCCAGCGGTCGCGCGGGTCCACGTCCGGGCTGTCGGTGACCGTGCGGATCAGCTCGAGCGCCGAGTGGGCGTTGCCCGCCGTCGCGGCCGCGAGGAGTGCCTCCTCGCCCTGGTAGTCGGTGAGCTCGGCCGGCACCACCAGCACGCGCAGCAGCGTGCGGTTGGAGGTGCTGAGGTGGGCGACGTGGCTGTCGTCGGTGGTGAACGAGCCGACCCTCACCAGGCCGCGGGCGACCTGGACGGTGCGCGGTCGCGTCCCCCAGTCGGAGGGCGAGACGCGCACCTGGGTGATCCGGCCCAGGTCGACCGGGAACTGGTCGACGAGCAGGCGCAGCTCGCTGCCGAGGTCGCGGGTGCGCGGCCACCAGCCGCCGTCGAGGGCGTTGCGCCCGAGGTGCTGGGCCAGCCGCAGCCGCACCGGTGCCTCGGTCTCCTCGACCATCTGGTCCAGGGTGTCGCGCGCGTGCTGGGAACTGTCCGGCGTCGTCATGACGTCCGCCTCTCGACCGGGAAGGCCTGCCTGGTGGCAGCCGGGTCACCGGTCCTTCCCCGCCAGCCTACGCGGTCGCCTCCCTCGATGTGGGCGGGTGTCGGCGGACGTCAGGGGGCGTCGCTAGGCTGACCGGCCGATGAGCATCGAGGATCTCTACGACGACGCGGCGCGCGAGCGCATCGTCGCCGAGCCGCCCAAGCGGGTCGACGCGCCCGTGCGCCTGGCGTTCGAGCGCGACCGGGCGCGCGTGGTGCACGCCGCGGCGTCGCGGCGCCTGGCCGCCAAGACCCAAGTGGTCGGCCCGCAGACCGACGACTTCGTCCGCAACCGGCTCACCCACAGCCTCGAGGTGGCGCAGATCGCCCGTGACCTGGCCCGCGCCATCGGCACCCACCCGGACATCACCGAGACGGCCGCGCTGGCCCACGACCTGGGCCACCCCCCGTTCGGCCACAACGGCGAGCGGGTGCTCGCCGAGCTGAGCGGCGACTGCGGCGGGTTCGAGGGCAACGCCCAGACCCTGCGGCTGCTGACCCGGCTGGAGTCGAAGACCTTCGACGCCGACGGCCGATCGGTCGGCCTCAACCTGACCCGGGCGACCCTCGACGCCTGCACGAAGTATCCGTGGTCTCGCACGGAGGCCACCGGCCCGCACGGCGTGCACGCCGACGGCACCCCACGGGTGGTCGTCAAGTTCGGCGTCTACGACGACGACCGGCCGGTCTTCGACTGGGTGCGCGCCGGCGTGCCGGGCAGGCGCCGCTGCCTGGAGGCGCAGGTGATGGACCTCGCCGACGACGTCGCCTACTCGGTGCACGACGTGGAGGACGGCATCGTGGCGGGCCGCCTCGACCTCACCCGCCTCGACCGCGACGCCCTGTGGGAGACCGTGCGCTCGTGGTACCTCCCCGGCGCGGACGACGCGGCGCTCGACGCCGCGCTGGCCGGACTGCGCGCCGTCGGGAGCTGGCCGCGGTCGTCCTACGACGGGAGCCGGCGCAGCCTCGCCGCCATCAAGAACCTCACCAGCGACCTCATCGGGCGCTTCTGCGGCAGCGTCCAGCAGGCGACGTTCGCCGCGACCGACGGGGAGCCGCCGGTGCGCCACCGCGCCGACCTCGTCGTCCCGGAGGCGACCGAGGTCGAGATCGGGGTGCTCAAGGGCATCGCGGCCCACTACGTGATGCAGGCCGACGACCGGGTGGTGCTGATGGAGCGCCAGCGTGAGCTCGTCGCCGAGCTCGTCGAGCGGATCTGGGTGCGCGGCGCCGCCGCGCTCGACCGGGTCTTCGTCGAGGACTGGGAGCGGGCAGGGGACGACGCCGGCCGGCGACGCGTGGTCATCGACCAGGTCGCGTCGCTGACCGACGCCAGTGCCGTGACCCGCCACGCGGCGCTCGGCTGAGCGGCCTGCGCGGCGGGTCGGGGACGGGCTACGGCAGGTCGCCCTGCGGGTAGGGGTCGTCCTGCCGGGCGGTGCTGTCGGGGTGGAGCTGGTCCTCGAGGTCGGAGCGGTGCCCGCCGTTGTTCGACGGGGTGACCTTGTCGGCGGCGGTGCCGGCGACCGAGGCGACCTTGTCCTTCACCACCGGAGCCTTGTCCTTGGCGAGGTCGGCGGCCTGGTGAGCCTTCTCCTGCACCCGCGGGTCCTCCTTGACCCGGGTGGCCGTCCTCTTGATCTGTTCGTAGCGTTCCCTGCCGGCGCGGGCGCCGAGCACGTAGCCGACACCTCCGGCGACGAGCAGCATGAGCTTCTTCATGGTTCTCCCTTCCCTGGTCGGTCAGTGGGCGCCGCGGCGCCGCCAGAGCAGCAGCACCACGGCCATCGCCACGAGCGACGCGGCGGCCGCGAGCACCTCGGTGCGCGGCTCGCCCGTCTCGGTGGTGGCGGAGTCCTTCAGCGAGGCGAGCTTCTGGCGCGCCTGCGACTTCACGTCGAGCTTGGCCGTCAGCTCGTCGACGGTGTGCGCGAGCTGCTCGCGCTGCAGCGCGATCTCGGCCTCCAGCTCCTCGGGCGTCTTCTGCTGATCATCCACGGTGCTCACCCTTCACGGTCGCGATGTCCTCCTTGACGCCCTGGATCGCCTTCTCGGGGGCCGGCGGCCCGGCCTCGGCGACCTTGCTCCTGCCGATCAGCCCTGCCACGGCAGCGGCGGCGAGCAGGACCAGTGCCACGATGAGCGCGGCGAGCCAGGCGTCGACGACGTGGGCGAGGCCGAGGATCGCGGTGGCGACCAGCGAGCCGAGGGCGAAGAAGGCGAGCAGCCCGGCGACGCTGAACATGCCGATCCCGACGCCGGCCCGTTTGCCCTTCTGAGTGACCTCGGCCTGCGCAAGGCGGATCTCCGAGCGGACCAGCTCTGGGATCTGCTCGGACAGCTGGTGGACGAGCGCTCCGAGAGTCTGACTCTCTGGCGCTCCGTGCTGAGCAGTCATGCGTCGACCTTGGCAGACCCACCGGGCCCACACCAGCGCCGTACGCCCCAAGGGGTGGCCGGTCCCGCGCGCGAGCCCGTCGCGGGGGTTGTGGAGACCCCGCGTTGGGCGTGGGAGCCCGCCCGTAGACTCCCCGGCGTGGCAGGCCGGATACGCGACGACGACATCGCCGAGGTGCGCGAGAAGGCGCGGATCGACGACGTGGTGTCCGGCTACGTCACGCTCAAGCGCGCCGGCGGCGGCTCGCTGAAGGGCCTGTGCCCGTTCCACGACGAGAAGACCCCGTCGTTCAACGTCAATCCGGCCCGCCAGTTCTTCCACTGCTTCGGGTGCGGAGAGGGCGGCGACGTCATCTCGTTCCTGATGAAGGTCGACGGGCTCACCTTCACCGAGTCGGTGGAGCGGCTCGCGGAGAAGTTCGGCGTCCAGCTGCGCCGCGAGGACGGAGACGACCAGCCCGCCCGCCCCCGGGGGCCCTCGCGCGGCCGGCTGATCGAGGCGCACAAGGTGGCCCAGGAGTTCTACGCCGAGCAACTGGGCGGTCCCGACGCCGTCGTGGCGCGCCAGTTCCTCCACGAGCGTGGCTTCGACCAGGCCGCGGCGGAGATGTTCGGCGTGGGCTTCGCCCCCCGCGACGGGGAGGCGCTCGTGCGCCACCTGCGCGGGCGACGGTTCACCGACGAGGAGCAGGTCGCGGCCGGTCTCGCCGCGCTCGGGCGCTCGGCCTACGACCGCTTCCGTGGCCGGCTGGTGTGGCCGATCCGCGAGGCCAACGGCGACACCATCGGCTTCGGCGCCCGGCGCATCTTCGACGACGACCGCATCGAGGCGAAGTACCTCAACACCTCCGAGACCGCGATCTACAAGAAGAGCCAGGTGCTCTACGGCATCGACCTGGCCCGCACCGCGATGAAGGACAGCCAGCAGGCGGTGGTCGTCGAGGGCTACACCGACGTGATGGCGTGCCACCTCGCGGGCGTCACGACGGCGGTCGCCTCGTGCGGCACGGCGTTCGGCCAGGACCACGCCCGCGTGCTGCGCCGGTTCCTCGGCGACCACGGCTCCTCCGGCGGCGAGGTGATCTTCACCTTCGACGGCGACTCCGCCGGGCAGAAGGCCGCGATGAAGGTGCTCGAGAGCGACCAGGTCTTCGCCTCGCAGACCTACGTCGCCGTCGCGCCCGAGGGGATGGACCCCTGCGACCTGCGGCTGCGGGAGGGCGACGAGGCGGTGCGCGAGCTGGTCGCCAAGCGCCAGCCGCTCTACCGCTTCGCGCTCGGCAACATCCTCGCCCGCTACGACCTCGACCGCGCCGACGGCCGGGTCGACGCGCTGCGCGACGCGGCCGGGCTGGTCGCGAGCATCCGCGACCGCACCAAGGTCGACTCCTTCTCCCGCGAGCTCGCCCACATGGTCGGCATGGACGTCGACGAGGTGCGCGCCGAGGTCCGCCGGGCCGCCAGCCGGCCCGCGCGCACCGACGACCGGCGCACCTCCCGCGTCCCGGAGGCCGCCCCGGCCGAGCCGGCCCGGCCCGCCCTGCCGAGCCTGTCCGACCCGCGGTTCCTGATCGAGCGCGAGATGCTCAAGCTCGTCATCCAGCACCCCGCCGGGGTGGGGCGCACCACCGCCCACGTGACCACCGACGACTTCACCCACCCCACCTTCCAGGGCGTGTGGGCCGCCGTCACCGCCGCAGGCGGCCCGGCCGGCGCCGGCGACGACCCGGGGTGGGCCGCCCGGGTGCGAGCGGCGGCCACCGACCCCGCCGTGATCGCCGCCGTCACCGAGCTCGGCGTCGAGCCGGTGCGCGGCACCTCCGACCCCACCCCGACGTTCGCCGTGGCCTACGTCTACCGACTCCAGGAGCTCACCACGTCCCGCCGCATCGCCGACGTCAAGGCCCGTCTCCAGCGCACCAACCCGGTCGAGCAGGCGCTCGACTACAACCGCATGTTCGGCGAGCTCGTGGTCCTCGAGCAGCACCGCCGACGGCTGCGCGAGGGCGCCGTCGGCCAGCCGGGAGGACAGTCGTGAGCAGGTGGCGCCGCCGCGGACCGCGCGCGTCCGTCGAGGTCGCGCCGGGGGAGCGGGTGCTCGCCACGGCGATCGCGACCGACGGCACGGTGCTTGCCGGCACCCGCGACGCGTTCTACGTCGTCGACGGCTCGGGCGGGTCCCGTCGGGTGCCGTGGGAGCAGGTCGAGGCCGCCGGCTGGGACCTCGACACCGAGACGTTCCGGCTCACCGAGGTGGGCAGCTGGGGCGAGGAGCGGCCCGTCCACACCGCCGTCCTCGACGAGCCCGGACGGCTCCTCGAGCTGGTCCACGAGCGGGTCACGGCGAGCGTGGTGCTGCAGCGCCACGTCTCGCTCGACGGGCGTCGTGCCCTGCGGGTGATCGCGCGGCGGGCCCCGTCCGGGGCGGGGGGCGTGCAGTGGGTCTACGAGTACGACGAGGGCGTCGACCCCGACGACCCGCTGGTCCGCGTCGCCGCCCGCGAGGCCCTGGAGCTGGCTCGGCGCGATGTCGGCCTGCCCTGATTTCGCCCGCGTACTCTGGGCTTGCTAAGGTTTCGCCTCGCTGCACAAGCGATCCCCTGTAGCTCAACTGGCAGAGCATTCGGCTGTTAACCGGAGGGTTGTTGGTTCGAGTCCAACCGGGGGAGCGTCCACCGCCTCCGACCTGTTCCGACAGGTCGGAGGCGGTTCTGCGTCCGGCCCGGGACGAGTGGCCGGGCGCGGCGAGGCCCGCGTCACCGGTCCGTCGATACGATGCGTGAGGGGTCGTGGGACTCGGAGAGAAGGCCGTACATGGATCGTCAGGAGTTCGGCCGACGCCTTGCCGACGCCGCCAGGGGGATGTCGGGCAACCAGGGACCCGGCGACACGGTGCGGCGCATCGCCGAGATGGCCGTCGAGCTCATCGATGCCTGCGACGTCGCCGGTGTCTGCGTGCTGCGCTCGTCGCGCCACGACACCTGCGCGCACTCCCATGTCTCGCTCCAGCTCATGGACGACCTGCAGCACGACCTCGCCGAGGGGCCGGCCATGGAGGACGCCCCGACCGCCGACGTGGTCGCCGTGCCCGACCTGGCCGGGGACGCGCCGTGGCCGCGGTGGGCGGCCGGCGTGGTCGAGCGCACCGGGGTCCGCTCCTACCTGGGCTTCCGGCTGTTCGTCGAGCGCGACAGCATCGGGATGCTCAACCTCTACGCCTACGAGCCCGGCGCGTTCGACCACGACGACCGCCTCGACGGCCTCGTCGTGGCCGCCCACGCGGCCGTGGCCCTCAGCGCCACGGTGCAGCACGACCAGATGCACACGGCGATCAGCAGCCGCCAGCTGATCGGCGAGGCCACCGGCATCCTGCGCGAGCGCTTCTCGCTGACCTCGGAGCAGGCGTTCGCCGTGCTCAAGCGGCTCTCCTCCCAGCACAACATCAAGCTCTTCGCCGTCGCCCAGCACGTGGTCGAGACGGGCACCCTGCCGGGCTCGACCACCTCGATCACCTCGACGGCCTCCGCCACCCCGACCACCTCGACGGCCTCCGCCACCCCGACCACCTAGCGCCGGTTGCCGTGGCGTAACGCTTTCGCCGCCCCGTGTGAACTGTGCGTTACGCCGCTCGCGGAGGGTCGCGCGCTGCGTCAGGGTGGTGCCATGTGCGCAGACCGGGTGCCGAGCGGGCAGGGGACGGCCGAGTTCGTCGTACGCCCCGACGGGACGCTGGTCGGCGACGACGGCGCCGCGGGCGCGGTGGCGGCCGCGCTGCCCTACACCGGGCGGCTGGCGCGGCGAGCGGGGGAGCTCCTCGACGTGGGCGACCTGCGGGCGATGGAGGCGTCCGGCCTGCGCCGCCTCGTCGTCGGCGTGACGTGGACCCCCGCCGGGGAGGGCACCTACCGGGCGGTGGCGACTCCCGCCGGGCCCCGCGAGGTGCCGACCTACACCGTGGTGGGAGCCGCCGACACGTCGTCGGCGCTCGCCCACTGCGTCTCCCGGATGACGGCGATCGACGGGGTGCGGTGGAGCGCTGTCGTCACGGCCGCCTCGCGCGTCGTCGCCGTGTCCGGCCATGACGGGTCGGACCAGCTCGCCGACGTGGGCAACCGGATGCTCGCCATCCTGCGCTCGCTGGAGGACCAGAGCGCCGCCGGGTTCGTGCGGCTGCGCTTCGAGCAGGGCGCCGTGGTGGGCGCCTCGCTGGGGCGCCACGCCCTGGTCGCCCAGACGGACGTCACCGACGACGACGCGCTCCTGGCGATGGTCGACGAGGTGCGTGCGGTCCTCGCGGGCCACGACCTGTCCACGGCGTCGGCGCCGGTCGTCCCGGACAGCGGGGCCGCTGCGCCAGCCCAGGAGGAGGCCGCGCCGGTGGCGCCGAGCCCGCCGCCCCTGGTGGGCGCCCGGTTCGCCGGGGCGGGGGAACGCGAGCCCCGGGCGCCGCGCCGCCGGCGGTTCGGCCGCCAGTCGCTCAGCCCCACCCCATCGGAAACACCTCGAAGGTCGACGCGTGCGTGACGCCGATGCCCTGGCCGCCGGCGCGGAGGATGCCGTCGAGGAACTCCTCGGGGTCCCAGCCCTCCCACCCGAGGCCCTCGATGTAGGCCCTGTGCTCCTTCAGCGACGCCACCCCCGCCGCGAAGGTGTCGGTGACGTCGACGGCGTGCGTCGCCTGCGGTGACCCGCCCACCCACACCGCCCCGACGCCGCCCCACGGCTCGAGGCCGTCGGTGAGCTGCTCGGGGAACACCCACCGGTTGCCCGCGTCGCGCACGGCGTCGAGGAGCGCCTTGCCGACGGCGATGTGATCGGCCTGGTTGAGCCGGGTGCCGCCGAAGGTGTCGCGGAAGTTGATGGTCAGGGCGACGTCCGGTCGCTGCTCGCGGACCACCTTCGCCAGCGCGCGCCGCAGCTCCACGCCGTACTCCAGGATCCCGTCGGGGAGGCGGAGGAACACCACCTCGTCGACGCCGACCGTGGCGGCCGAGGCGATCTCCTCCGCCTCGCGCAGGGGACCGCACTCGTCGGGGTGCAGGCCGTCGATCCCGGCCTCCCCGCTGGTCACCATGCAGTAGACGACCTTCTTGCCCTGCCCGGTCCAGCGGGCGACCGCCGCCGCCGAGCCGTACTCGATGTCGTCGGGGTGCGCCACGACGAACAACGCGGTCTCCCAGTCCTCGGGGAGCGGCTCGTAGGCGGGGGGCTCGGGTCGGGTGTCGGTCATGGGGGGAGCATGACACCGCGACGTGTTGTCTAGTCAAATAGGTCACTTACTCGTATATGGTCCGTCCATGACCTCGATCACGCCCACCCGTCGTGGCTTCCTCACCGCCGCCGCCGCGGCCGCCGGCCTCGCGGCCGCGCCGCCCGCCCTCTGGCGCACCGGCTCCGCCTTCGCGGCGTCCCCCTTCGTGCTCAAGCCGACGCCGCCGGCCTGGTTCACCGACTTCGGCACCAACGCCGAGATGCTCTGGAGCTCGGTCGACCCCGGGCGCTACCTCACGCCGCAGTCGCGTCTGTTCGTGCGAAACCACACGCGCACGCCCGTGATCGACCGCTCGACCTACGCGCTCCGGGTGCACGGCGACGGGCTGGCCACCCCGCGCACCGAGGCCCAGGCGCTGAGCCTCTCCTACGCCGACCTCCGGCGGCTGCCGCGCCACGAGCTCACCGCCGTGCTCGAGTGCACGGGCAACGGCCGCAGCCTGTTCCGCGACCAGCAGGGGCAGTCGGTGTCCGGCACCTCGTGGGGGCTGGGTGCCGTCGGGACGGTGCGGTGGAGCGGCGTACGCCTGCGCGACGTGCTGGCCGGGGTGGGGCTGTCCCCGGCTGCGGTGTCGATCCAGGCGACGGGACTGGACGACCCGTTCGTCTCCGGCGGCACCGACTACGGCCGCGTGCGACGCCCGTTCCCGGTCGCGAAGGCGCTCGACGACGCCCTCCTGGCGTGGGGCATGAACGGCGAGGACCTGCTGCCCGACCACGGCTACCCGCTGCGCCTCGTGCTCCCGGGGTGGGTGGGCATCGCGAGCATCAAGTGGCTCGGCTCGCTCGAGGTCTCCACGACCGAGCTGACGTCGCCGTGGAACACCACCTTCTACCGGATGACCGGGCCCGAGTGGCCGGCCGACTCCCCGCCGCTGACCGTCAACCCGGTGCGCTCGGCGTGGGAGCTCGCCCGCGACCAGGTGCTGCCGGCGCGCCCGGTCACCCTGACCGGGCGGTCGTGGAGCGGCGCCGGCCGGATCAGTCGCGTCTCGGTGAGCCTGGACGGCGGCGCCAGCTGGCGCCCCGCCGTCCTCGACCGGCGCTCGCGCCAGGAGGAGGGCTGGACGCAGTGGTCGGTGCGCTGGGCCCGCCCGCGGCCCGGGCGCCACGAGCTGCTCGCACGTGCCACTGACGACCAGGGGCGCACGCAGCCGCTCGCGGCCGTCCACAACACGCAGGGCTACTTCTTCGACGCCGTGGTGCGCCACCCCGTACGCGTCGCGTGAGCCCGCCGTCCGCGGGTCAGGCCATCACGCCGACTGCCTGCGGGGCGAAGCCGGGGAACACCTGGGCGACCGAGACCCCGAACCGTCTGGTCACGACCTCGGCCAGCACGCTGCGGTAGTCGGTGGTGACGAGCACGTCGGCGTCGAGCGTGTCCTGCAGGCCCGGCCAGGAGCCGTAGTACTGCCCGCCGCGGACGCCGGCGCCGGCGACGAACATGACGTTGCCGAAGCCGTGGTCGGTGCCGTAGTCGTCGTTCTCCTTCACCCGGCGGCCGAACTCGCTGAGGGTGACGAGGGTGACCCGGTCCGCGGCGGGGCCGAGGTCGGCGAAGAACGCCGCGATCGAGCTCGCCAGGTCGCCGGCGTTGCGCCGCATGTCGCCCCACTCGAGCGTGCCGGCGTCGGTGTGCATGTCCCAGTCGCCCTGGTCGACGGTGATCACCTCGGCGGCGACGCCGGAGCGCACGATCCGGGAGACGTCGGAGAGCGCCTTGCCGAGTCCGCTGGACGGGAACGCCGGGGTGGGCGTGCCGGCCGTGGTCTCGCGCGCCGCACCGAAGGACTGGACCCCGGAGATCGCGTCGCGCACGGCTCGTCCCATGGGGCTGCTGCCCTTCCAGGCGTGGGACAGCGAGGCCAGCCGGCGCCCGTCCGCCTCGGCACCGGCGACCTTGGCCTGGTCGACGCGGCTGACCACGAACGCGGGCTGGGTGCCGAACAGCGACGTCGGCACCTGGTTGCCCATCGCGGTGCCCTGCAGGGGCGTCGTGCCGGGCAGCTCGCCGAGGAGCCGGTTGAGCCACCCCGTGCGCTCGCTCGATCCCGGGGCGGCGTCCTCGATGGCCTCCATCGCCGCGAAGTGCGACCGGTTGGGCGTCGCCATGCCGGTGGCGTGCACGGCCGCGAGCGATCCGGCCTCCCACATCGGCAGCAGCGGGGCGAGGGCGGGGTGCAGCCCGAACATCGCGTCGGCCGCCAGGAGCGACGGGGCGGCGATGGCGAGCCGGGGGCGCGCGGCGTAGTAGACCGGGTCGCCGTGCGGGACGACGAGCGAGAGCCCGTCGGCCGCGCCGCGCAGCGAGAGCAGCACCAGCACGGAGCCGCCGGGCATGGCCAGCGACGACGCCGACCGGCCGGTGACGGCGTACGCACGGGGACCCGCGCCGGACAGCGACGGGCCGAGCGCGACGGCACCGCCGGCGAGGGCGGTGCCCAGCAGCGAGCGCCGGCTCAGCGCCATCCGGGCCTGGTCGTAGTCGGGGCATCCGCACGAGCGGGGCGACGCCGCGCCGGACGGGGTGTGGGGATCAGTCATGTCAGCACGCCAGGTGGTCGGGGGAGTCGAGGACAGCGGCCAGCAGCCGCGGGAAGCCCCATTCGTAGAGGCCGTGCTCGCGGTCGATCTTCTCCCTGGCCTTGCAGCCGGTGGCCAGGCAGGCGGTCTCGACGAGGCGCGCGGTGGCCGGCCGGTGCAGCAGGTCGCGGCTCACGGCGTCGACGAGGTCCTCGAACCGGATCGGCTTCTTGGCCGGCACCCAGGCGCTCGGCCTGCGGTGGCGCAGGCCCTCGGAGGGCCACCAGCCGCCCGCCATCGACCAGTGCATGCTCATCGAGCCGAGCGCACGGGACGGGGACGCCCAGGTGGTGTCGGTGACCGGGGTGCCGTCGGGTCGCGGCCAGGCGTGGGGGGTGAGGCCCAGGCTTCCGGCCTGCCACAGGATCGCGTTGGCGGCGGAGTCGTTGCGGCGCGGACGCCCGACCTCGACGCCGAGGGCGCGGTAGGTCGCGACGACGTCCTCGCCGGGGTCGCGCAGCTTGTCGCCGGCCGACCTGGGGAACTCCTTGCTCGCCACGAGGGCGCGGAGCACCGGGACGATCGCGGTGTCGTTGCGCAGGTAGACCTTCGCGAGCCGGCGGACCAGCGCCGGCGGCGGCTCGTCGTGGACGAACTTGGTCGCCAGTCGCGTCGCGACGTGCTGCGCGGTCGACGGGTGGTGGGCGAGGTAGCGCAGGTACTCGCGGGTGACCTCGCGGCCGTCGGCCTTGCGGTTGTCGTGGCGGAAGCCGCGCACCTTGACCCGTCCGGTCCAGTGGTCCTCCTTGACGTAGGACCGCTTCCACGTCTTCCAGAGGTCCACGTGCCAGCCGGTGAGGATCCGCGCGGAGGCCTTGACGTCGTCCTCGTCGTAGTTGCCCGCGCCGAGGGTGTGCAGCTCGAGCAGCTCGCGCCCGAGGTTCTCGTTGGGGGCCCGCTTGGTGGAGGTCGCGGCGGAGAGGAAGATCAGCATCGCCGGATGGGTGGTGGTCTCGACCAGCATCTGGTCGAAGCGGCCGAGGGCGTGGCGCCGGATCGTGTCGCCGTAGTCGGCGCGCCACGTGAACTGGGCGTCGCCGGTCACCGGGACGTGGAGCATCGCCTCCCAGAACTCGGTCATCTTCTCCAGCACCGGGCGGCGCGTGCGGATGCGCCGGAGCAGCAGCCAGCGCCCGTAGTCCTCCATCACCTGCCAGCCGCCGCGGATCTCCTGGGCCTGGCGCTTCCACAGGTCGGCAGGCCTCCGGTCGAGGTCGGGCCACCACCCGCGGACGGCGTCGGCCGACCCGTCGGGGAAGGAGCCGGGCGCGGTGAGCTGCTGCTCGAACCACGCCGACGCGCCGCCTGCGCGCTGCACGTCGCGCGCGAGGGTGGCGTCGACGCCGTAGCCGAAGCGCGTCACGAGGTGACGCTGCGACGGTGGCAGCAGTGCAGATCGATCCTTGGCCACCGAGGTCCTCCCCTACGCGCGCCGCTTCTGCGACGGGCCACTGTCCCACGCCGAGGACCCCTTGCGAAGCCGAACCGAGATCCCATTTTGCGTGCGGACGCTCGCGTGCGGTCCCATGCGGTCGTGGAGATCGTCGAGCTCGACCCGACCGACCCGGTGGCCAGGGCTGCGTGGCACGACGTCATGGAGCGCGCGGTCCGGGCCGACCGCCCGCACGCGCTGACCACGACGCTCCAGGCGTTCGAGGTGACCGCCACCTCGCCCAGCACCCACTACGCGCGCACCTGGCTCCAGGCCGTGGCGGGCGGTGAGGTGATCGGCGTGGCCGAGCTCGAGCTGCCCCTGACCGAGAACACCGATGTCGCCTGGGGCGAGGTGCAGGTGCTCCCCGCGCACCGGCGCGCCGGCATCGGCCGTGCGCTCTGGCAGGCGCTCGTGGAGCGCGCCGGCGCTGCGGGCCGCACCCGGCTCGGGGGAGAGGTCACCGTCGACGTCGCCGAGCCGGGGCCGGCCCACGAGTTCGCCGCCGCCATGGGAGCGGTCGACAAGCACCGCGAGGACCACCTCGTCGCCGACCTGCCCGTGACCGCCTCGCCGGCGGACCCTGCCTACGACCTGGTGACCTGGCGCGGCCGGTGCCCCGACGAGCACCGGGCCGCCTACCTGGCGATGCGCAACCAGATGAACGCCGACGTCCCGACCGGCGACCTCGAGCTCGACCCCGAGGTCCTCGACGACGAGCGGCTGGCCTCCTCGGAGGAGCGGCTGATGCGGGCGTACGACGTCCGGGTGGCCGCCGCTCGCCGGCGTTCGGACGGCACCTTCGGCGGCTACTCGCTGCTCTTCGTCCCGCACGGCACCGACTACGGCTGGCAGGACGACACCCTGGTGATGCCCGAGCACCGCGGTCACCGGCTGGGTGCGGCGCTCAAGGCCGCCAACTACGCCGGCCTGCCCCCGCACGTCCGGCTCGTGCACACCTGGACCGCCCCCTCCAACACCGCGATGCACCGCACCAACACCGCCCTCGGCTTCCGGGTGGTGGAGCACATGTACGAGGTCGAGGCGCGGATCGCCTAGGGTGCGCCCCGAGGGGCGGTAGCTCAGTCGGTCAGAGCAGAGGACTCATAATCCTTGGGTCGTGGGTTCGAGCCCCACCCGCCCCACCTCAGCACGCTTCTGACCTGCGGAAACAGAAGAGCCCTCGCCTGACTGGCGAGGGCTGTTCCCTAAATACTCCCCACTTACACCGCGTGGAGCATGGGCTTTGACGTAGGCAGCACCATGACGGACGCTGCCCGTGTCGGCGTTCCGGTCCTGCCCAGGTAGTTCGCCGTAACGTTGGTGTCGGCGTGACCCAACTGGTTCGCAATCTCCGCGAGCGCAGCGCCGTTCGCGTCGAGCCAGGTCGCTACCGTGCGACGAAAGGTGTGCGTGCCTGCCCAGGGCACACCGGCCTTCGCAAAGACGTTGCGCAGCGACTTGCTGACGTTGTTCCGGTCACGGGGCTGACCTGCCTTGCTGGCGAAACGCGTCACGCCGAACACGAGCCCCTGAGTCCCGTGGAGGGCGGCGCGCTCGCGCAGCCGCTCGCAGAGGTCATCAGCCAGTGTGAGCACCCGGTCAGCGTTGGCGGTCTTAGTGCCCCGCACCCGAACCGTTCCCGCGTCGAGGTCTACGTCAGTCCAGAACACGCAATGAAGCGCCTCCGAGATACGCACCCCGGTGCCGAACAGGAACGCGGCCACGTCGGCAACGTCAGCCGCGCTCGCCTCCGCAGCCTGCATTACCGCTGACACCTCCTCCGAGGTGAATGCTCGCCGCGTGTCCAAGTGGCGCTTGCCGCAGGCGTAGTCGCAGCCCTCATCGGCGCACTTCCGGTCCCCGGCGCTCCCGACCTTCGATCCGGGCATGTGCACGCGGTGCATGACGCTGGCAGGGATCGCGCCACGGCGCTCAGCCAGTGAGAGCACGCCTCCGAGCACCTTGCGAGCCTGCTTGGCAGCAGTCTCGCCACGGCTGTCAGCAATGTCCGTGAGCCATGCTTCGATCTTGCCCACGTCGTTGGCCTTGGTCAGCGGGAGGTCCGCCAATACGCTCCCGGTGATGCATCGCCGGACGTAGCCCTCATAGTCGTAGATGGTCTGCGCGGCCAGGGTCTTGCCTTTTGTTTTCTGCCGACGCTTCCAGTCGAGCCACACGTCGGCCGCACGGCTGACCGTGGTGTCATGCCGGAGGAGTTCGTCTCCGCCACGGTGCTCGGTGCGGGCGTTCTGCACCTTGCTCTGCAGCGCCCGTCGAGCCGCTGCGTCAGTCCGTCCACTGGCGGTGACCTCGCGGCGCTTGCCGTTGCCGTCGTTGAAGTAGCCACGGGCCTGCACCTGACCCGTCAGGGTCGGGTGGGTCGTGGTCGTGATCTTGCCCAAGGTGTAGGGCGGGTTCGCGGGGCGAGCCATGGCGAGGGTTCCTCTCGGTGCCGGGGTGATGCTCAGACGGTACGGGTAAGTGGGGAATAGTTCAAAGCGGGTTCGAAAATGCTCCGCTGGGAATGAAGAACGCTGGCCGGTTGGCTCCGCCTACGGTGTCCGGCATGCCGAAGAAGGATGCTGGGGAAATCCTGAGACAGACCAGAGCGACCGTCCGTCACCTGCGTCGTTCTTGCCGCGACTACGACGACGGGGACGTTGACGAGTCCGTACGCATCGCAATGGCGGTGCGGGTGTTGCTCCACGACGGCACCGAGAGCCCCGGAGGCTTAGAGCAAACGGGGCACCGTTCCCGACTCTGGATCATGGACTCGGCGGGCACACTGGACGGCCAATTGAGCCCAGCGCTCCTGAGCATGCACGTCTCGGGCAATGGGCAAGTGGGCTACCTCCCCAGGTTCCACAATCGCTCACACGCTGTCGACCGGATGCCGTCCATCAGCGAGCAACTAGCGACCCTGATGCAAGGCGGCACCGTCCTGCGTCCACCCGGTCTGCACACTCGGTTCAACGCGTGGTGGGTTGCGTCGGGCGTCATGGGCGAGGCCGCAGAACAGGTGACCCGCCGCGACTTGGTTCTGTGGCTGGCGAACAAGGAAGGCGGGGGGCACATCAGCCCGCGATCCAGCGGTGGGTACCACCAACTCGCCCGCATGAACCAACTCGGTTGGAGCGGGACTGGCCCGTGGGGAACGACAGGCTTTGGTGATCCTGTTGCTCCCTCGGTCAGGCAGGTGGCGTGGGAACTACTGACTGCCATTGAGCACCAAGCCCCGGAACTCATTAGCGATCCGTAGCGCCAGCGGTAGGGGGGTATGACCCCTTGGCTACGCCACCCGGATCGGAGGTGGATAGCCGCGCAAAAACTGCCACGGTTGCAGGGTCGAAATCCGGAGCGCTTCGCGTTCGACCGTCAGGACGGGTGACCGGGCGACCGGGCATGAGGATCGTCCGGTGATTCGATCGACCTCCCGACGACCGTCGGCCTTCGTGCTTGCCTTCGACATTGTGTCGATTGAAGGTTCTGAATAACACGGGTTAGAGAGCATGGTGGGGGTCGGAACAACCCGACCCCCATCCAATGCCGCTGCGCTCGGCAGAGTGCCTCCTATGGCTTCCTACGCGGCCTTACGGACCAGCGAGGCGCTGGCGTGGAGCCTGATTCGCTCACGCCTTGCCGTGCCCCATGGGGCGGCGGGGTCACCGGGTGCTAGGGCGAACGTTCCGCCCGGCGATGAGTACCACTCATGAGAGCGGGCGAGAAGCCCGCTCCTTCGCAGCGCTGCCGCCTGTCCAGCGGTCAATCTGATGCTCTCCTCACCATTGAGGCGCGCTGACTTCTGCTGACTCGTCAACGCGAACATTCGACCCGTGGTCATGCGATTGCTGCCTGTTCGCCGGGGTGAAGGTTGCGCTTGCTGGCATTGCGTCGGTCCTCAGCCTCAGCCCTGCGCAACTCGTGCTGACTGGCGATGGCATCGCGCTCGCGCACCTCGTCGGCTCGCTGCTGAATCCACTCACCGCACGGCACCTGGCTCCGGTAGGTGAGCACAACGTCAATGACGTGCACGCCGTTCGTTCGGCTGGACTCACGCAGAGAGACGTCGGCCTCGCTCATGAGCCCGTTCCCGTCAATGCCGCCAATGGACTTCTGAGCGCGCTCGCGCAGCGCGCCAGCAAAGTCATTGATGTTGACTCCGGAGACGTTGACGACGGCACGCATCGTGAGGGTTCGCTCTCCGTCGTCGTTGACGACCTCGGAGACCTTGGGGTCGTTGCCCATTGCAACGCTCGCGCCGTAGGCCACGCGCCACCCCTCGGCAGGGTTCTGAATGTTGACGTGGTTGGTCGAGTACCCCTCGGTGCGGCTGTGCCAGGAGAAGATGTTGACGCACCACGTCTTCACCGGTGACATGCCTTGGGCCTGTCGGATGAGGGGCAGCCCGTCGAGTGCACCGAAGACCTGCATGGTCAGGTTGTCAACGACACTCACCGATGCGCCAGTCGGATTGCTCGTCTCGACACCAGCACCCGTGACCCATCGGGACTCGTCCCCAACGCGATTGCTGCTGACGGTCAAAGCGATTCCACGATTCCGCGCCTCGTTCTCAAGACTGCCGACCTCGATGGGGCGATACAGGCCGGGACGGAAGTAGTAGACCTCCACCTTGCCGGACTGCTCCCCGGTCGTCGGGTTGACCTCGACGGCGCGGGCCTTTGGCTCAACGATCACCAGGGCAAGCGCGTCGACGGGAACATCCTTGCTCCACTCCCGGTACGGCGCGTTGGTCGTAATGACCTCGACACCGGGGATCGCCGGACCGAAGGCCGGTGCGACGTAGTCGGCAATGAGCGTGCCGACGCTGGGCAGGTCGCGCTTAGCGGCCTCGATGCGCCGGGGGAGGAACGTGGTCAGGTCCGCAACTTGAGCGTCCTCGCCGAAGGCGACCGCGTATGCGGTCGGCTCTACGTCTTCGCCGCGTCGCCACCTTGCCTGTACCTGTGAGACGGCGGTAATGCCGTCCTTGATGTCCTGAGCCTTTGTCTTGACCTCCGAGAGCCGCGCCGTCAGCGCGGCGACCTCGGCCATAGATGCGTTGCGAGCGGCGTTGATGCGCTCCGCAGCGGAGGCAATGACCTCCCCAATGTTGGGTGCCTGGTTCTTTGCAGCCATGTGCATTCACTTCCTTTCTCTGGTGGTGCTATTGCCATTGGGCAGCGCTCACCAGCACGCCGGACGGGCGTGCAGTGGTCATTGCTGCTCAACGCTCCCTCGCCGGATAAGAACCGGAATGATCGGAGGGAAGTTTCATTGACGGGCCAGCCGCGCTAGCGTGCTGGCTCCTCTTTGGCCGGAGGTTTCGAACCCTCCTACGACACAAAGGCGTCTCTTGGTCGGCACGAAGTGCCGACCTTCATTGGTCGGCTACGAAGTAGCAGACCTATCTACTACGTAGTAGTAGTTTGTTCGCCAATTGGCGACACCTCACCACGCGTGGCGACAACTAAATGACGATCCCCAACGCGGCCAATTGGCGATACCTGGCTAGTCGAAACTGGGAACCATTGCCATGCTCGCCTCATAGGCTGCGACTTCCTCAAGGGTGCGCCGCGCGGAAGCGCGGGCACCTTCAGGTGCGTTCGGGTCCTGCAAGGTTTCCCGTGCTACCTGCTCCCACGCCGGACCTGGCCTCACGAGTCCGGCATGAATGTCGGCCTTGCGTTGCTCCCACGCTGTGACGCGCTCGGGGTGCGCTCCGTTGGTCCTCGCTTTTTCGCCTGATCGCGTGGCGGCCTCGATGTGGGCCGTTGCTCCGGTGGCGAGAGGTCTTGGCACGAAGTCGTTCGGGTCGTTGGACCTTGCCCGGTGCACCATGACCATGCCGCTTCCGGGGGCGTTTGCTCGTCTGGTGACGTGTTCACTCACTCTCTGTTCCTCCTGTGTCGTCGTGCTCTCCTCCTTGGTGACGAGCGCCGCTGATGCGGCGCTCTCGCTTGGCACTGTGAGCCGGACTGTCGGGCCACGGATGCCCTTCACGGCAGGTGCAATGACCACGAGCCAGCCCTGCTCAATGAGCCAGTCCTGCACGGCCTCAACAGTGCGCTTGCCTACTCCCGCACGCTTGGCGAGCGCGGCCTGACTCGGGTGAGCGTCGCCCGTGCCCGCGAACGTCGAGTAGGCACTCATTACGCGAAGGATCGACTTGCCAGCGAGCGCGCGCGTCCCCTTGCCGCTGCGCTGCCCTCTGAGGTCACCCACGCCTCGCGCGTTGGCCTCCGATAGCCAACATCTCGCCCAGTCCCTCGCCTTCAATGCCCGCTCACACGCAGATCGGCTCAACGGTGCGCTCCGCCTCATGCGCTTCTACGTCGCACAGGCGGTAGCGGATGCTTGATCCGATCCGCACATAGCGAACGCCCCTTCCTGCGGATCGGTCGTTCGCGAGTCGCCCGGTGCTCGTGCACCACCTTTGGGCCAACTCCTCCGGCCGGAGAAAGACGTTCGTGTGCCTCCCGATCAATTTGATACTCCCTTCGTAGATTGCCTCCCATGTTTGGGCGCGTTGGAATACGCCCCGTTCGGGGCGTGTCACCGCTCTTCACCACTCATGGCCGTTACGGCTGACGCTCGGTGACGGTTGCGAAGCGATCGCGTGCCCGTTGCACGTTCTGTGGCACGGACCCGTCAAGTCCAGAGCCACGGTGTCTGCGGGTGATGTTGGGAACTCTACGGTGGGAGCGTTCCATAACTCGCGCGTGCAGCGAACAGGCGACGGCTGCCCATTGCCGTTCGCTGGCGACTCAGGATGTGACTCAGCCGAGCCTGACAGAACTCGCTCGCGCTGATTCCTCCTCATCGGGAATCACATGCGGCCGCAACTATCCGAGCGCGTTGTCGCCCTATTGACGACAACGCGCCCAATGAACAAGTCGGATGACGACGTGGGTCGACGGCTCGCCTAGCGGTACCCAATTGGGACAGCGCCATGACGGCGCTGGCCTCCCTGGGGTGCGAGAGTCATTGCTAGACGACGACGCATGCTAGACGAGCAACGGCAGACCCGCAGGGCTTCCCCAGCGTCGCTCTCACGGCCTCTCAGGGCTGTCGTCGGCTCACCGACGCGCTCGGACTTGGGTGACGCGCGCAGGGCGCTCCTAGCCGCCCCTGAGTCCGCGAAGCCCTTGGCTCGCGGTCGTTCCCTAGTAACTCCCCAGGAATGTAGGGAATGAGAGTGATCGGGGGTGAAGGTGCCCATCCGGACGGGAGGAGGGTCACGCTCAGAGATGAGTCTCGGTGACCTGCCAGGATTCGGTTACGCAGGACTCCTTGGGTCGTGGGTTCGAGCCCCACCCGCCCCACGCAGGCTCGCGCGTCGCGGCGATCAGCCCTCCCCGGCGATGAGGAGCTGGTCGCCCTGCTCCTCGAGCTGCAGCCGGCCCTGCTCGGTCATGGTCCGGCCGGACGTCGTCACGAAGTCGATCGTGTAGGACGCCGTCAGGGTCTGCGGATCCACCCGGACGGCACGAGGTGTCGCCGACTCGATCGTGCTCCAGAACCCCGTGTAGCTCCCGAGGCCGCCGCTCGCGGCCTGGAACTCCGGGGTCAGCAGCTCGAACGTCGACGCGGGGTCGGAGGTGACCTGCGCGAAGTAGTCGCGGACGAACGCCCGCGCGGCGGCCGGCGTCGCCCCGGACGCGCCGGGGTCGGTGGTCGTCTCCTCGGACGGGCTCTCGGACGGGCTCTCGGTGGGCTGGGAGGTCGGGTCGGACGTGGGCTCGGAGGTGGGCTCGGACGTCGAGCCGGACGGCTCCTCCGAGCTCGGGTCGGCCGACGCGCCCGGCGCGTCGTCGCCGGCGGTGGACCCGGTCGGGTCCTCGTCGCGCGGCCACAGCAGCCATGCGCCGAGGCCCGCCACCAGCGCCAGCGCGAGCGCCGCGGCCAGCCACCCCGCCGACCGGCCGCGCGACCCGGCCGGGGTCGTGGCCGGCGGGGGAGTGGGGGTCGGCCCCTGCGGCGGTGGCGGGTCGTGGTCGGTGACCGGTGTCGACGCGGCGGCCGCCTGTGCCGGGGTGGTCGGGGTGGTCCGCGCGGCGTCCCCCCGGGCGGACCCCGGGCCCGACGTCCCCGTCGGGGCCGCCATCGCGACGGTCGCGTCGGGGTCGGTCTGCTCGGAGACGGGGACGGGCGTCGCGGGCAGCGGGGCGGTGCTCGGCTCGCCCCGCGCGATCCGTCGCAGGTCGTCGCGCACGCGCGCCACGGGCCAGCGCTGCGCGGGGTCCTTGACCATCATCACCGACAGCAGACCCGCGACGGCGTGGTCGCCGGTGAGGCGGGGCGGGTCCTCGTTCACGATCCGATAGAGGCCACCGAGGACGTTGTCGCCCACGTCGTAGGGAGGTCGCCCGACGACGGCGTGGTAGAGCGTCGCCCCGAGCGACCAGACGTCGCTGGCCTCGCTGGCCGGTTGTCCCGACGCGACCTCGGGGGCGAGGTAGGCGGGCGACCCGGTGATCAGCCCCGTCTGCGTCAGCGCCGTGTCGCTCGCGGACCGGGCGATGCCGAAGTCGCCGAGCTTGGCCCGGTCGGCGCCGGTGAGGATGATGTTGCTGGGCTTGACGTCGCGGTGCACGATGCCGGCCGACCCGGCCTCCAGCAGCGCGTCGGCGGCCTGGGCGAGGATCGCCGCCGCGCGACGGTCGGGCAGCGGGCCCTCGCTCGCGACCAGCTCCGCCAGCGTGTGGCCGTCGACGTGCTCCATGACGAGCCAGTAGCAGTCCTCGTCCTTGACCAGGTCGAAGATCGACACGACGTGGGGGTGGTTGATCCCGGCGGCCAGGCGCGCCTCGCGCTGGGCTCGTACGACGTCGTCGTCGGTGGTGCCCGGGAGCAGGCCGATGCGCTTCACCGCGACCGGGCGGTCGAGCAGCTCGTCGTGCGCGAGGTGGACCACCCCGGCTCCACCGCGGCCGATCTCCCTCTCCAGGCGATACCTGCCTGCGATCACGTGTCCCCCTCTCGTGGCTGACGCACAAGGCTAGTCAGCTGCGCGGCGGCGTCCTCACCCCATGGGGCCCGCCCAGGGGGTACTAGCACCATCGGCCATCTCGCCGGCGCTGCGGCGCTCGCGCAGGCTGGGTCACACCTACCGAGGAGGACCCATGACCCGCACCACCGCCCGTACCCCAGCCCGTCCCACCCCTCCCACGTCGGCGACCCGCGACCTCGCCGGCTTCCTCGCCCGGGTTGCTCGCCGTGGCCGTCGCCCTGGCCGCCCTGCTGCTCGGGTCGCTCACGACGGTGGCCGCCGACGCGGCTGACGCCGTCGACCCGGCGAGCGCCGAGCACCCGACGTCGTGGCGCGGCGGTGGTGACGACCACGACCACGATGACGACCACGATGACGACCACGATGACGACCACGATGACGACCACGATGACGACCACGATGACGACC
Organism: Nocardioides sp. Z24_21; assembly: GCF_058134345.1. Classification (NCBI taxonomy): domain Bacteria; kingdom Bacillati; phylum Actinomycetota; class Actinomycetes; order Propionibacteriales; family Nocardioidaceae; genus Nocardioides; species Nocardioides sp. Z24_21. Next base: position 379,179 of record NZ_JBYTTH010000005.1, read on the forward strand.
ACGATGACGACCACGGCAGTCACGGTGGCGGCACCGACGACGGTCCGGGCGACGACAACGGCGGCAGCGGCGACAGCGGCGGGCGCGACGACGACCGGGTGATCCGCACCGGCGCCTGCGGCGCCGGTGCCGACTGGAAGCTCAAGGTCAAGACCGATGACGGCCGGCTCGAGGTCGAGGGTGAGATCGACAGCTTCGTCGCCGGCCAGCAGTGGCGCTGGACGCTGCGCCACAACGGCTCGGTCAGCGACCGCGGGGTCGGCACCACCACCGCGCGCAGCGGCTCCTTCGAGGTCGAGCGCAAGGTCGTCGACCTGCGCGGCACCGACACCCTCGCGTTCCGCGCCGTCCGTGCCGGGCAGACGTGCGCTGGTGTGGTCAACTACTGACCTTCCACTGATCTCCCCGGGGGACGATCCGCATGCGATGGCTCACGAGTCCCGTGGTGCAGTTCCTGGCCGCGGGATTCGCCACGCTCGTGGTCGTCGTCGTCGCGACCAGCGCCCTGAGCCGCTCGGCCGCCGACGAGGAGGCCGTCGCCGATGCCCGCTCGCTGACCCGCGTGCTCGCCGCGTCGGTGGCCGAGCCGGCGATCCCGCCGGGCCTCCGCGACGGCGACGCCGCCGCCATCGACCGGATGGACCGCACGGCGCTCGACCGGCTGCTCGTCGACGACGTGCTGCGGATCAAGCTCTGGGACGCCGACGGCACGGTGGTCTACAGCGACCGCACCGAGCTGATCGGCACGGTCTACCCGCTCGGCGACGACGAGCTCGAGGTGCTGCGCGAGGGCGGCACCGATGCCGAGCTGTCCGACCTCTCCCGCCCCGAGAACCGCTACGAGCGCGACCTCGGTGGCGACCTGCTGGAGGTCTACACCCGCGTCCGGTCCCCCGAGGGCGAGCCCCTGCTCTTCGAGGCCTACCTCGGCGTCGACGACATCCGGGCCAGCCGCGCGCAGATCCTCGACCGCTTCCTGCCGATCACCATCGGCGCCCTCGTCGCCCTGGTGGCGCTCGGCACCCCGCTGGTCGTGCTCCTGTCGCGGCGTCTCACGCGGGCGGCGCGCGAGCGCGAGCGCCTCCTGGAGGCGGCGGTACGCGCCTCCGACGCCGAGCGGCTGCGCATCGCCCGTGATCTGCACGACGGCGTCGTCCAGGACCTGTCCGGCTCGTCGATGGCGCTCTCGGCGCTGGCGGCGCGGTCCGACGAGCAGCACCGGCGCGAGCTCGAGGACGTCGGCCGGTCCCTGCGGGTCAGCATGCGGTCACTGCGCTCGCTGCTGGTCGACATCTACCCGCCCGACCTGCACACCGCGGGCCTGGCGGCGTTGATCGACGACCTGGTCGCCCCGCTCGCCGCGTCGGGCACCCGGGTCGACGTCGACGTGAGCGGCACCGGCGACGTGCCCCGCTCGGCGCTCGCGCTGGTGTGGCGGGTGGCGCAGGAGTGCGTGCGCAACGTCGCGAGGCACGCCCGCGCCGACCGGATGTCGCTCACCGTGCGTCGGGAGGACGACCGACTGGTCCTGGAGGTGGTCGACGACGGCGTCGGGTTCGACCCGGGCGCCAGCGGCGACGACGACCACTTCGGCCTGCGGGCGGCCGAGAGCCTCGTGCGCGAGCACGGCGGCACCTGGGAGGTGGAGTCGGCACCCGGCTCGGGGACGATGGTGCGCGTGGAGGTGCCGGTCGGATGATCCGTGTGGTGGTGGCCGACGACCACGCAGTCGTGCGCCGCGGCCTGGCCGGCCTGATCGAGTCGTCCGACGACCTCGAGGTCGTCGGCGTGGCCAGGGACGGCAACGAGGCGGTCGAGCAGGTGCGCGAGCACACCCCGGACGTGGTGGTGATGGACCTGCAGATGCCCGAACTCGACGGTGTCGCCGCGACCCGCGCGATCGTCGGGGCCGGCGGGAGCACGGAGGTGCTGGTGCTGACATCGTTCTCCGACCACGCGCGGATCGACGCGGCCATCGAGGCCGGTGCGGTGGGCTACCTGCTCAAGGACGCCGAGCCGGACGTCCTCCTCGACGGCATCCGCGCGGTCGCACGCGGGGAGTCCCCCCTCGACCCCCGCGCCGCGAGGCGCGTGCTGTCGCGCCGCCGCTCGGCGCCCGGCGCGACCGGCCAGGGCACGGCGGAAGCAGAGCTGTCTCCGCGGGAGGCGGAGGTGCTGCGCCTCGTGGTCGAGGGGCTGCTCAACAAGCAGATCGCCCAACGCCTCGGCATCACGGAGCGCACCGTCAAGGCCCACCTCACCTCGGCCTACCAGCGGATCGGGGTCGCCGACCGGACCCAGGCAGCACTGTGGGTCCAGCGTCACGACCGCGACGGGCCGTCGACCAGCCCTGCGGCGCCCTAGCCCTCGCCGGCGATGAGCAGCCGGTCGTCGCGCCGCTCGAGCTGGAGCCGTACGCGCTGGGTGCTGCGCTCGCCCGACTTCATCACGTAGTCGACGGTGTAGCCCACCGTGAGGTCGGAGGGATCGCTGGTGACGTCCACCAGCGAGGCGGAGCGCACCTGACTCCACCACCCCATGTAGCCCTCGAAGCCCCCGCTGGCGTCCTGGAACTCCGGGGTGAGCTGGTCGAACGCGCCCCGGGGGTCGCTGGTCACGGTGGAGAGGTAGGAGCCGATGAAGGCGTCCATCTGCTTGCGGGTGTCCTCGGCGGTGGCCGGGGGAGCGCTGCCGACCGGGGTCTGCGAGGTCTCCGGCGACGTGCGCTGTCGTTCCTCGGGGAGCGCCTCGGGCGTGCCGCGCCCGGCCCAGACGTACGCCGCGGCGATTGCGGCGAGCGCCAGCGCGGCCGCGGCCACCGGCCACGCCCAGCGGGCGGCGCGCCGACGCCGCGGCGGGCCGAGTGCGGGGGCCGGCTCGCGAAGGGTCGGCAGCTCGCCGGTGCGTTCACGGCGGGCCGTGGTCGTGTCCGGCGCCGGGGCGACGGTGGAGGCCTGTCCGCGCGCGACGCGGGCCAGCTCGTCGCGCACGCGGGCCATCGGCCAGCGGGCGTCGGGGTCGCGGTTCATCATCATGGTGAGCAGGCCGGCCAGCGGGTGGTCGTCGGGCAGTCGCGGCGGGTCCTCGTGCACGATCTTGTAGAGCGCGCCGATGAGGTTGTCGCCGACGTCGTAGGGCGGCGTGCCGGTGACGGCGTGGTAGAGCGTCGCGCCCAGCGACCACACGTCGCTCGCGGGGGTGGCCGACGCGCCGGAGGCGACCTCGGGAGCCAGGTAGGCGGGGGAGCCGGTGACCAGGCCGGTCTGGGTGAGCGAGTGGTCGTCCTCCGACCGGGCGATCCCGAAGTCGTTGAGCTTGGCCGACCCGCCGGAGATCAGGATGTTGCTCGGTTTGACGTCGCGGTGGACGATGCCGTGCGCGTGGGCCTCGACGAGCGCGTCGGCAGTCTGGGCGAGCAGGGCGGCGGCCTCCTCGGCGGCCAGTGGCCCGGACGTCGCCACGCGCTCGCTCAGCGTCTCGCCGTCGACGTACTCCATCACCAGCCAGCGCACGTCCTGCTCGTCGACGAGGTCGAAGACCGAGACGACGTGGGGGTGGTTGAGCGCCGCGGCCAGCCGCGCCTCGCGCTCGGCACGCTCCACCCCGGCGCTGTCGGAGCCCGGGATCACACCGATCCGCTTGATCGCCACCAGCCGGCCCAGCACCTCGTCGCGGGCGAGGTGCACCGTGCCGGACCCGCCGCGCCCGATCTGCCTCTCGAGCGTGTACCTGCCTGCGATCACGTGCCGTCCCTCCTGCGTCGTCGCCCTAGGCTAGTGCCCGTACCCGAGTCCGCCCCAGCAGAAGGAACACCCCCGTGACGACGCCCAATGTCCTCGACGAGCTGGAGTGGCGCGGCCTCGTCGCGCACTCCACCGACCGCGATGCGCTCCGCGCCGCGCTGGGCGAGGGGAGCGTCAGGTTCTACGTGGGCTTCGACCCCACGGCCCCCAGCCTCCACATGGGCAACCTGGTCCAGCTGGTCACCGCCCGGCGCCTCCAGGACGCCGGTCACACGCCGTACATCCTGGTCGGCGGGGCCACCGGGATGATCGGTGACCCGCGCGACTCCGGCGAGCGCACCCTCAACTCCCTCGACACGGTGAAGGAGTGGACCGAGCGGGTGCGCCGGCAGGTCTCGCGCTTCGTCAGCTTCGAGGGCGACAACGCCGCCACCACGGTCAACAACTACGACTGGACGGCGTCGCTGTCGACGATCGACTTCCTGCGCGACATCGGCAAGCACTTCCCGGTCAACCGGATGCTCGCCCGCGACACCGTGCGGCGCCGGCTCGAGTCGGGCATCAGCTACACCGAGTTCTCCTACGTCCTGCTGCAGTCGATGGACTACCTCAACCTCTTCCGCGAGCACGGCGTGCGGCTGCAGTTCGGGGGCTCGGACCAGTGGGGCAACATCACCGGGGGAGCCGACCTGGTCCGCCGGGTCACGGGCGAGAACGCGTACGGCTTCGCGACGCCGCTCATCACCAAGACCGACGGCACCAAGTACGGCAAGACCGAGGGCGGCGCCCTGTGGCTCGACCCCGAGATGCTCTCCCCCTACGCCTTCCACCAGTTCTGGCTCAACGTCGAGGACGAGAAGGTCGGTGAGCTGCTGCGCATCTTCACCTTCCTCTCCCGCGAGGAGATCGAGGACCTCGAGCAGCAGACGGTCGACAAGCCGTTCCTGCGCGCGGGCCAGAAGCGGCTCGCCGACGAGGTCACCGCGCTGGTGCACTCCGAGGAGGAGGTCGAGCACGCCAAGGCCGCCGCCGCCGCGCTGTTCGGTGGGGGAGACCTCGCCGCCATCAAGCCCGACACCCTCGCCGCCGCCCTGCGCGAGGCCGGCGGCACGACGCTCCCCGCCGGCGAGCTGCCCGGCATCCTCGACCTGCTCGTGGCAGCCGGCCTCGCCAAGAGCAAGGGGGAGGCCCGGCGCACCGTCGCCGAGGGCGGCGCCTACCTCAACAACGTCCGCGTGGAGGACCCCGAGCTCCGGCCGACCGACGCCGACCTCGTCGCCGGATCGTGGCTGGTGCTGCGGCGCGGGAAGAAGAACTTCGCCGGTGTCGAGGTGTCCTGAGGACGCGGTGGGCGGGCGCTCGCGGACCCCTCCCACGGGGTGCGGGGACGCGCTCCCACCCGCCCCAAGGGCCCCAACAGGCCGCTGACCTGCGGAAACGCAGATGTGCGCGCGGTCACACCGTTTCGATTTGCGCGATCGGTGCGGAGTGAATAATGTTCTCTTTGTCGCCAGGGAGCGGCGGGGAGCAAGACCGGTCAGGTCGGGCTCCCGGCCCCGGGCAGGACAACCCGAAGCGGTCATCGGTCACGGTGACACCACCGGGTCAGAGCGAAACAGCCGAGGATTTGCCACGGCAGAAAGTCGCTCGCTAGGTTTGACCAGTTGCCTCACGCAACCGAGATCCTCACCGGATCGCGATGTGGGTGCGTCTGATACTTGAGAACTCAACAGTGTGTTTGATTAGTCGACGAATTAGTTTGTTTTGCCCCGTTGACGTCATGTTCTGGCTTGTGCCTTTGGGTGTGGGTTGGTGGATGGTGTCGCGGTTTCTTTGACGATGATTCTGACAACATGTCAGTTTCGTTTTTTGTCATGGATGTGGCTCTTATTGATTGTCGTGCTTGTGTCTGCTGCCTGTTTGGTGGTGGGTGTGGGTGCGTGTTTTTCGATGGAGAGTTTGATCCTGGCTCAGGACGAACGCTGGCGGCGTGCTT
>NZ_JBYTTH010000006.1:0-267866 GCF_058134345.1 Nocardioides sp. Z24_21
GGGCAGACCGCAGCCCGGCCCCACCCGGAGCGACAACCTCGCCGCGCTGTGCCGGTCGCATCACCGCCTCAAGACCCGCACCGCCTGGCGCTACGAGACCACCGGCCCCGGCGCGTTCGAATGGACCAGCCCCCACGGCCACCACTACCGCCGCGACACATCCGGCACCACCCGGATCGACGAGCCGGACCCACACGGCCCACCCGGCATCCCACGCCCCCGCCGACCATGACCCCGCCCCACACCCCGCCACCCACCCGGTAGCGGGGCCACCTGCACGCACGGGGGCGCCGCACGCCCAGCGGCCCGAAGACTCACCCAGCCCTACGAAGCGTCCGCGCTCACAGCCGCCCGGCCGCGACGTCGATGGCGTGCAGGATGCTCGACAGGCTGCCCGGGTGGGCGAGCGTCAGGTCGGCGAGCTCGTCCGGTCGGAACCAGCGAAGGTCGTCGTGCTCCAGGGGAGCAGCGTTGACGGGTGCGCCTTCCCAGCGCGTGACGAGGAACGCGTGCACGTCGAGTGCGGGGTCGCTGACGGTCAGCGGTATGGGTCGGGGCTCGTGGACGTGGACCCCGAGCTCTTCGAGACACTCCCGCGTGACGGCCTCATGAGGCAGCTCGCCCGGCTCGACATGCCCGCCGGCGAGGTCCCAGCAGTTCGGATACCGCCGACGTGAGGGGTGGCGGTGCACCAGGAGCACCGAGCCGTCGCGCACGAGTGCAGCGAGCGAGATCGCGATCGGTGCGGCCATGGGCGGGACGCTAGCGGCGGGGGCCGACACGCCCGCGCACGGCGATTCTCGTGCCGGACGACATCGGTCCGCCGGGGAGCGGACCACGCGTCGCTCGACTAGGGTCGGCACATGGAACGACGCCACGATGGTCCCGGCGACGAGACCCTCTCACCCGGCGTGCGGCTCGACGAGACGGTCGCCAGCGTCGACACGGATCCGGTGCCGGGCCCGGACGCGGGGCGGAACGTCGACCAGCACCGAGCGCTGCGCGACGACTGACCCGTCCGGCTGACGCACGGACCCGGTGCACGCACTGCGGGGCTTCGCGGGAGACGGTCAGGTCATCCTCGACGGTGCGCCGATCGACGACGGCCGCGCGTCGCGCAACGTCGCGGCATGGCTGGTGGAGGAGTGGGTACGGCTGGACCATGGACGATCGCGAGCGCCCGACCACCAACCAGCCCCTCAACGCCCCCGGTCCACGACCCAAGGTGACGCCGATCCTGGCCGTCATCGGGGTGATCGCGCTGATCGCGCTGATCTTCGTCGTGATCACCCTGGTGCGCTACAACTCCTGACCCGACGCGGGCACGGCCTCAGGGGCCCTCGGGCGCCCAGCGGACGACCAGCAGGGCGATGTCGTCCTCCTGCTCGTCGCTCGCCATGGACTCCAGCAGCCGGTCGGACAGCTCGTCGAGGTCGGACGTGGTGGGGCAGACGTCGGCCAGCAGCCGCATGAGCGACTGGATGCCGTCGTCGATGTCGCGGTCGCGTCGCTCGACGAGGCCGTCGGTGTAGAGGACCAGCGTCGCCCCGGGCTGCAGGGCCACGGCCCCCTCGTGGCGGTCGGCCGCGGGGTCGAAGCCGAGCAGCAGGTCGTTGGCGTCGTCGTCGACCAGCCGGGTGACGGTCCCGTCGGGGTCGACCAGCAGGCCCGGCGGGTGCCCGGCGTGGGACCAGCGCAGCAGCGCGCGTCCCGTCCGGCCGCGCGTCGCCGGCGCCTGCTCGAAGCGCGCCACCACGGCGGTGGCCGTCGTCTCGAGCTGGAGGGACTCCATGACGGTGTCGAGGCCCGAGAGGATCGCGGCGGGAGCGTCGCCGCTGTGGACCGCGATGCCGCGGAGCAGCCCGCGGACCTGCCCCATCGCGGCGGCCGCCTCGACGTCGTGGCCGACCACGTCGCCGACCACGACCACCACGTCCTGCGCCCCGTCGCTCGCGTCGCCCTGGAGGAACGCGTCGTACCAGTCGCCACCGATGCGGGCCACGTCGCCGGCGGGCGTGTAGCGGGTGACCACCTGCAGGCCCTCGCGCCGGGGCGGCGCGGTCAGGATGCTGCGTTGCAGCGCCTCGGCGACGTCGCGCTGCGACTCGTAGAGGCGGGCGTTGTCCAGTGCCAGCGCGGCCCGGGCGCCGATGTCCTCGAGGAGGGACACGTCCTCCGCTGCGAACGCCGTGCGATGGATGCCGCGGAACGCGCTCACCACGCCGACCGTGCGCCCGCGGGCCCGCAACGGCACGATCACCGCGGAGAACGGGGCGAGCTCGCGCAGCCGGTCGCGCGCCACCCCGGGCACGAGGACGGCGGCGACGGCCTCGGTGGCCGAGGACCCCATCAGCACGGGCGTCATCTCGCGGATCGCCTCGGCGAGGTAGGACGAGTCGGTCATGGCCTGCAGCCGCCGCCCGGCGTAGTCACGCAGCGTCTGCGCCATGTCGGGGTCGCGGTGCGACCAGCCGACATCGCGCAGCCCGCGTCGCCAGTCGGTGGCGTTGGGGTCCTCGACCAGCGTGACCAGGCACCAGTCGGCCAGCTCGGGCACCAGCTGGGTGGCCAGCCTGCTGACCCCCTCGGTGGGGTCGAGCGTGGCCGTGAGCGCCTCGGACACCGAGGCCAGCAGCGCCAGGCGGTGCGCGGAGCGGTCGAGCTCGGCGCGCGCCTCCCGACGCGCGGTGATGTCGACGAAGTAGACGGCGAGGCCCTCCGGCGAGGGCCAGGCCCGCACCTCGTACCAGGCGCGCAGCGGCGCGGGGTGGTAGGCCTCGAAGGTCACCGGCTCACCCGACTCAACCGCGCTGCGGTAGTGCGTCTCGAAGCTGCTGCCGACCGACGAGGGGAAGGCCTCCCAGATGGCGGTGCCGATCAGGTGCACACGGCTCGAGCCCAGCAGCCTCTCGGCCTCGGAGTTGACGTAGGTGAAGTGCCAGTCGCGGTCGAGCTGGAAGAAGGCCGAGGGCATCGCCTCCAGCACGCGTCCGACCCGGGCGTCGCCCTCGCGCGCGTCGGTCGTGTCGTACGACGCGCCGACGAGCCGCACCGGCAGCCCGTCGGGCTCGTCGGCGAACGCATGACCGCGCGCCTCGATCCACCGGAGGCGGCCGTCGGGGAGCACCACGCGGTACTCCGCGGCGTAGTCGCCGCAGGTGGCGATGGCGCGCTGGAGGGCGTCGGAGACGCGGCCGAGGTCGTCGGGGTGCAGGCGGCGGTTGAACGCCTCGATGGTCCCGCCGAAGTCGTCCTCGGCGAGACCGAAGAGCTCGAACATCCGGTCGTCCCACCGCAGCTCACCGGTGACGAGGTCCCACACGAAGACACCGACACCCGCGGCGTCCACGGCGAGCCGCCACGCGAGGCGGTCGCTCTCGGCGTCGAGGGGGGACCGGGTCGTGGGCGGAGGGAAGTGGTCGTCGATCACAGGTCCTTCTCACGCACCGATGGCCCACGCTGCTCGAGGCCCCTCCACAGCGTGCCACAGGCCCGGACCGGGCGGCGGCGAACGGCGAAATGTCAGCGCTGACCGCCGGCACGAGCGGCGGGCGGCAGCTCGTGAACGGCGGCAGCCGACGCCGACGCGGGGTCGGCCGGCAGCTGGGCGACCTGCTCGCGACACCACACCGACACGGTCCGGCTGCCGTCGAGCACCGACCGGCGGAACGGCTGCCACGGCTCCCAGCGCGCCTCCGCGACCTCGTCGGGGTCGGGCCGGACGGGACCGACGAGCGACCCCACGAACACCGGGCACATCTCGTACTCCACCACGCCCTCCTGCTCGGCGCGGTAGCGGAAGCGCGGCAGCACCAGGCGCAGGCCGGCGACGGGGACGCCGAGCTCCTGCTCGACGCGCCGGCGCACCGCCTCCTCGATCGGCTCGCCGGGAGCGGGGTGCCCGCAGCAGCTGTTGGTCCACACCCCCGGGAACGTGCGCTTGTGCAGCGCCCGCCGGGTGATCAGCACGTTGCCGTCGTCGTCGAAGAGGTAGCACGAGAACGCGAGGTGCAGCGGCGTCTCGGCGTGGTGGACCCCGGCCTTGTCGGCGGTGCCGACGGCCCGCCCGTCCTCGTCGAGCAGCACCACGAGCTCGGCCGTGCCGGGGGCGCTGTCGGGGGTGTCGAACGTCGGGCTGTCGGTCGTCGGGCTGTCGGTCATGAGGGCCTCCCCACGGGTCGGGCGAGCTGGTTGACGGCGGTGTCGAAGAGCCAGGGCAGCCGCGACGCGGCGGGCACGAGGCGCCTGCGGACGGTGGCGTGCGCGGTGGCCCGCAGCAGGGCGTGGGTGAGGAGCTCGTGGCGGGCGCCGAGCCGGCGGGCCAGGCCGTCGTAGCGCCCGGCCCGGCCCGCGGCGAGGCACGCGACGGCCACGCGGGCCTGCGCGAGCCCGAGGGCGAGGCCCTCGCCGGTGAGGGCGTCGACGTAGCCGCCGGCGTCCCCGACGAGCAGCACGCGGCCCGCCGAGCGCGCCCGGGCCCGCTGGCGCAGCGGCCCCGCGCCCATCACCCGCGTGCGTGGGCCCACCAGGCGCTGCTGGAGGACCGGGAAGTCGTCGATCAGGTCCTCGAAGCGCGAGCCGGCGTCGCCCAGCACGGCGACCCCGACGAGGTCGTCGTCGACGGGCGTCACGTAGGCCTCGGCGCGCGGCGACCAGTGCACCTCGACGTACGACGTCCACGGCGCCTGCCGCACGTGGCAGCGCAGCCCGAACCGGCGGCGCCCGGCGACCGGGGCGTCGAGGCCCACGAGGCGGCGCACCGGGGAGTGCAGGCCGTCGGCGGCGACGAGGTGGCGCGCGGGCTCGCCGTCGACGAGGAGGTGGTCGCCGGCGTCGGCGACGGTCGTCACCGCGCTCGGCTCGACCGGGATGCCTGCCGCGGCGACCCGCTCGGCGAGCGCCTCGTGGAGCACCGTGCGGCGTACGCCCCGGCCGGGGCCGTGGGCGAACCGCGCGGTCGCGACGGGACCCCCCGCGCGGCCGTCGAGGTAGCGGATGCCGGTCAGCTCGCGTCCGTGCGGGTGCACGCCGAGGGCGGCGAGCTCGGCGACGGCGCCGGGCATCAGCCCCTCGCCGCACGCCTTGTCGATCGGGCCGGTGCGCGGCTCGCGCACCACGACGGACAGGCCGGCGCGGTGTGCGTGCAGGGCTGTGGCGAGACCCACCGGCCCGCCGCCGGCCACCACGAGGTCACGCACCTGCGGCCTCCGTGGAGCTCGTGGGGGAGCCGGCGGGTGGGGCCGGGAGGGTGGCGAGCGCGGCGTCCTCCACCCGGATGCGGACGACGAGCAGCGCGGCGTTGAGGACGGTGAAGACGAGCGCGGTGATCCAGGCGGCGTGGACCAGCGGCAGTGCGATGCCCTCGACCACCACGGCGACGTAGTTGGGGTGGCGCAGGAAGCGGTAGGGACCCGACGTCACGGGTGGCATGCCGGGCACCACGATCACGCGGGTGTTCCAGCGGGGGCCGAGGGTGGCGATGCACCACCAGCGCAGCGCCTGGGAGGCGACGACGAGGGCGAGCATCGACCACGCCAGCAGCGACGGCACCTGGGGCTGGCGGATCCATGCCTCTGCCAACGCGCCGACCAGCAGGGCGGTGTGCAGCACGACCATGAACGGGAAGTGGCCGAGCCCGTGCTCGACGCCGCCGCGCTCGCGGCTCCAGCGCGCGTTGCGGGTGGACACGACGAGCTCGGCGATCCGTTCGAGCCCGACGAGCGCCACCAGCACGGTGAACGCGACGAGCCCGGTCATGACGCGGCCCGCAGCAGCACGAGCTCGGAGCAGAAGCCCGGCCCCATCGCCATCAGCACCCCGGGCGAGCCCGGCACGGGCGGCCGCTCGCGCAGCGTGTCCTCCAGGACGTGCAGCACCGAGACCGAGGACAGGTTGCCGACCCGGGCCAGCGACTCCCAGGTGAGCCGGACGGCGTCGCGGGGCACCTCGAGCGCCTCCTCCAGCGCCTCGATGACCTTCGGCCCGCCGGGGTGGCACACCCACCACCCGATGTCGGCGCGGGTGAGCCCGTGGTCGGCGAGGAAGGCGTCGACGTCGCCGCGCACGAAGCGGCCCACCAGCGTCGGCACCTCGGCGTCGAGCACGATCCGCAGACCGTTGCCGGTGACGTCGAAGCCCATGGTGCGCTCGCTGTCGGGATAGAGGCGGCTGCGCGAGTCGAGCACCTCGACCGGCCCCGTACGCCCGGCGCGTCCGGTCGCGACCACCGCAGCGGCGCCGTCGCCGAAGAGCCCGCTCGCCACCAGGTTGGGCACCGACGCGTCGTCGCGCTGCACGGTGAGCGAGCACAGCTCCACCGCCACCAGGACGGCCGTGTGGTCGGGGTGGCCGAGCAGGTAGTCGTGCACGCGGCCGATCCCGGCGGCGCCCGCCACGCAGCCCAGCCCCACCAGCGGCATCCTGCGGACGTCCTCGCGCAGGCCGACCTGCGCCGCGATCCGGGCGTCGAGCGAGGGCACGGCCAGGCCGGTGACGGTCGCGGTGACCACCAGGTCGACGTCGGACGGCGTCAGGTCGGCGGCCTTGAGCGCGTCGACCAGTGCCCGCGAGCCCAGCTCGACGGCGTGCTCGATGAAGAGGTCGTTGGCGTGCCCGAAGTCCCCGATGCCGGCGTACTCCTCGAGCGGCAGGACGGTGTGGCGCCGCTCGACGCCGGCGTTGGCGTGGAGGCGCCGCATCAGCGAGCGGTCGAGGCTGCGCTCGGAGATGAACTCGCCGAAGGCCTCGGTGATGTCAGCCTGCGGATGTGAGTGGGGCGGCAGCGCGCCTCGGACGGAGAGGATCCTCATGTCAGCCACCTCGGGTCTGTGTGGAGGGTTCGGGGGACGGGTCGGGCGGGCGGAGAAGGGCCCGGAGCAGCCCTCCCGCCAGGCGGGTGTCGATGCGGCCGTCGCCGAGACCGAGCTCGACGAGGGTGTCGAAGGCGTGGCGCTCGCGACCCGCGGCGCGGATCCCGGCGTCGACGATCCGCGGCGACTGCGCGAGCCGGGAGGCCGCCCAGGTGTGGCGCAGGTGGGTGCCGAGCAGGTCGCGGACCACCCGTCGGTGCCGGGCGCCGGCCGCGTGCGGCCGCCCGGCGCGCACCGCCTGGGCCGCGGTGCGCCCCGCCGCGATGCCGGTGGCGACGGCGTAGTAGATCCCCTCGCCGGTCATCGGGTTGACCAGCCCCGCGGCGTCGCCGGCGAGCAGCACCGGGCCGTCGGGCTGGTCCCAGCGCCAGCTGCTCAGCGGCAGGTGGTGGCCGCGCCAGTCGTCGCCCGTGCGGGCGGCGCCCGGCACGAGCTCCTCGAGCTGCTCGAGCAGCAGCCGGCGGCTCGGCGCGCGGTCGCCGGTGCGCTCGCCGGGGAGGAGCTCGCCGTAGCCGACGTTGGCCAGCCCGTCACCCCGGTCGAAGGCCCAGGCGTACGACGGCTGGCGGCGGCTGCCGTAGCGGATGACCTGGCGCCCGGCCATCTCGGGCGTGGTGGGCGCGTAGCCGCGGATCGCGATGGCTCGCGGATCGCGCCGCTTGCCCAGCAGCGTCGTGCGCACGACCGAGTGCGCCCCGTCGGCTCCGACCACGACGTCGGCGGAGACGGTGCCCGACACCACGGGGGTGCCGGTGGAGGTGAGGGAGGTGACGCGGTGGGTGCGCAGGACGGCTCCGGCCGCGACGGCGCGCTCGACGAGCCGGGCGTCGAGGACCCGGCGCGGCACGACGTGGACCTCCCGGCGCATCGGCCCGGAGACCGACACGTCGCCGTGGGCGAGCTCGAGGTGGCGCAGCGGGGTCCAGTCGTCCACGACGTCGGCGGCGCCGACGGGCGCCAGCGCGTCGAGGACGTGCGGCGCGATGCCGTCGCCGCACGACTTGTCGCGGGGGAAGTCGCTGCGGTCGACGAGGAGGACCCGCAGCCCGGGCTGCTCGGCGAGCGCGCCGAGGGCCGTGGCCGAGCCCGCCGGTCCGGCGCCGACCACGACGAGGTCCCAGTGCTCAGTGGCGGGTGCGCGGCTCATCGGGCCACCACCAGGAGGAGGGCGTCGACCAGCGCGATGGCGACCGCTGCGGCGAAGGGCGCCCGGCCGGTGCGCGACACGACGACCGCGGCGAGGCCCAGCACGACGACCGCGACGGTGAGCGAGGCGGGGACCGGGGGAGCGGACCCGGCGAGCACGACGCCGGTCGCGACCACCAGGACCGCGGCGGCGACGGGCGCGATGAGCCGAGGCCCGAGCCGGTGGGGCAGCCCGCGTACCCCCGTCGCGGCGTCGTCGGCCAGGTCGGGCAGCACGTTGAGCAGGTGCGCCCCGACGCCGAGGAGGGCCGCGCCCACGGGCCACCACCACGGCGGCGCCTCACCGTCGGCCAGCGTGACCACGGCCGTGAGGCCGCCGAACGACAGGGCGTAGGGCAGCCACGACCACACGGTCGCCTTCAGGCCGAGGTTGTAGCACCACGCCGAGGCCACGCAGCCCAGGTGGACCAGCCCGGCTGCCGGGCCGAGGGACAGCGACAGCGCCACACACACCACGACCGCGGCGGCGCACGCGGCACGGACGAGCGCGACCGCGCCGTCGTCGGCGGCCAGCGGCTTGTCGGCGCGTCCGGCCGCGCGGTCGCGCGTGCGGTCGAGCAGGTCGTTGCTCCAGCCCACGCTCAGCTGGCCGGTCAGCACCGCGGCCACGAGCAGCGCCGTCGTCCCGGGCCTGAGCCCCTGCGCGAGCGCGAGCAGCCCCAGGAGGACGGTGACCGCCAGCGTGGGCCCCGCGTGGGCGGCGTGCAGCAGCACACGAGCGGACGAGCCGACCGTCGCCTCGCTGGGACCGGGGAGGTGTGCCGGGCGCGTGCTCATCGGGCGTCCCCCGGCGCCGCGGCGGTGCCCGACCGGCGCCGGGCCAGGCGCGCCGCACCCACCCCGAGCACCGCGACCAGCCATCCAGCGAGCACGTCGACGACGTAGTGCTCGCCGGTGTAGACGAGCGTGACGGCCATGGCGAGGGGGTAGACGACGAGCAGCATCCGGGACACGCGCGACACCGACGGCCAGAGGAACAGCGCCGCCAGGAGCGCGGCCGCCGCGTGCAGCGACGGCATCGCGGCGACCGGGTTGCTGCCCGACTGGCCGAGCTCCACCAGCCGGCCGACCGGGTCGAGGCCCAGCACCTGCCAGCCCACGTGCGAGATCCGCTCGACGGCACCGATGTCGCCGCGCTCGGCGGCGAGCCACGGCGGGGCGGCGGGGTAGGCCAGGTAGCCCACGATGCCGAGCAGCGACAGGGACAGGACGGCGGTGAGCCACTCACCGAACCGGTCGCGCAGGCGGAACCAGACGACCGCGGTGATGAGCGGGATCGTGAGGAAGTGGGTGACGTAGACCGACGCGGCGAGGGCGTCGTACCAGTGGGCGGACCCGTCGACCAGCCGGGCCTGCAGCCAGACGGTGGGCATCGTGCCCAGCAGCGCCTCGTCGGCGCGGGCCGGGCCGAGCACGTGCAGGCCGGCGCCGAGCCGGTTGGTGTCGTCGCCGTCGCCCACCCCGAGCGGCGCGGTGATCCACTGCGCCAGCCAGTAGGTCAGCAGGATCGCGCTGAGAGGCGAACAGGCGATCAGCAGCTGGGCGATCGGGCCGTGGCGCGACTCCTGGCCCGGCGCGGCCGCGCGGGCCTCCGGCTCGGCGACCGGGGTGCCGAGACGCGAGCGCGAGGCCGCGGGACTCGTCATGTCGCGCTCGTCCTGCGCGACAGGCGCGCGAGGAGCGCCTGCGTCCGGAAGCGGTTGTAGCGCTGGATCGCGATGAACGGCAGGTTGACCAGCACCCCGTAGGCGCCCAGCAGGGCGGCCGCGAGGGGCGGGTTCCACAGCATGAAGAGCGGGCTGCAGCACAGCGCCCACCAGTGCGCCAGCTCGGCGCGACGGGTCTCGCGCACGAAGATCGCCAGCCCGTCGGCGTCCAACGCGGGCAGCTCGCGCTTGCTGACCCCGCCCTCGAAGAGCGCGCCGGCCTCCGGCACGCGGTCCTTCCAGCGGTGGATGCGCAACCGGCGGCGATACCAGCGCCCGCCGTCCTCGAACGCCCGCGCCCGCAGCAGCCATCCGTCGCGGGCGAGCCGGTCGTCGCCCAGGCGGTGGGCCGCGTAGCCGGTCGCGGCGTGGAAGACGCCCCACGCGATCACGTCGACCACGATCGTGAGGCCCTGCGGCATGACGAGGCGCAGCATCAGGCGACCCCCTGCCTCGACCCGCGGTCGGCGAGGGACACCTCGCGGCCGCGCCACGGCACGGAGCGGCGGACGACGGTGAGCGCGAGGGAGCGGGCGAAGACGAGGTCGAAGGCGAGCAGCGTCGCGGGGAACAGCGCCCACGCCCACCACCGGAAGGAGCCCGCGCGGCGCAGCACCCAGCGCAGCTGCAGCGCCGCGCCGACGTAGGCGAGCGCCCAGAGCACGGGGCTGCCCGTGAGCAGGGACGCCCCCTGCCCGGTCGTGGCGGTCACCAGGGACAGCACGGCCCCCACGGCGACGGCGTGGTGCGCGCTGATCCACGCCACTGTCGTCGCGCCGGCCGACGGCGCGGCGGCCGTCGCACCCGAGGCGATGTTCTTGGTCCAGCCGGCCACGAGCTGGCGCACCCCGCCGGGATAGCTGCGCATCCGCACCTCGTCGCCGCCGACCGCGCACCACACGGGCAGCCCGGCTCGCGCGTAGGCGGCCGCCAGCGCGGCGTCGTCGAGGATCGCGGACCTGACCGCCTCGTGCCCGCCCGCGGCGGCGAGGTCGGCGCGCGAGGTCAGCAGGCACGGTCCGAAGGCCATCGGCGGATGGGCCGGGCGCGCCTGACGCCTCCGGCCCGCCCGGGTCGGGGTGAAGGCGCCGCTGGCCATGAGCGCCACGGCGTTGAAGTAGGCCGACAGCTGCTCGTAGGGGCGCACGACGTCGTGGTGCGGCTGCACCGAGACCAGGCCGCCGTGGCGTCGGTGCGCCGTCAGCAGGCCCGCGAGGGCCCCCGGAGCCAGCACCGTGTCGGCGTCGAGGAAGAGGATCAGGTCGCCCGTGGTGGCCGCGGCACCGGTGTGGCAGGCCCAGGCCTTGCCGGTCCACCCGGTGGGCGGGGCTCCGGCGGGAACGACGCGGGCGCCGCCGGCGCGGGCGACCTCGGCGGTCGAGTCGCGGGAGGCGTCGTCGACCACGACGACCTCCGCCACCGCGGGGACCTGCGCGTGCACGGACCGCAGCAGCGCGGGCAGCGTGTGCTCCTCGTCGCGCGCGGGCACGATCACCGACACGGACGCCGCCGGTCGGTCGGCCGGGGGAGCGGTGGGCGAGGGCAGCGTCCGGAGGTCGGCGACCAGGCGCTGCGCGCACAGCGCCGCCGCCAGCAGCAGCACGGCGAGGACGAGGTCGAGCGGGCCGAGGCCCAGGGCGCTCACGGGGCGCGCACGCGTCGTACGACGAGCGGCATGCCGCCGCGGGGGTGGACGGCGGCCTTCGCCTCGGCGACGGGGCGCGACCACGCGCGCGGGTCGCCGGGGAGCTCGAGGCGGTGCTCGGCCAGCAGCTCGGCGAGCACGACGACCATCTCGCCCAGCGCGAACTCGCGCCCGATGCACAGCCGCGGCCCGAGGCCGAAGGGGAGGTAGCCGGTGCGGGCGGTGCCGTCGAGGAAGCGCTCGGGCCGGAATGCCTCGGGGTCGGGCCAGAGGTCGGGGCGCCGGTGGACCAGCCACGGGCTGATGATCGCCAGGGTGCCCACGGGGACGGTGCGCCCGGCCACCTCGTCCTCGCGGACCGAGCGGCGCGAGATGGCCCAGGCCGGCGGGAAGAGGCGCAGCGCCTCGTCGACCACGGCACGCGTCCAGGGCAGCCGGTCGCGGTGCCCGACCAGCGCGACCGGCCCGGGGTGGGCCGCGAGCTCGGCCCGGGCGCGGTCCTGCGCCTCGGGGTGCTCGGCGAGCAGCATCAGGGTCCAGGCGAGCGCGGCAGCGACCGTCTCGTGCCCGGCGATGACCATCGTGACGAGCTCGTCGCGGATCTCCTCGTCGCGCATGCCGCTGTCGAGCAGCAGGCCGAGGAGGTCGTCGCCGTGCGCGGCGGGCGCCCCTGCCGGCGGGTGCGCATTGCGGGCGCGCCGCTCGGCGATGATCGCCGCGGTGGCCTCGTCGAGGCGCCGGCGGGCCGCCCGGAGCCGGAGGTTGGTGCGCGTCGGGGTCCACTCGGCCCGCGGGAGGATCGAGCGCCCGAGCCGCACCACGAGGTCGGCCGACTCGCTCGTCGCGGCCAGCAGGTCGTGGGCGTGGCCGGACAGGTCGGTGCTGAAGAGCGCCCGGCCGACCGCGTCGAGGCCGATCGTGTGCGTGAGCGCTGCCACGTCGACGACCTCGCCGTCGTCGCCCACGCGCCCCAGCCGGGCGGAGATGGCGGTGCGGGCGGCCGCGCGGACCTCGTCGCCGACGGCCCCGAGACGCTGGTGGTGGAACGCCGGGGCGGCCAGGCGGCGGTGCTCGATCCAGTTGGGCTCGGCCGAGGCGAGCAGGCCCGGACCGGTGACGCGCGCGAGCGCGGCGTACTGCACGGTGTCCTTGGTCCAGCTGCGTGCCGAGGTCTGCAGCACGTGCTTGACGTCGGCGGGGTCGGTGAGCAGCAGCGCCGGCGGGCCGGGCACCGGGAACGACACGGTGTCGCCGAAGCGCTGTGACACCTGGCCGAGGAAGCTCAGCGGGTCGGCGCGCACGGAGCGGAAGACCCGCGCCATGTCGAGCGAGGAGGGTCCGGGCACGCCGATGTCGGTGGGCTGCATCGCCTGCAGGCGGGTCGCGACGCTCATGCGCTCGCCTCCCCACGCCGGCGTCCCAGCCAGGTCCAGGCCACGCAGCTGCACAGCACCAGCCCGAAGCCGAACATCAGGTCCTCGACCGGGGCGTAGACCAGCCGCCCGTCGCCCAGGAAGGTGACCTCGCCGCTGCCGAGGATGGCGTCGCCGGAGTAGCGCACGATGCCGCGGCCGGTGAGCCAGCCGTTGGAGAGCAGCTGGAAGAACACGATGATCGCGTAGGCGAGCCACCAGTCGCGGGTCGAGGTGACGCGGGTGCGGACGACCCAGCGGTCGAGCGCCACGGCGAGCACCACGCAGGCGACGGCGATGGTGGTGTAGGTCATCGGGCCTCCTCCCGACGGCGCCCCGACCCGGGTCGTACGCCGCGCCGGGCGGCGCGCACGCCCTCAAGCGTCAGGACCGAGACGAGGGGGATGACGACGAAGAACGCGATCTCCTCCAGCGGCAGGCCCTTGATGCGCCACGGCAGCGTCTGGCCCTCGTCGAACCACCAGTGGCCGGTGTGCGTGGCCCACAGGTCCCACAGCAGGAACGGGGTGCCGGCGAGGCCGATGGTGAGCAGCAGGCGCCCCGGCTGCCGCAGCACGGTCAGCCGGAACGCCGGCACCAGGGGCAGCGTGCCGGCGAGGCAGAACGCGAGCATGGCGACGTAGGCCCAGTGGGGCAGGCTCATGCGCGCACCGGCTGGCTCGAACGGTCGCCGGAGAGCCGCTTGAGGACGAGCTCGGCGCTGATCAGGCACATCGGCAGGCCGACGCCGGGCACGGTGCTGGCGCCGGCGTAGAGCAGCCCGTCGACCTTGGCCGAGGCGTTGCCGGGGCGCAGGAACGCGCTCTGGCGCAGGGTGTGCTCGAGGCCGAGGGCGCCTCCGCGCCAGGCGTGGTAGCGCGTGGCGAAGTCGTCTGGACCGACCGTGTGGCGCACCCGGATCCGCTCGCGCAGGTCGGGCACGCCCGCCCACGACGCGATCTGCTCGATCGCCGCATCGGCGGTGCGCTCGACCGTCTCGGAGCCCGCGCCGTCGTCGCCGCCCCCGCCGATGGCCGTGTCGGCAGGGACGGGGACCAGCACGAACAGGTTCTCCGACCCCTCGGGCGCCACCGTGGGGTCGCTCTCGGACGGTTTGCAGACGTAGATCGAGGCGGGGTCGGGCACCTTGGCATTCTCCCCGAAGATGTCGCGGAAGTTCTGCCCCCAGTCGCGGGTGAAGAAGAGCGAGTGGTGCGGCAGTTGCGGCAGCCGGCCCTCGACGCCCAGCATCGCGAGCACCGCGCCGGTGCCGGGGGAGCGGCCGCGCCACGCGGGCTCGGGGTGGGTCTGCAGCGCGGGCGGGAGCAGCGCGGTCTCGAGGTGGTGCAGGTCGGCGGCGCCCACGACGACGTCGGCGTCGACGGTGCGCAGGCCGTCGGCCGAGTCGTGCTCGACGCCGGTGACGGCGGGTCGGCCGGTGCCGGGGCGGGAGGTGAGGATGCGGGTGACGGGGGCGCCGGTGTGCAGCCGTGCGCCGTGCTTCTCCGCCAGCCCGGCGACGACCCGCACCAGCTCGGTGAAGCCGCCCTGCGGGTAGAGCACCCGGTCGCCGAGGTCGAGGCGGCTCATCAGGTGGTACATGCTCGGCGCGCGGCTCGGGGAGGAGCCCAGGAAGACCGCGGGGTAGCCGAGCACCTGGCGCAGCCTGGTGTCGGTGAACGACCCGGCGACGTGGCTCTCCAGCGACCGCGTGAGGAGCCGGCCCAGGGCAGGCGTGCGGCGTACGACGTCGGGGTGCGCGAACGCGCCGGGGGAGTCGAAGCTGGTGTAGAGGAAGCGCCGCAGCGCCATGTCGTAGGTGTCCTCGGCCGAGCGGAGGTAGGCGTCGAACCGCTCACCGGCCCCCGGCTCCAGCGACTCGAACAGGGCGCGGTTGTGGGCGCGGTCGGGGCGCAGGTCCATCGGCTCGGGGTGCCCCTCGAAGAACACCCGGTAGCTCGGGTCGAGCACGGTGAGGTCGAGCTCGGCGTCGGCCGAGGTGCCGAGGAGGGCGAAGAAGTGCTCGAAGACCTCGGGCATGAGGTACCACGAGGCCCCGGTGTCGAACCGGAAGCCGTCGCGCTCGAGGCTGCCGACCCGGCCGCCGAGGTCGTCGTTCTTCTCCAGCAGGTCGACCGAGTGGCCACGGGAGGCGAGCAGGGCGGCGGTGGCCAGCCCGGCGATCCCGCCGCCGACGACGACCACGCGCCGTGGCGTGCCGTCGGTGTGGCGAGACGTCGGGACCAACCGGCTGAGGCGTTCGGGCAGGCGCAGCGTCACGAGCGGCCTCCGCGCAGCGCGCCGACGGCGAGCCGCAGCTTGACCGGCGCCGGGACTTGGACCCGGGTGGCGCGGATCTCTTCGGCGGAGGCGGCGTGCAGGCGCTCCGCGAGCTCGGCGAAGGTGGCGTGGGCCGCCCACACGGCGCGCCGGCTGCTGGGCGGAAGGTCGGGCACGACCGCCGCGGCGGCGCGCAGGTCGGCGTCGACGTCGTCGAGGATCCGGTCGCGGTCGGCGTCGCAGAACGAGTCGGCCTCGACCCCGGGGAAGTAGTCGCGCCGCAGCAGGTCGTGGTCGTCGGACAGGTCGCGCAGGAAGTTGAGCTTCTGGAAGGCGGCCCCGAGGCAGCGGGCGCCCGCGGCGAGCCGGTCGTACTGCGCGTCGCGGTCCGCGCGGGCGTCGGGCGCGGCGAGGAAGGCGCGCAGGCACATCAGCCCCACGACCTCCGCCGAGCCGTAGACGTAGCGGTCGAAGCTCTCCTGGGTGTGGGTGGCGGTGTCGAGGTCGGTGCGCATCGAGGAGAAGAACGGGGTCACGATGTCGTGCTGGATGCCCACGGCGACGGCCGTGCGCGCGAACGCGTGCACCACCAGGTTGCCGCTGTAGCCGGCCCGCAGCGCGTGGGTCACGTCGGCCTCGAGCCAGTCGAGCATCGTGGCGCGGGCGTCGCGGCCGAGTGCGGGGTCGGGGTTGTCGACGATCTCGTCGGCGACCCGCACGAGCGCGTAGATGTTGCGGACCTGGGTGCGCACCGGCTCGGCCAGCAGCCGCGAGGCGAGCCCGAACGAGCTGGAGTACTCGCGGATGACGACCGCGGCGCTGGCCTCGGCGACCGCGTCGTAGAGGCTGCGGGGGGTGCCGCGCCCGACGAACATCGTCATGCCGCGACCTCGCTGTCGTCGATCAGCACGGGCGGCATCACGGTGACGCCGTCGAGCAGGTCGCCGGGGATGCCCAGGCCGTCGAGCACGGTGCGGGCCTGGGCGAGGTGACGCTCGGCGAGGTCGGCCACGAACCGGCGCGACCCCGACTCGACCAGCAGTGCGCGGGCCTCGTCGAGCTCGGCGTCGGTGAGGTCGTGGCCGACGTAGCCGCTCACCTGCTTCCACTGCGGCGTCGTGCGGGCGTGGACGAGGAGGGGCGTCTGCTTGCGGGTGCGCAGGTCGCCCGTCGAGCTCTTGCCGGAGCGGGCCGGGTCGCCGAACACGCCGATGAGGTCGTCGACGAGCTGGAACGCGATGCCGAGCGCGCGCCCGGCGTCGTCGAGCCGGGCGGTGGTCGCGGCGTCGGCGCCGGCCAGGACCGCGCCGGCCTGGAGGGGCAGCGAGAACGAGTACGCGCTGGTCTTCTGCGCCTCCATCTCCAGGCTCTGCGCGAGGGTGGCGGGGGCGAGGCCCAGGGCGAGGCGGACGTCGGCGAGCTCGCCCGATGCGGTGCGGTGGAGCGCACCGTCGAAGAGGTCGAGCAGGCGCCCCACGACCGGGGCCGGGGCGCCGCTCAGCGCGACCGTCCGGACGGCGGCGGCCAGGGCGAGGTCACCGGCCAGGATCGCGGCGGTCAGGCCGTAGCCGGCGGCGACGTCGGACGTGGCGCCGTCGACACCGGCGAGGGCGCGGAAGGTGCCGCTGACGTTGGGCCGGCCGCGGCGCACGTGGTCGTCGTCGATCACGTCGTCGTGGATGACCAACGCGGTGTGGAGGAGCTCGACGGCGGCGCCGACCTCGACGGCGGCGTCGTGGCACTCACCGCCCAGCGCGTCGTGGGCGGCGACGACCAGCGCGGGACGGAAGCGCTTGCCGCCCTCGGTCGAGGCGCACAGCGCCTCCCAGAGCAGCGCGTGGTGGGCGTCGATGGCGCTCGCGCGACGGCGGCCGTCGTCGAGGACCCGTGCCAGTGCCTCGTCCGTGCCTGTGCCGGTCATCTGGTGCCTCCCGCGGTTGGACAATCCTTACCCAGCAAAATCTATGCAACACTTCCAAGTAGATCTAGGCACGGTGCGAAGGAGTGCAGGACGTGGACGCCAGCCCTCGCGATTCCCTCTCCATCGGGGACCTGGCCCACAGGAGTGGAGTACCCATTTCCACGCTCCGCAGCTGGGAGAAGCGCTACGGATTTCCCCGGCCGAGCCGGCAGGGCGGTGGGCACCGCCGCTACACCGAGGCCGACGTCGACGCCGTCCTCGACGTCCTGGCCCGTCGGCGCGGAGGGCTCTCGCTCGCGGCCGCCATCCGGCGCGCGGAGGTCCCGCCCCTGCGCTCGGGCTCCGTCTTCGCCGAGCTGCGCCGCCTGCACCCGGCGCTCGCGCCGCAGGTGCTCACGCGGCGCACGCTCGTGTCGATGAGCCGCGCCATCGAGGACGAGTGCTGCGCCCGTGCCGCCGACCCGGTCCTCTTCGGCTCGTTCCAGCGCGAGCAGTTCCTGCGCCCCTCCTACGACCGGTGGCGCGAGCTGGCGCGCACGGCCCTGTGCACGGTCGTGTTCGCCGACTTCGCCGAGCCGGCGCCGCCGCGCCCCGGCGAGCCCGTCGAGGTGGCCGTCCCGCCCGACTCCCCGCTCACCCGGGAGTGGCTGGTGGTGTGCGACGCCGTCGACCTGCCGGCGTGTCTGGCGGCCGTCCAGCGTCCGGGCCAGCTCGCCCACCCGCCGAAGGAGCGCACCTTCGAGGCCTTCTGGTCGGTCGACCCGCAGGTCGTGCGCGACGCCGGCCGCATCGCCGCGTCGCTGGCCGACGAGCTGCGCCCCGGCTGGCGCGAACTGGTCGACCTGGCCCCCCAGCCCGACCCCCGCGGCGCGTCGGAGGACCTGCACCGGGCCTCGCTGCTCTTCGACCGGATGGTCGGTTACATCGACGCCGCCCGATGAACCCCGGACACGACCGAAGGACCCGGTCGCCGTGGGGCGACCGGGTCCTTCTCGGGGTCCTTCTCGGGGTCCTTCTCGGGGTGCGGGGGAGTCAGACGGTGACCGTCTGCCGCTCCGTCGCGGTGCCCTCCTCGGCGGTGCGCTTCGCGTGCCGCAGGCCGAGCAGTGCGAGCGCCAGGAGGGCGATGCCCCCGGCGAAGGCGGCGATCGCGGCGTATCCGGCGATGGTGCCGATGGTGGCGAACGCGTAGCCGTAGAGGAGCAGGCCGCGGAGCGTGTTGCCCATGAAGAGCGACTGGCGCAGGCCGCCGAGCGCCTGGCCCTCGGCGCTGGCCTTGCCCTCGTCGTCGAGCGCGAGGTACTCGCCGCTCACCTCCTGGTAGGTGCGACCGTCGCTCGAGGAGTTCATGTGCGCCAGGATGTAGTGGTCGGCGTAGGCGCGGGCCTCCGGGCCGGTGTCCATCACGCTGCCGGCGTACTTCTCGAGGGCGCTCACGTCCTCGTCGGACAGGCCGCCGAGGGCGTCGCCTTCCGGCATCACGATGTCCTGCATCGTGAGCTGGTCGTTGACCTGGTCGCCGATGAACGAGCTGGCCCACGTCAGGAGACCGCCAGCGACAAGGAGAACGACGGCGAGGGCCACGCCCGTCCAGGAGACGAGCCGGTCGAGAAACGCGCGCATGTTGTGCCTTCCGTCAGGGCGGGTACTGGGTCGTCCCCGCCTCGTGTCCGAGGTTAGGGACGAGCGAGGTGCGCCCGCATGGGGCGAAGGCACCCAACCCGGGAGGACCTAGGTCCCGTCGGGTCCTGCGGATGTCGTCCTGAAGTCGGGGTCGTGCCTCTCCGGCGCCGTTGCTCGCGCGCCGACGGGGGTACCTGCTGGCATGCCCGCACGCCCCCGCGCCCCCCGCGTCGTCATGGTCACCGGTGCCTCCAGCGGCATCGGCGAGGCGGCCGCGCGCCAGGCCGCGCGCCGTGGCGACCACCTCGTCCTGCTGGCCCGCGGCCGCGAGGCGCTCGAGCGGGTGGCGCTTGACTGCGACGGGCTCGGCGCGGCGTCCACGATGGTCGCGCCGGCCGACATCAGCGACGACGCGCAGGTCGAGGCCGCCGTCGCCGCCGCGCTCGCGCGGCACCTCGCCGTCGATGTCGTGATCGGCAGTGCGGGCGTGGTCGCCTACGGCCGGGTGGACGAGGTGCCGGCCGAGGTCTTCGACCAGGTGGTGGCGACCAACCTGCTCGGCTCGGTCAACCTCGCGCGCCACGTGCTGCCGGTGCTGCGCGCCCAGGGCACCGGCGACCTGGTGTTCGTCGGGTCCGTCATCGGCCACATCGCGGTGCCCGACATGGCCGCCTACGTCCTCAGCAAGTGGGGGGTGCGCGCCCTGGTGCGCCAGCTCCGCGTCGACAACCGCGACCGCCCCGGGGTGCGCATCGGCTACGTCGCCCCCGGCGGCGTCGACACGCCGATCTACGGGCAGGCGGCGACGTACGGCCGGGCGGCCGGGAGGCCACCCTTCCCGGTCACGACCCCCGAGCGCGTCGCCGCGCGCGCCCTCGGCGTGGTCGACGGAGGCCGCGGCGGCCAGGTCGGCCTCGCCAACCAGGTGATCCGCCTCGGCTTCACGGCCGTGCCGTGGGCCTACGACCGGCTCGTCGGCCCGTTGTTCGCCCTCGCGGCCCAGGACCAGACGGTCGACGTGACGCCCGGTCCGGGCAACGTGCTGGGCTCGCGCCAGGAGCACAACCGCCTGCGCGGCGGTCACGGCAGCGCGCTGCTCGCCATCGGCGCCAACGCGGTGGCGCTGGCCCGCCGGCGGATCAAGGGCGGCTGATCGCGGTCGGGTCGTGATCGGACCGCGGTCGGGCGCATGGACCCCCACCTCGGGGGAACAGGAAGCACCAGCCCCACCGACCCCAGGAGAGTGCATGAACGCCAGCAAGCCCGTGGCCGCCGCGAAGAAGGCGGCAGGTGAGGTCGTCGACGCCGTCGCCGAGGCCGTCTCGCTCACCGACAAGCCCGTCCCCGGTGCCCCCGGCAGCGAGCCGCCGACGCTTGAGGAGCCCACCGAGCCGCGCGAGGTCCCGCCGCCGAAGCCGGACCAGCAGCAGCCCACGCCCCTCTCGCCCACCGGCGCCCCGAGCGCGGACCCGGCCACCGCCAGCGCGCAGCAGGGTGCCTACCTCACCACCGCGACCGGCGTGCGGATCGGCGACAGCGACCACTCGCTCAAGGCCGGACCGCGCGGCCCGACCCTCCTCTCGGACCACCACCTCCGCGAGAAGATCATGCACTTCGACCACGAGCGCATCCCCGAGCGCGTCGTCCACGCCCGCGGCGCGGGAGCCCACGGCGTCTTCGTCGCGAACGGCGCGGCGTCGCAGGTCTCGCGTGCGGGCGTCTTCGAGAAGGGTGAGGAGACCCGCGTCTTCGTGCGCTTCTCGACGGTCCTCGGGTCCCGCGGGTCGGCCGACACCGTGCGCGACACCCGCGGCTTCGCGACGAAGTTCTACACCCGCGAGGGCAACTGGGACCTGGTCGCCAACAACATCCCGGTCTTCTTCATCCAGGACGGGATCAAGTTCCCCGACGTCATCCACGCGGGCAAGCCGCACCCCGACCGGGAGATCCCGCAGGCGCAGAGCGCCCACGACACGTTCTGGGACTTCGTGTCGCTGCACACCGAGGCCCAGCACCACGCGCTCTGGAACATGTCGGACCGCGGCATCCCGCGCAGCTACCGGATGATGGAGGGCTTCGGCGTCCATACGTTCCGGCTCGTCGACGCCGAGGGCGGCACGACGCTCGTGAAGTTCCACTGGAAGCCCCGGCTCGGGGTGCACTCCCTCACGTGGGAGGAGGCGCAGCTCGCGGGCGGGGTCGACCCCGACTTCCACCGCCGCGACCTCTATGACGCCATCGAGGCGGGCGCGTTCCCCTCGTGGGACCTCGGCATC
The DNA here is from genome assembly GCF_058134345.1 of Nocardioides sp. Z24_21. Lineage (NCBI taxonomy): Bacteria > Bacillati > Actinomycetota > Actinomycetes > Propionibacteriales > Nocardioidaceae > Nocardioides > Nocardioides sp. Z24_21. The sequence continues at coordinate 20,939 of NZ_JBYTTH010000006.1, forward strand.
CAGACCTTCCCGGACACCCCCGACCAGATGTTCGAGGGGATCGACCTGCTCGACTCGACCAAGCTCGTGCCCGAGGAGCTGGCGCCCGTGCAGGTCATCGGCACCCTGACCCTCAACGGGAACCCGACGAACTTCTTCGCCGAGACCGAGCAGGTCGCCTTCCACACCGGCCACCTCGTGCCGGGCATCGACGGCACGGACGACCCGCTGCTGATGGCCCGCAACTTCTCCTACCTCGACACCCAGCTCACCCGGCTGGCGGGGCCGAACTTCAACCAGATCCCGATCAACCGCCCGCACGCGCCGGTCAACGACAACCACCGCGACGGCTTCCACCAGCAGGCGGTGCACGGCGGGGTCGCGCCCTACAAGCCCAACTCGCTCGACGCGGGCTGCCCGTTCTTCGCGGGTGCCGACGAGGGGGCGTTCGTCGACGTGCCGGTGACGGTGCCCGAGGGCTCGAAGGTCCGCGAGAACCCGGCGTCGTACGACGACCACTTCAGCCAGGCGCGACTGTTCTGGCTGAGCATGAGCGCGGTCGAGCAGGAGCACATCGTCAACGCCTACTCCTTCGAGCTGGGCAAGTGCTACGAGCAGGCGATCAAGGAGCGCCAGCTGCTGGCCCTGGCCAACATCGACGCCGGGCTGTGCGCCCGCGTCGCGCAGTCCCTCGGCCTGCCCGCTCCCGAGCCCACCGTGCAGTACGACGAGCCCCGGCCCAGCCCCGCGCTGTCGCAGCTCGGCGAGACCTGGCCGGCCGACGGCCGCCTCGTGGGGATCGTCGTCGACCCGGACGGCGACCTGTCGGGCGTCGCGGCGCTGCGTGAGGAGCTGATGGCAGCCGGCGTGCTGCCGCTGCTCATCGCGCCCCGTGGCGGCGAGCTGGGGGAGGGCCTGGTGGCCCAGCGCACCTTCGCGACCGCGCGGTCCATCGAGTTCGACGCACTCGTGGTCGCCGGCGCCGCCCCGCCGGCCGCCGACGCGTTGACCAGCCGGGACAGCAAGGCCGGGGCCGCCGCCACCGTCGCCACCGACCCGCGCGTGGGCCTGCTGGTGGAGGAGTGCTTCCGCCACTGCAAGGCCGTCGTGGCCTTCGGCGAGGGGCGCGCCGTGGTGGACGAGCTCGGCCTCGCCGGCGCCGGTGTGCTGACCGGCGACGGGGCGGGTGACGTCCAGGGCGACCTGATGACGCTGCTCGCCGGGCACCGGTCGTGGGAGCGCTTCGCGACCAGCGTCTGACCGCGTCGAGGTGGGACGCCGAAACCGGGGTGAGCCGGCCGCAGCCCGGCCGATAGGCTCGCATCGACATCCCGTCCCACCTCTTCCAGGAGCTCTCGTGCCCGACATCAAGGTCGTCCGCGTCCACGCCGATCAGCGTGCGGAGACCACGGTCACGACCGGCACCAAGGCGTGGGAGCTGTTCCGCGACGACGCCGACGTCATCGCCGCGCGCGTCGACGGCACGCTCAAGGACCTCGCCTACGAGCTCGTCGACGGCGACCAGGTCGAGGGCGTGGCGATCGACAGCCCCGACGGTCGCGACATCCTGCGCCACTCGACCGCCCACGTGCTGGCGCAGGCGGTGCAGCAGATCTGGCCCGAGGCCCGGCTCGGGATCGGCCCGCCGATCACCAACGGCTTCTACTACGACTTCGACGTCGAGACCCCGTTCGTGCCCGAGGACCTCGCCGAGATCGAGACCGCGATGCGCAAGATCATCAAGGAGGGCCAGCGGTTCGAGCGCCGGGTGACCACCGACGCCGAGGCGCTCGACGAGCTCAAGGACGAGCCCTACAAGATCGAGCTGATCGGGCTCAAGGGCGGCGCGGGCGCCGAGGACCCGGAGTCGATCGGCGAGGGCGCCAGCGTCGAGGTCGGCGGCGGCGAGCTCACCATCTACGACAACGTCCGGCGCAACGGCGACGTCGCGTGGTCCGACCTGTGCCGCGGCCCGCACCTGCCGACGACCAAGCGGATCCCGGCGTTCAAGCTGATGCGCTCAGCGGCGGCCTACTGGCGCGGCGACGAGAAGAACAAGCAGCTCCAGCGCATCTACGGCACCGCCTGGGAGACCAAGGAGGCGCTCGAGGAGCACCTGCACCGCCTCGAGGAGGCCGAGCGCCGCGACCACCGCAAGCTCGGTCGCGAGCTCGACCTCTACTCGTTCCCCGACGAGATCGGGTCGGGCATGGCGGTGTTCCACCCCAAGGGTGGCGTCATCAAGCGGGAGATGGAGGACTACGTCCGCCGCCGGCACCTCGAGGAGGGCTTCGACTACGTCGGCACCCCGCACATCAGCAAGGACGGGCTGTTCCACACCTCCGGGCACCTGCCCTACTACGCGGACACCATGTTCCCGCCGATGGAGATGGAGCACGCCGAATACCGCCTCAAGGCGATGAACTGCCCCATGCACAACCTCATCTACCGCTCCCGGCAGCGCTCCTACCGCGAGCTGCCGCTGCGGTTCTTCGAGTTCGGGTCGGTCTACCGCTACGAGAAGTCCGGCGTGGTGCACGGCCTGACCCGCGTGCGGGCGATGACCCAGGACGACTCGCACTCCTACGTCACCCCGGAGCAGGCTCCCGCCGAGGTCGAGCACCTGCTGACCTTCGTCACCGGCCTGCTGCGCGACTTCGGGCTCGACGACTACTACTTCGAGCTGTCGACGCGCGACGACTCCAAGCCCGACAAGTTCATCGGCTCCGACGACCAGTGGGAGACCGCGACGTCGGTGCTCGAGACCGCCGCGCGCAAGTTCGGCGTCGACCTCGTGCCCGACCCGGGTGGTGCCGCCTTCTACGGCCCCAAGATCTCGGTGCAGGCCAAGGACGCGATCGGGCGCACCTGGCAGATGTCCACGATCCAGTACGACTTCAACCAGCCGGCCGTCGACCGCTTCAACCTCGAGTACGTCGCCGCCGACGGCACCCGGCAGCAGCCGGTGATGATCCACTCGGCGAAGTTCGGCTCGATCGAGCGGTTCATCGGCGTCCTCGTCGAGCACTACGCCGGCGCGTTCCCGCCCTGGCTGGCTCCCGTCCAGGTGCAGGGCATCCCGATCGCCGAGCGGCACAACGACTACCTGTTCGACATCGCGCGGCAGATGAAGGCGCAGGGGCTGCGGGTCGAGGTCGACGACTCCGACGACCGGATGCAGAAGAAGATCCGCAACGCCCAGCTGGCCAAGGTGCCGTTCATGATGATCGCCGGCGACAACGACGTCGAGGCGGGCGCCGTGTCGTTCCGCTACCGCGACGGCCGCCAGGACAACGGCGTGCCGTTGGCCGAGGCGATCGAGCGGGTGGCGGCCGCGGTGGCCTCGCGCGAGCAGGTCTGAGCCCGGGGTGGGGGACGCGGGGGAGCGGCGCCCGGTCGTCGACCTGACCGACGAGCAGGCGCGCCGCGCGCTGCCGCTCAAGTGGGGCGTGCCCGACGACGTGCTCCCGGCGTGGGTCGCCGAGATGGACTACGCCGTCGACCCTGTGGTGCTCGGCGCGGTGCAGCAGGCGCTCGCCGACGGCATCACCGGCTACCCGCTCTACGGCTTCGACCACGCCCTCGCCGAGGCGTACGCCGGCTGGTCGGCGCGGCACGTCGGCTGGGCGCCGGAGCCCGAGGCGGTGATCCCGGTGGTCGACGTGACGGCGGGCGTGCGGCTCGCGCTCGACGTGCTCAGCGGGCCCGGCGGCGTCGTCTTCCCGACGCCGGGCTACAACGCGCAGTTCGGGCTGGCGAGCGTCACGGGCCGCGAGGAGGTGCGCCTCGACGTGCCCGCGTCCGCCGAGCGGGCCGAGATCGACCTCGATCGGCTCGACCGCCTCTTCGCCGAGGGGGCCCGGACGCTGCTGCTGACCCAGCCCCACAACCCGTGGGGCCGCGTCTTCACCCGCGCCGAGCTCGAGGGCATCCGCGACGTGGTCGTGCGCCACGGGGCGCGGGTGGTGAGCGACGAGATCCACGCGCCGCTCGTCCTGCCCGGCGCCGAGCACGTCTCCTACCTGTCGGTCGAGGGCACCCACGACCACGCAGTGGCCGTGGTGGCCGCGTCGAAGGCGTTCAACACCGCCGGGCTGCGGTGCGCGCAGCTCGTCGTGCCGTCCGCGGCCGACCGTTCCCTGCTCGCGGACCAGCCGATGGCGCGCAACGACTCGCACTCGCCGCTCGGGGCGATCGCCGCCCGGGCGGCCTACGGCCTGGGCGACCCGTGGCTCGCCTCGCTCGTCGATCGCCTCGACCAGCAGCGCGCCCTGCTCGGCGAGCTGCTCGCCACCCACCTGCCCGAGGTGCGGATGCGCCCCGTCGAGGCGACCTACCTCGCCTGGCTCGACGCGTCCGCCTACGGCCACACGGACGCCGCCGCCGTCGCCCTCGAGCGTGGCCGTGTGCAGGTCAGCGCAGGGGAGTCCTACGCCCCCGGCACCACCGGCCACGTGCGGCTCAACTTCGCCACCTCGCCCGACCGGCTCACCGAGATCGTGGCGCGGCTGGCGAAGGCCTGGACGTAGCTCGCGTAGGTCACGGCTCGTCGCCCCGCCCCACGCCACGGTCTACGAGGGGTGCTCAAGCGGTCACGTCCCCGCTCAACCACCCGGATCCGGGTGTCCCAGCGGGGACGGGACTGTCCTAGTGGCGCTGCTCGGGTGGAGGACGGGCGGCGGCCGGTCCCGCTCGACCACGTCCGCGCCTGGTGTGCCGACTCCAGCACCACGGTCACCATCAAGGCGGTCGTCGACCTCAACACCACCGGATCGACGACCCCGTCCCACACCCGGCCACCGGCCCGGTGGCGGGGCCACCGGTACGTCCGGTCCCCTAGGGTCCGACCATGCCTCCCTTCCGGACCGGCCAGGTCATCGAGCGACGCGAAGTGCTGCACGGCCGAGCGTGGCTCACCTCGCCGGTGACCGTGGTGCACGACGACGGGGACCGGCTGGCCGTCCGGCTCGACCCGGGCTCGGCGTTCACCTTCCCGGCTCACCCGTTCGGGGTGCACCCGTGGGCGATGCACTCGGAGTGGCGTGGTGCGATCGTGCTCCAGCTCTACCGAGCCGGTGACCTCTACAGCGTGTGGAAGTTCTTCGATCCCGACGGCTCGTTCCGTCACTGGTACATCAACTTCGAGGCACCGCTGAAACGCGGCCCCGGGCACATCGACACCGACGACTACGGGCTGGACCTCGTCGTGGACGCCTCGGGCCAGCGGCGCTGGAAGGACGTGGCGGACCTGCACCACCAGCGGGTCGAGGGGCGCATCTCTCCGCAGACGGTCCTCGATGTCCTCGCCGAGGCGGCGCACGTCGAAGCGTCGCTCGACCGCGACGAGCACTGGTGGTCCGCCTGGACCGACTGGTCGCCCACCGCCCCCAGCAGCGGCACGGACGGCCCGTCGTGACCGGACGCCGCGGGACGAGCCCGAGCGACCTGCTGGAGACCTTCTGGGGCATGAGCGGCGCCGCGGTCACGTCGTTGGGGGGTGGGATGAACTCGGAGACCTGGCTCGTCGAGCACGAGGGCTCGACGTACGTCGCCAAGGCGGTGTCACGAGCAGCCGCAGCGGATCTGGCCACCGGGGGAGAGGTCGCGACGACGCTCGCCCGGTCGGGCTTCGTCACCGGGCATCCGGTCCCCACCCGTGACGGCCGGATGATCCTGACCGACCCGCCGCTCGCGCTGCTCCGGCACGTGCCCGGCCGGGAGCTGGACGGAGAGGCCGACGAGGAGCAGGAGTGGATCGCGAGCACGCTCGCCGGTGTCCACGCGGCCTCGGACCCGGCGCCGGGGCCCAGCCCCGCCGCCTTCGCGACGGACTGGCTCGACCCACGGATGCCCGGCGTGACCGCTCATCCGTGGCTCGTGGCAGCCATCGAGGCGGTGCGGGCCGAGACCGACGCCCTGACCGTGACCTGGGCGACTCTGCACACCGACCCCGCACCCGAGGCGTTCCTCCACGACGACCGCTCGGGCGTCACGGGCCTGGTCGACTGGGCGGGGGCGCGGCGGGGGCCTGTCCTCTACGACGTCGCGTCCGCCGTCATGTACCTCGGAGGCCGGGAGCACGCCTCGCGCTTCCTGCGCACCTACCTGGCGAGCGGCCCACTCCGCGCCGAGGAGATGCGCCACCTCGACGCGTTCAGCCGCTTCCGAGAGGCCGTGCAGGGCGTCTACTTCGCCGGCCGGCTGGCGTCCGACGACCGCACCGGGGGAGTCGACCGCGCCGACAACGAAAAGGGCCTCACCGACGCCCGGCGACGCCTCGCCGCGCTCGGCGTCGCTACCTAGCCATCACCGTGCCCGACAGGTCGGTCCAGGTCAGAGCCGCCAGCGGAACGGCCTGCGGTCCTTGGCCGTCAGCGAGTCCACCACGGGTGTGCCGGCGCTGAAGTCCATCGACCCTGCCGTCCACTGCAGCACCTTGGCGCCCTTCTTGACCTGCCTGAGCTCGACGACGGTGCGATAGGTCGTGGCATCGACCTGGGTGACCGGCAGCGTGCTGCAGTCGTAGGGCTCGATGACCTCCCCGCTCCTGGCATAGCTGCACACGTCACTGCCCAGGACCCCGTCCGTCGTGGCGATCCGCACGATGCGCCAGATCCGCTTGTTCTTGATGAACTCCACTGCCACGCCGCCCGGCTTCATCAGGGTGGCGGCGGAGGACACCGGCGAGTGCAGCTTGAAGGTGACGCGGATGCTCTTCTTGCGGTGCTGGGTCTTGAGCTGCACGGCCGCCAGGTCGAGGCCGCGGTTCGCGTCGCCGAGGACGACGTCGTTCCGGGGATCCTGCTTGGTGGTGCTCGAGGCGGACGCCGGCGCGGTGGTGCCCAGGGCGATCGCGAGCACGCAGGCGATCGGCGCGGTCAGCAGCCTGGTGGTCCGGGACGTGGTCATGGTGGTGTTCCCCCGGTTCGGTCAGCGGTGAGTGCGAGGCACTATCCCACTGTTGGAGTCCGCACCGCTGGGCGTTCGGCGCACGGGCTTCTCGTACCTCCGGCACGGCGAGACGAACGTCTGGTCGCCGGCCGCCACCTCGTAGGGCAGGTCGCCGCGGTCCGCCCACCCGCAGCGCTCGTAGAACCGGCGCGCCCGCACGTTGCCGACCACCACCGCCAGCCAGGCGGTCTCGTGCCCGGTGGCGGCCACCTGGCGCTCGGCCTCGGCGAGGAGGTCCTCCGCGACCCCGGCGCCGCGCGCCGACCGGGCGACGAAGAGCTGCTCCACCTCGTCGTCCACGACCATCACGAACCCCTGCAGCGACCCGTCGTCGGCGACCGCGACCGTCGTGTCCGCCACCCTGGGCGGCGTGCGCTCGTGGAAGGCCGCGAGGGTGCGCGCGGCAGTCAGCCCGCCGGGCACGTGCCCCGCGTGTCCGTCGTGCCACCCTTCGTGCCACAGGTCCGCGACGGCACCCATGTCGGCGTCGCGTGCCGGTCGGATCGACGTCATGGGCCCACCCTAGGATCGCTGCCATGACTGGTGGGACGAGTGGCGGCGGGCTCGAGCGGATCTGGACGCCCCACCGGATGGCGTACGTCCGCACGGCGGTCGACGACGACGGCTGCCCGTTCTGCGCGATCCCGTCGCACCCCGACGACGAGTCGCTGGTCGTCGCGCGCGGCGCGTCGACGTACGTCGTGCTCAACCTGCACCCCTACAACCCCGGCCACCTGATGGTGCTGCCCTACCGCCACGTCGCCGACCTCACGGACCTCACGACCGAGGAGGCGACCGAGCTGATGACGATGACGCAGCAGGCGCTGCGCACCCTGCGCGCGGTGAGCCGGCCCGACTCGTTCAACGTCGGACTCAACCTCGGCCGGTCCGCGGGCGGCTCGCTGTCGGAGCACCTGCACCAGCACGTGGTGCCGCGGTGGACCGGCGACGCCAACTTCATCACCGTCGTCGGGGGCACCAAGATGCTCCCCCAGCTGCTCGAGGACACCCGCGCACTGCTCGCCGACGCCTGGCCCGGAGCCTGAGCGCGGCCCCGCATCGCTCGGTAGTGTCGCTCGGGTGACCACCCGCCTGCGCGCCGACGCCGCTCTCGCTGCCGACCTGGTCCGCGAGGCGGCGCTGCTCGCCGCGCGCATCCGCTCAGAGGGCCTCGACGTCGAGCGCAAGACCAGCGGGTCCGACATCGTCACCCAGGCCGACACCGCGGCCGAGCGGCTGATCGTGCAGCAGCTCGCCGCCGAGCGCCCCGACGACGCGATCGTGGGGGAGGAGGGCGCCTCGCGAGCGGGCACCTCGGGCCGGACCTGGGTGATCGACCCGGTCGACGGCACCTACAACTTCTCCCGGGGCAGCGACTGGTGGTGCTCCGCGATCGCGCTGCACGACGAGGACGACGTGCTGCTCGGCGCGGTCCACCACGCCGCCACGCTCCGCACCTGGGTCGGCGGTCCGGCCCTGCCCAGCACCTGCGACGGCACGGCCCTCGCCCCGCTCCCGGACACGCCGCCCGAGGCGCGGTGTGCCGCGAGCTACCTCCACCCGCCCTACTTCGGCACCGAGGTGGGGGAGGCGTTCACCCGGGCGCTCGGGCAGGTCGGCACCCTGCGGATGTTCGGCTCCGGGACGATGGACATGGTCGCGATCGCGTCCGGCCAGTGGGACGTGCTCTTCCAGCACTCGGTCCCGGCCTGGGACCGGCTGCCCGGCGCGGCGATCATCCGCGGTGCGGGCGGGGACGCGGTCGTCCTACGCGCCGGGGGGGTCGACTGGACGGTGACGGGTGCACCCGCCGCGGTTGCGGACGTCCGCGCCGCGCTGCTCAGTCCAGCGTGATGGCCACTAGGGTCACCCCATGACACAGCGCCCGACCCGCCCTGATGACGCGCGTCCTGTCGCGCGCACCTTCCAGGGCGTTGATTCGCCCTACTGGTCGGAGTCGCGCGCCCACGTCGCCGACCTGGTGCCCGACTCCGCCCGCCGGGTCCTCGACGTCGGGTGCAACGACGGCACCTTCGGTGCCGGGCTGAAAGCGCGCGTCCCTGGTCGGGAGGTCTGGGGCATCGAACCGCACGACCTCGACGCAGCGGCGGCAGCCCAGAAGCTGACCGGCGTGGCGTGCGGCTTCTACCCGGACGCGCTCAAGGAGGTGCCCGGTGCCTTCGACTGTGTCAGCTTCAACCACGTGCTCGAGCACATGGCCGACCCGTGGCACGCCCTTCGGGTCACCCGCGAGCGGCTCCACCCGGGCGGCGTGATCGTGGGAGAGCTTCCCAACATCCGCCACCTGCCGTTCCTCTTCGACCTCGCCGTACGCGGGAGGTTCGACTATGTCGACTCCGGGCTGCTCGACCGCACGCACCTGCGCTTCTTCACCCGGTCGAGCGCTCACGACCTCTTTGCCACGGCCGGCTACGAGGTCGAGGAGTTCTTCCCCGTCGTCGCCATGGGCAACGCTCGTTTTCCTCGCGCGTCGCGGGTCGTGGCAAAGGCGGTCGGCGACCTCTCGTACCTGGCTTTCGCGTTCCGCGCGCGGCCCGTATGAGGCGGTACCGGTAGCCTGCGGCCACCATGCTCGAACACATCCGCGGCCTCGTCACCGCGATCATCTCGCCGATCGCCCGCCTGCTGCTGCGCCTGGGGGTGAGCCCCGACGCGGTCACGCTGGTCGGCACCGTCGCGACCTGCACCGCCGCGCTGTGGTTCGCGCCGCGCGGCGAGCTGGTCGTCGCCGCGCTCGTCGTGACGGTCTTCGCGCTCTTCGACCTGCTCGACGGCACGATGGCCAGGATGAGCGAGCGGGCGAGCGCGTTCGGGGCGTTCCTCGACTCGACGCTCGACCGCATCGCCGACGCCGTGGTCTTCGGCGCGGTGATCCTCTACTTCGCCGGACCCGGCGACTCGATGTTCGGGGCCGCCATGGCCCTCTTCTGCCTCGTCACGGGCGTCTCGACCTCCTACGCCCGGGCCAGGGCCGAGTCGCTCGGCTTCACCGCCCGCGTGGGCATCATGGAGCGCGCCGACCGGCTCGTGGTCCTGGGCATCGCCGCCATCGCCGCCGAGCTGAGCGACCAGCCGCTGGTGCTCGCGTGGGGCCTCGCGCTGCTCGGGGCGCTGAGCTCGGTGACGGTCGCCCAGCGCATCTGGGTGGTGCGCCGCCAGGCCCTCGACCGGGCGGCCTCCCAGGCCTGAGCGCGGTGTGATCCAGGTCTCACGCCGATGCCCCCGTCCGGGCGGTGCGGCACTACGATCGAGGCATGGCTGAGCACACCTCGTCCCAGACCCCCATCGAGCACGGCACCAGCCGCGTCAAGCGCGGCATGGCCGAGATGCTCAAGGGCGGCGTGATCATGGACGTCGTGACCGCCGAGCAGGCCCGGATCGCCGAGGACGCCGGCGCCGTCGCGGTGATGGCGCTGGAGCGGGTGCCCGCCGACATCCGCGCCCAGGGCGGGGTGTCGCGGATGAGCGACCCCGACATGATCGACTCCATCATCGAGACCGTCTCGATCCCCGTGATGGCCAAGGCCCGCATCGGCCACTTCGCCGAGGCCCAGGTGCTGCAGTCGCTCGGCGTCGACTACGTCGACGAGTCCGAGGTGCTCACCCCGGCCGACTACGCCAACCACATCGACAAGTGGGCCTTCACCGTCCCGTTCGTGTGCGGCGCGACCAACCTGGGCGAGGCGCTGCGCCGCATCACCGAGGGCGCGGCGATGATCCGCTCCAAGGGCGAGGCGGGCACGGGCGACGTGTCCAACGCGGTCATGCACATGCGCACGATCGGCGGGGAGCTCCGCCGGCTGCACGGCATGTCCGAGGACGAGCTCTACGTCGCGGCCAAGGAGCTGCAGGCGCCCTACGACCTGGTCAAGGAGGTCGCGGCGGCGGGCAAGCTGCCGGTCGTGCTCTTCACCGCCGGCGGCATCGCCACCCCGGCGGACGCGGCGATGATGATGCAGCTCGGCGCCGAGGGCGTGTTCGTGGGCTCGGGCATCTTCAAGTCCGGCAACCCGGCCCAGCGCGCCGAGGCGATCGTCAAGGCCACCACGTTCCACGACGACCCCGACGTCGTCGCCAAGGTCTCGCGCGGGCTCGGCGAGGCGATGGTCGGCATCAACGTCGACGAGATCCCGCAGCCGCATCGCCTGGCCGAGCGTGGCTGGTGACGCGGGACCGCGGCGGGCTCAGCCTCGCCGCGGCTCGCCGGCGTAGGTGCCGAACGACCACTGGTTGCCCTCCGCGTCGGTGACCCGGAACTCACGGCTGCCGTAGTCCTGCTCGACGATCTCGCCGGGCTCGAGGCCCGCCTCGGCGGCGCGCCGGTGCACGGCGTCGACGTCCGGCGCGACGACGTACGCCGCGCTGGTGCCGGGCTGCTGCGTGAACGGGCCGTCCGGCTTGTGGCAGCCGAGCATCACGCCGCCTCCCTCGGGCCAGTCGAGCTGGGCGTGCTGGACGACGCCCGCCTCGTCGCGGTAGGCCGCGGTCTCCTCGAACCCGAGGGCGACGAGGGCGCGGATGACGGCATCGGGGTCGTGGGCCTGCAGGGCGGGCCACACGGTCGGTGGGTGCTGTTCGCTCATGACGGCGATGCTGCCGCGACCCCGGGTGGTGCGCCTTGGACATTTGGGAACTCCGCGGCGAGCCACGCCGACGGCCCGAGGCCCGCGAACTCCCTGAAGTCGCGGACCAGGTGCGACTGGTCGTAGTAGCCGGTGCGGGCAGCGACCTGGGCGAGCGAGGAGCCCGACGCCCCGGCCGCGACCACCGCGCGCCGGGCGGCGTCGAAGCGGGCCAGCCGCTGCACGGTCTTCGGGCCGTGGCCCGTCTCGGCCGTGATCAGCTGGTGGAGCCGCCGGCGGCTGTAGCCGACGGCGTCGGCCACGTCGGCCACCGCGAGGTGGCGCCGCCGGGTGAGCAGCCGCCACGCCTCGCGGACCTCCGCGGACGCGTCGCGCGGCTCCGCGCCGCGCTGCGTGCGGCGGATGCGGCGCGACAGGAAGCCGGCGACCGCGGCATACCGCCCGTTCCAGTCGGGCGCCGCGTGCATCTCCTCGACCACCCGGTCGACCTCGGCGCCGAACAGGTCGCGCGCGTCCCAGCTGCCCACGGGCAGCTCGGCCGCGGGGACGCCCAGCAGCCGCCGCACACCCACGGGATCGAGGGTGAGCTGGACCCCGGCCCACCGGCCGGGCTGCTCGACCATCGCCGGACGGGTGTGCAGCCCGCCGAGGCTGACCCACTGCGCGTCGCGCACCCCGGCGCCCCAGTCCTTCGCCGTGGGTGCGGTGCGCAGCGGCTCGTCGAGGCTCAGCACCATCGTGAGCGCGGCCGATGGGAGTCCGCGGTGCACGCCCGGCGCCAGCCCGCTGGCCGCGTAGCCGTACATCGACGTGACGTGTGGGAGCAGGGGCGCGGGGACTCGCGCCTCCGGAACCTGCTCCCACCCGCCGCCCATGGGGCGAGTGTGCCCCAACCGGCGGGCGGCGTCACCGCGACCTAGGATCGGCGCTCGTGGACCCGACCATCGGCGTGCTGGCCCTGCAGGGCGACGTGCGCGAGCACCTCGAGGTGCTGCGGGCCGCGGGCGCGGACCCGGTCGCCGTACGCCGTCGGGTCGAGCTCGCCGCCTGCGACGGCCTCGTGATCCCGGGCGGGGAGTCCACGACGATGGTCAAGCTCGCGAGGATCTTCGAGCTGCTCGAGCCGCTGCGCGACGCCGTCCGCGGAGGGCTGCCCACCTTCGGGACCTGCGCCGGGATGATCCTGCTCGCCGACCGCATCGAGGACGGGGCAGCGGGCCAGGAGAGCGTCGGCGGGCTGCACATCACCGTGCGCCGCAACGCCTTCGGTCGCCAGGTCGACTCCTTCGAGGAGGACCTCCACCTCGACGGGCTGGCGGACCCGGTGCGGGCGATCTTCATCCGCGCGCCGTGGGTCGAGGCGGTCGACGAGGACGTCGAGGTGCTGGGGCGGGTGGAGGACGGCCCGGCCGCGGGTAGGATCGTCGCGGTCCGTCAAGGCCCCCTGATGGCGACCTCGTTCCACCCAGAGGTCGGCGGCGACGGCCGGGTGCACGGCATGTTCGTGGACCTGGTGCGCTCGGCCTGACGACCGCCCAGGCTCGAGCGACGGATAGAGGGACTCATGTCAGGCCACTCCAAGTGGGCAACGACCAAGCACAAGAAGGCCGCGATCGACGCCAAGCGCGGCAAGCTCTTCGCCAAGCTGATCAAGAACATCGAGGTCGCGGCGAAGCAGGGCGGCGGCGACCCCGCCGGCAACCCGACCCTCTACGACGCCATCCAGAAGGCGAAGAAGAGCTCGGTCCCCAACAAGAACATCGACTCCGCGGTCAAGCGCGGCTCGGGCGCCGAGTCGGGCGGGGTCGACTACCAGGGCATCTCCTACGAGGTCTACGGCCCGCAGGGCGTCGCGTTCCTCGTCGAGTGCCTCACCGACAACAAGAACCGCGCCGCGATGGAGGTCCGCACCGCGGTCACCCGCAACGGCGGCACCATGGCCGACCCCGGGTCGGTCTCGCGGCTGTTCACCCGCAAGGGCGTCGTGACGGTGCCCAAGTCGCAGGACGACCGCGAGGTGAGCGAGGACGACGTCCTCGAGGCGACCCTCGACGCGGGCGCGGAGGAGGTCAACGACCTCGACGAGGCGTTCCAGGTGCAGAGCGAGGCGACCGACGTCGTCGCGGTCCGCACGGCGCTGCAGGACGCCGGCATCGACTACGACTCCGCCGACGTGGAGTTCGTGCCCAGCCTCGAGATCCCCGTCGACGCCGACGGGGCGACCAAGGTGCTGCGGCTCGTCGACGCGCTCGAGGACCTCGACGACGTGCAGGACGTCTTCACCAACGTCGACATCCCCGCCGAGGTGATGGCCGAGCTCGAGACCGCCGACGCCTGAGCCCCGCGCCGTGCCGCGTGTCGTACGACGACCCGCGGCCGCCGCGGGTTAGCGTGGTCGCACGAACACATGTTCGGACGACGTGGCCGGACCGACGGCGGAAGGGGAGCTTCGTGCGCGTGCTCGGCATCGACCCCGGCCTCACCCGCTGCGGCGTCGGGGTGGTCGACGGCAGCGTCGGCCGGCCGCTGACGCTGGTCGACGTCGGGGTGGTCCGCACCAGCTCCTCCCTGCCGATCGCCGAGCGGCTGGTCACCATCGAGAAGGGCCTCGACGCCTGGATCGAGGAGCACCGGCCCGACGCCGTCGCCGTGGAGCGGGTCTTCGCCCGCTCCGACTCCAGCACCATCATGGGCACCGCCCAGGCCAGCGGCATCGCGCTCGTCGTCGCCGCCCGGCGCGGCCTGCCCATCGCGATGCACACCCCGAGCGAGGTCAAGGCGGCCGTCTCCGGCAACGGCCGAGCCGACAAGGCCCAGGTGGGCGCGATGGTGGTGCGGATCCTCCGGCTGGCCGAGCTGCCCAAGCCGGCCGATGCCGCCGACGCGCTCGCGCTGGCCATCACCCACGTCTGGCGGGGCTCGGCCAGCACCCGGCTCGAGGCCGCCGCCGCCCAGGCCCGAGCGCAGCAACGAGCCCCGCGGCGCCCCAGCCCGACCAGCACCCCACCGAGCACCACCCACGTGAGGACCCGATGATCGCCTTCGTCCGCGGCGAGGTCGCCGCCGTCACCTTGTCCAGCGCCGTCCTCGAGGTCGGTGGCGTGGGGCTCGAGCTGATGTGCACCCCCGGCACGCTGGCGACGCTGCGGGTCGGGCGCCCCGCGACGCTGCCCACGAGCATGGTCGTCCGCGAGGACAGCCTGACGATCTTCGGCTTCCTCGACGACGACGAGAAGCAGGTCTTCGAGATCGTCCAGACCGCCTCGGGGGTCGGGCCCAAGGTCGCCCAGGCCATCGTGGCCGTGATGAGCCCCGACGAGGTGCGCCGGGCCGTGACCACCGAGGACGTCAAGGCGCTCACCCGGGTCCCCGGCATCGGGCAGAAGGGCGCCCAGCGCATCATCCTCGAGCTCAAGGACCGCATCGGTCCTCCCGTCGGGGCCCACCACCCGGCCGCGGCGTCCCCGCCCACGGAGGCCTGGCGCGACCAGGTCCAGCAGGGCCTCGTCGGCCTCGGCTGGTCGGCCAAGGAGTCGGAGAAGGCGGTCGACGCCGTGGCTCCCGAGGCCGGCGACCAGCCCGACGTCGGCGCGCTGCTGCGCGCCGCGCTCCGCACGCTGAGCAAGGCCTGAGCCGATGAACTGGGACGACACCGACGAGGACCTCCACGGCGACCTCAACGACGAGCTCCGGCTCACCGACGCCGAGCTGGGCCACCTCCAGCGGCTCACCGACGCCGACGCCGACGGCGACGAGCGCGCGGTGGAGGCGGCGTTGCGGCCCCGCACGCTCGACGAGGTCGTCGGGCAGGCGCGGGTGCGCGACCAGCTCGGGCTGGTCCTCGAGGCCGCCCGCCGCCGCGGCCGGGCGCCCGACCACGTGCTGCTGTCCGGCCCGCCGGGGCTCGGCAAGACCACGCTCGCGATGATCATCGCCGCCGAGATGAGCACGCCGCTGCGGCTCACCAGCGGGCCGGCGATCACCCACGCCGGCGACCTCGCGGCGATCCTCTCGGGGCTCAACGAGGGCGACGTGCTCTTCGTCGACGAGATCCACCGGATGTCGCGCCCGGCCGAGGAGATGCTCTACATGGCGATGGAGGACTTCCGGGTCGACGTCGTCATCGGCAAGGGGCCGGGTGCGACCGCGATCCCGCTCGAGATCCCGCCGTTCACCCTCGTCGGCGCCACCACCCGCGCCGGCCTGCTGCCGGGGCCCCTGCGCGACCGGTTCGGCTTCACCGCCCACCTCGAGTTCTACGAGCCCCACGAGCTCGACCGGATCGTGCACCGCTCCGCGGGGCTGCTCGGCGTGCACGTCACACCCGAGGGCTCCAGCGAGATCGCGTCACGCTCGCGCGGCACCCCCCGCATCGCCAACCGCCTGCTGCGCCGGGTCCGCGACTACGCCCAGGTGCGGGCCGACGGGGTGCTGAGCCTGCCCGTCGCCCACGCGGCCCTCGACCTCTTCGAGGTCGACGAGTCCGGCCTCGACCGGCTCGACCGGGCCGTGCTCGACGTGCTCTGCCGCCGGTTCGGCGGGGGACCGGTGGGGGTCTCCACCCTCGCGGTCGCGGTCGGCGAGGAGCGCGAGACCGTCGAGGAGGTGGCCGAGCCCTTCCTCGTCCGGCTGGGCATGCTCGCCCGCACCCCCCGAGGGCGGGTCGCGACGCCCGCCGCGTGGCAGCACCTCGGCCTCACCCCGCCCGCCGTCCCGACCGTCGTCTCCGGCCTCGACTCCGGCCTCTTCGACGACGTGTGAGCTCGCCGGGCGACCCGCGTAGACTCCCACGCGCTCACGCACCCGACCCCCCGAGGAGACCCCCACCGTGAACGATGTCGCTGCCCTTCTGCCCCTGGTCGCCATCGTGGCCCTCTTCTGGTTCATGGTGATCCGCCCGCAGCAGCGCCGCCAGAAGGAGGTCCTGCGCCTGCAGCAGAGCATCGAGGTCGGCCAGCGCGTGATGACGTCCTCCGGCATCTTCGGCACCGTGGTCTCGCTCACCGACGACCGCGCCCGGCTCGAGATCGCCCCGGGCACCCAGATCGAGGTCGTGCGCGCGGCGATCGCCAAGGTCGACGAGCCGCTGCAGCAGCCCGACGCCGACCCCCGCGACGATGCCTGATCGTCGTACGGCGAAGGAGGCGCTCGAGCGCCTCGTCGTCGACGTCGCGGACTGGCCCGAGGAAGGGGTGACCTTCAAGGACATCACCCCCGTCCTGGCCGACCACGAGGCGTTCTCCGCGGTCATCGCCGCGCTGGCGGCCGCCGGTCGTGACGAGCGCGGCCGCGTGGTCGTCGACAAGGTCGTCGGCATGGAGGCCCGCGGCTTCATCCTCGCGGCCCCGGTGGCGCTGGCGCTCGGCGTCGGCTTCGTCCCGGTGCGCAAGGCGGGCAAGCTGCCGCGCGAGGCCCACGCCGTCTCCTACTCGCTCGAGTACGGCGAGGCCACCCTCGAGCTGCACAAGGACGCCATCGCGCCGGGGGAGCGCGTGCTCCTCGTCGACGACGTGCTCGCCACCGGCGGCACCGCGCGCGCGACGCGCGAGCTCGTCGAGACCGCCGGCGGCGTGGTGACCGGTGTGTCGGTGCTGATGGAGCTCTCCTTCCTCGACCCGCGCGCGGTCACCGGCGACCTTCCGATCGCCACGCTGCTCACGATCTGACCGTGCCCGTCCCGTCCCCGCGCATCGCTCGCCGACACCCTCACTAGACTGGGCCAATGGCAGAGGAGCAGGCACCGGCGCACGACGCGAAGGCGTCCCCGAGCGCGCGCGGCATGCGCGCCCGCCTGGCCCGCGTCGGCACCCGGCCGCCGTCCTCCAACCCGGTGCTCGAGCCGTTGTTCCGGGCCGTGCGGGCCAACCATCCCAAGGCAGACCTGGCGCTCCTCGAGCGCGCCTACGCGGTGGCCGACAAGTGGCACACCGGCCAGATGCGCAAGAGCGGCGACCCCTACATCACCCACCCGCTCGCGGTGACCACCATCCTCGCCGACATCGGCATGACCGAGCCGACGCTGGTCGCGGCGCTGCTCCACGACACGGTCGAGGACACGCCCTACACCCTCGACGCGCTGCGCGCCGACTTCGGCGACGAGGTGGCGCTGCTCGTCGACGGTGTCACCAAGCTCGACAAGGTGCAGTACGGCGACTCGGCGCAGGCCGAGACCATCCGGAAGATGATCGTGGCGATGTCGCGCGACATCCGCGTGCTGGTCATCAAGCTGGCCGACCGGCTGCACAACATGCGCACCCTGCGCTACGTCCCGGCGGCCTCGCAGGAGCGCTCGAGCCGCGAGACCCTCGACATCTACGCCCCGCTGGCCCACCGGCTCGGCATGAACACCCTCAAGTGGGAGCTGGAGGACCTGGCGTTCGCCACGCTCCACCCGAAGATCTACGACGAGATCGTCCGGATGGTGGCCGAGCGGGCCCCCTCGCGCGACCAGTTCCTCGCCGAGGTGGTCGCGGAGATCGAGCAGGACCTCAAGGCCGCGCGGATCAACGCCAAGGTGACCGGCCGGCCCAAGCACTACTACTCGATCTACCAGAAGATGATCGTCGGCGGCCGCGACTTCTCCGACATCTACGACCTCGTCGGCATCCGGATCCTCGTCGACGAGGACCGCGACTGCTACAGCGCGCTCGGCGTCATCCACTCGCGCTGGAACCCGGTGCTGGGGCGGTTCAAGGACTACGTCGCGATGCCGAAGTTCAACATGTACCAGTCGCTCCACACGACGGTCATCGGCCCGCAGGGCAAGCCGGTCGAGGTGCAGATCCGCACGTTCGCGCAGCACCGCCGCGCCGAGTACGGCGTCGCCGCGCACTGGAAGTACAAGGAGAACTCCAAGGCGGGCGTCGACACCGACCGCCTCGGCGACAAGGACGACCTCACCTGGCTGCGCCAGCTCCTCGACTGGCAGAGCGAGGTGGAGGATCCGGGCGAGTTCCTGGAGTCGCTGCGCTTCGAGATGAACCAGCAGCAGGTCTACGTCTTCACCCCCCGCGGCGACGTGATCGCGCTGCCGATGGGCGCCACGCCGGTCGACTTCGCCTACGCCGTGCACACCGAGGTCGGCCACCACACGATCGGCTCGCGGGTCAACGGTCGCCTCGTGCCGCTGGAGTCGACCCTCGACAACGGCGACGTGGTCGAGGTGTTCACGTCCAAGTCGCCCACGTCCGGGCCCTCGCGCGACTGGCTCAACTTCGTGCAGTCGCCGCGCGCCCGCTCCAAGATCCGCCAGTGGTTCACCAAGGAGCGGCGCGACGAGGCGATCGAGCGCGGCAAGGACCAGATCGCCAAGCTCATGCGCAAGGAGGGCCTGCCCCTCAACCGGCTGATGACCCACGACGTGCTGGCGCTCGTGGCCGAGCACTTCCACCACGCCGACGTGTCGGCCCTCTACGCCGCGGTGGGGGAGGGCAACCTCAGCGCCCAGGCCGTCGTACGCCGCGTCATCGACCTGCACGGTGGCGACGAGGGTGCCCAGGAGGACCTCGCCGAGGGCGTCACCATCACCGGCCGATCCCGCACCGCCACCAAGCGCGGACCCGCCGACTCCGGGGTCATCGTCAAGGGCGTCGACGACCTGTGGGTCAAGCTGGCCAAGTGCTGCACCCCGGTGCCACCCGACCCGATCCTCGGCTTCGTCACCAAAGGCGGGGGAGTCTCGGTGCACCGCAAGGACTGCACCAACGCCGCCAGCCTGCTCGGCCAGCCCGAGCGGGTGCTCGAGGTGGAGTGGGCGCCGACGTCGCAGTCGACGTTCCTGGTCAACATCCAGGTCGAGGCGCTCGACCGGGCCCGGCTGCTGTCGGACATCACCATGGCGCTCTCCGACGCGCACGTGAACATCCTCAGCGCCACGCTGTCCACCACGCGCGACCGGGTCGCCAAGAGCCGGTTCTCCTTCGAGATGGCCGACGCCGCCCACCTCGACGGCGTGCTGCGGGCCGTGCGCGCCGTGCCGGGCGTGTTCGACGCCTACCGCGTCACGGCCTGACCCGGCGCCCCTCGGGGACGCCGGGCGAAGCCGCGGCGGGCCGGGCTCAGCTGAAGTCGGCCGCCGCCCGGCGGGCCATCTCGAGGAACGCCTGCTTGCTCTCGAGCTCGCCCTGGAGGTCCTTGACCTTGCGATCGTCGCCGGCGGCGGCAGCCTTGTCGAGGCGCGCCTGCGCCTCGGCGATCCCGGCCTCGAGCTTGCCGATCATGTCGTCGGCGCGGGCGGACTTCTCCGGGTCGCTGCGGCTCCACTGCTCGTCCTCGACGGCCCGGATCGCCTGCTCGACCTTGCGCATGCGCCCCTCGAGCTCCTTCATCCGGTCGCGGGGGACCTTGCCGGCGGCGTCCCACCGGTCGGCGAGCTCACGGAACGTCTTCTTGGTCGCCTCGAGGTCGGTGACGGGCACCAGGGCCTCGGCCTCGACGAGGATGGCCTCCTTGACCTCGGCGTTGGCCGCGAACTCCTGGTCGAGAGCGGCGTTGGCGGCGTCGCGGGCGCCGAAGAAGGTGTCCTGGGCCCCGCGGAAGCGCTGCCAGAGCTTGTCGTCGACGTCGCGCGGCGCCGGTCCGGCGGCCTTCCACTCGCGCATCAGGTCGCGGTACTTGCCGGCGGTCGGGCCCCACTCCGTCGACGACGCGAGGGCCTCGGCCTCCTTGACGAGCCGCTCCTTCACGACGCGGGCGGAGTCGCGGCGCTCGTGCTCCTCGGCGAAGTGCGCCTTGCGGTGGCGGGTGTAGGTGGTGCGGGCGGTGGAGAAGCGCCGCCACAGCGCGTCGTCGGTGGCGCGATCGAGCCGCGGGAGCTCCTTCCACGTCGCCAGCAGGTCGCGCAACCGGTTGGCGCCGTTGCGCCAGTCGGTGCCCTCGGCGAGCCGCTCGGCCTCGGCGACGAGCTCCTCCTTGGCGGCCTTCGACTCGGCGGCCTTCTGCGCGCGCTCCTCCTTGCGGGCCGAGCGCTGAACGGCGATGACCGGCGCCAGCGCGTCGAGCCGGGCCGCGAGCGCGACCAGGTCCCCGACCGCGTGGGCGTCGACCACCTGCTCGCGCAGGGCCTTCACCGACGAGCTCGCCTCCTCGGGGGCCAGCCGGCCCGTGGCGACCCGCTGCTCGAGCAGGTGCACCTTGCCCTCGAGCTCGTCGAAGCGCTTGGTGAAGAACTCCAGCGCCTCCTCGGCCGTGCCGGCCTCGTAGGACCCCACGGGGCGCTCGCCATCGGCGGTGCGGACATAGACGGTGCCGTCCTCGGCCACCCGACCCCAGGGCATGTCAACCGGGGCCGAGTCGTCTCGGGACTGCTTGTCGGAGCTCATGGTCGCCCATCGTAGTCATGGCCCCGAGGGCCCTCGGTAGGCTTCCACCGACAAGCAGACGACTGGCAAGACGACTAGCAAGGACTGACGCCCGTGTTCATCGCCGGCTTCCCCGCCGGACCCTGGGGGACCAACTGCTACGTCGTGGCAGCCGGTCCCGGGTCGGAGTGCGTGGTCATCGATCCGGGCAAGGACTCCGCGGCAGGGGTCGACCAGGTCGTCCGCGAGCACCGGCTCAAGCCGGTCAGCGTGCTCGTCACGCACGGCCACGTCGACCACATGTGGTGCGTCGCTCCCGTGGCCGGCAGCTACGACGCGACGGCGTGGATCCACCCGGCCGACCGCCACCTGCTCTCCGACCCGATGGCCGGGATGAGCCCCGAGACCACCCAGATGCTCCTCGGCGGCGACTACTCGTGGGCCGAGCCCGACGACGTGCGCGAGCTCACCGACCTGGCCGAGCTCGAGCTCGCGGGACTGCGGTTCGTCGTCGACCACACGCCGGGGCACACCGAGGGGTCGGTCACGTTCCGCACCCCCTACGCGCAGCAGGACGTCTCGGAGCTGATGTTCTCCGGCGACCTGCTCTTCGCCGGCTCGATCGGGCGCACCGACCTGCCCGGCGGCGACCACGCGACGATGCTGCGCAGCCTCACCGACAAGGTGCTCCCGCTGGCCGACGACATCGTGGTGCTGCCCGGGCACGGCGAGCAGACGTCGATCGGGCGCGAGCGCGCCACCAACCCCTTCCTCCGAGACCTGGTCCAGGACGTGCGATGAGCAAGATCGCCCCGCTGAGCGGGTTCCCCGAGCTGCTGCCTGCGCAGCGCGCCGTCGAGCGCGAGGTGGTCGCCTCGGTGTCGCGCACCTTCGAGCTGCACGGCTTCGCCAACATCGAGACGCGGGTCGTCGAGCCGATCGACCGGCTGGCCAAGGGCGGCGAGGTGGACAAGGAGATCTACGTCCTCCAACGCCTCGCCGCCGAGCCCGGCGCCAAGGCCGACCTCGGCCTCCACTTCGACCTGACCGTGCCTTTCGCGCGCTACGTGCTCGAGCACGCCGGCCACCTCGAGTTCCCCTTCCGGCGCTACCAGGTGCAGCCGGCCTGGCGGGGCGAGCGACCCCAGGAGGGCCGCTACCGCCAGTTCACCCAGGCCGACGTCGACATCGTCGGCCGCGACGAGCTGCCGTTCCACCACGACGTCGAGGTGATGGCGGTGATGGTCGACGCCCTCGGCCGGCTGCCCATCCCGCGGGTGTCGTTCCAGTTCAACAACCGCAAGCTGATCCAGGGCTTCTACCGCGGTCTCGGCATCGACGACGTGACGGACGCCATCCGGGTGATCGACAAGCTCGACAAGCTCCCCGCCGACGAGGTGGCCACCCTCCTCGTCGAGCGCGTCGGGGCCACCCCCGAGCAGGCGCGGCGCTGCCTCGAGCTGGCCACGATCCGCGTCGAGGACACCTCGTTCGTCGAGCGGGTCCGGTCCCTCGGCGTCACCGACGACCTGCTCGACCAGGGCCTCGAGGAGCTCGCGGCGGTCGTCGAGGGCTGCCGCGCGGTTGCCGGCGACCGGGTCGGGGTGGAGGCCAACCTGCGCATCGCCCGCGGCCTCGACTACTACACCGGCACCGTCGTGGAGATCTTCATGGCGGGCTACGAGCGGCTCAAGTCCGTCGGCGGGGGAGGGCGCTACGACGCGCTCGCCAGCGACGGCCGCACGACCTACCCCGGCGTCGGCGTCTCGTTCGGCGTCTCGCGCACCCTCGTCCCGCTCATCGCCGACGGCGTGCTGTCCGGGAGCCGACCGGTGCCCAGCGCGGTGCTCGTCGCCCTCAACACCGAGGACGAGCGTGGCGCCAGCACGGCGGTCGCGGCCGCTCTCCGGGCGCGCGACATCGCCTGTGAGGTCGCCCCGGCTCCGGCCCGGTTCGGCAAGCAGATCCGCTTCGCCGAGCGCCGCGGCATCCCCTACGTGTGGTTCGTCCAGGCCGACGGGACCCACCAGGTCAAGGACATCCGCAGCGGTGAGCAGGTCGAGGCCGATCCCGCGGCCTGGAGCCCGCCCGAGGCCGACCTGCGGCCCGCCGTCGTCAGCACCATCGTTCCCAGCAACACCCCCGGCAGCACCACCAGTGAGTCATCAGAGGAGATCCAGTGATCCGCACCCATGACGCCGGCGCCCTGCGCGCCGACAACGTCGGCCAGACCGTCACCCTCGCCGGATGGGTGGCGCGGCGGCGCGATCACGGCGGCGTCGCGTTCCTCGACCTGCGCGAGCGCAGCGGAGTCGTGCAGGTGGTCGTGCGCGACGAGGAGGTCGCCCACAGCCTCCGCAGCGAGTACTGCATCAAGGTGGTCGGCGAGGTCGTGGCCCGCAAGGAGGGCAACCAGAACCCCAACCTCGCGACCGGCGAGATCGAGGTCGTCGCGACCGAGGTCGAGGTGCTCTCCGCCTCCGACCCGCTGCCGTTCCCCGTCGACGACGCGTCCGGTCACAAGGGCGGCGAGGTCGGCGAGGAGGCCCGCCTCAAGCACCGCTACCTCGACCTGCGCCGCTCTGGCCCCAACGCCGCGCTGCGGCTGCGCAGCAAGATCAACAAGGCGGCGCGCGACGTGCTCGACGCGCGCGACTTCGTGGAGGTGGAGACGCCCACGCTGACGCGGTCCACCCCCGAGGGCGCTCGCGACTTCCTGGTGCCCGCGCGCCTGGCGCCCGGCAGTTGGTACGCCCTGCCGCAGAGCCCGCAGCTGTTCAAGCAGCTGCTCATGGTCGGCGGCATGGAGCGCTACTACCAGATCGCGCGCTGCTACCGCGACGAGGACTTCCGCGCCGACCGCCAGCCCGAGTTCACCCAGCTCGACATCGAGATGAGCTTCGTGGACCAGGAGGACGTCATCACGCTGATGGAGGACGTCCTGGAGGCGATGTGGGCGCAGGCCGGCCACACCATCGAGCGGCCGCTGCCCCGGATGACGTACGCCGAGGCGATGGCCCGCTACGGCTCCGACAAGCCCGACCTCCGGATGGGCCTCGAGCTCGTCGACTGCACCGACTACTTCTCCGACACCCAGTTCCGGGTGTTCCAGGCGCCCTACGTCGGCGCGGTCGTGATGCCGGGCGGCGGCAGCCAGCCGCGTCGGCAGTTCGACGCGTGGCAGGAGTGGGCCAAGCAGCGCGGCGCCAAGGGCCTGGCCTACGTCACGATCGGGGAGGACGGCACCCTCGGCGGCCCGGTGGCCAAGAACCTCACCGACGCCGAGCGCGACGGCCTCGCGGCCCACGTCGGCGCCGAGCCGGGCGACTGCGTCTTCTTCGCCGCCGGCCCGGCCAAGAGCAGCCGCGCGCTGCTCGGTGCCGCCCGCCTCGAGATCGGGCGCCGCGCCGGCATGCTCGACGACTCCACGTTCGCGTTCACGTGGGTCGTCGACGCCCCGCTGTTCGAGCCCAGCTCGGAGGCGGTGGCCAGCGGCGACGTGGCCGTGGGCGCGGGCGCGTGGACGGCCGTGCACCACGCGTTCACGAGCCCCAAGCCGGAGTTCATGGACACCTTCGACACCGACCCCGGCAATGCCCTGGCCTACGCCTACGACGTCGTCTGCAACGGCAACGAGCTCGGCGGCGGGTCGATCCGTATCCACCGCGGCGACGTGCAGAGGCGCGTCTTCGCCGTGATGGGCCTCACCGACGACGAGGCGCAGGAGAAGTTCGGGTTCCTGCTCGACGCGTTCAAGTACGGCGCACCCCCGCACGGCGGCATCGCCGTCGGGATGGACCGGATCGTGGCGCTGCTCGCGGGCACCGACTCCATCCGCGACGTGATCGCCTTCCCCAAGTCAGGCGGCGGCTTCGACCCCCTCACCGCCGCGCCCGCTCCGATCACCCCGGAGCAGCGCAAGGAAGCCGGTGTGGACGCCGTCCCCGCGAAGGACGTCCCGCCCGCCGGTTGATCCTTCGAAGGGTTTGCCGTGTCCTGGCGGCGACCCCGGTGCACCGCGTCGTAACGGGATCGTTACCCGTCGGTGACCGTGCCCACCACGGACGTCACATAGAGTCGCGCTCGGCGCAGCCCTCGGGAGACCCCGGGCTGCGCCGGCCAGTCCCGAACCAGATGGGGAGAGCATGTCGGCAGAGATCGCAGGGCCCGAGACGCTGGGCATCCTGAACTCCGATCCGGAGCACCAGGACCCCAACAGCCCCAAGGCCAAGGAGATCTCCGGGAAGTCGCCCCTGCGCATCGCGCTCGGTCGGTTGGCTCGCGACAAGATCGCCGTCGTGTGCGCGGTGGTGGTGCTGTTCTTCATCATCTGCGCCGTGTTCGCCGGCACGATCACCAACATCTTCGGCGTCGACCTCGTCACGCCGCTGGCCAGCGAGCGCGTCGACGGCCTCAACAACGGCATGCCCAAGCCGGAGATGGGCCCGCCCAACGGTCCGTTCACCTGGGACCACCCGATGGGCGTGGCCCCCCGCACCGGCGAGGACAACCTCGCCTACTGGCTGCACGGGTGCCGGATCTCGCTGATGATCGCGACGGTCGCGACGCTGATCGCCAGCACGCTCGGCGTGATCGTCGGGCTCGTGGCCGGCTTCCTCGGCGGCACGGTCGACAAGGTCCTGTCGTTCTTCATCGACATGTTCCTGACGGTCCCGTTCCTGCTCGCCGCGCTGACCCTCGCCCCGATCCTCAACGACCGGTTCAACACCTCCGAGGACTACGCGACGATCCAGAAGTTCAGCCTGGTGTGCGTGCTGGCCATGTTCGGCTGGATGGGCACGGCTCGCCTGATCCGCGGTGAGGTCCTCGCGCTCCGTGAGCGCGAGTTCGTGCAGGCCGCCCGGGTGGTGGGCATGCCGACCTCGCGGGTGCTGTTCAAGGAGCTGCTGCCCAACCTGGCGGCGCCCATCATCATCAGCGTGTCGCTGATGCTGCCGTCCTTCGTGGCGCTCGAAGCCGGACTGGCGTTCCTCGGCATCGGCGTCACCGACGGTGTCTCGTGGGGCCAGACGATCCTCAAGGCGGCCACGCCGACCTACTTCCGGGAGTACCCGCAGTACCTGTGGCAGCCGCTGCTCGGCATCGTCGCGCTGGTGCTCTCCCTCAATCTCTTGGGCGACGCGGTCCGCGACGCCCTCGACCCCAAGACCCGTCGTTGAGCCACGGCTCGACCCCAGGTTGTGCACGTCGCCGATGACGCCGTCCTCGGTGAGAACAAGAAAGAAAGGCTGGACAGCATGAAGCGGAACAAGCCGCTCGCGCTCGTTGCCGGTGCTGCCCTACTGACGCTCGCCGCCTGCGGTGGCGGGTCGTCGGACGAGGGCGAGACCGGGAGCGGGACGACTCGAGAGTTCGGCGACCAGGGAGGGGGCACCAAGGACGCTGAGCGTCAGGCCCCCGCTGCCGAGGTGGAGGGTGCCACCCCGGGCGGGACCATCACGGTCTACCTGCCCGGAGACCCCGGTCCGGACACGCTCGACCCGACCGCTGGTTGGTCGGTGACCGGCAACTCGATCCAGCAGGCGCTCACGAGCCGCTCGCTGACCCAGTACATCCGTGACGAGAACGGCCAGCCGGTGCTGGTGCCCGACCTCGCCACCGACCTGGGCACCCCCAACGACGACTACACGGAGTGGACCTTCACCATCCGTGACAACGCGACGTGGGAGGACGGCAAGCCCGTCACGGCCGAAGAGGTCGCGTTCGGCATCTGCCGCTCGCTCGACTCCGAGGCGTTCCCGTCCGGTGCCGGCACCGAGTACTCCAAGCACTACTTCGCGGGTGCCGAGGACTACGAGGGCCCCTACACCGCCAAGGACCCCAAGTGCGAGAACTGGGACGGCATCGCGGTCGACGGCCAGGACGTCACCATCTCGATGTCCACGCCCTTCCCGGACATGGACTACTGGGGCGCGTTCATGGCGATGGGCCCCGCGCCCCTCGGCAACGCCTCCAAGCCGCCGAACTACGGCACCAAGCCGCTGTCCAACGGCCCCTACAAGGTCGAGAGCTACAAGCCCAACGAGGAGCTCGTCCTCGTGAAGAACGACCAGTGGGCCGCTGACTCCGACCCGGGTCGTCACCAGTACGCCGACGAGTTCGTCTTCAAGTTCAACCAGGACCAGGCCAAGGTCGACGAGATCATGCTCTCCGACAACGCCGACAGCCAGACGGCCGTGTCCACCTCGCTCGGCTCGGACAAGTACAACGACGCCAACGGCCAGCTGGGTGACCGCCTGGTCCAGCAGACCTCGCAGTGCGTCTCCACGCTGACCCCGGACTACAACAAGATCCCCGAGATCGAGGTCCGCAAGGCGCTCGCCTACGCGTACCCCTACGAGGACGTGTGGATCGCCGGCGGCGAGGTGCCCGGTGTCACCCGCATCCCCGCCAACTCGGTGATGCCCCCCGGCATGGCCGGCAAGAAGGACTTCCAGGTCGACGGTGAGCAGATCACCTACGACCCGGAGAAGGCCAAGGCCCTCCTGGAGGAGGCCGGCGTCGAGACCCCGTACCCGATCACCATGGTCTACTACGAGGTCGACCCGCTGGCGAAGGCCACCCAGGACCAGATCACCAAGGGCTACGAGGCCGCCGGCTTCTCGGTCAAGGCGATCCCGGTGCAGGAGTCGCCGTACAACATCTGGCTCGACCCCGACAACAAGGTCAACAAGAAGCTCAACCTCCGTGGCGTCAACTGGTGCTCGGACTGGCCGTCGGGCTCGACCATGCTCCCGCCGCTGCTCAAGGGTGGTGCCGTCTACAACACCGCTCTGTTCGACGAGGCTTCGGTCAACGACGAGATGGACCGCATCAGCACGCTGCCGCTCGACGAGCAGGCTGCTGCCTGGGGCGACCTGGACGAGAAGATCATGACGGAGTACTTCCCGATCATCCCGACCGCGTTCCGCAACGACCTGTTCGTCTTCGGCACCAAGGTCGGCAACCCCTCGGGCGATGGCTCGATCGGTGCGCCGAACTACAAGGACCTGTACGTGATGCAGTGATCCTGGCGCTCATCAGGTCCTCGACCTGGAGCACCATGTAGTCCCCAGCACGACCCAGCACCACACTGACGGGTGGGGGCTCCCGGACCGGGAGCCCCCACTCGCCAGCCCGGACCCCGATAGGCTGTCTCCTCGGGGGCCGACTCATCCACCATCCCCGGAGAGTGACCAGCGATGCTTGCCTATGTCGTGAAGCGCCTGATCTCGGGAGTCCTCGTCGTGGCCCTGGTCTCGATGGCGATCTTCCTGCTGTTCTGGTACGGCCCTTCGAGCCCGGCGCAGCCGATCTGTGACCGCGAGACCAGCAACAGGTGCACCCAGCAGAAGCTCGCGGTCTACGAGAAGACCCTGGGTTACAACAACCCGGTCTACGAGGAGTACGCCAAGTACGTCGAGGGCATCTTCGTCGGTCGCACGCTCACCATCGCGTCCAACGAGTACGAGTGCTCCGCCCCGTGCCTCGGCGTCAGCTTCCGCACCAAGCAGCCGGTCAAGGAGGAGCTCGTCTCGCGCATGCCCGCGACCTTCTCCGTGGCGATCGGCGGTGCGTTCCTCTACCTGCTCTTCGGGGTGCCCATCGGTGTCGCCGCCGCGAGACGGCGCGGCACCGTGGCTGACAAGGCCCTGGTGTCGAGCTTCCTGTTCATCAGCTCGATCCCCTACTACCTCTTCGCCCTGCTGACCTGGCTCTACCTCACGATCACGTTCGAGGTGCCGCTCTTCAGCGACACGGGCTACTTCTCGATAGGCGCCAACGGGCCATGGAAGTGGTTCAGCGGCCTGTTCCTCGCCTGGGTGGCACTCGGCATCTTCGGGTGCACCCAGTACACCCGATTCACCCGCGGCGCGATGGTCGAGGCCCTCAGCGAGGACTACATCCGCACCGCCAAGGCCAAGGGCCTCCCGGCTCGCACGATCGTCTACAAGCACGGACTGCGCGCCGCGCTGGTGCCGGTCGTGACGATCTTCGGCATCGACTTCGGCACGCTCCTCGCGGGCACCATCTTCACCGAGCGGATCTTCGAGATCCAGGGCATCGGGTGGTGGAGCCTGCAGGCGGTCCAGGGCCGTGACCTGCCAGTGGTGCAGGCGACCGCCCTGTTCAGCGCCGTCGTCCTGATCATCTCCAACCTGCTCGTGGACATCGTCTACAGCGTCCTCGACCCGAGGGTGAGGCTCTCGTGACCAGCGTTCCCATGA
This sequence comes from Nocardioides sp. Z24_21, assembly GCF_058134345.1. Taxonomy (NCBI): domain Bacteria; kingdom Bacillati; phylum Actinomycetota; class Actinomycetes; order Propionibacteriales; family Nocardioidaceae; genus Nocardioides; species Nocardioides sp. Z24_21. The sequence goes on from NZ_JBYTTH010000006.1 coordinate 50,000, forward strand.
CCCAGTCGAGTGCCCCCGCCTCCGCGGAGGCCGAAGGCCCCTTCCTCCAGGTCGAGGACCTGAAGGTCACCTTCCCGACCGAGGACGGCCCCGTCACCGCGGTGCAGGGACTGTCCTACTCGGTCGAGAAGGGCAAGACGCTCGGCATCGTCGGCGAGTCGGGCTCCGGCAAGTCGGTCTCGAGCATGGCCGTGATGGGCCTGCACGACACCAAGTCGGCGCAGATCTCCGGCTCGATCCGCGTCGGCGGCACCGAGGTCGTCGGCCTCAGCGAGTCGCGCATGCGCAGCCTGCGCGGCAACGAGATGGCGATGATCTTCCAGGACGCGCTCGCGGCCCTGCACCCGTTCTACAAGATCGGCTCGCAGCTGGCGGAGGCCTACCTGGTGCACCACTCCGGTGCCTCCAAGCGCGACGCGCGCCGCAAGGCGATCGAGATGCTCGACCGCGTGGGCATCCCGCAGCCCGACCGGCGCGTCGACGACTACCCCCACCAGTTCTCCGGGGGCATGCGCCAGCGCGCGATGATCGCGATGGGCCTGATCAACGACCCGTCGCTCCTGATCGCCGACGAGCCGACCACCGCGCTCGACGTGACGGTGCAGGCGCAGATCCTCGACCTGCTCCAGGACCTCCAGCGCGAGTTCAACTCCGCGGTCATCATCATCACCCACGACCTCGGCGTCATCGCCGAGATGGCCGACGACGTCCTGGTGATGTACGCCGGGCGGTGCGTGGAGTTCGGCACGACCAAGCAGATCCTGACCACGCCGGAGATGCCCTACACCTGGGGGCTGCTCTCCAGCGTGCCCGAGGTGTCGGCGTCCACCGACGCGCGCCTGATCCCGATCCCGGGCAACCCGCCCAGCCTGCTGCGCCCGCCGCCGGGATGCTCCTTCCACCCCCGGTGCGTGCACTCCGACAAGGTCCCCGGCGACCTGTGCTCGACCCAGCTCCCCGACCTGCTGCCGGCCAGCACGGGCACGGCCCATCTCAAGCGCTGCCACCTGGCCGACCCCATCGCGGTCTACCACGCGGAAGTGCTGCCCGAGATCGCCCCCGACCTCGTCGAGGAGACCCGATGACCCAGGATCCCAACGCCCGCGCCGAGATCGAACCGACCGAGATCGGAGCCAACGCGGCGGAGACCGGGGAGCGTGAGCTCACCAACCCGGTGAGCGAGGCCTACGGCGACGACGACATCCCCGTCGACCTCGACTTCGCGACGCTGGCCGAGCAGGGCCACGTGGCCGCCGAGCTCGACCCCGACGCCCCGGCCGTGCTGACGGTCGACAACCTCAAGATGTACTTCCCGGTGAGGTCCTCGGGCATCGTCCGACGCACCATCGGGCACGTGCAGGCCGTCGACGGGATCTCGTTCGAGGTCCCCAAGGGAGGCTCGCTGGGCCTGGTGGGGGAGTCGGGCTGCGGCAAGTCGACGACCGGACGCCTGATCACCCGGCTCTACAAGCCGACCGGCGGCTCGATGATGTTCGCCGACAAGGACCTGGCCAAGCTCTCCAACAAGGAGATGAAGCCGCTGCGCCGCGACGTGCAGATGATCTTCCAGGACCCCTACACCTCGCTCAACCCGCGGCACACCGTCGGCACGATCGTCGGAGCGCCGCTCGAGGTGCACAAGATCGTGCCCAAGAACAAGATCCTGCCGCGCGTGCAGGAGCTGCTCGAGATCGTGGGCCTCAACCCCGAGCACTACAACCGCTACCCCAACGAGTTCTCCGGTGGCCAGCGCCAGCGCATCGGCATCGCCCGGGCGCTCACGCTCAACCCCAAGGTCCTCGTGGCCGACGAGCCTGTCTCCGCGCTCGACGTGTCGATCCAGGCGCAGGTGGTCAACCTGCTCCAGGACATCCAGACCGAGTTCGACGTGGCGTTCCTCTTCATCGCCCACGACCTCGCCATCGTGCGCCACTTCTGCCCCGAGATCGCCGTGATGTACCTCGGCAAGATCGTGGAGATCGGCGACCGGGAGACGATCTACGCCAAGCCGCACCACCCCTACACCCAGGCGCTGCTGTCCGCGGTGCCCGACGTGAAGCAGGCCGCGATCGGCGGCCGGCGCGAGCGCATCCGGCTCGAGGGTGACGTGCCGAGCCCGATCAACCCGCCGTCGGGCTGCCGGTTCCGCACCCGCTGCCAGTTCGCGCAGGAGATCTGCGCGAAGGTCGAGCCGCCGCTGCTGCAGATCGGCAAGCGCCACAAGGTGGCCTGCCACTTCGCGGGCGAGCTGGGCGCGCATCCCGCCACTCCGGTGACGACCGAGCTGCTCGGCGTCGACGACCAGGGCACGCCGGTGCCGGGCGCCACGCCCAGCAACACCCAGCTCACGATCCCGGGCTACGAGAAGACCTGGTACGACCTCCGGACCAAGCAGACGACGGGGGCCTGAGTCGAGCGCCGTCGGCGCCCGGGGGATACTTCCCGGCGTGGACGGCCTCTTCGAGATCTCGGGCGCGGGGCAACCCGCGCCCGGCTCCGTGCCCAGCGCCGGCTCGCTGGGCGCCAACACGCACGCGTCCGCGCCCCTGGCCGTGCGCATGCGGCCGCGCACGATCGACGAGCTCGTCGGCCAGCAGCAGCTGCGGGCGGCCGGCTCTCCGCTTCGCCGGCTGATCGAGGGCGACCAGTCGATGTCGCTGCTGCTGTGGGGCCCGCCCGGCACCGGCAAGACCACGATCGCGGCGATCGTGAGCCAGCAGACCCGACGCCGGTTCGTGGAGGTCTCGGCGGTCGCCGCCGGGGTGAAGGAGGTGCGCGCCGCCATCGACGGCGCCCGGGCCGAGCTGGCCAGGGGCGGTCAGGAGACCGTCCTGTTCGTCGACGAGGTGCACCGTTTCACCAAGGCTCAGCAGGACGCGCTGCTGCCGGGCGTGGAGAACCGGTGGGTCACCCTGATCGCCGCCACCACGGAGAACCCGTTCTTCTCGGTGATCAGCCCGCTCCTCTCGCGCAGCCTGCTGCTGCGGCTGCAGTCGCTGACCGACGAGGACGTCGCCGAGGTGATCGACCAGGCGCTCCTCGACGAGCGAGGGCTGGCCGGCAGCACGGTCCTCGAGGACGACGCCCGCGACCACCTCGTCCGCCTCGCCGGCGGTGACGCCCGGCGCGCCCTCACCTACCTCGAGGCCGCCGCCGGCGCCGCGAGCAGCAACGGCGTGACCACGATCGACCTCGCCACCGCCGAGACCGCGGTCGACCAGGCCGCCGTGCGCTACGACCGGCAGGGCGACCAGCACTACGACGTGATCTCCGCCTTCATCAAGTCGATCCGCGGGTCAGACCCCGACGCGGCGCTGCACTACCTCGCCCGGATGATCGAGGCGGGCGAGGACCCGCGCTTCATCGCCCGCCGCCTCGTGGTGCACGCGAGCGAGGACGTCGGGCTGGCCGACCCGACTGCGCTGCAGGCGGCCGTCGCGGCCGCCCAGGCGGTGCAGCTCATCGGGATGCCGGAGGCGAGGATCAACCTCGCCCAGGCCACCATCCACCTCGCCGTCGCCCCCAAGTCCAACGCCGTGATCACCGCGATCGACGCGGCCCTCTCCGACGTACGGGCCGGGAAGATCGGGCAGGTGCCCTCCCACCTGCGCGACGCCCACTACGGCGGCGCCACGGACCTCGGGCACGGCAAGGGCTACGCCTACCCCCACGACAAGCCCTTCGGTGTGGCCGAGCAGCAGTACCTTCCCGACGTCCTCGCCGACGCGAGCTACTACCGTCCGACGTCGCTCGGCGCCGAGGCCGGCGTCAAGGAGCGCTGGGAGCGGGTCCGGCGGATCGTCCGCGGCGGCTGACCCGCCGTCGCGTGAGGCTTGTAGGCTCGGCGCCGTGACGACGGAGCAGGCGTGGCTGGGTGCAGCGGTCGTGGTGGCGCTGGTGGCGCTCGCCGTGGCGCTGCTCGCGCATCGTCGCGCTCGCCGCGCCGAGGCGCGTGCGGAGTCGCTCGCCGAGTCCCTCACGGCGTCGCTGTCCGAGCGTGCCCCAGCGCCGCACGCCGAGGCCGGCGCGTCCGCGTTCGTGATCACCGGGCTCGACGACCCCGCACGTGGGACGGCGCCACACCGTGGGCCCGAGGTCGACCCGCCCGTGGCCCGGCCCATCGACGGTCGCCTGTTCACCGACCTCGTCGTCCGCGAGACCGTGGTCCGGGCGGCCGGCTGGTCCCACGGCCTGCGGCGGGCCATGTCGGCCGAGAGCCGCAACCGGATCCGCTTCGCGGTGCGGCAGGAGTCGCGCCGTGCGGGCCGCGAGCGCCGCGCCGAGGTGAAGCAGGCCATGCGCGAGTTCCGTGCCCGCGAGCGCGCCGACGCCCGCGCCGACCTCGGCGAGGACGTCGCCTGATGGGTCGCCCACTCTGGTTCGTCGCCGGAGCGGGGGTCGGGGTCTACGCCGCTGCCCGCGCCCGCCGCGTCGCCGACTCACTCACCGCCGACGGCGTACGCGACCGCGTACGCGGGTGGCAGGCCGGCGCCCGGCTCTTCGCCGAGGAGGTCCAGCAGGGCCGTGCCGAGCGCGAGACCGAGCTGCGCGAGCAGCTCGGGCTGCGGCCCATGGGGACCGGGCATCCTCCCGAGCTGACCACGAGCACCACCGAGACGAAGGACCACTGATGGACACCGCCGAGATCCGCCGCCGCTTCCTCGCGCACTTCGAGGCCGTTGGACACGCCGTGGTGCCGTCCGCCTCGCTGCTCGCCGACGACCCCAACCTGCTGTTCGTCCCGGCGGGCATGGTGCCGTTCAAGCCCTACTTCCTCGGCCAGGAGACGCCGCCGTTCGTGCGCGCGACCAGCATCCAGAAGTGCGTGCGCACCCCCGACATCGAGGACGTCGGCAAGACCACCCGCCACGGCACGTTCTTCGAGATGTGCGGCAACTTCTCCTTCGGCGACTACTTCAAGTCCGGTGCCATCGAGCTGGCCTGGGACCTGATCACCAAGCCGGTCGCCGACGGTGGCTACGGACTCGAGCAGGACCGCCTCTACCCGTCGGTGCTGGTCGGCGACGAGGAGGCCATCGGCATCTGGATGAAGGTCACCGGACTGCCGCGCGAGCGGATCGTCCAGCTCGGCCCGAAGGAGAACTACTGGTCGATGGGCGTCCCGGGCCCCGGCGGCCCCTGCTCGGAGATCCTCTACGACCGCGGTCCCGAGTGGGGTCCCGACTTCGACCCCGCCGCGCTCGGCCCGGACATGCCGGTCGAGCTCGAGGACCGGCTGCTGGAGATCTGGAACCTCGTCTTCATGCAGGACGAGCTCAGCGCCGTGCGGTCCAAGTCGGACTTCGACATCGCCGGCTCGCTGCCGAAGAAGAACATCGACACCGGCATGGGCCTCGACCGGGTCGCGCTGCTGCTGCAGGGCAAGAAGAACATGTACGAGATCGACGTCGTCTACCCCGTCATCGCCAAGGCCGAGGAGATGACCGGCAAGACCTACGGTGCCGACCCCCAGGACGACGTCCGCTTCCGCGTGGTCGCCGACCACGTCCGGTCCTCGATGATGCTGATCGGTGACGGCGTGACGCCCGGCAACGACGGTCGGGGCTACGTGCTGCGCCGGCTGCTGCGCCGCGCGGTGCGGTCGATGCGGCTGCTGGGCTGCGACGCCCCCGTGCTTCCCGAGCTGATGCCGATCTCCCGCGACAGGATGGGGGAGACCTACGACAACCTCCTGACCGACTGGCCGCGCATCTCGCAGGTCGCCTTCGCCGAGGAGGACGCGTTCCGCAAGACGCTCCAGGCCGGCACGCAGATCTTCGACACCGCTGCCTCCGAGGTGAAGTCCACCGGCGGCACCACGCTCTCCGGAGAGCGCGCCTTCGCGCTGCACGACACCTACGGCTTCCCCATCGACCTGACCCTCGAGATGGCGGCCGAGCAGGGCCTCACCGTCGACGAGCAGGGGTTCCGCGGGCTGATGGCCGAGCAGCGAGAGCGTGCCAAGGCCGACGCTCGTGCCAAGAAGGGCGCCCACGGCGACACGGCCGTCTACCGCGGCGTGTTCGACGAGTTCGGCCCGACCGAGTGGCTGGCCTACGAGACGCTCGAGACCGAGTCGAAGCCGCTGGCCCTGCTCAGCGGCGGAGCCCCGGTGCAGCGCCTGGTCGAGGGGGAGGTCGGCGAGCTCGTGCTCGACCGCACGCCGTTCTACGCCGAGTCCGGCGGACAGGCGGCCGACGCCGGGACGATCGTCTTCGACGGCGGCCGCATCGAGGTGCTCGACGTCCAGCGCCCCATCAAGGGCCTGGTCGTCCACCAGGTGCGCGTGCTCGAGGGCGAGCTCGACCCCGGCCGTGAGGTCCACGCCCGCGTCGACCCCGAGTGGCGCACCGGCGCCCGCCAGGCGCACTCCGGCACCCACGTCGTGCACGCCGCGCTGCGCGAGGTGCTCGGCCCCACGGCGCTGCAGTCCGGCTCCTACAACCGCCCCGGCTACCTCCGGCTCGACTTCGGCTGGACCCAGGCGCTGACCCCCGAGCAGGTGCGCGACATCGAGTCCGTCTCGCAGCAGGCGCTGCGGGCCGACCTGCCCGTGCACTGGGACTACATGACGCTCGAGCAGGCCAAGGAGTGGGGCGCGATCGCGCTCTTCGGCGAGACCTACGACAACACCAAGGTGCGCGTCGTCGAGATCGGCGGACCGTGGTCGCGCGAGCTCTGCGGCGGCACGCACGTCGACCACTCCTCGCAGATCGGCACGGTCGTGGTGACCGGCGAGACGAGCGTCGGCTCGGGCAACCGCCGCATCGAGGCGCTCACCGGCGTGGAGGGCTTCGGCTACCTCGCCCGCGAGCGCGACGTCGTCGCCCAGCTCACCGGCCTGCTCAAGACCCAGCCCGACGACCTCGTCAGCCGGGTCCAGGGCCTCACCGAGCGGCTCCGCGCCGCCGAGAAGGAGCTCGAGAAGGCGCGCCTGGCCCAGCTCCTCGGCGCCAGCGCCGACCTCGCCGCCGGGGCGTCGCAGGTCGGGCCGGTCAAGCTGGTCGCCCACCGCGCCGACGGGGCCGGTGCCGGCGACGTGCGCAACCTCGCGCTCGACGTCCGCGGCCGGCTGCCGCAGGGTGAGCCCGGCGTCGTGGTCATCATCGGTCAGGCCGGCGGCAAGGTCTCGGTCGTGGCCGCCACCAACGACCAGGCCCGCGCCCGCGGGCTCTCCGCCGGTGACCTCGTCCGCGCCGTCGGGCCGCTGCTCGGTGGCAAGGGCGGCGGCAAGGACGACGTGGCCCAGGGCGGTGGCACCGACGCCTCACGCATCGACGAGGCCCTCGACCTGGTCGGTCGCGAGGTCGCGCAGCGCGCGACCCAGGTCTGAGAGGACGAGCGTGAGGCGAGGAGTGCGGCTCGGCGTCGACCCGGGGGACGCCCGGATCGGCGTGGCGAGCAGCGACCCCTCCGGGGTCCTCGCCACCCCCGTGGAGACGGTGCGCAGCGGCGGGGGCGACGTACGCCGGCTCGCCCAGCTCGTCGCCGAGCTCGACGCGGTCGAGGTGGTGGTCGGGCTGCCCCGCTCGCTCAACGGGACGGAGGGCCCGGCGGCCCAGAAGGCACGCGCACTTGCCCTCAGGCTGGCGCGGAGGGTTGCCCCCGTGCCCGTGAGGCTGTGTGATGAACGACTGACCACGGTGTCCGCCGAGTCGATCCTGCGCGAGCAGGGCCGGCACGGCGCCAAGCGGCGCGCGGTCGTGGATCAGGCGGCAGCCGTGCTGATCCTGCAGACTGCACTCGACACGGAACGGTCGAGTGGGCAGGCACCGGGAGAGATCGTCGAGGTGGCGGAGACAGATGAGTGAGCACGAGACCCGTTCGGACGCCCCCGTGCGCCCGGAGGAGCGGGAGGAGCACGAGGACCGCGCCTACGTCCCGGGCGGCAAGCGGCGCAAGAGCCGCGGGTTCAAGGGCTGCTTCGCCGTGCTGATCGCGCTCGTCGTGCTGCTCGGCGGCTTCTACGTCGCGCTGACGCAGGGCGTCTCCTGGGTCGCCGACCAGTTCCAAGGCCCCGAGGACTACCCCGGGCCGGGCACGGGCTCGGTCGAGTTCACCGTCAACGAGGGCGACACCACCGCCCAGATCGGCCGCAACCTCAAGGACGACGGCGTCATCAAGTCGGTCCAGGCCTTCATCGACGCCGCCGCCGGCGAGCCCGCCGCCGCGGGCATCCAGGTCGGCGCGTACGAGCTCCAGGAGGAGATGCGTGCCGCCGACGCCCTCGAGGTGCTGATCGACCCCGCCAACCTCATCGGCTTCCCGACCGTCACCATCCCCGAGGGCCTGCGCCTCACCGAGATCGTCGCGACGCTCGCCGACAGCACCGAGTTCTCCGAGCAGGCCTGGAACCGGGCCCTCCAGAAGCCCGACAAGCTCGGGCTGCCCGACTACGCCGAGGGCAACGCCGAGGGCTACCTCTTCCCGGCGACCTACGAGATCAAGCCCGGCATGAAGCCGGTGCGCATCCTCACGATGATGGTCGACCGCTGGCGCGCCGCCGCCGACGCCGCCGGCCTCGAGGAGCGGGCCGCCGAGCTCGGCAAGACGCCCGGCGAGCTGATGATCATCGCCTCCCTGATCGAGGCCGAGGGCCGCGGCGACGACATGCCCAAGATCGCCCGCGTGATCTACAACCGGCTCGACGGCCCCGGCGACAAGGGCGGCACCAACGGCACGCTGGGCATCGACGCCTCGATCGCCTACGGGCTCGGCCTCTCGCCCGGCTCGACCGAGCTCACGCCCGAGCAGCTGGCCGAGGACACCCCCTACAACACGCGAATCAACCCGGGGCTCCCGCCCACGCCCATCGAGGCGCCCGGCGACGACGCCATCGCGGCGGCGGCCAACCCCGCTGAGGGCAACTGGTACTACTACGTCACGGTCGACCTCGCGACGGGCGAGACCAAGTTCTACGAGACCTACGACGGCTTCCTCGAGGGTCGCAACGAGTACAAGACCTACTGCGAGACGTCCGACCGGTGCTGAGCCGGTGCTGAGCCGGCGCTGCGGCGTGCTCGGCGACCCGATCGCGCACTCGCTCTCACCGACGCTGCACCGCACGGCCTACGCCGAGCTCGGGCTCGACTGGGCCTACGACGCCCACCGGGTGCCCGCCGGTGGGCTCGAGGAGTTCGTGTCCGGGCTCGGTCCGCAGTGGCGCGGGCTGTCGCTCACCATGCCGCTCAAGCGTGAGGCGCTCGCGCTGGTCGACCGCTCCACCGACCGCGCGCGCCTGGCGGGAGCCGTCAACACGGTCGTGCTCGAGGACGACGGGACGCGCGTCGGCGACAACACCGACCTGCCGGGAGCAGCGGCCGCGATCCGCGAGCGCACGTCCGCCCCGCTCGCCACGGCTGTCGTGCTGGGGGGTGGCGCGACCGCGACGTCGACCGGGCTGGCGCTGGCCGAGCTCGGGGTGGGCTCGGTCGAGCTGCTGGTGCGCGACGCGTCGCGAGCCGCCGAGACCGTGGCGGCGCTCCGCTCGCACCCGGCCGGCATCGACGTCCGCACCGGCTCGCTCGACGCCCCCGACGCCCTCGTCGCCGACATCGTGGTGTCCACCGTCCCGGCTGGCGCGCAGACGTCCGCCCTGGTGGAGCGCTGCGCGGCGGTGCCGGTGGTCTTCGAGGCGGTCTACGACCCGTGGCCGACCCCGCTGGCCGCCTCGGCGTCAGGCCGCACCCTCGTCGGCGGGCTCGACCTGCTCGTCCACCAGGCCGCCCTGCAGGTCGAGCTGTTCACCGGCCGCCCGGTCGCGGTCGAGCTGCTGCGCGATGCGGGCGAACGTGCCCTCGCGGCGCGGAATCCCGGTTGAATGGGCTCGTGAACGACACCGTCCTCGCCGTCCTCGTGGCGGCGGTGCTCGCCGGCCTCGGCGGTCTCCTCGTCCCGCGCCTCGTCGCGCGCGTGCCGGAGCCCGTGCCCAAGCCCGTCGGGTCCCCGGACGGGGCCGGCCCCGACGCCGGCGAGCCGGGCTCCGTCGCCACGCAGGTCGAGCCGCCCAAGACGCGCTACGCCGACATCGCCGGGCGACCGGGGCTGGGCTGGCGCAGTGCGGTGGTGTCGGCCGTCTCCGGCGCGCTGCTGGGGGCGGCGACGGGCCTCGACTGGTCGCTGCTGTGGCTGGTGCCGCTGACCCCGGTCGCGGTCGCCCTGTCCGTCATCGACTGGCACACCCGCCTGCTCCCGCGGGTCGTCGTCGTGCCGGCGACCCTCGCCGCGATCGTCGCGGTGACGGCGGTGGGCCTGGCGACGGGCGAGCGGGAGTCCCTCGTACGCGCCCTCGTCGCGATGGTCCTCGCGCGGTCCTTCTTCTGGGTGCTGTGGTTCGTGCGCTCGGCGGGGATGGGCTTCGGCGACGTGCGGCTGGCGGCACCCGTCGGGCTCGTGCTCGGCTGGGCCGGCTGGGGCGAGCTGGCGATCGGGGTGTGGGCGAGCTTCGTGCTGTTCGTCGTTCCCGTGCTGGTCGTCCTCGTGGTCAGGCGCGACCGCAGCCTGCTGAAGCGCGCGGTGCCGTTCGGCCCCTTCATGTGCGCCGGTGCGCTGGTGGGTCTCGTCTGGGGGACTGCGCTCGCTGGGCGCATCTGGGGCTGAGAGACTGCACGCATGCTCCGATGGCTCACAGCAGGCGAGTCCCACGGTCCCTCGCTGGTCGCGATCCTCGAGGGGCTGCCCGCCCATGTCCGCGTCACCACCGACGACCTCGCCGACTCACTGGCGCGCCGCCGGCTCGGCTACGGCCGTGGGGCGCGGATGAAGTTCGAGCAGGACGAGGTCCGCCTGCTGGGCGGGGTGCGCCACGGCGAGACCCAGGGCGGACCGGTGGCCATCGAGATCGGCAACACCGAGTGGCCCAAGTGGGAGAAGGTCATGTCGGCCGACCCGGTCGACCCGGTCGAGCTCGAGGCACTGGCCCGCAACGCTCCGCTCACCCGGCCGCGGCCCGGCCACGCCGACCTGGTCGGCATGCAGAAGTACGCCTTCGACGAGGCCCGCCCCATCCTGGAGCGCGCCTCGGCGCGCGAGACCGCGGCCCGCGTGGCGCTCGGCCGGGTGGCGTCCAACTTCCTCGAGCAGACCGTCGGCGCGCGCATCGTCTCCCACGTCGTCTCGCTCGGTGGCGTCGCGGCACCCGCCGGCGTGGTCCCGGGTCCCGACGACGTCGAGCGGCTCGACGCCGACGAGGTGCGCTGCCTCGACCCCGAGGCGAGCGCCGCGATGGTCGCGCGCATCGACCAGGCCCACAAGGACGGCGACACGCTCGGCGGCGTCGTCGAGGTCGTCGTCCACGGACTCCCGCCCGGCCTCGGGTCGCACGTGCACTGGGACCGCCGGCTCGACGCCAGGCTGGCCGGTGCGCTGATGGGCATCCAGGCGATCAAGGGCGTCGAGGTCGGTGACGGGTTCGAGCTGGCCGACACCCCGGGCTCGCAGGCGCACGACGAGATCGTTCCCACCGACGATGGCCTGCGACGCACCTCGGGCCGCTCCGGCGGCACCGAGGGCGGCATGTCGACCGGCGAGGTCCTACGGGTGCGCGCGGCGATGAAGCCGATCGCCACCGTCCCCAAGGCCCTGCGCACCGTCGACGTGGCGACCGGGGAGGCCACCGTGGCCCACCACCAGCGTTCCGACGTGTGCGCGGTCCCCGCCGCGGGCATCGTGGCCGAGGCGATGGTCGCGCTCGTGCTCGCCGACGCGGTCGTGGAGAAGTTCGGCGGTGACTCGGTGCAGGAGACGCGCCGCAACGCCCAGTCCTACCTCGACACCATCCGGTACCGCTGATGGCGCCCCGGGTGGTGCTCGTCGGGCCGATGGGCGCGGGCAAGACGACCGTCGCGGAGCTGCTGGGCGAGGCCTGGGGGCTGCCGGTGCGCGACACCGACGCCGACATCGAGGCGAGCACCGGCAGGGAGATCTCCGACATCTTCGTCGAGTCGGGCGAGGACCACTTCCGCGAGCTCGAGGCGGCTGCGGTCGCCGCGGCGCTGCGTGAGCACGACGGCGTCCTGGCGCTCGGCGGGGGCGCGGTGCTGAGCGCCGCCACGCGCGAGCTGCTCGCCGGCCTGCCGGTGGTCTTCCTGCGCGTCGGACTGTCCGACGCCGTGAAGCGCGTCGGCCTGGGTGTCGGGCGCCCGCTGCTGCTCGGCAACGTCCGCAGTCGCATCAAGACGCTGCTCGACGAGCGGACGCCCCTCTACGAGTCGGTGGCCGTCCACACGGTCGACACCGATGGCCGCACCGCCGACGAGGTCGCCGCCGAGATCAGGAGCCTGCTCCGATGACCGAGCGCACCACCCGGAGCCACCAGCGGCCCGCCGACACGGTCCTGCACGTCGGCGGCTCCTCGCCCTACGACGTGGTGGTCGGTCACGGCCTCGCCTCCCTGCTCCCGGCCGTGCTGGGCGAGTCGGTCGAGCGCGTGGCGGTGCTCTACGCCGGCACGCTGGGCGCGCTCGCCGACCCCCTCGTCGACGCGCTCGTCGAGCACTACGACGTCCTCGCCCTCGGGCTGCCCGACGGGGAGCGCGCCAAGACCGCCCCCGTCGCGGCCGACTGCTGGGAGGCGCTCGGCGAGGCCGGCTTCACCCGCTCCGACGCCGTCGTGACCATCGGCGGGGGAGCGACCACCGACCTCGGCGGCTTCGTCGCCGCGACCTGGCTGCGCGGCGTACGCGTCGTGCACGTGCCGACCACCCTGCTCGCCATGGTCGACGCCGCGGTCGGCGGCAAGACCGGCATCAACACGGGCGCGGGCAAGAACCTGGTCGGCTCCTTCCACGAGCCCGCCGGGGTCCTCTGCGACCTGTCGCTGCTGGAGACGCTGCCCCACGAGGAGCTCGTCGCCGGGCTGGGCGAGGTGGTCAAGTGCGGCTTCATCGCCGATCCCGCCATCCTCGACCTGGTCGAACGCACGGACCCGGCCGCCCTGACGTGGGACTCGGCCGAGCTGCGCGAGCTCGTCGAGCGCGCGATCAGGGTCAAGGTCGACGTCGTGGTCGACGACCTCCGCGAGACCGGCGGCGCCGACGGGCATCCCGGCCGCGAGGTGCTCAACTACGGCCACACCCTCGCCCACGCGATCGAGCGCACGAGCGACTATGCCGTGCGCCACGGCGAGGCCGTCGCCATCGGGTGCGTCTACGTCGCCGAGCTGGCCGCGCGTGCCGCCGGCCTCGACCCGGCGCTGGTCGAGCGGCACCGCACCGTCCTGTCGCGCGTCGGGCTGCCGACGACCTACGACGCAGCCTCCTTCGACGACCTCCACGCCGCGATGAAGGTGGACAAGAAGGCGCGGGGCTCGCGGCTACGGTTCGTCGTGCTCGACGACCTCGCGGTCCCGCGGATCCTCGCCGGGCCCAGCGAGGACGACCTGCGGGCGGCCCACGCCGCGATCGGGGGCCGGGCGTGACGCGCGTGCTCGTCCTCAACGGCCCCAACATCGGACGGCTCGGTCGCCGGCAGCCGGAGATCTACGGCTCGACGACCCACGCCGAGCTGGCGCACCTGTGCGTGGAGTGGGGACGCGACCTCGGTCTGGAGGTCGAGGTGCGCCAGACCAACCACGAGGGCGACCTGCTCGACTGGCTCAACGCCGCCGCCGACGACGTCACCCCGGTCGTGCTCAACGCCGGCGCCTGGACCCACTACTCGCTCGCGCTCTGGGACGCCTGCGCCCAGCTCACCGCACCGCTGGTCGAGGTGCACATCTCCGACCCCAGGGAGCGTGCCGAGGAGTTCCGCCACACCTCGGTCGTCGAGCCGCACGCGGTCGCCACGATCGCCGGTCAGGGGATCGACGGCTACCGCCGGGCGCTCGAGGTGCTGGCCGGCGCCATGTCGTGACCTCCGCGGGGCGTGGCCGCGGGGCGCTGCTCGTCGCGGGCCTGCTCGGCAGCCTGCACGCGGCGTTCAGCCTCTACTGGGGTGCCGGCGGCCACTGGCTGGTCGAGACGCTCGGGCAGCGGATGGCGGACGCGTTCACCGGGTGGGAGTGGCTGCTGCTCCCGATCGGACTCCTCAAGCTGGTCGCGGCGTGGGTGCCGCTGCTCGCTGCGCGCGCCGGGTGGCCGGTGCGACGCCTGTCCAGGGGCGCCTGCTGGGTCGGTGCCACCGTGCTCGTGGCCTGGGGAGGGCTCAACACCGTGGTCGGCCAGCTCGTGCTGGCCGGCGCCGTCGTGCCGGACGGCGGCGTCGACCGGGCCGGCATGGTGGGCCACGCCTACCTCTGGGACCCGTTGTTCCTCCTCTGGGGCCTCGCCCTCGCCGCAGGGCTCGCCCGGTCCCGCGCCTGACGGCCGCGGCGGCGTCCGGTGCCGGACCTGTGCTTGGATCGCGAGGTGCTCCCCTTCCGCCAGGTCGACGTCTTCAGTGCCGAGCCGTGGCTCGGCAACCCGCTCGCGGTCGTGCACGACGCCGATGGCGTCTCCGACGAGGAGATGGCCAGGTTCGCGCGGTGGACCAACCTCTCGGAGACCACGTTCCTGTGCGCGCCGACCGACCCCGGCGCCGACTACCGGGTGCGGATCTGGACGATCGGCGGTGAGCTGCCGTTCGCCGGACACCCCACCATCGGCAGCGCGCACGCGTGGCTCGAGGCCGGGGGAGTGCCGCGCGGCGACGTGGTCGTGCAGGAGTGCGGCGCCGGGCTCGTCGACGTACGCCGCTCGCCGCGGCTCGGCTTCTCGGCGCCGCCGCTCCGGCGCTCCGGCCCCGTCGACGCCGACCTGCGGGCGCGCATCGTGCGCGCCCTCGGCATCGACGACGCGGCCGTGGAGGACATGGCGTGGATCGACAACGGACCCGGCTGGGTCGGCGTCGACCTCGGGTCGGCCGACGCGGTGGTGGCCGTCGCGCCGGACGTCCCCGCCTTCACCGACCTCAAGGTGACCGTCCTCGGCCGCTGGGACCCCGCCTCCGCCGCCGCGCTCGGCGCGGACGTCGAGGTGCGCGCCTTCTACGCCGACGGGAGGGACTTCGGGGAGGACCCGGTGACCGGCAGCGCCAACGCCGGACTCGCGCAGTGGCTGATCGGCACCGGCGCCCTCCCGGCGTCCTACACCGCCCGGCAGGGCAGCGTCATCGGCCGCGAGGGACGGGTCCGCCTCGAGGCGACGGACGGGGCCGTGTGGGTCTCCGGCGAGGCCGTCACCCGGATCGTCGGCCAGGTCGACGTCGGGGCGTCCGGCTCCGGTGCATGACGTGCGCGCATCGAGGCGGCGGCACCGGGGTAAGGGGGACCACGACTGATCGGCACGACGACCGATCGGCACGACGAACGAGGAGGCGGCGGTGGGCCTGACGGCTGTGCTGCACGGACGACGCGGACCGGTGGAGCTGGTGCTGGTGCGCCATGGGCAGAGTGCGGGCAACATCGCCGACTCCCAGGCGCGCGACGCCGACGCCGAGCGGCTCGAGCTGACGGCCCGCGACGCCGACGTCGAGCTGTCGGCCAACGGCGAGGAGCAGGCCCGCACGCTGGGGCGCTGGGTCGCGGACCTGCCTGCGTCCGAGCGCCCGGACCTCGTGGTCAGCTCGCCCTACCGGCGCGCCGCCGACACGGCGCGGGCGGCGCTCGAGGGCCTCGACCTCGACCTGCTGCTCGACGAGCGCCTGCGCGAGCGTGACCTCGGCCTGCTCGACGGCCTCACCGGCAAGGGCATCCGGGCACGCCACCCGGGAGAGGCCGAGCGCCGCTCCCACGTCGGCAAGTTCTACTACCAGCCCCCGTCGGGTGAGAGCTGGGCCGACGTGGTGCTGCGGATCCGCAGCCTGCTGGGCGACCTGCGCGAGGCGTACGACGGCAAGCGGGTGTGGCTGTTCACCCACCAGGCGGTGATCATGTCGTTCCGCTACGCCCTGGAGGGTCTCGACGAGGCCGAGCTGCTCGAGATCGACCGCACCACGCCGATCCCCAACGCCTCCATCACCCGCTACTGCCGGCGCGACGGTGGGCTGGTGCTCGACACCTTCGCCGACGACTCCCACCTCGAGCCCGGTCCCGCCGCCAGGACCGCCGAGGAGGGCCGGGCGGAGGAGGCGCCCGATGCCTGACGCCACTCCGGACCACGCGACCCAGGTCGACGCGACGCCGGTCGACGCCGACCTGCTGCGCCGGTGGCCGCTGCCCGAGCTCGGGGCCGACAAGGAGGAGCGCGGCCGGTTGACCGTGGTCGCCGGGAGCCGCGAGACCCCCGGGGCGGGGCTGCTCGCGGTCGAGGGCGCCTTCCGCGTGGGCGCGGGGAAGGTCCACCTCGCCACCGCCGACTCGTGCGCGCGCTCGCTCGCGGTCGCGGTGCCCGAGCTGATGGTGAGCGGGCTGGCCGAGGACGACGGCGGGGCCATCGCCCCCGACGAGGCCGACCGGCTGGTCGACTGCGCGGAGGGGAGCGGCGCGGTGCTGCTCGGCCCCGGCTTCGTGGCCCCCGACGTCTCCGACTCGCTCGTGCGCCGCGTCGCTCCCCGGCTCGCCGGCACCATCGTGCTCGACGCCCTCGCGACGGCCTACGTCACCGACAACCACGAGGAGGTCGCCTCGCTCGAGGCGACCGTCGTCCTGACCGTCAACCCCGGGGAGCTGGCGCACTGCCTCGGGGTCCCCGAGGACGAGGTGTCCGCCGACCTCGTCGCGCACACCGTGCGACTGGCCGCCCGCACCCAGGCCGTCGTCCTGTGCGGCGGGCCCGTCAAGGTGATCGCCCACGGCGACGACCTGTGGCTCGTCGAGGCCGGCAACCCCGGACTGGGGACGGCCGGCTCGGGCGACGTGCAGGCCGGCATCGTGGCGGGTCTGATCGCCCGCGGGACCGAGCCGGCGCAGGCCGCGGTGTGGGGCGCGTTCCTCCACGCGACCGCGGGCGACCGGCTGGCCGAGCGGGTCGGGCCCGTCGGCTACCTCGCCCGCGAGCTGCCCGGTGAGGTCCCCGGCCTGCTGGCGGAGCTGGTGGACTGACGCGTCCGTCGTGGGCCACCGGTCCAGACATGCGTAGTAATGCCGATGCGACGGCAGGTGCCCCCCGGCCACACTGGTGCCGGACAGGGGAGGAACGATGCGAAGCGTCCTGAGCAGGAGCGCCCACGCCGACCAGCTCGAGGCCGAGGTGCGCGAGGCCATGTGCTGCGTCCCGACCGACCGGTGCTGGGAGTGCCAGGTCAAGCTGGGCGAGGTGCGGGCCGCGCGGCGCGACGCCGTGCTGCACTCGATGAGCATGGCCCGACCGCGGCGGCCGGCCTGGTGATGGTCCGCGACGACGGGCTGCTCATGAGAAGTCGACCGCGTCGCGCACGATCGGGCAGGTCATGCAGTGACCGCCGCCGCGGCCCCGGCCGAGCTCGGCACCCACGATCGTGATCACCTCGATGCCGGCCCGGCGCAGCAGCGTGTTGGTGAGCGTGTTGCGGTCGTAGGTGAACACCACCCCCGGCTCGAGCGCGACGGCGTTGTTGCCGCTGTCCCACTGCTGG
Organism: Nocardioides sp. Z24_21; assembly: GCF_058134345.1. NCBI lineage: Bacteria > Bacillati > Actinomycetota > Actinomycetes > Propionibacteriales > Nocardioidaceae > Nocardioides > Nocardioides sp. Z24_21. Next base: position 67,469 of record NZ_JBYTTH010000006.1, read on the forward strand.
CGCTCGGACTGGTAGACGTCACCGCCCGTGGCGATGACGCGCAACGACGCCAGGCCGAGCTCGCGCGCCACCACGTCGACGAACGGCGTCGTGCCCTCGTCGCGCACCTCGAGTCCGGGGGCCGCGTCAGCGGGCAGCAGGGTGAAGGTGTGCACCGCGTCCATGATGGTGGGGTAGAGCGTCACCACGTCGCGGTCGACGAACGTGAACACGGTGTCGAGGTGCATCGCCGCGCGCAGCTTGGGCATGCCCGCGACCACCACGCGGGTGGCCGCGCCCCGGTCGAAGAGCGCCTTGGCGACCTGGGTGATCGCCTGGCGCGAGGTCCGCTCGCTCATCCCCATCAGGACCACGCCGTTGCCCACCGGCATGATGTCGCCGCCCTCGAACGTCGCCTGCCCGCTGTCGCGCTCGGGGTCGCCCCACCACACGGTCGAGTCGACGTAGTCGGGGTGGAACCCGTAGATCGCCTTGTAGATCAGCGTCTCGTCCTTGCGGGCGCCCCAGTAGAGCGGGTTCATCGTCAGCCCGCCGTAGAGCCAGCACGTCGTGTCGCGCGTGTAGAGGGTGTTGGGCAGCGGGGGCATCAGGTACTCCCGCACACCGGTGGACTCGCGTGCGAGCGCGAGGTAGGGCGAGCGGTGCTCCTCGGGGAGGTCGCTCGTGGCCATCCCCCCGATGAGCAGCTCGGCGAGCCGGCGCCCGTCGAGCGAGTCGAGGTGGGCGCGGGTGGCGTCGACCAGGCCGAGGCCCACGCGGTCGGCGACGACCTTGCGGTCCAGCAGCCAGTCGCGCGCTCCGGGGACGTCCATCGTCTGCGCGAGGAGGTCGTGGAGCTCGACGACCTCGACGCCTCGCTGGGCGAGCTTGTTGACGAAGTCGGCGTGGTCACGCTGGGCGTTCTCCACCCACATCACGTCGTCGAAGAGCAGCTCGTCGCTGTTGGTCGGGGTGAGCCGTCGGTGCGCGAGGCCCGGCGCGCAGACCAGCACCTTGTGCAACCGGCCGACCTCGGAGTGCACGCCGTACGTCGCGGACTGGCTCATGATGCTTCCTCTCGATGGGTGCTCAGACGGTGATGCGACCGGTCCACAGGCTCACGACGCCCACGGCGCTGGCGACGACGATGACCGCGCAGAGCACCATCTCGGTGGGGGTGAAGATGCGACGCCCGTGCTCGCTGCGCGCCTTGACGTCGAGGACCGTCGCCGGGGCGAGGACGACCGTCATCAGCAGCACGAACTCGAGGCCCGCGGCGTCGAAGAGGAACAGCGTGTAGGCCGTGGCGACGCCTGCCACGACCGTCTCCCTGCGGCGCACCCCGGCGGGGACGCCCTCGTAGGCCTCGCCCGTGAGGCCGAGCTTGAGCGCGTACGCCGCGGCGAGGAAGTAGGGCAGCAGGGCCAGACTGGTGCACAGGTCGAGCATGAAGTTGAGTGCGTCGTCGAGCACCAGGGTGAGCGCGATCAGGCTCTGCACGGCCAGCGAGGTCACCACCAGCGCCGCGATCGGGGCACCGGCCGCGTTCTCCTGGCCGAGGAGCCGCGGGAGGTCCTCGTTGTGGGCCGGGATGTACATCACCTCCGCCGCCATCAGCGTCCAGGCCAGGTAGGCCCCCAGCACCGAGACGATCACCCCGGCGCTGATGAACACCTCGCCCCAGTCGCCCACCACCGACTCGAACACCCCGATCATCGAGGGCTGCCGGGTCGCGGCGAGCTCGGGCTGCGGGACGACGGCATAGCTCGACAGCGTGACGAGGGCGAAGATCGCGAGCACGCTCAGGAAGCCCAGCACGGTCGCGCGCCCGACGTCCTCGCGGCGCCGGGCGTAGCGCGAGTAGACGCTGGCGCCCTCGATGCCGAGGAAGACGAACGTCGTGACCAGCATCGTGTTGCGGACCTGCTCGTCCAGACCGCCGAGGTCGCCGTAGCCGTAGGCGGTCCAGTTGTCGGCGAACACCCCCGCGTCGAAGTAGAACAGCAGCACGACGACGAAGGTGAGGATCGGCAGGATCTTGAAGACGGTGACGATGCGGTTGATCACCGCGGCGTCGCGCACGCCGCGGGCGATCAGGTAGTGGAAGAACCACACCCCGGCGCTGCCGAGCGCGGCCGCCAGCAGGGTGTCGCCGTCGCCGAAGCCGTCGAAGAAGGCGCCCAGCGTCGCGGTGATGAAGACCCAGTAGAACGCGTTGCCGGCTGCGGTGCTGGCCCAGAAGCCGATCGCGGAGTTGAAGCCGGCGTAGTCGCCGAACCCCGCCTTGGCATAGATGAACACGCCAGAGTCGAGGTCGGGCTTGCGGATCGCGAGGGTCTGGAACACGAAGGCGAGCATCAGCATCCCGACGCCCGCGACCGCCCAGGCGATGAGCGAGCCGAGGATCCCGGTCGCCACGCCGAACCGCGCCGGCAGGGAGAAGACGCCGGCCCCGACCATGCCGCCGACCACCATCGCGGTCAGCGTCGGCAGGCTCATCGTCGCGACCGCGCCCGCGGGGGGCGCCTCGCTCGGCGCGCTCATGGCGCCGGCGCACCGGCCGGCGACGGCCGGCCGGCGTCTGGGGCTGTTCCAGCGCGCACGAGGACCCCCGAACGGTCACCACCCGTACGGGTGACCTAGGTCCTGCTCAGGCTAGGGTCCGCGACTGCCCGTGTAAATGTCCGCGCGCGAGTGGTCGCGGGGGGAGGTGCCTCAGAGCGACGCGAGCCAGTCGTCGATCGGGACCGCGCCGTCGCCGAGGACGAGGGTCCTGCCGTGGGCCCGCGGGTCGTCCAGCACGGCGAGGATGACCTGCGCCACCAGCTCGCGCGAGGTGGTGTCGCCGTCGCCGGGGCGGGCGTCGGGGTTGACCGAGCGGCGACCGGGCTCGAGGGTGAGGGGACCGGGCCCGAGGACGGTCCAGTCGAGCCCCGAGGCGCGCAGGTGCTCGTCGGCGGCGATCTTGGCGTCCTGGTAGACCCGGAACGGGTCGTCCTCCGCCACGAGCGAGTCGCGGTCGGCGCCGGAGAACGACACCATCACGTAGCGCCGCACGCCCGCCGCCTGCGCGGCGTCCATCGAGCGGATCGCGGCGTCGCGGTCGACGGCGTACGTCCGCTGCGGGTCGCCGCCGCCGGCGCCCGCCGACCAGACCACCGCGTCCTGGCCCGAGAGCAGGTCGGTCATGGCGCCGGTGTCGGCGTCCTCGACCGACGCGACCAGCGCGGTGGCGCCCGTGGCCTCGACGTCCGCGACGTGGTCGGGGTTGCGGATCACCGAGGTGACCTCGTGACCGGCCTCGACCAGCAGGGGGGCGAGGAGCAGCGCGATCTTGCCGTGTCCGCCGATGATGGTGACTCGCATGGTCTCGACGCTACACACCGCGGGGTCGGATCCCCGTGTCCGTCGCGCATTTCCGGGCTCCGGCGGCCCCCGACTAGACTGGTCCGTCGGCACGGGCTCGCCCCGGGGCCGAGAGACGTTGACAACTCGACGAAGGCGGACACACACCACATGGCAACCACCAACGACCTCAAGAACGGCATGGTCCTCAAGATCGAGGGTCAGCTCTGGTCCGTCGTCGAGTTCCAGCACGTCAAGCCCGGCAAGGGCCCGGCCTTCGTGCGCACCAAGCTCCGCAACGTCGAGTCCGGCAAGAACGTCGACAAGACCTTCAACGCCGGCACCAAGGTCGAGACGGCCAACGTCGACAAGCGCACCATGCAGTACCTCTACAACGACGGCTCGTCCTACGTCTTCATGGACACCAGCACCTTCGAGCAGCTCGAGGTCGCCCCCGAGGTCGTCGGCGACGCGAAGAACTTCATGCTGGAGAACCAGGAGGCCATCGTGGCCACCAATGAGGGTCGCGTGCTGTTCATCGAGCTCCCCGCCTCCGTCGAGCTGCTGATCGCCGAGACCGAGCCGGGCCTTCAGGGCGACCGCTCCACCGGCGGCACCAAGCCCGCCACGCTCGAGACCGGCCACACCATCGCGGTGCCGCTCTTCATCACCACCGGCGAGAAGGTCAAGGTCGACACCCGCGACTCGTCCTACCTCGGCCGCGTCAAGGCCTGACGCCAGGTGTCTGCCCGCTCCAAGGCCCGCAAGCGCGCGCTCGACATCCTCTTCGCCTCCGAGCTCCGCTCGGAGGACCCCGTGACGGCGCTCGATCGCGCCATCGCGGAGGGGGAGGGGCCGACCAACGCCTACACCGCCACGCTGGTGCGGGGGGTGGTCGAGCACCAGGCGCGCATCGACGAGGTGCTGACGACCTACAGCAAGGGCTGGACGCTCAGCCGGATGCCCGCCGTCGACCGCAACGTCCTCCGCATCGGCGTCTACGAGCTGCTGTGGGGTGACGACGACGTCCCCGACACGGTCGCGGTGAGCGAGGCGCTCCACCTCGTGCAGGACCTCTCCACCGACGACTCGCCGGCCTTCGTCAACGGGCTGCTCGGCTCGATCCAGCGCGACCGGGCCAGCCTGGTCTGACCCCGGCCGGCGCGACGCCCCGCGCCGGCCTCACCCGCAGGGGTCAGCGCGTTCGCGGCGGGTCGTCGCGAGGTCCTAGGTTGAGCCCATGAGCGCTCCTTCCGACACCGCTGCGCAGGCCCACGAGAGCGACTGGCTCGACCACGCGATCCGGGCGGGGCTGGTCGCCTACGGGGTCGTGCACCTGCTCGTCGGGTGGCTCGCGCTCCAGCTCGCCTTCGGCGAGAAGGAGGACAGCGCGTCCAACGCCGGCGCCCTCCACTACCTGGCCCAGCAGCCGCTCGGCGAGGCGCTGGTGTGGATGGTCGCGGTCGGCATGGCCCTGCTCGTCCTGTGGCGCCTGCTGGAGTTCGGCTTCGGCTATCGCGAGGAGTCCGACGACGCCAAGCGCTGGCGCAAGCGCGCCACCTCGCTGGGCAAGGCCGTGCTCTACGGGGCCATCGGCTGGAGCGCCGTCCAGACCGCGACCGGCTCCGGGGGTGGCAAGGGCGGCACCGACTCCACCACCGCCAAGCTGATGGACCTCCCCGGCGGCCAGCTGATCGTGGGCGTCGTCGGTCTGGCGGTCATCGCGTACGGTGGCCTGCTGGTGTGGCGCGGGTGGACCGAGAAGTTCCGCGAGCACCTCGACGCCGAGGGGCAGGCCGGCAAGGACGGCTCGGTCTACGTCACGCTCGGCAAGGTCGGCTACATCGCCAAGGGCATCGCCATCGCCATCGTCGGCGGACTGTTCGTCTATGCGGCCCTCACCCACGACCCGGAGAAGTCGGGCGGGCTCGACCAGGCGCTGCAGACGGTGCTCGAGCAGCCGTTCGGGCAGGTGCTGCTGACGATCATCGCCCTCGGCATCGCGTGCTACGGAGCGTTCTGCTTCGCGCGCGCCAAGCACCTCTCCCGCTAGCGCCTGCGGCCCGCCCCCGTGGGCGTGCCGGACGCGACTGCCAGGGCGGTGGCGACCATATGGTCGCGCACCTGCTCGGCGGTGACCCGGCTGATCCGGGGCACCCCCGGCTCCTCCTCGGAGACGAGCATCGCCACCCGACCGAGCTGGAGCGTGCCGAGCCCGCTGGCGTAGAGCATGTTGGCCAGCAGCCCCGGGTCGTCGACCTGGAAGTCGCCGCTGTCCGCCCCCGCGGTGATGGTGCGGGTCAGCACCGAGAGACAGCCGCTGATCGCCTGCCCGAGGCGGTACAGCGCCCCCTTGCCGACCTCCTCCAGCAGGTCGCCGCCAGGGCGTCGCATGATCGCCTGTGCGCAGTCGACGAACGCCGGGTGGGCCAGGCCGTAGTCGACGAAGGCCTCGACCAGGCGCACGAGCTGGTCGCGCGGGTCGGACGTCGTCGCCGCGGCCCGCTCCAGCGCCACCCGCAGCTCGTCGAGGTACTGCACCAGGGTGAGGCCGAAGAGCTCCTCCTTGCCGGTGAAGTGGCGGTAGATGATGGCGCGGTTGATGCCGACCGCCCGGGCGATGTCCTCGATCTGCGCGTCGCGCACGCCCCGCTCGTCGAAGAGTCGACGGGTGGCGCCGATGATCTCCGCCTCGCGCTGCCGCCGACGGTCGGCCGCGGTGCCACCCCGCTCGGTGCCGGTGCCGGTGCCGGTGCCGGTGCCTGGCGTCGGCTCGGTGGTCATGATGGTCAGTCTAGGTAGGTCGCGCCGCGGCGCCGTTGTGGTTCGATGGACGGGTGCTGGTCGTCGCCGCTCGTCGTCCCGTCCGCCGTGCGGTCGTCCTGGTCGTCACAGTGCTCGTCGCCGCGCTCGCCGTCACCGCAGTCACCGCGCTCGGCGCGCTGGCGGCGCCCGTCGGGGCCTCGGTCGCCGTCGACGGTGGCCGCTTCGCCGGCACCGCGCGGTTGCCGGGCTGCTCCGGTGCGGTCGTGAGGTGGCCCGCGGCCCTCGACACCGACCCGGCCGTGGTGCTCACCAACGGTCACTGCGTCCGCCGTCCCTTCCTCGGCGCCCGTGAGGTGCTCGTCGACGAGCACCGCCGCACCCCGGTCGACCTGCTCGACGGGCGCGGCGAGGTGGCGCTGTCGACGCGCGCGGTACGCCTGCAGTACGCCTCGATGTACCGCACCGACGTCGCCCTGCTGACGCTGCGCCGGACCTACGCCGACCTCGCCGCGGCGGGCGTCACCCCGCTCTCCCTCGCCGAGGCCGGGCCGGCGCGGGGTGACCGCGTCCGCATCCCGTCGGGCTACTGGCGCGAGCAGCGTGCCTGCAGGACCGCCGGGACGGCGTACCGCCTGCACGAGCAGAGGTGGGACTGGTGGGACTCGATCCGGTTGCCGGCCCGCGGCGGCTGTGCCATCCGCGGTGGCTACTCCGGGTCGCCGATCGTGTCGCGCGCCACGGGGCTCGTGGTCGGGATCGCGAACACCGCCTGGGTCGGCGGTCGCCGCTGCGTCGACTCCGCCTGCGAGGAGAGCCGCCGGGGACGCGTCGTCCTGCGCGAGCACATGAACTACGGACAGCAGACGTGGTGGCTGCTCACCTGCCTCGATGCCGGGCGCACGTTCGACCTGGACGTGCCGGGGTGCCGGCTGCCCCGCCCGGCCGCGACGGCCACCGGGGCGGTCACCGCGAGCTAGACCACCTGCCGCCGCGAGTGTGATCCGCGTCATCCTTCGGCACGCGTGTCGTCCGTTTCGCGGACGGCGCCGGCTGGGCGCTCCTATCTTCTGTGGCGCGTGGGCGCGATGGTGCCCTGCGCGCCCATGACCCCCAGCGAAAAGACAGCGCATGCGTGCCCTCCCGACGTCTCGTCGAAGCCCCCACAGTCGTACTTCCACCAGGAGGCTCGGGATCGCACTGGCCACCAGCGTGGCCCTGACCGGCCTGACCGCCTCGGTCGGCACGACCTCGGCGCTCGCCGCCCCCGCGCCGGACCCGGTCACGTTCTCCGCGGGCGTCGGGCCCTACTCCGGCGTCGTACCCAACGGTGCCTGCTTCGTCGACGTCCGGGTGACCGGTGGCGCCGGTGGGCACAACATGGTCGGCGGCATGAGCCAGCCCGGCGCCAACGGTGCGGCCGCGCGGATCAGCGCCCGATTCGCCGTCGTGCCCGGTGAGTCGTTCGGCGGCGTCGTGGGTGGCGGCGGCGCGCAGGTCCGCACGGCTGGCAGCAACGGCGGCGGCAACGGCGGCCAGCTCACCGGCTCGAACCAGATCCACCCGGGCGCCGGCGGCGGCGGCTGGACCTCGCTGCAGCTCGACGGCGACGACGTCGTGGTGGCCGGCGGTGGCGGCGGCTCCGGCGGCGGGCACTCGCTCACCCAGGGTGGCGGCGGCGACGCCGGTCTCCCCTCCGCACCCGGCGTCACCGCTGGTGGGAACGGCGTCGACGGTCGCGACGAGCCGGCGCAGACCGTCGTCGGCGCCGGCGCCGGTGGTGGTACGGCCGGTCCGGGGGCAGGCGGCGCGAGCAGCGCCGACGCCGTGCGGAGCGGGACCCCGGGCGTCGGACGCACGGGCGGCAACGCCGGTCCCGACAACACCCCCGACACCGGCGGTGGTGGTGGCGGCGGCTGGTTCGGCGGCGGCGGCGCCGCCTCGACCGTCGGCAACGGCAACGGCGGCCTCACCAACGGCGGGGTCACCGGCGCGGGAGGCGGCGGCGGCGCGAGCTTCGTCGCCGTCGAGAGCCCGGGCCTGACCGGGTTCCCGGTCGCGAGCGTGAGCTCGGTGGCCGTGGGTGAGCGGGCGACCGCGGGCGACGGCCAGGCGGGCGACGTGGTCCTCGACTGGGTCCCCTGCGACTACGACCTCGCGGTGACCAAGTCGGTCGACGACCCGACTCCGGCGCCGGGCGACACGGTGACCTGGACGGTCTCCGTGACCAACAACGGTCCCGACCCGATGACCCGCGGTGATCTCGTCACCCTCGAGGACACCCTCCCCGGTCCCGGCGACAAGACGATCACGTCGGTCGACGTCACCGGCGGCAGCAACGACCGCGCCCTCGCCCGCGGTGCGGTCACGTGCGGCGTGGCCGTGGGCGACCCGATGCCGGGCTCGATGACGTGCGGACGCCCGTACGTCGATGGTGTGGCCAGCTCTCCCGACTCGGGGTTCCGGGGCATCGACCAGGGGGAGACCATCACGGTCACCTACACGCACGAGATCCCGACGGGCACGCCCGGCGGCACCATCATCGAGAACGTCGTCAGCACCACCGATCGTGGGGCGGCGGCCGACAACAGCGCCGAGGCGGAGCTGACCGTGACCGCCGGACCGCCGGTCGCGACCGACGACACCCGCAACACCCCGTTCAACACCCCGGTGACGCTGCCCGGTGCGGCCAACGACGACCCGAGCGACCCCGGCACGCCCATCGTGCCGACGTCGACCGTCTTCACCAGCCCGGCGGCGACCAACGGTGGCAAGACCCTCGTCACCGCTGAGGGCACCTGGCAGGTCAACGCCGACGGCACGGTCACCTTCACGCCGGCGGCCGGCTACGTGGGCACCACCCCGCCGGTCGAGTACCGGATCACCGACGCCGCAGGTGGCACCGACACCGCCGACCTGGTCGTCACCGTGCGGCCCGGCCCCGTCGCCGCGCCCGACACCCGGACCACCCCGCAGAACATCGACGTGACGCTCGACCCGCTCCCCAGCGACACCCCGGGGCTGCTCGCCGACGGATCCGCGGGCAGCTGGGACGAGACCTCGGTGGTCTTCCCCGCCGGCCCGAACCCCGGCACCGTGTCCGGCGGTGGCAGGACGCTGACGGTGCCCGGTGAGGGCGTCTACACGATCGACCCGGTCACCGGTCAGGTCACCTTCGACCCCGAGCCGCAGTTCACCGGACAGGCCGCCTCGGTGACCTACACGGTCACGGACACCGTCGGCAACGACGCGACGTCGACGCTGACGATCACGGTGGAGCCCATCGTGCCGGTGGCGAACGACGACACCGCCACCACGCCGTACGGCACGCCGGTGACCCTGCCGGCCGTGACGGACGACGCGGCGGGTGCCTCGTCGGCGCCGCTGGTGCCCGGCGCGACGGTCCTCACCAGCCCGGCGGCCACCAACGGCGGCAAGACCCTCGTGACCCCGCAGGGCACCTGGCAGGTGAACCCCGACGGCTCGGTGACCTTCACCCCGGCGCAGGGATTCACCGGGACCACCGCGGCGGTGGAGTACGAGATCCGCGACAGCAACGGCACGACCGACACGGCGCTGCTGACCGTGACCGTGCGTCCGGCGCCGACGGCCCAGCCCGACACCGGCACGACCCCGCACGGCACCCTTGTCACGGTGACCGTGCTGCCGAACGACACCCCCAGCCCGCACGCTGACGGGACACCTGGCGCCTGGGACCCCACGACGGTGGTCTTCACCTCGCCCCACGCCACCAACGGTGGCAAGACGCTGACCGTCCCCGGTGAGGGTGTCTACACGATCGACCCGGTGACGGGCGCGATCACGTTCGTCCCCGAGCCGGACTTCGCCGGCCAGGCGACCTCGGTGGACTACCGGGTGAGCGACACCAACGGCAACCCCGTGCGCTCCACCGTGACGATCACCGTGGCCCCGGCCGTGCCGGCCGCCCCGCGTGACGACGTCGACCTCGTGCTCGCCAAGCGCGCGGTCGGTGGGTCGCAGGTGAAGGTCGGCGACTCGGTGCGCTACCGGCTCACGGTGCGCAACAAGGGCACCGACGCCGCGTCGGGTCCGATCACGCTGCGCGACCCGCTGCCCGAGGGGCTCGAGCTGGTCTCGGCCAAGGGCAAGGGGTGGACGTGCAAGGTCCGCCTCCGCGCCGACACGGTCACCTGCGTGCGTCAGAAGGGCCTGGGAGCCGGCAAGAAGGCGGCGCCGGTGTTCGTGGTCGCGACGACGACGGGGGTTGCCGTGGGCCGGGTGGTCAACGTCGCCACGGTGCGCGTCGCCGGCGAGTCGGTGCGCTCCAACAACAAGGGCCGGGCAGGCATCACCGTGGTGCCGGCCCAGCTGCCCGCGACCGGGTTCCGGCTCCGGCCGCCCGGGGCGTGATCGGGTGAGGCTCGCGAGGCGACTCCACCTGGCCCCGCGAGCCGTCCTCGTCCACGGGGTCGTGCTGGGCGTCGCACTCGCGGCGTCCGGCGCGGCCCCGTGGGGCGTCCCGGCGCACGCCGATCCGGCGCGCGTCGAGGCGCAACGAGCGCAGCACCCGTGCGCGGCGGTCGACCGGGCGTTCCGTCCGACCGGCCTGGCGGTCGACGGCGTCGTGGGTCCGACCCGGGTGCTCGCCCGCGGGCAGGACAGGTACGGCGTGCCCACGCCCCCGCCCCTCACCGCGCGCGGCCGGTGGCAGCTCGCCTGGGACAAGCGCGCCGGGGTGCGACCCGGCGACGACACCGGCGTGGTGCGGCTGACCGCGCACACCTACCCCCGCGACCGCGCGCGACAGGACGCCCCGGCGCTGGGCAACCTGCTGCTCGAGCGGCTGCGCCCCGGTGCCCGGCTGCGGGTCTCGGGGCCTGCCGGGACGGTCCTGTGCTACCGGGTGACGCGGCGCCAGCAGGTCAGGGCCGACGCGACGCTCTCCGGCTTCTACGACACCGCCGGCAGCCCGCGCCTGGCGATCCTCGTGTGCTCCGGCACCCGGCGTGGTCCTGGCGACTGGACGCACCGCACCATCTGGTACGCCACGCCCGAGGTCACGAGCTGACCGACGCCGGCGAGCCGTAGGCCCTGACCATGTCGATGGTGTCGGCCTCGTCGGGCCGCTTGTCGTCGCGGTAGCGCAGCACCCGGGCGAACCGGAGCGCGACGCCGCCGGGGTAGCGCGTCGAGCGCTGCACCCCGTCGAAGGCGATCTCGACCACCTGCTCGGGGCGCACATGGACGACGTGGCCCTCGCGGTGGGTCTCCAGCTCCAGGAAGCGCTCGGTCTGCCACGCCAGGAGCTCGTCGGTGAGGCCCTTGAACGTCTTGCCGAGCATCACGAACCCAGTGGGTGACGACTCGTCGCGGGCGCCGAGGTGGAGGTTGGACAGCCAGCCCTCGCGCCGGCCCGAGCCCCACTCCACGGCGAGCACGACCAGGTCGAGGGTGTGCCGCGGCTTGACCTTGACCCATGCCGAGCCGCGGCGGCCCGCGGCGTAGGGGGCGGACAGGTCCTTGAGCACGACGCCCTCGTGGCCGGCTGCGAGCGTCTCGGCGGCGAAGGCGGCGGCCGCCTCGGGGTCGGCGGTCACGAGGCGGCGGACGCGGTGCTGCTCGGGGACCAGCGCGTCGAGGGCGGCGAGGCGCTCGCGGCCGGGGGAGTCGAGCAGGTCCTGACCGTCGACGTGGAGGACGTCGAAGAAGTGTGGCGTGACGGCGACGCCGGTGTCCTGCGCGGTGCGGCTCGCGGTGTCCTGGAAGGCCAGGGGTCGTCCGTCGTCGGAGAGCGCGAGCGCCTCGCCGTCGAGGACGAAGCGCTCCGCGGGGAGGGAGCGGGCCACGTCGACGACCTCCGGCAGTCGGCCGGTGATGTCGTCGAGGCTGCGGGTCACCACCAGCACGACGTCGCCGTCGCGGTGGACCTGGATCCGGATGCCGTCGAGCTTGGCGTCGATCGCGACCTCGGTCTCGCCGTCGGGGGACAGGGCGGCCATCGCTGCGGCGACGTCGGGTGCGCTGGAGGCGAGCATGGGCATGACCGGGCGGCCGACCTCGAGCCCGATCGCGGCCAGCGCCTGCGCGCCGTCGAACGCCGCCCGCGCGGCCGCGACCGTGGAGCCGGCGAGCATGGCGGCGCGGCGCACGGCGGTCAGGGGCACGCCGGCCACCTGGGCCACCGCCTCCTGCGTGATGGCGTCGAGGGCGCCCTGGCGGACGTTGCCGGTGACGATGGCGCGCAGCCACCGCTGCTCGGCGGCGGTGGCGCGCCCGAAGAGGTCGCCCACCGCGGCACTGCGGGCGAGCTGCGACCCCGCGCCCGACAGGTGCGACATCGCCTCGAAGGCGGCGTCGACCTCCAGCACCGTCAGCGACGGCTCGTCGGCGGGGGAGGGGAGGTCACTGACCCCGCGCCAGCCCAGGCCCGTACGACGCTGCCGCAGCGTGCCGCCCAGGTAGGACACCACCACCTCGAGCTCGGCCGGCTCCACCCGCGCGAGCAGCTCGGCGAGCGCGGCCACCTTGGCCTTGCGGGACCGGGTGGCGGCCACGGCGGCGGAGGTGGCGACGAGCTCGGCGAGCAGCATGCGTCCATCCTGCCGCCCGGCACCGACAGCGAGTGCCACCCGAACGGGCAGGATGGGCATCATGAGCAGCACACCCGCGACCGCCTCCCTCTACGTGCCGCGCGCCAACGCGATGGGCCCGGACGACGTACGCCCGTTCGTCGCCGCCGTCGGCACCGCGCAGCTGGTCACGGTGGGGGTGGACGGCGTGCCCTACGCGACCTTCCTGCCCGTGCTCTGGGAGGGCGACCGGCTCGTCGGGCACCTCGCGCGGGCCAACGCCCACTGGCGGCGGATCGTCACAGGGTCGCCGGCGCTGGTGATCGTGACGGGGCCGGACGCCTACGTCTCGCCGTCCTGGTATGCCTCGAAGGCCGAGCACGGCAGGGTCGTCCCGACGTGGAACTACTCGGTGGTCCACCTCCGCGGGTCGGTCACGGTGCACGACGACGCCGGCTGGGTGCGGGGGCTGGTCACCCGCCTGACCGATCACCACGAGCAGCAGCGCGCCGAGCCGTGGGCCGTCGCCGACGCCCCGGACGACTATGTGGACAAGAACCTCCGCCCCATCGTGGGCGTCGAGGTGGTCGTCTCGTCGGTGGAGGCGAAGGCCAAGCTCAGCCAGAACCGCTCCGCCGCCGACCGAGCGGGCGTGGCGGCCGGGCTGGCCGCGGACGGGCGCGACCCCGGCGGGCTCGTGGCCCCGTGAGCCGGACCCGGGAGCGCTTCACCGGCCGCATCGCCGGCGTGGGCAGCACCAGCGGCGTGCGCGTCGTCGTCGGCCGCTGGGACGACTCGCCGTGGGGCGCCTTCGCCGACGTCATGGTGGAGGCCGCCTCCGGGCACCGGGTGCTCCTCGCCCCCGACGACCGGGTGCGCGAGTTCGTGGCCGCGACCTACACCTTCGACGAGCACGTCATCGAGCCGGTGGGTGTCGAGGACACAGCCGACGGATGGCAGGTGTCGACGCCCTCGCTCTCGCTCCGGCTGGTCACCGGAGGGCGTACGCCGCTGGGCCGGCTGCTCGGCCTGGTCCCCGCCCGCGTCGCCACCTCGCCGGCGTGGTGCTCGGCCGTCGACCCGGTGGCGCGTGTCGTGCTGAGCGGGGTGCGCACGCGCGGGACGGCCGGCAACGACCGACGGGAGTGGTACGGCGCGACGTCGGTCGTCGCGGTGACGGCGATCGCCGGTCACTGGCGCGGCGCCGCGCTGGGGGAGCTGGCCCCGGTCGACCCGCCCTGCCGCTTCGGGTTCTCCAGCACCCCCGAGCGGCCGTCGGTGACGAGCGTGGTGACGACCGTCGAGCGGTCGCTGTAGCCGGGCGCTGCTGGACGGCGGCCGAGACCTCCCACAGCGTGCTGGCGCCGCTCGGCGTCGAAGGACACGCCCGCCCGAGGTCCGGTGCGGGTCGTGCGCGTCATGCGTCATCCGCCGTGGACGGTGCCGCGTTGTAGAGCAGGTCGCGGTAGTCGGGGTGTCGCCGCAGCCACCTGGTGACGTAGGGGCAGATCACGAGGGCCCGCAGTCGTCGAGCGCGGATGTCGTCGAGCGCGGCCCGGGCGAGGGCGCTGCCCACTCCCTGGCCCTCGAAGGACGGGGCGACCTCGGTGTGGGTGAGTGCGACGAGCTCGCTGGTCTCCTGGTAGTCGAGGAACCCGGCGACCGTCGAGTCGCCGAGGACGGCCTCGTAGCGCTGGCGGTCGGGGTTGCGGGTCACCGTGACGTCGATGGGCATGGTGGGTGGAGCCTCCTGGTCTCGGAACGGGTGCGACGTCCACACGATCGCCCATCAGGCCGCCTGCTCGCGTCGGGGAGAACTGCCTAGACCGGTCGAGGTCCCTCCCTGTCTCAGGGAAGCGGCAGCTGCCTGAGCTGCCGGCGGGAGGTGATCTCCAGCTTGCGGAAGATGCTCCGCAGGTGGGCCTCGATCGTGCGCGGGCTGAGGAACAGCTCGGCGGCGACCTCGCGACTGGTTGCCCCGGTGGCCACCAGTCGCGCGATGTTCAGCTCCTGGGCGGTGAGCTCGTGGGTCGGCTGCGCGGCTCGGGCGCGTGGGTGCTCGCCCGTGGCGCGGAGCTCCCGTGCGGCGCGTGCGGCGAACGCCTCCGCGCCCATGTCGGCGAGCAGCCGGTGGGCGGTGCGGAGCTGTTCGCGGGCGTCCCTGCGGCGGCCCTCACGGCGTAGCCACTCGCCGTAGACGAGGTGCGTGCGAGCGAGGTAGCCGCCCATCCGGCTGCGCCCGAGCTGTCCGATCGCCTCGAGGTAGTGCTCCTCGGCCGCGGCTCCGGTGCTCGTGAGCGCCCGGGCGCACGACGCCACTCCGAGCGCCCAGGGCGCGCCGCTGGCACGCGCCCGGGCGTCGAGCTGCTCCATCGCCGAGGCGGCGCTCTCGGGGTGGTCGGTACGGACGCAGGCCTCGACGAGCTCGGGGAGGCCGGCGCTGCTCAGCGCGAGCTCGGGTGACCGGCAGGCGCGTGACGCGGCCTCCCGCGCAGCGGCGTAGTCGCCCAGCCCGTTGTGGAGCACTGCCAGCGCGTACAGGGCCTGAGCGGCGTCCGTGCTCCCCTCGGGGTAGGCGTCGTCCTCGGCGGTGCCGGCATGGAGCGCGGTGGTCGCGGCGCGGTCGCCACACCAGCCACTGAGGATGACCTGGGCGTGCCGGAGCTCGACGCCGCCGGTGGCCTGGGTGATGGCCGTCGCCTCGGCGGCCAGCTCGCCGGCGCGGGCGAGCTCACCCATCAGGGTCGAGGTGATCGACATGAGGCCGAGGGCGGCGGGCAGCGTCGCCAACGCGCCGGACTCGCGGGCCAGCGCGACGTTGCGGCTGGCCAGTGCGTGGAGCAGCTCGTCGTCGAGGAGCGCCACCGCGTTGCGGCCGGCCAGCCACAGCCACCCGGCGCTCTCCCGCTCGCGGCCGGGATCGGTGAGGGTGCCGTCGCAGAACGACTCGAGGGCGCGTCGCAGCCGGGGGGCTCCTGCCATGTATCCGATCGTCAACGTCGTCGCGAGGCCGTCGAGGAGCAGGTCCACCGGTCGGGCCGGTGTCGGCGGCGGGGGAGCGGCCGCAGCGGCTGCGGCAATGTGCGTCACGTCGTCGCTGCCGATGAGGATCGCCGCGTCGAGGGCGCGCAGGTAGGTCTCGCGAGAGAGCGCGGGGTCGAGCGGGGCGAGCATCCTGGCCGCGTCCAGCAGCATGCCGGGCACGTCCTGGTCCCGTGTCAGGTGGAACGCGATCTGGGCGCGCAGCAGCTGGAGGCAGGCGCGTGCCAGGTCGTCCAGCGGCCCCGCGGCGGCGGCCGCCACCAGGGCCGACGCGGCCTCGATCGCACCCGCGTCGTGCTTGGCCTGGGCGGCCGCCAGCGACCGCCGCGTGCGGGCGGCGGGCTCCGGCGTCAGCTCGGCTGCGCGCTGCAGGAACGCGGCCGCGGCGGCCACACCGCCGCGGAGGCGCGCTCGGTCGGCCGAGAGCTCCAGCTCTGCGGCCGCGTGCTCGTCGGTGCCCAGCACGGCCTGCGCCCGGTGCCAGGCGCGCCGGTCGGGGTCGCCCCGCGGGTCGGTGGCGCCGGCCAGGGCTCCGTGCACCCGACGCCGGTCGGGTGCGGTGGCCGACTGGTAGACCGCGGAGCGCACCAGCGGGTGCCGGAACCGTACGCGGGTGCCGATCTCGACCAGATCGCTCGCCTCGGCGGGCGCGGCCGCCTCGGGGACGATCCCCAGGTGGGAGGCCGCGCGCCAGAGCAGCGCCGGGTCGCCGGTCGGGTCGGCCGCCGCCACCAGCAACAGCAGCTGGGTCTCGGATGGCAAGGTCGCCGAGCGGCGGCGGAAGCCGTCCTCGATGCGGTGGGGCACGCTGAGCGTGTCCGGCAGCTCGAAGCCGCCCGCCCGGACGGTCGCGGGTGCGGCCCGGGGCAGCTCCAGCAGCGCCAACGGGTTGCCGCGGGCCTCTGCGGCGATCCGCTCGCGCACGGCGTCGTCGAGAGGCGCGGCGACACCCGTCGCCAGCAACGTCCGCGCGTCTGCCTCGCCGAGCCCGGCCACCCGCAGCTCCGGCAACCCGGCCAGCGGGTCGTCGGTGGCTGTGCTGCTGTCGCGGCGCGCGAACAGCAGCGCCACGCGTTCGGCCGAGACGCGTCGCGCGACGAACGCCATCACCTGCGCGGACGCCTCGTCCAGCCACTGGGCGTCGTCGACGACGCACAGCAGCGGAGCCGCCTCGGCGACCTCGGCCAGCAGGTTGAGCGTCGCCAGGCCGACCAGGAACCGGTCCGGTGCAGGCCCGCTCCGCAGTCCGAACGCCACGCCGAGAGCGGCCTGCTGCGGGTCCGGCAGCGCGCCGAGGTGGCCCAGCAGCGGGCCGCACAGCTGGTGCAGACCGGCGAACGCGAACTGCGCCTCGGCCTCCACCCCCACCGACGTCTCCACCCGGAACCCCGATGACGCGGCGCCAAGGGCGGCCTGCTCCACCAGGACCGTCTTCCCGATGCCCGCCTCGCCGCGCACCACGAGGGCGCCGCTGCTGCCGGCGCGTGCCCGGTCCAGCAGGCGCTCGATCTCCGCTCGTTCGGCGTCCCTGCCCACGAGGTCCACGGCGGCGGCTCCCCCCAGTCTCTGCGCGTGAGGACGTGAGTCTCACGGACGCCACGCACACCCGCAAGGCCGGGTCTCGCCGCTGATAGACGTCCGGCGATCACCCCTCACACGAGCCCGAGGGCCTCCGCGTGGCGGCGTACGGCGTCGGTGTCCGCCGCCAGCACGAACGGGACCTCCGACCCCCACGCGTCCGCGACCCTCTCCACCCGGCCGTCGCCGGGGTCGAGCCGCACCTCGCGGATGTAGACCGCGATCACCCGGTCGGGGTGCTCGCGGACGATGTCGGCGTAGATCTCCGGGTCGTGCTCCCCGGAGTCGCCCAGCAGCACGACCCTCAGGTCGGGGTGGAGGTCGAGCACCTCGCGGATGCGGTCGTGCTTCTGCTCACGCCCGGCGGAGGTGCCGAGCAGGTCGCGCAGCAGCACCGGGCCGAGGGGGAACCCGTGGTGGCGCAGGAACGCCACGAGGAACGAGTGCAGGTTCCACGGGCTCGAGGAGACGTAGAAGACCGGGTTCACGCCCGCAGCCAGGTCGCGGTAGAGCCCCGCAGCGCCGGGGAACGGCGCCCGCGTGAGCTCGGAGCCGGTGAGCGTGTGCAGCACCATCCGGACCACCCGCTGGACACCGGTCTGGAGGATGGTGTCGTCGATGTCGGAGATCACCCCGAACCGCGCGCCGGCAGCCGGGACCCGCACGTCCACCGACGCCGACGGCTGGCCGGTGAGTCCCCGGTAGTCTCCGGCGAGCTCGACCGTCCCGCGGGTCCACGGGCTGGTGAGCGCCCCGGGTGCCGGTGACAGCCGGGCCAGGAAGTAGCCCTCGTCGTCGGTGACGGCGTCGACCTGCTCACCCGCGACCGTCACGCGGAGCGGGACACCCGGCAGCTCGTCGGTCAGGAAGTTCCCCACCGTGCGGCGGACCGCGGCGGCGACGCCCTCCCCGTCCGCCGCCTCGGGCGACCGGGGGTTGTCGAGCACCCGGCCCCGCACGACCACGCCCTCGGTCCCGCCGTGGCCGAGGTAGGGATCGATCCTGAAGTGCTCGGGCGCCCGCGACCGTCGGCGCCGCACGCGCGCACCGTCCCACGCCCGCTCCGCGGCGACGACCCACCGGCGTACGTCCATGGCGCAACCGTAGGCACGGCGAGCCGTCGCGGCCGAGCGGGGGCACCACTCCCAATTGGACATGCTCCCGCGATCGTGTTCTGGTGGACGAGCCGCAGGTAGTGCCCTCGCCGTGAGCGGGGCGCCTCCCATCGTGAGGTGATGCGCACCGTGGCCTCGACGCCCGACTCGACGGTGTCGCGTCCGAGCGCCCCGGAGAGGGCGCACACAACACCCCCGTGAGGTCCGAAGCACGTGCGTGCCACCACCACACCTGTCCTGTCCGTCCGCCTGCGAGGCGCCGCTGCCGGCGTCGCCGCGGCAGCCCTCGCCCTGACCCTGGCGCCCGGCAGCGCCTACGCCCAGCCGGCGGACGACGAGGCCGTCGCCGTCCGCCTCAAGGTCGCCGACCAGCCGCCCGTCGAGGTCGCCACCACGCCCCGCGCGTGGCCCGGTGCGCTCCTGGAGGCGCAGGGCGTCTCCGTCGACGGCAACGACCTGGTCGACGTCGTCCGCGACGGCCGCGAGGTCTCCGGCAAGCGCAAGCGGCTGCGCCAGGGCGACGTCGTCCGCCTGACCGACGTGGTCAAGAAGCGCAAGACCAAGCGCGAGAAGGTCCGCCCGCGCACGGTCGAGGTCGCCACCACCAAGCTCAAGCCCGGTCGCCGCAAGGTCGTGGCCACCGGTCGGCCCGGCGTCCGCGAGATCGTCGCCGTGAAGACGCTGCACAACGGCGAGCCGGAGACCTACCGCGTCGTCAGGCGCACCCTGGTCAAGGAGCCGCGCCCGCGCCGCGTGCTCGTCGGCCGCAAGGCCAGCTCGGTCGCCGGCGCAGACGGCCTCAACTGGGCCGCGCTGGCCAGCTGCGAGTCCGGCGGCAACCCGCGTGCGGTCAACCCGGCCGGCTACTACGGGCTCTACCAGTTCGACCTCGGCACGTGGCGCAGCGTCGGCGGCTCCGGCCTCCCGACGTCCGCGTCGCCCGGCGAGCAGACCTACCGCGCCAAGCTGCTCTACAAGCAGCGCGGCCGCTCGCCGTGGCCCACCTGCGGCCGGCTGCTCTGAGCCGACCGCCCGGTCGGGCAGTGGCCGCGGTCACTGCCCGATGCGGGTGCGCACCTCGTAGAGCTCGGGGAAGAACGTCAGGTCCAGCGCCCGGCGCAGGAAGTCGACGCCCGACGACCCGCCGGTCCCCGTCTTGTGGCCGATGACGCGCTGGACGACCTGGAGGTGGCGGAAGCGCCACTGCTGGAAGGCGTCCTCGACGTCGACGAGCTCCTCGCAGGTCTCGTAGACGCCCCAGTGCTCGTCGGGTGAGGCGTAGACCGACGCGAAGACGTCGACCAGCTCGGGGTCGGTGGTGTGCGGCCGTGTCCAGTCGCGGTCCAGCAGCCGCTGCGGGACGGCGTAGCCCTGGCGCGCGAGGTGGGCGAGGAACTCGTCGTAGAGCGACGGCTCGTGCAGCAGCTCGTCGAGGGCGTCCCGCGCGGCCTCGTCGTGGGAGAAGACCTTGACCATCTCGGCGTTCTTGTTGCCGAGGAGGAACTCGACCTCGCGGTACTGCGCGGACTGGAAGCCCGAGCTGGTGGCCAGGAACGGTCGGATCTCGGCGTACTCCGACGGCGTCAGCGTCGCCAGCACCGACCACTGGTCGGTCAGGGTGTGCTGGATGTGCTTGACCCGGGCCAGCCGCTTGAGGGCGGGGGAGAGGTCGTCGGTGCGCAGGAGCGCGCGGGCCGAGCGCAGCTCGTGGACCAGCAGCTTGAGCCACAGCTCGCTGGTCTGGTGCTGGACGATGAAGAGCAGCTCGTCGTGCTGCGGAGGGTCGGAGAGCGGCTGCTGGGCCGACAGCAGCACGTCGAGGCGCAGGTAGTCGCCGTAGGACATCGCGCGGGAGAAGTCGCGCTGGATGCCCTCCTCGAGGTCGCGCTGGTTGGGGGTGACCGGTGTCTCGCCCGTTCCTGGAGCCATGGACTGCAAGGTAGTCGGTGCCCTCGTCTACCGTCGCACCATGGCCCCCGCGACCGCCGAGCGCACCCGCACCTGGGTGCCCGACTGGCCGTGCGTGCCCGCCCAGGTGCTGCGCCCGCAGCGTCGTGGCGCGGGCGACCCGACGCAGCGCCACGAGGAGTCCGGACGCGTCTGGCGCGCCATGCGTACGCCGCTGGGCCCGGCGTCGCTCTGCGTGCACCCCCGGCCGGCGGCCGGCGAGGTCGTCGGCCGCGCCTGGGGTCCGGGGGCCGACTGGGCGCTCGACGCGATGCCCGCGCTCCTCGGCGCGGACGACGACCCCACCGGCTTCGAGACGCACCACCCGGAGGTCGCCGCCGGCTGGCGCGCCCACCGCCACTGGCGCATCGGGCGCACCGGGCTCGTGATGGAGTCGCTGGTGCCGTCGATCCTCGAGCAGAAGGTGACCGGCAAGGAGGCGTTCGGCTCGTTCCGCGAGCTCGTCCGGCGCCACGGCGAGCCCGCGCCCGGCCCGGTCGCGTCCCTGCGGCTGATGCTGCAGCCGACGCCCGAGACGATCGCGGCGATCCCGTCGTGGGAGTGGCTGCGCCTCGGCGTCCAGCCGGCCCAGTCGCGCACGGTGGTGACGGCGTGCCGGCTGGCGTCGTCGCTCGAGCGACTCACCGAGGTGGGCGCCGAGGAGGCCGACCGCCGGCTGCGGTCGGTCCGCGGCATTGGCGTGTGGACCAGCGCCGAGGTGCGCCAGCGCGCCCTGGGCGACCCCGACGCGGTGAGCTTCGGCGACTACCACCTCGCCCACTGGATCGGCTGGGCCCTCCTCGGCCACGACATCACCGACGAGGAGATGGGCGAGCTGCTCGAGCCCTACCGTCCCCAGCGCGGCCGCGCGGCCGCGATGGCCATCGCCGGTGGCCGGACCCGGCCGCGGCGCGGACCGAGGATGAGCGTCCCGACCCACCTGCCCACCCGCTGAGCGCGCTCAGAGGAACGGACGCAGCGGCGCGAGGAAGCTCTCGGTGAACTTCCGGTTGAGGTCGCGCGCCTCCCACTCCGCCAGGGTCAGCTCGAGGCAGTTGGACTCGTCGGCGGCGAACACCTTCTCCATCACCGCGGCGAAGTCCCGGTCGATCACCTCGACGTTGATCTCGTAGTTGCCCTGGAGGCTGAGCCGGTCGATGTTGGCGGTGCCGACGGTCGACCAGTTGCCGTCGATGGTGGCCGTCTTGGCGTGCACCATCGCGTCCTTGAAGCGGAGGATGCGCACCCCGGCGGCGAGCAGCTGGCCGTAGTAGCCCCGCGAGATCCAGTCCGCCACGATGTGGTTGGACTTCAGCGGCAGCAGGATGCGTACGTCGACCCCGCGCCGCGCCGCGTCGGCCACCGAGTCCACGAAGTCCTGGTCGGGCAGGAAGTAGGCGGTGGTGAGCCAGATGTTGCGGCTCGCCCGGGCGATCGCCTCGAGGTACATGCTGCGGATCGGGAACGTCCACTGCCGGGGGACGTTCTGGTGCGTGCGGATGTGGGGGTCCCACTCCGACGCGGTCTCGAGCAGCAGGGGCCGGTCGTCGCGCCGCAGCCGGTGGTGCCGGTTGACGTTCCAGAGGTCGGCGAACGCCCTCTTGAGGTCCCACACGCCGGGGCCGGCGATCCGCACGTGCGTGTCGCGCCACTCGGTGGCGTACGCCGAGCCGATGTTGTAGCCGCCGACGAAGGCGACCTCGTCGTCGACGACGAGGATCTTGCGGTGGTCGCGGCCGTAGCGGCGCAGGTCCCAGACCCGGAAGCCGGCGGTCCACATGGGGTAGCGCAGCACCTTCAGCGACGACGGGAACCGCTTGAAGGCGGGCGACACGACCAGGTTGGCGAAGCCGTCGTAGATGCAGTGCACGTCTACCCCGCGGTCGGCGGCGGCGGCGAGGGCGGTCTTGAACTTCCACCCGATCTCGTCGCCCTTCCAGATGTAGGTCTCGAAGAGGATCTGCTTCTTGGCCCCGTCGATGGCGGCCAGCATGTCGTCGTAGAGGTCGCGGCCGAAGGTGTAGGTCGTGATCTCGCTGTCGCCGACCGGCACGGTCTCGGGCCCCGTCACCGGGAACGGCTTGGGCTTCTTGCCACGGCGCCGGTAGGAGTCGACGAGCGAGAGCGCGACGGCGACGGCGAGCTGGAGCCCGACCAGTGTGAGCAGGGTGCGCCGTACGGCGGTCAGCGTGCGGGCGACGGTCACAGGGGTCAATCTAGCGAGGTGTCCCTCCAGCCGGGCCGCCGGCACGAGGGGCCGGAGGCGGTCAGTCGGGACGCGCGTCGGCGTACGCCGGGAAGCGGGCCAGCTCGTGGGCCGGGAGCAGGGCGGCGGGCACGACGGAGGTCGTCGGCGACCCCACGAGCCGGACGTGGACCCACTCGCCGTCGTGCCGCAGCGACTCGAGGCTGGCATAGGGCAGCGTCTGCGTCCCCTCGCGGCTGCTCAGCTCGAGACCGTCCTCGGTGAACCGCGAGGTGACCACCAGCCCGGGCACGAGCTGGCGACGGAAGGCGTGGCGCCACCGGAAGCGGCCGACCAGCACGATGGCCCCGAACAGCACGGCGACGGTGCCGGTGCCGAGCCCGAGCGCGGGGCCGATCCGCGACGGGTCGGGGTCGAGGGCGAAGAAGACGGCGCAGTAGAGCACCCACGCGAGCAGGGCGAACGTCACCGTGCGCCGGCTGCGCCGCTGCGCGCGCAGGAAGGAGTCGGCCGCCCGGGCGGCGGAGTCGGGGGCGGCGGTCCAGCGGTAGGTCGGTGCGTCGTCCACGGGGAGATCCCATCACGCGCGCCCGCTGTCGGTGGCCCCGCGTACGCTCGAGTCATGCGTCCAGTCACCGATCTGCAGCGCCGGGTGGCCCCCTTCAAGGTGGTGTCCGACTACGAGCCCTCGGGCGACCAGCCGGCCGCGATCAAGGAGATCGTCGGCCGCATCCAGGGCGGCGAGAAGGACGTCGTGCTCCTCGGCGCGACCGGCACCGGCAAGACGGCCACCGTCGCCTGGGTCACCGAGCAGCTCCAGCGGCCGGTCCTGGTGCTCCAGCCCAACAAGACGCTGGCCGCGCAGTTCGCCAACGAGCTGCGCCAGCTCTTCCCCCACAACGCGGTGGAGTACTTCGTCTCCTACTACGACTACTACCAGCCCGAGGCCTACGTCCCCCAGACCGACACCTACATCGAGAAGGACTCCTCGATCAACGAGGAGGTCGAGCGGCTGCGCCACAGCGCGACCAACAGCCTGCTCACCCGCCGCGACACGATCGTGGTCTCCACGGTGTCGTGCATCTACGGCCTCGGCACCCCCCAGGAGTACGTCGACCGGATGCTGCGGCTCAAGGTCGGCGAGGAGCACGACCGCGACTCGGTGCTGCGCCGGCTCGTGGAGATCCAGTACACCCGCAACGACATGTCGTTCACCCGCGGCACGTTCCGGGTGCGGGGCGACACGCTCGAGATCTTCCCGGTCTACGAGGAGCTCGCCATCCGCGTGGAGTTCTTCGGCGACGAGGTCGAGCGGCTGATGACGCTCCACCCGATCACCGGCGAGGTGATCTCCGACGACACCGAGCTCCACGTCTTCCCCGCCACCCACTACGTCGCCGGTCCCGAGCGGATGGAGCGGGCGATCCGGGGCATCGAGCTCGAGCTCGACGACCAGCTCGCGGCGTTCGAGAAGCAGGGCAAGCTGCTCGAGGCGCAGCGGCTGCGGATGCGCACGACCTACGACGTGGAGATGATGCGCCAGGTCGGCTCGTGCTCGGGCATCGAGAACTACTCGATGCACATGGACGGCCGCGCTCCGGGCAGCGCCCCCAACACGCTCCTCGACTACTTCCCCGAGGACTTCGTCCTCGTCATCGACGAGTCCCACGTCGCGGTGCCGCAGGTCGGCGGCATGTACGAGGGCGACATGTCCCGCAAGCGCAACCTCGTCGACCACGGGTTCCGGCTGCCGAGCGCGATGGACAAC
The DNA here is from genome assembly GCF_058134345.1 of Nocardioides sp. Z24_21. Taxonomy (NCBI): domain Bacteria; kingdom Bacillati; phylum Actinomycetota; class Actinomycetes; order Propionibacteriales; family Nocardioidaceae; genus Nocardioides; species Nocardioides sp. Z24_21. The sequence goes on from NZ_JBYTTH010000006.1 coordinate 91,763, forward strand.
CGCCCGCTCAAGTGGGAGGAGTTCGTCGACCGGATCGGCCAGACCATCTACCTCTCGGCCACCCCGGGCAACTACGAGCTCGACCGCGTCGGCGGCGTCGACAACACCGTCCAGCAGATCATCCGGCCCACCGGCCTCATCGATCCCGAGGTCGTGGTCAAGCCCACCAAGGGCCAGATCGACGACCTCATCCACGAGATCCGCGAGCGCGCCGACAAGGGCGAGCGCGTCCTCGTCACCACGCTCACCAAGAAGATGTCCGAGGACCTCACCGACTACCTCCTCGACGCCGGCATCCGCACCCGCTACCTCCACTCCGAGGTCGACACCCTGCGCCGCATCGAGCTGCTGCGTGAGCTCCGGATGGGTGAGTACGACGTGCTCGTCGGCATCAACCTGCTGCGCGAGGGCCTCGACCTGCCGGAGGTGTCGCTGGTCGCGATCCTCGACGCCGACAAGGAGGGGTTCCTGCGCTCCGACAAGTCGCTGATCCAGACCATCGGTCGCGCGGCTCGCAACGTGTCCGGCCAGGTCCACATGTACGCCGACAAGATCACGCCCTCGATGGAGAACGCGATCAGCGAGACCAACCGTCGTCGCGCGATCCAGGTCGCCTACAACACCGAGCGCGGGATCGACCCCCAGCCGCTGCGCAAGAAGATCGCCGACATCACCGAGATGCTCGCCCGCGAGGACGAGACCACCCAGGAGCTGCTCAAGACCTGGGCCGACGTCGGCCAGAAGGGCCGCGCCGGAGGGGTCAAGGCCGGCAAGTCGCCCACGCCCGCCCTGTCGAGGATCCACAACGAGGCGCCCGACACCGCCGGCATCCCGAGCAGCGACCTCGCCGAGCTCATCCAGGAGCTGACCGGCCAGATGAGGCACGCGGCCGCCGAGCTGCAGTTCGAGGTGGCGGCGCGGCTGCGCGACGAGATCTCCGACCTCAAGAAGGAGCTCCGCCAGATGATGGAGGCGACGAAGTGAGGAGGGCGCGCGCGGGCCGAGGAACGAGGCCTGTGGCGCGCCCGACGAGCGAGGAGCAGCGTGCGAGCGAAGCGAGCGCGCCGGCGACGAAGTGAGGAGAGGGCCCCGAGCGAGGAACGAGCTCGGTGGGTCCTCGACGAGGGAGCTCAGCCCTCCTCCCACTTCCTGAGCTCCTTGCGCTGCTTCTTCTCCAGCCGCTGGGTCTCGGACTCGATGATGTCGTCCTTCTGCCAGACCACGCGCCCGGCGTTGAGCCCGGTGCCGAGCATCACGAACAGCGGCCACGGGAACTCCTGGCCGGTGGCGAACCAGATCACCCAGCAGATCAGCGAGGCCGACAGGAAGCCCCACACGGCCTGGCGCCGCTCGGCGAGGTAGGCCCTCGTCGCCTGCTCGGGGATCGACGAGCGCGGGGCGGGCGCGGCGGTGGGCAGATCGGCCACGAGCGGCACCAGATCGCCCAGCGTGCGGCTGGCGAGCAGCGCGTCGGCGCGCTCGTCGTACTCCGCGCGGGTGAGCCGGCCCTCGGCGAAGGCATCGGCGAGCACGGTCTCGATCACCGCGCGGTCGCGGTCCGACGCGCGCATCGCCGCGTTGGCGGAGCTGCGCGGATCGTGGTCGAACTGGCTCCACACCTCGATGCCTGGCACGACGCCCATCGTAGGCACGCGCGCCGACGGACGAGGACGTCGTCCGGACCCGGAGGGGTGAGGTCGCGCGCCTGAGGCATGGCTAGCCTCCGCTCCATGAGCACCCCCATCGACCTCGGACGCCCCGTCTCCGGCGACGTCATCGACCTGATCCTCGAGGACCACCGCCGCTTCGAGACCCTCCTCCGGCAGCTGCGCGACAGCTCCTCCGACCGTGACGCCGTGCGCAAGGCGCTCTCGGCGCTGCACGTCGCCCACGCCGAGGCCGAGGAGAAGCACGTCTACCCCAAGCTGGAGCGCAAGAACGCGATCACCGAGCACGAGGCCGAGCACGGCGAGGAGGAGCACGCCGAGGGCCACGAGGCGATGCTGAAGGTCCTCGAGCTCAAGGGCACCGACACGCAAGCCTTCGACGACGCCGTGGAGGAGCTGGCCGCGGCGCTCAACCACCACCTCACCGAGGAGGAGCTCACGATCCTCAACCCGGCGCGTGAGGAGGTCAGCGAGAGGATCCGCGTCGAGCTCGGCACGGCCTTCGCCACCGAGCGCAACGCCCAGCTCGACGCCGACTGCGGCTCCCTCGACAACGTGCGCCGCATCGTGGCGGCTGCCGAGCGCGAGGGTCTCCTCGACGACGACGAGGACGACGACGAGGAGTGAGTCCTCAGCGGCGGTGGCGCATCATCGTGAGCCCGACCATCCGGGCCACGACCATCGCGACGTAGAAGACCCCGACCATCATCTCCACCATGACCACCGAGCGGGCCTGCTCGCCGACGGCGACGATGTCGGACAGGCCGACGCTGGTGAGCGTCGAGAACGACAGGTAGAGCAGCTCGAACCACGTGTGCTCGAAGCCGGACGCGTTGGTGAACGAGTTGGGCCACACGATCTGCACGACCGAGAAGACGTAGGCGAAGCCCCACGCCACGACGGTGAACGCGGCGCCGGTCGCGTAGTACTCGTCGGTGGTGACCTCGTCGTCGTGGAACAGGTAGCGCAGCATCGCGTAGGAGACGTAGAAGTAGAACGGCGCGTGCAGCATCCCCGAGATCAGCAGGATCGCGTCGGTGTCGGGGAAGACCGCCTCGAGCAGGGTGAAGACGATCGTCGGGGCGCCCAGGAAGAACACGACCCGGCTCACGTTGGGCGTACGCCGGACCGCGAGCACCGCCGAGCCGACCGCGAGCATCGCGATGACGCCGAGGAAGCCCCCGCCCAGTCGCGAGCCGCCCAGGAAGGGCCACGCGAGCACCTGCAGCAGCTGGGCGGCGAGCAGCATCGCGGACGGGTGCGCCGTCACCTGCGGGAGAGGTCTGCTCACGAGGATGCAGTCTAGGGACGCGACGCTGCGGCGCCCGGAGGCTCGGCTGGGCTAGGTTCGCCCCGTGGGAGTGCGAGCGGGGCGATGGACGGCCGGTGGCCTCGCCGTCGTGCTCGTCGCCCTGCTGGTCGCCATCGGCCTGGTCGTCACCTCGCAGGACGAGGTCGACGCCGAGCTGACGGCCGCCCACCAGGGCGTCGCCGCGGCGGCGCGCGCCGAGGCGATGGCGTTCCTCACCGTCGACCACCGCGACATGGACCCGCTCGTCGAGGCGGTGCTCGACGGTGCCACCGGCGACTTCGCCGAGCAGTACGCCTCGCAGCGCGACACGCTCACCAGCGAGGCGGTCCGCACGGAGGCCGTCTCGACGCCCGAGGTCGTCTCGCTCGGGGTGGGCGACCAGTCCGGCGACGCCGCGACGGTCCTGGTCGCGGCCAACAGCACCGTCACCAACACGGGCACCGACGGCGAGGGTCAGGTCCGCTACTACCGGCTGCGCCTGCGGCTCGTGCACGAGGGCGGGCGCTGGCTGACCAGCGACCTGCAGTTCGTGAGGTGACGACCCGTGACCCCGACTCCCGTCCCGACCCCGATCGCGCGGCGCTGGCTGGTGGTGCTGGGCGCACTGGTCTGCCTGGCCGCCGGCGCGCTGGCCTGGGCCGTGACCGAGGCCGGCGACGATCCGGCCCCGACGGTCGCGACCGCCGACTCCTCCGCGGCGACGCTCGTGTCGGCCGCGGTCAAGGACGCGGTGCGCGAGCGTGCCGGCGAGGCTGCCGCCGCGGCCTACAGCTACTCCTGGGAGACCCTCGCGGCGGACAAGGCCGACGCCCGCGCCCTGATGACGAGCGCGATGCAGGACCGCTACGACCGCACGATGGCCGGCGTCGCGACCGCGAGCCGCCGCGACCGCACGGTGGTGCGCGCCGAGGTCGTCGACACGGCGCTGGTGTCCGCCTCCGCGTCGTACGCCCGCGTGCTCGTCTTCGTCAACCAGCACACCTCGGGCCGCGGGCTCGACCCGCCGACGCTCGACCTCGACCGGGTGCTGGTGACGCTGCGCCGCACGGGCGGGGAGTGGCGGGTCGACGAGCTCGACGCCCTGTGATGGACCGGCCCTTGTGGCCGGGACGCCCCGAAGGAAGGATCCGCGACGTGGACGACGTGACGACCGACCTGCTGATCATCGGAGCCGGCCCGACCGGCCTGTTCTCGGCCTACTACGCCGGGTTCCGCGGGATGAGCGTCGCGGTGGTCGACTCGCTGCCCGAGCTCGGCGGCCAGATCACCGCGATGTATCCCGAGAAGGCCATCCTCGACGTCGCGGGCTTCCCGAGCGTGAAGGGTCGCGACCTCGTCGAGGGGCTGGTGACGCAGGCCGCCACCGCCGACCCGACCTACCTGCTCGACCGCACGGCCATCACGCTCGACCACGGCGAGGACCAGGTCGTCGTCACGCTCGACGACGGCACCCGCGTCACTGCCGGCGCCGTGCTCATCACCTCCGGCATCGGCAAGTTCAGCCCGCGACCGCTGCCTGCCGGCGACGGCTGGGTGGGCCGAGGCATGGAGTTCTTCGTGCCCAGCTTCGCCCCCTACGCCGGCAAGGACGTGGTCGTGGTCGGGGGAGGCGACAGTGCGTTCGACTGGGCGCAGCACCTCGAGCCCATCGCCGCGTCGGTCACCCTGGTCCACCGCCGCGACGCGTTCCGGGCGCACGAGCGCACGGTCGCCGCCGTCCGGGACTCCAGCGTGGAGATCGTCACCAACGCGCAGGTCACCGAGCTGCGGGGTGCGGCCCACCTCGAGGAGGTCGTGATCACGGTCGACGGCCAGGACCCCCACGTACGTCCGGCGCAGGCGCTGGTCGCGGCCCTCGGCTTCATCGCCGACCTGGGCGCGATCCAGCAGTGGGGGCTGGAGACCAACAAGCGCCACGTGGTGGTCGACTCGTCCATGCGCACCAACCTGCCGCGCGTCTTCGCCGCCGGCGACATCACCGACTATCCCGGCAAGGTCCGGCTCATCGCGGTCGGGTTCGGAGAGGCCGCGACGGCCGTCAACAACGCCGCCGTCGTCCTCGACCCGGCCGCCCACGTGTTCCCCGGCCACTCCAGCGAGGGGTGAGGGCGCGGGCTGCTACTTGTCGGTAGGCATAATGGCCCGGTGCGCATCGCCATGCTGTCCTACCGGAGCAAGCCCCACTGCGGAGGGCAGGGCGTCTACATCCGACACCTGAGCCGCGAGCTCGTCCGCCTCGGCCACGAGGTGGAGGTGTTCTCCGGCCAGCCCTACCCCGACCTCGACGAGGGTGTCGGGCTCACGAAGGTGCCGAGCCTCGACCTCTACCGCGAGCCCGACCCGTTCCGGGTGCCGCGGCCGAGTGAGTTCCGCGACCGCATCGACGTCGAGGAGTTCCTCACGATGTGCACGGCCGGGTTCCCCGAGCCGAAGACGTTCAGCTCGCGCATCGCCCGGCTGATGAAGGAGCGCGCCGGCGACTTCGACATCGCCCACGACAACCAGGTGCTCGGCACCGGCATCATGGCGCTGGAGTCCTACGGGCTCCCCGTGATCGCGACGATCCACCACCCGATCACCATGGACCGGCAGATCGACCTCCAGACCGCGCCCACCTGGCGCAAGCGGCTCACGCTGCGCCGCTGGTACGGCTTCCTGCGGATGCAGGCCCGCGTCGCCAAGCGCTACCGCACGATCCTCACGCCCTCGGAGTCCTCGCGGCGCGACGTCGCGCGCGACTTCGGCGTCGACCCGGACCGCATGCGGACGATCCTGCTGGGCGTCGACGACGTCTTCGCCCCGCCGACCGCCCCGCGGGTGCCGGGCCGCATCCTCGCCATGGCCAGCGCCGACGCACCGATGAAGGGCATCGCGACCCTCCTCGAGGCGTTCGCCAAGCTCGCGGTCGAGCGCGACGTGTCCCTGGTGCTGGTGACCCGTCCCGAGCCGGGCGGGCGCACCGAGCAGCTCATCGACCAGCTCGGCATCGCCGACAAGGTGCAGTTCGTCAACGGCGTCAGCGACGCCGAGCTCGTGGAGGTCATGGGCTCCGCCGAGGTGGCGTGCGTGCCCTCGCTCTACGAGGGGTTCTCGCTGCCGACGGCCGAGCTGATGGCGTGCGCGACCCCGCTGGTGGTCTCGCGCGCCGGCGCGATCCCGGAGGTCGTCGGGCCCGACGGCGAGTGCGCCGACCTGGTGACCCCCGGCGACGTCGGCGAGCTCGAGCAGGCGCTCGCCGCGCTGCTCGACGACCCCGAGCGGCGTACGGCCATGGGCACGGCCGGCCGGGCCCGGGTCGAGGAGCTGTTCAGCTGGCGTGCCGTGGCCGAGGCCACCGCCGCCGCCTACGAGGAGACCATCGCCGACTTCCGGCGTGAGCGAGGCCTGCCCGAGCAGGACCAGGAGGAGAGCATCCGTGCTGACCGTTGACTTCGACCGGCTCGGGCTGCGCCCGGGCGACCGCGTGCTCGACATGGGCTGCGGTGCCGGTCGGCACGCGTTCGAGATGTACCGGCGCGGCGCGGACGTGATCGCCTTCGACCAGGACGCCGACGAGCTGGCCACTGTGCGCGAGTGGTTCACCGCGATGCGCGCGGCCGGTGAGGTGCCCGCGGCCGCCGAGGCGGACGTCAAGGAGGGCGATGCGCTCGCGCTGCCCTTCGCCGACGGTGAGTTCGACCGCGTCGTGGCCGCCGAGGTGCTCGAGCACATCCACGCCGACGTCGACGCCATCAAGGAGCTCGTCCGGGTGCTGCGCCCGGGTGGCACGCTGGCCATCTCCGTGCCCCGGTGGCTGCCCGAGCTCGTCAACTGGAAGCTCTCCGACGACTACCACAACGCCGAGGGCGGGCACGTCCGGATCTACACCGCCGAGGAGCTCGTCGACAAGGTCACCAAGGCCGGCCGGTCCAACGACGGCACGCCCGGCGACGCGATGGTCTTCCTCGGCAAGGACCACGCCCACGGGCTGCACACGCCCTACTGGTGGATCAAGTGCGCCGTCGGCGTGACCAACGACGACCACCCCCTCGCCAAGGCCTACCACCGGCTCCTGGTGTGGGAGATCATGAAGAACCCCAAGGCGCTCCAGTACGCCGGCAAGGTGCTCGACCCGCTCATCGGGAAGAGCATGGTGCTCTACTTCCGCAAGCCCGCATGAGCCGAGCCCTGGGGGTCGAGGAGATCCTCACCCGCGCCCAGGTCGAGCAGACCGCGGCGACGATCGCGGCGACCCAGGAGCCGTCGGGTGCCATCCCGTGGACGGCGGGGGAGCACACCGACGTGTGGAACCACCTCGAGGCGGCGATGGCCCTGATGGTCGGCGGCCGGCGCGAGGAGGCCGAGCGGGCCCTGGCCTGGGTGCGGGACACGCAGCGCGCGGACGGGTCGTGGCCGATGAAGATCGTCGGTGGCGAGGTCGAGGACCACTCCGGCGAGTCCAACATGTCGGCCTACCTCGCCGTCGCGACGTGGCACCACTGGCTGGTCGCCCGCGACGAGGAGCTCGTGCGCCGGACCTGGCCGACGGTGCGCCGTGCGCTCGACTTCGTGGTGGGCCTGCAGCTGCCGTTCGGCGGGATCGCGTGGTCGCAGGAGTGGCGCGACGACCGTCCCGGTCCGGTCAACGAGCAGGCGCTGCTCGCCGGCTCGTCGAGCATCTACCACTCGCTGCGCGCGGGGGTGGCGCTCGCCGGGCTGGTGGGGGAGCCGCAGGTCGAGTGGGAGCTCGCCGGCGGCCGGCTCGGCCACGCCCTCCGCGAGCACCGCGACCTGTTCCTCGACAAGTCCGACTTCTCGATGGACTGGTACTACCCGGTCCTCGGCGGTGCGGTCCGCGGGCCCGCGGCGCACACCCTCCTCGCCGAGCGGTGGGACACCTTCGTCGAGCCGGGGCTGGGCATCCGGTGCGTCTCGGAGAACCCGTGGGTGACCGGCGCCGAGACGTGTGAGCTGGTGCTGGCCCTGGAGGCCCTCGGCGACCGGGAGCGCGCGCTCGAGCTGCTCGCGGCGATGCAGCACCTGCGCACCGACGACGGGTCCTACTGGACCGGCTACGTGTTCCCCGACGACGTCAACTGGCCGGTCGAGCACACCACCTACACCGCCGCGGCCGTCGTGCTGGCGGCCGATGCGCTGGGCGACTGGACGCCCGGCGCCGACATCATGCGCGGCACCACGCTCGCGCCCGACTTCGCCGAGGTCGGCCTGGAGTGCGGCTGTCGGCCCGGCGAGGACTCAGCCGAGCGGGTCGCCGGCGTCGCCCGCCGTACGACGTAGCACCCGCATCGAGCCGACCGCGTCGACCTCGGTGAAGGCGCCGCTGGCGATCGCGGGCAGGTAGATGTCCTCGTAGGGCGGCCGGCCGCCGTCGGCGGGGTCGGGGAAGACGTCGTGGATCACGAGCACCCCGCCCGCCTCGACCCAGCGCGGCCAGGTGCGGAAGTCGGTGCGGGCCGGCTCGACGCCGTGGCCGCCGTCGATGAAGAGCAGCGACAGCGGGGTGCGCCACCACCTGCCGACCGTCTCGGAGCGACCCACGACGGCCACCACCTGCTCCTCCAGCCCGGCCGCGGCGATCGTGCGGCGGAAGGTGGGCAGCGTGTCCATCAGCCCGAGGTCGTGGTCGACGAGGCTGTCGTCGTGGTGCTCCCAGCCGGCTTGGTTCTCCTCCGAGCCGCGGTGGTGGTCGACGGTGAGGACGGTGCCGCCGACCTCCCGTGCCGCGCCGCCGAGCCAGACCGCGGACTTCCCGCAGTAGGTGCCGACCTCGAGGGCGGGGCCGTGCGGCAGCCGCTCCCGTGCCCACCGGTGCAGCAGCGCGCCCTCGTCGTCGGGCATGAAGCCCTTCGCCGCGCGGGCGTGCTCGAGCAGGTCGGGCGGGAGCGGGTCGGAGGACGGCACGGGTGGAGAGACTAGTGCGTGTCACGTCGGCGGCCGCGGGGCCGTCAGGAGGGTGAGAGCAACCACCACACACGGGAGCAGCCATGAGCAACCACACCATCGTCATCCCCGCCGCCGACCTCGCGCCCGCCACGGCGTTCTACCGCACGGCGTGGGGGACCGAGCCGCACACCGAGACGCCCTACTACGTCGGGTTCAACCTCGACGGGCAGGAGATCGGGCTCAACCCGCAGGGCGAGCGGGACGGGATGACCGGACCCGTCGTCTACTGGAGCACCGACGACCTCGCCGCCAAGGTGGCCGAGGTGGAGGCCGCCGGCGGGACCGTCGTACGCCCGGTGACCGAGGTGGGCGGCGGCACGTCCCTGGCCCTGCTGACCGACCCGGCCGGCAACCAGGTCGGCTTCATCACCCAGGCGGACGGCTAGCCTGCGTCGGCGTCCACGTCCTGGCGCATCTCGTCGGGCTCGACGCCGCTGTCCGCCGCGAGGCCGTGGCGCCAGGTGTTCCAGTGCCAGGTCAGGTAGCGGTCGACGGCCCGCACGGCGTGCGCGCTGCGGATCGAGTGGAACATGTCGAAGGCGTGCTGGGCGCCCGGCAGCTCGGCGTAGACCACCGACTTCTTGGAGGTGCGCCGCAGCTCGGCGACGAACAGGCGGGCCTGGTCGACGGCGACCAGCGAGTCGAGCTCGCCGTGGATGACGAAGAAGTCGGGGGCGTCGGGCGTGATGCGGAGGATCGGTGAGGCCGCCTCGTAGACGTCGGGCGCGTCCTGCCACGTCGTCTGGACCACGCGCGGGCCGAGGAAGGCGTCGCGCATGCCGATCGCGTTGGCCAGGCCGGTGGAGCCGGCGAAGTCGTAGACGCCGTAGAACGGGACCGCCGCCTGCACCGAGGTGTCGGCGTCCTCGAACCCGGGCTGGAACGCCGGGTCGCCGGGCGTCAGCGCTGCGAGTGCGGCGAGGTGGCCGCCCGCGGAGCCGCCCGTGACCACGAGGTAGTCGGGGTCGCCGCCGTAGTCGGCGATGTTGTCCCTGACCCAGGAGATGGCGCGCTTGACGTCGACGATGTGGGCGGGCCACGCGTCGCGGGGGGCGAGGCGGTAGTTGATCGCGACGCAGACCCAGCCCTTGGCGGCCATCCGGTTCATCAGGGGGCGTCCCTGGTGCTCCTTGGCGCCCAGCGTCCAGGCGCCGCCGTGCACCTGCAGGAGCACGGGGGCGTCCGTGATCGCGTCCTGGTCCGCCGGCAGGTAGATGTCGAGGTGGCCGCGCCTGCCGGCCTCGGAGTAGGGCAGGTCGCTGATCACCCGGACGGCGTCGTCGCGGAAGTCGAAGGGCCGCGCGAGCCGTCGCCAGGGGGTCGCGAGGTCGGCCGGGTCGGGAGCCTCGTCGAGCTGCTCGACGTAGTCGACGCCGAGCCCGTCGACCAGGGCATCCTCGAAGCGGTCCTCGGCGCGTTGGCTCTGCCGGATCACGTGGGCCAGGCCGAGCGCGCTGGCCCCGGCGAGCGCGAGCCCTGCCTTGGCGCGGATCGTGCCGCGACGGCTCTTGGTGAGGTGGCTCGCCGCGTCGAGCGCGGTGAGGGCCAGCATCTGCGGTGCGGTCTCGCCGAAGAGCCACCCGGCGACGAACGCGGGCAGCCCGGCACGTCGGCCGCGCGGCGGGCGGAGGGCGTTCGCGGTGAGAGCGGCGATCACGGCCTGGCGGGTCAGGAAGCTCACGTGCCATACGTTACTCGTCGGTACCACTCCCTGTCCGGCGAGCCGACCGAACCCTGCGTCAGGCGAGCCCGTTGAGCACGGCGTAGCCGGCGCCCAGCACGCCGGTGGCTGCGACGGCGGTGCCGGCGAGCGTCGTGAGCGCCACCCGGCTGCGCAGCCGCACGACCACCACGCCGAGCAGGACGACGCCGAGGGCCAGGCAGAGCAGCCAGTAGACCGGGCTGGTCGTGTCGCCGACGACCGTCAGCCCGTAGATCGCGTCGGCGACCAGCACACCCGCCAGCGCGCCGGCGCCGAGCGCCGCACGGACGGCGTGGCCTCCGACGACCGCGGCCGCGGCGGCGCCGACGAACGGGCCGGCGACCACACCCACCAGGCTCCAGAACAGCGGGTCGTAGGCGAGCCCGCGCAGCTCGGAGGCGACCGTGTAGCCCAGGACGAGGCTGACGAAGGACACCACCCCGAGCACCGCGCCCGCGGCCACGGTCGGTCGGACCGCGACGATCATCGACGCGGTCAGCACCGTCCAGCCGGACGGCGAGTTGGCGAACGACGACAACGCGTCGGGCAGGAAGCCTTGCGCCCACGACGTCAGCCCGCCCAGCACCAGGCTGCCGGCCACGACGACGAGTGCGGACAGGGGCCATCGGGCCATGGGGTTCATGGCTCCATCCTCGACGGGGCGGGGCGCCCGCTCCACCGATCCGGGCGACCCCGGCACCTGGGTACCGAAAGTCGGTACCGGAGGACGAGCTCGCGCACTACGTTCGTCACCGATGACGGGGATGCACGCCGATGAGCACGTGGCCGACGACGAGACCGTACGGCGACTCGTCGCCGAGCAGCTACCGCAGTGGTCCGGGCTGCCGGTGCGGCGGCTGCCGCCCGTCGGCACCGACAACCAGCTCTTCCGCCTCGGCGAGGACCTGCTCGTCCGGATGCCCCGGATCCCCGGACCGGCCGCGACGGTGGCGTTCGAGCACACGTGGCTGCCGCGACTGGCGCCGCACCTGCCGGTGGCGATCCCGGCGCCCGTCGCGCTGGGGGAGCCGGGTGAGGGCTTCCCGTGGCCGTGGACCGTCGTGCCATGGATCGAGGGCACGACGCCGACGGAGGCCACCTACGACCCGGAGCGGTGGGCGGTCGAGCTCGGCACGTTCGTGCGAGCCTGTCGCGCCGTCCCGGGCATGGACGCCCCGGTCAAGACCGAGGGACGCGGTGCCCCGCTGGCAGCCCTCGACGCCTGGGTGCGGGAGTGGACCGCCCGGGCCGACGCCGGTGCGGTCTCCCGCGACGCGGTGCTCGCCGTCTGGGAGGACGCGCTGGCGGCGCCGGCGCACGACGGCGAGCCGTGCTGGTTCCACGCCGACCTGCACGACGGCAACCTGCTGGTGCGCGACGGCCGCCTGGTCGCGGTGATCGACTGGGGCGCCGCCGGGCGCGGTGACCCCGCGATCGAGCTCAACGCGATGTGGGGCTACGTCCCGTCGTCGGCCGCCGGGCTCTACCGCGAGAGCGTCGGGCTCGACGAGGCCGCCTACCGCCGTGCCCGTGGCTTCGCGCTCGCCCCCGCCATCAGCGCCTGGACCTACTACCGCGACACCGCCCCCGAGACCTCGCGCGGCGCGCTGCAGACCGTGCGGCGGCTCATCGCCTCGCTCGACGGGTGAGCCGGGCCCGGCCTCGGTCGCGGCGCCTCAGAGCTGCTTGCGCAGGTGCACGTCGTCCCTGCCGGGCGTCGGCACCGACTCCCAGCGGAAGATCTCCTCGTAGCCGAGCCGCTGGTAGAACGCCGGAGCCTGGAAGGTGAACGACGTGACGAAGACGTGCGTGCAGCCTCGCTCGACGGCCTCGTGCTCGAACGCCGCCAGCGCCCTGGCGCCGACACCGGTTCCCCGCTGGTCCTCGTGCACCCACGTCAGACCGATCCCGGCGGCCTGTCCCCAGGTCCAGCCCGAGACCCCCGCCATCAGCTCGCCGTCCTGCTCCACCTTGACGGTGAGCTCGACGGCGGGAGCAACGTCCGCGGTCGCGGCAGCGTTGTAGCGGTCCAGCTCGTCGTTGAGTCGCTGGTCGAGGGCCGGGTCCTCCTTGCCGATCAGGATCTGTGCGTCTCGCATGGCCGGAGCGTAGCGGCGCGCGGGGGACTCGCGCCGTGGTTGTCGGGCAGGGGGCGTCGCCGGGGGAGGGGCGTGCGTGGCCTCCTCGAGCGCAACTGGAGCCGCGGGTCCCCTCCGGCGAGGACGGCAGGGCGCCGCTCGCTCGCACCGAGACGTGCCGGTGGCCCCGCTACCGGGTGGGTGGCGGGGTGTGGGGCGGGGTCATGGTCGGCGGGGGTGTGGGATGCCCGGCGGTGCGGCCGTCGCTGCCTCGTCGATCCGGGTGGTGCCGGTGGGGTCGCGGCGGTAGCGGTGGCCGTGGGGGCTGGTCCACTCGAATGCGCCCGGCCCGACCGTCGCGTAGCGCCAGGCGGTGTGGGTCTTGAGCCGGTGGTGCGACCGGCACAGGGCGGCGAGATTCTGCGTAGCCGTCGGCCCGGGCTGCGGTCTCCCGTCCGCGGCGGCGTCGTGGTCGAACTCGGTGACGTGGTCGATGTCGCAGCCGCGGGCGGGGCGGGTGCACCACGGGAACACGCAGGTGCGGTCCCGCAGGACGACTTGCTCGCGGAGCTTGTCGGAGATCGCGTACGTGTCGGTGTGGAGCTGGATGTTGAGGTCGATGACCGGCTTGATCGTGACCTTCGTGCGCGAGTCGGCGCACCAGTCCTTGACCTGGTCGAGCAGGACGAGCCGCTGGCCCTCCTCCAGCCGGCCGGTCGGACCGAACACGGTGGTGTCGCAGATCGTGGCGTCGAGGTGAGCGTGGAGCACGACCTCCCGCGCGACCGGCAGGCCGTCATCGGTCCGCGCCGCCGCCGTGCCTTGGTGGTGGAGGTCGAGGGCGGTCTGGGTGCGGGCGAGGTCACCGAGGGCTGCGGCCCGTCGCGCGTCGAGCGGCTCGAGTGAGCCGAGCGCGGCCAGCGTCGCAGCGCCGTGCGCGAGCGCGCGGTCGAGGTCGAGGGCGTCGGCGAGGTCGAGCTCGGCCTCGAACCGCATCGTGCCGGCGAAGTGCACGTGCTGGTCATGCAGCGTCGCGTGACGGGGGTCGACGTCGAGGTAGGCGTCCTCCGGATCGGAGGCCGGGTCGGGGACGGCGAGGTCGAAGCGCTTGATCGTCTCCGCGACCAGCCGGTCGAGCTGGGCCGGCCCGATGCGTCCGGCGACGGCGGCCACCTGCGCGTCCACGAACGCCGCCGCCTCGATGCTCAGCGACGGTGCCGCGTGGATCGTGACCTCCGCGCCCGCCCGCGCCCGCCACGCCGGCACCCTGCCGGCGTGGACCTGCGCCCACAACCGCGGCAGCCGGTGGCGCAGCTCCAAAGCGTGGCCGATGAGCCGCTTCGCCGACACCGTCGAGATCCCGAGCACGCCCCCGAGCTCGGCCACGCAGAACTCCGCGACCTGCGGCGTGCCCTCGCCCGCGATGGGCTCCTCGTGCTCGCAGCCGGGCACGGTGAAGGACGCTGCGTGGTGGATCGACTCCGGCGGGTGCAGGTCGGCCCACCGCGCAGCCACCTCGAGCAGATCGGCCGCGGCGCGCTCCTCGGCAGCCTTGCGCTCCCGCGCGAGCGCGAGCAGGCCACCGGCGGTGAGGTCCACGACCCCGCCCACCTCCGGTCCCGTCAGCGTCTCGATCATGTGTTCGATTCTACGGCGAACCACCGACAGCCGCTCTACGTCTCCACAGGCGCTGAGGCGCGCCCGACCGTGTCCACCGGCCCACGACAGCCCGCTCCGCGAAGAGCTCCAGCACAGCTCCTACGGCGACCCCCCGGAACCGATGCCCACAAGCGTGACGCTGCCGGGCGCGGTCACTCGCCGGTGGCACCGTCGATCGACTCGCGGATGAGATCGGCGTGTCCGTTGTGCCGGGCGTACTCCTCGAGCATGTGCAGCATGATCCAGCGCAGGGTGAACTGCCCGCCCTCATGACGGCTCGGGGTCACGGCCGGCTGGCCGAGCCCGCCCAGCCGGAGGGCGTCATCGATGTCACGACGCGCCTGGGCGACTGCGTCATCCATGAGTCGACGCAGCTCCTCGGGACTGTCGTCCCTCGCCGAGCGCAGCTCCCAGTCGGGGTCGGCATCCCAGTCCGCGGAGTCCCACGGCTGTCCCAGCGGCCGCCCGTGCAGCACGAAGCCGAACCAGTGCGCCTCGTTGAGGGCCACGTGCTTGAGCAGTCCACCCAGTGTGAGCGTCGACGGCGGATGGGTCCGTCGCAGCTGGTCGGCGGTCAGGCCGTCGACCTTCATCCGGAGGGTGTCTCGGTGGTAGTCGAGGTAGGCCACCAGCATGTCGGCCTCGTCGGCGGCCAGGGGCGGATCGGGGCGCTCGATCGTCATGGGTGCGACCGTACTGTCCGAGCGAGACGTGGCATGCCATTTGTCGCGCCCGCACTCGCCGTCGGTGAACCCAGGACGCCGCAGCGAACGCGCGGGTCCGTCGCCTGAGCGCGGAGCGCGGAGAGGTGTCAGAACGTGTAGCCGAACGCCTCGAGGTCGGGGGCGTAGACCTCGGCGACCTTCGCCCGGGTCGCGTCGGTGTAGTAGTCGCGGTAGCTGCCGTGCGGGGACTTGTTGCGGTGCGGCACGTGCACCGGCTCGCCGCCGAGGCGCCGCTCGACCTCGGCGAGGTCGTCGGCGAAGGACTCGGTGCGACCCACGAAGTCGACCTCGCGGCCGGGCGCGCGCAGGTAGTCGACCTGCGGCCGGCCGACGCGGGGCAGCTCGGCGGTGCCCCGCAGCACGAACTCGTCGAAGCCGGAGTAGGCCGCGGCCGCGCGCCACATGTCGTTGCCGCGCATCCGGGTCGCGTCGGGCCCCTGCGGCCGACCGCTCGACGGACCCCACTCGCGGCCCCAGTCCTGGATCATCGACCACCACGAGACCATCCGCGCCCACGGGTTGCGCACGAACGCGAACGACCAGTAGTCGGCCGTCTGCGGCTCGGCGCGGAGGATCCGCGCGTACGGCGCGTGCCGGCCGAGTGGCGGGCGTACGCCGGGCGTCTTGCTCCGGGCGTCGGGACAGCAGCGCTCGAACACGACCCCGACCGACACCCCGCCGGTCTTCGGCACGTGCACGAACAGGGCGCGCCTGGTGTCGGAGATCAGCACGGGCGCGAGGCTAGCCGACGCACCTGTGGCAGCCCGCGCCTGCATCCGGGCCACCCGGCCGCGGCGCTTCGGGATGCGCGATGATCGACGCGTGATGACGTTCCTCGAGCTCGGGCCGGGCCGGGACTTCGTGCTCCTCGCCCTGCCCAAGACCGCGAGCACGTCGCTCGAGCGGACGCTGTCGCCGTACGCCACCGAGGTCGTCGGCTCGCCGCCGGGCCGCAAGCACCTCCCGGCCCGCGGCTTCGTCCACACCAAGGCGCACGAGCTCGCCGCGCAGGGGCACCCGCGCGAGTCCTACGACCTGGTCACCATGTTCCGCGAGCCGGTCGCCTGGCTGGAGTCGTGGTGGCGCTACCGGGCCCGCGAGGACAGCCGGCAGTCGACGGCCGAGATGACCTTCGAGGAGTTCGCGCTCCACTACCTCGCCGGCGACGACGAGGCGCCCGTGCCGAAGGGCCGCCCTGCGCGGTTCATCCACGCCCAGGGCAGCGTCGCGGTCGACCACGTGCTCGCGGTCGAGCGTCCCGACGTCTGGACGTCGTGGTTCGCCGAGCGGATCGGCCGACCGCTGGAGTTCGAGCGGCGCAACGCCTCGTCCGCCGAGCACGGCGCGCTCGGGTTCGCCACCCGCGAGGCGCTGGTGGCCCACTTCGCCCCGGAGTACGAGGTGTGGCGGCGCCTGGCCGACACCGGCGTGTGGTCGGGCGCCCGCGGCACCCGCCTGGAGTCGCTGGGCCAGCAGCGAGATCAGTAGGTGTAGCCGAAGAGCTCGATGTCCTCGGCGTAGACCTCGGCGACCCGCTGACGCGTCTCGTCGGTGTAGTAGTCGTGGTAGGTGCCGTGCTTGGACTTGTTCTTGTGCGGCGGCGTCGTCGGCTCGAGGCCGAGCTGCACCTGCACGCGCTGGAGGTCCTGCACGAAGTTCTCGGTGCGGCCGATGAAGTCGACCTCGCGCCCGTGCTTGGGGGCGCGGAGGTACTTGATCTGCGGCGTGCCGACGCGGGGCAGCTCCTCGGTGCCGCGCATCACGAACTCGTCGAAGCCGGAGTACGCGGCCGCGGCCCGCCACATGTCGTTGCCGTCGCGCATCGAGTGGTGCTTGACGTCCTGCGGCTTGCCGCTGCGGGGGCCGTGCCGACGGTCCCAGGCGGAGATCATCGAGTACCACGAGACCATCCGCGCCCACGGGTTGCGCACGAAGCCGAACGTCCAGTAGTCGATCACCTGCGGCTCGTGCTTGATGATCTTGCCGAGCGTCGCGTGGCGGCCGATGGGGACGCGCGCCTTGCGGGCGTCGGGGCAGGCCTCCTTGACGGTCTCCTCGACCGACACGCCGCCCGTCTTGGGGACGTGGACGAAGAGCACCTTGCGCGAGTCGCTGATCAGCACGCGGCGAGGCTATCCCACCGCGGCAGGGCTCCCACGCGCCGCCGAGCACCTAGCATCGCGACGTGACGACGACCGCACCGGCGCGCGGCTACCGGGCCTCCCAGAAGGTGCTGCACTGGCTGACGGTGCTGGCCGTGGCGGCGCAGTTCGCCGTCGGCTACGCCCTCGACCTCGACGGCGACTGCGACCCGCCGGGGGAGGACCGCAGCGGCGGCGACACCACCGACGCGGAGGAGGAGCGGTTCGACCGGCTCGAGGAGGCGTGCGAGGCGCGCGCCGACGACTACGACCTGCTCGGCGGCGGGCTCGACCTGGCGGAGCTGCACCTCGGCCTCGGGATGACCGTCCTGCTGCTCGGTGTCGTACGCCCGCTGTGGCGACGGGTGGCCGGTCTCCCGCCGTGGTCGGACCACCTCTCCACGCGCCAGCGGCGCCTGGTCCACTGGACCGAGCGCGCCCTCCTGGTGCTGCTGGTCCTCGTGCCGCTGAGCGGGCTGTTGCTCGTCGGCACCGGAGACGACGCCTGGCTGCCCCTCCACATCGGGGCGCATGTGGCGTTCTTCACCGCCCTGGCGGCGCACCTGTCCACCAACCTGCGCCCGGTGATCCTGCGCCGGATGCTCTGAGCCCGGCGCCCGCACCCCCGAGCGGGCGCGTCAGCGCTCGAGCGGCCAGCCGCGCTGCGCCCAGCCGCCGGTGCCGCCCGCCACGTTGATCGCCGGGACGCCCTGGGCTCGCAGGTGGTCGACCACCTGGCGGCTCCGGCCGCCGGACTGGCAGATCACGAAGACGGGCCGGTCGCGCGGCAGCTCGGCGACGTGGGCGGGGACGTCGTTCATCGCGGTGTGCGTGGCCCCGGGCACGTGACCGCCGGCGTACTCGTCGTCCTCGCGGACGTCGAGGACGAACGCCCCCTGGCTGTGGGCGGCGGCGAACTCGTCGAGACCCACCTCGTCCTGCGGTCCGTCGGCGGCGGCCTCCTGCGCGGCGGCGACCTCCTGGCGTACGGCGTCCATGTCGAGGCCGCGGGCCTGCTCGATCACCCCGGCGAGGGCCTGCGGCGGCAGCGCGCCGGCCTGGTTGAAGAGCAGGATCCCGTCGCGGAACAGCATCAGGGTCGGGATCGAGGTGATCGCGGCCATCTGCGCCAGCTGCTGCTCGGCCTCGGTGTCGACCTTGCCGAAGACGATGTCGGGGTTGTCCTCCGACGCCTTCTCGTAGACGGGGGCGAACTGCCGGCACGGTCCGCACCAGGCGGCCCAGAAGTCGACGAGGACGATGCCCTCACCGCTCACGGTCTGCTCGAAGTCGGCCAGGGTCAGCTCTCGCGTGCTCATGCCTCCACAGTGCCACGGAGGTCGGAGCAGGGCCTCACCAGCCGCGTTCGCGCCACTCAGCGAGGTGGGGGCGCTCGTCGCCCAGCCGGCCGTCGTTGCCGTGGCCGGGGTAGAACCAGGTGTCGTCGGGGAGCCGGTCGAACAGCTTGGTCTCCACCTCGCCGATCAGCTGGGCGAACGCCTCGGCGTCGCCGAAGGTCGAGCCCACGCCGCCGGGGAAGAGCGAGTCGCCGGTGAACAGCTGCGGGCTGGGGGAGACGGCCTCGTCGTCGAGGAGCAGGCAGATCGAGCCCGGCGTGTGGCCGGCGACCGGAACGACCACCAGGTCGCACGTGCCCACGGCGACCGTGTCGCCCTCGCCGACCCGGCGCTCCACGGTGACGCCGGTCTGCTCCTCGATCGCGTCGGCGTCGGGGGCGCCGGCGACCACCGTCGCGCCCGGGTGGGCCGCCTTCACCGCGGCCAGCGCCCGGTGGTGGTCCCAGTGCTGGTGGGTCGTGACGATCGCGGTCAGGGACCGGTCACCGATGAGCTCCAGCAGCCGCTCCGGCTCCGCCGCCGCGTCGACGAGCACCAGCTCGTCGGTCTCGGTGCAGTGCAGCAGGTAGCAGTTGTTGGACATCTCCGGGTCGACGGCCACCTTCGTCAGGGTCAGGCACCCGAGCGGGCGCACGCCCGGCTCGCCGCCGGGGGACACCTCGCCGGTGTAGGACTCGTTCACCATGGATCAACCTTCGGTAGCTCGTCGGAATCGGATGTGAGGCCCTCGCCGGAGCCACGGCCGGTGAGCCACCAGCCGAGGGCACCCGACGTGCCACTGACCACGGGCACCTGGTCGGCGGCCTCGCCGGGCGAACCGTAGCGCCAGGTGTGCCCGAGGTCGGTGGGCCGGACGGCGAACGGCTGAGGATAGGCGCGCTTGGTCATCGACTCCAGCAGCATCGCGCGGAAGTCCTCGGGCCAGTCGTCGGCCGTGTAGCCGGTGCCGAGGTCGGCGTGGTGGATCTCCACCTCGCGCAGCCGCATCAGCACCGCGTTGCGCAGCGCGAAGCCAGGTCCGCCCGGAGTGCGCTCGAACCGGCCGTCCCAGTCGTCGGGCCGCATCGCGGTGAGCGCCTCGCCGAAGCGGGCCGTCGACGCCGCGAGGCGCTCGCGCAGCTCCTCCGGCCCGGTCGACGCGAGGTCGTCGATGTCGGCGTCGCGCGCCTGCGGCGAGGCGTACATCGGCTGGGGTCGTCCGGTGCGGGCTCCGTGCAGGACGCCGGCGAGACCCTCGGCGTTGAGCGCGAGGTGCGCGAGCACGTGGCTGCGGGTCCAGCCCGGCAGTTGGGAGGCCTCCGCATACTGGGCACCAGCGAGCGCCTCGACCGTGCGGCCGAGCGCTCGATCGGCTCGGGCGACGGTGTCCGGGCCTGGTCTCGGGAGGTCGATCACCCGACCATCGTGCCACCACCGGCGCCTCCGTGCGGTCCACCCTGCCGGGTGGACGATGGGGCGCTGTCGGTGCTGCGTGAGAGGGTGGATCGGTGCGTCGACTTGATCGCGGCGCGCCTCCGGGACGAACATGCGTTCGACTCCGTCAAAAGCCAGAACGAGGACCACTGTGGCCGACCAGCTCATCATCAGGGGCGCCCGCGAGCACAACCTGAAGGACGTCTCGCTCGACCTGCCGCGCGACTCGCTCATCGTCTTCACGGGCCTGTCCGGCTCGGGCAAGTCGAGCCTCGCCTTCGACACCATCTTCGCCGAGGGCCAGCGCCGCTACGTCGAGTCGCTGTCGGCCTACGCCCGCCAGTTCCTCGGCCAGATGGACAAGCCCGACGTCGACTTCATCGAGGGCCTGAGCCCGGCCGTCAGCATCGACCAGAAGTCCACCTCGAAGAACCCCCGCTCGACGGTGGGCACGATCACCGAGGTCTACGACTACCTCCGCCTGCTCTACGCCCGCGCGGGCCGCGCCCACTGCCCCACCTGCGGTGCCCCGATCGAGCGGCAGACGCCGCAGCAGATCGTCGACCGCATCCTCGCGCTGGAGGAGGGCCGCCGGTTCCAAGTGCTGGCGCCGGTGATCCGCGGCCGCAAGGGGGAGTACGTCGAGCTGTTCCGCCAGCTGCAGCAGCAGGGCTTCAGCCGGGCGCGCGTCGACGGCCAGACCCACTCCCTCGACGACCCGCCGACCCTCGACAAGAAGCTCAAGCACACGATCGAGGTCGTGGTCGACCGGCTCGCGGTCAAGGAGTCGTCCAAGCGCCGCCTCACCGACTCGGTGGAGACCGCCCTCGGCCTCGCCGGCGGGCTCGTCGTCTTCGACTTCGTCGACCTCGACGCCAAGGACCCGGGCCGGGAGATGAAGTTCTCCGAGAAGATGGCCTGCCCCAACGACCACCCCATCGACACCGACGACCTCGAGCCGCGCTCGTTCTCGTTCAACTCGCCGTTCGGAGCGTGCCCGGTCTGCTCCGGCCTCGGCACCCGGATGGAGGTCGACCCCGACCTCGTCGTCCCCGACCCCCGCGCCACGCTCGGCGAGGGCGCGATCGCCCCGTGGAGCGGCGCGCACGTCGCCGACTACTTCCTGCGCCTGGTCAACGCGCTGGGCGAGGAGCTCGGCTTCGACCTCAACACGCCCTGGGAGGACCTGCCGGCCAAGGTGCGCACCTCCCTGCTGGAGGGTCACAAGACCAAGGTCCACGTCGTCACCCGCAACCGCTACGGCCGCCAGCGGGCCTACTACGCCGCGTTCGAGGGCGTGCGCCCCTACGTCGAGCGCCGCCACCGCGAGGCCGAGTCCGACACGAGCCGCGAGCGGTTCGAGGGCTTCATGCGCGAGGTGCCGTGCCCGGCCTGCCGGGGCACCCGCCTCAAGCCGGTCTCGGTGTCGGTCACCCTCGGTGCCCGCGACCAGGGCGGCAAGAACATCGCCGAGGTGTGCGCCCTCCCGATCGACGAGGCCGCCCACTACCTCCGCACCGTGGAGCTCTCCGCGCGCGAGCGCCAGATCGGCGAGCAGGTGCTCAAGGAGATCCAGGAGCGCCTGCGGTTCCTGCTCGACGTCGGCCTCGACTACCTCTCCCTCGACCGGCCCAGCGGGTCGCTGTCGGGTGGCGAGGCCCAGCGGATCCGGCTCGCCACGCAGATCGGCGCCGGCCTCGTCGGCGTCCTCTACGTGCTCGACGAGCCCTCCATCGGCCTCCACCAGCGCGACAACCAGCGCCTGATCGAGACCCTCGTGCGGCTCAAGGAGCTCGGCAACACGCTGATCGTCGTCGAGCACGACGAGGAGACCGTCCGGGTGGCCGACTGGGTCGTCGACATCGGCCCCGGCGCCGGTGAGCACGGCGGCCAGGTCGTCCACTCCGGCACCGTCGAGGGTCTGCTCGCCCACCCCGACTCGATGACCGGGCAATACCTCAGCGGCCGCCGCGAGATCCCGGTGCCGGCCGTGCGCCGCCCGCGCACCAAGGGCCGCGAGCTCGTCGTCCACGGTGCGCGCGAGCACAACCTCCGCGACGTCGACGTCGCCTTCCCGCTCGGGGTCTTCACCGCCGTCACCGGCGTCTCGGGCTCGGGCAAGTCGACGCTGGTCAACGACATCCTCTACACGTCGCTGGCCAAGCAGATCTACAACGCCCGCACCGTTCCCGGCCGCCACACCAAGATCACCGGCCTCGAGCACGTCGACAAGGTGATCCACGTCGACCAGTCGCCGATCGGCCGCACCCCGCGCTCCAACCCGGCCACCTACACCGGCGTCTTCGACCACGTGCGCCGGCTCTTCGCCTCCACCCCCGAGGCCAAGATGCGCGGCTACCTCCAGGGCCGGTTCTCGTTCAACGTCAAGGGCGGGCGCTGCGAGGCGTGCTCCGGCGACGGCACGATCAAGATCGAGATGAACTTCCTCCCCGACGTCTACGTCCCGTGCGAGGTGTGCCACGGCGCCCGCTACAACCGCGAGACGCTCGAGGTGCACTACAAGGGCAAGACCATCGCCGAGGTCCTCGACATGCCGATCGAGGAGGCCGCCGAGTTCTTCGCCGCGGTGCCCGCGATCGCGCGCCACATGAAGACCCTGGAGGAGGTCGGGCTCGGCTACGTCCGTCTCGGGCAGCCCGCGACCACGCTGTCCGGCGGCGAGGCGCAGCGCGTCAAGCTCGCCAGCGAGCTGCAGAAGCGGTCCACCGGCCGCACGGTCTACGTCCTCGACGAGCCCACGACCGGCCTCCACTTCGAGGACATCCGCAAGCTGCTCGGCGTGCTGTCGAGCCTGGTCGACAAGGGCAACACCGTCCTGGTGATCGAGCACAACCTCGACGTCATCAAGACCGCCGACTGGATCATCGACATGGGTCCCGAGGGCGGCTCGCGGGGCGGCATGGTCGTCGCCGAGGGGACGCCCGAGCAGGTCGCGGCGGTCCCGGAGAGCCACACCGGTCACTTCCTCGCGCCGACCCTGGAGGGTCGCGGCGCCCAGCAGCCGGGGGCACCGCGCCGGCAGCCGGCCGTGGCCGCGAAGTCGGGGCCGGCGACGCGCACCGCGACGAAGGCCACCGCGAAGAAGACGGCGGCGAAGAAGGCCCCTGCCAAGAAGACCGCGGCCAGGAAGACGACGAAGAAGTCCTGACCGACCATCAGGTTTCTCACAGGTCCGCTGGCTAGGGTCGCGGCATGACCGCCCTCAACAGACGTCGCGCCCTCACCGGATCGGCGGCGATCGCCGTCGGTGTCCCCGTCCTCGCCGCCTGCGGCTCCGACGGCGACTCGACGGCCACCGACCCCGCCGACTCGGCAACGCCCTCGCCGAGCGACACGAGCTCGGCGCCGAGCACCGACGGCACCCAGACGCCGAGCGGCGGCGCGGCGCTGGCGAGCGCCTCGGACGTGCCCGTCGGCGGGTGCGTGGTCAACACGGACGCGAAGGTCGTGGTGACCCAGCCGACCGAGGGCGACTTCAAGGCGTTCTCGGCCGTGTGCACCCACCAGGGCTGCCTCGTCCAGTCCAGCAGCGAGGGCGACATCCCCTGCCCGTGCCACATGAGCCGGTTCTCGCTGGACGACGGCTCGCCGCTGTCCGGACCCGCCACCGCGCCGCTCGCCGCGGTGCAGATCACCGTCGACGGGGACTCGATCACCGAGGCCTGATCGGCAGCGCAGCGGGGCCCTCCGGGCTGTCGGGGGGCGCCCGTAGGGTTGACCCGTGGCCAGTCCGAGCTCCTATCGACCCGCACCTGGATCGATCCCGACGAAGCCGGGGGTCTACCGCTTCCGCGACGCCAAGGGCCGCGTCATCTACGTCGGCAAGGCCAAGAGCCTGCGGCCCCGCCTCTCGTCCTACTTCCAGGACATCGGCAACCTCCACCCGCGCACGGCGAGCATGGTCACCACCGGTGCCAGCGTCGAGTGGACGGTCGTCGACACCGAGGTCGAGGCGCTCCAGCTGGAGTACAGCTGGATCAAGGAGTTCGACCCCCGCTTCAACGTCAAGTACCGCGACGACAAGTCCTACCCCTGGCTGGCGGTGACCGTCGGCGAGGAGTTCCCCCGGGTCATGGTGGGCCGCGGCGCCAAGCGCAAGGGCACCCGCTACTTCGGCCCCTACAGCCACGCGTGGGCGATCCGCGAGACCGTCGACCTGCTCCTGCGCGTCTTCCCGATGCGGTCGTGCAGCAACGGCGTCTTCAAGCGCTCCGCCCAGATCGGCCGTCCCTGCCTGCTGGGCTACATCGACAAGTGCGCGGCTCCCTGCGTGGGCAACGTCACCGCCGAGCAGCACCGCGAGATCGTCGACGACTTCTGCGACTTCATGGCCGGCAACACCGCGGCGTTCACCCGGCGCATCGAGCGCGAGATGTACGCCGCCTCCGAGGCGCTCGACTTCGAGAAGGCCGCCCGGCTGCGCGACGACCTCGGGGCGCTCACCAAGGCGCTGGAGAAGCAGGCGGTGGTGCTGCGTGACGGCACCGACGCCGACGTGATCGCGCTCGCGGAGGACCCCCTCGAGGTGGCGGTCCAGATCTTCTACGTCCGCGGCGGCCGCATCCGCGGCCAGCGTGGGTGGGTCGCCGACCGCACCGACGAGGGCGGCACGCCCGAGCTGGTCCAGGACTTCCTCCTCCAGCTCTACGGCGGCGAGGACGACTCCATCCCGCGCGAGGTGCTGGTGCCGGCCCTGCCGCCCGACAGCGACGTGCTCGAGCAGTTACTCAGCGAGCGGCGGGGGAGCAGGGTCGTCATCCGGGTCCCGCAGCGCGGCGACAAGCGCGACCTCCAGCAGACGGTCGCCAACAACGCCGCCCAGGCGCTCGCCCTCCACAAGACCAAGCGCGCCAGCGACCTCACCACCCGCAACCGCGCCCTCGAGGAGATCCAGAGGTCGCTGGGCCTCGACGAGGTGCCGTTGCGCATCGAGTGCTACGACGTGTCCAACCTCCAGGGCACCGAGGTCGTCGCCTCGATGGTGGTCTTCGAGGACGGTCTGGCCCGCAAGTCCGAATACCGCCGCTTCGTCATCCGCGGCGTCGACGGGCAGAACGACGTCGCCTCGATGCACGAGGTGATCACCCGTCGGTTCCGCCGGCTGCTCGACGAGCAGGCCCGCAGTGAGCTCCAAGACGCTCCTCGGGCGGCGCCAGCGGGCTCGGCTGCTTCGCCGGCTCAGCAGGACGAGCCGCAGGCGCCCCTCCTCGTCGACCCGGAGACCGGGCGTCCCCGCAAGTTCGCCTACGCGCCCTCGCTGGTGGTCGTCGACGGTGGCCCGCCCCAGGTGGCGGCGGCCCAGCAGGCGCTCGCCGAGCTCGGCATCGACGACATCCCCGTCTGCGGGCTCGCCAAGCGCCTCGAGGAGGTGTGGCTGCCGGGGGAGGAGGACCCGGTGATCATGGCGCGCACCAGCGAGGGCCTCTACCTGCTCCAGCGGATCCGCGACGAGGCGCACCGCTTCGCGATCACCCACCACCGCGGCCGGCGGTCCAAGTCGATGGTGGAGAGCGCCCTCGACGACGTCCCCGGCCTGGGCGAGGTGCGGCGCAAGACCCTGCTCAAGCACTTCGGCTCGCTCAAGAAGCTGCGCGAGGCCGACATCGACCAGATCGCGCTCGTGCCCGGCATCGGGCCGCGCACGGCGACGGCGATCAAGGACGCGGTCGCGCAGGCCGACGCGACGCGCAAGACTGCTCCCCGCGAGCCGGCCGTCAACACCGCCACCGGCGAGATCCTGGAGGACTGAGAGGCATGCCCGCGATGAACGAGACCGCCCCCGGCGAGCTGGTGATCGTCACCGGCATGACCGGTGCAGGCCGCAGCACCGCCGCCAAGGAGCTGGAGGACCTCGGCTACTTCGTCGTCGACAACCTCCCGCCCACCCTGGTGCGCGACGTGGTGCGGCTCGTCGACGACAGTCGCGGCGTCCACCAGCCGATCGCCGTGGTGGTCGACGTGCGCTCCGGCTCGTTCTTCGACTCCCTCCAGGCCAACCGCCACCAGCAGGTGACCGGGCGGCCCACCACCCTGCTGTTCCTCGAGGCCACCGACGAGGTGCTGGTTCGGCGCCAGGAGGCGGCGCGCCGGCCCCACCCGCTGCAGGGTGGCGGACGGCTGCTGCACGGCCTGCACCGCGAGCGGACCGCGCTGGCCGACCTCCGAGGCGACGCCGACGTCCTCCTCGACACCTCCAACTTCAACGTCCACCAGCTCAAGGACCGCATCGCCGAGCTCTTCGGCACGGCCGCGTCGACGCGGCTCAAGGTCACCGTGATCAGCTTCGGCTTCAAGTACGGCATCCCGGTCGACGCCGACTGGGTCGCCGACATGCGCTTCCTGCCCAACCCCCACTGGATCCCCGATCTGCGTCCCCAGGACGGCCGCGACCCCGACGTGTCGGCCTACGTGCTCTCGCAGCCCGGTGCCGGGCGGTTCCTCGAGCAGTACCTCCCGGTGCTCGAGACGGTGGCCGAGGGCTACCTCACCGAGGGCAAGCGGTTCATGCGCGTGGCGGTCGGGTGCACCGGCGGCAAGCACCGCAGTGTCGCGATGAGCGAGGCCATCGGCGCGCTGCTGCGCGAGTCCGGCTACGACGTGCGCACCTCCCACCGCGACCTCGGCAGGGAGTGACGTGGCCCGCGACACCGCCCAGGCCGCGGTGGCGCTCGGCGGCGGCCACGGCCTCTACGCGACCCTGTCGGCGCTGCGCCGCCTGCACGACGACCTCACCATCGACGACCTCACGGCGGTCGTGACCGTCGCCGACAACGGCGGCTCGTCCGGACGGCTGCGCGGCGAGTTCGGCGTGCTGCCGCCGGGCGACCTGCGGATGGCGCTCGCGGCTCTGTGCGGCGACGACGAGTGGGGCCGCACCTGGGCCGAGGTCCTGCAGCACCGCTTCGCGGGACAGGGCCAGATGAACGGCCACGTGGTGGGCAACCTGCTCATCGTCGGCCTCTGGGAGCTGATGGGCGACCCGGTGCGGGCGCTCGACTGGGTCGGGCGGCTGCTCGGGGCCCACGGCCGCGTCCTGCCGATGGCGACCACGCCGATGGACATCACCGCTCGGGTGCGCGGCGCCGAGGCCGCGCATCCCGACGCGGTCACCGTCGTACGCGGGCAGGTCGAGGTCGCCACGACCGCGGGACGCATCGAGTCGGTCGCCCTGGTGCCGGAGGACCCGCAGGCGTGCGCCGAGGCGGTCGACGCGATCCTCGCCGCGGAGTGGGTGGTGCTGGGTCCGGGCTCGTGGTTCAGCTCGGTGATCCCGCACCTGATGGTCCCCGGGCTGCGCCGGGCGCTCGCCGAGACCGCCGCGCGGCTCGTCGTCGTGCTCAACCTCGAGGCCCAGCCGGGGGAGACCACCGGCTTCGGTCCCGCCGACCACCTGGCCGTGCTGTTCGAGCACGCCCCCGACCTCACGGTCCACGCGGTGCTGGTCGACTCCTCGGCGCTCGCCGACGACCACGAACGGCTCGCGAAGGACGTCGCCGAGCGGGGCGCCCGGCTCGTCGTCGCCGACATCGCCGTGCCGGGGGAGCCGCGCCACGACCCGGAGAGCCTGGCCGCGGCGTTCCGGCGGATCGTGGAGGAGGCATGAGTCACGCCGGGAGGGCGGTTGCCGCCGTTCCCGCCGGGGGTCGTTGACCCGCGTGGCAGGATTCGCCTCATGGCTATGACGGCGCAGGTGAAGGCAGAGCTCGCCTCCACCCAGATCACCAAGACCTGCTGCCGCAAGGCCGAAGTGGCCTCGATGCTGCGCTTCGCCGGGGGCCTGCACATCGTGAGCGGGCGCATCGTCGTGGAGGCCGAGCTCGACACCGGCGCCGCCGCGCGGCGGCTCCGCACCGACATCGCCGAGGTCTACGGGCACCCCTCCGACGTGGTCATGGTGCAGGGCAACGGCATCCGCAAGGGCAGCCGCTACCTCGTGCGGGTGACCAAGGACGGCGAGGCGCTGGCGCGCCAGACCGGGCTGCTCGACCAGCGCGGTCGGCCCGTACGCGGGCTGCCGCCGGCCGTGGTCAGCGGCGGCGGGTGCGACGCGGTCGCAGCGTGGCGCGGCGCGTTCCTCGCGCACGGCTCGCTCACCGAGCCCGGACGCTCGTCCTCGCTCGAGATCACCTGCCCCGGCCCCGAGGCCGCACTGGCCATCGTCGGCGTCGCCCGCCGGCTCGGCATCTCCGCCAAGGCACGCGAGGTCCGCGGCGTCGACCGGGTCGTGATCCGCGACGGCGACGCGATCGGCGCGCTCCTCACCCGGCTCGGCGCTCACGAGTCGCTGATGGCGTGGGAGGAGCGCCGGATGCGGCGCGAGGTGCGGGCCACCGCCAACCGGCTCGCCAACTTCGACGACGCCAACCTGCGCCGCTCGGCCCGTGCCGCCGTCGCCGCCGGTGCCCGCGTGGAGCGGGCCCTGGAGATCCTCGGCGAGGAGATCCCCGACCACCTGCGCCAGGCCGGACACCTGCGCCTCGAGCACAAGCAGGCGTCGCTGGAGGAGCTCGGGCAGCTCCACGAGCCGGTCCTGACCAAGGACGCCATCGCCGGCCGCATCCGCCGGTTGCTGGCCATGGCCGACAAGCGCGCCGAGGACCTCGGCATCCCCGACACCGAGTCGTCGCTGACGCCGGAGATGCTGGCCGAGGACGCCTGAACGGGCCGTTCCGGGCCAATTGGATCGTTCCAAGTTACCGGTCCGTACCGCGGGAGACCCGGGGTCGACGGGTCTCGGGCACCCAGTAGGGTCGTAACTGGTCACCAAAGGCCAACTGTCGACGGGGTCACCGAAGGCCCCACCAAGGAGGCACGGATCATGACTGTCCGCGTAGGCATCAACGGCTTCGGCCGCATCGGTCGCAACTTCTTCCGCGCGGTGCGCGCCTCGGGCGCCGACATCGAGATCGTGGGCGTCAACGACCTCACCGACAACGCCTCGCTCGCCAACCTGCTCAAGTTCGACTCCATCCTGGGTCGCCTCGACGCCGACGTCACCAGCGACGACACGTCGATCCGCGTCGGCGACCAGACCATCGCGGCGTTCGCCGAGCGCGACCCGGCCGCCCTCAAGTGGGGTGACATCGGTGCCGACGTGATCGTCGAGTCCACCGGATTCTTCACCGACGCCACCAAGGCGCGCGCCCACCTCGACGCCGGCGCCAAGAAGGTCATCATCTCGGCGCCCGCCAAGAACGAGGACATCACCGTCGTGATGGGCGTCAACCACGAGCTCTACGACCCGGCCTCCCACACGGTCATCTCCAACGCGTCGTGCACCACCAACTGCCTCGCGCCGATGGCCAAGGCGCTCCACGAGGGCCTCGGCATCAACAAGGGCCTGATGACGACCATCCACGCCTACACCGCCGACCAGAACCTCCAGGACAACATCCACAAGGACCCGCGTCGTGCCCGCGCGGCCGCGCTCAACATGGTGCCCACCTCCACCGGTGCCGCCAAGGCGATCGGCCTGGTCCTGCCCGAGCTCAAGGGCAAGCTCGACGGCTACGCGATGCGCGTCCCGGTCCCGACCGGCTCCGCCACCGACCTGACCTTCGAGGCGTCCCGCGAGACCTCCGTCGACGAGGTCAACGAGATCGTGAAGGCCGCGGCCGACGGTCGCTACCTGAAGTACTCCACCGACCCGCTCGTCTCCACCGACATCGTCACCGACCCGGCGTCCTGCATCTTCGACGCCCCGCTCACCAAGGTCAACGGCAACCAGGTCAAGGTGCTCGGCTGGTACGACAACGAGTGGGGCTACTCCAACCGGCTCGCCGACCTGATCACCTACGTCGGCTCCTCGCTCTGACGCCGATGCCCGCCACCACTCCCGGCATCGACTCGCTCGGTGACCTGAAGGGCAAGCGCGTCCTGGTCCGGTCCGACCTCAACGTCCCGCTCGACGGCAGCACGTCGGGGGACATGAAGGTGGCCGACGACGGCCGGATCCGCGCGAGCGTGCCGACGATCAAGCAGCTCTCCGACGCCGGCGCCCGGGTGGTCGTCACCGCCCACCTGGGCCGGCCGAAGGGCGCGCCCGACCCGAAGTACTCGCTCCGGCCCGTGGCCGAGCGGCTCTCCGAGCTGCTCGGCCGCCCGGTGGCGTTCGCGACCGACACGGTCGGCACGAGCGCCACGGAGACGGTGGCGGGCCTGCAGGACGGCGACGTCGCCCTGCTGGAGAACGTTCGGTTCAACGACGGCGAGACCAGCAAGGACGACGAGGTCCGCGCCGCGTTCGCCGACCAGCTCGCCCAGCTGGCCGACGCGTTCGTCTCCGACGGCTTCGGCGTCGTGCACCGCAAGCAGGCCAGCGTCTACGACGTCGCGCTGCGGCTGCCGTCCGCCATGGGCGGCCTGGTCGCCAAGGAGGTCGACGTGCTGCGACGGCTCACCGAGGACCCCCAGCGCCCCTACGTCGTCGTGCTCGGCGGGTCGAAGGTCTCCGACAAGCTCGGCGTCATCGACAACCTCATCGACAAGGCCGACAAGCTGCTCATCGGCGGCGGGATGGTCTTCACCTTCCTCAAGGCCCAGGGCCACGAGGTGGGCAAGAGCCTGCTCGAGGCCGACCAGGTCGACACCTGCGCCCGCTACCTCACCGAGGCGGCCGAGCGCGGTGTGGAGATCCTGCTGCCGACCGACGTCGTGGTCGACACGGCGTTCCCGTCGGGCGACCGCGAGCCGCAGCCCAGCGTCGTACCCGCCTCGGAGATCCCGGCCGACGCCATCGGGCTCGACATCGGGCCCGAGTCGGCGGCGGCGTTCGCGGCGGCCCTGGCCGACGCGCGCACGGTCTTCTGGAACGGCCCGATGGGCGTGTTCGAGACCGACGCGTTCGCCGGCGGCACCCGTGCCGTCGCCGAGGCGCTGACGAAGGTCGACGGGCTGTCCGTCGTCGGCGGTGGTGACTCCGCCGCGGCCGTGCGCAAGCTCGGCTTCGACGAGGCCGCGTTCGGCCACATCTCCACCGGCGGTGGCGCGTCGCTGGAGTTCCTGGAGGGCAAGGAGCTCCCGGGCATCGCCGTACTCGAGAGGGGCTGACCGTGGCCGGGACCAACAAGAGCCGCACGCCGTTGATGGCGGGCAACTGGAAGATGAACCTCAACCACCAGGAGGCGGTGGTGCTGGTCCAGAAGCTCGCCTGGACGCTGGCGGACAAGCGTCACGACTTCGGCAAGGTCGAGGTCGTCGTGGTGCCGCCGTTCACCGACCTGCGCTCGGTGCAGACGCTGGTCGACGGTGACCGCCTCTCGATCCGCTACGGGGCCCAGGACGTCTCCGTCCACGACAACGGCGCCTACACCGGCGAGATCTCCGCGACGATGCTGGCCAAGCTGGGCTGCTCCTACATCGTGGTCGGCCACAGCGAGCGCCGCATCTACCACAACGAGTCAGACGAGCTGGTCAACGCCAAGGCGCACAAGGCGCTGCACGCGGGGATGACCCCGATCGTGTGCGTCGGGGAGGGCCTCGACGTGCGCCAGGCGGGCGAGCACGTGCCGTTCACCCTCACGCAGCTCGACGGCTCGCTCGACGGTTTCACCGCCGAGCAGGTCGCCGACCTCGTGGTCGCCTACGAGCCCGTCTGGGCCATCGGCACCGGCGAGGTGGCGACCCCGGACGACGCCCAGGAGGTCTGCGCGGCGATCCGCGAGCGCGTCCGGCACGTGCACGGCGACGGTGCCGCCGACGGCCTCCGGATCCTCTACGGCGGGTCGGTGAAGGCGGCCAACGTCGGCGGGATCATGGACAAGGCCGACGTCGACGGCTGCCTGGTCGGTGGCGCCAGCCTGCAGGTCGACGAGTTCGGCGGCATCTGCCGGTTCTACGACATGCCGGTGCTGTGAGGCGGCCTCCGGTCCTCGAGCTGCGTGACGTAGGCTGCGCCACGTGATTCTGCTCTTCACCATCCTGCTCGTCATCACGAGCGCGATCATGATTCTGCTGGTGCTCCTCCACAAGGGACGCGGAGGCGGCCTCTCCGACATGTTCGGCGGCGGCGTGTCCAGCAGCCTGGGGGGATCGTCGGTGGCTGAGCGCAACCTCGACCGGTTCACCATCGGGGTCGGCGTCATCTGGTTTGCGTGCGTGGTTGCCCTGGGCCTGCTCATGGCCTACCAGGGCAACTGAATACCCCCCTCTGAGCGTTTGTGAGAAGGAGTCGACATGGCTGGTGCTGGTAACGCGATTCGCGGTAGTCGAGTCGGAGCCGGCCCGATGGGCGAGGCCGAGCGCGGCGAGGCCGCGCCGCGGCAGATGGTCACCTACTTCTGCAGCCACGACCACCGCTCGGTGGTGACGTTCGCGATCGAGGCCGCGGCCCCGGATTCCTGGGACTGCCCCAAGTGCGGCCTCCCGGCCAGCCTCGACTCCGACAACCCGCCCCCGGCACCCAAGATCGAGCCCTACAAGACGCACCTGGCCTACGTGAAGGAGCGTCGCAGCGAGACCGAGGCGGCCGACATCCTCGACGAGGCGGTCGCCCTCCTCCGCAGCCGCCGCAAGGCCGGCGAGATCATCTTCTGAGCCGAGTGGGCGCGTCCTGACGTCGGGGACACGTCGAGTCGGCGCGTCCTGACGTCGGGGACACGTCGAGTCGGCGCGTCCTGTTCAGGCGGCGCGACGCCTGCGCGCTCGACGTACGCCGTCCAGGATGATGTCGTCGATCCGCCGGTCGGGGCCGTAGACATCGGCTGACCACGCCGGCTCGACCAGCCAGTCGGCATCCTGGCGCAGCCACCCGAACCGCACCTCGTCGTCGTCCGCGTGTGCGCCGGTGTGCCACTCGACCCCCTGGAACTCGACGCCGAAGCGCAGCGCCTCGTTGCCGACGTCGACGAACGCGACCCGGCCGTTGACGCGGACCTCGACCTGGGGTTCGGGCGGCGGGACCGGCAGCTGGAGCCAGCGCCACCGGACGACCGTCTCGCCGCCGGACTGCGCCCGGCCGTCGGTGTGCGGAGCGACCAGCCGCAGCGTCGTCACCCAGCGCATCCGGCTGAAGCGGCCGACCTCCGACAACAGCTCTCCGACGCCGAACGCGCCGAGCCGGTGGAGTGCGTCCAGCGCGGTGAGAGCCGGCTCGGGCCACCTCTGACGCCCGAGGTCGAGCGCCGTGCGCAACGGCGTCGTCATCCGCACGCCGCCCGCCTCGATGAGATCGCGGTCGTCGAAGGTGCGCTCACCACTCTCGGCGAGCTTGTTGCGCAGCCGCCCGCGGCCGTGGGGAAGGAACATCGCGATCGGCATGGCATCGAGGTGCTCGTTGGGGTGCAGGAGCATGTCGGCGCCCTGTGCCCAGCCCGCGTGGCGGTCCACGACGATGGCGTCCGGGGGAGTAACCAGCCGCAGGCAGGCGAGTCGGTGGGCCGTGTCGTCACGCACCTGGGCGGCGACGTAGACACCCTTGATCGGGGTGCGCAGGAGCCCTTCGCGGCACAGCAGGGTCAGCTCGCGCGCCGTCACGCCGGCCGCCAGGGCGTCGCGCGTGGCGAACGGCGCATCCACGGGAAGCGGGAAGCTGTGATCGAGACAGGTCTGGGTGAACCACCGGGATGCGCGCATGCCGGAACGATTCCCGCCGGGGCCGATGTCAGTCCCAGCAGTCCCGGCGCTGTGGACAACGGTCAGGACGCGCCCACTCGACGAGAGGTCGGGGTCAGAGGGCGGAGGCGGCGGCCTCGTCGAGCCACCAGACGGTCTCGTCGCCGCGTACGCCCCGCGCGGGGGTCTCGGCGACGGACCCGTCGGGGGCGAGCGCCCGGGCGACGGCGTCGGCCTTGCCGTCGCCGCTGGCGATGAACCAGACCGCGCGACACCGCTCCATCGCCTCGAAGGTGAGGGTGACGCGGTCGGGGGGCGGCTTGGGGGAGTCGTGGACGGCGACGGCGATCGCGTCGCGCGCCCCGAGCGCCGGGTGGCCGGGGAAGAGCGACGCGCAGTGCCCGTCGGGGCCGATGCCGAGCATCAGCACCTCGAAGAACCCGGCGCCGTGCTCGCGCATCGCCTCGCTGTAGGCCGCGGCGGCGTCCTCGGCGGTCGGCACCTGGTCGCTCGCCGGCACCTCGTGGACGTTGGCCGGGTCGACCGGCACGTGGTCGAGCAGCGACTGGCGGGCCTGGACGGCGTTGCGGTCGGGGGAGTCGGACGCGACGAACCGCTCGTCACCCCACCAGATCACCACCCGGGACCAGTCGAGCGAGGAGTCCACGGACCGGCGGGCGAGCTCGCGGTGGAGCTGCTCGGCGATGCTGCCGCCGGTGAGGCCGACCTGCGGCACCTCGCCGCGCGCCTGGGCCGCCTCGAGCCGGTCGAGCAGCGCGGACGCGACGTCGCCGACCAGCGCGTCGGCGTCGTCGTGGCGGCGGACCTCGGGATCGTTCACGTCGTGCTCCTCAGCGTGACCAGGTGGGCGGCGACCTCGGCGTAGATGTCGTCCTCGTCGAGGCGGCGCAGCTCCTCGGCGAGGAGCGCAGGCACCTCGCGCCGCTTGAGCGCGATCGGCCGGTCGGGGCGGTTGGGCGAGCTGAACGTCGCCAGCCGTCCGTCGGCGCGCGAGATCCGGATCGGGCCCTCCCGGGTGTCCATGCTGACCTCGGTGATCCCGGGCCCGTCGGAGGTGCCCCGGGCGACGTCGACCTTGAGGCGGTCACTGAGCCAGGCCACCAGCAGGTCGGCGCTCGGGCTGATCCGCTCGGCGGTGACCTTGGCGCTGCGCACCTTGAGCGGGTGCTGGTCGAGCGCCGCGGCGAGCAGGGCGCGCCACGGCGTGAGCCGCGTCCAGCTCAGGTCGGTGTTGCCGGGGGCGTAGGTCTGGCACTGGGTCAGCATCGCGGTCGCCTTGCCCCGCGGGACCGCGGCGGAGTCGGTGATGCGGCGTTGCGCCAGCGAGCCGAGCGGGTCGGCGGCAGGGTCGGCGGGCGCCGAGGTCGGCCACCAGATGGCGACGGGGGAGTCGGGCAGGAGCAGCGGCAGGACGACCGAGTCGGCGTGCTTGACCACCTCGCCCTTGAGCCGGATCAGGGCGATCTCGCCACCCCAGCCGTCACCGCTGCCGACCTGTGCGTCGACCTGGCCGGTGCCGCGCCCGTCGCCCAGGATCACCCCGAGCACCCGGGAGGGGTGCTCGCGGGAGGCGCGCTTGGCCGCGACCATCGCC
The DNA here is from genome assembly GCF_058134345.1 of Nocardioides sp. Z24_21. Lineage (NCBI taxonomy): Bacteria > Bacillati > Actinomycetota > Actinomycetes > Propionibacteriales > Nocardioidaceae > Nocardioides > Nocardioides sp. Z24_21. Next base: position 126,948 of record NZ_JBYTTH010000006.1, read on the forward strand.
TCGCCTGCGTCCTCCTCCGGCGCGACGATGATGAGCGTCATCACCATCCCCATCGCGGGGCTGCCGGCGCGGGTGCGCGAGCGGACGAACTCGGCCGCGATCTTCGCCGAGGTGGTGTCGGTGAGCTCGATCATCTCGGGGTCCCGTCGGAGGCGTGAGCGGAAGGTGCGGCGTCGCGGCGCGGGGCCATCACGGCCTCCGCCAGGTGCGCCCGTCGCGGGCGAGCATCTGGTCGGCCGACGCGGGACCCCAGGTGCCGGAGTCGTAGGGCTCCGGCGTGCCCTTCCTGGCCCACGCGGCGATGACGGGGTCGAGGATCTTCCACGACAGCTCGACCTCCTCGTGGCGGGGGAACAGCGGCGGGTCGCCGAGGAGCACGTCGAGGATGAGGCGCTCGTAGGCCTCGGCGCTGGCCTCGGTGAAGGACCCGCCGTAGGCGAAGTCCATGTTGACGTCGCGGATCTCCATGGCGGTGCCCGGCACCTTCGACCCGAAGCGCATCGTCATGCCCTCGTCGGGCTGCACGCGGATGACGAGGGCGTTCTGGCTGAGGTCCTCGGTCGCCGTCTGGGTGAACGGCAGGTGCGGGGCGCGCTTGAAGACGATGGCGACCTCCGTCACCCGCCGCCCGAGCCGCTTGCCGGTGCGGAGGTAGAACGGCACCCCGGCCCAGCGGCGGGTCTCGACGTTGACGGTGATCGCCGCGTAGGTCTCGGTGGTGGAGGTCTTCGGGATGCCCTCCTCGTCGAGGAAGCCCTTGACCTTCTCGCCCCCGGCCCACCCGGCGGTGTACTGGCCGCGGGCCGTGGTGGTGTCGAGGCGAGGAGGGAGGGTCGCGGACGCGAGCACCTTCTGCTTCTCCAGGCGCAGGCTCTCCGCGTCGAACGCGATGGGCTCCTCCATCGCCACGAGCGCCATCAGCTGGAGCAGGTGGTTCTGGATGACGTCGCGTGCGGCGCCGATGCCGTCGTAGTAGCCGGCCCGGCCGCCGATGCCGATGTCCTCGGCCATCGTGATCTGCACGTGGTCGACGTAGTTGGCGTTCCAGATGGGCTCGAACATGTTGTTGGCGAAGCGCATCGCCAGGATGTTCTGGACCGTCTCCTTGCCGAGGTAGTGGTCGATGCGGAACACCGATCCCGACGGGAAGACACCGTCGAGGATCGCGTTGAGCTCGCGCGCCGACTCGAGGTCGTGGCCGAACGGCTTCTCCACCACGACCCGGCGCCACTGGTCGGGTGCGGGGTCGGCGAGGCCGTGCTCCTTGAGCTGGCCGACCACATTGCCGAAGAACGCCGGCGGGATGGCGAGGTAGAACGCCATGTTGCCGCCGGTGCCGCGGAGCTGGTCGAGCTCCTCCACCGTGCGGCGCAGGTGGTCGAAGGCGTCGTCGTCGTCGAAGTCGCCGGGGACGAAGCGGAACCCCTCGGACAGCTGGTTCCACACCTCCTCGCGGAACGGCGTGCGCGCGTTCTCCTTGACCGCGTCGTGGACGATCTGGGCGAAGTCCTGGTCGGCCCACTCGCGCCGGGCGAAGCCCACCAGGCTGAACCCCGGCGGCAGCAGGCCGCGGTTGGCGAGGTCGTAGATCGCCGGCATGATCTTCTTGCGCGACAGGTCGCCGGTGACGCCGAACAGGACCATGCCGCACGGGCCCGCGATCCGCGGCAGCCGTCGGTCCTGCGGATCGCGCAGCGGGTTGACGTAGGTCATGCGGGGTCCCCCAGTCGTGGTTCGGAGGAGCGGTGCTCCCGGTAGAAGCGGATCAACGCCTGGGTGGAGGGGTCCTGCCCGGCCGCGGCCGACGCGTCGCCGGCGACCGCCGGGCGCACCTCCTGGGCGAGCTGCTTGCCCAGCTCGACGCCCCACTGGTCGAAGCTGTCGATGCCCCACACCGCGCCCTGGACGAACGTGATGTGCTCGTAGAGCGCGACCAGCTGGCCGAGCACGGAGGGGGTCAGCGCCGGCGCCATGATCGAGGTGGTGGGCCGGTTGCCGGGGAACGTCCGCGCCGCCACCAGCTCCTCCGCGACGCCCTCGGCGCGTACCTCGTCGGCCGTCCGGCCGAAGGCGAGGGCCCTGGTCTGGGCCAGGAAGTTGGCCAGCAGCAGCTCGTGGACGTCCACCCGCTCGCCGTCGACCTCGTCGACGAGGTCGTACGCCGGCCGCGCGAAGGCGATGAAGTCGGCCGGCACGAGCCGGGTGCCCTGGTGGATGAGCTGGTAGAACGCGTGCTGGCCGTTGGTGCCCGGCTCGCCCCAGAACACCTCGCCGGTCTCGTAGTCGACCGCCGAGCCGTCCCAGCGCACGCCCTTGCCGTTGGACTCCATCGTGAGCTGCTGGAGGTAGGCGGGAAAGCGGTGCAGCAGCTGCGCGTAGGGGAGCACGGCGTGGGTGTGGGCGCCGAGGAAGTTGGCGTACCAGACGTTGAGCAGCCCCATCCGGAGCGGGACGTTGTCCTCCGGCGGGGAGGCGCGGAAGTGCTCGTCCATCGCGTGGAAGCCCGCCAGCATCTCGGCGAAGTGCTCGGGACCGATGGCCACGACCAGCGAGAGGCCGATGGCGGAGTCCATCGAGTAGCGCCCGCCGACCCAGTCCCAGAAGCCGAACGCGTTGTCGGGGTCGATGCCGAAGTCGGCGACCTTGTCGAGGGCGGTCGAGACGGCCACGAAGTGCCGGGCGACCGCGTCCTGCGGGTCGCTGCCGTCGGGGAGCCGGTCGAGCAGCCACGCCTTGCAGAGCCGGGCGTTGGTGAGCGTCTCGAGGGTGCCGAAGGTCTTGCTCGAGACGATGAAGAGCGTGGTCTCGGGGTCGAGCCCGGCCAGCGCCTGGCCGGCGTCGGTCGGGTCGATGTTGCTGATGAAGCGGCAGGACAGCCCGTCCTGGCGGTAGGGCTCGAGCGCCTCGTAGGCCATCACCGGGCCCAGGTCGGAGCCGCCGATGCCGATGTTGACGACCGCCTCGATGCGCCGCCCGGTCACACCGGTCCACGCGCCCGACCGGACGCGCTCGGCGAAGTCGTAGACCCGGGCGAGCACCTCGTGGACCTCGGCGACGACGTCCTGGCCGTCGACGATCAGCGACGCGTCGGCCGGCAGCCGGAGCGCGGTGTGCAGGACCGCGCGGTCCTCGGTGACGTTGATGTGCTCGCCGGCGAACATCGCGTCGCGTCGCGCGGCGACCCCGACCTGGTCGGCCAGCGCCAGCAGCGCGGCCTCCACGTCGGCGTCGACGAGGTTCTTCGACAGGTCGACGTGCAGGTCGGCAGCAGTGAGCGTCTGCCGCTCGACCCACGCCGCCGTCAGGTCGCGTCGCAGGTCGGGCTCGTAGGACTCCGCGAGCGCTGCGAGCCGCGCCCACGCCTCGGTGGTCGTGGGGTCGACGGCGCCGCCGCTCATGCCCGAGCGGCCTCGAGTGACTTCGAGAGGGTCGACTGCAGCTCGTCCCAGGCGACGACGAACTTGTCGACGCCCTCCTTGATCAGGGCCTTGATCACGTCGTCGTAGTCGATCCCGGCCTCGGCCAGTGCCTGCATGTGGGCGTGCGCGTCGTCGTAGAACGGTCGCACCCGGTCGCCGCGCACCTCGCCGTGGTCGGCGACGGCGTCGAGGGTCTTCTCCGGCATCGTGTTGACGGTGTTCTCCACGACCAGGTCGACGACGTACATCGTGTCGTCGTAGTCGGGGTTCTTCACGCCGGTCGAGGCCCACAGCGGGCGCTGCCTGCGCGCGCCCTTGGCCTCGAGGGCCTCCCAGCGCTCGCCACGGAAGAACTCCTCGTACATCTGGAACGCCAGCCGCGCGTTGGCGACTCCCGCCTTGCCGCGCAGGGCCGGGTCGGTGCCGGGCCCCTGGGTCGTCGCCTCGAGCCGCTTGTCGACCTCGGAGTCGACGCGCGAGACGAAGAAGGACGCGACCGAGTGGATGTCGGCGAGCTCGTGGCCGTTGGCGGCGGCCTGCTCGAGCCCGGTGACGTAGGCCTCCATCACGTTGCGGTACTGCTCGAGGCCGAAGATCAGCGTCACGTTGACCGAGATGCCGGCGGCGATGGTCTGGGTGATCGCCGGCCAGCCCTCCTTGGTGCCGGGGATCTTGATCATCACGTTGGGCTCGCCGACGGTCTCGTGGAGCGTCGCCGCCTCCGCGACCGTCTCGTCGGTGGCGTGCGCCAGCCCGGGGGAGACCTCGATCGAGACGCGGCCGTCGACGCCGTCGGTGGCGTCGAAGACGGGGCGCATCACCTTGCAGGCCTCGCGCACGTCGTCGGTGGTGATGACGAGCGTGGCGCGGTCGACGTCGGCGCCCTCGGCGGCCAGCTCGCGGACCTGGGCGTCGTAGCGCTCGCCGTCGGCGAGCGCGGTCTGGAAGATGGCGGGGTTGGACGTCACGCCGACGACGTTGCTGTTCTTCACCAGGTCGGCCAGGTTGCCGGTCTCCAGGCGCTCGCGCGAGAGGTCGTCGAGCCAGATGGACACCCCGGCGTCAGCCAGGGCCTTGAGACGGTCGTTCATGTGGTGCCTCCTGTGGGTCGTCGTGCGGGACGCGGTCAGTCGGTCAGGGTGCGCAGGCTGTCGCGGGCCGCGTTGGCCACGGCCTCGCCGGTGATGTCGAACTCCTCGTAGATCCGCGCGTAGTCGGCCGAGGCGCCGTAGTGGTCGATGGAGACGATGCGGCCGTGGTCGCCGACATAGTCGCGCCAGCCCTGCTTGACGCCGGCCTCGACCGACACGCGGGCCTTGACGGTGGGCGGCAGGACGGTCTCGCGGTAGGCCTCCTCCTGCTCCTCGAACCACTCCAGGCAGGGAAGCGAGACGACCCGGGCGCGGATGCCGTCCGCGGCGAGGAGCTCGCGGGCCGCGACCGCCACCTGCACCTCGGAGCCGGTGCCCATCAAGATCACGTCGGGCTCGCCGGCGCGGTCGTCGATGGTGGGGGCGTCGATCAGGACGTAGCCGCCGCGGTGGACGTTGGAGGTGTCGCTGAAGCCGTCCTCGCCTCGCGGGAAGACGGGTACGTTCTGGCGGGTCAGCGCGATGCCGGCGGGCCGGTCGGTGTGCTGGAGCACGGCGTGCCACGCGGCGGCGGTCTCGTTGGCGTCGGCAGGGCGTACGACGTCGAGGCCGGGGATCGCGCGCAACGCGGCGAGGTGCTCGATCGGCTGGTGCGTCGGGCCGTCCTCGCCGAGGCCGATGGAGTCGTGGGTCCAGACGTAGGTGACCGGCAGGCCCATCAGCGCCGCCAGACGGACCGAGCCGCGCATGTAGTCGCTGAAGGTGAGGAACGTGCCCCCGAAGACGCGGGTGCCGCCGTGCAGCGCGATGCCGTTGAGGATGCCGCCCATGCCGTGCTCGCGGATGCCGAAGTGCAGCACCCGGCCGGCGAGCGGGTCGCCCGTCCACTGGTCGGTGGACCGGCTCTCGGGGATGAACGACGGGGCGTCCTCGATGGTGGTGTTGTTGGACTCGGCGAGGTCGGCCGAGCCGCCCCACAGCTCCGGCATGACGGCCGCGACCGCGTTGATGACCGCGCCCGAGGCCTTGCGGGTGGCCACCCCCTTGGGGTCGGCGTCGAAGCTCGGCAGCACGTCGGCGAGCCCGGCGGGCAGCGCGCGGGTCTGCATCCGCTCGAACGTCTGGAGGACGTCGTCGGACGCGGCGGAGCGCCACGCGTCGAAGCGCTCCTGCCACGCGGCCTGCTGCTTCTTGCCGCGCGCCACCAGCGAGCGCGTGCGCTCGATCACGTCGGTGGGCACCTCGAAGTGCTTGTCGGGGTCGAAGCCGAGGACCTCCTTGGTGGCCGCGACCTCCTCCGCGCCGAGGGCGGAGCCGTGGGACTTGCCCGTGCCCTGTGCGTGGGGGGCGGGCCACGCGATGAGCGTGCGCAGCACGATGAGGCTGGGCCGGTCGGTGACCGCGTCGGCCGCGCGGACCGCGGCGTAGAGCTCGGGGACGTCCTCGACGTAGTCCGTGCCGTCGTTGGTCCAGTCGACGTGCTGCACGTGCCAGCCGTAGGCCTCGTAGCGTGCGCCGACGTCCTCGGTGAACGCGACGTCGGTGTCTCCCTCGATCGAGATCCGGTTGGCGTCGTAGATCACCGTGAGGTTGCCGAGCTGCTGGGTGCCGGCGATCGAGGAGGCCTCGGCGCTCACGCCCTCCTGCAGGTCGCCGTCGGAGCACAGCGCGTAGACGTGGTGGGTGAACGGGGAGTCGGCCTCGGGGGTGTCGGGGTCGAGCAGGCCCCGCTCGCGGCGGGCCGCCATGGCCATGCCGACCGCGTTGGCGACGCCCTGGCCGAGCGGGCCGGTGGTCGTCTCCACGCCGGCGGTGTGGCCGTACTCGGGGTGCCCGGGGGTCTTGCTGCCCCAGGTGCGCAGCGTGCGCAGGTCCTCGATCTCCAGGCCCCACCCGCCGAGGAACAGCTGGGTGTAGAGCGTGATCGAGCTGTGCCCGCACGACAGCACGAACCGGTCCCGACCGGTCCAGTTCGGGTCGGCCGGGTTGTGCCGCATCACCTTCTGGAAGAGCAGGTAGGCGGCCGGGGCCAGGCTCATGGCCGTGCCGGGGTGGCCGTTGCCGACCTTCTGGACCGCGTCCATCGCCAGCACCCGCGCCGTGTCGACGGCGCGGCGGTCGATGTCGTCCCACTCGAGGGTGGCGGGCAGGGCGGACTTCTCGGTCAACGCAGTTCCTCTCAATGGGTGCAACCAGGTGCAGTCGAGATCACAGCCCGGCAGGGGTGGCCTCGACTGCGACCCTATCGTCGCGGCCGAGTAGACTCGACCTTGCTCGAGGGTCGTCCCGCACGCCGGGAACCAGCTGGAAGCTCACCCTCCGGTTCCCTCGCCGTCCGCGTTCCATCCGCTCCCGTCCTCCCGAGGTTCTGCACTGTGTCCCACGCCGGCCCGCACGCAGCCGCGTCCGCCCGGCCGTCGACCGGCGGGGGTGCCGATCCCGAGGGGCCGAAGACCTGGCGCGACGTCGTCGGGGCCTACGTCGGGCTCACCAAGCCGCGCGTCATCGAGCTGCTCCTGCTCACGACCGTCCCGGTGATGTTCTTCGCCGAGCGCGGGATCCCGCCGCTCGGCCTGGTGGCCGCCACGGTCGTCGGCGGAGCGCTCTCGGCCGGCTCGGCGTCGGCCTACAACTGCATCTACGACCGCGACATCGACGAGCAGATGCGGCGTACGCGCCGGCGCGCGCTGCCGCGCCACATCGTCTCGCCGGTCTCGGCGCTCGTCTTCGCGACCGTGCTGGCGGTGCTGTCGACGGTCGTGCTGGCGCTGTGGGTCAACGGGCTCTCGGCCGTGCTGGCGGTGCTCGCCAACGCGTTCTACGTCTTCGTCTACACGATGCTGCTCAAGCGCCGCACCACCCAGAACATCGTCTGGGGCGGGCTGGCGGGCTGCTTCCCGGCGCTGATCGGCTGGACCGCGGTGACCGGCGAGCTGGCGTGGACGCCGGTCGTGCTGTTCCTGGTCGTGTTCTTCTGGACGCCTCCGCACACCTGGGCGCTCGCCCTGCGCTACCGCGAGGACTACCGCAACGTCGACGTGCCGATGCTGCCGGTCGTCAAGCCGGCCGCCGAGGTCGGCCGCCAGGTCGTGATCTACAGCTGGGTGATGGTCGCGACCTCGCTCCTGCTCTGGCCCGTCGCCGACACCAGCCTCGTCTACCCGGTCGCCGCGGCCGTCCTGGGTGCGGTGTTCCTCCTCGAGGCGCACCGGATGTGGAAGCGGGCCAAGGGCTCGGAGGCGCTGGTCGACATCAACCCGATGCGGCTCTTCCACGCGTCCAACCTCTACCTCTCGCTGCTCTTCGTCGCCGTCGCGCTCGACCCCCTGCTCGGCCGATAACGCAAATTTCGTGCGTTTAGCGCAACTTTGAAGGTCTTGTCAGGCGAATGCGGAAGATTTGGCCGTTTTCTTGAGGAGACGTTTCGGGTCTTTCTGCTCGAACCCACGTTGAATGCAACGTGAGGGGATGGCAGTGGGCCATCCCCGTGGGAGCAGGGGGTAGTTCTGCATGTCTTCACCACGAGTACGACGTGACCGGACCGCGGGGGGCGCGACCGGCACGGGGGTTCGTCCTCGCACGCTTCACCGGGGGGTCTCGAGGGTGCTCACCCTCGTCCTGGGAGTGGGCTTCGCCGTCGTCGGCATCGCGGGCGCGGCCAGCGCCCACCACAACACGATCAGCGGAACGGTGGCCTGCAAGACCGGAGGCGGCTGGGCCGTCACCTGGCGCGTCGTCAACAGCGAGGCGCGCACCGAGACCATCACCGCGAGCAACCGTTCCGCCGTCGTCCCGGTCGGGACGCCGCTGACCAGCAGGCAGACGCGCACCTTCACCGAGACGGTCACCACCAAGCCGACCTCCACCCAGACGCTGACGCTGTCGGCGCGGTGGGACAACGGCTCCACCAACACCAGCTCCGGCAGCATCCCGGTCGAGAAGTTCGAGGACGGCTGCAACGTCACGACCGTGGAGCCGCCGACGATCCCGGTCGTCGACGACTGCGGCCCGGGCAACGCGCACTACGGCCAGGTGCCCCCGGGCCCCTGGAGCGCGGTCACCAACCCCGACGGCAGCGTCACGGTCACGACCACCGCGGGCACCCAGTTCCCGGGCGGCGCGACCACCGTCACCTTCCCGGCGCCGGTCGACAGCAACCAGCCGTGCCCGACCCCGGTCGTCACCCCGCCGGTCGTCACCCCGCCCGAGGTGCTGCCGGCCGAGGCGCGCGTCGTGTCGGCCCGCGCCCGCATGATCGACAAGTGCGGCACCCGCGGCGACGTCTTCAAGGTCCACAAGCGCACCGGCGTCGTCTACACCTCGAAGGGCAAGGTCCTGCGTCAGGGTGCCTGGCTCAAGGCCACGTCGCCCCGCGTGACGGTCCGTGCGCACGCGGCCGACGCGACGTTCCGCCTGCAGGGCAAGCAGGTGTGGAAGATGACCTTCCGCACCCGCCCGTGCGCCAGCGCACCGGAGGTCGCGCCCAACACCGGACACCGATGACACGGGTCCGGGCTGCAGGGCTCGTGGCTGCGCTCACGCTCGGCGTGACCGTGGCGGCCGGTCAGGGCGTGGCTCACGCCGCCCCTGACCGGCTCACGATCGCGCGCACCGGCACCGACGCCGTGGTGGTCAAGGTGCCGGCGCGCAACGACACGCTCGCCGTCGGCGACCGGCTCCGCGGCGCCGTCTACACCTGGGCCAAGGGCGACCCGCCGTGCGACCCCACCGGCAGCACCGTCTACGCCGGCCACGCGTGGCGCGCCGGCAACGGGGTGGCCGACCACTGGGCGACGCTGCGGCGCGGCGACAGGATCACCGTCGCCGGCTGCCGGTTCGAGGTCACCAAGCGTGAGTTCTGGTCGGCCATGAGGCGGATGGGCTCGCTCTACTCGGTGGCCGGGCCGGCCCGCATCGTGCTCGTCGGCTGCAAGGCCGACGACTACGCCAAGCGGACGGTCATCTTCGCCCGCAAGCTGTGACCGGTCGGCCCGCGTCCTAGGAGGGGCCGATGCGCGTGGCGGCGAGCCTCTGCGGCTCGCCGCCCGCGCGCGCCTCCGCGGAGCCCTGGTGGGGCAGCACGGCCAGCGCGATGCGGGCCAGCCCCGCCGCGAGCAGGCCGGCGCCGAGCATGTGCAGCGCGACCAGGCCGATCGGGAGCTCCAGCCAGTACTGCACCCACCCGAGGACGCCCTGGAGCACCTCGATCAGCAGCACGAGCGCCGTGACCTGCGCCAGCCACCGGTGCCCACCACGCAGCGCCACCACGAGCAGCGCGACGGTGAGCGCGACGAGGACGTAGACCGCGATCGCGTGGACCTGCGAGACGACGGCCGGGTCGAGGCCGTTGCGCGGGGAGTCGGTGTCGCCGGCGTGCGGGCCCGCTCCGGTCACGACCGTGCCGAGGTAGAGCACCACCCAACCGACGGCGAGGTTGGCCCAGGCGAGCGTGCGCGGCAGGGCCGGAGCCAGCCCCCGCGAAGGGCTGCGCAGCTCGTCGAGCAGCGCGACGCAGACCATGATGATCGCCATCGACACCAGGAAGTGGCCCGCCACGATCCACGGGTTGAGGTCGGTGAGCACGGTGATGCCGCCGAGCACGGCCTGCAGGGGGATCCCGAGGCCCACGACGAACGACAGCCGCGTCGCCCGTCGGTGCCGGGCGCCGACGGCCGCGAGGAAGCACAGCACCGCCACCGCCGCGAGCACGAAGGTGAGCAGCCGGTTGCCGAACTCGATGGCACCGTGCATGCCGAGCTCGCCGTGCGCGACGTAGGACTCGTCGGTGCAGCGCGGCCACGTCGGGCAGCCCAGTCCTGAGCCGGTCAGCCGCACGGCGGCGCCGGTGACGACGATGCCGATGTTGGCGAGCAGGTTGGCCACCGCGAGGGGCCAGAGGAACCGTGCGAGACGGTCGAGCAGGGTGTGTCCCATCATTCCCACCTGAAGGTCCGTGCCGTGAGCAGCGTGCCGAGCAGCGTCCACGCCGCCAGCACGAGCAGGGATCGAGCGTCGATGCTCGCGTGCACCAGTGCCGCGCGCATCGCCTCGCCGAGCGCGCCCGAGGGCAGCCACTCGACGAACGCGCCGGCGGCGCCGTAGGTGCTGGCGGGCAGGACGATGCCGCCGCCCGCCATGAGGAGCAGGTAGACGAGGTTGGCCAGCGCGAGAGTGGCCTCGGCCCGGAGCGCGCCGGCGACGAGGAGCCCGAGCGAGGCGAAGGCCGCCGTGCCGAGCGCCACGGCGAGCGCCACGCCGAGCAGCGTGCGGGCCGGGTGGTCGAGCGACGGCTCCCACCCCATGACGAGGGCGACGGCGACCAGCACCACGAGCTGGAGCGCGACGACGCTGAGCAGCGCCACCACCTTGCCCAGCAGCAGGCCGTGGCGCGGCAGCGGCGACGAGCCGAGCAGCTTGATGACGCCGTAGCGCCGCTCGAAGCCGGTGGCGATGGCGACCGAGGTGAACGCGGTCGACATGACGGCGAGCGCCAGGACGCCCGGGGCCAGGACGTCGATCGCCGCGCGGCCGTCGACCGTGCGGTCGAGGCGCGCGGCTGCCACGACGCCGCCCACGAGCACGATCACCGGGATCACGATGGCGAGGAGCAGCTGCTCGCCGTTGCGCAGCATCAGCCGCGCCTCCATCCGGGCCTGGGTCAGCACCATCGCCGCCAGCGACGCCGCACCCGGGTCGGGCGCGAACATGCCGGTGGAGCGAGCGGCACCGGCGGTGCCGACGGCGGTGAGCCCGGTGTCCGGAGTCGGTGTCGTGCTCACGGCGCCAGCTCCCGTCCGGTGAGCTCGAGGAACACGTCCTCCAGGGTGCGCTGGCCGAGGGTCAGCGTCTGGGGCAGCACCTCGTGGTGCTCGCACCACCGCGACACCCGACCGAGCGTGGAGCCGTCGGCGGGACCGTGGACGAGCATGCTCACCTCGTCGAGCTGGCGGACCTCGGTGTCCGGGCCGAGCTCGGCGCGGAGCGACTCGGGCGCGCCCTCGGGGAAGGGCCGGTTGACCACCAGCCGGATGGTCGCCGAGCGCCCACCGCGGGTGAGCTCTGCCGGTGTGCCGCTCGCGATCACGGTGCCGCGGTCGATGATGTGGATGCGGTCGGCGAGGTGCTCGGCCTCGTCCATGTGGTGGGTCGTCAGCACGACGGTCACCCCGTCGGCGCGGACCTCCTCGAGCAGCTCCCACGTCGTGCGCCGCGCCTGCGGGTCCATGCCGGCGGTCGGCTCGTCGACGAACACGAGCTCGGGGCGCCCGACCAGCGCGATGGCGAGCCCGAGCCGCTGCTTCTGGCCGCCCGAGAGCCGACGGTAGGGCGTCCGACCGCAGTCGGCGAGGCCGAGCCGCTCCACGAGCATCCCCGTGGGGAGCGGGCGGGCGTGCAGCGAGGCCATGTGCTCGAGCATCTCCACCGCGCGTACGCCGCTCCACGCACCGCCGCTCTGCAGCATCACCCCGATCCGGGGGTGGAGCGCCGCGCGGTCGCGCTGGGGGTCCAGGCCGAGCACGCGCACGGTGCCGCGCTGCGGAGCGCGGTAGCCCTCGCACGTCTCGAGCGTGGTCGTCTTGCCTGCCCCGTTGGGGCCCAGCACGGCGGTGACCGTGCCGCGGGCCACCTCGAGCGACAGCCCGTCGACGGCCACCTTGTCGCCGTAGGCCATCACCAGGCCGTCGATCTCGACGGCGGGGGAGGCGGGTGGCACGTCCCGATTCTAGGTGCGGGTTAATCAGGAGCGGTTGTCGGTCCCCGCGACTAGCGTGAGGTCCATGGCACGCGCGTACGCGATCGAGGCCGAGGGCCTCGTCAAGCACTTCGGCGACACCGTCGCGGTCGACGGGGTCTCCTTCGTCGTCCCCGAGGGCTCGGTGCTCGGACTCCTCGGCCCCAACGGCGCCGGAAAGACGACCACGGTGCGGATGATGACCACCCTGACCCGCCCCACCGCGGGCACCGGGCGGGTGGCCGGCCACGACATCCTGGCCGACGCGGCGGCGGTGCGGCGCAGCATGGGCCTGACGGGGCAGGCCGCGACCGTCGACGAGCTCCTCACCGGCCGGGAGAACCTCCGCCTCATCGGGAGCCTCTACGGCCTCGACCCGGTCTACATCCGGCGCGCCAGCGACGAGCTGCTGGAGCGCTTCTCGCTCGCCGACGCCGGCAACCGCACGGCCAAGACCTACTCCGGGGGCATGCGACGACGCCTCGACCTCGCGGTCAGCCTCATCGCGACGCCTCCCGTGCTCTTCCTCGACGAGCCGACCACCGGCCTCGACCCGCGCTCGCGCGTGGAGCTGTGGGAGGTGCTCCGCGAGCTCGTCGGCGACGGCACGACGCTGCTGCTGACGACTCAATACCTCGAGGAGGCCGACCAGCTCGCCGACAACATCGTGGTCATCGACCGCGGGACGGTGATCGCGGAGGGCACCCCGCTCCAGCTCAAGGACCAGTCCGGCGCCGCCGCCCTCGTCGTGACGGTCTCCCACGCCGGCGAGCTCGAGGCGGCCCGGGCGCTGCTCGGCCCCCACGTGCGCGAGGTGCACGTCGACGTCGGCGCGCGCCAGCTCACCGCGCCCGCCGAGGGTCTGGGTCACATGACCCGCGTGGCCGCGATCTTCGACGAGAGCGACATCGTGCTCGACGACATCGGGTTGAAGAGGCCGAGCCTCGACGACGTGTTCCTCCACCTCACGGGGCACCGCGCCGAGCAGCCGACCGACGACGAGAGCGACGACCACGCCGGTCAGGGCGCGGGGGAGACCACAGGAGGGAGAGCCCGATGACCACGCTCGAACGACCCGAGATCCGCGCCACCGGGCTGCTGACGCAGTCGTGGGCCATCGCCCGGCGCAACTTCCTCCACATCCGGCGCATGCCCGAGATGCTGATGGACGTCACCATCCAGCCGGTCATGTTCGTGCTGCTGTTCGCCTACGTCTTCGGCTCCTCGATCGACGTGGCGACCCCCGCCGGCTACCGGGCGTTCCTGCTGGCCGGGATCATGGCCCAGACCGTCGCGTTCGCCTCGTTCATCGTCGCCGTCGGCCTCACCGCCGACCTCGACAAGGGCATCGTCGACCGGATGCGCTCACTCCCGATCAACCCCGCGGCGGTCCTGGTGGGCCGGAGCATGTCGAGCCTGGTGCACGCCTCGATCGGTCTGGTCGTGATGTCGCTGACCGGGCTGGTGATCGGCTGGCGCATCCACACCAACGTGCTGGAGGCGGCCCTGGGCTACCTCCTGCTGCTCGGGTGGGGCTTCGCGATGATCTGGGTCGGCATCTGGGTCGGCTCGGCGATGAGGTCCGTCGAGGCGGTCAACGGCGTCATGTTCGCGACGATGTTCCCGATCACGTTCCTGGCCAACACCTTCGCTCCCACCGACCGGATGCCCACCTTCCTGCGGGTCATCGCCGAGTGGAACCCGATCTCCTCGCTCACCCAGGCCGTGCGCGAGCTCTGGGGCAACGACCAACCCCTGGCCGCGGGGGCGGCGTTCCCCATGCACCACCCGATCCCCTTCACGATCGGCTGGATCGTGCTGATCACCGCGGTCGTGGCGCCCCTGGCGATCCGCACCTTCCGGGCCCGCACCGCCGACTGAGCGACCGGCCGCTGCGACCGGCCGCTGCGTGGTGGCCGGGGTCACTTAGGTGACCCTTGCTTGAACCACGGGAAGCAATAACGACACACTTGCGTTGTGGAATTCGTGAGGACGGCGACCGGACAGCGTGAGGGCGATGCGCCCACGCGCGACCGCGTGGCCCGCACCATCCTCGAGAACGGCCCGTCCACGGCCGCCGACCTGGCGCTCCGCCTCGACCTCACGCCCGCCGCCGTGCGCCGCCACCTCGACCACCTCGCCGACGAGGGAGTCGTGGAGTCGCGCGAGCAGAAGGTCTACGGCACCCGCGGGCGCGGGCGCCCCGCCAAGGTCTTCGCCCTGACGCAGGCCGGGCGCGACAGCTTCGACCAGCAGTACGACGACCTCGCCGTGCAGGCGCTGCGGTTCCTGGCCGAGACGCAGGGCGAGGACGCCGTCGTGGAGTTCGCCCGGCGCCGGGTCTCGTTCGTGGCGCGCGACTACGCCACCGCCATCTCCGGCGACCCCGACCTCACGCCCGCCGAGGCCCTCGCCCAGGTCTTCACCCAGAACGGCTACGCCGCCTCTGTGCGCGACCTCGCGCCCGTCCGCGGCATCAGCGTGGGGGAGCAGCTGTGCCAGCAGCACTGCCCGGTCTCCCACGTCGCCCACGAGTTCCCGCAGCTCTGCGAGGCCGAGACCGAGGCGATCGCCTCCGTGCTCGGCACCCACGTCCAGCGGTTGGCGACCATCGCCCACGGCGACGGCGTCTGCACCACGTGCATCCCCCAGACCCTCAAGACGGACCCGGAGACGGACCCGACAAAGGAGCAGGCATGACCCAGAACCTGAGCATCGAAGACCTCAACCCCGAGCTCAAGGGCATCGGCCGCTACGAGTTCGGGTGGGCCGACAAGGACGACGCCGGCGCGACCGCGACCCGTGGCCTCAACGAGGACGTCGTACGCGACATCTCCGGCAAGAAGTCCGAGCCGCAGTGGATGCTCGACCTGCGCCTGAAGGGCCTCAAGCTCTTCCACCGCAAGCCGATGCCGACGTGGGGCTCCGACCTGTCGACGATCGACTTCGACAACATCAAGTACTTCGTGCGCTCCTCGGAGAAGCAGGCCACCTCGTGGGAGGACCTGCCCGAGGACATCAAGAACACCTACGACAGGCTCGGCATCCCCGAGGCGGAGAAGCAGCGCCTCGTCGCCGGTGTGGCCGCGCAGTACGAGTCGGAGGTCGTCTACCACTCGATCCGCGAGGACCTCGAGGAGAAGGGCGTCATCTTCGTCGACACCGACACCGCGCTGAAGGAGCACGAGGAGCTCTTCAAGGAGTACTTCGGCACCGTCATCCCGGTCGGTGACAACAAGTTCGCCGCGCTCAACACCTCGGTGTGGTCGGGCGGCTCGTTCATCTACGTGCCCAAGGGCGTCCACGTCGACATCCCGCTCCAGGCCTACTTCCGGATCAACACCGAGAACATGGGCCAGTTCGAGCGGACGCTGATCATCGCCGACGAGGACTCCTACGTGCACTACGTGGAGGGCTGCACCGCGCCGATCTACTCCTCCGACTCGCTGCACTCCGCCGTCGTGGAGATCATCGTCAAGAAGGGCGCCCGGGTCCGCTACACGACCATCCAGAACTGGTCCAACAACGTCTACAACCTCGTCACCAAGCGCGCCACCTGCGAGGCCGGCGCGACGATGGAGTGGGTCGACGGCAACATCGGCTCCAAGGTGACGATGAAGTACCCCGCCGTCTACCTGATGGGCGAGCACGCCAAGGGCGAGACGCTCTCGATCGCGTTCGCGGGCGAGGGCCAGCACCAGGACGCCGGCGCCAAGATGGTGCACGCGGCGCCGCACACCTCGAGCTCGATCCTGAGCAAGTCGGTGGCGCGCGGCGGCGGGCGCACGTCCTACCGCGGGCTGATCCAGGTCAAC
The DNA here is from genome assembly GCF_058134345.1 of Nocardioides sp. Z24_21. Classification (NCBI taxonomy): domain Bacteria; kingdom Bacillati; phylum Actinomycetota; class Actinomycetes; order Propionibacteriales; family Nocardioidaceae; genus Nocardioides; species Nocardioides sp. Z24_21. The sequence goes on from NZ_JBYTTH010000006.1 coordinate 143,005, forward strand.
GAGGGCGCCTACGGCTCGAAGTCCAACGTGCTCTGCGACGCGCTGCTGGTCGACCAGATCAGCCGCAGCGACACCTACCCCTACGTCGACATCCGCGAGGACGACGTGTCGATGGGCCACGAGGCGAGCGTCTCGAAGGTCTCCGACGACCAGCTCTTCTACCTCATGTCGCGCGGCATGGAGGAGGACGAGGCGATGGCGATGATCGTGCGCGGCTTCGTCGAGCCGATCGCCAAGGAGCTGCCGATGGAGTACGCCCTCGAGCTCAACCGCCTGATCGAGCTGCAGATGGAGGGCGCGGTCGGCTGATCGACGCCGCCCGCCCTCGTCCGACGTACCAGAAAGAGATGTAGTGACCGTCACCACCGATTCCGTCCGCTCCGCCCTGGAGCAGGCACCCGCCGACCGGGTCGAGAGCCACCTGCACCCGGCCGGCTCGTTCGCCGTCGCCGACCACGTGGTCCCCACCGGCCGCGAGGAGATCTGGCGCTTCACGCCGCTCAAGCGGCTCAAGGGCCTGCACGCCGACGCCCCGCTCGACGGGCGCAACGTCGACGCCACCTGGACCGCGCCCGAGGGCGTCTCCGTGGGCGTCGTCACCGGCGACGAGGCCACGGCGCTGCGCGGCGTGAGCGGCTGGGTGCCCAACACCCGGTTCACCGCCCGCGTCCTCGCCGACGTGCCTGCCACGCTGCTCGTCGACGTGCCCGCCGACGTCGAGGCCACGGAGCCGATCGTCCTCGAGGTCGACGGCACCGACGCCGACGTCACCAGCGGTGCCCACGTCGTGCTGCGGTTCGGGCGCCACAGCAAGGGCGTCGTCGTGCTCAACCACACCGGCTCGGCCGCGGTCGCGGCCGTGGTCGAGGTCGTGGTCGCCGACGGCGCCGAGGCGAGCGTCGTCTCGATCCAGGACTGGGCCGACGACGCCGTCCACCTCTCGCACCACCAGGCGCTCGTGGGTCGCGACGCGACCTACAAGCACGCCGCCATCTCCTTCGGCGGCGACCTGGTGCGGATGGACGCCAACGTCACCTACGACGGTCCCGGTGGCTCCGCCGAGCTGCTCGGCCTCTACTTCGCCGACGCCGGCCAGCACATCGAGCACCGGATCTTCGCCGACCACACCGCCCCCCGCACGAAGTCCCACGCCGTCTACAAGGGCGCGCTGCAGGGCGAGAAGGCGCACACCGTGTGGGTCGGCAACGTGCTGATCCGCAAGATCGCCGAGGGGATCGAGACCTACGAGGAGAACCGCAATCTGGTCCTCACCGACGGCTGCCGGGCCGACTCGATCCCCAACCTCGAGATCGAGACCGGCGAGATCGAGGGCGCCGGCCACGCCTCGGCCACCGCGCGGTTCGATGACGAGCAGCTGTTCTACCTCCAGTCCCGCGGCATCTCCGAGGCCGAGGCCCAGCGACTGGTCGTGCACGGCTTCTTCAACGACCTGATCCGCCAGGTCGGCGTGCCGTCCATCGAGGAGCGCCTGCTCTCGACCGTCGAGGCCGAGCTCGCCAAGAACGTCCTCAAGGACGTCGGCTCGCTCGCCGCCTTCGCATCGGGGGCCTGATGGCGTTCGAGCGCGCCTGCTCCCTCGACGAGGTCTCGGCCGACCAGGGCCTCGCCGTGACCCTCGGGCGCTACGAGATCGTCGTCGCCCGCAACGGCGACGAGGTCTTCGCGCTGGAGAACGAGTGCAGCCACGCCGCGGTCGCGCTCAGCGAGGGCGAGGTCGCCGACTGCCAGATCGAGTGCTGGCTGCACGGGTCGATGTTCGACCTGCGCACCGGCAAGCCGACCAACCTGCCGGCGACGGAGCCCGTCGCCACCTTCCCGATCGAGGTACGCGGCACCGACGTGTACATCGACACCGAGACCACCCTGAACGGAGTCACCCCCGCATGAGCAAGCTGGACATCCAGGACCTGCACGTCACCGTCGACACCGAGGACGGCCCCAAGGAGATCCTCACGGGCGTCACCCTCACCATCATGGACGGGGAGACGCACGCCATCATGGGGCCCAACGGCTCCGGCAAGTCGACGCTGGCCTACTCCATCGCCGGCCACCCCAAGTACACGATCACCGGCGGCTCGGTGACGCTGGACGGCCAGGACGTGCTGTCGCTCTCCGTCGACGAGCGCGCCCGCGCCGGCCTGTTCCTCGCCATGCAGTACCCCGTCGAGGTCCCCGGCGTCTCGGTGTCCAACTTCCTGCGCACCGCCAAGACCGCCATCGACGGCGAGGCCCCCAAGCTGCGCACGTGGGTCAAGGACGTCAACGGCGCCCTCGAGCGGCTCAACCTCGACTCGTCCTTCGGCACCCGCAGCGTCAACGAGGGCTTCTCCGGCGGCGAGAAGAAGCGCCACGAGATCGCCCAGCTCGAGCTGCTCGACCCCAAGGTCGCGGTGCTCGACGAGACCGACTCCGGCCTCGACATCGACGCGCTCAAGATCGTCGCCGAGGGCGTCAACCGGTTCCGCGGCCGCGAGGGCAAGGGTGTCCTGCTGATCACCCACTACACCCGCATCCTGCGCTACATCGAGCCCGACTACGTCCACGTGTTCGTCGACGGCAAGGTGGCCGAGTCCGGCGGCAAGGAGCTCGCCGACCAGCTCGAGGCCGAGGGCTACGACCGCTACCTCACCGCGGCGCGCTGAGCGGCACCCCGCACCCTCCACCCTCCGCCGTGACCAGCACGGTGCGCCCACCGCCCGAAAGGGGTACGACATGGAAGGACTGCTTCCGGATCTCGACGTGATCCGCAAGGACTTCCCGATCCTCGAGCGCACGCTCGCGGGCGGAGTGCCGCTGGTCTACCTCGACAGCGCCAACACCTCGCAGAAGCCGCAGATCGTCATCGACACGATGGTCGACCACCTCGAGCGGCACAACGCCAACATCGCCCGGGCGATGCACCAGCTCGGCGCCGAGTCGACCGAGGCCTACGAGGCGGCGCGCGACCAGGTGGCGACGTTCCTCAACGCGCCCTCGCGCAACGAGGTCGTCTTCACCAAGAACGCGACCGAGGCGCTCAACCTGCTGGCCCGCACCATCGAGCTCGGCCCCGGCGACAATGTCGTCATCACGGAGATGGAGCACCACTCCAACATCGTGTCGTGGCAGCTCGCCTGCGAGCGCGCCGGCGCCGAGCTGCGCTGGTTCGGGCTGACCGACGACGGCCGGCTCGACATGACCGACGCCGACCGGCTGGTCGACGAGCACACCAAGGTGGTCGCCTTCACCTGGGTCTCCAACATGCTCGGCACGATCAACCCGGTCACCGACCTGGTGGCGCGCGCCCGAGCGGTCGGAGCCGTGTCGGTGATCGACGCCTCGCAGGCGGCGCCCCAGCTGCCCGTGGACGTCCAGGCGACCGGGTGCGACTTCCTGGTCTTCACCGGCCACAAGGTCTGCGGCCCGACCGGCATCGGCGTGCTGTGGGGGCGCGAGGAGCTGCTCAACGAGCTTCCGCCCTTCCACGGCGGCGGCGAGATGATCGAGACCGTGACCATGGCGCGCTCCACGTACGCCAAGGCGCCCCACCGCTTCGAGGCCGGCACCCCGCCGATCGTCGAGGCGGTCGGGCTCGGCGCGGCCGTCGACTACCTCCGTCACATCGGCCTGGACTCCGTCCACCGCCACGAGCAGGCGATCACGGCCTACGCCCTCGAGGGCCTGCAGACCGTCCCGGGCCTGACCGTCCTCGGTCCGCTCGACGCGGCCGACCGCGGCGGCGCGATCGCCTTCGAGCTCGAGGGCGTGCACCCGCACGACATCGCCCAGGTCCTCGACTCGCGCGGCGTCGCCGTGCGGGCCGGGCACCACTGCGCCAAGCCGGCGCACGCGCGGTTCGGGGTGCAGAGCTCGACGCGGATGTCGTCCTACCTCTACACGACCCCCGCCGAGATCGACGCGCTGGTCGAGGGCCTCCACCACACCCGCAGCTACTTCAAGGTGGGTTGAGATGAGCACCGAGCTCGACGCGCTCTACCAGGAGATCATCCTGGACCACTACAAGAACCCTCACCACAAGGGCCTGCGCGACCCCTTCGAGGCCGAGGTGCACCACGTCAACCCGACCTGCGGCGACGAGGTCACCCTGCGGGTGCACCTGTCGGACGGGGTGGTGGCGGACGTGTCGTACGACTCGGTCGGCTGCTCGATCTCGCAGGCGTCGGCGTCCGTGATGACCGACCTGGTGATCGGCCGGCCGGTCGACGAGGCGATGACGATCCACCAGACCTTCCTCGAGCTGATGCAGGGCAAGGGTCAGGTCGAGCCCGACGAGGACGTCCTCGAGGACGGCATCGCCTTCGCCGGTGTCGCCAAGTTCCCCGCGCGCGTGAAGTGCGCGCTGCTCTCCTGGATGGCGTGGAAGGACGCGACCAGCCAGGCCCAGACCGAAGGAGTGACCCGATGACCGAGTCCACCCACCAGACCGACCACAGCGACCTGCCCGAGGTGCCCGAGGCCATCGGTGGCGGCGGGACCGGCGGCACGTCGACGGTCACCGTCGACGACGTCACCGAGGCGATGAAGGACGTCGTCGACCCTGAGCTGGGGATCAACGTCGTCGACCTCGGCCTGGTCTACGGCGTGCACCTCGACGAGCACAGCAACGCCGTGCTCGACATGACCCTCACCTCGGCGGCCTGCCCGCTGACCGACGTCATCACCGACCAGACCGAGTCGGCCCTCGAGGGCCTCGTCGGCGACGTCGCGATCAACTGGGTCTGGATGCCGCCGTGGGGCCCGGACAAGATCACCGACGACGGGCGAGAGCAGCTGCGCGCGCTCGGCTTCAACGTCTGAGGCCGCCGCTCAGCTGCCGGCCCGCGCCGACACCTTCGTCACCCAGTAGGGCGTCGTCGGTGTCGGCGTGGTGTTGAACCGCGCGTTGGGCAGGTAGAGGTCGCCGCGGTAGCGGGCGACCGTGGTCGGCACGTCGAAGCTGGTGTCGTCGTCGAGGTCCGCGGCGGTGATCGTGCGGACCAGCCGACCGCTGAGCCCGCTGCGTGACAGGCGCAGGACGGCGACCTCGTTGATCCGGTTGCGCACGACGTAGAGGGTCTGGCCGTGGCGCAGCATGCCGTCGCCCATCGTGAGCGACGCGCCACCCAGGTCGACCTCGGTGGCCACCCCGGTGCCGGGGTCGACCCGGTAGAGCAGCCCGCTGGTCGAGTTGACCACGAGGAGATGGCGACCGCTCGGCGTGGTGCTGATGCCGTTGGCCCCGAAGCCCGTGCCCTGCACCCACTCGCCGGTGAGCGGGAGGGTGGTCGCCGTGGCGGCGGGTCCCCGCGCACTGCGGCCGAGCCGGTAGAGCTGGGGTTGGGAGGAGTCGGTGAACCAGGCGGCATCCCGGGTCAGGACGACGTCGTTGACGAACGCAGGCCCGGCGGTGAGGGCGAGGTCCGCCACCACGGCTCCGGTGTCGGTGTCGACGACCCGGGCCGTGCCGGACGTGCCGCCGGCGACGTACAACAGGCCCCTGCGGTCGGACTTCAGCCCCACCGACGGCGTGCCGGGTCCCTCGCTGATGACCGTGCCCCGGCCGGTGCGCAGCGACACCTCGTAGATGTCGCCGTCTGCCCTCGAGCCGAACCAGGCCGTCGGTCCCGGTCCGATCGCGATCCCCTCGGGCTGGAAGCCGTCCGGCAGTGCGATGCGGGAGGGGAAGGTGCCGTCGAGCGGCACGGCCCGGGCCGCGGCGGGCGGCATGGTGAGCACGGTCAGGCCGAGCAGAGCAGCGGCGCCGGAGACGAGCAGACGACCCATGGTGGACCTCCGAGTAGGTGAGACCTTCGACCGTAGCCCCGCCATGGTGGGCGGACCCGGACCCGGCCCTGCCACTCCCGCGTCGGCCGTGGTCGGCGACCCTGATATTGCGTGGCGGCGGGACGCGGGCAGGCGCACACTCCAACCGTGCTCAACCCCCATCCCACGCGCTACGCCCTGCTCAACGGCGTGCTGCACGACCTCGTCACCGGCGCCCACGACGCGCTGGGCGACGCGCTGGTCGGTGCCTACCTGCAGGGCTCGTTCGCCCTCGGCGCGGGGGACGAGCACAGCGACTGCGACTTCCTCGTCGTGGTGAGCGCGCGGCCCGACGCCACGCAGGAGGCCGCGCTGCGGCGCCTCCACCACGACCTGCCCCACCGCGACGGCTTCTGGTGGGGGCACCTCGAGGGCTCGTACGCGGTGGCGGTCGACCTGCGCACGACGGCGGGCCTCGGCCGCGAGTGGCTCTACGTCGACCACGGGTCGGACCGGATGGAGTGGTCGACGCACTGCAACCAGCCATGGACCCGCTGGATCCTGCGCGAGCACGGCATCACGCTGGCCGGGCCGTGCCCGGTCGGGCTGGTCGAGCCGGTGCCCGAGGAGGTGCTGCGCGACGCGGCGCGCGCGGGCCTGGCGACGCTGGTCGACGAGGTGCTCGGCTGGTGCCCGCCGAGGGTCGCGTGGTGCCAGCGCTACCTGGTGGTGCAGGCCAGTCGTAGCCTCTACACGGTCCGCACCGGCGAGGTGGCCAGCAAGCGCGACGCGCTGCGCTGGGCGATGGTGCACGGTGACCCGAGGTGGCGGCCGCTGCTGCAGCAGGTGCTGGCCGACCGCGACCAGGGGCTCGACCCGCAGGCGCCGCCGCGGCCCGGGACGATGGAGGCGGCGCGCGAGTTCGCGGCGTACGTCGCGCGCGTTGCCTGACTCGCTACCCTTCGGGGCATGCAACCCGAGGTCGACCCGTCCGAGACCGACTTCGACCACGAGGAGCTGCGCGTCTTCTGGGACCTCGCCCGCTTCCACGCCAAGCTCAACGCGGCGCCGACCTACTTCGGCCCCACCGCGCTGGAGTCGGTGCCGCCGCCCGCCTGGGCCTACGGCGAGACGGCGGGGGAGTCTGACGCGTTCGTCGCGCAGGTGCTCGCCGACGAGAAGGGCGCGACGACCGCCCCCGCCGAGGAGTACGCCGGCGAGCTGCCGGAGGTCGGCGTGCTCTCGATCCTGTGCGACGGGTCGGGGAAGCCGCGGGCGCTCGTCCAGGTCTCCGACGTGACGCAGTCGGGCGACGACGTCGTCGAGTCCTTCACGGTCGTCTACAGCGCCTGAGCCCACACGCTGCTCGCCCACGGGTGCGGGGGAGTCGTGTGGGAGAGTCCTCGCATGGCTGAGCGGATGACCTACCTCCTCGTCGACGGGGAGAACATCGACGCCACCCTGGGCACCTCGATCCTGGGTCGGCGACCGCGTCCGGAGGAGCGTCCGCGCTGGGACCGGCTGCTGGAGTGGGCCGAGCGTGCCTTCGACCAGGACGTGACCGGCCTGTTCTTCCTGGCCGCGAGCACCGAGCTGCCGACCAGCTTCGTCCAGGCGCTGCTCGCGATCGGCTTCAAGCCGATCCCGCTGAGCGGCGAGGGCAAGATCGTCGACATCGCGATCCAGCGCACCGCCGAGGCGCTGGTGCACCGCGAGGCCGACGTGGTGCTGGTCAGTCACGACGGCGACTTCGTCGACCAGGTCTCCGCGTTGTGCGACGGCAGCCGGCAGGTCGGCGTCATCGGGTTCACCGAGTTCGTCAACTCGCAGTTCCGCAGCCTCCCCGGCGTGCGGATCTTCGACCTCGAGTACGACCTCGGTGCCTTCAACTCCCCGCTCCCGCGGGTGCGGGTGATCCCGATCGACCAGTTCGACCCGCTCGACTTCCTCTGACCCCGGCTCGCGCCTCGAGATCGTGCATGTAGCACTCTTGCTATCTCCGTAGCATGAGGACTACCGTCGGGTGATGGACACCACACGGGGGACGGTCATCGAGGTCAGCGACCTCCGGATGCGCTACGGCGACAAGGACGTGCTGCGCGGCGTCGGGTTCGCGATCGAGGCGGGCGAGGTGGTCTGCCTGCTCGGTCCCAACGGGGCGGGCAAGACCACGACCATCGAGATCCTGGAGGGGTTCCGCGACCGGTCCGCCGGCGACGTCCGCGTCCTCGGTGAGGACCCCCGACGGGCGAGCGAGGCATGGCGGGCGCGTACGGGCGTGGTGCTGCAGTCGTGGCGCGACCACCCGCGCTGGACCCCCCGCACGCTGCTCGACCAGATGGGCGGCTACTACGCGCCCTACTCCACGGACGAGCGGACGCGACCGGTGCCGACCGACGAGCTCCTCGAGACGGTCGGCCTCGTCGACCTCGCCGACCAGAAGATCGCCACCTTCTCCGGGGGCCAGCGTCGCCGCCTCGACGTCGCCATGGGCATCATCGGCCGCCCCGAGGTGCTGTTCCTCGACGAGCCGACGGCCGGCTTCGACCCGCAGGCGCGACGCGACTTCCACCAGGTCGTGCACCGCCTGGCCGACCTCGAGCACACCACGATCCTGCTGACCACCCATGACCTCGACGAGGCGGAGAAGCTCGCCGACCGCGTCCTGGTGCTCGCGGGCGGCCGGATCGTCGCCGACGACACGGCCGAGCGGCTGGCGTTGCGCGCCGCGCTCGGGGTCGAGGTGAAGTGGACGCGCGGAGGTGAGCGCTTCGTGCACTCCGCCGACGACCCCACCGACTTCGTCCGCAGGCTCCTCAACGAGCCGGGTGAGCCGGTGGTCGACCTGGAGGTGCGGCGGGCCAGTCTCGAGGATGCCTACCTCGACCTCGTGCAACGGCACGAGGCGGGGGAGGCCGACGAGGCCGTCCGCGCATTCTCGAGGGCGGTGTGAGATGGCGACGCTGACGACACGGGCGACGGCCGGCACGGCGCACGCCGTACGCCTCGGGCTGGGTCGCGGGTGGACGGAGTTCGTCCAGGGCCTGCGCAGCTCCCAGGACCAGTGGTTCTACCTCTCCACGGCGGCCCTCGCCGTGGGCTACCTCTACCTGCGTCGCGACACCGTGGTCGACGGCTCCGGCCTGCTGCTGCCGTCGGTCGCCCTGCCCAGCATCCTCGGCGGCCTCATCGTCTTCGGACTGATCGTGGGTCCGGCCTACAGCCTGGCCATGGAGAAGGAGGACGGCACCCTGCTGCGCGCGAAGGCCGTGCCGCGTGGCCTGACGGGCTACTTCGCCGGGCAGCTCGTGCTCCACTCGGCGAGCCTGGTGCCGCAGACGGTCGCCGTGCTGGTGCCGAGCTTCCTGCTCTTCGACAACCTCATGGCCCACCCGAGCGGCTGGTTCACCCTCGCCTGGGTGATGGTGCTGGGTCTCCTGGCCGCGCTGCCGATCGGCATGATGATCGGCGCGCTGGTCCCGTCGGCGCAGAAGGTCGGCATGTGGGGGATGCTCCCGGTGATGGTGCTGGCCGGCATCTCCGGCATCTTCTACCCCATGCAGGCGCTGTGGGGCTGGGTGCAGGTCGTGGCGCAGGTCTTCCCGATGTACTGGATGGGCCTGGGCATGCGCTCGGCGTTCCTGCCCGACTCCTACGTCGGCGCCGAGCTCGGCGACTCGTGGCGCACGGCCGAGACGGTCGCCGTGCTCGGCGCCTGGGCAGTCCTCGGCGCCCTCGTCGCCCCGGCGCTGCTGCGCCGCATGGCACGCCGCCAGTCGGGCTCGCAGGTCGCCGCCGCACGCGAGGCCGCCACCCAGTGGGTCAAGTGAGCGAGTCGGTGCACAACCGCATCGCCCTGCTGCGCGCCGAGCAGGGCGTCTCGCGCCGCGAGCTCGCCTCCGCACTGGGGGTCCACTACCAGACGGTGGGCTACCTCGAGCGCGGCGAGAACAGTCCCAGCCTCGACCTCGCGCTGCGCATCGCGGAGTTCTTCGGCGTGCCAGTGGAGGCGGTCTTCTCGCTGAGGCCGTTCCCCCGCATCAGCGACCAGTCCGGGCAAAGCGCGTGACGGCCCGCTAGCGTGCGGGCGTGCCCGTCGTCCTCGTCCCGACCGCCCGCTGGCAGCGGTGGGTCGCCAACTTCACCGCGCGCCACGGCGGCACGGAGCTGACGGTCGCCGACGGGACGCTCCGGGGACAGGCGGGCGACGGCTCGCACTTCACCGCCCGGCTGCCGTTCGGGGCGACGTACGCCGGCGTCCCCGAGGCCGGTGCCTTCGCGGCGGCGTCCCGCCCGCCGGGGGAGTGGGGCGTGCTGCTCGTGCGCAAGGGCGGCTTCGCCGTCGCCCGCCTGCGCGGTGACTCGCTGGTCGAGCACAAGATCGGGCAGCGGCACGTGCAGGGCCGCACCAAGGCCGGCGGCCAGAGCCAGCAGCGCTTCGCCCGCCGTCGCGACAACCAGGCGCGGCAGGCCTACGAGGCCGCGGCCGACCACGCCGCGCGGATCCTGGCCGGGGTGCGCGTCGCCGTCGCCGGCGGCGACCGTGGCGCGGTCGACGCGGTCCTGGGCGACCCGCGGCTCTCGTCGCTCACCCTCGTCGACCCGTGGCTCGCGGTGCCCGACCCGCGGCGGGCGGTCCTCGACGCGGCGGTCCTGGAGGCCCAGGCGATCGAGGTCGACGTCGTCAACGCCTGACGCGCCGCCGCGACGCGCCTATCCTCCGTGAGTGTGAGCACTCCGATCGAGGTCCGGGGCCTGGTCAAGACCTTCGGCAGCACCCGCGCCCTCGACGGGCTCGACCTCGACGTGGCGGCCGGGGAGGTGCACGGCTTCCTGGGGCCCAACGGGTCGGGGAAGTCGACCACGATCCGGGTGCTGCTCGGGCTGCTCCGCGCCACAGCGGGGGAGGCCCGGCTGCTCGGCGGCGACCCGTGGGCCGACGCCGCCCGGCTGCACCGGAGGCTGGCGTACGTCCCGGGCGACGTGACGCTCTGGCCGAGCCTCACCGGTGGCGAGGTCATCGACCTGCTCGGCCGGCTGCGCGGAGGCGTCGACGAGCGGCGTCGGGCCGCCCTGGTCGAGCGCTTCGAGCTCGATCCGTCGAAGAAGGGCCGCACCTACTCCAAGGGCAACCGGCAGAAGGTGGCCCTGGTCGCGGCCCTCGCCAGCGACGTCGAGCTGTTGCTCCTCGACGAGCCCACCAGCGGCCTGGACCCGTTGATGGAGGCGGTGTTCCAGCAGTGCGTCGAGGAGTTCCGCTCCGCCGGCGGCACCGTGCTGCTGTCGAGCCACATCCTGGCGGAGGTGGAGCGGCTGTGTGACCGGGTGAGCATCATCCGGGCCGGTCGCTGCGTGGAGTCCGGCACGCTCGCCGAGCTGCGGCACCTCACCCGGACGACGGTGCGCGCGGAGACCACCCGCCCGGTGGACCGGCTGGCCGGGATGGGTGGCGTGCACGACCTGGCCGCCGAGGGGCAGCGGGTCGCCTTCGAGGTCGACTCCGCGGCGCTGCCCGGCGCGCTCGCCGCCCTGCAGGACGCCGGCCTCGTGAGCCTCACCGCGACCCCGCCGACGCTCGAGGAGATGTTCCTGCGCCACTACGGCGACGACGTCTCCGCGCACGCGGGGCCGGAGCGGGCGCCGTGACGGGAACGCTGGTGCTGCTGCGCCACTTCGTGCGGCGCGACCGGTGGATGATCCTCGCCTGGTCGGCCGGCATCACGCTCCTCTACTGGTCGCAGGCGGTCAGCGTCGGAGGGCTCTACGCCACGCAGGAGGAGCTCGACCGGGCCGCCGCGGCGATGGACGGCAACGCCGCCTTCGTCGCGATGGCCGGACCGGCCCGGGCGCTGGACACCGTGGGTGGCCAGGTCGCGTGGCAGGCGACGGCGTTCGGCGCGATCTGCGCCGGGTTGATGTCGATGTTCCTGGTCGTGCGGCACACGCGGGCCGAGGAGGAGTCCGGTCGCGACGAGCTGCTGCGGGCGGCCGCGGTCGGCCGCGCCGCGCCCACCGCGGCGACGCTGGTGGTCGCCGTGACGGCCAACGTCCTGACCGGCGCGCTGGTGGCCGCCAGCCTGGTCGCCTTCCCGCTTGCCGTCGCCGACTCGGTCGCCCTGGGCGTCGGGCTCGCGGCCGTCGGCCTGGTGTTCGCCGCGGTCGCCCTGCTCGCGGCCCAGCTCACGTCCGGCCCGCGGGCGGCGTACGGGCTCACCGGTGCGGTGATCGGCGCCGCGTTCGTGCTGCGGGCGATCGGCGACGTCGGATCGCCCGCGCTCACCTGGCTCTCGCCGATCGGGTGGTACCAGGCGATGCACGCCTTCTCCGGCCTCCGGTGGTGGCCGCTGCTGCTGCTCGCCGCAGCGGGCGCGGTCACCGTGGTGGCGGCGGTGTGGGCCTTCGACCACCGCGACCACGGCGCCGGCGTGCTCGCCGACCGCCCCGGTCCGACGAGGGCCGGGCCACGGCTCGGCACGCCCCTCGGCCTGGCCTGGCGACTCCAGCGCGGCACGCTCGCGGCGTGGGGCCTCGGGCTGCTGCTCACCGGGATGGCCTACGGGTCGCTGGGCAGCGACGTCGGCGACGTGCTCGGCGACTCGGCCGCCACCGAGGAGATCCTCGCCCGCGGCAGCGCCGACCTCGTCGACGGCTTCTACGCCACCTCGATTCTGATGCTGGGCCTGATGGCGTGCGGATACGCCGTCTCGACCGCGCTCCGCCCGCGCCACGACGAGGCCACCGGCGTCGTCGAGGTGCTGCTGGCGACCGGGCTGTCCCGGCGCCGCTGGCTGCTCGCCCAGACCGTCCTGACCGTGGCCGGATCGGCGGTCGTGGTTGCCGCGGCCGGGCTGGGGCTCGGGGTGGGCTACGCCCTCACGACCGGCGACTCGGGCGCGGTCGGCACCTACCTCGTCGCGTCCCTGCCCTACCTCGCCCCTGTCCTGGTGATGAGCGCACTGGCGCGCCTGCTCTTCGGCCTCCGTCCACGGCTCGCGTCGCTGGCCTGGCTGGCGCTGCTGTTCGCCGTGGTCGTGATGCTCTTCGGCGAGCTGCTCCGGATGCCCGAGTGGCTGCAGGACCTCTCGCCCTTCCACCACCTCGCCCTCGTGCCGGCCGAGGACTTCCGGTGGGGCCCGTTCCTGGCCCTGCTCGTCGTCGCGGGCGCGCTGAGCGCCGCGGGGCACCTGCTCTTCGGCCGCCGCGACGTCGAGGTGCGCTAGGTTCGCGCGCATGGACGGGTCGACCGCGGCGGTCTGGCAGCCCGAGCCCGGGTGGCAGCGGCTGTCGGGAGCGGGCCCGGCGACCGTGGGGCTCTGGGCCGCGACCCACCGCGGTCGCGAGGTCGTGGTGAAGCGGCTCGGCAGGCCCGACCCGCACGATGCGCCGGGCGTCCTCGTGCCGGCCGACGTCAACTACTGGCGCCGCGCCGCCGATGTCGCCCTGAGCGGGGTGGTGGCCGACTCGCCCGGGCTCCACGAGGCCCCCGTCGTGCGGGTGGAGGAGGACGGGGAGGGCATCACCCTCGTGCACGAGCGGGTCGCGACCGCCGACCCGCCGGGCCTGTGGCTGGCGGCCTGTCTGGGCCGGTTCGCCGCGGTCGACCTCGGCGGCCACGCCTGGCTGGCTCGCGACCAGCTGCGCAGCCGGCTGCGCCTGGTCGAGCGCCGCGGCGGCTGGCGCACGCTGGCCCGCACCCCCGTCGCCGACATCGCCGACCACCTCTGGGCTCGTCGCACGAGCTGGCTGGACCGCTGCGACGCGCTGCCCCAGGTCGCGCAGCACGGCGACCCGTCGGCGGGCAACATCCCGGGCCGCGACGGCGACGGCGCGGTGGCGATCGACTGGGCGCACCTGGGCCGGGGACCGGTGGGCGCCGACCTGGGCTACCTCTCGCTGGCCACCCGCGAGGACATCGACCCCCTCGTGGAGGCGTACGTCGACGCGCTCCCTCCCGGGCTCGCGAGCCGTGCCGACGTGGTCACCGGCGCCCGGGTGATGGCCGTCTACACCGCGCTCACCCGGCTCGACTGGGCGCTCGCCCGCGTCGCCGACGGCGAGGGCGCCCTGGCCGGGAAGTTCCGCCACCCCAGCGTGGCGCCCTACATCCACTCGATGCAGCGCCAGGTCGCGCAGATCGAGGCGCTGCTCGACGACCGTTGAGGCGCGGTCAGGACCGGCGGCCGGCGTCATGGACAGTAGCGTTCGGTGGATGCCGCACACTCATGACGTCGAGGTTGGCCGGCACCGGGTGCGCAAGACATTCGTGTCGTGGGCGATGGACGAGCCGGACAGGGAATGGGCCGGGCTGATGCACCTCAGCGCCTGCGCACCGGGCCTCGTGCCATCACCCATCGTGCGCACCGAGGTCGGCGGTCGCCCCACAGTTGTCATGTCGCGCGTCCCCGGCACGGCGTTGGCCGGCGAGATGACCGTTGCGCAGACGCGGGCTCTGGCACGGGCACTGCGGCGGTTGTTCGACGTACCCGTGCCGCCAGGCCTGGCGGTGCGGGCGAACGCCCCGCCCGGGTTCTCTCGGCGCTTCGAGCAATGGCTGGCCGCGGAGTACGACTGGGCGGCATGCCAGGACGCCGGGCTGGTTCGTGAAGCCGTTGAGGCGGCCCGATCCTGGCTGAGCCGACACGAGTTCTCCGAGGAGTGGATCGTCGATCCCGTCATCGCTCTCGGGGACGGCAACCTCGACAACGTGCTCTGGGACGGCGAGACCTGTCGGCTGATCGACTGGGAGGAGTACGGCGTCTCCGATCTGGCCTACGAGATGGCCGACGTGGTGGAGCACGCCTCGTCCAGGCTGGGTCACCGGCTGGACACCGACGCCTTGATCGAGGCGATGTCCCTCAGTGATCCCCAACGCCGCCGTGTCGAGCGACACCGCCCGTTCTTCGCCGCCTTCTGGCTCGCCATGCTCCTGCCGGGAAACGCCGGCTGGGGCCGCAACCCCACCGGTTCGACCGAGGACCAGTCCCGGCACCTGCTCCGCCTGCTCGAGGGCAGCGGGCGTCAGTGAGACGGGATGGCGACTGTCGCGGCGGCCCACTCGCCAGCGGCGGGGTACGGGCCGGTCAGGTCCAGGACTCGTCTGAGGTCCCCGGTGCGCGGCTCCCAGTCGACGAGCCGGCGGTTCGCGATGAGCAGCCGAAGTGTGTCGTCGTCCGTCCACCCGACCAGGCTGCTCGTCGCCGGGACTTGTAGCCGCGCGCCCATCGCTCCCGTGCTCTTGTCCAGCACCCAGACCTGTGCCGGTGCGCGGCTCGGCCATTCGCGGCGGGCGGCGTGGAGCGCGAGGTGGCTGGTGCTGAACACCCCGAACGCATGACGGCGCATTGGGCGCGGGACCGTCGCACCGGGAGCGACGGTCCTCGACGAAACACCGTCGCCGGTCCATCGCTTCACCATCAGTCCCTCATGTGTTGCACCGATGATCTCGGTCGGTGTGCCGTCAACGTCGAATCTGGTGCGCCACCCCGGGTATCGGGCAGGCGTCACGCGGCCCGCTGCGTCGATGTGGAAGGTGCCGTAGTCGGACGACTCCGGAGGGGCCGCGTAGGCGGACACGACGTCCTTGCCCGGTATCCAGTCCACGCGCACGACATGGGGGTGGCTTGCCGGAAAGGACACGTGTCGAACGTCGCCGCTGGTCAGGTCGAGCAGGACCACACCGCGGTGAGTCTGTGCTGCCCACAGGCTTCCGTCGCGGGACAGGGAGCCGGACCCGTAGGTGTCCGGGCCCGGCCATGACTCCTCTGCGAGGCCCAGGCCGTCCATGGCCAGGCTGCGCCAGCGGTCGTCCACACCGAGGAAGAGGAGGCGTTCCCCGGCCCATCCCTCGCGGTCACTGAGCCGTTCGGTGGGGTGGTACACCATCTGCGCCCGCGCAGGGTCCTCCAGGACACTCGGCAACTCTGCGGCTGCCTCAGGTGCGACCCTGCGGCTGCCATCCTCCCAAGCGACGCGGCTCCAGTCGCGTGGAGACATCTGCGCCCTCGGCGCTGGCGCACGGTTCGACACGAAGGCCTCCGGCGCCGCAGTGGGTCGCTGCGCTGTGTCTGCGGGTCCCGACCTCGGCAGCTCCTCCGTCTCGTCGACGGAGGTGCTGCACGCCACGAGGACGGTCATGAGCGCGCAGGAAAGCGCAGTTCGCAACACCCGCGCCTCCCTTCCCCCGATGAGCGACCGCGATCATCCGCTGGCTGACTCTCACCGTAGACGCCTTCGGACTATCGCCGGTGTGCATGAGGTGAACGCGTAGACGGGCATCCGCGACCCACAGTGGCGTGGGCGGAGGTTTCGGAGATGGCGCAGCGGGGACAGGACGAGTCCCGCTAGGGTCGCCGGATGGTCGACGGAGCAACCGAACGGTGCGTGTTTCCCTCGCTGTCGACCAACCGCCTCGTGCTTCGACCCGTCGGAGCCGGGGATCTGGATCTGATGATCGACCTGAACTCCGATCCGGTCGTCATGACCTACATTCGCGGGCGTTGCGCGACCCCCGAGGAGACCGCCGCTGAGTGGCGGCAGCGCCTTGACCATCAGAGTGACGCAGCGCGTGGACTCGGATACTGGGTCGGGTTCGACGCGAACGGCTTCGTGGGCTGGTGGTCGGCGTCAGCGTTTGAAGGACGTACCGAGATCTCCGGCATCGGCTACCGGCTGAGCTCTACGGGGTGGGGACGCGGACTTGCCACGGAGGGCGCCCAGGCCATGATCCGCCAAGCGTTCTCGTGCCGAGACGTAGACCGGGTCTTCGCCTCCACGATGGCGGCGAACACCGGCTCACGTCGAGTGCTCGAGAAGTTGGGGATGACGCAGAACGCGTCGCGGGCGGCCTCTCAGGACAGGAAGCCGATTGCGGGCTGGCAGCACGGCGAGGTGCACTACGAGCTGACCCGGGCCGACTGGACGGCTCGCACACCGAAAGGCGGAGTAGCAGTGCTCCGACGTACGTCGGCTCACCGACAGATCCGGTTGAGCTGAGCGCGGCAGATCCTTGCACGGGGCCGGCGGTGAAAGGTCAGCCCGCAGACCTGGCGGCAGCCTCGATCTTCTCTCGCTGCTCCGTCCAGAAGGCGGCGTCGTGCTGTTGCTCGGCCATCGCCTCGGCGTCGGTCCCGAAGGCACCGTCGAGCTGTTCGCGCAGGATGTCAGCGTGGCCGGCATGCCGGCTGGTCTCGGCGAGCAGGTGGACAAGCACGTTGAGCAGAGGAACCTCGGCGTTCCCCCACCAGGGCACACGGCCTGTGTCGTCCAGGGCGAGCGAGCCCACGGTGACGTCGCTGTGCGCCCAGACCCGCTGGTAGCGGTCGACGACTGCCTGGCGCGACTCGTCCTCGGTCGCCCACATGTCGGCGAGACGGTCTGCCTCGACATCCCACCGCGGCAGCGGTTCTGGGAATGGCCGGTCGAACACCTCGCCGAGATACCTCGCCTCCCACGTCGCCAGGTGTTTCACCAGGCCGAGCAGGTTGGTCCCGGTGACGGTGAGCGGGCGGCGGGCGTCGTACTCAGAGAGCCCTTCCAACTTGGCAAGCACCGCTTGGCGCTCGTGCTTCAAGTAGTTGTGCAGGTTGGTCTTCGCTGCCGTGTCGTCCACGAGACAACACCTTGCCACTGGTGTGCCTGATCCGGTCGCAACTCCCGCCCGCACCTCGGGATGAGTGGATCACCGTTGGGGAGGCGCCGGTCAGAGCCTGCTGGTCGAGAAGGTGTCGCACGCCTCGAGGGTGCCCTCCTCGTAGCCGCGGGTGAACCACGCCATCCGCTGGGCGGCCGACCCGTGGGTCCACCCCTCGGGGTCCACGCCCTGGCCCGACTTCTGCTGGATGCGGTCGTCACCGACGGCCTTCGCCGAGTCGAGCGCCTCCTCGATGTCGCCCTGGTCGAGGTCGGCGAGGATGCCGTCGCCGTCGCTGGCGTCGCGGGTCCACATGCCGGCGTAGCAGTCGGCCTGCAGCTCGAGCCGGACGGCGTCGGAGTCGGGGCCCTTCTGCGTGCGGACCTTGCCCATCGTGCCCATCAGGTTCTGGATGTGGTGGCCGTACTCGTGGCCGAGCACGTAGGGCTCGACGAAGTCGCCGCCCTGCCCGCCGAGCTGGCCCTGGAGGACGTCGTCGAAGAAGGTGGTGTCGAGGTAGATCTGCTGGTCGGGCGGGCAGTAGAACGGGCCCACCTGCGACGACGCCTCGCCGCAGCCGGTCGACACGGCGCCGGAGAACGTGTTGATGGCCGCGGGGGAGAGCTCCGTGCCGGCCTGCTCGGGCAGGGTGTCGGCCCAGTAGTTCTCCAGCGACAGCGCCACGGCCACGCGCGCGCAGTCGGGGTCCTCGTTGGCGTCGGCGCCGGTGCGGCAGTTGGCGTAGCGCTCGTCGCCCGTGTCGATGCCCTCGGGCTGGGCCTGGCCCTGGGAGCCGGTGCCCCCGCCGCCGTCCGACATCAGGCCGGTGCACTGGGTGAGCACCACGAACAGCACGACGATCAGGATGCCCCCGATGCCGCCGCCGGCCCGGGCGCCGCCCGGGAGCGGCATCCGCATCCCGCCGCCGGCGGCGCCACCGCGGCCACCGCCGCGGCCCGCGTCGCTGACCCGGCCCCTGCTGATGTCGGCCTTGGGGTTGAAGCGCATGGACGTGCCTTTCGAGCGGTCGAGACGGTCGGATCGACCTCCGGGGAGGTTAGCGCCTGCATCGCCGATGGGGCTGCGACCCTCACCCCTTCGTAGGATGGCGCCCGAGATGATCACCGCCCAGAAGCTCGAGGTCCGAGCCGGCGCGCGACTCCTCATGGAGGACGTCACCTTCCGCATCGCCGCAGGCGACAAGGTGGGCCTCGTGGGGCGCAACGGAGCCGGCAAGACGACCCTCACCCGTATCCTCGCCGGCGAGGGCCAGCCCGCCTCGGGCCAGGTCCTGCGCACCGGCGACGTCGGCTACCTCCCGCAGGACCCCCGCGTCGGTGACCCCCAGGTGCTCGCCCGCGACCGCATCCTGTCGGCCCGCGGCCTCGACGACGTCGTACGCCGCCTGCGCGAGGCCGAGATCGACATGGCCAGCGAGGACCCCCGCACGCACGAGCGCGGCATGAAGCGGTGGACCCGCGCCGACGCCGAGCTGCACGCCGGCGGCGGCTACGCCGCGGAGTCCGAGGCCGCCCAGATGGCGGCGGCGCTCGGCATCGAGGAGCGCCTGCTCGCCCAGCCGATCGGCACCCTCTCCGGCGGCCAGCGACGCCGGGTCGAGCTCGCCCGCATCCTCTTCTCCGGCGCCGAGATCATGCTGCTCGACGAGCCGACCAACCACCTCGACGCCGACTCGATCGTCTGGCTGCGTGACTTCCTCAAGGCGCACCGTGGCGGGTTCGTGGTGATCAGCCACGACAACGCGCTGCTCGAGGCGACGGTCAACAAGGTGTTCCACCTCGACGCCAACCGCGCGGTGATCGACATCTACAACATGGGCTGGCACAACTACCTGACCCAGCGCGAGGACGACGAGAAGCGTCGTCGCCGCGAGCGCCAGAACGCCGAGAACAAGGCCAAGGTGCTCACCGACCAGGCCAACAAGATGCGCGCCAAGGCCACCAAGGCGCAGGCCGCGCAGTCGATGCTCAAGCGCGCCGAGAAGATGATGGCCGGCATCGAGACCGAGCGGCAGGCCGACAAGGTCGCCCGGATCGCGTTCCCCGATCCCGCCCCCTGCGGCAAGACCCCGCTGATGGGCAAGGACCTGTCGAAGTCCTACGGCTCGCTCGAGGTCTTCACCGCCGTCGACCTGGCGATCGACCGGGGCAGCCGCGTGGTGATCCTGGGCCTCAACGGCGCCGGCAAGACCACGATGCTGCGCATCCTGGCCGGCGTCGACAAGCCCGACACCGGCGAGGTCGTGCCCGGCTACGGGCTCAAGATGGGCTACTACGCCCAGGAGCACGAGACGCTCGACGTCAACCGGACGGTGCTGGAGAACATGCACGGCGCCGCCCCGGAGCTCACCGACACCCAGGCGCGCTCGGTGCTCGGGTCGTTCCTCTTCTCCGGCGACGACGCCCACAAGCCCGCGGGCGTGCTCTCGGGCGGGGAGAAGACCCGGCTCGCGCTCGCGATCCTGGTGGTCTCCAGCGCCAACGTGCTGCTGCTCGACGAGCCCACCAACAACCTCGACCCCGCCTCTCGCGAGGAGGTGCTCCACGCGATCCGCAGCTACACCGGCGCGATCGTCCTGGTCACCCACGACGAGGGCGCGGTGCGCGCGCTCGACCCCGACCGGGTGCTCCTGCTGCCCGACGGCGACGAGGACCTCTGGAGCGACGACTACGCCGACCTGGTGTCCCTCGCCTGACCGGCCCCCTGCCGGGCCGTCGTCGTGTCTGTCTGAGTCCCCGCTCGAGCGGGGACTCCGACACCTGGAGGCCGTTGCAACCCCCTCCGAGTGTCAGACTCCCCCCACAAGTCGGGCACGGGCCGGACGCGTACGCCCGCCCGGACGTTACTGATGAGTAGTAACCTGACGGCATGACTCCCGAAGAGCTCGCCGCGGTCGGCCTCCGCCTCGACGTCGTCGACGCCGTCGCCACGATCACCCTCGACCGACCCGAGGTGCGCAACGCGCAGACGCCGGCCATGTGGCTGGCCCTCGCCGAGCTGGGCGCCTCGTTGCCTGCGGAGGTCAGGGTCGTGGTGGTCACGGGGGAGGGCGAGACGTTCTCCGCAGGTCTGGACCGGGCGATGCTCGACCCTGCCAACTCCGGCGAGGGCACCGTGCTGGGGCTGCTGGCACTCAGCGACGAGGAGGCGTCCGCGCGGATCGAGGAGTTCCAGCGCGGCTTCACGTGGCTGCGCGACCCGCGCTTCGTCTCGATCGCGAAGGTGCGCGGCCACGCCATCGGCGCCGGCTTCCAGCTGGCGCTGTCGTGCGACCTCCGCGTGGTCGCCGACGACGCCAAGCTGTCGATGAAGGAGTCGGCGCTCGGGCTCGTGCCCGACCTCACCGGCACCAAGCCCCTGGTCGAGCACGTCGGGTACGCCCGGGCGCTGGAGCTCTGCGCGACCGCGCGCGTCGTGACGGGGGAGGAGGCGGCGCGCATCGGGCTCGCCACGGCGTGCGTCCCGGCGGCCGAGCTGGACGGCGCCGTCGCCGACCTGGCGGCTGCACTGGTCGCCCCGATGCCGGGGGTGCTCAGCGAGACCAAGGCGCTGCTGCAGGGTGCTGCCGACCGCGACCTCGACGGGCAGCGCCGCCTGGAGCGCGAGGCGCAGGTACGCCGGTTCCGCGCGGTCGCGGCGGCGTTCGCGGGCTGACGCCCGCCGACCGCCGACTGCGGTGTCGGCGGGGCGAGGAACAATCAGGCCCCGTCGCGGGTTGACGCGGGTGGACCTCAGGAGGAGTTTGCATGTCGATGGGACCGGGTGCTGGTGGCCCGCCGTGGCGACACCTGCGCAGTGACCGGAGCGTCGTCGACAACAAGATCGAGCGCAGCACGCTGCGCCGGGTGGTCGCCTTCGCCCGTCCGCACCGCAGGCTGATCGTCGCGTTCCTGGCCGTGACCGTCCTCGACGCCGCCCTGGTCGTGGCGCCGCCGCTGCTGCTCAAGGCGATCATCGACGACGGCGTGAGCACCGGTGACACCTCGCTCGTGGTGCTGCTGGCGGCCCTCGTGGCCGTCGTGGCGGTGGTGAGCGCCGGGTTCGGCCTGATCACCGGCTGGCTGTCGAGCCGCATCGGCGAGGGACTGATCTACGACCTCCGCACCCGTGTCTTCGCCCACGTGCAGCGCCAGTCGCTCGCGTTCTTCACCCGCACCCAGACCGGGGCCCTCGTCAGCCGGCTCAACAACGACGTCATCGGTGCGCAGCGGGCGTTCACCTCCACGCTCCAGGGCACCGTCTCCAACATCATCGCCGCCGTGGTGGTCGGCGTCACGATGCTCTTCCTGAGCTGGCCGGTGACGCTGCTGTGCCTGGCGCTCTTCCCGATCCTGCTGCTGGCCTCGCGCTGGGTGGGCAACCGCCTGGCCGACCTGTCGCGCGAGCAGATGGACGGCAACGCCGACCTCGGCAACGCCATGACCGAGCGCTTCAACGTCGGCGGGGCGATGCTGCTCAAGCTCTTCGGCCGGCGCGAGGTGGAGGACGTCGCCTACGCGCAGAAGGCCGCGGTCGTCCGCGACCTCGGCATCCGGATCTCCCTGCTGACCCGCATCTTCTTCGCCGCGATGATGCTGGTGCCGTCCCTCGCCACCGCGCTCGTCTACGGCATCGGCGGCTGGCTCGCCATCCGCGGCGACCTGTCGGTCGGCACGATCGTCGCACTCGGCGTCCTGCTCACCCGGCTGCTCGGTCCCCTCCAGGGCCTCTCCAACGTCCGCATCGACGTGATGACGGCCCTCGTCAGCTTCGACCGCGTCTTCGAGGTGCTCGACCTGCCGTCGCTGATCCAGGAGAAGCCGGACGCGGTCGTGCTGCCGCCGACGGCGTCCCGCCTGGAGTTCGACCACGTCGCCTTCACCTACCCGCGCGCCGACCAGATCTCCCTCGCCTCGCTGGAGACCGTCGCGCGCACCGAGTCGCGCGACACCGGCCAGGTGCTCCACGACGTCACGTTCACCGCCGAGCCGGGACAGATGGTCGCGCTCGTCGGTCCGTCCGGTGCCGGCAAGACGACCGTGACGCACCTCGTGGCCCGGCTCTACGACGTCGAGTCCGGCGCGGTGCGCGTCGGCGGCCACGACGTGCGCGACGTGACCCTCGAGTCGCTGGAGGACGTGGTCGGCTACGTCACCCAGGACGCCCACATGTTCCACGACACCATCCGCGCCAACCTGGTCTACGCGCGCCCCGAGGCGAGCGACGACGAGGTGTGGGCGGCCCTCGAGGCGGCGCAGATCGCCACGCTGGTGCGCTCGCTGCCCGACGGGCTCGACACCGTCGTCGGCGACCGGGGCTACCGCCTCAGCGGCGGGGAGCGGCAGCGGCTCGCGATCGCGCGCCTGCTGCTCAAGGCCCCGGCCATCGTGGTGCTCGACGAGGCCACCGCCCACCTCGACAGCGAGTCCGAGGCGGCGGTGCAGCAGGCGCTCGACGCCGCGCTGGAGGGGCGTACGTCCCTCGTGATCGCCCACCGGCTCTCCACGGTCCGCAACGCCGACCAGATCCTGGTCCTCGACGACGGCCGGGTCGTGCAGCAGGGCACCCACACCGAGCTGATGGCGGCCGGTGGCCTCTACGCCACGCTCCACGCGACGCAGTTCCAGGCCGACCGGGCCGTGCCCACGCCCGGCTAGCGGTGCTCCGGCTGGTCGGCGCGGTCCTCCGCGTCGTCCTGGTCGAGCCGGTCGCGCCACGTACGTCGGCGGGCGCGGGCGGGCTGCGCGGGCTCGGTGCCGGTCGGCTCCGGCGCGGGTGACTCGTTGCTGCCCCAGGGGCCGCGGCCGCCGCGCCACTCGTCGTAGATGAGGTAGAAGAACCCGAAGATGGCCAGCGCCCCGAAGAACCACCACTGCAGGCCGTAGAAGAAGTGCGGCCCGTTGTCGAGCTCGGGCAGCTCGACCGGCACGAGCGGTGTCTCGGGCTCCGGCGACTCCGAGCGCAGGTCGACCCAGCCGCCGAGCACCTCGCGGCCGAGCGCCTCGGCGATGCGGCTGCTGTTGACGGCGCGGGTCGACTGGTCGGTGACCTCCGCGCTGTCGCCCTCGGCGTCGCTGCGCACCCAGCCGGTCACCTCGACCTCGCCGGACGGCGGCTCGGGGACGTCGGCGGTGGTGGCGCCGCGGTTGTCGGTGGCGTACCAGCCGCGGTCGACGAGCAGGCTGGAGCCGTCCTCGAGCTCGAGCGGCACCACGACGTCGACGCCGGCGGCGCCCTCGCGCGTGCGGTAGCGCACGATCACGGTGTCCTCGACGGCGTAGGTGCCGGTGGCCTCCACGATGCGCCACTCGTCCTCCTTGGCCACCGACCGGCCCGGGGCCAGCACGTCGGTGACCGGGGAGGGGCCCGCCTTCTCGTTGCGCTGGATGACGTCGTTGCGCTCCTGGCGGTCCTCGAGGCGGTGGAACTGCCACTCGCCGAGCCGCCACGCGACCCAGGCCAGGAAGACGACGACGAGCGCGAAGGCGATCCAGCGGCGTGAGACCAGGAACCGCATCTTGTGCACGCGGCGAGGCTATCCGGCGCGTCCTGAGCGTTCCGGGGGTGGTGCGGAGCGCGTCGGTAGACTGTGACGATGACGACACCCCTCGCTGACCGCTTCGGCCGCGTGGCCACGGACCTGAGGGTCTCGTTGACCGACCGCTGCAACCTGCGCTGCAACTACTGCATGCCGGCCGAGGGGCTCGACTGGCTGCCCACGGAGCAGACGCTCAGCGACGACGAGGTCGTCCGGCTCATCACGATCGGCGTGGAGCGGCTCGGCATCCGCGAGGTGCGGTTCACCGGCGGTGAGCCGCTGCTGCGGCGCGGCCTGGTCGACATCGTCGCGCGTACGCACGCCCTCGGCGTCGAGACGTCGCTCACCACCAACGCCCTCGGGCTCTCCCGCACCGCCGTCGCCCTCGCCGAGGCGGGGCTCGACCGCATCAACGCCAGCATCGACTCGGTGCGACCGGAGACCTTCGCGACGATCACCCGCCGCGACCGCCTCACCGACGTCGTCGCCGGTCTCGAGGCGGCCAAGGCCGCGGGGCTTGGCCCGATCAAGCTCAACGCGGTGCTGCTGCGCGGCACCAACGACGACCAGGCCGCCGAGCTGCTGCGGTGGAGCGTCGCCCATGGCTACGAGCTCCGCTTCATCGAGCAGATGCCGCTCGACGCCCAGCACGACTGGAGCCGGGCCGCGATGGTCACCGCCGACGAGATCCACCAGGCGCTGTCCGCCGAGTTCTCGCTGACCCCCCACGGTGAGCCGCGGGGCAGCGCGCCGGCCGAGCTGTTCGACGTCGACGGCGGCCCGGCGACCGTCGGGATCATCGCCTCGGTGACCCGTCCGTTCTGCGGCGACTGCGACCGCGTCCGGCTGACCGCCGACGGTCAGGTGCGCAACTGCCTCTTCGCCCGCGAGGAGTCCGACCTGCGCACGGCGCTGCGCTCGGGCGCCGGCGACGAGGAGATCGCGGAGCGCTGGGTCATCGCGATGCTCGGCAAGCGTGCCGGGCACGGCATCGACGACGAGACCTTCCTCCAGCCCGACCGCCCGATGTCCGCCATCGGGGGCTGAGCGCCGGGCACTCCCATGACGTCCGGGACTCAGCGCTCGGTCCGGTGCTCCACGACGTCCTTCAGGAAGCCGCGGGCGCCCAGGAAGTCGGACAGCGAGGAGCGGTGCTCCTCGCACGCGAGCCACGACTTGCGGCGCTCGGGGGTGTGGATCTTGGGGTTGTTCCACTGGAGGTCCCACACGGCGTCGGCCTGGCAGCCCTTGGCCGAGCAGATGTCACGGTCGGGGTCCATCGGCGTCCTCTCGGCAGGGGGTACGGCGGGGCTCCGCCGGACATGAGAAGTGCCGGACAGCCACGGGGGGAAGCTGTCCGGCACTCAGAGCTCGCGCAGACGGGGGATGCTGCGCTCGCACGGTGAATCATTCCAGACGGGTGGATGAAAACCAAACTTGTCGCGCACCGCGCCCGACCGAGGTTTTCCTCAGTCCGTGTCGTCCTTCGCCGCGAGTTCGTGGGCCCCGGCGTTGGCCGGAAGCGTGAATCCGTCGTGACGCTGGTCGTTGGCGTTGGCCATGACCACGGCGAAGAGCGGCAGGAAGACGGCGGCCGCGACGAGCACCCACCGCAGCGCCCCCGGGCCGACCGCGACGGCGGCGACGAAGCACACCAGGCGGATGCTCATCGACCACGCGTAGCGCCGTTGGCGCGAACGCATGTCGTCGGCGGCGTTGCTGCGAGCCGTGGTGATGCGCACGGCATCGGACTTGGCCATGGGGTCGAGTCTACGTCGCTAGGCTCGGAGAACCACGGGCCCGGGGACGGTCCGCACGACGCTCACCAGGAGGAAGCATGACCGACCGCACCTACCGCGTCACCGAGATCGTCGGGACGTCTCCGGACGGCATCGACCAGGCCATCCGCAACGGCATCGAGCGGGCCGGCAAGACGCTGCGCCACATCGACTGGTTCGAGGTCACCCAGGTCCGCGGCCAGGCCAAGGACGGGGCCGTCGAGCACTTCCAGGTCGGCATGAAGGTCGGCTTCCGCCTCGAGGACGAGTGACCCGGGCGGGCGGCGCGGCGTGATTCCGGATACCCCCCGGTAATCACTAGCGTCGGGGAGCGTGAGCGAGATTCCCGAAACCACCCCCGCGCCCCGGTCCGTCCTGGTGACGGGAGGCAACCGCGGGATCGGCCGCGCGATCGCCGAGGCGTTCATCGCCCAGGGCGACAAGGTGGCGGTCACCACCCGCAACGGCGGCGCGCCCGACGGCGCGCTCGACGTGCGCTGCGACATCACCGACCCGGACGCCGTCGACGCGGCGTTCGCCCAGGTCGAGGAGGCCCACGGCCCGGTCGAGGTCCTGGTGGCCAACGCCGGCATCACCAAGGACACGCTGCTGCTGCGGATGAGCGAGGACGACTGGTCGTCGGTCATCGACACCAACCTCACCGGCACGTTCCGGCTCGCCAAGCGGGCCGCGAAGGGCATGCTGCGCCTGCGCCGCGGGCGGATCATCCTGATCTCGTCGGTGGTCGGCCTGCTCGGCTCGGCCGGGCAGGTCAACTACGCCGCGTCGAAGGCCGGCCTCGTCGGCCTCGCGCGCTCGCTCGCCCGCGAGCTGGGCAGCCGCTCGATCACCACCAACGTCGTCTCGCCCGGCTTCGTCGAGACCGACATGACCGACGTCCTCACCGACGAGCAGAAGGCCGCGATCAGGACGCAGGTCCCGCTGGGTCGCTACGCCACGCCCGCCGAGGTCGCGTCCGCCGTCACCTGGCTCGCCTCCGACGGCGCCGCCTACGTCACCGGCGCCGTGATCCCCGTCGACGGCGGCCTCGGCATGGGCCACTGACGCCCCCACCTGCTCCGCCACCTCCTCTGCCCGACCACGACCCGACACGAAAGGTCCACAGACATGGGAATCCTCGACGGCAAGCGCATCCTGGTCGCCGGCGTGACGATGGACAGCTCCATCGGCTTCGCCACCGCCAAGGTCGCCCAGGAGCAGGGCGCGACGGTGCTGATCTCCAACTTCGGCCGCGCGCTCGGCATCACCCGGCGCATCGCCAAGCGGCTCCCGGAGGAGCCCCCGGTGCTGGAGCTCGACGTCACCGACGAGAGCCACCTCGCCGGCCTGGCCGACCAGGTCCGCGAGCACGTGGACGGCCTCGACGGCGTCGTCCACTCGATCGCCTACGGCAACCCCGACACGTTGCTGGGCGGCAAGTTCATGGACGGTCCGTGGGACGACGTCGCACAGGCCGTGCAGGTCTCGGCCTACTCGCTGAAGTCGCTGGCCGTCGCGACCAGGCCGCTGCTCTCGCGCGGCTCGTCGATCGTCGGGCTGACCTTCGACGCCACCACCGCGTGGCCGGCGTACGACTGGATGGGCGTGGCGAAGGCCGCGCTGGAGAACACCTCGCGCTACGTCGCGCGCGACCTCGGCCCCGAGGGGATCCGCTGCAACCTCGTCTCCGCCGGGCCGCTGAAGACCCTCGCCGCCAAGGCGATCCCGGGGTTCGGCGACCTCGAGTCGGCGTGGAAGGACCGCGCGCCCCTCGGGTGGGACGAGTCCGACCACACCCCGACCGCCCAGGCCGTCGTGGCCCTGCTCAGCGACTTCTTCCCGGCCACGACCGGTGAGATCGTCCACGTCGACGGCGGGTTCCACGCGATGGGCCTGTAGCACCGGCGCCGTGCTTCGGTAGTTTGCGCGCGTGACCTCACTCGCCGAGCTGCGCGTCCTCGAAGGACCCAACCTCTACTTCCCGCGCGCGGCGATCAAGCTCACGCTCGACGTCTCCACGATCACCGAGGCCGACGAGGAGCGGGTGCTGCGGTTCGCGCGCCGCATCGGGCTGCGCACGACCCGTCCCGGCACGCCGGGCTCGGGATTCCGCCAGCGCTTCGCCCTGCGCGCGGTCGAGCGCCTGGTGCGCGCGGTCGCGGCCGAGGCCGGAACGCGCCGGCTGGCGGTCCGCGTCCGCCCGACGAGCGACCCCGACGTCGTGGTCGTGGCCTATCCGTGGCGCAACCGCGGGCGGGCCCGGGCCCTGGGGGAGGCGGTGGCCCGGGCCATCGACGCGCTGCCGACGCCCGACGTGGAGGCGGCCCTCGGCGCCGCTGCGGCGGAGGTGGCCGCCGCACCCGTCGGAGACACGCCCACCACGATCACGCCCACCATCCCGGTCGTCGCCGTCACCGGCACCAACGGCAAGACCACGACGAGCCGGATGATCGCCCACGTCGCCCGCACCAGCGGGCTGGTGGCCGGCTGGTCCAACACCGACGGCATCTACCGCGACGGCGTGCTCGTCGAGGCGGGCGACTACTCCGGACCCTCCGGCGCCGCGCGGGCGCTGGGACTCGACGGCGTGCAGCTCGCCGTGACCGAGACCGCCCGCGGCGGCATCCTGCTCAAGGGCATCGGCATCACCCGCAACGACGTGTCGGTGGTGACCAACGTGACCGCCGACCATCTCGGGCTCCAGGGCATCGACACGGTCGACCAGCTCGCCGAGGTCAAGTCGGTCGTCCCGCGGATCACCCGCAAGGGCGGCTGGGCGGTGCTCAACGGCGACGACCCGCGCGTCCTCGCGATGCGGGGCGTCATCTCCGCCCGACCGTGGATCTTCAGCCGCGACCCCGACTCGCCGGCCGTGCGCGACGTGCTCACCGACGGCGGGCGCGCCACCACGGTGATCGACGGCTGGATCACCGTCCTGGCCCCGGGGGCCGACCCCGACCCGCTGGTCGAGCTGGTCGACGTCCCCATGACGCTCGCCGGCCTGTCGCGCTTCAACATCGAGAACGCGCTCGCCGCCGCCTCGGCCTCCCTCGCCGTCGGGATCGCGCGCGAGCACGTCGTCGCCGGCCTCACGTCGTTCCTCCCCGACGCCGAGCACAACCCCGGGCGGATGAACTTCTTCTCCCTCCCCGGCGACGTCTCGGTCGTGATGGACCTCGCCCACAACGAGGCGGGCCTGGAGGCGCTGCTCGAGATCATGGGCGGCGTACGACGTCCCGGCGCGCGCCTGCTCCTCGGCCTCGGCGCCGTCGGTGACCGCACCGACGAGCTGATCGACGCGCTCGGCGAGATCGGGGCGAAGGGCAGCGACGTCGTCGCGATCGGCCACAAGGAGTGGTATCTCCGCGGCCGCACGATGGACGAGATCGACGTGCTCCTGCGAGCCGGCGCCGCCCGGGTCGGTGTCACCGAGATCGAGACCCACACCACCGAGGTCGCCTGCCTGGCCTCACTGGTCGGGCAGGCGGCGCCGGGCGACGTCGTCGGCCTGATGTGCCACGCGGAGCGCCAGGAGGCCTACGACTGGATCGCCGCCCACGGCGGCACCCCCGACAGCCCCGAGGTGCTGTCGGCCAAGGTGCGCGCGGCCGGCGGTGGGGCTCAGCCGGCCTTGGCGGCCGTGAACGGCACGTCGCCGGTGTCGCACTCGGGGCCGCTGACGCGGTAGCTCCCGGACGCCCCGCCCGCCGGGTCGAGCGCGACGGAGTAGGTGAAGGTCGCCGGGTAGAAGTCGTCGAGGAAGGTGTGGGAGACGCTGCCGTCGTGGTGGACCAGCGAGCGGCCGAAGCTGGAGAGGTCGCCGTAGGAGTGGGTGCCGCAGACGAGCTTGCGGGTGACCGCGAGGTCGTCGAGGACCTTCCCGCCCGCCTCGAGCACGAAGGACACCGGGGCACCCGTCGCGTCCGTGCCGGCGAACGTGCCGCCGCGCGACGCCGTCGGCCCCACCCACGTCGCGCTGAACGGCTTGGGCTTGCCCTTGCACCCGAACAGCCCGGGCGCCGGGTTGGCCGAGCCCTTGACCTTGGTGCGGCTGGTGAAGCGGCCGGCGATGTCGACGATCGAGGACTTGCTGAAGCGGCCCTTGCGGACCTTCACCCGCGTGTAGGTGGTGTAGCCCTCCTCGCCCTCGGTGTCGTTGCCGCACCGGTAGAACACGACGGCCCGGCTCACCGACAGCCCGCCCTTGCGCTTGACCACGTCGAGGGAGAAGGCGGACTTCTGGCCCTTCGGTCCGAACGTGCCCTCGTAGGTGCCCACCTTCGGGCGTGCGGTGGCGCGCCGGTCGTGGTCGACGACGGCGTGCGCCGTTGAGGGGACGGCCAACGCCCCCAGGAGCAGGGGCAGGACGGCGAGGAGCAGCGGGGTGCGTCGAGTCATGCCCGCACCCTGCCCTTCCCTCCGCGAGCCAAACCTCAGGAGCTGGCGGCCGGCGTGTAGTCGGGATCGGCCGCGGGCGCGTCGGGGTTGGTCGTCGAGCCGGCCTGGGCCACCTCCGACCAGTGCTCCAGCTCGGCCATCACCTCGGCGTGCTTGTCGACGCAGACCACGACCAGGTCGCCCCGGTTGGCGCGGCTCATCGCGTGCCGCACGGCCTCGAGCTCGTCGAGCACCAGCTCGGCCTGCTTGCAGCGCGCGCCCTCGGCCATGGCCGTGCGTACGCCCTCCAGCACCAGCGCGGCGGTCGCCCCCCGCTCGCGGCCGCGCAGCGCGACGTCCTCGCGCACGATGCACACGTCGAAGTGCTGGGCGGCGATGTGGCCCAGCTCGACCATGTCCTGGTCGCGCCGGTCACCGGCGGTGGCGATGATGCCGATGCGCGAGGGCCGGGCCAGGTGGTGCGAGGACTCCAACGACTCGCCCACCCGGTCCACGAAGTCGCCGAGCATCCGCATGCCGGGTGCGTTGTGGCAGTAGTCGACGATCACGTTGACGCCGTTGACCTCGACCTCGTTGAGGCGGCCGGGGGAGAGGTAGTAGTTGGTGGAGAAGGTGCGCAGGCCCTGACGGATGTCGTGCAGGGGCGCGCCGGCGGCGAAGGCTGCGGCCGCGGCGGCGAGCGCGTTCTGGACGTTCATCCGCGCGCGCCCACTGAACGTCGAGGGCAGCAGGTGGGTCCACGCCAGCTGCATCTCCCGGCGGCCGTGCTGGACGACCATCATCTCGCCCCGCTCGGTCGGGTTGAGCACGATGGCCTTGCCCCCGCGGCGGCAGTGCGCGTCGATCATGTCGCGCACCTCGCTGCCGGGCTCCTCCATGGAGAACCACACGACCTGGCCCGAGCACTTGCGACGCATCGCGCGCACCAGCGGGTCGTCGGCGTTGAGGACGGCGTGGCCGTCGCGGGGCACGGCCTCGACGATGACGGCCTTGACGTCCGCGAGCTGCTCGACGGTGTCGATGCCGCGCAGGCCGAGGTGGTCGGGCTGCACGTTGAGCACCACCGCCACGTCGTTGCGCTCGTAGCCCAGGCCCTCGCGCAGGATGCCACCGCGGGCGACCTCGAAGACCGCGAAGTCGACGCGGGGGTTCTGCAGGACCATGCGCGCCGAGCGCGGGCCGGAGGCGTCGGCGCGGATCACCAGGCGCTCGTCGATCACGACGCCGTCGGTGGAGGTCATGCCGACCTTGCGGCCCATCCCCTTGAAGATGTGGCTGATCATCCGGCTCGTCGTCGTCTTGCCGTTGGTGCCGGTGACGGCGACGATCGGGATCCGCGACGGGGCGCCCGGCGGGAACAGCATGTCGACCACCGGCTTGGCGATGAACTGCGGCTCGCCGATGGTGGGGTGCGTGTGCATCCGGAAGCCCGGTGCGGCGTTGACCTCGCAGATCGCGCCGCCGGCCTCGCGGACCGGCTCGGTGATGTCGGGGCAGATGAAGTCGATGCCGGCGATGTCGAGGCCCACCATGCGGGCGGCCTCCTCGGCGATCTCGACGTTCTCCGGGTGCGCCTCGAAGGTGCGGTCGATCGAGATGCCGCCCGTCGACATGTTGCCGGTGAGGGCCAGCTTGACGGTCTCGCCCTCGGCGGGCACCGAGTCGAGCGTGTGGCCCTGGTCGGCGAGCACCTCGATGGCCGCCTCGTCGACCTTGATCCGGGTCAGCACCTTCTCGTGGCCCACGCCGCGCCGCGGGTCGGCGTTGGTCAGCTCGACGAGCTGCTCCACCGTCGAGGTGCCGTCGCCGGTCACGGAGGCCGGCACGCGCTCGGCGATCGCGACCATCCGGCCGTCGATGATCAGGCAGCGGTAGTCCTTGCCGGTCACGAAGGACTCGACGATGACGGTGCCGCGTCGCGACTGCCCCTCCGCGATCGGGAACGCCGTGCGCACGTCTGCCTCGTCCTGCAGGTCGAGGCACACGCCGCGGCCGTGGTTGCCGTCGAGCGGCTTGAGCACCACCGGGTAGCCGATGCGGCGCGCTGCAGCGACGGCCTGGTCGACGGAGCGGACCGACTCCTGCTTGGGCACGGGCAGCCCGGCGGCGCCGAGGAGCTTGGTGGTGAGGTCCTTGTCGGAGGCGATGTCGACCGCGATCGACGACGTCTCGGAGGTCATCGTGGCGCGGATCCGCTTCGCGTGGACGCCCTGGCCGAGCTGGACGAGGGAGTACTGGTTGAGCCGGATCCACGGGATGTCGCGCGAGACCGCCTCGTCGACGATGGCCTGCGTCGAGGGGCCGAACGCCGTCCGCTCGGCGCGGCGGATGAACTCGTCGCGCTCGGTCTCCCAGTCGAAGTCCGGGTCGCCCTCGACCAGGTGGTTGACCAGCCGCACGGCGAGGCTGCCCGCGGTGAGGCCGACGTTCTCCTCGATGTAGCCGTAGATGATGTTGTAGCGGCCGGGGTGGCCCTTGACCTGGCGGGTCTTGCCCCGGCGGATGTCATGGCCGACGAGCTGCTGGAGGGAGAGGGCGACGTGCTCGGCGACGTGACCGAGCCAGGTGCCCTCGTTGAGCCGCTCCAGGAAGCCGCCGCGGCGCCCGCGCGAGCACGAGTGCTCCCGCAGGCCCGGCAGCATCGACACCAGGTCGTCGGTGAAGCCGGGGAGGGTGTTGGTGGGGAACTGCTCGAGCGAGCCGAGGTCGACCACGAGGTGGATCGACTTGTCGTACGACCAGACGTTGGCGCCGCGGTAGACGCGCGTCTCCATGATCTCCAGGTCCGGTGTGGGCCGCTCGCTCATGCACTGTCTCCGTCGGTGGGCTGGCTGGGGGGCTGGCTGGGGGTCTCGGCGGGCTTGCTGCGACGCAGCTTGAGCCGTCGCCGGATGGCGGCGGGGGTCGCGTCGGCGGCGGCGATGTCGCGGGCCAGCTGGCGCAGGTCGCGTCCCGCCTCGGCGAGCTCGTCGGCGTCCTCCTGCTGGACGGCCGGGGGCTGCGGCACGAGCGTGCGGGTGGTCAGGTTGAACACGGCGTCCTCGGGGAGGGTGTGGAGGACGACGCCGCTTGCGAGCAGCGGCTTGGAGCGGGCGGCCTCGTAGGCGTCGGACACCATCCGGGAGCCGTCGAAGATGGTGACCGCACCCTTGCCGAGGACCCGCATGACGGTGTCGCCGTCGACGTCCTCCAGGAGGCCGCAGGTGTCCTCGTCGACGCCGATCCCCAGCAGCTGCGGGCTCTGCGCGACGATCATCAGCAGCCGGCCGTAGCGGTTGCGCTGGTCGAAGTGCTGGTCGACGACCGCGGACTCGATGAGACCCAGCCCTGCCGCCACCTGCGTCATCCGCTGCTTGGCGGTCGACCCGCCCACGCCGAAGGCGACCATGTGGGAGGACTGGACGCTGGCGCCGGCGGACGTGCCCGCCACCACCGCGCCGCGCTCGTGCGCGCGCCGGATCGCCTCGCCGACGGGCGTGCCGCACACGATGGCGGACAGCTTGAGCTGGTTGCCGCCCGTCATGAACACGCCGGTGGCCTCGTCGATCGCCTTCACCAGCACCGGGTCGTGGGCCTCGTCGCGCGACTCGGGGCGTACGGCGTCGACGCGGGCCGCCCCGAACTTGGTGAACAGCGCGTCGTAGACGTCGACGACCTCGCGGCCGAGCGAGGACGCCGTGGGGATCACCGCGATGTGCGCGTCCCTGCCACCGCTGAGTGCGACGAAGTGCTTGAGGATCGTCGGCTTGCGCATCTTGTCCTCGGCGCCACCGATGATCATGAGTGGTCCCTTGGGCATGACAGGCAGGCTAGCGGCTGGGATGGTGAGGCAATGCAGGAGTCAGTGAGTGACGCGGCCGGAGCGGGCCGGCGGCTGGTCGTGATGCGGCACGCCAAGGCCGAGCACAGCGCTCCCACCGACCACGCGCGCGCGCTGGCCGATCGGGGTCGCGCCGACGCGGAGGCCGCCGGGCGGTGGCTGGGCGAGCACGACGTCGACCCCGACGCGGCACTGGTCTCCGACGCGCTCCGCACGCAGCAGACGTGGGAGGGTGTCGCCGCCGGCGCCGGGTGGGACCCCGACGGCAGGGAGCTGTCCGAGGCCCTCTACGCCGCCGGCACCGACTCCGCCTTCGACCTGCTGCGCGACACCCCGGCCCGCGTACGCACGCTCGTCGTCATCGGGCACAACCCCACGATCGCCTCGCTCGCCGAGCTGGTCGACGACGGCGAGGGCGACACCGAGGCGGCGACCGCCATGATGACGCGCGGGTTCCCGACGTCGGCGGTCGCGGTCTTCGCCGTCGCGGGCGACTGGGCCGACCTCGGCCCCGGCACCGCCCGCCTGGAGGCGTTCCACCCCGGGGCCGCGTGAGCGCTCGGCACGTCGTGACCCGGCTGCGTGCCGCCGGGTGCGTGTGGGCCGAGGAGGAGGCCGTCCTGCTCGAGGAGGCCGCCACCTCCGACGGGGAGCTGGAGGCGCTCCTCGCCCGGCGCGTCGCCGGCGAGCCCCTCGAGACGGTGCTGGGCTGGGCCGGCTTCCTCGGACGCCGCCTCGTGGTCGCCGCGGGCGTCTTCGTGCCGCGCCGGCGCACCGAGCTGCTGGCGCGGACGACCCTCGACCACCTCGCGCGGTCCGACCGCCGGGTCGCCGGATCGCGGCCCGTCGTGGTGGAGATGTGCTGCGGCGTCGCGCCGGTCGCCGCGTGCCTGGAGGGCAGCGGGGCGCAGGTGCACGCCGCCGACGTGAGCCCGGCCGCGCTCGACTGCGCCCGGGCCAACGCGCCGTCGGCCGCACTGCACCTCGGTGACCTCTACGACGCACTCCCGCCCGGCCTGCGCGGCCGGGTGGACGTGCTGGCGGCCAACGCCCCCTACGTGCCGACCGACCGGGTCGCCGACATGCCGCCCGAGGCGCGCGAGCACGAGCCGCTGGTCGCGCTCGACGGGGGAGCCGACGGGGTCGACCTGCACCGGCGCCTCGCGCGCGACGCCGTCGGCTGGCTCGCGCCCGGGGGAGTGCTGCTGGTGGAGACCAGCCCTGCCCAGGCGCCGCTGACGACGGCCGCCATGGCCGGCGCCGGGCTGGACCCCCACGTGGTGGCCGACCCGGACGTGGGCGGCTGCGTCGCCGTCGGCGTACGCCCGGCGACGGTCAGTCGGTGAGTGGCGGCGCCGGCGTGGTGATGCCCACGGCGGCGTCGGCCTCCTCGATCTGCTCGCGGGAGATGCCCAGCAGATAGAGGATCGCGTCGAGGTAGGGCACGTTGACCGACGTGTCCGCGGCGTCGCGCACCATCGGCTTGGCGTTGTAGGCGATGCCGAGCCCCGCGGCGTTCAGCATGTCGAGGTCGTTGGCGCCGTCGCCGATGGCAATGACGGCGTCGAGCGGGACGCCGACCTCCGCCGCGAACTCGCGCAACGCCGCCGCCTTGCCGGCCCGGTCGACGACGTCGCCGACGATGCGGCCGGTGAGTCGGCCGTCGACCACCTCGAGCTGGTTGGCGCGCGCGAAGTGGATGCCGAGGTCGGCCCTGAGCCGGTCGGTGATCTGGGTGAAGCCGCCGGAGACGATGGCGAAGCGGTAGCCCAGCCGGCGCAGCGTGCGCACCATCGTGCGCGCTCCCGGAGCCAGCTCGATGGAGCGGTAGACCTCGTCGAGCGCGGACTCCGGGACGCCCTCGAGCAGCGCGACGCGCTCGCGCAGGGAGGCCTCGAAGTCGAGCTCGCCCCGCATCGCCGCCTCGGTGACCCGGGCGACCTCGGCCTGCTGTCCGGCATGGGCGGCGAGCATCTCGATGACCTCGCCCTGGATGAGCGTGGAGTCGACGTCCATGACGATGAGTCGGATGCCCCGGCGGTGCAGCGAGTCGCGCTGCACGGCGAGGTCGATGCCCTGCTTGACCGCCTCGACGGACAGCAGCGGGCGCAGCGTGTCGGCCGGCGCGCCCGAGACGTGCATCTCGATGGCGGTGACCGGGTAGCGCGCCATCCGCTCGATCCGGTCGATGTTGGCGCCCGAGTCGGCGATGCGGCCCGCGATCGCCGAGATCGCCGAGGCCTTGAGCGGGCGCCCGATGATCGTGATGTGCGAGCGGTCGCCGGGTCGGCTGCGGTTGTCGCCCGCGCCGCGCTCGACCTCGACGCTCATCCCCAGGTCGGCGGCGGTGCGCTCGATGACGTCGCGCAGCCGCTTCCAGTCGCGGGGCGCGGTCACCAGGATGCCGAGCACCAGCCGGCGGCGCAGCACGATCTGCTCGATGTCGAGGACCTCGACCCCGGCGCCGGCCAGGGCGGCGAAGATCGCTGAGGTGACGCCAGGCCGGTCCTTGCCCGTGAGGGTGACCAGGAGAGTCTTCGGCTCGTCTTCCATCGTGCTCAGAAGGCTAGACCCGCCGCGCCGATCACGTCGCCCCGGTCCGTCCCGCGGGCGGCACGATCACCTCGGGCTCAGCGACCCGGTCGGCAACGTGCTGGGCGTCTGGTCGACGTCATGGCCGCTCAGGGCTCGGGCCACACCTCGGGCGAGCACGCCGCCACGACCGCCCGCCGGGCGGCGCGGCCCAGCGGCCGCAGCAGGTCGCGACGCCGCTCGGCCTCGAACGACGACAGCGCGCCGCCGTCGTCGGCCAGCGCGAGGTCGACGATCGCCCAGGCCTGGAGGCCGCGCGCGGCGAGGTCGACGCAGCGCGGCGGGGTGCCCAGTGGCGCGTCGAGGTCGGGCCGGTGGTGCAGGTTCATCAGCGCGTCGGCCGCCTCCGGCCGCCACCGCGCGACGTCGAGCGCCGCGAGGTCGCCCGCCGCCGCGAGCAGCGCGGCCCGCAACGACCGGTCGGCCTCACCGACGTCGGGGAGCTGGCGGCGCGACGCCGCGAAGGGGTGCCACTGCACGGTCTCGCCCTGCTCGTCGGGCACCAGCCCTAGATCGCCCGCCACCACCGCCTGCCCCGCCTCGAGCGCGGCGGCGTTGAAGTCGTGCGGTCCGCCCAGGCCCAGCGGGTCGCCGTCCACCGGCAGCGCCAGTCCGGCGTACGAGGCCCCGGCGCTCCTGGCCTGCAGCAGCAGGTCGAGGGCGGAGCCGCCGTGCAGCAGGTGGGTGTCGTCGGCGAGCGCATCGAGCACGTGGTCGGTCTGCTCGTGCCCGCGCAGCCAGGCGGTCAGCCACCAGGCGAGGGTCGCCGAGTGGGGAAGGGCGAGGGACGTTCGCGACATCGCGGGCGACGTTACTCGTCGTCCTCCGCCCGTCGTGTCAGGCGGGGCCCTGCCCACGATGCTGGATAGGGTGACGGCCATGGTCGCCGTCATCGAGCTCGCCGGGGTCACGGTGCGCCGTGGCCGGTCGCTGCTGCTCGACGACGTGAGCTGGGTGGTCGAGGACGACGAGCGCTGGGTGGTGCTCGGGCCCAACGGCGCCGGCAAGACCACCCTGCTGCAGGTCGCCGCCGCGCAGCTGCACCCGACGTCCGGCGTCGCGGGCATCCTGGACGAGGTGCTCGGCACGACCGACGTCTTCGAGCTGCGTCCGCGCATCGGCCTCACCAGTGCGGCGCTCGCCGACCGCATCCCGCGCTCCGAGCTGGTCAGGGACGTGGTGGTGTCCGCCTCCTACGGCGTCCTGGGCCGGTGGCGCGAGGCCTACGACGAGCTCGACCACGACCGGGCCGCCGACCTGCTCGCCGAGGTCGGGGCCGACCACCTGGCCGAGCGCACCTTCGGCACCCTCAGCGAGGGGGAGCGCAAGCGCGTGCAGGTCGCGCGGGCGCTGATGACCGACCCCGAGCTGCTGCTGCTCGACGAGCCGGCCGCGGGTCTCGACCTCGGCGGGCGTGAGGACCTGGTGGCGACCCTGTCGCGGCTGGCCCTCGACCCGGACTCGCCGGCGACGGTGCTGGTCTCCCACCACGTCGAGGAGATCCCGCCTGGCTTCACGCACGCGCTGCTGCTGCGCGAGGGCCGGGTGGTCGACTCCGGCCCCATCGACGACGTGGTCACGGCCGAGTCGCTGTCGGCCGCGTTCGGCATGCCGCTCCTGCTGAGCCACTCCGACGGGCGCTTCGCCGCCCGGCGCCGGATCGACTAGCGCGTCCACCGGCGCGCCTCATGGCGCACTCGATAGGGTCGGGCCATGGACTGGATCCGCGACCACCTCTGGGAGACCTGGCTCGGCCTCTCGATCGTGCTGGGCGTCGCCGAGATGTTCAGCCTCGACCTCATCCTGGCCATGCTCGCCGCCGGTGCGGTCGTCGGCATGGTCGCGGCCCTGTTGGGCCTGCCGCTCGTCGTGCAGGTGCTCGTCGCCCTCGGCGCCGCGACCGCGATGCTGGTCTTCGTCCGTCCGAGCTTCGTCAAGCGGCTGCACAGCGGTCCCGAGCTCTCCCTCGGCCACGGCAAGCTGGTCGGCTCGCGCTGCCTGGTGACCGAGGAGATCACCGGCCTGGCGCCCGGCCGGATCAAGGTGTCCGGCGAGATCTGGTCGGCCCTGCCCTACGACGAGAACCTGCGGATCGCACCGGGGGAGACCGTCGAGATCCTCCAGATCAAGGGCGCGACCGCCTACGTCCACCCGGTGGCCACGCTCGAGCCCTGAGCGACCCGCAGCCACCGCATCACAGACCCGCACACCCACACGTCCACACCAAGATCGGGGGAGACCAGTGCCGTCCGCATTGCTCGTCCTGCTCGTGCTCGTCATCCTGTTCGTCGTCGTCATGCTCGCCAAGACGGTCCGCATCGTGCCCCAGGCACGGGCTGCGATCGTCGAGCGCTTCGGCAAGTACAAGGGGACGCTGTCGGCAGGACTCAACATCGTCGTTCCGTTCGTCGACAAGGTGCGCTACCTGATCGACCTGCGCGAGCAGGTCGTGAGCTTCCCGCCCCAGCCGGTCATCACCGAGGACAACCTGGTGGTGTCGATCGACACGGTCATCTACTTCCAGGTGACCGACCCGGTGGCGGCGACCTACGAGATCGCCAACTACATCCAGGCCGTCGAGCAGCTGACCATGACGACCCTGCGCAACATCGTCGGTGGCATGGACCTCGAGGAGACGCTCACCAGTCGCGACGAGATCAACACCCGCCTGCGGGGCGTGCTCGACGAGGCGACCGGCAAGTGGGGCATCCGGGTCAACCGCGTCGAGCTCAAGGGCATCGACCCGCCGCCGTCGATCAAGGACTCGATGGAGAAGCAGATGCGGGCCGACCGCGACAAGCGCGCCCAGATCCTCACCGCGGAGGGTGGCCGCCAGGCCGCCATCCTCACCGCGGAGGGCGAGAAGCAGTCGTCGATCCTGTCGGCAGAGGGCGACCGGGAGGCACAGATCCTGCGCGCGCAGGCCGACCGTGAGGCGCAGATCCTGCGGGCACAGGGTGAGGGTCAGGCGATCCAGACGGTCTTCCAGGCCATCCACGACGGCCAGCCCGACCAGTCGCTGCTCGCCTACCAGTACCTCCAGATGATGCCGAAGATCGCCGAGGGCAGCGCCAACAAGGTGTGGGTCATCCCCTCGGAGATCACCAAGGCGATGGAGGGCCTGGGCTCCTCGATCCACGAGATCGCCGGCATCCCCAAGGACGCCACCCCGCGCACCCGCGTGGACATGGGCCCGACCGACCCGCAGCTGCCCCGCTCGTCGGCCGACCCGGAGATGCGCGCGACCAACGAGGCGGTCCAGCAGGCGATCGCCGAGGCCGAGAGCGCCGCCAACCCGGGACGTGGCTCCCGCTCGATCGACCCGGCGACCGCGACCGAGGGCGACGAGCCCACTGACCCCGGAGCGCCTGCCGGCCAGTGAGTCCGACCGAAGCGGTGCTGGTCGTCCTCGCAGGAGTGGCGGCCGGCACCATCAACACTGTGGTGGGGTCGGGAACGTTGATCACGTTCCCGACCCTCCTGGCGTTCGGCGTCCCTCCGGTGACGGCCAACGTCAGCAACAACGTCGGCCTGGTGCCGGGCAGCGTGTCGGGGGTCATCGGCTACCGGCGCGAGCTCGCCGGCCAGCGGGCGCGGGTGCTGCGGCTGGGGGCGGCGTCGCTGATCGGCGGCACCGCCGGGGCGCTGCTGCTGCTGTGGCTGCCGTCCGCAGCCTTCGACACCATCGTGCCGGCGCTGATCGGCCTCGGCGTGGTGCTGGTCGTGCTGGGCCCGCGCATCCAGCGCTCGGTGGCCGCTCGCGCGGAGGAGCGCGGTGGCATCCCCGACCACGGCGTGTGGTGGGTGTGGCCGGCGGTCGCGCTGGCCGGTGTCTACGGCGGCTACTTCGGCGCGGCCCAGGGCGTGCTGCTGATGGCGATCCTCGGCATCGGCGTCGCCGACTCCATGCAGCGTCACACCGCCACCAAGAACGTCCTCGCCCTCATCGTCAACGCGATCGCCGCCGTCGTCTTCATCGCGGTCGCCGAGATCGACTGGGAGGTCGCCGGCCTCATCGCGCTCGGCTCGGTCGTGGGCGGTCAGATCGGCGCCGGCGTCGGGCGGCGGCTGCCGCCCGACCTGCTCCGCGCCGTGATCGCCGTCGTGGGGGTCGTGGCCCTCGTCGCCCTCGTCTCCTGAGCAGGCTCCCCGGGGGCATGCCTGGGTTCAGGCCGGCT
This sequence comes from Nocardioides sp. Z24_21, assembly GCF_058134345.1. NCBI lineage: Bacteria > Bacillati > Actinomycetota > Actinomycetes > Propionibacteriales > Nocardioidaceae > Nocardioides > Nocardioides sp. Z24_21. The sequence goes on from NZ_JBYTTH010000006.1 coordinate 183,701, forward strand.
CGCAGACGCAGAGCGCCCGCCAGTGGCCGTGCTTGAGCGGTCTCGTCTCCGCTCAACCACCCGGATCCGGGTGTCCCAGCGGGGATGAGACCGTCCTAGTGGCCTTGCGCGGGCGGTGGGAGGGCAGCGGCCGTGCTGCTCGACCAGGTCAAGGGGGCGATCGCAGGACGGGCCCGGACAGAATGACAACCCGGCCGCGCGGTGCCGTACGCACCTCGACGCGTACGGGATGGCCGCCGGACGCCCCCGACCGCGTCGCCGTAGCCGATCGCGCAGCTAGTCCGCCCGACCGTCGCCGGCGCCGGGTTCGGGCTTCTCCACCCACGCCTCGAGCCACGTGCCGAGGACGTCGTAGACCCGGGTGCGGATGCCGGGGCGCGACAGCACGACGTCGTGCACGGCTCCCTCGATCGCGACCGACGTGACGTGCCGGCCGACCGAGGAGGCCCAGCGCCGGATCTGCTCGACGTCGAGCACGATGTCGTGCGTCGCCGCGGTCTCCTCGGTCTGCTCGCCGAAGAAGGACCGGGCCGAGGACAGCACCAGGGTCGGCCGGTCGATGTCGAGCCCGGCGTGGAGCAACGCGTGTCCGCGGCGGACGGCGCGGAGCCACCCGACGTGGACCGGGCGTGACTCGATCGGCTTCCACGTCAGGTCGTAGTCCCACTCCCCGCCGTACTCGCGGTGGAGCGAGCGCCCGTAGACGGTCCTGATCCGGCGCGGGACCTCCTGCATCGGGCGTCTGCGGCCGAGCCGCTCGATCGCCAGCCGGGTCGCCGGGCCGCGCAGCCACGCGGCACCGTGCATGTCGAACCAGGGGGAGTTGAGCACCATCGCCGCGAGCTCGGCGGGCCGCCGCTCCCGCACCCACAGGGGCACGGTGAGGCCACCGGTGGAGTGCGCCGAGGCGATCACCGCGCGGTGCCCGTCACGGTGCGTGATCCGCCACCAGGCGAGATCGATCTCGGCGAAGTACTCACCCAGGTCGGCGACGTAGTGGGGGGTCTGGTGATCCCGCAGCGACCGGCCGTACTTGCGGAGGTCGAGGGCGTAGAAGGTGTAGCCGCGATCGGCCCACCACCGGGCGTACTCGGTGTGGAAGAAGTAGTCGGCGAAGCCGTGCACGTGGAGCACCGCGCGACCGTTGGGGCGGGCGGGCCTGAGGCGCACGAGGGTCGCGACGACGGCACCCTCGGCGTCGGGCGGGAGGGAGATCGTCTCCGCCTCGAACTCCGGGCCGAGGACGTCGGCCTGCAGCGGGACCAGGGACATGTGACGAGCCTATCGAGACCGAAGGGGTGGACTTTCGGGGTTCGGCCTCGGGGGGCTCCCGGCGCGACCTACTCTTCGGTCGTGTCGAACGCGCTGGGATCCGTCGCGCGCGGTCTCGTGTCCTACGTGCAGCAGCGCGTCGCCGGCTGGCGCACGGGTTCGCGCGGCAGCCAGGCGTTCCTCCTGACGGTGCTGGTGGCGCTCGTGGGTGGTGCCGTCGGAATCGGCATGCTGAGCGAGACCATCGTCCCGGTGACGCTCTGGTTCCTCTTCCTGATGCTCGGGCTGATGCTGCTCCGCTTCATACCGCTGCTCGTGCTCGCAGCGGTGCTGATGGGCGTCGCCTACTGGACCTCCATCCAGACGGGCTTCGCCGCCGCGAGCCGCCAGGCCGCCCTGCTGACCCTCGCCGTGGCCATCATGCTGGCGATCCACCAGTCCAGCCGCCAGCGCTCGGGACTGCCGATGGCGCTGAGCGAGGCGGTGCTGAGCCAGCTCCGCGACCGGCTGCAGCGCCAGGGCGTCGTGCCCGCGCTGCCCAACGGCTGGCGCTCGGAGTCGGCGACGATCACCGCCCACGGCCCCAGCTACGCCGGCGACTTCCTCGTCGCCGACCTGCGCGAGGGGCGCTGGCTCGAGATGGCCCTCGTCGACGTCTGCGGCAAGGGCACCTCGGTCGGCCCGCAGGCGCTCCAGTTCGCCGGCGCGCTCGGTGGCCTGATCGGCGCCCTGCCCCCCGCCGAGCTGATGGCGGCGGCCAACCACTTCCTGCTCCGCCAGGACTCGGACGAGTCGCTGGCCACCGCCGTGCACATCAAGGTCGACCTCGTCACCGGCGACTACACGATCACGAGCGCGGGCCACCCGCCGGCGCTCCACTGGCACCTCGGCGAGCGCGGCTGGTCGATCGACAACGCGCGTGGCATGGCGCTGGGCGTGATCGACGAGGCCGAGTTCGTGCCCAGCCGGGGCCGGCTGCGCCCCGGTGAGGCGTTGATGTTCTACACCGACGGCGTCATCGAGTCGTCCGGGCGCGACCTCGACGAGGGCATCGACTGGCTGCGCGACGTCGCGCTGCGGGCCGTCGACGCGCGCGGCTTCAACGGCATGCCCCAACGGGTGCTCAAGCAGGTGCCCCGCGGCGACGACGATCGGGCGATGCTCGTCCTCGAGCGCCAGCCGCTGACGTCCCCCGAGCGCGACGCCGACCGGCTGCGCGGGCTCGGCGGCGCGCGCTAGCGGCTCGGTCAGGCGCCGCGGGAGTAGAGGTCGCGGATGACGTCCTCGATGGCGGGCTCCTGGATCGACAGGTCCGCCACGTCGTACGCCGCGGCGACGGCCGCCACGACGGGTGCGGCGCTCGCGTCGGCCGGGAACGACAGCCACTGCCTCGGCCCCTCGACCCGGCGCACGCTCGCCCCCGGGACGACGATGGGAGGCGCCTCGTCGACGAGGTCGACGACGAGGGTGCGCGACGACCCGCCCTCGGCGTGCAGGCCGGCCAGCGAGCCGTCGTAGACCGACGTGCCGTCGTCGATGACGATCACCCGGTCGCACAGCGCCTCGATGTCCTGCAGGTCGTGGGTGGTCAGCAGCAGCGTGGTGCCGCGCTCGGCGTTGAGCGCGCGCAGGAACTCGCGCAGGCGTCCCTTGCTGACGACGTCGAGCCCGATGGTGGGCTCGTCGAGGTAGAGCACCTCCGGGTCGTGGAGGAGCGCGGCGGTGATGTCACCGCGCATCCGCTGGCCGAGGCTGAGCTGCCGGACCGGGGTGTCGAGCTGCGGGCCGAGGTGGAGCAGGTCGACGAACCGGTCCAGGTTGTCGCGGTAGCGCTGCGGCGGGATGCGGTACATCTTCTGCAGCAGGTCGAACGAGTCGCGCAGCGGCAGGTCCCACCACAAGGTCGAGCGCTGGCCGAACACGACCCCGATGCGCCGCGCGAGCTCGACCCGGTCGCGGCTGGGGTCGAGTCCCGCGACCTGCACGTCCCCGCCGGTGGGGACGAGGATCCCGGTGAGCATCTTGATCGTGGTCGACTTCCCGGCGCCGTTGGGCCCGATGTAGCCGACCATCTCGCCGGCGTCGACGCAGAACGTGAGGTCGTGCACGGCGCGGACCGACTCGCGCACCCGCCGCCGACGACCCTCGACCCGGCGGCGGACGACGAAGGTGCGCTCGAGGTCACGCACGTCGATCAGGCTGGACATCTCAGCTCCCGGTGGAGGTGTAGTGGCGGACGCCGGAGCGCCACACGAGCAGGGCGACGGCCATGGTCAGCAGCCCGGCGACGGGGGAGGCGAACTGGAGCGCCTCGGGCATCCCGGCAGGGTCTGGCCGCCCGAGCAGGTAGAGGCACGGGTACCAGTTGACGAACGCGATCGGCACCACGAACGTCAGCCCGACCAGCACCTCGCGCGGGAAGATCGAGAGCGGGTACTGCGTGACCGTCGCGCCTCCGTAGGTGAAGGCGTTGGCGAACTCCGTGGCATCGGTCGTCCAGAACTGCACGCACGAGAACCCGACGAACAGCCCGAAGAACACCAGCGCACCGCTGGCCAGCATCGACACCGCCACCAAGACGCGCAGCGGCGTCCAGTCGACGTAGGTGCACGCCCAGCCGAAGAAGGCGCTCGCCTGCGTGAGGCGCCCCAGCCGGCGCAGCGTGAACTGGTCGGCGCACACCTGCAGGAGCAGCGGCACCGGCTTGGTCATCATCTGGTCCAGCCGGCCGGTGCGGATGTAGGTGCCGATCCGCTCGACGCTGCCGATCGCGGTGTCGGCCAGCGCGAGCGCCAGGGACGCGCTGCCGTAGAGCAGCGCGACCTCGTGCAGCGAGAAGCCGGCCAGGTCGTCGAGGTGGGCGAACATGATCCACAGCCCGACGAAGTCGAGGCCGGTGATGAGTCCGTTGCCCACGGCCAGCAGCACGAACGAGGCGGGGTACTGCCACGCCGCACGGATCCACAGCCACGCGATCTGCGCGTAGGTGCGCAGGTGGCGACCGGGCGCCGCCAGCACTCGCTCAGCCACCCTGCACCACCACCTTGCGCGTGGCCAGGCGCAGGACGCCGTGGCAGGCCGCGAGCAGCACCACCGCCCAGAGCACCTGGAAGCCCAGCGCGGCGACCAGGCCGGTGCCGGTGTGCTTGCCGAGCCAGACGTCGGCGGGCACCTGGACGTACGACGCCCACGGCAGGGCCCGCGCGAGCGTGCCGAGCCAGCCGGGGAACAGGACCAGCGGGAGCATCATGCCGCTGAAGAAGATCGCGAACGCCCCGCTCATCACCCTGACTCCCGACTGGTCGAGCAGCCAGAAGGCGGTGCTCGCCACCAGGAAGCGCACCGAGAAGCTCACCACCACGGCGAGCACCAGCGACACCGCGAAGGCGAGCCCGGCCAGCGGTGAGGCGGGGAGCGAGATGCCGAAGACCACGATGCCGATGAGCGTGGGCCCCAGGCCCCGGGTGAGGAGGTGGTAGGCGGCGCGGCCGAGGTCGCTGGCGAGGTACCAGCCGACGATCCCGACCGGCCGGTAGAGGTCGATCGCCACGTCTCCGGTCCGGATCCGCTCGGCCAGGTCGTCGGTCGACCCGCCGCCCCAGAGGGCGATCGTCATCAGCAGCGCCTGCCCGAGCCAGACGTAGGTCACCGCGTCCTGCTGGTCGTAGCCCCCCGCGGTGGGGTTGGCCTTCCAGAGGGCGATGTAGGCGAAGGAGTAGATGACGCCGAAGACCGAGTTGGTGAAGATCCCGGCGAGCGTGGCGGCCCGGTAGGTGGAGTAGCGACGGAACGTGCGGGTCGCGACGGCGACGTGCAGCATCCCGTTCCCCCCTCACGCGAGTCGATTCCCGGCCCTCCCCCGAGGGGGCCGGGAATCGTCTCACATCCGGGGCGGGACGCGCCCGGCTCTGCGCCGGGTGGTCGTCGTGCGGATCAGCTTTCGCGGACCAGGTTGACCACACCGACGGTGCGGCCCTGCGCATCGCGCGTGATGGCGACGCCCGCGCGCCGGGCGCGGGGGCTCAGGAGGATCGCCCGGTGTCCGGGGGAGTCGAGCCAGAGCTCCACCATGGCCGCCGGGCTGAGGTCGGCGCCTCGCACCAGCGTCTCGCCTGCCCAGGAGTGGTCGCACCTGCGGAGGACCTCACGCTGGTCGCGGTGCTCCAGGACGCCGGTGCGCGCGATCCGCGCGCCCCACTTCTCGGCCAGTCGGTCGGTGCAGCCGTCGAAGGTCCTGATCCTGCGCAGGCCGCGGTCGACGCGGGCCTCGTTGATCCGGACCATGACGGCGGTCTCCAGGGCATCGCTGCCCGGGTCGTCCGCGGTGGTGGCGGGCGCGGTGCGGGGGACCGACCAGGTCTCGGCCTCTGCCGCGACCGGCATGCCGCACGCGAGCGCGGTCGCGACGCCCAGGGCGGCGAGGCGCAGGAAACGGCGAGGCTGTGGCACGGGTCGTCCTCCAGGGAGGATCCGCAACGTGAGCGGATCTTGATGAAATCTGTTGACTCTCAACATTGACGATAGGCATGCGACGTGCATGCTGTCGACCTTTTGGGCGATTCGCGGACGTGCTGCGGACCGTTTCCTCAGATTTCGTGGAAGAGCCCCGCATTCCATCCCTGCGCAGATGAAAGCGGCTTGACGGTTTCTTCATGACGGGAACGCGCAAAAAAGAGGCCCGCGGTCTGGACCGGTGGGTCCGGACCGCGGGCCTCGTGGGGCCGGTGCCGACTGGTGTGACTGGTGTGACTGAATCCGAGCGGGCGGGGGTCAGTGCTGGGTCAGTGCTGGGTCAGTGCTGGTAGGTGCCGTGGATGATCGCGCGGCCGAGCGTGGCGAAGGCCAGGTTGAACGACACGACGGCGCACGAGGCGTCCGCGTCGACGCCGAGTGACTCCTCGCCGACCGCGTGGACGACGAAGTAGTAGCGGTGCGGCTGGTCGCCCTCGGGCGGCGCCGCACCCATGAAGCCGGCCTCGCCGCCGTCGTTGCGGACGTGGAAGGCCTTGCCGGGCAGCTCGCCCGAGGCCGCGCCGGCGTCGAGGGAGGTCACGTCGGCGGGGATGTCGACCAGGCACCAGTGCCAGAACCCGCTCGGGGTCGGCGCGTCGGGGTCGAAGCAGGTCACGACGTAGGACTTGGTGCCCTCGGGAGCACCCGACCAGCTCAGCTGGGGCGAGGTGTTGCCCTTGTCGGCCACCTGGTCGTCCTTGAGGGGGGCGCCGTCGGTGACGTCGTCGCTGGTGACGGTGAAGGAGGCGATGGGCGGGAGGAGGTCGTAGGGATCGGGTGCCACGGGTCGCTCGATGCTCATCCCTCGAACCTAGCCAGTGACCACCACGCGGGCCAGAGACAATGGGGCAATGCCCGACGACAGGCCCGCCGAGGTCCGCCCCTACCTCGCCGGCCTCGTCCTGACGGGCCGCAAGGTGCTCGTCGTGGGCGGCGGCCACGTGGCCCAGCGACGCGTCCCCTCCTTCCTGGCCACCGGAGCGCTGGTCACCGTGGTGAGTCCCGAGGTGACCCCCGCCCTCGAGGGCCTGGCCGGCGAGCTGACACTGGTGCTGCGCGACTTCGTCGAGACCGACGTGGACGGCGCGTGGTACGTCGTGGCCGCCACCGACGATCCCGAGGTCAACGCCCGGGTGGTGGCCGCCGCGGAGGCACGCCACACGTTCTGCGTGCGCGCCGACGACGCGTTGGGCGGGAGCGCCTGGACCCCGGCCGTGGGCCACCACGGCAGCGTCACGGTGGGCGTGCTCGGAAACCGGGAGCCGCGCAGGTCCGCGGCACTGCGCGACGACATCGTCAACGCCCTCCGCGACGGCCACGTCTCGGCGCGCGACGCCCACGACCGCACCCCGGGGGTGGTGCTCGTCGGCGGGGGACCGGGGGAGCCGGAGCTCGCGACGGTCGCGGCCCGGCACGCGCTGGCGTCCGCCGACGTGGTCGTGGCCGATCGGCTCGCCCCCCGCGAGCTGCTCGACGAGCTGGGCCCGCACGTGGAGCTCGTCGACGTGGCCAAGCTCCCGCGCGGCCGGTCGGCCTCCCAGGAGGCCATCAACCGGGTGATCGTCGACCGCGCCCGCGCCGGCAAGCGCGTCGTGCGCTTCAAGGGCGGTGACAGCTTCGTCTTCGGCCGCGGGTTCGAGGAGGTGCTGGCCTGTGCCTCGGCCGACGTGCCCGTCACCGTCGTGCCCGGCCTCACCTCCGCCATCGCGGTGCCCGCCCGTGTGGGCATCCCGGTCACCCACCGCGGGGTGGCGCACGAGTTCACCGTCGTGTCCGGCCACCTGCCGCCCGGACACCCCGACTCGCTCGTCGAGTGGGACGCCCTCGCCCGGCTGCGCGGCACCCTGGTCCTGCTGATGGCGGTCGACAACGCCCCCGCCATCGCGGACGCGCTGGTCTCGGGCGGTCGCGGCGCCGAGACGCCGGTGGCCGTGATCGTCGACGGGACGATGCCGACCGAGCGCACCGTGCTCAGCACGCTGGGGACGCTGGCCGACGACCTGGCCGCCCACCGCGTCGAGCCGCCGGCCATCATCGTGGTGGGCGAGGTCGTCGCCGTGGCCCGTCCGGCACACTACGGTCGTGGCTGACCCGGACCCGACCGTCGAGATCATCGAGCTGGACGACCCCGGCGACCCTCGGCTGGCCGACTACCGCGACCTGCGCGACGTGGAGCTGCGCAAGCACCTCGAGGCCGAGCACGGGCTGTTCCTCGCCGAGGGCGAGAAGGTCGTGCGCCGCGCCGTCGAGGCGGGCTACGAGGCGCGCTCCTTCCTGATGGCACCCCGGTGGCTGGCCGGCCTCAGCGACGTGCTGGCCCGTGGCGACGCGCCCGTCTACGTCCTGTCCGAGGCGATGATCGAGCAGGTCACCGGCTTCCACGTGCACCGCGGTGCGCTGGCCTCCCTGCATCGGCGGCCGCTGCCGTCCGTCGAGGAGGTGCTGGAGGGCGCGCGCTCGGTCCTGGTGCTCGAGGACCTCGTCGACCACACCAACGTCGGCGCCGTCTTCCGCAGCGGGGCGGCGCTCGGGTTCGACGCCGTCCTCCTCTCGCCGCGGTGCGCCGACCCGCTCTACCGCCGTTCGATCAAGGTCGGCATGGGCGCCGTCTTCTCGACGCCGTGGACGCGGCTGCCCGACTGGTACGACGCGCTCCCGGCGCTCTCGCGCCGCGGCTTCACCACGGTGGCCCTGACCCTCGGCCCCGACTCGGTGCCGATCGAGGAGGCGGTGGCCGGGGTCGACCGGCTCGCCCTCGTGCTCGGCTCGGAGGGGCACGGGCTGTCCGCGCGGTGGGAGGCGTCCGCCGACCGGCGCGCGATCATCCCGATGGCCGCGGGGATCGACTCCCTCAACGTGGCGGCCGCCAGCGCGGTGGCCTGCTACGCCGCGGCCCGTCGCTGACGCCGGGCGGGTGGCAGGCGGACCCTGCTCAGGCCGGTCGGCGCTGCAGCCGGCGGACCGCCAGGACGGACAGCCCCACCGCCAGGAGCACGTAGACGACGTTGCTGACCGGACCGACGTACGACTCGACGACGTGCCACTGCGCCCCGAGCTGGTGGCCGGCGAGGATGAGTGCGGCGTTCCAGACCAGGCTGCCGGCCGTGGTGAACACGCAGAAGCGCAGCAACGGCATCCGGTCGATGCCGGCGGGGATCGAGATCAGGCTGCGCACCCCGGGCACCAGCCGGCCCACGAAGACGGCGGTGCGGCCGTGACGGCCGAACCACGCGACCGCCCGGCGCACGTCGCGACCGTGCATCAGCGGGATCCGATCGGCGAGCGCGCACACCCGCTCCAGGCCCCAGGCGGCGCCGAGCCGGTAGAGCACCAGCGCTCCGAGCAGCGAACCTGCCGTCGCCCACGCGATCGCGGGCACGAGCCCGTAGTGGCCCTGGCTGGCGGTGTAGCCGGCGAGCGGCAGCACCAGCTCGCTCGGCACCGGCGGGAAGACCGTCTCGAGCGCCGTGGCGACACCGACGCCGGGCGAGCCCAGCGTGCGCATGACGAGGACCACCCAGTCCAGCACCGCGTCCATCGACCAGCCGCCGTCAGCCGCGCTGCCGCAGGGCTTCGTGGAGCACTATGGAGCCGGCCACGGCCGCGTTGAGCGAGGAGGCACTGCCGACCATCGAGATGGCGGCGACGTCGTCGCAGGCCTCGCGCCAGCCCGACGACAGGCCGTGGGTCTCGTTGCCCACCACGAGGACGACCCGGCCGCCGAGGTCGACGTCGGTGAGCGCGCTGCCGTGCTCGTCGGTGCCGACGATGCGGTAGCCGTGGGCGTGGGCGTGCTCGACGACCGGGCCGGGGCCGGGCACGCGCAGCACGGTGAGGGCGAAGAGCGACCCGGTGCTCGCCCGCACCGACTGGGGGTCGTAGGGGTCGGCGGCGTGGCCGGTGACCACGAGCGCGGAGGCGCCGAACGCGTCGGCGGAGCGGGCGAGGGTGCCGATGTTGCCCGGGCTGGTGGGCCGGTCGAACACCACGACCGGGCCGTGGCGGGTCGAGTCCTCGAGCCGGGCCACGCCGTCCTCGGGCATCTCGACGACGGCGACGAGCTCGGCGCCGTCCTCGCGACCGCTGAGGCGGGCGTGCAGCGCGGGGGAGAGCAGCACCCGCTCGGCCGACGTCGAGGCCCACAGCTCGTCCGCCCAGGTCGAGCCGGCCGCGTCGTCGGCGCGCAGCAGGGCGCGCACGGTCCAGCCCTCCCCGACGGCGCGGGTGAGTGGGCGCACCCCCTGCACGAGGAACTCGCGGTTGCGGTGGCGCTTGGTGCGGTTGGTCAGCAGCGCCTCCCACTGCTGGAAGCGCGCGTTCTCCCGGGTGATGCGCAGCTCAGCCATGGCGGTCTCCCGTCGGGCTCACTCCGCCGGCCAGGTCGCCGGGAAGTCCTCGGCCGCGGCGTCGTGCTTCTTCGTCAGCCGCTTGCGCGACTTCGCGGAGAGCCGGTCGCCGAACACGGTGCCGACGGTGTGGTCGGTCTCGTGCTGCAGGCAGCGCGCGAGCAGGCCGTCGCCCTCGAACGAGACGGGCTCGCCGTCGAGGCCGTAGCCGTCCACGCGCGCCCAGTCGGGGCGCGGGCACGGCTCAAAGGATCCGGGGAACGACAGGCAGCCCTCGTCGTCGTCGTCGAGGCGGCGGTCCTTGCCCTCGGGGAGGGTGAGCACCGGGTTGCAGACCACGCCGACGGTGCGCACGCCCTCGTCGTCGGGGCAGTCGAAGACGAACATCGCCACGTCCTCGCCGATCTGGCAGGCCGCCAGCCCGACGCCCTCGGCGGCGTACATCGTGGCGACCATGTCGGCCGCCAGCGCGGCGAGCGCGTCGTCGTAGGCGGTGACCTCGGCCTGGGGCCGGTGCATGACCGGGGTGCCCCAGCGGGTGATCGGGCGCACGGTCCCACCGGTCGGCAGCGGTCCGTGGGGTGCCCGGACGGACGGGTCGGGATCGGCGCGTACGTCGGTCGGCTGCTCGTCGGACATGCGGTGGATCCTAGCCAGCGACCGGGTGACCGCCCGCAGGGCGGGCAGGCGGTGGTGCGAGATGTAACTGACAGTTACGTTGACGGCATGGTCCTTCCTCGCATCCTGCGCCCGGGCGGTCGGCACGGGGTGTCGTCCCGCGAGACCCGCGATGCGCTCGGGCTCGCCGTGGCGGCGGTCAGCCGGGTGGCGCAGAGCGACCTCCTCGACCGCCTCGGGCTGCGCAGGCAGGCGGAGCAGACCGTCTACGCGACGACCCGCGACGGCTTCCGCGTGGCGACCGCGGCCGGGCGCACGTTCGCCCGTGCCGGTCGCAGGAGCGCCGGCGCGAGGCCGGTGAGCGCGGCGTCGACCGGGCTCTTCGACCTCACGCCCACCGACGACGAGGAGATGCTCGTCGCAGTCGTCCGCGAGCTCGCGGATGAGGTGCTGCGTCCCGCCGCCCCCGCGGCCGACGCGGCGTGTGCCGCGCCCGCCGAGGTGCTCGCCGCCGCCGAGGAGCTCGGCCTGCCCGGCCTCGGCGTCCCCGAGGCGCTCGGCGGGATCATGGAGGAGCGCTCGGCCACGGCGGGCGTCCTGGTCGCGGAGGCGCTCGCCCACGGCGACATGGGCCTCGCCGTCGCCACGCTCGCCCCGGGAGCCGTCGCCACCGCGATCGCGCTGTGGGGCACGGACGCCCAGCAGCAGACCTACCTCCCCGCCTTCACCGGCGGCGACGGGTCGGGCGCCCCCGCCGCGGCGCTGGCCGTCGCCGAGCCCGCCGTGCTCTTCGACCCGTTCCGGCTCGCCACGACCGCGCGCCGCGACGGCGACGGGATCGTCCTCGACGGGGTGAAGTCGGCGGTCGTGCGGGGCGCCGAGGCCGAGCTGTTCGTCGTGGCGGCGATGCTCGACGGCACACCCGCGCTGTTCCTGGTCGAGTCCGGCGCCGACGGCCTCGAGGTGGAGGCCGACCCCTCGATGGGGGTGCGGGCGGCCGCCCTGTCGCGACTGCACCTCTCCGGCGTCCGCGTCGGCGCCGACGCGCTGATCGGTGACGCCGCCGGTGAGGCGTACGCCGAGTGCGTGCGGCTCTCCCGCCTGGCGTGGTGCGCCCTCGCGGTCGGCACCGGGCAGGCGGTGCTCGACCACGTCAAGGACTACGTCAACCAGCGCGAGGCGTTCGGCGAGCCGATCAGCCACCGGCAGTCCGTGGCCTTCATGGTCGCCGACATGGCGATCGAGGTGCAGGCGATGCGGCTGGTGACGTGGCGGGCCGCCTCCCGCGCCACCCGGGGCGAGGACTTCGCCCGCGAGGTCGGCCTCGCCCGCCAGCTCTGCGCCGAGAAGGGCATGCGGATCGGCCTCGACGGCGTCCAGCTGCTCGGCGGGCACGGCTTCGTCAAGGAGCACCCGGTCGAGCGGTGGTATCGCGACCTCCGGGCCGTCGGCGTGATGGAAGGCGCGGTGCTCGTCTGATGATCAACCTCGAGACGCCTCGCAAGCACGCCACGCTCGTCGGCCAGGCCCACCAGCTGGCGTTGAACATGCTCCGCCCCATCTCCCGCAGGTACGACCGTGCCGAGCACACCTATCCCCGGGAGCTCGACATGCTCGCCGCGCTGATCGACGGCGTGTCCGAGACCGGGGCGACGAGCGGGGCCGGCGCGGGTGGCGTACGCCGGGACGGCACGGGCACCGGGGACGAGGCCGGTACGGTCCGCAACGGTGCCAACCTCGCCTCCGTGCTGTCGGTCGCCGAGATGTGCTGGGGCGACACCGCGCTGCTGCTCTCGATGCCGCGCCAGGGCCTGGGCAACTCGGCGATCGCGTCGGTCGCCACCGAGGAGCAGCTGGAGCGCTACCGCGGGACGTGGGCGGCGATGGCGATCACCGAGCCGGGCACCGGCTCGGACTCGGCCAACATCACCACGACCGCGGTGCGCGACGGCGACGACTACGTCATTAACGGCGAGAAGATCTACGTCACCTCGGGCGAGCGGGCCGACTCGGTCGTGGTCTGGGCGACCCTCGACAAGGAGCTCGGCCGCGCCGCGATCAAGTCCTTCCTGGTCCGCAAGGACAACCCCGGGCTGAAGGTCGAGCGGCTCGAGCACAAGCTCGGCATCCGTGCCTCCGACACCGCGGCCCTCACCTTCACCGACTGCCGGGTGCCCGCAGAGGACCTGCTCGGCTCGCCCGAGATCGACGCGCGGTCAGGCTTCGCCGGCGCGATGGACACCTTCGACAACACCCGCCCCCTGGTCGCGGCGATGGCGGTCGGGTGCGCCCGCGCCTCCCTCGACCTCACCCGCGACCTGCTCGAGCAGGCCGGCGTGGTCGTCGACTACGACCGCCCCGGGCAGTCGCAGTCGGCAGCCGCGGCGACGCTCCTGCGGCTGGAGGCCGACTGGGAGGGGGCCCGGCTGCTGATGATGCAGGCGGCCTGGATGGCCGACAACCGGATGCCCAACTCGCTCGAGGCGTCGATGGCGAAGGCGAAGGCCGGCCGGGTCGGCTCCGACGTGACGCTGTCGTGCGTGCAGCTGTGCGGGACGCTCGGCTACAGCGAGGTCGAGCTGCTGGAGAAGTGGGCCCGCGACTCCAAGATCCTCGACATCTTCGAGGGCACCCAGCAGATCCAGCAGCTCATCGTGGCGCGGCGCGTGCTGGGGCTCACGAGCGCCGAGCTGCGCTGAGGGCGCACGAAGAGCCCCCTCCCGGTGGACCGGGAGAGGGCTCTGGTGGGCGATGGTGAGTGGTCAGGAGACGGACTTGAAGGGGTCGTGCTCGGAGAGGATCCGGTCGACGCGGGCCTGGTCGATGCGCGAGACGACGTAGCTGTCCTCCTGCGCGTCGCGCACGCACTTGGCGAGCGTGAAGCTCGAGGTGGTCAGGAACATCGTCCCGAGGCCGAGGAAGGCGCGGATCCAGCCGTCGACCGGGAGGTAGAAGATCGCGAAGATCATCGTCAGCAGGGCGACGGCGAAGGAGATGCCGGCCTGCAGGAAGAAGGCGTTGGTGTTCTTGGTGGGAGTCGTGGTGGCCATGGCCCCCACCCTCGTCATCCTCGGGCGCCGCAGCAGCCGCTGACCTACCCGTTCCGGGGTGAGTACCGGCGCTCAACCGCCGCGAGTAGGTTCTGCGCATGCCCGACCAGCCGGCCCACATGTCGCCCGAGGAGTTCCGTCGCCACGGCCATGCCGCCATCGACTGGATCGCCGACTACTGGGCCTCGCTCGACGACCTCCCGGTCCGCTCGCAGGCCGCGCCCGGCGACGTACGACGTCTGCTGCCCGCCTCGGCGCCCGAGCAGGCCGAGCCGTTCGACGCCGTCCTGACCGACCTCGACCGCGTGGTGGTGCCGGGCCTGACGCACTGGCAGCACCCGCGGTTCTTCGCCTACTTCCCGGCCAACTCCTCGCCCGCCGCGATCCTCGGCGACCTGGTCTCCAGCGGCATCGGCGCGCAGGGGATGCTCTGGGCGACCAGCCCGGCGGTCACGGAGGTCGAGCAGGTCGTGCTCGACTGGTTCGCCGAGGCGCTCGGGCTGCCGGACGCGTTCCGCAGCGACGGCCCCGGTGGCGGGGTCATCCAGGACACCGCGTCCACCGCCACCTTCACGGCGCTGCTGGCCGCGCTGCACCGCGCCAGCGGGGGAGACGTACGACGGCACGGGGTCGGCGACGCCGGGTGGCGGGTCTACGGGTCCACGCAGGCGCACTCGTCGCTCGTGAAGGCCGCGATGATGGCGGGACTGGGCGAGGACGCCGTCCGCACGATCGACGTGGACCCCGCCACCCAGGCGATGGACGTCGACGCGCTGCGCGCCGCGATCGTGGAGGACGCCGCTGCCGGGCTGCGACCGGTGCTGGTCCACGTCGCCGCCGGCAGCACCTCCACCGGGGCCATGGACGACATCGCGGCCGTGGCAGCCGTCGCGCGTGAGGGGGACGTGTGGGTGCACGTCGACGCGGCGTGGGCGGGCGTCGCGGCGGTGTGCCCGGAGCACCGGGCCCACCTCGCCGGCGTCGAGGCGGCGGACTCGTTCGTCACCAACCCGCACAAGTGGCTGCTGACCACCTTCGACTGCAGCACCTTCTGGGTGCGCGACCGCGCCGCCCTGACCGGCGCGCTGTCGATCCTGCCGGAGTACCTCCGCAACGCCGCCACCGAGTCGGGCGACGTCGTCGACTACCGCGACTGGCACCCGCAGCTCGGGCGGCGCTTCCGCGCGGTCAAGCTGTGGGCGGTGCTGCGCAC
This sequence comes from Nocardioides sp. Z24_21, assembly GCF_058134345.1. Classification (NCBI taxonomy): domain Bacteria; kingdom Bacillati; phylum Actinomycetota; class Actinomycetes; order Propionibacteriales; family Nocardioidaceae; genus Nocardioides; species Nocardioides sp. Z24_21. Next base: position 198,712 of record NZ_JBYTTH010000006.1, read on the forward strand.
CTACGGTCTCGAGGGACTGCGTGCGCACGTCCGCAGCGGGGTGGAGCTTGCTCGTCGGGTCGCCGACCTCGTCGCGGCCGACGACCGGTTCGAGCTGGTGACCGAGCCGTCCCTGTCGTTGGTGGTCTTCCGGCTCCGGGCGGGCGACGAGGCGACGATGGCGGCGATGGAGGCGGTCAACGCCTCCGGCGAGGCCTACCTCTCGCACACCACCGTCGAGGGGCGCGCGGCGATCCGGGTCGCGGTCGGCAGCTGGCGCACCACACCCGCCGACGTCGACCGCACCTGGCGAGCCCTCCAGGAGGCCGCGTCCGCGCCCGGCTGATCGCCGGCTGCTCGCCCCGGTGCACGTCGGGTCCGGCCGCGTAGAGTCACCCCACGTGCAGTTCCTCGACAGCGCCACGCCGCCCCACGACCTGACCTACGACGACGTCTTCATGGTGCCTCGCGCCTCGTCCGTCGCGAGCCGCTACGACGTCGACCTCTCCACCACCGACGGCACCGGCGCGACGATCCCGATCGTGGTCGCCAACATGACGGCGATCGCGGGCAAGCGGATGGCCGAGACGGTCGCCCGCCGCGGCGGCATCACGGTCATCCCGCAGGACATCCCGGTGCCCGTCGTCGCCGACGTCGTGGCGTGGGTCAAGCAGCGCCACCGCGTCTTCGACACCGCCATCGAGCTCCGCCCGGACCAGACCGTGGCCGAGGCGCTGTCCCTGATCCCCAAGCGCGCGCACCGGGCGGCCGTCGTCGTGGAGGACGGCCGTCCGGTCGGGGTGGTCTCGGAGGCCGACTGCGCCGAGGTCGACCGGTTCGCCCAGGTCGCCCGGGTCATGAACCGGTCGGTGGTCACCGTCGCGGACGACACCGACCCCCGCGACGTCTACGACGCCATCGAGCGCGCCGGCGCCCCGCTCGCGGTCGCCGTGTCCGGCGACGGCGCGCTGGTGGGCGTGCTGACCCGCCTCGGCGCGCTGCGGGCCACCCTCTACACGCCGGCCGTCGACGCGTCCGGGGGCCTGCGCATCGCCGCCGCCGTCGGGGTCAACGGCGACGTCGCCGACCGCGCGGCCCAGCTGCTCGACGCCGGGGTCGACTGCCTCGTCGTCGACACGGCGCACGGCCACCAGGAACGGATGCTCCAGGCCCTGCGGTCGGTGCGCGCGCTGTCACCCTCCGTGCCCGTCGCCGCCGGCAACGTGGTGTCGGCCGACGGCACCCGCGACCTCATCGAGGCCGGCGCCGACATCGTCAAGGTCGGCGTCGGTCCGGGGGCGATGTGCACGACGCGGATGATGACCGGGGTCGGGCGTCCGCAGTTCTCCGCGGTGCTGGAGTGCGCGGCCGCGGCCCGCGAGCTGGGCAAGCACGTGTGGGCGGACGGCGGCGTGCGCCACCCGCGCGACGTCGCGCTCGCGCTGGCCGCCGGGGCATCGTCGGTGATGATCGGCTCGTGGTTCGCCGGCACCCACGAGTCGCCCGGCGACCTGATGGAGGACGCCGACGGCCGGCCGTTCAAGGTGTCGTTCGGGATGGCGTCGGCCCGCGCGGTGGCCAACCGCACGGCCGGCGAGTCGTCGTACGACCGGGCCCGCAAGGGCCTCTACGAGGAGGGCATCTCCTCCTCGCGGATGTACCTCCACCCCGGCCGGCCCGGTGTGGAGGACCTGATCGACCAGATCTGCTCCGGGGTGCGGTCCTCCTGCACCTACGCCGGCGCAGCCGACCTCGCCCAGCTCCACGAGCGGGCGCTCGTGGGCGTGCAGTCCACGGCCGGCTTCCACGAGGGACGGCCGCTCGAGAGGTCGTGGTGAGGGTGCGCGGCCCCGACGACGACCTCGAGGATGACCTCGACCATGTGTTCGTGATGACCTACGGGAGGTCGGGCTCGACGCTGCTGATGGGCATCCTCAACTCGATCCCCGGCTGGCTGCTGCGCGGGGAGAACCGCCACGCCATGCGGCACCTCTACGACTTCCACCGCAGCGGGCTGGTCGAGCGGGCGCGCGTCGACCCCGAGCGCGCGAGCCGCCCCACGCACCCGTGGTTCGGCATCGAGGCGTTCCCCGAGGACGCCTCGCTGCGGCACATCCGCGCCCTGGCCGAGGCGACGCTGCTGCGGCCCGAGCCCGACACGCGGGTGACGGGCTACAAGGAGATCCGCTGGTACGACGAGGACCTGCCCGACTACGTCGACTTCCTCCGCCAGGTGTTCCCGGGCGCCCGGTTCGTGGTCAACACCCGCAACCTCGAGGACGTGGCGGCCAGCAACTACTGGACGCACAAGGACGACCCGCTGTCGCAGGTGAGCGCGATCGAGGCGAAGATCCTCGACGCGGCGGAGCGGCTGGGCGACGCCGCCTACCGTGTGCACTACGACGACTACGTCGCCGACCCCGACGTGCTGCGCGGGCTCTTCGACTGGCTCGGCGAGCCCTACGTCCCGGACGCGGTGGAGACGGTGCTCGCCACCCCGCACTCGCGGCGCGGGAGGCATCGTGGCTGAGCGCCACCTCGTCGTCGCTGCGACCGCCGCGGAGGCCGCCCACGTGCCGCCGCACCTGCCACTGGTCGTCACCGGCCTCGGCAAGACCGCGGCCGCAGCCGCGACCGCCCGCGCGCTCGCGGCGTACGACGACCTGAGCGACCTCACCGTCGTCACCATCGGCACCGCCGGAGCGCTGCGCCCGGGACTCACCGGCCTGTTCGAGCCCGGCGTCGTGCTCAACCACGACCTGAGCGCCGACCTGGTGAGGGCGCTGGGCTACGACCCGCAGGAGCGACTCGATGTGGGGGCGTCCGAGGTCGTGCTCGCCACGGGCGACGTCTTCGTCACCGACCCCGCTGTCCGCGACGCCCTCGCCCTGCGGGCGCACCTCGTCGACATGGAGGGCTACGCCGTGGCGTACGCCGCGCGCGAGGCCGGCGTGCCGGTGCGGCTGGTCAAGCACGTCTCCGACAGCGCCGACGAGTCCGCGCTCGACTGGCCGAGCGTGGTCGAGGCGTCCGCGCGGGCGCTGGGGGACTGGCTGCACGCCAACGTCTGACGCGGCTGCGCGGTACGTGGTGTGCGGTGTTTGGGTCGGGCCGACAGGGCGTCCTCAAGCGGTCGCGTCCCCGCTCAACCACCCGGATCCGGGTGTCTGAGCGGGGACGAGACTGTCTTAGTGGCGCTGCTCGGGTAGAGGAGGGGCAGCGGCTCGGCTGCTCGGCCACCAGCCCCGGGGCGTTTGAGCAGACCAGCCCTTACGGCCACCTGCTTCCGCCGAGACCGGTCCCACGCTGGTCCTCGTGCACCCAGGTCATCGCGACCTCGGCGACCTGGCCTCAGGTCCAGCCCGAGACTCCCGCGACCAGTTCGCCGTCTAGGTTCTGCCTTGGCGGTCAGCTCCACGGCCGGGGCGGCATCAGGCGTCGCGACGGCGTTGGACCGGTCCAGCTCGTCGTTTGAGTCGCTGGTCGAGGTCCGCATCCGCCTTGCCGGTCACGATCTGTGCGTCTCCCATGGCCGGAGCGCATCGGCGCTCACGGGCACGCGCTTTCACCCGCCAAGGCGCGCCCATACCCGTCCCGGGTACTCGATCGCTGCAACGCTGCACTCATGATCCTCTCTGTGGGTGGCTGAGTGGGCCCTCGACGAGGACCGGCGCACGCTGCGCGTCGACGACACCCGCTCGGCCTCACCCACGCCGTCAGCCGGGCGTGGGCCCGTCGACGCCGAACCACGCGTCGACCGCGGCCTGCAGGCCGTCGCCGCCCTGCTCAGGCAGCACGCGGAAGAGCTTCCACAGGTAACCGTAGGGATCCTCGAGCTCCACGTATCGCTCGCCCCACGGGGCAGACTCGGGACCGGAAGTGACGACGCACCCTGCGGCCGCGGCGATTCGGGCGGCCTCGTCCACGTCTGCCACCTCGATGCCGATGACCACGCCGAGTCCACGGGGGCCGGTCTTGGTGAGCCGCTCGCGCGCGCTGTCGGGGAACGGCATCCCGTCCAGTGCGTCGACGAGCAGCTGCAGGGGTCCGCGCCTGAGGATCACCATCAGGGCGCGACCGTCCGGGTCCGGGACCGTCCCGACCTGCACGAAGCCGAGCTGCTCGTACAACGCCGTGGCGGCCGGCACGTCGTCGACTCGTAGCGCAAGTCGCACGGGAGGCTCATCGCTCACGCAGCGACATTAGCGTCGTCGGTGTCTGCGGCCGTCAGGTCAGCGGCGGCTGGATCTTCTCCCGGACCTCGGTCTCGGTGACCCCGAGGCCGAGTTCACAGGCTTGAGCGTGCCTCACGCTCGAAAGCTCCCAACAGGCTGGCGCCGGGGCAGGTCCCGCGCTGGTCGTGGTGCACCCAGATCATCCCGATCCCGGCGGCCCGGCCCAGGTCCAGCCCGAGACTCCCGCGACCAGCTCGCCGACCAGCTCGCCGTCCAGCTCAGCCTTGGCGGTGAGATCCACGGCTGGGGCCGAACCGCACGCTGATCACCGGCGGATCCGGACGTGCGGCCGTAGCGGCCAGCGCTGCACGGTGCCGGCGCTCAGCCGGAGACGACGACCAGGCGGAGACCATCCCCGCCCTCGAAGCTGCCGATCAGTGCCGGGCCTGGCGGGGCGTCGCCGACCCGACGCATGACGGTGAGCTCGAAGCCCGTGCCGGCGATGGTGGTGCGGTCGGACCCGTCCGTCGGGGACACCGGTTGCTCAGCGTCGTGCTGGGGGACGGTCGACACGCGTTCGCCCCAGGCGGTTGCGGTGGGTTCGCGCTGGACCTGGGTGCCGTCGGGCCGCCTCAGCAGGAGGTCGGCCTGACGGCCGCCCGTGCGGATCGCGTGGAGCACGGTCGCGACGAAGACCGGGTCCGCGCAGGCGTCGTACAGGTAGCGGGTGCCGAGGACGGAGTGCTCCATGGTGCCCAGCAGGCTCGCCTCGGCGCCCGGCAACGGAGCGGCACGGTAGGTGACCGGGACGAACAGGGTCGACGCCGATCGCGACCCGAACAGGAAGCACTCCATCCCCACCTCGCCGGCCGGATCGTCCAACCGGAACGAGCCGACCGGCTCGCGTTCGCTGGCGCCGTCCCACCACGACCTGGTGCGGAGCCAGGGACCGACGAGCTCGTCCTTGCGCGGTGAGATCGTCGCCTCGTGGAGCGTCGCCATGGGGCCACGGTAGCCGCCCGGGCCGATCCGGCGGGGCGGTCGGTTCCTCAGTCCTGCCCCGACGCGACACGAGTGGCCCGGCTCGGTGACCACCCCGCTGGAGGTGCACCCGCCCCGCCCGAGTGCCCAGTCTGGTCGGGTGAGCCGTGAGACGAGCGTTCCCGCCGACCAGCTGACCCCGGGCCAGGTCCGCCGGGCCGGGAGATGGGCGGTGGGCAACCGCGACGGCGAGCTCTTCGCGGTGTCACGCCGCTGCCGGCACCAGCTCGCCGACCTGGCCGAGGGGCGCGTCGACGCCGACGGATGCCTCGTGTGCCCGTGGCACCAGTCGCGCTACGACGTGACGACCGGGGTGATGGTCGAGGGACCGCACGGCTTCCTCGGCCACCACGGACGCACGCCGCGCTACGCGCGGTTCGTGCGCGGCTACGCGAAGGTGCTCCGGTTGCGGGTCGCGCGAGCCGTACGGGCCGGCGCCGACGTCGTCGTCCGACCGGGCAGGACTGACCGGTAGAGGCACGCCGGGGCGCCACGGTCGGAACGCTCAGGGCTCCCGGCGGCTGCTGACCGGCCCCCGGCGCAGCGTCCGCAGCAGGCCACCGGCCACCGAGCGCGGGCGCAGGACCGGCGTCCGGGACCAGCCCGCCTCCTGCATGCCCTCGAGGGTCTCGGCCAGCACCGAGACCGCGTCCGTCGTCGGGCTCCAGCCCAGCTCGGTCCGTGCGCGCGTCGAGTCGAGGAGCGGCACCGCGTAGCCCATGTCGATCCAGCCGGGGTCGACCGGCTGGAGCCGCGCGTGCCAGCTCGCCGAGACGGCGGCGCGCACCACACCGGAGGGGACGTGGACGAGGCGGGCGCCGAGCACGTCGGCCACCTGGTGGGCGGTGACCGGCGGCGGCGCCGAGAGGTTGAACGCGCCCGGAGCCCGGGCCGCGAGCACCCGGGCGAACGCGTCGGCGACGTCGTCGGCGTGCACCATCGAGATGACGAGGCGCTCGTCGATCGGCAGCACCGGCACGTGGCGCAGCACGCCGCTCGGCACCAGCGCCGGCAGGCCGTAGCGCAGCAGCGCGCTGCCCGCGTCGCGCTGCCCGATGATCCCGGGGCGCATCCGGGTCACGACCACGCCCGGGAAGTCGGTCTCGAGGCGGTCGAGGAGCCGCTCGGCGGCGGCCTTGTGCCGGCTGTACATCGACGTCGGGACGCCGGCGGTCGGCCAGGTCTCGTCGACGGGGGAGTCGTCGTGCTTCGGCGAGTAGGCGCCCACCGATGACATGTGCACGAGGTGAGGAACGCCCGTGGCCACGACGGCGTCGATCACCCGCCGGGTGCCGCCGACCCCGAGCTCGCGGAGGTGGTCCTCGCGGTGCGAGGGCTGGAACCCCCAGGCCAGGTGCACCACCGCGTCGGCCCCCTCGCAGGCGGCCCGCAGTGCCCCGGTGTCGGCGTCGTCGGTCAGGTCGACCCGGACCCACTCGGCCGCCGACAGCGGGGCGTCGTCGCCCGGCGGTCTCCGCACCAGCCCGACGAGCTCGTGCCCGCCGTCGTCGGCCAGCCGACGCAGCAGCGCCGTGCCCACGTTGCCGCTCGCGCCGGTGATCACGATGCGCATGTCGCCTCCTCGTCGTGGCGCGGCACCACGGCCCCGCTCCCGACGCCGGTACCCCGCAACCGCCTCGGGCACCGGCCGGCGCTCAGCGCGAGGTGTTGGCGGTGCGGCCCTTGGTGACCCCGACGAACGCCTGGGTGACGTCGTCGTCGCGCTCGATGCGCCAGACCAGCGCGATCGTGGTGGGCTCGAGGTCGGCCACGACGCGGGTCACCACGTCCTTGCGCTGGTGGAGGCGCGCGACCGACATCGGCACGATCACGATGCCCGTGCCGGCCGCGACCGTCTCGATCGCCTCCTGCTCGGTCATCGGCGGCCACTCGAGCTGGCGGACCGTCGGCGTCCAGCCGCTCGGGTGGGGGCGGACGAGCTGCTCGTCGACGAGGTCGGCCGTGGTGACCTCCTCGTCGGCGGCGGCCAGGACGTGATCCCGCGACGCGACGGCCACCTGCAGCTCGTCGTAGAGCCGCACGCAGTGCAGCCCGTCGCGGTCGACGGGGAGCCGCACGAGCGCCATGTCGAGGCTGCCGTCGCGGACGCCGTCGAGCTGCTCGGCCTCCGTCACCGGCACCAGCTCGAGCGGCTCGCGGCGGCGGTCGCGCCAATGGCGTGCCCACTTGTCGGGGGTCGAGCCGGCGACGAAGCCGATGCGCAGCGGGTCGGTCATGCCCCGAGCCTAGGCGTCAGCTCTTCGCGGTCTCGCCGGCCCCGGTCTGCGGCCCGCCCTACTCGACCTCGCTCTTCTCCACGGAGAACACGAAGTCGTCGCCGTGCTCGGTGACGCCGGTGATGACGGCGGCCTCCACGGCCTCGCGGGCGTACTTGCGCCGCACGACCAGCGGGTCCTGGCCGAGGTCCTTCACCAGCGCGACCGCCAGGCCGATCATGATCAGCACGAAGGGCAGCGCCGCGATCACCGTGATCGTCTGCAGCCCGCTGAGGGCGTCCGGGCCACCGACGAGCAGCATCACCGCGGCGACGGCACCGGTGGCGACGCCCCAGAAGACGACGGTCGGACGGCTGGGGTGGATCGTGCCGCGCTCGGACAGCGAGCCCATCACGATGGACGCGGCGTCGGCGCCCGAGACGAAGAAGATGCCGACCAGGACCATCACGACGATGCTGGACGCCGTCGCCAGGGGGTAGGCCTCGAGCGTGCTGAAGAGCTGGTTCTCCAGGCCACCCGCGCCCGCGATGTCGTGCCCTTCTCCTGCAGGTCGATCGCCGCGCCGCCGAAGATGCAGAACCAGACCACGCTGATCATGCTCGGCACCAGCAGCACGCCGGTGACGAACTGGCGGATGGTGCGGCCGCGGGAGATGCGGGCGATGAACATGCCGACGAACGGCGTCCACGACAGCCACCACGCTCAGTAGAACACCGTCCAGGTCGAGAGCCACGCGCTGGTCTCCGCGCCCTCGGCGGCAGTGCGGGCGGCCATCATCGGGAGGTCGGCGACGTAGCTGCCGATCGAGGTGGGCACCAGGTTGAGGATGAACACGGTCGGACCGACCACGAAGACGAACAGGGCGAGCGCGACCGCGAGGACCATGTTGATGTTGGACAACCACTGGATGCCCTTGGCCACGCCGGACACGGCGGAGAGCACGAAGGCGGCCGTCAGGACGGTGATGATGCCGATGAGCGCCGCGTTGTCGGTGTCGCCGAGGCCGGCGACGATCGTGAGGCCCGACTCGATCTGCAGCGCGCCGAGGCCCAGGGAGGTGGCCGAGCCGAAGAGAGTCGCGAAGATCGCGAACATGTCGATCGCCTTGCCACCGAGCCCGTGGGCGTGGCGTCCGATGAGCGGCTCGAACGCCGAGCTGATCAGCTGCAGGCGTCCCTTGCGGTAGACGCCGTACGCCACAGCGAGGCCCACGACCGCGTAGATCGCCCAGGGGTGCAGCGTCCAGTGGAACATCGTCGTGGCCATGGCGTTCTGCGCGGCCTCGGCCTCGCCGGCGGCACCCGTGCCGGGCGGGGGAGCGATGAAGTGGGTGATCGGCTCGCTGACGCCGTAGAACATCAGCCCGATGCCCATGCCGGCGCTGAACATCATCGCCACCCAGGAGATCGTGCGGAACTCCGGCTGCTCGTCGTCGCGGCCGAGCGGGATGTTGCCGAACTTGCCGAGCGCCAGCCAGATGACGAAGACGACGAACCCGCTCGAGGTCAGGACGAAGAGCCAGCCGGTGTTCTCCATCGTCCATGCCAGCCCCTTGCCCGAGGCGTCGGCGAGGCTGTCGGTGCTGATGAAGCCCCAGGCCAGGAACGCCAGGCTGACGACGGCGGTGACGCCGAAGACGAGCCTGTCCAGGCCGCGCTCACGCGGCGCGGTGGGCTCGATCGCCGCGTCGAGGGCGGGGTGCGGCTCGTCGACGGGGTCGGGCGTGGGCAGGTCGCGCGGATGCTCGAATCCGGTGGCCATCCGCCGACAGATCAAACAGCGGCGCCGGCACGCAACCCGCGGGCCCGCCCGTCCACCCGAAATGGCGCGCCAGTCGCGCGGAATGAGACCAGGACCACAGGGGTGAGGACCCCGCGGCAGCGGCCGTGGCACCGTGGTGGGACGGGCGGACAGCCAGAGGAAGGGGAGCGGCATGAGGCAGTCGCGGACGTTCGACCCGTCCCTGCACGCGGCCGGTGGACCGGCGGCCGAGGGACGGTGCTCCTACCACCGGAGCGAGCAGTCAGGGGACCGGGGCGACCCCGCGTGCGCGGGTGAGGCCGTCGTCTCCTTCGAGGACGGCGCCGGCGGGTGGGAGTCCGGGTGCTGCACGGCCCTCGAGGACCTCGTCGAGCGTGGTGAGATCGAGCCGCTCGGCCAGGGGGCGTGAGACCGGCGCCACCTCAGGCGCCGTTGGACGCCTCGTGCCAGTCCCAGTGCGCGCGGCGGTAGACGTCGGTGGCGGCCACCAGCGCGCCGCAGACCCGGCACACCGGCTGCGGGCCGGCGTCGGTGTCGAACATGTCGTCGATGTCCGCTCCGGCGATGTCGTCGTGCTCGCTCATGCGCTCACGATAGGGCCGGGCCCTCCGGTGGGCCACCCACCGCCGTGGCTCCGGGCTTGCCCGCCTCTGCGTAGGAGCGCGTGACGGTCACGGTGAGCGGGAAGTCCACCGCGAGGTCGCGGAACAGCAGCCGGCCCGCGTCCTCCGCCGCCGCCCTGGCCTCCCGGCCGACCGCGTCGGCCAGGGCGGCGGGAGTGTGCACGACCACCTCGTCGTGGAGGAAGAACACGAGGTGGGGCCGGTCGGTGAGCGCGCCGTCGCCGAGTCGCCAGAGCCGGTTGCGCAGGTCGGCGACCCAGCACAGCGCCCACTCCGCGCCCGTGCCCTGCACCACGAAGTTGCGGGTGAACCTGCCGAAGGCGCGACGCTGCCGGTCGAGCGCGTCGAGGTCGGGCGGCGTCGCGTCGGGCGACTCCTCCCACGTCCCGCCCAGTGACGGGCTGCCACGCCCGAGCAGCGTGCGCACCACCTGGCCGCGCTCGCCCGCCCGTGCGGCCTCCTCGACCAGGCCGAACGCCTGCGGGTAGCGGCGGGTCAGCCCCGCGACCATCCGTCCGCTCTCGCCACTGGTGGCCCCGTACATCGCCCCGAGCAGGCCGAGCTTGGCGTCCTGACGGCTCGCGACCGCGCCGGCGTCGACCATCCCCTGGTAGAGGTCGGCACCCCGCGCCGCCGCGGCCAGCCCACGGTCGCCACTCATCCCGGCGAGCACCCTCGGCTCGAGCTGCGCGACGTCGGCGACCACGAAGGTCCAGCCGTCGTCGGCGACGACGGCCGAGCGCACCTGCGCGGGGATCGACAGCGCGCCCCCGCCGTTGGACGACCACCGCCCGGTGGCCGAGCCGGCCGGCTGGTAGACGGGACGGAAGCGACCGTCGCGCACCCAGTCGTCGAGCCACGCCCAGCCGTTGGTCTGGAAGAGGTGGGCGAGCGACTTGTAGCGCAGCAGCGGCTCGACGACCGGGTGGTCGACCGCACGCAGGGTCGAGGCGCGGATGTCGCCGACGTCGATGCCGGCGCGGCGCAGCGAGGCGAGCAGGTCGGGGTGGGAGTCGGGGTTGAGGGCGGGGGCGTCGAGCAGGCGGCGCAGGTCGTCGGCGCACTCCTCGAGCAGGCGGGGGCGCGCTCCGCGCACCGGGCGTGGGCCGAGCCGCTCGGTGAGCAGGGCCTCGTGGACGTCGACCCGCCACGGGACCCCCGCGTGCGTCATCTCGGCGGCCGCGAGCGCGCCGGCCGACTCCGCCGCGACGAGGAGCGCGAGCCTCGGCTGCTCCGGCGAGGCAGCGATCGCGGCGAGCTGGCGGTCGTCCTCGAGGTCGGCGCGCAGGTGCTCGGCCGCGTCGTCGGCGCCGAACAGGACGGGGTCGCCCACCCGCTCCGCGGACCACGGCCGCAGCAGGTCCCACAGGTCGGCCTGGTCGCCGCGCAGGAAGGACCGGTCGACGGCGGGTGCCCGGGAGAGCACGCGACGACAGAGCCGGAGGTCGTGGCACCTCGTCACCCGCACGCCTGCCGCCAGCAGCCCGGGATACCAGCGGGCGGTGTCGTCCCACACCCACCGCGGGGCGTCGGGCCCGTCCTCCCGCTCGCGCACGTGGGCCGGAAGCGCGCCGAGCGGCAGCTCGCGGGAGGCACTGCCGTCGGCGACCAGCACCCGCTCACCCGGCAGGAGGGAGAGGCGGACGCGCGTCATGGGGACAGCCTCCCCGATGCCACCGACGCCGGACGCGGCGGTGCCCCGCTCAGGTACGACCCGGATGATGGGTCGGGTGCTGCACCGACATCCCTTCCTCGGCCTGATGACACTGCTCTACCTGGGGTTCGTCGGGCTGGTCACGCTGACGCCCGGGGCGGAGCAGCCCGACTACGCGGGCCTGGCCGGTCGCATCCTGGCCCGGCTCGAGCGCTACCCCGACCTCGACCCGATCACCAGCCGGCTCAGCGTGGAGCGGTTCGAGTTCCTCGCCAACATCGGGCTCTTCGTCCCGCTGGGGATGTTCCTGCTGCTGCTCGTCGGCTCTCGGCTGTGGCTCGTGGCCCTGGCCGCCGGCATCGTGCTGACCTCGATGATCGAGAGCGTCCAGCGCGAGATCCCGGGGCGGGTGTCCGACCCGCGCGACGTCGCCGCCAACACGATCGGCATGTTCCTCGGCATCGTGCTCGCTCTCGTGCTCACCCTGCCCAGCACCCTGCGGCGCCGCCGTGCGGCACGCGGCACCTGACGAGAGGGGCGGCGCCGGCGCTGCCCGCGTGGCCGTTCGCACGCGAGAGGACCCGGCGCCGTGGGCGCCGGGTCCGGGTGTGTGGGTGTGGGTTGGTGTCAGCGGAGGATGGGGAACCTGCGGACCAGTGCGGTGTTGCTCCACCAGCGGCCCAGGCCCCAGGTCATGCCGGCCGCGCCGAGGGCGAGGACGACCATCACGATGACGCCGATGAGGTGGTCGTCGACGATGGGGTTGTTCTCCAGCGGGAACGCGGCGAGGTACATGAAGGCGTACATCAGGGCGCCCGCAGCGGTGCCGATCCGCATCCCGACCCCGAGCAGCAGGGTCAGGCCGATGCCGAGCAGGCCGGCCATGAAGAGCCAGTCGACCCAGGCGTGTCCGGCCAGGGAGGTGAAGAACCCGTGGAAGGGGTTGTCGGCCGGGACGCCGAAGGACAGGAACCCCTCGGTGGGGCTGCCGCCGTTGATCCAGGCGGCGGGGCCGAAGCGGTCGAGGTTGCCCGCCTGGTCGTAGCCGGTGTGGAAGCCCAGGGCGAAGGTCTTGTCGAGGAAGGCCCACAGGAAGGTCACTCCGAAGGCGATCCGCAGGACGGCGAGGGCGCGGGCGAGGCCCGGACGGGTGACCTCCTCGGTCGCGGAGGTGGTGACGCCCTCGGTGCTGATGTGGTGCTGGCGGTGGATGACGCTCATCGTCATCTCCTCCTCGGTTCACGATTCCGGATGTCTTCCGGTACTTCCACTGTGGCCGACCGGTGGGGTCGCGTGGAGAGGAGGACGTCCATGATCGGCCGGGACCAAGGTCCCCACCTCCCAGGGACCCTCGTCCGGGCGCGAGCGAGCGACGGATCCCCGGCCCCGTCGGTGGTCAGTGCCCGTGGGCCAGGTGGGGGTCGGGCCGGCGTACGCGGAGGGGTGACTGCTGGAGGTCCGTGCGGCCCGTCGGCTGCCAGCCGACGCCCACCAGCAGCAGCGGGTGACCGAGCCCGTCGAGGACCTCGGCCCGGAGCGCCTCGCGGGTCTGCGTCACCTCGATCACCTGCGAGAGCGGGACGATCGACATCCCCTCCTCGGCCGCGGCCAGCCACATCGTGCTCAGGCCCTCACCGGCCCGCAGCCAGCTCTCCGGCGTGTCGTCACGGTCGAGGAGCATGACGAGGCCGTCCACCGGTCCGGGTGGTGCGAAGCCCTCCGGCGTGGCCCGGGCGATCCACGCCTCCTGCTCCGAGACGGCGGCGCGGTCCTGGCCCTGGAGCGTCGCCGCGCGGGAGATGAGCCGGTCGACCCTCGAGCGCTCGTCGCGGTCGGTGAGTGCCCGACCGATGGTGCCCCAGGTCGTCGCCGCCGCCGCGAGGTGCTCGAGATGCTCCCGTGGCACCGGTCGGGAGGCGGGGGGCCGCGGGTCGGCGCCCTCCTGCTCGACGGCCGCGAGCACGGCGTCGCCCCCGGGAGCAGGGGTGCCCGACGCGAGGTCCAGCCGGGCGAGCAGGTCGGGGCGCTCGGGGTCCGGGCGTCGGGTCACGGTCGCGCTCCAGCCGAGCGCAGCGGCCATCGCCTGGGCGTGGTGCAGCGCGGCACCGCAGCTGATGACCATGTCGCGGCCGTCCGGGTCCGTCGACGGCAGGCGCCGGCTGCGGTCGGCGAACAGCTCCAGCACGTCGGCCGACGCGCGCCAGCGCCACGGCTTCGTGTTGCGCACGCTCGGGGCGCTGGCGGCACCCGCGATGATCCGGCGCAGCGCCGGCACCGGCACGACGAGTGTCTGCGACATCGCTCAGCCTTCCCTCGAGACGTTCCTCGCAGACCAGCGTGCCGTCGCCCACCCGAGGCGGGCAGTGCCCTTCTACCCGGTCCCTCGGGGGCCGTCCGGGGCGGGCCGGGCAGCGCGCGAGCCGGCCCGCCGCGCCCCATGACGTCGGCCCCGTGCCCGAGCCGCCCACCGGCTGGTCGGCACCGGCCGGCTGCCTCTGGGAGCCGGGCGGCGCTGCGGGCACCGTGGGGAGCGGCAGGGCCCGCCCGGCGGCGGCCCGTGCCGCGAGCCGGAGGTGGACGGGATGAGGGTGTACCGCTGGGTGTGGGCGGTGGTGACCACGGTCGTCGTCGTGTCGAGCGTGTCGTACGACGTCCCGACCGGCGGGTGGGTGCGCCTGGCGGTGCTCGGTCCCGCGATGGCGGTGTTCGGCGCGCTCCTGGGGCTGGTCTTCGCCGAGGACCGGCACGACCGGTGGGCGTGGGCGAGGAGGGGCGCGGTCTGGCTCGGGGTGGGAGCGACGACGAGCGATGCCCTCGTCGCCGCCTGGGGCGGCGTCGGGCTGCTGGTCGGAGCCCTGCTGGTGGGGAGCTCCCCGGCCTTCGTCCGGACGGTGCGCTCGCGGTTGTTGGCCCACTCCCTGCGCAGCTGCAGCGGTCCGGTCGAGCTCCTCGCCACGCGCGACCTGATCCGCTGGTGGGACTGGACCACGGACGAAGTGGTGCACAGGCGCACCTCGGTGCCCCGGCGGATGGTCCTGGTCGAGGAGCGGCGACGGCTGCTCGACGAGCTCCAGCGACGCGACCAGGAGCGCTTCGAGGAGTGGATCGCGGTGGCGGTGCCCGAGCGCCCCGGCGACCGGCTCTGGGGCGGCGAGCGGGCGTGGCGTCGGGGGTGGTGACCGGCTCGTCGAGCCGCCCCCGCATGCCCCACCGAGCAGAGGTCCCGGGTCGAGTGGCCCGGTCCGTGCGCCTCTGCTGGGGCGCCGTGCGGCGGACGAGCATGGGGGAGACCAGACCCCGACCGAGAGGCACGCCCATGGCACTGACGCGACGCACCCAGAGTCCCTTCGCCGAGATGGTGGACTGGCTCGAGACGGTGGCCCCCTTCCGCCAGTCGTACGACGAGGGCTTCATCCCCGTCGAGGAGTACCGCGAGGACGGGAAGTACGTCGTGCGGGCGGACCTCCCCGGCATCGACCCCGACAAGGACGTCAGCGTCACCGTCGACGACGGCTACCTCGTCATCCACGGCGAGCGGCGGCACGAGGAGCACGACGACCACCACAGCGAGCTGCGCTTCGGGTCGTTCAGCCGCCGCCTCCCGCTGCCCAAGGGGAGCACGGGCAAGGACGTGACGGCGTCGTACGCCTCGGGCGTGCTGACCGTGACGATCCCGTCCGACGGCGAGGTGTCCGAGCCGACGCGCATCCCCGTCGCGCGCTCGGGTGACTGACGCGCCGCGGGCGATGCCCCGGTCGTCGGACGACCCCCCGCCGCCGCGGATCCCGGCGCCGCGCCGCCCGCCGGGCCGGCAGGGACGGGGTGAGGGGTGAGCTCGCTCGCCGAGGGCGTGCATCCACGCGTGGTCCCCTCGTGGGTGATCGTCCTCGACCTGCTCGCCAAGGTGGTGCTGGTCCTGGCCATGGCCCGGGTGGCCATCGACCCCGCCTGGGGCAACCTGGAGGGCAAGGCACCCGGCACCCGTGCGGTCACCTATCCGCTGCTCGCCTTCCTGGTGCCGCTGGTCTACTGGCTGCGCCGCCCGGCGGGGCCCTACCCGTGGCTGGCCGACCTGATGGTCACCGTGCCGGCGTTCTCCGACATCCTGGGCAACCGGCTGGACCTCTACGACCAGGTGGTGTGGTTCGACGACCTCGTCCACTTCGTCAACACCGGTCTGCTCGGCGCCGCTGCGGTCATCTTCTCCGGCGCCGTCGAGGCGCCGTTGCGGCGGCGGCTGGAGGTGTCGGTGTCGGTGGCCATGACCCTCGGGGTCGCCTGGGAGGTGTGGGAGTACCTCGCGTTCGTCACCCGCTCGGGCGAGGCCGGCACGGCGTACGCCGACACGGTGGGCGACCTCACGCTCGACTGGATGGGTGCCGTGCTCGCCGCCGTCCTGCTCGGGCTGCCCGGGTTCCACCGCCCGGGGGTCCTGCCCACGCCGCCCCACCTGGGCGCCACCCGACGGCCGTCACGGCCCGGAGGTCCGGCGGGCTGAGGCCCCCGCGGTGCCGGCGACGGGACCTCCGACTCTGGCGATGGTCGCCCGCGCACGTACATGCTCGCCTCATGGACGACACCACGCGCAGCATCCTCGTCGCCTACGACGGGTCCACCGACGCGGATCTCGCACTGGGATGGGCGGTGCGAGATGCCCAGCTCCAACGCCGCCCGGTGACCGTGGCCATCGTCGAGGAGACCGGCGCCACGCCCGGTGTCGCGTGGCAGCCAGCCGACCACTGGATCGAGGTGGAGCGGCGTGCCACGGCGATCCTGGCCAAGGCGCCCGTCGACGCCGCCACCGTGGTCCGCACGCACGGCCCTGCGGTGACGACCCTGGTCGACCTCTCCCGCGATGCCGCCCTCCTCGTGGTGGGCGGTCGCGGACACGGCCTGGCCGGTGAGCTCTTCGTCGGCTCGGTGAGCCAGCACCTCGCGACCCACGCTGCGTGCCCGGTCATCGTGGTCCGGGTCGCCGATGCGTCGGACGCCCGGCGGATCGTCGTCGGTGTGGACGGGTCCGCCGCGAGCGACGCTGCGCTCGACGTCGCGTGCCGGCACGCCCGGGCGACCGGCGAGACGGTGTCCGCGGTGCGGGCGGCCGCCGTCGGCACGGTCCACGTCGACCGACACGGAGAGATGCCGGACGCCCTCGGCCGGCTCCTCAACGACGAGGGGGAGCGCCTCGCCGCGACCGTCGAGGCGGCGGCCGCCCGCCATCCCGAGGTGGACATCGAGTCGGATCTCATCGCGCTCGCGCCGGCTGCGGCCCTCATCGAGGCGTCCAAGCACGCCTCGCTTGTCGTCGTGGGGTCGCGGGGGCTCAACCCCTTCGCCGGACTGCTCCTCGGCTCCGTCAGCCACGCCGTCCTGCACCGGGCGCGCTGCCCGGTCATGGTGGTGCGCTGAGCCGCCGCTCGCGGGGTCACGCCTGCTGCCGGGCGCGAACGGCGTCCCGCGCCGGACGGGTCGCCCTGCTCGGCGGGGTCGCCGTCGGCGCGGTGCGGGGCCAGGTCCAGGCCCACCGCAGGACGAGGGCGAGGAGGACCAGCTCCAGCACGACGCCGAGCCCGTAGAAGTACAGGTAGAACCCGCCCGCGATGTTGAAGACCGTGAAGGGCACGTAGAGCGCGGCCACGACGAGGTTCGTGGTGCGGTTCACCCTGGCAGGCAGCGTCGTCGACAGCACCACCATGAAGATCGGGACGGCCAGGGCGGTCAGCGCCGCCACCGAGAAGGTCTGGGAGAGGTCGAACTCGTAGACCTTGCCGTCGAGGATGTCCTCGACCATGCCGGGCGTGTAGAAGCCGAGGACGTCCACGTAGACGTACAGGAACATGAAGCTCGTCCACGCGGCGGCGAGCTTGGCCTGCACGGGGATCGTCCGGTCTTCCAGGGGCGTGCGGTGAGGTGCATTCATGTCGGGCTCCGTTGTCGTGGTGGGGATCGGTGCGTCCACGGTCCCTGCGCCACGTCGCGGGCGCCTCGGCTTCGAGGCCGGAGCTCGCCCGGCCGATGGCACGGTTCCTCGCTCGTACTTTCGGCGGGCACGCCGAGGCGCCCCGCTCCCTAGGCTGGCGCTGTGGTCACCGTCCCGCGCTCCGTCTGGCACGAGCCGCGGCCTGCCGACGCCCCACCCGTCGGCCGGCCCGACTGGCTGCTGGTGGGCGTGTTCGCGGCCGGCGTCCTGGTCGAGGGCGCCGCTCGACCGGGCGTGACCTGGCGGCCCCTGGTGACGGTGCTCGCCCTGGCGCTGGTTCCTGCGCTGCTCCGGCGGCGGCATCGCCCCCTGGTGACCGCCCTGGTGGGGTGGGGCGTCGCGGGGGTGCTCTCCGTGCTCCAGGTGGCCGCGCACGACGGGGACCTCGGCCTCTACTCCATGGCGGCCGTGCTGGTCCTGCTCTACTCCCTGGTGCGGTGGGGCTCGGGCCGCGAGGTGGTCGTGGGTACGGCGTTCGTGGCGGTCGTCGTTGCGCTGGGGATGTACGCCGGGTCCGCGGGCTGGGCCGACATCTTCGGCGGGACCGTCCTGCTGTTGCTGGTCATCGCCCTCGCGGCGGTGTTCCGCTACCGCGCGGACCTCTGGCTCCGCCAGCAGCGTGAGATCCGCAACCAGGAGCGGGTCGCGCTCGCGCGCGAGCTGCACGACACGGTGGCCCACCACGTCTCGGCCATCGCGGTGCAGGCCCAGGCCGGTGGCGTCGTCGCCGGCACCCAGCCCGAGAGGGCTGCGGAGATCCTGGCCGCGATCGAGTCCGAGGCGTCGCGAACGCTGGCGGAGATGAGGTCCATGGTGCGGGTGCTGCGGGAGGAGGAGGCGGTCGCCTACGCACCGCAGCCGGGTGTCGCGGACCTGCCTGCGCTGGCCCGCGCCGACCCGACGCCCGCGGTCGAGGTCTCGGTGGACGGCTCGTTGTCGCGGCTGGCACCACCCGTGGACGCCGCGCTCTACCGGCTCGCGCAGGAGGCGCTCACCAACGCCGTACGGCACGCGCGGAGCGCGACCCGCGTCGGGATCGACGTACGCCGCGAGGGCGACGCCGTCACGCTGCGCGTCAGCGACGACGGACGGGCCGAGCCGGGGCCAGCGCCGAAGCCCGGGTTCGGCCTGCTGGGCATGGCCGAGCGCGTCCAGCTCCTCGGCGGGTCGTTCTCCGCGGGCCCGCGGCCCGAGGGCGGCTGGGTGGTCGAGGCCGTGCTGCCGGTGGAGGCGCCGGCATGAGCATCCGCGTCGTCGTGGCCGACGACCAGGACCTGGTCCGGACCGGGCTCGTGATGATCCTCGGCGCGCAACCCGACCTCGAGGTCGTGGGGGAGGCAGCGGACGGGCTCGCGGCGCTCGACCTGGCGACCCGGCTCCGTCCCGACGTCCTCCTCGTCGACATCCGGATGCCCGGGCTCGACGGCGTCGAGGTGACGCGGCGCCTGGCCGGGCCGGACGTGCCCGACCCCATGGCGGTGGTCGTGATCACCACCTTCGACCTCGACGAGTACGTCCTCGGCGCGCTGCGCGCCGGCGCCCGCGGCTTCCTGCTCAAGGACGCAGGGCCGGAGCTCCTCGTGCAGGCCATCCATGCCGCGGCCGACGGGGACGCGCTGATCGCCCCCAACGTCACCCGCCGGCTGCTGGCGACCTTCGCCGACCACGCGCCGGTGGCACCGGTCCAGCCCGTCACCCCGCTCACCGAGCGCGAGGAGGAGGTGCTCGCGCTGGTGGCACGGGGCCGGACCAACGCCGAGATCGCCACCGAGCTCTTCGTGGGCCTGAGCACGGTCAAGACCCACGTCGCGTCGTTGATGGCCAAGCTCGGCGCCCGCAACCGCGTCGAGGTCGCGATGTGGGCGCACGACACCAGACGCGTGAGAGCCGATTAGCCGGTCGTGACCCGCTCCGCATCGCCGCGCAACTCGCGGGTCGCCATCCCTCCTGTCGGGGGGCTTTGTCATGCTTGCGCCCCGAGCACCAGGTGGGAACGAGTGGGGGCCTAGACGTTGAGCGAGATCACGGGCGAGCTCGCGCGCGTCAAGGGTGCCTTCGGCCAACCCACGCTGACGCTGCTCCACCAACGGCAGGCGCCCGTGGTGATCACCATCTTCCGCACTGCTTTCGGCCGCAACAACAACCCGATCCCCACGGCTCGCCTGCACACGCAGGTCGAGGAGCACGTCGCGCAGATGAGGCTGGCGGGGGAGCAGGACGTCCCCAGTGGCACCGGCCGCGACATCTGTCAGCGCTGGATGCGCGGTCAGTGGCTGGTCCGATCGCTCGACGAGGGCGGACACGAGGTCTACGTGCTGACCTCGCACGCGCAGCAGGCGTTGGAGCTGGTGAAGAACCTGGCGCGCGATCGGGCCACGCTCAGCGAGCACCGGGTCGCCACCATCCTCGGCACGGTCCGGCGCTTCAACTCCGAGGCCAACCCCGATCGGACGGCCCGAGTCACGATCCTCAACGAGGAGATCGCGCGGCTGCGAGCCGAGCGCGATCGGCTGGTCGACGGTGGTGTGCTGGAGGGCGCCACCGAGGACTACATGCTCGAAGGGTTCACCGAGCTGTTGTCGCTGATCTCGGCGCTGCCGAGTGACTTCGCTCGCGTCGAGGAGCGCTTCACGACCATCCGCGCCGAGATCCTCGCAGCGTTCCGAGCCGAGGACCGGCCGGCGGGTGAGGTGATCGACGACTACCTGGCTCGCGCCGACGCGCTCATGACGGCCACCCACGAAGGACGTGCGTTCGAAGGTGCGTTCGCGCTGCTGCGCGACGACGCGATGGTGGCGCAGCTTCGCGAGGACCTCACCGACCTGCTCGAGCACCCCCTGTCGGACCGGATCCTCAGCGACGCGGACCGAGCCGAGCTGCGCGGCACCGTGCGGGTGGTCCGCGACGGCCTCGACCGGGTGCTTGCGCAACGGTCGCGGGTGACGGCGACCCTCAAGGAGTACATCGTCTCCCACGACGCGGCGCGCGACCGCGAGCTCGAGCAGACGCTGCGCCAGGTGGAGGCCGAGCTGATGACGTGGATGGCCACGACCGGGCCGCGCGCCACCCACGACGTACCGCTGCTCCCCGCGCGCACGAGCATCGACCACCTGCGCGAGCGCTTCTACGACCCTGCCGACCACGTGCTGCCCGAGCGCCTCACCGTGGTCGACGCAGACCTGGCGCCGACGGTCTCGCTCGCAGAGCTGGTGTCGCAGGGTGGGCCCAAGCTGACGACCTTGCGTGAGCGGCTCGACGCCGCCTCCTCCTCGCTGCTCCCCTACGCCTCCCTCGGCGCACTGTTCGACGACCTGGAGCCGTCACTGCGCAGGCCGGTCGAGATATTCGGCCTGCTCCACCTCGCCGCCGACCGCGAGTGGCTGGCCGAGGACGAGACCGAGTCCTACGCGACCGTCCGTCCCGACGGAACGACGCGCCTCTTCGCGGTGCCACGGACGCCGCTGCCCGACCCAGACCTGGACGAGACCCGGCACGACAGGGAGACCCGCGCATGAGCGTCGAGACCGACACCGCGCCTGAGACCGCGCCCCACGCGGACGCGGAGGCGGCAACAGACGACGGACTCGTCGAGGACCTGCTCGACGACGGTTCGGTCTCCCTGTTCGAGGGCGACGAGGGCGGCCTCGAGTACGCGCAGCGGCGGGTCCTCGTCACGCTGCTCAAGCAGCGCTTCATCAGCGCGCGCACCCACCCACGCGACTGGCCGGTGCTCGTCGAGCACGAACGGCTGATCCGCTCCCGCCTCAACGAGCTGTTCCTCGACCTGCAGGTCGACCGCTCGAGCGAGGTGGCCTGGAAGCGACAGGCAACATCCGAGACGGGCAGCCGGTTCCCGACGCTGCTCTACGACGCCGCGTGGTCGCGCGAGGAGACGCTCGTCCTGGTGCACCTACGCGACCGGCTGCGCGCCGGGCTGGCCGGCGGCGACGCGCGCGTGTTCATCGACCGCGAGGACGTCGTGTCCTACGTCGCCAGCTTCCGACCCGCGCACGCCACCGACGAGGCCGGCGACGAGAAGCGGGCGCGCAATGCGGTCGCCAGCGTCGTCAAGGCCGGTCTGCTCATCCCCTCCGGCAACGACGAGCGCTTCGAGATCAGCGAGGCCGTGGAGCCGCTGCTGCCGCTCGAGCTCCTGCAAGAGCTGCTCGAGGCGTTGATGGCGGCCAACAGCAGCGAGGTGCTCCCGGAGCCCGAGTCGTCCCACCTCTTCGACGACGAGCCCGACCCGGACGGCCACGCCGCCGACGACGACGCGAGGGAGCAGTGAGCGTGTCCATCGACCGGACTGACACGGCGGACGTGAGCGGCCTCTTCGCGCAGCGTGACGTCGCCACCCCCTCGGACGACACCATGCAATGGCGCGCGTCGCTGCTGCAGATGGTCAACTGGGGTGGGTTCGGCGGACTCACGGTGGTGCCGCTGCGCGGCGACGCCACGATGATCTCCGGCGCCTCCGGCGTCGGCAAGAGCACCATCCTCGATGCCTACACGGCGCTGATGATGCCGTCCGACACCAAGTTCAACGGCGCGTCCAACGACGCGGTCGCCGGCCGCGCCCGAGGGGCCGGGCAGCGCAACCTGCTGTCGTACCTCCGGGGCGCGGTCGACGTCATCGACGACCCCCGCACCGGGCGGCCGGTCGAGCAGCTGCTGCGCGGCAAGGGCTCCGACACGTGGGGCGCCATCGCGATGACGTTCGTCAACGACCGGGGCGGCCGGTTCACTGCGCTGCGCACCTACTACGTCCCGCGCCGCGCCACCCGCTCCGGCGACGTCCAGATGCAGCTCGCGACGCAGGAGGGCGCGCTGACGCTCGACCTGCTCGAGGTCGCGGTGCCCGAGCGGTTCCACGCCAACACGCTCAAGAAGATCTTCCCCGGGATCCGGGTGCACCGGACCTACGCCGAGTACGCGGCCGTGCTGCACGCCCGCCTCGGCATCGGAGCCAACGGCGACGGCGCCAAGGCGCTGCGGCTTCTCGCCCGGATCCAGGCCGGCAACCAGGTCCGCAGCGTCGACGAGCTCTACAAGGACATGGTCCTCGAGCGCCCTTCGACCTTCGCCGCTGCCGACCGCGCGATCGAGCACTTCGACGACCTCGACACCGCCCACTCAGCGATGCGCACCGAGGAGCAGAAGCTCGAGCTGCTCGGGCCGATCACCGAGCTGCACGACCGCAAGGTGGCCGCGACCCGACGACTGGACGAGCTCGATGCCTACGGGGTGACGAAGGGCGGTGACACACCACTGCGGATGTGGCTGCTCCGGGCCCACCTGCGACTGATCGAGGCCGCCGTCGCCGACAACCGGGCCGAGCGGGCGGCGGCCGCCGACGAGCTGAGCGCGACCACGTCCGTCGAGCGGACCCACCTCGCAGACCTCGAGGCCGCACAGGAAGCACACCGGGCTGCCGGGGGAGCGACCCTCCAGTCACTCGCCCTGTCCCTGGAGCAGGAGCAGGTCGTCCGGGAGGACCGGCTGACCCGCCGCACCATCCTCCAGGAGCGGATGCTCCCACTCATCGACGCCACAGACGCCCACGCGCCCGACGTCGACGGCGCCCTGCTGTCCAGCGAGGCATTCGCCGTGCTCCAGCTGCACGCCCGACAGTGGCTCGCCGGCTACCAGCGGGAACAGGAGCGGCTGCGGCGCGAGCGTGACGCCGTGCTGCGCAGCCAGTTCCCCCTCAGCCAGCGACAGGCTGAGCTGCGTCGCGAGCGGGCGTCGATGGAGGGCCGCGCGGGCCGGATGCCGGCCCGCATGCACGAGCTGCGCGCGGAGGTGGCGCGAGCAAGCGGGCTCGGCCTTGACGACCTGCCGTTCGTTGCCGAGCTGGTCGACGTCGCTGCCGAGGAGGCGAGGTGGCGCACCGCCATCGAGACGGTGCTCGGCGCCAGCGCCCGGATGATGCTGGTCCCGCTGCAGCACCTGGAGCGGTTCTCCTCCGCCATCGACGGACTGCACCTGCGCGGGCGCCTCGTCTTCGAGGGGGTGGAGCTCGACCTGCCCGACCCCGGACCGGCTGATCCCGAACGGGTCGGTGGCAAGCTCGCGTTCAAGGACACGCCCTTCACCGGGTGGGTCCGGGCGCACGTCGAGGAGCCGTCCCGCAACGCTCTGTGCGTCGAGTCCGCCGAGGACCTCGCTGGCCCTGGCTTCCGCGTCACCCTCGCCGGCCAGACCCGCAACGGCCGACGAGGCGCCCACGGGCGCAACGACGCGCGCAGCATCATCGGGTTCTCCAACGAGGACGCGATCGCCGACATCGACGCCGAGCTTGCCGACCTCGAGGAGCAGCTCGACGCCGTCTCCGCGGAGCTCGGCCAGCTGGACCTGCAGGCGCGCGTGCTCGAGCGGCAGCGCACCTCCTACGACGCCGTCGCGACCGCGCGGTTCGACGACTTCGACGTCGACGGCAGCGACCGCCGCATCGCGCACCTGGAGCAGCGCCGCTCGGTGATCCTGGAGTCCGACGACCGCCTGCAGGCGCTCGACACCCAGATCGACGACCTCACCGCCCGACTCGAGGAGGCGCGCCGGGCCCGCTACGGCCTCGAACAGCGCCAGCGGGAGCTCAACGCGTCGCACGCCGAGCTCGTCGACGCCGAGGACAGCGTCAAGGACCGGATCCACGCCATCGAGGAGGACGGCACCGTCGTCATCGGCCCGGGGCAGGAGGAGGCGCTGGCCGCGGAGTTCGCCGCGGCCGCGGAGCCGGCCGACCCCCACGACCTGGCGCGGTTCGCCGAGACCTCCCAGCGGCTCGTCCAGCGACTGCGTGAGGCGGTCACCGACGCCGAGGCCGCGGTCAGGCGCGTCGACGAGGACCTCGTGCAGATCTTCCGGGTCTACAAGTTCCAGTGGGACTCACCCAACCTCGGCTCGACCGCGGACTCCTACCCCGACTACGCCCGCATCCTCGAGGACATCCAGGGTGAGGGCCTGGCCGCACGCCGCGCCGAGTGGAGGCGGCGCCTCACCGAGTGGAGCGGTCAGGACCTCGTGCCCCTCGTCGGGGCCATGGCGGCGTGCGTGGAGGAGATCGAGGACCGTCTCGAGCCGATCAACGCGATCCTGCGGCGCCTCGAGTTCGGCGCATCGGGCGACCGTCTCAGGATCCGTCTCCGACGCCTGGCACCGGCCCACGTGCAGACGTTCATGCGGGATCTGCGGACCCTCTCCTCGGGCTCCACCACCGCTCTCACGGAGGAGGCGCTGGAGAAGCGGTTCGCCGAGCTCAGCAGCTTCATGCAGCAGCTTCGCAAGCCCAGCCAGGTCGGCGACGCCGCGACGACGCTGACCAACCGCGAGCGTCTCCTCGATGTACGCCGCCACGTGGAGATCAGCGCTGAGCGCTACGACCACGCGACCGGCGAGCTGCGTGCCACCTACCGCACGCTGGGGGAGAAGAGCGGCGGCGAGAGCCAGGAGCTGGTCGCCTTCATCGTCGGCTCCGCGCTCCGCTTCCGGCTGGGAGACGAGATGCGTTCCCGCCCGCGGTTCGCGCCGGTGTTCCTCGACGAGGGGTTCGTCAAGGCCGACTCCGAGTTCGCGGGCCGTGCCGTCCAGGCGTGGCGAGGTCTCGGCTTCCAGCTGATCGTCGGCGTTCCCCTCGACAAGGTCACCGGGCTCGAGCCCCACATGGACGCCCTGCTCGCCATCACCAAGAACAGCGCCACCCACCAGTCGTGGATCACCCCCATCTCCGCCGTGGACCCACGGCCTGAGGCCAAAGAAATTAACACCGGGTGAAGGCTCGCGAGGGCGTGCTGCACGAGGTCGTGACGGCTGGAGCAGACGTGGGCGGCGTCGTCCCCGGAGCACCATGGATCTCACTCGGTGTCCCTTTTGGCGACGCCGGTTGCCGGATCTGGCACCCCTCTGTGTCGAGGAGTGCTCGTTGTGAGGGTCTTCCGACGGGGAGATGGTCGGCGTAGCGTCGGCTGCGCGGGTCCGGGAAGTGGCTGATCCGAAGTGTCGATGAGCGGGTGCGAGTCCGACCGCGCTGGATTGAAGTGTCGCCCCGCAGTGCCCTCCCGGGCCCGCTCCATCGTGTTTCTGGGCGTCGGCGACGAGCTGTCGGTAGACGACGTCGGACAGACGCCGTTTGAGGCAGCGCAGTGCTTCCATGGGGGTCTTGCCGGCGGCGAGCTTGCGTCGGTAGTAGGCGCGGCCTTCGGTGTCGTGGCGGATCTGCACGATCGCGGCGACGTGCAGGACGTGGTTCATCCGCCGGTTCCCGGCCCGCGACGAACGGTGGTGGGTTTGCTCGCCGGACGAGGCGTCCAGCGGCGCGGTGCCGGTCCAGGACGCGAACCGGTTGCGGTCGGCGAACCGTGCCACGTCACCGACCTCGGCCAGCACCCGTGCCGCGCCTGCCGGTCCGATGCCGTAGATGTCCATCAGGTGCGAGCCACGCTCGAGCACCGCGGCCTTCAGCTCGGCCTTGATCCGCTTGAGCGTGGCGTCGACCGCGACCAGGTCGGCGATCTCTTCAGCGGCCATCCGACGGCGGGTCTTGCCGGCGATGTCACGGGGTCGCACGGTCGCCAGCACCGTCTTGGCCTGGGCAGCGGACAGGTCGCGTTTGCGCTGGCCGGGCAGCAGTTCGCTGAGCAGTCGCTGCAGCCGGTTGAGGGTCTGGACGCGTTGGTGGGCGAGTTCGTCGCGGCGGTCGGTGAGCATCCGCAGGGCTTCGGGCTCACCGTCCTCGACCAGCACCCGCAGGTCCGCCGTGCGGACCGCGACGACAGCGATGGAGTGGGCGTCCAGGGCGTCGGTCTTGCGGTTGTGCCGGTGTCGAAGAGCCGCACCCGGGCCGCGAGCTTGGCCGGAACGTCGACGACCTGCTCGCCGGCGGCGACGAGTCGTTGGGCCAGCGGACGACCGGCGCCGTTGGCTCCCTCGACGGCCCAGACGCGGTCGGGCCACTGCTTCACGTAACGCTGGAGTGCTGCGTGACCGGCTCTGTCTGTAGCGAACCGCCCCGTGCCGAGCAGCTGCTGGTGGGTGTCGACGACCTCGATCGTCACCGACATCTTGTGGGGATCGACCCCGATGATCACTGCCTGCGTCTTGCTCATCCGCACCTCGCAACTGGGAACCAGCAGGACGACGAGGTGGGCATTGCTACTACGAGCCGGGCAGACCCCTCTGGAGCCACTCCTCGTCACGGTGACCGACGAGGCGCAGTCCAGATGAGGGCCACACCATCGGTGGGCAGCCGATAAGAGAGCGTCGCGCCGATCACCTGGATCGAAGTCTGGCCGGACACCGATCCTGCGGGAAGTTTCCTAGTAGCCGATGAGCGGGCGCAGCTCAACGATAGAAGCGCGTCGAGAACGTCGTCGGTCGCGGCACATCACCAGTAGTGAAGTGCTTGTGCAGCCGTCTGTGTCGATGCCGGAAGAAGGCGCCGACTATGCGCGCCAGCAGCATGGAGAGTCCAGGAACGGGCAGGCGGGGCTGCAGGGTGACGCGGTCATGAACTCGGGTGCCCTCCGGGACCGGTGTCAACGTCCGCTCATGCTCCCAGTGCCGCATGCTCAACATGGTGGAGCGCTCCAGAAACCGGACGCCCGGCTCAAGTTCATCGATCATCAGGTGGTCGAAGTCGAACGGGACGAGGCCGAACAGTCGGAGCCAAGCGCGACCGATGGGCTGGCCCAGCGGGAGAGTCTCTACCGTCAGTCCCGCCGCTCGGCGCGGCATGGTCATTGTCATCCAGGGCCACATCTCGTGATTTATGCCTTCGGCACTAACGACCCGCTGCCAAACCGCTGCCGGAGGCTCCGGAAGGTCAACGTGATTCTCCACGGTCCTCGTCGCCACGCCGCTCCCTATGCCGAATGTCCTCGCTGCACGATTGCACACCGTTCCTATGGCCGTGCTACGGACTTCCGCTCATGCCGATGACAGGGCGTTTGTTTGGCTTGGTCGCGCCCGTCAGAGAACGAGTTTCATGCGCGGAGCAGACGTCAAGACGAAACCCGCCTTGCCGTAGAGGCCCTGTCCTTCCTCCGTAGAACTGAGGTCCACCCGATCTGCATCGATCGACCTAGCCCACTCGACTACGTCGCGGACTAGCAAGGTTCCGTACCCGCAGCCGCGGTGCTCGGGAAGAGTGATGACATTCGCGAGCCGAACGGTTCGCCCATGGGGACACATGGGATTGGGGACGCCCAGTTCGAGGGTGCCGATTGCGGTTGCGACGATTTCGCCACCGATGTCGACGACTGGGAAACGAGCGGTGCTGGAGTCGCCGACGTACTGGGCGAACCACTCTTGAGCGTGGCTCCTCCACGGCTCGTCTTCAGCAGCCTCGTCCTTCTCAAAGAGCAGGCCCCACAACCGTAGAAGTTGTGGGACGTCAGGGGTGGTTGCGATCCTGAGCGAACTACGCGAACTGTTCATTGGAGACAACTCTAAGTGCCCTGACCGACAGGTTGACGGTATCCGGATCTGCCGCGACCCGTGTGTCCGGTCATGCCAAGGTGAGTGCGACGACTGGTGAGATGCTCAGTCCTATGAGCACGGACCGCGCTGAGGTAATTGAGCAACTCCGTCGCGTCATCGCTTGGGAAATCGAAGCCCAGGTTGGTGTCCAGCGTGCCGCCGAGGAGATGCCCCCACTCATCGCCGACACCCTGCTCGACTACTTCGACGTCGCCATCAGGCCTGGGGTCGACTTGCCGTAGAACGTCCGGATCTGCCGCTGATGGTGCGCGGATCTGCCGAGATCCGGTCGCTGCTCAACGGCACTAGATGAGTAGGGCGTGGGTGCGGTCGAGCGCGTCCATCGCATCGTGGGCAGGCGCCCAGTTGCTCGTCAGTCTGCCGTCGCCCGAGAACCGAGGCACGAGGTGAAAGTGCAGGTGGTCCACCGTCTGTCCCGATGCCGCGCCGTTGGACTGGAACACACTGACGCCATCGGCGGCCAGGCGATCCCTGAGCAGAGCGGCGGTCGTGTGCAGTGCTTGGGCCATTCCCGCGATGCCTTCTGTGGCGAGTCCCGACATCAGATCGGTGATGTGCGCTGTCGGTATGACCAGGATGTGACCTGCCCTCACTGGTTCAGTGTCGAGGAAAGCGCACGCCGACTCGTCCCGATAGACGAACCGGGCGGGCGATCGGTCGGCAGCGATGTCGCAGAAGATGCATCCGCCAACGGCCATCGGGTCATTGTGCGCGCGTTGTGGAGGGGAACGCACTCATCTGCCGCTGATAGTGCGCGGATCTGCCGAGATGCGCTCACTAGACTTCCCGTGTGACATCACTACAGGTTGCGGATGACGAGGCGTGGTGGACGGCCCTGGGTGTCACACCAACCGCCGAGGCAGTCTCCGGCGACGAGTTCGTGCGTGAGGTGGTCTACCCCGTCACGGGCAGCCGCGAAACCGTCCACGTGACATGGGATGTGACCGACAGCAGCGTGCGGGTACGACACCGAAGAGGTGACGTCGTCGTAACGGACGTCCATCGCGAGATGGCGACTCTGCTAACCGTCGCCGGCGTCGGAGAGACGGCAGAGATCTTGTTGGAGTACGGATCTGCAGGGCACTCGGGTCGAACGCGGGTACGCGTGACTCCCGAGGTGCTCATCGAGGACACGTTCCTGCGGTCCTAGCGAACATCCGGATCTGCCGCTGACAGTGCGCGGATCTGCCGATGAGCCGGGCGAGCGACCGCTGCCCCGTGGTCAGTCGACTCGCGGATCCATGTCGAAGGTGATGACGGGGTTGCGCGCGGCGACAGAGTCGTAGAGAGACTGGGCAGGGTTGCTTGGTTTCGTGGTCCATCGAACGGTTGTCCATCCGGATGCCCCTGCCAACCCGGCGAGGTGTTCGAGCAGGGCGCGGGCTCCGCCATGCCCTCGCTGCACGGTGTCGACGAACAGATCGTCCAGATAACACCCGATGGAGCCCGTGATGGGCCTCTCGAACGGTCGGTAGTGAGCGAGCCCCACAGCGTCCGGGACCGTGCTGTCATGCAGTAGTAGACAGTTGGTCTGCCCGTCACTGCGCATGATCCAGGACCAGACACGCGAAAGATGCTCGTCGCTGACCACGTAGCCCGCTTCCTCGCCGTAGGCGCGGTAGAGCCTCCTCCACGTCATCTGCTCAGAAGTCGTCGCCGTTGAGACCTTCCACCTGCCGTGCCGAGTCACCACGAGCGCAGCGTTTCACAGGACCGATGTCGCGTCCGGATCTGCCGCGTTGAGGACGGCTACGCTCGCCCGGATCTGGCCGCTGATGGTGCGCGTAGCCGCTCTTCTGGGGCGAGCGCCCGCCACCCGGACGAGGCGCCGAAGGCGCCGACTCCCCTTGTGCCACGATGAACGGGTGCCGGCACGTTTCAAAGACATCGCGCTCGACGCGGTCGACCACCAGGCGCTCGCAGACTGGTGGTGCGCCGCCCTTGGCTACCGGCGATCGGATGAGCTGTATCCGCGCGACGATGGCTGGACTCGGCCGGCGGCGTGGCCGACGCCGATCGTCGACCCGGCTGGGAGCGGACCCCTGATCTGGATCAATCCGGTCGCCGAGCAGAAGTCGGTCAAGAACCGGATGCACTTGGACGTGTACGGAGACTGCGAGGAACTCGTCGAGCTTGGTGCGATCGTCATGCGCCGTCGCGGCGCGGAGATCGATTGGGATGTCCTCGCAGACCCGGAGGGCAACGAGTTCTGCGTATTCCAGCCGGAGTGAGTCAGGGGTCGGGCGTCGCGGGGACGGAACCGTACCTGCGGTGGGTAACGATGCGGCGTGCGAGTGCCGCGTCGGGTCGGCAGTCCCAGTTTGTCGTCAGGTGGTCTGACCTCGAGGGCTGGTTCGGCCGTGACGGCACGCCGCAGTGGCCGTGATTTGCACGCTCGTACCGCCGAGAGCGTGCGCTGCGGTTCAACCGGATCTGCCGCGATCAGCTGGACCGGATCTGCCGAGATTCGGTCGCGCTGGAGCGGCGTGCCGCTAGGACCGCTTGGCGACGAACTCCGCCAGGGTGCCCTCGGGGTCGCGGACGACTGCGTTGCGGTTGTTGTTGCCCGCATCATGCGGTGGCGTGACGACTGGCGCACCAGCATCGGCGGGCACCACCAGCGCGGCCACCGGTAGGCCGGTGACGTCGACGGCCACGACTCGATTCGCGCCCTAGGCGCGGCGGTAGGGGCCGCCTCGGTCGTGGACGTGAACCCGCCGTTCGAGGCGCCGCGGGTCCGGTCAGGCGTCGATGACGACCACGCGAGGGCGTCTTCTCCGTTCTCGCGTCCTGCCTGCGCGCGGATGTGTCCAGGGTGCGGCATGCGCCGCACGGTCCCTGTACAACTCGCCCAGCCAATGGGGACACACCCAGTCAGACCTCCCCCGGAGGACCTCCGGGCCCAGTGGTTGCCGTCTCGCCGACAGCTGGCACACCGCCGAGGGGACTGTCCGCCAAGGGGACTTTCTGCAGGGATCGGTGACGCCCGGACCCGCGTCGAGAAGCAGGTCGGACAACCAGGTCGCGGGAAGCAGTCAGGGCCCCGCTCTCGCGAGGCCCTGACTGTCCAACCGTGGTGTCCGAGGGGGGACTTGAACCCCCACGCCCTAATACGGGCACTAGCACCTCAAGCTAGCGCGTCTGCCAATTCCGCCACCCGGACGAGTGCTGGGAAACAGTAGCAAAGCCGCTTCCCACCAACGAATCGGGGCTGGTGCTCGCTCGTGGGGCAGGATGGGCGGCATGGAACAGGCGCCCCGGGACCTCTCGCAGGACCGCTCGCAGGACCGCTCCTACGACCCTGCGGCGGAGGTGGTGCGGCTGTGCCAGGAGCTCATCCGCATCGACACCTCCAACTACGGCACCGACGAGGGGCCGGGGGAGCGGAAGGCGGCCGAGCACGTCGCGGGCCTGCTCGACGAGGTCGGCATCGACGCCGAGGTCATCGAGGGCCTGCCGGGTCGGGCCAACGTCGTGGCGCGCTGGGGCGGCGGCGACGGCCGTGCCCCGCTGCTGCTCCACGGCCACCTCGACGTCGTGCCCGCGGAGGCCTCCGACTGGCAGGTCGACCCGTTCGCCGGCGAGATCCGCGACGGGCACGTGTGGGGCCGGGGTGCGGTCGACATGAAGGACTTCGACGCCATGCTGCTCAGCGTCGTACGGGCGCGGGCGGCGGCCGGCGCGGTGCCCGACCGCGAGCTGGTGCTGTGCTTCACCGCCGACGAGGAGGCGGGTGGCCACCACGGCGCCGGGGTCCTCGTCGACCAGCACGCCGACTGGTTCGCCGACTGCTCGGAGGCCGTCGGCGAGGTGGGCGGCTTCTCGGCCACCGTGCGCGGACGCCGGGTCTACCTCATCGAGGCGGCCGAGAAGGGCATGGCGTGGATGCGGCTGACGGCCCGCGGCCGGGCCGGCCATGGCTCGATGATCAACGACGACAACGCCGTCACCCGGCTCGCCGGCGCGGTCGCCCGCATCGGCGCGCACCAGTGGCCCGTGCGGCTGACCCCGACCATGGAGGTGCTGCTCGCGAGCGTCGCCGAGCTCGCCGGCACGGAGGCGACGCCCGACAACGCCGAGGCGCTGGTGGAGGAGTTCGGCGACGCCGCCCGGATGCTCGGCGCGGTCATCCGCAACACCGCCAACCCGACGATGCTGCGCGCCGGCTACAAGACCAACGTCATCCCCACCGACGCGCAGGCCACGGTCGATGGGCGCTTCCTGCCCGGCTACGAGGACGAGTTCTTCGCGACGCTGCGCGAGCTCGCCGGCGACGGCATCGAGTTCGACTTCGAGTCCAAGCAAGACCCGTGGGAGACGCCGTACGACGGCGACCTGGTGGCGGCGATGACCCGCAGCCTGCTCGCCGAGGACCCCGAGGCGATCGTCGCGCCCTACCTGATGTCGGGCGGCACCGACGCCAAGCACTTCCGCACGCTCGACATGCGCTCCTACGGCTTCGCGCCGCTGCGGCTGCCGGCCGACCTCGACTTCACCGCCCTCTTCCACGGCGTGGACGAGCGGGTGCCGGTCGACGCCCTCGAGTTCGGCGCGCGGGTCTTCGACCGCTTCCTCGACCAGGTCTGACGGCGCTCGGCCGCGACACGGTGTCGCCCATCTCACCGGTGGAGCCGGGTGAGGGAATGGCTCGCGCTGTGGCAGAGTTGCGCCCACAAGAGCTTGCGTGCTCTGGGGGCGGTGGAACTCCGCACCGGCGGTCACAGTCCGCGACCCGACCACCGCCAGTGGCCGGTTGACCAGGTGGAACTCCTGGACCGACGGTCATAGTCCGGATGAGAAGTGCACGCTGACGGCTCGTGCGTCGTCCCCGACCGGGGACCGCGTGCCCCGTCGCCCGCCCCCCGGAGTCCCACACGGACCGGAGGCGGAGATGACGAGCAGCGAGGCGGAGCGGCGCGCGATGCGCCGCGCGCTGGCGATCGCCGTCGCCCCCGGGGTGCCGCTCGGCCCCAACCCGCGCGTCGGCTGCGTGCTGCTCGCGGCGGACGGCTCCACGATCGCCGAGGGCTTCCACCGCGGCGCCGGTACGCCGCACGCCGAGGCCGCCGCGCTGGCCGAGGCCGGGGAGGCGGCACGCGGGGCCACTGCCGTGGTCACGCTCGAGCCGTGCGACCACACCGGCCGCACCGGACCGTGCAGCGAGGCCCTGGTCGCGGCGGGCGTACGCCGCGTCGTCTACGCACAGGCCGACCCCAACCCGGCGGCCAGCGGCGGTGACCGCCGACTGCGCGACGCCGGCGTCGACGTCGAGTCGGGGCTGCTGGCCGCGGAGGCGGAGGCGGTCAACCGCGTGTGGACGTTCGCCGTCATCCACGCCCGCCCCTTCGTCACCTGGAAGTTCGCCACCTCCCTCGACGGTCGCAGCGCGGCGGCCGACGGCACCAGCCGCTGGGTGTCGAGCCGCGCGGCCCGCCTCGACACGCACCGCCTGCGCGCGCAGTGCGACACGATGCTCGTCGGCACCCACACCGTCGAGGTCGACGACCCCCAGCTCACCGTGCGCGACGAGCTCGACCGGCCGGTGGCGATCCAGCCGCTACGTGCGGTGATGGGGCTGCGCGACCTGGCGCCCGACCGACGGGTCCTCGACGACCGCGCCGAGACGGTGCACCTCCGCACCCGCGACCCCCACGAGGCGCTCGCCCGGCTCCGCGCGCTCGACCGCCAGCACGTGTTCCTCGAGGGGGGACCGTCGCTGGCCCGCGCGTTCCTGCAGGCGGACCTCGTCGACGAGGTGGTCGCCTACGTCGCGCCGATGCTGCTCGGCGCCGGCACCAGCGCCGTCGCGGACCTCGGCATCGAGACGATCGCGGACGCCCGGCACCTGCGCGTCGACGACGTGCACGTGCTGCCCGGCGGCGACGGCGAGGACACCAACATCCGGCTCACCATGACGCCCCTGAGGAGGCACTGAATGTTCACCGGGATCGTGGAGGAGCTCGGCACCGTCGCCGAGGTCACCGACCAGGGCGACGCCATCCGGCTCACCGTCGAGGCCGACACCGTGCTCGAGGGCACCGCGCCGGGCGACTCCATCGCCGTCAACGGCTGCTGCCTCACCGTCTCGGAGATCGGGGACGGGCGGTGGACCGCCGACCTCATGCAGGAGACGCTCGACAAGACCTCCCTGCGCGGCGTCGCGCCCGGCGACCGGGTCAACCTCGAGCGCGCCGTGACCCTCGGCACCCGTCTCGGCGGCCACATCGTCCAGGGCCACGTCGACGGTGTCGGCGAGATCCTCTCGCGCACGCCCAGCGAGCACTGGGACGTCGTGGAGGTCTCGCTGCCCGCCCACCTCGCCCGCTACCTCGTCGACAAGGGCTCGATCACCGTCGACGGCGTGAGCCTCACCGTGGTCGAGGCCTACGACTCCAGCTTCACCGTCAGCCTGATCCCCGAGACCCTCGCCCGCACGACGCTCGGGTCCCGCCGCGTCGGCGACCTGGTCAACCTCGAGGCCGACGTCATCGCCAAGCACGTCGAGAAGCTGCTCGGCGTCCACGCCCCCGCCCGTACGAACGACGAGGAAGAATGATGTCCCTTCTCGAATGGCTCATCCACGGCACCATCCCGGTGGGCGGCGGGGAGCTCGGTGTCCGCGAGGTCGTCGGCAACGTCTTCGGCCTGGCCAGCGCGATCCTCGGCATGAAGCGCCTGGTGTGGGCCTGGCCGATCGGCCTGGTCGGCAACGTCCTGCTCTTCACCGTCTTCGCCACCGGCGAGCTCTCCGGCCAGATCGACGAGCCGCTGTGGGGCCAGGCCGGGCGACAGGTCTTCTTCGCCGCGGTCTCCCTCTACGGCTGGTGGCGCTGGACGCGGGTACGCCGCGCCGGGGGCGCGTCCGACGGCGGAGCCATCGCGCCCCGCTGGGCGACCGGTGCCGAGCGGATCCAGCTGCTCGTGGTCGGCGTCGTCGGCTACGCGGCGGCCTACGTGCTCCTCACCCAGGTCCTGGGCTCCTGGGGCCCGACCACCGAGGCGTGGATCCTCGCCGGCTCGATGCTCGCGACCTACGGCATGGCCCGCGGCTGGGTCGAGTTCTGGTTGATCTGGATCCTCGTCGACATCGTCGGGGTGACCACCCTCGTCCAGGCCGGCTACTACCCCACGGCCGGCATGTACCTCTTCTACGCCGTCTTCGTCGTGATGGGCTTCGTGGTGTGGATGCGGGCCAGCCGCACGGTCGTCGACACGACCGACACCGACCGCAGCAGCGAGGCGGTGTCGGCATGAGCGAGACCCACGAGCCCGCCCCCGACCCCGGACCCGACCCCGTCCGCCTCGACCCGGTCGAGCGCGCCGTCGCCGACATCGCCGCAGGACGTGCGGTCATCGTCGTCGACGACGAGGACCGCGAGAACGAGGGCGACATCATCTTCGCCGCCGCGAAGGCGACCCCGGAGCTGATGGCCTTCACGATCCGTCACTCCAGCGGCGTGATCTGCGTGCCGATGCCGGGCGACATGCTCGAGCGGCTCGAGATCCCGCTGATGACCCCGCACAACAAGGACAAGCTGCGCACGGCCTACACGATCTCGGTCGACGCCCGCGACGGCGTCTCCACCGGCATCAGCGCCGCCGACCGGGCCCACACCGCGCGGACCCTCGCGGACTCCGCCACCGAGCCGTGGGAGCTCACCCGCCCCGGGCACGTCTTCCCGCTGCGCTACCGCGAGGGCGGCGTGCTGGTGCGCCGCGGACACACGGAGGCGGCCGTCGACCTGGCCCGGCTCGCCGGGCTGACGCCGGCCGGCGTGCTGGTCGAGGTCGTCAACGACGACGGCACCATGAAGCGGGGTCCCGAGCTGCGGGAGTTCGCCGACGAGCACGGCCTGGCGATGATCTCGATCGACGACCTGGTCCGCTACCGCCGCCGCCACGAGCGCCACGTCGAGCGGGTCGCCGAGACGCGGCTGCCCACTCGGCACGGCGACTTCACCGCCTACGGCTACCGCATCACCATCGACGACAGCGAGCACGTCGCCCTCGTGCACGGCGACCTGTCCGGCGACGAGCCGGTGCTGACCCGGGTGCACAGCGAGTGCCTGACCGGCGACGTGTTCGGCAGCGAGCGCTGCGACTGCGGCCCCCAGCTCGACGAGGCGCTGCGCGCGATCGTCGCCGAGGGCAGGGGAGTGGTGGTCTACCTGCGCGGCCACGAGGGTCGCGGCATCGGGCTGGTCGCCAAGCTGCAGGCCTACCAGCTCCAGGACGGCGGCCGCGACACCGTCGACGCCAACCTCGACCTCGGCCTGCCCGCCGACGCCCGCCACTACGGCACCGCGACGCAGGTGCTGCGCGACCTCGGCATCGCGTCGGTGCGGCTGATGACCAACAACCCCGACAAGACCGCCAGCCTGGAGGACTTCGGCATCCGCGTGGCCGAGCGGGTCCCGCTGGCGATCAGCCCGACGGTGCACAACGAGGCCTACCTGCGCACCAAGGCCGAGCGGATGGGTCACCACCTGCCCGGGACGAGCGCCCCGGCGCTCGACCTCCCCGCGGAGGCCATCGACCACCAGGCCGAGCACCTCGAGCCGTCCGAGCAGGTCGCAAGAGAAGGAGAGCACGCATGAGCGGAGCCGGAGCACCCACGTCCCAGCCCTACGACGCCAGCGGCCTGCGGGTCGCGGTCGTCGCGGCGAGCTGGCACACCCAGGTGATGGACGGACTGGTCGGCGGCGCCGAGCGCGCGTTGGCGGCGTACGGGATCGCCGATCCGGAGATGGTCCGGGTGCCGGGCACCTTCGAGCTGCCGGTGGTCGCGGCCGCGCTGGCGCGGGCCGGCTACGACGCGGTGGTGGCCCTCGGGGTCGTGATCCGCGGCGGGACGCCGCACTTCGAGTACGTCTGCTCGGCGGCCACCGACGGCCTGACCCGGGTCAGCGTCGAGCACGCGGTGCCGGTGGGCTTCGGCGTGCTGACCTGTGACACCGAGGAGCAGGCACTGGACCGTGCCGGCCTCCCGGGCTCGGCCGAGGACAAGGGATGGGAGGCCGCCTCCGCCGCGCTCGACACCGCCCGCGTGGTGCGGGCGGTGTGGGCCGACCAGCCTCGGTAGTCCCCCCGGGACGGGTGCTCACACCGTGAGCAGCACCTTGATGGCGGTGCGCTGGTCCATCGCGGCGTAGCCTTGGGCGGCCTCGTCGAGCGGCAGGGCGAGGTCGAAGACCTTGCCGGGGTCGATCCGTCGGTCCCAGATGAGCTGGACGAGCTCCGGGAGGAACCGGCGCACGGGGGCGGGGCCGCCGTGGAGGTGGACGCCGGCCATGAACAGCTCGTCGCCGGGGATGGCGACGTCGTGGGAGACGCCGACGAACCCGACGTGCCCTCCGGGGCGGGTCGCGTGGATGGCCTGCATCATCGACTCCTGTGTCCCGACTGCCTCGACGACCGAGTGCGCGCCGAGCCCATGGGTGAGCTCCTTGACCCTGGCGACGCCCTCCGCGCCGCGCTCCTCGACGATCTCGGTGGCCCCGAACTCGCGCGCCAGGGCCTGGCGGTCGGCGTGGCGGCTGAACGCGATGATGCGCTCCGCGCCGAGCTGCTTGGCGGCGAGGACGCCGAGCAGGCCGACGGCGCCGTCGCCCACGACTGCGACGGTCCTCCCCGGCCCTGCCTCGGCGGCGACGGCGGCGAACCAGCCCGTGCCGAGCACGTCGGAGGCGGCCATGAGGGACGGGATGAGGTCGGGCTCCGGCACGCCGGGCGTCTTGACCAGCGTGCCGTCGGCGAGCGGGATCCGGGCGAGCTCGGACTGGGTGCCGATGGTGCCCATCAGGACGCGGTGGATGCAGTAGGCCTGGTAGCCGGACCGGCAGATCTCGCACGTGTTGTCGGATGCCCAGAACGAGCCCACGACGAAGTCGCCGACCTCGACGGTGCGCACGTCCTCACCGACCTGCTCGACCACCCCGACGTACTCGTGGCCCATCACCTGGTCCGCGATCGGCTCCGCGCCGCGATAGGGCCACAGGTCGCTGCCGCAGATGCAGCTCGCGCTCAACCGGATGATGGCATCCGTCGGCTCGACGATGGTGGGGTCGGGGCGCTCCTCGACCCGTACGTCCCCGGGGGCGTGCATGACTACCTGGCGCATGGCGGGTGGCTCCTCTTCGTCCGTGGTCCGTCGTCCTCGGGCAGCTCGTGCCGCCTCGACTTCGAGTCAACCCGCTACGCCCCGCCTGCGGGAGCCCTTGAGGGGAGGTCGTCGTCGGGAGGACCCTCCGCGCGCACTGACGCCGGGGACCGGACCGGTGGCCCGGGACGCACCCGGCAGCACCTAGGCTAGGGCCTCGTGAAGACGTTCGAGGAGCTGTGGTCGGAGCTGTCCGCCAAGGCCGAGGAGCGCCCCGAGGGGTCCGGCACGGTCCGCCAGCTCGACGCCGGGGTCCATGCGATCGGCAAGAAGCTCCTGGAGGAGGCCGCCGAGTCCTGGATGGCCGCCGAGCACGAGGGCAAGGACGCCACCGCCCTCGAGATCAGCCAGCTGCTCTACCACGCGCAGGTGCTGATGCTCGCCTCCGGCCTGACCCTCGACGACGTCTACGCCCACCTGTGAGAGCCCCGGTGACCTTCGCATGACCCTCCGCATCGCCATCCCCAACAAGGGATCGCTGTCCCAGGCAGCCACCGACATCCTCCGCGAGTCCGGCTACCGCCAGCGCAGCGACTCCAAGGAGCTCGCGCTCGTCGACACCGAGAACGACGTCGAGTTCTTCTACCTCCGGCCGCGCGACATCGCCCTCTACGTCGGCGAGGGCACCCTCGACGTCGGCATCACCGGGCGCGACCTGCTGCTCGACTCGGGCGCCAAGGCGGAGGAGGTCATGACGCTCGGCTTCGGCCGCTCCCGCTTCCACTTCGCCGGCCCCGTGGGCCGCTACACCTCGCTGGCCGACCTCGAGGGGCTGCGGATCGCGACGTCGTACGTCGGCGTGGTCGAGGACTACCTGTTCCGCCACGGCATCACCGCCACGGTCACCCGCCTCGACGGGGCGGTCGAGACCAGCATCCAGCTCGGGGTCGCGGACGTGATCGCCGACGTCGTGGAGACCGGCTCGACGCTGCGCGCCGCGGGCCTGGAGACCTTCGGCGAGGTCATCCTCGACTCGCAGGCGGTGCTGATCACCCGCGGCGGCGAGGTGCCCGACGACTTCGAGATCTTCCGCCGCCGGATCGAGGGCGTGCTCGTGGCGCGCAGCTTCGTGATGATGGACTACGACATCGAGGAGGAGCACCTCGACCGGGCCACCGAGCTGGCGCCGGGTCGCGAGGGTCCCACGATCTCCCCGCTCGGCAAGCCGGGCTGGGTCGCCGTGCGCGTGATGGTGCCGCGGGCCGGGTCGCAGCGCCTGATGGACGAGCTCTGGTCGATCGGCGCCCGCGCGATCCTGCTGACGGACATCCATGCCTGCCGCCTCTGAGGGCCCGGAGGGCCGCCCGCCGGTCCCCGACGCCGACCTGCCCCGCACGTGGCGCCCCATGGGCGTGCGCCTCGCCGTCGTCGGGTTCGGCCTGGTGCTGCTCGTGGTCTGCGCCGCCGCCTGGATCGGCTTCGGCGACGAGACCCGCGCGAAGTTCAACATCCTCCAGCGACTCACCCTCCTCGCCATGGGGGCGGGGTTCGGGGTGATCGGCTGGGCTCTGGGCCGCGCGCGGGTGACCGCCGAGCGCGCCGGTCTGGTCGTGGTCAACGGCTTCCGCACCCGGCGGCTGGCCTGGGAGCAGGTGGTCGCCGTGCACCTGCGGTCCGGGGCTCCCTGGGCGACGCTCGACCTCGCCGACGGCACCTCCGTCTCGGCGATGGCGTTCCAGGGCTCCGACGGCAAGGCGGCTCGGGACGGCGTGCGCGAGCTGCGCGCCCTGATCGACCGCGCTGGCTCCGAGGGGAGCTAGTCGGCGGGCAGCACGACCTGGATGCCCCACGACACCGACAGCTCGTCGCCCGGCGTGCCCGCCGGGGCGAGGGTGGCCACGTCGGTGCCGGAGTTGAACGCGTCGGCCGGGGCGGTCATCGGCTCGACCGCCAGCGCCGGACGCGTCCCCTCGGCGGGCGGGGTGAAGACCTGCAGCCAGCGGTGGTGCTCGTCGGCCCACAGCGCCACGCCACGGCCCTCGGTCGGCTCCACCAGGGTCACCCGGACCCGTCCGTCGACGTGCTCGAGCCCGCCGAGGCCGTCGTCCAGCATGGCGTCGCCGACCCGGCGCCCCGAGCGGAAGTCGTACGCCCCGCTCACGGGCTCGGTGCCGGTCGGGATCCTGCTCTCGTCGAGCACCACCCGGGTCCGGGCCGGGATCGTCAGCTCGAGGTCCTCGACGGCATCGCCGGCGCAGAGGTAGGGGTGCGCCCCACTGGCGTAGGGGGCGGGCTCGGGGGACAGGTTGGTGGCGGTCTGGGTGACCACGAGGCCGTCGGCCGACAGGTCGTAGAGGACGTGCAGGTCGAGCGCCCAGGGATAGCCGGTCTGTGCCATCAGGCGGTGCACCAGGGACACCGAGGTGCTGGTGTGCTCCTCCACCGTCCAGGGCGCCCAGCGCACCAGCCCGTGCGACGCGTTGCCGGTGGCGGGGTCGGTCAGGCCGAGCTGCAGCTCGCGGCCGCCGAACGAGTAGCGTCCCCGGCGGATGCGGTTGGGCCAGGGCATGAGCAGCTGGCCGCGTCCGCCGCTCGACATCGCGGTGCGGTCGAAGCCGTGCACCAGGTCGCGGCCGTGGTGCCGCAGGACCCGCAGCGCCGCGCCGCCCTCGGTGACCACCGCGGTGTAGCCGGCCGCCGAGATCTCGTACTGCTCACCGCTGGGGAAGACCATGGCGGCCACCCTAGGCAGCACGATCCCCCGCGACGGGCACCGCCACGCGCGACGACCGGGCGGGACGTCGTACGCCCTCGCGTCAGCCGGTGACGACCACGAGGTCCGCGTGGGCGCGGGTCTCCAGGCGGTCGTGCAGCGCCTGCTCGTCGAGGCGCCACTGCTCCCAGTGCGCGAGCATCGCCTCGCCGTCTCGGGCGGTCCAGCGAGCCAGGCGCACGTCGGCGGCGGCCTCGACCCACACCAGCAGGCCGGCCAGGTCGGCGATCGCGGGCGACCACGACCCGACGCCCTCGAGCACCAGCAGGCCGCCCGGCTCGACGACGCGCTCCTCGGCCCAGGCGTCGGCGTGCCAGTCCCACCGCCGCCAGCGCCCGTCCCGGCCCGCGGCCAGCGGGCGCAGCAGGCCCTCGACGGTCGCGGGCAGGCCGGGCAGGCCGGACCAGCCCTCGAGCAGCTCGTCGCAGTGCACGACGGTGGCCCCGGGGGCGACGCCGGCCAGCGCCTCGGCCAGCGTGGTCTTGCCCGACCCCGCGGGACCGTCGACGCACACCAGCCGGCCCGGCCCGAGTGTCGGCGGTGCCGCCTGCACCCGCTCGACGACCTCCCGGGCGACCTCGCGGGGGTCGACCCCCATCAGAACGCCTGGTCGCAGCCGCGGTAGGACGGCACGACGTCGGTGACCACGTCACCGCGCACCAGGTGCACGTCGCGGACGTGCTCGAACAGCTCGCCGGACTTGGCGTGGCGGAACCAGACCAGGTCGCCGATCGCGAGGGTGGCCGCCGCGTGCCCGACCAGGGGCGTCTGCACCTCGCCGGCCCCCTCCAGCGAGGTCAGCCGGAGCCCGGTCGGCGCCCACGGCACGGGGGAGCGGTCGGCACCGGTCGCGCCGCTCGCGACGAGGCCGCCGCCGTGCACGGTGGCCGTCGTCGGGTCGGGCCGGCGGGTGACGGGGAGGCCGAAGAACGCGGCCGGGCGCGGCTCGAACGACGCGTAGTGGTCGAAGATCCGCGGCACCAGCAGGCCGGAGCCGGCTGCGATCTCGGTGACGGCGCCGTCGGCGGCCGTGGCCTCCACGGAGCCGGTGCCACCCCCGTTCCAGAACTCCAGCTCAACCAGTGGGGCCAGGGCCTCGGCGATCTCCCGGCGGCGCCCCTCGAGCTGGGACATCGACGCCCGCTTGAGCCTGCGGACCACCATCGACCGGGCCCGCTGCTCCGGCACGGTGTCCTGCACCCCGGCCACCTGGCCCTCGTAGGTCATCACGCCGACCAGCCGGAAGCCGTCGCGCTCGACGACGGTGCGGGCCAGGGCGACCACGTCGGCCGTGTCGAACAGCGGCGACCGCTTCGGCCCGATGTGGCGCCCGCCGAGCCGCAGGCCGGCGTCGACGTCGAGCGCGACGCGCACCGGCACCGCGCGCGAGGCGCGGGTGGCGTCGACGGCGTCGAGGTGGGCCGGGTCGTCGACCATGAGGGTGATGGCGGCGGCCGCGGACGGCGAGGACGCCAGGCGGGACAGCGCACCGGCATCCACCGACGGATAGGCGACCACGATGTCGTCGCTGACGCCCGTCTCGTGGAGCCAGAGCGCCTCGCGGACGGTGTAGGCGAGCACGCCGGAGAAGCCGTCGTGGGCGAGGGCCCGCCGGATCAGGGAGGGCACCCGCAGCGACTTCGACGCGACCCGGACCGGCTTGCCGCCCGCGCGCCGCACGAGGTCGGCGGCATTGGCGTCGAACGCGTCGAGGTCGACCACCGCGATCGGCGTCGGCGGCGGCTCGGGGAGCGTGGCCACCGCCGCGGTGAGCCGCGACCAGAGGCGGTTGCGCTCGACGAGCGGGTCGCTCACTCGATGCCGCGCTTGCGCAGCAGTGCCTCGATGTCGGCCATCTCGTCGTCGACCGCCGGCTTGGAGGTGGGGCCGGTCCGGGTGGAGGACGCCTCGGGGAGCGAGCCGCGGCGTCCGGTGCGGCCCGGCGCGGCGTCGCCGGCCTGGGCGCGGGCGAGCTGGCGGTCGCGGATGAAGCCGCTGACCACCCAGAGGACCAGCGCCAGGCCGGCCAGCCCGACGCCGGCCCAG
Organism: Nocardioides sp. Z24_21; assembly: GCF_058134345.1. Lineage (NCBI taxonomy): Bacteria > Bacillati > Actinomycetota > Actinomycetes > Propionibacteriales > Nocardioidaceae > Nocardioides > Nocardioides sp. Z24_21. The sequence goes on from NZ_JBYTTH010000006.1 coordinate 241,577, forward strand.
GTGCGGACGTCGAAGACCAGGCTGGTCGCCCAGTCGGTGACCGACCCGGCGATGTCGACGACCATCTCGAGGGTGCCGGTCAGCCAGGCGGCCGCGGGCAGGAGCGTGAAGCCCATCGCGCGGAGCCCGTTGGCGGCTCCGCGGCGGCGGAACGCGATCCACGTCCAGATGGCACCCGCCACGGTGAGTGCGGCGGTCAGAGCGGCCCAGGTTGTCCCTTCCACGGGCCCAGAGTCCCACAACCGACCACACCTCCGTGACAATGGCCGCGTGCACCACGACGACCGAGACCCCGCCGGCCCCCCGGATCAGGAGCCGCTCGTGCGGACCATCCCCGACCCGGGGTTCGCCGACGACACCGGCGCCGGCGACCCGCGACTGGCCGGCCTGCTGGCCGCGCACGCGTCGGGTCAGGCCTCGTCCGGCGACGTGCTCACCGCCCTGCAGGATGCACGGCTGCTCGTCCCGGTCGTGGCGATCCTCGGCGAGGTCGAGGTCGACGACCAGGGGCTGGCCCACGACAAGACCTCCGACATGGCCGCGGTGCTGGTGCGGGCGGCGGACGGGAGCACCGGCCTGCTGGCGTTCACCTCCACCGAGACCATGGCGCGGTGGGACCCGCAGGCGCGGCCGGTGCCGGTCACGGCGGCCACCGCCGCCACCGCGGCCGTGCAGGACGGCGCCGAGGCACTGTTGGTCGACCTCGCCGGCCCCGCGACGTACGTCGTCGACGGCGACGACCTCACCCGGCTGGCCGCCGGGTGGCGGCTGGTCGCGATCGGCGACGACCCGGAGAGTGGGGGCGGGCACGGCTGGATTGGGCCCTCCACGGAATGATCCGCTACCCTTTCGTGTTGACCGATCAGTGACGCGCAGCACCACCGTGCGACACCGATCCCGCCAAGCGGAGTCGAGCACCACCCGTCTCCCACCCGCATCGATCGCCCTGCACCACAGATCGTCGGGTCCGGTCCAGTGACACCACCGTCGTGAGACGGATGTGACCACCCAGCCTTCCCCTCGTGGGGGACGCGTCGTGACTGGCTCCCGCTTGGCAACAGCGGGAGCCATTGTTCATTTCCCGCACCGGAGATCCACGACCGGTGCGACAGGGGCTCCCATCCATCCGAACCACTGGAGGACTCATCAGCACCGAGCTGCGCATCAACGACCGGATCCGCGTACCCGAGGTCCGGCTCGTAGGACCCAACGGCGAGACCGTTGGCATCGTGCCGACCGACCAGGCACTCAAGCTGGCCCAGGAGGCCGACCTCGACCTCGTCGAGATCGCCCCGCAGGGACGCCCCCCGGTCTGCAAGCTCATGGACTACGGCAAGTTCAAGTACGAGAACGCCCAGAAGGCTCGTGAGGCGCGCCGCAACCAGACGAACGTGATCATCAAGGAGATGAAGCTTCGTCCCAAGATCGACTCGCACGACTACGAGACCAAGAAGGGTCACGTCGTGCGGTTCCTCGGCGCCGGCGACAAGGTCAAGATCACGATCATGTTCCGTGGTCGCGAGCAGCACCGCCCCGAGCTCGGCTTCCGGCTCCTCCAGAAGCTCGCGGAGGACGTGCAGGACCTGGGCTTCGTCGAGTCCTCTCCCAAGCAGGACGGCCGCAACATGACCATGGTCCTCGGCCCGCACAAGAAGAAGGCCGACGCCAAGATCGACGCCGAGGCCGCTCGCGCCACCAAGGAGCAGGCGCGTGCCGACCGCAAGGCCGAGGAGGACGCCGAGCGCGAGGCGGCCCACGCCGCCGGACCGGTGGCCCAGAAGAAGGAGCGTGGCCGCTCCGAGAACCTGGACCCTGAGATCGAGGCCTGAGCGAAGCGAAGGGCTCGATCGAGCAGGTCGCGGCGGAGCCGTGACAACAGCCTGAGCACGGGCCGCTCACCCCCAGCAGACCACGAACCACGCACAAGGAAGTTGAGGCAGACATGCCGAAGAACAAGACCCACTCGGGCGCCAAGAAGCGCTTCAAGGTGACCGGCTCGGGCAAGATCATGCGCCTGCAGGCCGGCCGCAAGTCCGGCGCCGCGTTCGCGTCCGCGCCGACGACGGGCAGCCGCAAGAAGCACCGCCGCAACGCCGGCATGGTCGAGCTCGAGCCCGGCGACGTCAAGCGCGCCAAGAAGATGCTCGGCATCTGAGCCTCACCCCTGGTGGCCCAGCCGCCGACCTTCCCGACTTTCCCCCGCACCAAGGAGTAGCACCATGGCACGCGTCAAGCGCGCAGTGAACGCCCAGAAGAAGCGTCGTACCACCCTCGAGCGCGCCAGCGGTTACCGCGGCCAGCGCTCGCGGCTCTACCGCAAGGCCAAGGAGCAGGTCACCCACTCCCTGGTCTACAGCTACAACGACCGCCGCAAGAACAAGGGCAACTTCCGCAAGCTGTGGATCCAGCGCATCAACGCCGCTGCCCGCGCCAACGGGATGACCTACAACCGCTTCATCCAGGGCCTCGGCCTGGCCGGCATCGAGGTCGACCGCAAGATCCTCGCCGAGCTCGCCGTCCACGACGCCCCGGCCTTCGCCGCGCTCGTCGAGGCCGCCAAGGCCGCGCTGCCCGACGACGTCAACGCGCCCAAGGTCTCCGCCTGAGCAACATGCAGCCCCTCTCCGCGAGCAACGCTCGCGTCAAGGAGGCTCGCAAGCTGAGCCGCCGTTCGGTACGCACCGAGCGGCGGCTCTTCCTTGCCGACGGGCCCAAGGCGGTCGAGGGCGCCCTGGGCGTGGACGGCTGCGTCGTGGAGGTGTTCGCGACGCCCTCCGCGCTCGAGCAGCACGCCGCGCTCCTCGCATCCGCTCCGGTCACCGTGGTCGACGAGCGGGCGCTCGCCTCGCTGTCCGACTCGGTGTCACCGGCGGGCGTGGTCGCGGTGTGCCGCCACGTCGACGCCCCCCTGGCGCACGTCGTCGCCGCGTCGCCGCGCCTGCTCGCCATCTGCGCCGACGTGCGCGACCCGGGCAACGCCGGCACCGTGATCCGCACCGCCGACGCGGCGGGCGCGGACGCCGTCGTCCTCGCCGGGCACTCGGTCGACGCCTACAACCCCAAGACCGTGCGCAGCACCGTCGGCAGCCTCTTCCACCTGCCGTTCGCGGTCGAGCCCGACGCCGCCGCCGCGGTCCGGGCCGCACAGGGGCGCGGCCTGACGGTGCTCGCCGCCGACGGCGCGGGCGAGGTCGACCTCTTCGAGGCGGACCTCACCGGACCCACCGCATGGCTCTTCGGCAACGAGGCCTGGGGCCTGCCCGACGAGCTGGCCGCCCTGGCCGACCACCGCGTCGCCATCCCGATCCACGGACGGGCCGAGAGCCTCAACCTGTCGACCGCCGCGGCCGTGTGCCTCTACGCCAGCGCGCGCGCCCAGCACCGCTGAGCGCCGGCGGGGCCCTCACCGCGGCGTGACGGCGCCGGCGTACCTCGTGGCGAGCGTCGCGACGTGCCCGACCAGCTCCGGCGGCGAGTCGACGTGGAAGTCGAGGCCGAGCATCCCGATCCACACCGCGACCATCTCGAGACTGTCCGCCCCGGTGACTAGGACGCTGTGGTCGTCGTCCACCGTCTCGACGACGCCCACGGTCGGGTTGATCCGACCGAGCACCTCCTCGGCGGGGGCGTCGACCGCGATGCGGCAGTGCACCGACCATCCCGAGAACGCCACCTCGCGCAGGACGAACGCCGCGTAGTCGCCGCCCTCCAGCGGGTCGGGTGCGAAGCGCCCCGCACCGGGCGTGCGCAGCTCGAGCCAGTCGGCGCGGTAGGCGTGCCAGGCACCGTCGGTGCGGCGCCGGGCCACGACGTACCACCGCTCCTGCCAGCTCACGAGCCGGTAGGGGTCCGCCTCGACCCGCTCCTCGAGCCCCGCGCCGCCGGGCCGGTAGCGCAGGCGGAGCCCTTCGTGGTCGCGGACCGCCGCGGCGAGGTCGGCCAGCAGCCCGACGTCGACCACGGGGGCGACGACGTTGGTGGCGGTGTTGGCCGGACCCACGTCGGTGCTCTCGTGCACGGCGCGCACGCGCCGGCGCAGGCCGTCGGGCAGCACCTGTTCGAGCTTGGCCAGTGCGAGGGCGCTCGGCTCCTCGAGGCCGCGCACGGTCGCGGCGCTGCTCAGCCCGACGGCCACGGCCACGGCCTCGTCGGCCTCGAGCAGCAGCGGCGGCAGCCGACCGTGGTCGCGGAAGCGGTAGCCGCCGGCGGGCCCGCGCACCGAGTCGATCGGGTAGCCGAGCTCGCGGAGCCGCTCGACGTCCTTGCGCACCGTGCGCTCACCGACGCCGAGCCGGTGCGCGAGGTCGCTGGCCGACACGACCGCTCGCGCCTGCAGCAGACCCAGCAGCGCGAGCAGGCGAGAGGATGTCGGGAGCGGCACGGGACCTCCACGATCTTCTCGCCGAACGAGGGGAAGTACCGGAACGAAGGGTGCCGGATCCCTTCCTACCGTACCGGCATGACCTCTCACCAGAACCCGAACCCGAGCACGAACCCGAGCTCCACCACGGCCAGCCTCGACCTGCGCCCCTTCACCGTCGACGTCCCGCAGGTCGCGATCGACGACCTCTACGCCCGCCTCGACCGGACCCGCTACGCCGCCGAGCCGGCCGACACCGCCGGCACCCACGACTGGTCGGCCGGCGCGCCGGTCGCCTGGCTGCGAGAGATGGTCGCCCACTGGCGCGGCGACTTCGACTGGCGGGCGCAGGAGCAGCGGATGAACGCCTACCCGCAGTTCCTCACCGAGATCGACGGGCAGACCGTGCACCTTGTCCACGTCCGGTCCGCCAACGAGGACGCGACGCCGTTGCTGCTGCTGCACACCTACCCGGGGTCATTCGCCGAGTTCCTCGACCTGGTCCCGCACCTCACCGACGACTTCCACCTGGTCATCCCTTCCCTTCCCGGGATCGGGTTCAGCCAGCCGCTGGCGGACGGCGCGTGGGACTCCCCGCGCATCGCGCGGGCCTGGAACACCCTGATGCGCGGCCTCGGCTACGAGTCCTACGGCGCCCACGGCTCCGACAACGGCGCGATCGTCTCGCGCGAGCTGGCGATGCTCGCCCCGGAGGGCTTCCTCGGCGCCCACGTCCTACAGCTGTTCTCATTCCCCTCCGGCGACCCGGCCGAGTTCGAGAGGATGGTGCCCGCCGACTACGCCGCGCTCGAGTTCGCGGGCTGGTTCCAGACCGTCAACGGCTTCGCGACGATGAACGCCTCCCGCCCCCAGACCATCGCGGCAGCGCTCAGCGACTCGCCCGTGGGCCAGCTCGCCTACAACGAGCTGTTCGAGAGCTTCGGCACGGGCACGAGCCTGCTGAGCCGCGAGCAGGTGCTGACGCAGGTCAGCCTCTACTGGTTCACCAACAGCAGTGCCGGTGCGGCGCGGCTCTACCACGCCGACCGCGACGGCGAGCCCCGTGTCAACGAGGGACGGATCGGGGTCGCGGTGTTCGCGGACGACTTCCGGTCGATGCGGCCCTTCGCCGAGCGCGACAACACGTTCCTCGCGTCCTGGACCGAGCACCCGCGTGGCGGGCACTTCGCCGCCACGGAGGTGCCCGAGGAGCTGGCCGCCGCGATCCGCGGGTTCTTCGCCTGAGCGATCCCACCTCCCACCTGCCGCAGCCGCGTACGGCATCGGTCGTACGCCGCTGCGGCACGCCCGGTCCGCGTCTCCGCGCATGTCCTAGGCTCGCGAGCGATGATCCTCATCGACCCGCCCGCCGTCCCGCGCTGGGACCGGCTCTGGTCGCACCTGGCCAGCGACACCTCCTACGACGAGGTGCACGCCTTCGCCGCGTTCCACGGCGTCCCGGCCCGTGGCTGGGACCGCGACCACTACGACGTGCCGGCCGACGCCTACGACGCGCTCGTGGCCGCCGGCGCCGTGCCGGTGTCCTCACGCGAGCTCGCGCTGGCACTGCGCGCCGCCGGCCTGCGCCGGCCCAAGCCGGCGGGGCGCGGCACCCGCGACCGCTGACGCTGACTAGGGTGCGGAGGGTGTCCGCCGACCAGAACGCGCCACGCCACCGGGTGGACTCCGCCCGCCCGAGCCGGCTGCGGGAGCTCGCCGACTTCTACCCCGACGGCATCCTGGGCGCGAGCCGCACGGGCGTGGTGACGCTCCTCAACGCACAGGGCGCCGCACTGCTCGGTGTCGACGCCGAGCAGGCGCGCGGCCTCCCGCTGCCCGACGTGCTGCGCCTGCTCGACCAGGACGGGCGCACCTGGCTCGACGTCAACCGGCCGTTCGACGCCATCTCCATCACCCGCGGCGTGCCCGAGCAGTCCTGGCTCAACGCCAGCGGGGAGGAGGTGCTCACCACCGCCCGGCTGGTGCGGGAGGGCAGGCGCGGTCCCGTCGTCGGGATCGCCGTCGGGCTGCGCAGCGGCCGGGGCCGGGCACGTCTCGACCGCGACCGCTCCGACCTGGTCGCGACCGTCGCCCACGAGCTCCGCTCGCCGCTGACCGGCGTGAAGGGCTTCGTGCAGGCGCTGCTCAACCGCTGGGACAAGCTCAGCGACGACCAGCGCAAGCTGATGCTCACCACCGTCAACGCCGACGCCGACCGGCTCTCGCGGCTGATCGCCGAGCTGCTCGACGTGGCGCGCATCGACACCGGTCGCCTCCAGCTCTACCCGCGCGAGGTCTCCGCGGAGGTGCTGGTGCGCCGCGTCGTCGAGTCGATCGAGGCGGGCACGTCGCGCGGGATCTCCCTCGAGGTGGAGCCCGGCCTGCCCGAGGTGTTCGCCGACCCCGACAAGTTCACGCAGGTCGTCACCAACCTCGTGGAGAACGCCGTCCGCCACGGCCAGGGGCACGTGCGGGTCCGCGTCGGTGCCTCCGACACCCTCGACGGCGTCCGGATCACCGTCGACGACGAGGGCGACGGCATCCCGGCCGAGCTGCGACGCCGGGTCTTCACCAAGTTCTGGACCACCGGCGACGCCGGCGGCAGCGGGCTGGGCATGTACATCGTCGGCGGGCTCTCGCGTGCCCACGGCGGCTGGGTCACCATCGACGACGCGCCCGGAGGCGGTGCCCGCGTGATGGTCGACTGGCCGAGCGAGGACCGCCGACCTGTCTGAGGCGCACCTCCACACAACCTCCACGAGTCGTCCCCGGCCTCGCCACGCCCGCGCTCCTAGGGTCGAGCCATGACGCTCCGCACCGCTGCGAGAACCGCCCTGGTGGTCGAGGACGACCGCACCATCAACGACGCGCTCGCCCAGCGCCTGCGCGCCGAGGGCTACGCCGTCGAGCAGGCCTTCGACGGCCCGTCGGCGGTCGACCTGGCCGCCACCGTGCGCCCCGACGTCGTGCTGCTCGACGTGATGCTGCCGGGCTTCGACGGCCTGGAGGTGTGCCGCCGGATCCAGGCGACGCGCCCCGTGCCCGTGCTGATGCTCACCGCCCGCGACGACGAGGCCGACGTCCTCGTGGGGCTCGGGGTGGGGGCCGACGACTACCTCACCAAGCCCTTCTCGATGCGTGAGGTCGTGGCCCGGGTCGCCGCCCTGCTGCGGCGCGTGGAGCGCGCGGCCGCCCTCGCCGACGAGCGGCCGTCGGCCGTCGAGGTGGGAGGGGTGCGCATCGACCCCGGCACCAGGCGTACGACGGTCGCGGGGGACCCGGTGCACCTCACGCCGACCGAGTTCGACCTGCTCCTGTGCCTGGCGCGGGTGCCCGGTCAGGTGCTGAGCCGCGAACGGCTCCTGCGCGACGTCTGGGACTGGGGCGACGCCTGGGCGAGCGCCAGCGCGACCCGCACCGTCGACAGTCACGTCAAGGCGCTGCGCAGCAAGGTGGGGGCCGCGCGGATCCGCACCGTCCACGGTGTCGGCTACGCGCTCGAGGTGCTGCCGTGAGCGGCTGGCTCGACACCGTCTCCAGCCTCAAGGTCAAGCTCGGCCTGCTGGTGGTCGTGTCCGTCGTCACGGCCGTCCTGCTCACCCTGCTCGGCTCGGCCGCCGGCGTCTCGCCGGTCCTCGTGCTGCCCGTCAGCGTCGCCCTCGCGCTCGGTGTCACCCAGCTGCTCGCCGCGGGGATGGTCGCGCCGCTGCGCCGGATGACCGAGGTGTCGCGGGCGATGGCGCGCGGCGACTACACCGGTCGCGTGCGGACGAGCGCCACCGACGAGGTCGGCCAGCTCGCCCAGGCCTTCAACCGCATGGCGGAGGACCTCGCGACGGTCGACCGCGAGCGCCGCGACCTCATCGCCACCGTGTCCCACGAGCTGCGCACCCCGCTCACCGCCATGACCGCGTTGCTCGAGAACCTCGCCGACGGCGTCGTGCCTGCAGACCCACCGCACCTCGGGGCGGCGCTGGAGGAGGCGCAACGCCTCGGCCGGCTCGTCGAGGACCTGCTCCAGCTCTCCCGGCTCGAGGCGGGGGTGGTCGACCTCGACCGCCAGGACGTGGCGCTGCGCGCGCTCGTCGCGGACTCGGCGGCCCAGGTGCGTGCCGCCGGGAGGAGTGGGACCTTCGCGATCGACCTGGGCGAGGGGCTCGTCGTGCCCGGTGACCCGGCGCGGCTGCGCCAGCTCGTGACCAACGTGCTCGACAACGCCGCGCGCCACGCGCCCGCCGAGACGTCCGTGCGGGTCTCCGGCGGCGCCGCCGGCGACGGCTGGTGGCTCGAGGTCGTCGACGACGGCGGGGGAGTGGCACCCGAGGACCGAGACCGCGTGTTCGAGCGCTTCGGCACCGACGGCAGCGGCGGCACCGGCCTCGGGCTGGCGGTGGCGCGGTGGGTCGCCCAGCTCCACGGCGGCACGCTGCGCTTCCTCGACCCCGAGACGGGACAGGGCTCGCGGCTCCGCCTCGACGTGCCCACCGCGCCGGCCCCGTCCCCGACCGCGGCTCCCTCCGGGACGCCAGCGGAGGGGTCCGCGCCGGCGCCTGCCGCGACCACGGCAGCACCTGCGGCGCACCCGTCCACCCAGGCGGCCGTCCCTGGTCGCCCCCAGCCGGGGCTCGACGCGCTGTTCGGTCGCTTCTGGCCCGAGCGCGGCGCGCCGCACGGCCTGCTCGCCGTGGCCGCCGCCGCGGGCGCCGGACTGGTCGCTGGGGTCGCCCTCTCCTTCACCGCGGTCGGCGTCTCGTGGACGCTGGTCGCCGTCGTCTGCGGAGCCGCGGCGCTGGCCACCGCCCGCCGTCGCCGCGAGCCCTGGACCCTGGCCTGCTCCGCCCTCGCCCTGCTGCTCGTGCTCCCGATGACCCTGCTCGACGCCTGGTGGATCCAGATGCTCGGCCTCGTCGCCGCCACGGCGGTGTTCCTGTGCGGGGTCACCGGTGCGCGCACGCTGCCAGGGTTCGTGCTGACCGGCCTCGCCTGGCCGTTGGCGTCGGTGCGCGGCCTGCCCTGGTTCGGGCGGACGCTGCGGATCGCCGGCACCGGCTCGCGCACCCCCGCCGTCGTGCGGACGACGGTGTGGTCCCTGCTCGGCCTCGGCGTCTTCGGCACGATCTTCGCCAGCGCCAACCCCGTCTTCGGGTCGTGGGTCGACCAGCTCGTGCCCAACCTCACCTTCAACGACCTGGTCGGGCGGGCGTTCCTGGCCTGCTTCGTCTTCGCCGCCACGCTCGGCGCGGCCTACCTCGCGCTCAACCCGGCCGACGTCGAGGTGCTCTCCGGACGGCGGCCGGCCGCCCTGGCCAACCGGTTCGAGTGGCTGGTGCCGGTGCTCGTCGTCGACGCCGTGTTCGTCGCGTACATCGCCGCCGAGGCCCGCGCCCTCATCGGCGGACGCGACTACATCGAGGCCACGACCGGCCTCACCTACGCCGACTTCGTGCACCAGGGCTTCGGCCAGCTCACCCTCGCCACGGCGCTGACCGTGCTGGTCGTGTGGGTCGCCTCGCGGCGCGCGGGCGACACCGCCGAGGACCGCCGCTGGCTGCTCGGCTCCCTCGGCCTGCTGTGCGCGCTCACCCTGCTCGTGGTGGCCTCCGCGCTGCGCGGGATGAGCGTCTACCAGGACGCCTACGGCTTCACCACGCTGCGCGTCTTCGTCGACGTCTTCGAGGGGTGGCTCGGCTTCGTCGTGCTCTCGATCATGGTCGCCGGGGTCACCGGGCTCGGTCGCTGGCTGCCGCGGGTCGCCCTCGTCTCCGGCGCGGTCGCGCTCATCGGCCTCGCTGCGATCAACCCCGACGCGTGGGTCGCCGGGCGCAACCTCGACCGCTACGACGCGACCGGTGACCTCGACCTCCGCTACCTCCAGGACCTCTCCGCCGACGCCGCCCCCGTGATCGCCGAGCGGCTGCCCGCCGACGTGGCCCGCTGCGCGCTGGAGCGCCTCCCGCTCAACGGGCTGTCGGCGGAGGTCGTCGACGACCCGCGGGCCTGGAACCTCGCGCGCGAGCGCGCCGAGCACGCTCTGCGCGATCTCGGGATGGTCGGCGCCTCGGGTCGCCCCGCACCCGCCTCCGGCGAGGGCGACGAGTGCGCCGCCGTGTGGAGCGCCTTCGAGGAGTAGCATCGTCGTCGTGCACACGAGCCTGCGATTTCCGAGCCCCGGACCTGTTCCGTCGGGCAGCTGACGCCACCGGGTCCGGGGAGTCCCCGTCCGACCCGACGCTCGTCCACTTCTAGACTCTGCGGCGAACCGATGTCGCCGCGCGAAAGGGAGCCATGTCCGGCCCCAACACCGACTACGACCCTGTCGAAGTGACCCCGCTCAAGGCCGACCAGGTCGAGGCGATGCGCGACGCGGCCCTCGCCGCCATCGCGGACGCCGCCGACCTCGACACCCTCAAGCAGGTCCGCCTCGACCACGCCGGCGACCGCTCGCCCCTTGCCCTGGCCAACCGTGAGATCGGCGCCCTGCCGCCGCAGGCGCGCAAGGAGGCCGGCCAGCGCGTCGGCCAGGCCCGCGGCGCGGTCAACCAGGCCCTCGCGGCTCGCCAGGCCGTGCTCGAGGCCGAGCACGAGGAGCGGATGCTGGTCGAGGAGACCGTCGACGTCTCCCTGCCGACCACGCGCCGGCGCCGCGGCGGCCGACACCCCCTGACCCTGCAGTCCGAGCTCATCGCCGACCTGTTCGTGGCCATGGGCTACGAGGTCGCGGAGGGCCCGGTGGTGGAGGCCGAGTGGCTCAACTTCGACGCCCTCAACCTCGGTCCCGACCACCCAGCCCGCACCATGCAGGACACGTTCTGGACCGAGCCCGCCGAGGACCACCTCGTGCTGCGCACGCAGACCTCGCCCGTCCAGGCGCGCACGATGCTCACCCGCACGCCACCGATCTACGTCGTGTGCCCGGGCCGCGTGTTCCGCACCGACGAGTACGACGCGACGCACTCGCCGATGTTCCACCAGGTCGAGGGCCTCGTCGTCGACGAGGGCATCACGATGGCCCACCTCAAGGGCACGCTCGACCACTTCGCCTCCCAGCTGTTCGGCGACGGGATCACGACGCGGTTCCGCCCGTCCTACTTCCCGTTCACCGAGCCGTCGGCCGAGGTCGACGTCCGCTGCTTCGTGTGCCGCGGCTCCGGCCTCGACGAGGCGGGCTCCGCCTCGTGCCGCACCTGCCGCGGCGAGGGCTGGATCGAGTGGGGCGGCTGCGGCGTGGTCAACCCGCGCGTGCTCGTCGCCTGCGGGGTCGACCCGCAGGTCTACAGCGGCTTCGCCTTCGGGATGGGCATCGACCGTTCGTTCATGTTCCGCCACGGGCTGGAGGACCTGCGCCCCCTCTTCGAGGGCGACGTCCGGTTCAGCAGCGCGTTCGGCATCGAGATCTGAGAGGGGAGAGCGAGATGAAGACACCCCTGTCCTGGATCCTGGAGCACGTCGACGTTCCCGCGGGCACCACCACCGAGGAGATCACCGACCGGCTCACGCTGACCGGCCTCAAGCTCGAGGCGATCGTCAGCCCCGGGCGCGAGATCACGGGCCCGCTGGTCATCGGTCGCGTGCTCACGATGGAGCCCGAGCCGCAGAAGAACGGCAAGACCATCAACTGGTGCACCGTCGACGTCGGCCCCGAGTTGAATGCGGCCCACGGCACCGGCGAGCAGTCCGACGGGGTGGGCATCGTCTGCGGCGCCCACAACTTCAAGCCCGGCGACCTCGTCGTCACGGTGCTGCCCGGCGGCGTGCTGCCCGGCGGCTTCGAGATCGGCGCCCGCAAGACCTACGGCCACCTGTCCGCGGGGATGATCTGCTCGGCCCGCGAGCTCGGGCTCGGCGAGGACCACGACGGCATCATCGTGCTGCCCGAGGACGCCGGTGCCCCCGGCGACGACGTCCGTCCCGTGCTCGGCCTCGACGAGGAGGTCATCGAGTTCGAGATCAACCCCGACCGGGCCTACGCCCTGTCGCTGCGCGGCATCGCGCGGGAGGTGCTGGTGTCCGTGGACGGCGCCGGCAACTTCCGTGACCCCGCGGTCCGCGACACCCCTGCCGCCAACGACCAGGGCCACCCCGTCGTCGTGGAGGACGCCGAGGGCTGCCCGGTCTTCGTCGCCCGCCGCGTCGACGGCTTCGACCCCACCGCGCCGACGCCCGACTTCATGGCGCAGCGCATCACCGCGGCCGGCATGCGGCCCATCTCGCTGGCCGTCGACGTCACCAACTACGTCATGCTCGAGACCGGCCGGCCGATCCACGGCTACGACGCCGACCGGGTGCAGGGCGCGCTCGTCGTACGCCGTGCCCGCGAGGGCGAGCGGCTGACCACCCTCGACGGCACGTCCCGCGAGCTCGACCGCGGCGACCTCGTGGTCACCGACGACTCGGGCATCATCGGCCTCGGCGGCGTCATGGGCGGCGAGACGACCGAGATGTCGAGCACCACCACGTCGGTGCTCGTCGAGGCGGCCCACTGGGACGCGGTGTCGATGTTCCGCACCGGCCGCCGGCACCGGATCACCTCCGAGGCGGGCAAGCGCAACGAGCGCGGCGTCGACCCGACGATCTGCGAGGCCGCGGCCGACCGTGTCGTCGAGCTGCTCGTCGAGCACGGTGGCGGCACCGCGCACCCCGGCGTCACCGTCGTCGGCACCCCGCCGGCGATGCCGGTCGTCGACGTGCCGGGCGACCTGGCCGCCCGCGTGTCCGGGATGGACATCAGCGAGGAGCGCGCCGTCGAGTGCCTGCGCGCCGTCGGCTGCGAGGTCGAGGGCAACGGCACGCTGGCGGTGACGCCGCCGCCGTGGCGCCCCGACCTCACCGACGCGCAGGACTTCTCCGAGGAGGTCATCCGCCTCGTCGGCTACGACAAGGTGCCGTCGGTGCTGCCGACCCCGTCGTCGGGCCGGGGGCTGACCCGCGCCCAGCAACTGCGCCGGAGGATCGGACGCACGCTCGCCGGCGAGGGCTACGTGGAGGTGGTGAGCTTCCCGTTCGTGGGCGAGGCCGACCTCGACGCGCTGGGCCTGCCCGACGACGACCCGCGCCGCGACCTGCTGCGGCTGTCCAACCCGCTCAGCTCCGAGGCCGCGTGGATGACCTCGACCCTGCTCCCGGGCGTGCTGCGCGCCGCGGGCCGCAACGTCGGGCACGGCACGAGCGACCTCGCGCTCTTCGAGACCGCCACCGTCACCCTCCCGCGCCACGCCGGACCCGCCGCGATCCTGCCGGTGGACCGGCGTCCGAGTGCCGAGGAGCTCGCCGCGCTCGATGCCGCGCTGCCGGCCCAGCCGCTGCACCTCGCGGTCGTCGCCAGCGGCGACGCCGTCTCGGGCGGCTGGTGGGGCCCGGCGCGGCCGGTGTCGTGGTCCGACGCCGTCGAGGCGGTGCGCGCCGTCGCGGCGGCGCTCGGCCTCGAGGTGACCGCGACCGCGGCGGAGGTCGCCCCGTGGCACCCCGGTCGCTGCGCCGAGCTGTCCGTGGCGGGCGAGGTCGTCGGCCACGCGGGTGAGCTGCACCCGAAGGTCTGCCAGGCGTTCGGGCTGCCCAAGCGCACGGTCGCCGCGGAGGTCGACCTCGACGTGCTCATCGCACGCTCGGTCCACCTGCGGCAGGCGCCGGTCTTCTCGTCCTACCCGGTCGCCAAGGAGGACGTGGCGCTCGTCGTCGACGCCTCCGTCCCGGCCGCCGACGTCGAGGCGGCCCTGCGCGAGGGAGCGGGCGAGCTGCTCGAGTCGCTCCGGCTCTTCGACGTCTACACCGGCGACCAGGTGGGCGAGGGAAGGAAGTCGCTGGCCTACGCGCTGCGCTTCCGGGCTCCCGACCGCACGCTCAAGGAGGGCGAGGCGGCCGCCGCGCGCGACGCCGCGGTGGCGCACGCCACCGAGCGGACGGGCGCCGTCCAGCGCACCTGATCCGCGCTCGTCGACACGCACAGTGGGCCTTGAGTCTCCAGGAGACTCAAGGCCCAGTGCGCACGATCAGCGGCTCTCGCAGGTACGCCGTACCTCGGCCGAGCAGCGGTCCCGACCCTGCTGCCCGAACGCCTTGTCCCGGCCCGGACCGCCGATGATCTCGTCGCCGCGCCCACCGCCGAAGAGCCTGTCGTTCCCGGGGCCGCCGAGCAGCCGGTCGCGTGCCTGCGACCCGACGAGACGGTCCGTGCCGGGCCCGCCCGCCAGGACGACGGGGTGCTCGCCTCGCAGGGTGCCCGAGGCGGTGGCGTTGAGGACGTCGTCGCCCCCGCGACCGCGGACGCGGATCCGCTGGCTCGCCATGACCTTGACCTTCTCGTCGGCGGCGCTGCCCACCACCCTCACGTCACCACCCTTGAGCAGGAGGTCCTCGAAGTCGTCGAAGCCGAAGGAGTGCCGCACGGCCCCGTCACCCACCGGGACGCACGAGAAGGTGCCGCCGACCCGGACGGTGGCGATCGAGCAGGCGTTGCCGGAGTAGCTGTCGCGACCGGGACCGCCCGTCACCCTCCCGCTTCCCATCGAGTGGAGCGCGAGGTGGTCGTCTCCTCCGCCCATCGAGATCACGCGTCGTCCGCCGGTCGTCCGGGACGCGAGCACCAACGTCTCGGCGGCGTCGGTGCCGGTGAAGCTCTGGTCCCTCGTGTGGACCCCGACCTCGTAGTGGGCGATCGACCCCGCCCAGCGCAGCACGGTCCGGCCGTCGACGACCGCGGCGCGGGCGGGGCCCGAGACCGTCGTCGAGGCGCCCTGCCAGCCGGGGTGCAGCGACAGGGTGTTGTCGCCCGGACCGAGGTCGAGGGTGCCGGCGCCTCCCTGCTCCCCGGCCCACTCGACGCTGTCGTCACCGGTGCCGGTGAGCACCGTGTCGTTGTTCGTCGCACCGGGCGTCGTGGTGCCGGAGTGGACGACGTCGTCTCCGCCGCGGGTGTCGATCACGTCGACCTCCACGTCGAGCGAGCCCTCGACGCTTCCCGTCTCCCGGACGCCGGCGTAGACGGTCTCGTGGAACGGGGACGCCTGCGGGTTCGACGGGATGACGGCGTCGAGTCCGACGTAGGAGTCGGCGCCCGTGCCGAGGACGATGGTGTACCAGACGTCCTCGGCGTCGGTGCTCTCGTTGACGACGGTGTCGTCGCCCGCGCCCGCATCCACGGTCACGTTGCGCATCCCACCCTCGGGAGCGGCGACGATGCAGATCGTGTCGTTGCCTCCGAGCCCCTGCGCTGTCACGCCCGGCTGCGGGACGACCACCATGACGTCGTCGCCCTCCGTCCCGGTGCTCCCCACGACCGTTGCCGGCCTGCCCTGGCAGGTGATCGTCGGCGCACCGTGCGCCGGGGCGCCGGTCGTGACCGGCGCGACGCCGACGAGGGCGGTGGTGAGGGCCGCGACGGCGGTCTTGAGTGCTCTTCGCATGGAGGGGTCTTTCCGTGGTGTCTGATGAGGGCGACGAGGAAGACGCAGCCGACTCCCGATTGGTTGTGGCCGGGCGCGTTCAGTTGATCGGCGACGCCACGATGGTGCTGAACCGCTCGAGCACGCCGCGGTCGCCGGCGGTCGAGAGCTCCTCGCTCCCGCCGCGGTTCCACAGCCACAGGTCGAGCGGTGCGGCCGGACCGTCGACGACCAGGTCCGGCTCGACCTCGGCGTCCTCGGGGGCGGGCACGACGTGGAAGTCCTCCTCGTCGGCGTAGGACGTCCCGCTGTCGGGGTCGGTCCCCGCGAAGGTCCCGAACCGCAGCCAGAACGAGTCGCCGGTGTCGGTCACGTCCACCCGCACCAGTCCCTCGCCGGGCTCCCACGATCCCCATGTCGGCATCCCGCCGTACATCACGTCGAGGCACTCGTGGACGCCGTCGGCGGCGAGCACCGGGTCGAGCTCGCTCGCCACGCCGGCCGCCTGCTCGGCGTCGACGCGGTGCACCAGCGCCTCGTGCGCCTGGCGGCGCAGGATGAAGCCGACCGTGTGGTCGCTCGACCAGTTCCAGGCCTCCTCCGACGGGTCCGCGGCCGCCAGCGCGTCCGCCAGGTCGCGTGACCACTCGTCGAAGACCTCGAGCAGGTCGTCGTACGACTCGGGGCGGGGCGGGTCGACCTCCTCGGGCCGCGCGGGGCGGGCGCGCACCACCTCGGCCCACCGGTGCTGGACCGTGGCCAGGTGCCACAGCAGGTCGGCGGCGTCCCAGTCGGGGCAGGCCGGCACCCGTGCCGACGGCTCGCGCGTGGCGAGCACCTCGCGGAAGCGGGCGGACTCCGAGCGGAGGTGGTCGAGGTAGGTCTCTGGCGCCAGACGGGTCATCCCCGTCACGCTAGGGGAAGCGGCCGGGGCGGCGCTCACGGTTTCCGGTTCGGACCCCCAGCAACGCATCATGCAACGCCATGTATAGTCATGCAGCATGACCGCATCAGTCGCCGTGGCCGGAGCCAGCGGGTACGCCGGGGGAGAGGTGCTCCGCCTGCTCCTCGGCCACCCCGACGTCGAGGTCGGCGCGCTCACCGCCGGCTCCAACGCCGGTGAGCGCCTCGGTGCCCTTCAGCCCCACCTGCTCCCGCTGGCCGACCGGGTCCTGGCCGACACCACGGTCGACGTCCTCGCCGGGCACGACGTGGTCTTCCTGGCCCTCCCGCACGGCCGCTCCGCGGTGATCGCGCAGGCGCTGGGCGACGACACCGTGGTGATCGACTGTGGGGCCGACTTCCGGCTGACCGACCCGGGGGAGTGGGAGGCGTTCTACGGCGGCGAGCACGCCGGGGCGTGGCCCTACGGCCTGCCCGAGCTGCCCGGCCAGCGCGAGCTGCTGCGCGGCGCGCGCCGGATCGCCGTCCCCGGCTGCTACCCGACGGTCTCGACGCTCGCGGTCGTGCCCGCCCTGGCCGCCGGCCTGGTCGCCCCCGACGTGACCGTGGTGGCCGCGTCCGGCACCAGTGGCGCCGGCAAGGCCGCCAAGGCGCACCTGCTCGGAAGCGAGGTGATGGGCAACGCCAGCGCCTACGGCGTCGGCGGCACCCACCGGCACACCCCCGAGATCGTCCAGAACCTCAGCGCCGTCCACGGCGCCCCGGTGGCGGTCGGCTTCACGCCGCTGCTCGTGCCGATGTCGCGCGGCATCCTCGCCACCGTCCAGGCGCCGCTGCTCGACGGCGTGACGCCGCAGCAGGTCCGCGACGCCTACGCCGGCGCCTACGATCCCGAGCCGTTCGTCCACCTGCTGCCCGAGGGGCAGTGGCCCCAGACGAAGTCCGTGGTCGGCTCCAACGCGGTGCAGGTGCAGGTCGCCGTCGACGAGCGCGTACGACGACTCGTGGCGGTGGCCGTGGTCGACAACCTCGCCAAGGGCACCGCCGGCGCCGCCGTCCAGTGCATGAACCTCGCCCTGGGCCTCGACGAGGCCACCGGGCTCACCACGATCGGACTCGCTCCATGACCGTCACCCACCCCGCCGGCTTCACCGCCGCCGGCGTCGCCGCCGGACTCAAGTCCACCGGCGCGAAGGACCTCGCCCTCGTCGTCAACGAGGGCCCCACCCACGACTCCGCCACCGTCTTCACCGCCAACCGCTGCAAGGCCAACCCCGTGCTCTGGAGCCAGCAGGTCGTCAAGGACGGCGTCGTGCGTGCGGTCGTGCTCAACTCCGGCGGCGCCAACTGCTACACCGGGCCCGAGGGCTTCCAGACCACCCACGCGGTGGCGGAGAAGGTCGCCGACGGCCTGGGCATCGGCGCGATCGACGTCGTCGTCTGCTCGACCGGCCTCATCGGCCTCGCCAACGACCGCGACGACCTCCTCGCCGGGGTCGAGGCGGCGACCGCCGCGCTCTCGGCCGACGGCGGGGCGCAGGCCGCGGAGGCGATCATGACCACCGACTCGGTCAGCAAGAACACCGTCGTCGAGGGCGCGGGATGGTCCATCGGCGGCATGGCCAAGGGCGCCGGCATGCTGGCGCCACAGCTCGCCACGATGCTCGTCGTCCTCACGACCGACGCCGTGGTGCCCGCCGCCGACCTCGACACCGCCCTGCGCGCGGCCACCCGGGTCAGCTTCGACCGGCTCGACTCCGACGGCTGCATGTCGACCAACGACACCGTGACCGTGATGGCCAGCGGCGCCAGCGGCATCACGCCGACCCTCGAGGACTTCACCGCCGCGCTCACCCAGGCCTGCACCGACCTGGCCATGCAGCTGCTCAAGGACGCCGAGGGCGCCGACCACGAGATCGCCATCACCACCCTCCACGCCGCCTCCGAGGAGGAGGCGGTCGAGGTCAGCCGCAGCGTCGCGCGCAGCAACCTCTTCAAGGCCGCGGTCTTCGGCAAGGATCCCAACTGGGGCCGCGTGCTGGCCTCGGTCGGCACCACGCAGGCGCGCTTCGACCCGGCCGACCTCGACGTGGCGATGAACGGCGTGTGGGTCTGCCGCGAGTCCACCCCGGCCGAGGACCCGGCGGGGGTCGACCTGTCCGGCCGCGAGGTCAGCGTCACCATCGACCTCAAGTCGGGCGACGCCCGCGCCACCGTCTGGACCAACGACCTCACCCACGCCTACGTCCACGAGAACAGCGCCTACAGCTCATGAGCGACGCACCGACGACCGAGACCGTCCAGAGCCCCCGCCGGCCCGACCCGGCGAAGGCCCGTACCCTCGCCGCGGCGCTGCCGTGGCTCAAGCGCTACCACGGGCGCACGATCGTGGTGAAGTACGGCGGCAACGCGATGACCGACGAGTCGCTCAAGGTCGCCTTCGCCGAGGACATCGCCTTCCTCCGCTTCGCCGGCTTCAAGCCGGTCGTCGTGCACGGCGGCGGCCCGCAGATCTCCCGCATGCTCGACCGCCTCGGCATCGAGTCGGAGTTCCGCGGCGGGCTGCGGGTCACCACCCCCGAGGCGATGGACGTCGTCCGGATGGTGCTCGTCGGCCAGGTGCAGCGCGAGCTCGTCGGGCTCATCAACCAGCACGGCGCCCTGGCGGTCGGCCTCTCCGGCGAGGACGCCGGGCTGTTCCGGGCCGAGCCCGCCAGCACCATCGTCGACGGCGAGGAGGTCGACCTCGGACTCGTCGGCGAGGTGGCAGAGGTGCGGCCCGAGGCGGTGCTCGACCTCATCGAGGCGGGCCGCGTCCCGGTCGTCAGCTCGGTCGCGCCCGACGTCGAGGGCCGCGTCCACAACGTCAACGCCGACACCGCCGCCGCGGCGCTCGCGGTGGCCCTGGGCGCGGAGAAGCTGCTCGTGCTGACCGACGTCGAGGGCCTCTACCGCGACTACGGCAACTCCGACGACCTGATCCAGGAGATCGGCCCGGAGGCGCTGGGCGAGCTCCTGCCGACGCTCGACGCCGGCATGGTCCCCAAGATGCGCGCCTGCTACGAGGCGGTCACCGGGGGAGTGCCACGCGCGACGGTCGTCGACGGTCGCGAGCCGCACGCCGTGCTGCTCGAGATCTTCACCGACGAGGGCGTCGGCACCCAGGTGCTGCCCGGCGCCGCCACCCGGATGCGCAAGCCCTACCCCACCGAGGAGCAGACGTGAGCGACATCCAGGAGCGCTACGCCGGCGCCGTGATGAACACGTTCGGCCCGCCCGTCCTCGCGCTGGTGCGGGGTGAGGGCGCCCACGTGTGGGACGCCGACGGCAGGGAGTACGTCGACCTGCTCGGCGGCATCGCGGTCAACGCCCTCGGCCATGCACACCCGGCGCTGGTCGAGGCGGTCACCGGCCAGCTGCAGACGCTGGGCCACGTGAGCAACTTCTTCGCCACCGAGCCGCAGGTCGCGCTCGCCGAGCGGCTCGTGGCCCTGCTCGGCTGGGACGACTCGGCGCGGGTCTTCCTCAGCAACTCCGGCGCCGAGGCCAACGAGGCGGCGCTCAAGCTCACCCGCCGCACCGGCCGCACCAGGCTCGTCGCGGCCGAGGGGTCCTTCCACGGCCGCACGATGGGCGCGCTCTCGCTCACCTCCAAGGCCGCCTACCGCGAGCCCTTCGAGCCCCTTCCCGGCGACGTCACCTTCGTCCCGTACGACGACGTGGTCGCGCTCGAGGCCGCCGTCGACGGGACCGTCGCGGCCGTCGTCCTCGAGCCGATCCAGGGGGAGGCCGGCGTCGTCGTGCCGTCCCCCGGCTACCTCGCCGCCGCGCAGCGCATCGCCCACGACCACGGCGCGCTGCTCTGGCTGGACGAGGTGCAGACCGGCATCGCGCGCGCCGGCGCGTGGTTCGCCCACCAGCTGCTCGACGGCGTGGAGCCCGACGTGGTGACCCTCGCCAAGGGCCTCGGCGGCGGCATCCCGATCGGCGCCACCGTCGCCCGCGGGACGGCCGCCACGCTGCTCCAGCCCGGCAACCACGGCACCACCTTCGGCGGCAACCCGGTCGCGTCCGCCGCCGCGCTGGCGGTGCTCGCCACGGTCGAGGACGACGGACTGCTCGACGCCGCCGTGGCCCGCGGCGCCCAGCTCGAGGCGCTGCTGCGGGGCCAGCAGGGCGTCGTGGACGTCACCGGTGCCGGGCTGATGCGCGGCGCCGAGCTCGACGGGCCCTACGCCACCCAGGCGGTCACCGCCGCCCGCGAGGCCGGCTTCATCCTCAACGCCACCGGACCGACCCGTCTGCGCTTCGTCCCGCCGCTCGTGATCGGCGCCGCCGACCTCGACGCGCTGGAGGCGGCGCTCCCCGCCGTCCTCGACACCGCCCGCCGCGCCGCCCAGGAGGCCACGCCATGACCCGTCACCTCCTCCGCGACGACGACCTCTCGCCGTCGGAGCTCGTCGAGGTCCTCGACCTCGCCGATCGGATGAAGGCCGCACCCTTCGACCACAAGCCGCTGGCCGGCCCGCGCACCGTCGCGCTCGTCTTCGACCGTCCCACCCTGCGCACGCAGGTCTCCTTCGCCGCCGGCATCGCCGAGCTCGGCGGCAACCCGATGACCGTCGACGGCGGCCTGGCCGCGATGGGATCGCGCGAGGGCGTCGAGGACGTCGCCCGCATCCTGGGGCGCCAGGCCGCCGCGATCGTGTGGCGCACCGCCCACCAGGGCGACGTGGTGACGATGGCGGCCTACTCCGGCGTCCCCGTCCTCAACGCCCTCACCGACGAGTTCCACCCCTGCCAGCTCCTCGCGGACCTCCAGACCGTGCGGGAGCAGAAGGGCCGGCTGTCCGGGCTCCGCGTCGCGTTCGTCGGCGACGGCGCCTGCAACATGGGCAACTCGTGGGTGCTCGCCGGCGCGTCCGCGGGCATGGACGTCGTCGTCGGCGCCCCCGAGGGCTTCACCCCCGACGCCCACGTGGTCGCCAAGGCGCGCGACATCGCCCAGGACACCGGCGGATCGGTCGAGCTCACCGCCGATCCGGTCGAGGCGGTCTCCGGCGTCGACGTCGTCGTCACCGACTCGTGGGTCAGCATGGGCCGGGAGGAGGAGGCCCAGGAGCGGCTGCGGGTCTTCCCGCCCTACGGCGTCACCGACGACCTGCTCTCCCACGCGGCCGCCGACGCCATCGTCATGCACTGCCTGCCCGCCTACCGGGGCAAGGAGATCTCCGAGGAGGTCATCGAGGGGCCGCAGTCGGTGGTCTGGGACGAGGCGGAGAACCGCCGCCATGCCCAGAAGGCGGTGCTCGCCTGGCTGCTCGAGCGTTCGTCATGACCGCCACGACGCCGCTGACCAAGGGCGCCCGCCACCAGCGGATCATCGACATCGTCACCACCCACCCGGTGCGCTCCCAGACCGAGCTGGCCGACCTGCTGGCCGACCACGGCGTACGCGTCACTCAAGCGACGCTGAGCCGCGACCTCGTCGAGCTCGACGCGGTCAAGGTGCGCAGCCCCGACGGCGCCCTCGTCTACGCCGTGCCGGGGGAGGGCGGCGACCGCAGCGCCTCCGCGCCGCGGGCCAGCGCCGCCGGCCGGGACCGGCTGGCCCGGCTCTGCGCCGAGCTGCTGGTCAGCGCCGAGGCCAGTGCCAACCTCGTCGTGCTGCGCACGCCCCCCGGGGCCGCCCAGTTCCTCGCCAGCGCGTTCGACAAGGCGGAGCTGGGTGACATCCTCGGCACCATCGCCGGTGACGACACCCTGCTGGTCATCGGTCGCGACCCCGCCGGCGGTGACGCGCTGGTGCAGCGCTTCCTCGACCTGGCCAACGACCCCCGGCACGGCCACGGCGGCACCACCCCGGCACCCACCCCCGCTTCCCCCAGCCCCACCACTGCAAAGGACATCTCGTGAGCAAGGTCCTCACCTCCCTCCCCGTCGGCGAGCGCGTCGGCATCGCCTTCTCCGGCGGCCTCGACACCTCGGTGGCCGTCGCCTGGATGCGCGAGAAGGGCGCGGTCCCGTGCACCTACACCGCCGACATCGGCCAGTACGACGAGCCCGACATCTCCGGGGTGCCCTCGCGCGCCCTGCAGTACGGCGCCGAGCTGGCCCGCGCGGTCGACTGCAAGACCCAGCTCGTCGAGGAGGGGCTCGCCGCGCTCGCGTGCGGCGCGTTCCACATCCGCTCGGGCGGACGCGTCTACTTCAACACCACACCGCTCGGCCGCGCGGTCACCGGCACCATGCTCGTGCGTGCCATGCACGAGGACGGCGTGAACATCTGGGGCGACGGCTCGACGTTCAAGGGCAACGACATCGAGCGGTTCTACCGCTACGGCCTGCTCGCCAACCCCGACCTCCGCATCTACAAGCCGTGGCTCGACGCCGACTTCGTGAGCGAGCTGGGTGGGCGCCACGAGATGAGCGCCTGGCTCACCGAGCACGGCCTGCCCTACCGCGACAGCCAGGAGAAGGCCTACTCCACCGACGCCAACATCTGGGGCGCCACCCACGAGGCCAAGACGCTGGAGCACCTCGACGTCTCGCTCGAGACGGTCGACCCGATCATGGGCGTGCGGTTCTGGGACCCCGCGGTCGCCATCGACACCGAGGACGTCACCATCCGCTTCGAGCAGGGCCGCCCGGTCGCCGTCAACGGCCTGCGCCACGACGACCCGGTGGCGCTCGTGCACGAGGCCAACGTGATCGGCGGCCGGCACGGCCTGGGCATGTCCGACCAGATCGAGAACCGCATCATCGAGGCCAAGTCGCGCGGCATCTACGAGGCGCCCGGCATGGCGCTGCTGTTCATCGCCTACGAGCGACTGGTCAACGCGATCCACAACGAGGACACCGTCGCGCAGTACCACAACGAGGGCCGCAAGCTCGGCCGCCTGCTCTACGAGGGCCGGTGGCTCGACCCGCAGGCGCTGATGATCCGCGAGTCGATCCAGCGCTGGATCGCCTCCCTGGTCACCGGCGAGGTCACCCTGCGGCTGCGCCGCGGCGAGGACTACTCGATCCTGCGCACCGACGGCCCGGCGTTCTCCTACCACCCCGACAAGCTGTCGATGGAGCGCACCGACAACGCCGCCTTCGGTCCCACCGACCGCATCGGCCAGCTCACCATGCGCAACCTCGACATCGCCGACTCGCGCGCCAAGCTCGAGCAGTACGCCGCTCAGCCGCTCGACCAGGGCCAGGTGCTGGTCGAGAACGGCACCCTCTACGGTGCCATCGAGGCCGGCGGCTACGACAAGATCACCGACAACCCGGCCGCCACGGCGGACGACGAGTCCGCCCTCGACAACGCAGCGATGGAGTTCGGGACCGACTGATGCCACAGACACCGACGAGCGGCGGCACCACCAACGAGGGCTCGCTGTGGGGCGGCCGCTTCTCGAGCGGCCCGTCCCCCGAGCTGCAGGAGCTGTCGCGGTCGACGCAGTTCGACTGGCAGCTGACGCCCTACGACCTCGCCGGGTCGCGCGCCCACGCCAACGCCCTGCACCGGGCCGGGCTGCTCACCGACGCCGACCACGCCGAGCTGCTGCGCGGGCTGGCGGTGCTGGGGGAGCGCTACGCCGCGGGGGAGCTGGCGCCCGCGTCGAGCGACGAGGACGTCCACGGCGCGCTCGAGCGGCTGCTGCTCGAGGAGGTCGGCCCGGAGGTGGGTGGGCGGCTGCGTGCCGGGCGCTCGCGCAACGACCAGGTCGCGACGCTGTTCCGGGTCTACCTGCGCGACCACGCCCGCACCATCTCCGCGCTCGTCCTCGACCTGGTCGACGTGCTCGCCGAGCAGGCCGCGGCGCACCTCGACCCCGACGGGTCGAGCACCGTGATGCCGGGGCGTACCCACCTCCAGCACGCGCAGCCGGTGCTCCTCTCGCACCACCTCCTCGCGCACGCCTGGCCGCTGGTGCGCGACGTCGAGCGGCTGCGCGACTGGGACGCGCGGGTCGCCGCCGACTCGCCCTACGGCTCCGGGGCGCTCGCCGGCCAGACGCTCGGGCTCGACCCGGAGGCCGTGGCCGCCGAGCTCGGGTTCTCCGGCTCGTCGGCCAACTCCCTCGACGGCACCGCGGCCCGCGACTTCGCCGCCGAGTTCGCGTTCGTCACCGCCCAGGTCGGCGTCGACCTCTCCCGCCTCGCCGAGGACGTCATCCTCTGGACCACCCGCGAGTTCGGCTTCGCGACGCTGCACGACTCGTGGTCGACGGGGTCGAGCATCATGCCGCAGAAGAAGAACCCCGACATCGCCGAGCTCGCCCGCGGCAAGGCCGGCCGGCTGGTCGGCAACCTGGCCGGGCTGTTGGCCACGCTCAAGGGGTTGCCGCTCGCCTACAACCGCGACCTGCAGGAGGACAAGGAGCCGGTCTTCGACTCGGTCCTGACCCTCGAGGTGCTGCTGCCGGCGGTGACCGGCATGGTCGCCACCTTGACGTTCGACGCCGCGCGGATGGCGGAGCTCGCGCCCCAGGGGTTCTCGCTCGCCACCGACGTCGCGGAGTGGCTGGTGCGCGAGGGCGTCCCGTTCCGCGACGCCCACGAGATCGCCGGCGCGTGCGTACGCCGCTGCGAGGAGCTCGGCTGCGACCTGCCCGACCTCAGTGACGAGCAGCTGGCCGGCATCTCCCCGTTCCTGACCCCGGCGGTGCGGTCCGTGCTCACCGTCGAAGGCTCGGTCGCCTCGCGCGCCGGTCGAGGCGGCACCGCGCCGGTGCGCGTTCAGGAGCAGCTCGACGAGCTCCGCGTCGCGAGCACCGGTCACCGTGCCCGCCTGGGCTGAGGGCGACCCGATCGAGGTCGCACCCCGGGTGCTCGGCGCCGTGATCACCCACGGCGGGGTGTCGGTGCGGCTCACCGAGGTGGAGGCCTACGCCGGCCCGCTCGACCCCGGGTCCCACGCCCACCGGGGCCGGACCGCGCGCAACGCGGTGATGTTCGGCCCGCCCGGGCGCCTCTACGTCTACTTCGTCTACGGCATGCACCACTGCGCCAACCTGGTGACCGGACCCGACGGCGACCCCGGCGCCGTCCTGCTCCGCGCCGGTGAGGTGGTCGCCGGCCACGACCTCGCCCGACAGCGGCGCCCCGGCAGCAGCGACCGCGACCTCGCGAGGGGGCCGGCGCGTCTGTGCCGCGTGCTCGACCTCGACCTGTCGCACAACGGCGATCCCGTCGACCTGGTCCCGGGGGAGCGGGTAGCCGACATCAGCAGGGGTCCGCGGGTCGGGCTCCGGCACGCAGCCGAGCGTCCGTGGCGCTTCTGGATCACCGGCGATCCGACCGTCAGCACCTACCGGCCCGCCGCCCCGCGGCGTCGTACAGGCCGCTGACCTGCGGTGATGCGTAGAGGGCACCCCCGGTTTTGCATGCTCGGCGAGGACGGTCTAATGTTTCACCTGTCGCCGCAAGCGGCGCCGCTTCCTGGCCAGAAGGCCAGATGAGGCGGAGACCAGCTGCGACCACCGAAGCACGAAGCTCACGAGTTTGACGGTGAGCCGAGAGCCCGGTAAGTTTGTGCAGGTTGCCCCGCGACCAGACCGGCCCAGCCGGCGCGGAACGGGTGCGTCTGATACTTGAGAACTCAACAGTGTGTTTGATTAGTCGACGAATTAGTTTGTTTTGCCCCGTTGACGTC
>NZ_JBYTTH010000007.1:0-130092 GCF_058134345.1 Nocardioides sp. Z24_21
GGAAGTTAAGCCTTTCAGCGCCGATGGTACTGCAACCGAGAGGTTGTGGGAGAGTAGGACGCCGCCGGACATACATTGTGGAAGTGGGGTCACCTTCGGGTGGCCCCACTTCTGCATTTCATGGCATCGTCCGGAGCGCACTCGGCGCGTGCTGCCTGGCCGCTCACCGTCCACAGGCGGCCTGAGAACGGTGTCGTCCACAGCCGTTGCGACCACGGGTCCGCTGTTGTCCGTCCTCCCCGTCAGAGTCGGAGGCAGGAGGTGCATGGTGAGCACAGGACAGACGAGGGCCGCGGCCCGGAGCACGCCTGCCGGTTCGGACGAGGCGATCAACGAGGTACGACTGACGGGGCGGCTCAGCAGCGTCCCGATGACGGTCGAGCTGCCCAGCGGCGACAGCCTGGTGACCTTCCGGGTGTCGGTGGAGCGCCCGCCGGCGACGGGCAGGGTGAGCGGCTCCGCGTCGGGGCAGCGGGTCGACTCGATTCCCTGCACGGCGTGGACCGCGGTGCTGCGACGCCGCGTCGTGGGTTGGCGCCCGGGTGACGTCGTCGAGGTGGTGGGCGCCGTGCGGTGCCGGTTCTACCAGGCCGGCGGCGCGACGCGCTCGCGGGTGGAGGTCGAGGCGTCGTCGGGACGGATCATCCGTCGAGCACCGGCCGCATGATCACACCGAGGCTCGGCTTGGGCTGGAACGACGTCGCCTTCTCGGGCAGGAGCCCGCCCGACTCGACGAGGGCCTGCACCTGCTCGAAGTCCGGGCTCGGCAGCAGCACGCCGGGCGCCGCGGCCGACGTCGCGGCCAGCGCCTCGTCGACCGTGTGGTGGTGGTGGATGCGGCGCGGCGGTCGGGGCAGCCGGGGCAGCACGTGGTCGTGGAGCCAGGACACCGCGGCCTCGCGCTCGAGCCCGTCCGGCGCCACGGCGTACCAGGCGTCCCCGTCGGTGAGCACCATGTGAGTGCTGTCGAGGGCCCCGAGCGCCCGGGGGCGGGGCTGCTGCGTCACCGCGGCTCCCGCCCGGCGAGCCCCGTCGAGCAGCGCGTCGAGCCCGACGCCGGGCAGCGTGCGGTGGATGGCGCCGAGGAAGAGGGGAGTGTCGGCCTGGTCGACCAGCATCGCGAGTCCGGAGTCCCAGGGCGTGCCCGGGTGCTGCTCCTGCAGTCGGAGGTAGGCCGCGTAGCGGTGGTGGCCGTCGGCGAGGAGGCATCGGCTGTCGGCGATGAGGCTCCCGATCCGCGCGACGGTCGCGTCGTCGCGCACGGCCCAGAGCCGCTGTCGCTGTCCGGTGCGGTCGAGGTAGCGCCAGTCAGGCTCGGCTCGCGTGAGCTCGGCGACCAGCTCGCGGAGCTCGCGGCGGCCGTGGTGCACGAGAAGGATGGGGGCGGGGTTGAGGTCCATCTGCAGCATGCGGTCGGCCAGCTCGCCGGCCTGCTCGGGGTGGATCGCCTCGTGCGGCCACACCACCCGCTCCTCGAGCGTCTCCGCGCGGCGCGAGACGCGAAGGGCACCGACCAGTCCTCGCACGGTGAGGCCGCCGGAGGTGTACTCGTGGAGGTAGAGCGCGGGCTCGGTGTCGGCGCTCGCGTCACCACGGGCCATCCACTGCGTCAGCCGCCCCGCGACGTCGCGATAGGGTCGCGCCAGTGCTCGCGCGGAGGCGGGGTCACCCACGCGCGCCGGTGCCAGCATCACCGCCCGGAACGGGAGCAGCTCGAGGGGCTTCGCCACGTACGGAGGCACGACGGTGGCGGAGTCCATCGGAGCATCGTAGGGGGACGCTCGTCACAATCCGGAAAGGGGTGGACCATGCTCGAGGAGTCGACGACGCCGCTCGTGGAGGCGCACGACCTGGTCATGTTCGACCTCGACGGGGTGGTCTACGTGGGCACCGAGGCCATCGCGGGAGTCGCGGAGGCCATCGACAAGGTGCGCCAGGACGGGCGCCACGTGGCGTTCGTGACCAACAACGCCTCACGCACGCCTGAGCAGGTGGTCGACAAGCTCGTCGGGGTCGGGGTGGACGCCCATCCGTCGGACGTGGTCACGTCGGCACAGGCCGCGGCCCGGCTGCTCGTCGAGGAGCACGGCGCGGGCGCCCGCGTGCTGCTCCTGGGCGGCGAGGGTCTCCGGGTCGCACTGCTGGAGGCGGGTCTGGTGCCGGTCGACGACCCGGAGGGCGCGGTGGCCGTGGTGAGCGGCTACGGACCCGACGTGCGGTGGCGCGAGATCATGCGTGCGGCCACCCTGGTGCGCGGCGGGCTGCCCTACGTGGCCAGCAACGCCGACCTGACGATCCCCACCCCCTACGGACTCGCGCCCGGTCACGGCGTGCTCGTGCGCACGATCACCGGATTCGCCGGCGTCGACGCCGTGGTGGCGGGCAAGCCCGAGAAGCCGCTCATGGAGGAGACCGTGCTGCGCGCGGGTGGCGACCGGCCCCTGATGGTCGGCGACCGCCTCGACACCGACATCGAGGGCGCCCACGCGATCGACGCGCCCTCGCTGCTCGTGCTGACCGGGGTGACGTGGCTCGACGAGCTGGCAGCGGCTCCGCCCCGGCTCCGCCCGACCTACATCTCACCGACGATGGACGGGCTGTTCGAGACCCATCCGGCCCCCGCGGTGAGCGAGCGCGCCGCGGAGCTCGGCGGCTGGATGGCCCGGGTCGACAGGGGCCGACTGAGCGTGTCGGGCGAGGGGTCGGACGCCGACTGGTGGCGCGTCGCTGCCACCGCGTGCTGGCGTCACCTCGACGACAGCGGGAGCCCCGCCGACGTCACCGACACGACGCCGCCCGGACCCGTCCGGCGACTCGGCGCCGAGTAGGCTCGCGGCCATGAGCGAGGTGCCCGAGCACGAGCCGACCGGCGTCGAGGCCGTCGACCGCGTGCTGTCCGACGTGGCGGGGCTGGACGGGATCCCCGTCTCCGGCCACGTCGCCGTCTTCGAGCGGGCCCACGAACAGCTGCGGCGTGCGCTCGACGCCCGGCCCGACGCGCCCGGCGCCGACCCGGGCGCCTGAGCCACCGTGCCACCCAGACGCCTTCGCCTCGACCAGGAGCTCGTCAGGCGCGGCCTCGCCCGCTCGCGCGATCACGCCAGCGAGCTGGTGGCCGCCCGTCGGGTGACGGTGTCGGGGGCCGTCGCGACCAAGCCGGCGACCGGGGTCACCACCGACGTCGCGATCGTGGTCAAGGACGACCCGTCGTCGGTCGACTACGTCTCCCGGGGCGGGCACAAGCTCGCCGGCGCGCTGGCGGCGTTCGCCGAGCACGGCCTGACCGTCCGGGGCAAGCGGTGCCTCGACGCCGGCGCGTCCACGGGCGGCTTCACCGACGTGCTGCTGCGGGCCGGCGCGCGCGAGGTGGTGGCGGTGGACGTCGGCTACGGGCAGCTCGCGTGGTCGCTGCAGAGCGACGCCCGCGTGCAGGTCCACGACCGCACCAACATCCGTGAGCTGACCCTCGACGTGATCGGCGAGCCCGTCGACCTCGTGGTCGGTGACCTGTCCTTCATCTCCCTCGCCCTCGTCCTCGACCCGCTCCTGTCGGTCACGCGGGACGACGGCGCGCTGGCACTGATGGTCAAGCCGCAGTTCGAGGTCGGCAAGGACCGGGTCGGCAAGGGGGGAGTGGTCCGTGACCTGGCCCTGCGGGCCGAGGCGGTCACCACGATCGCCGACCTCGCCGCCGAGCGCGGGTGGGGTGCGGTCGCGGTCACGGTGAGCCCGCTCCCGGGCCCGTCCGGCAACGTCGAGTTCTTCCTGCTGCTGCGGCACGGGCCGGCGTCCGTCGGGGCGGACGAGATCCGCGCCGAGGTGGAGCGCGCCGGGTCGATGGGGGTGGCGGGTGAGAGGGTGGACCCGTGACCAGCAACAGCCCCCCGCGCCGTGTCCTGGTGCTGGCGCACACCGGCCGCCCCCAGGTGCACGACGTGGCCCGCGAGTGCGTGCAGACGCTCACGGCCCACGGGATCGGCGTACGCCTGCTTGCCGACGAGGCAGCCGACCTGGGCCTCGACGACTCCGACGTCCTCGTCGAGACCACCCGGGCCGACGACAGGCCGGGTGAGGGCTGCGAGCTGGCCCTGGTCATCGGCGGCGACGGCACCATCCTGCGGGCCGTGGAGCTGACCCACGAGACGAGCACCCCGCTGCTCGGCGTCAACCTCGGCCACGTCGGGTTCCTCGCCGAGGCCGAGCAGGAGGACGTCGCGTCGACGATCGCCGCGATCGTCGCGCGCGACTACACCGCCGAGGACCGGCTCAGCCTCGACGTGTGCGTGATGGTCGGCAAGGAGGTGCTGTTCTCCACCTTCGCGCTCAACGAGGCGAGCGTCGAGAAGGCGGCCCGCGAGCGGATGCTCGAGGTCGTCGTCGAGGTCGACGGGCGCCCGCTGTCCCGGTGGGGCTGCGACGGGGTCGTCTGCGCCACGCCCACCGGCTCCACCGCCTACAACTTCAGCGCCGGTGGACCGGTGGTGTGGCCCGAGGTCGAGGCCCTGCTGATGGTCCCGCTGAGCGCGCACGCGCTGTTCGCCCGCCCGATGGTGGTGGCGCCGACGTCGGTGCTCGCCGTCGAGGTGCTGTCCAACACCGAGGGCTCGGGCGTGCTGTGGTGCGACGGCCGGCGCACGGTCGACCTGCCGCCGGGCGCGCGCATCGAGGTGCGCCGCGGCGCCCGTCCGGTGCGCCTGGTCCGGCTCCACCACGCGCCGTTCACCGACCGGCTGGTGGCCAAGTTCGACCTGCCGGTCGAGGGCTGGCGTGGCGCCGCCGAGCGTCGCCGGCGCGACAACGGGGACCACGATGCTTGAGGAGCTGCGGATCAGCCAGCTCGGCGTCATCGAGTCGTCGACGCTCGAGCTCGGCCCCGGCCTCACCGTGATCACCGGTGAGACCGGCGCCGGCAAGACGATGGTCGTCACCGCGCTCGGCCTGCTGCTGGGCGGCCGGGCCGACCCGGGGGCCGTCCGCTCGGGGGCCAAGCAGGCCCGGGTCGAGGGGGTCGTCGCCGCGACCGCGCTTCCCGGCTTCCGCGGGGCCGTCGAGGACGCCGGCGGCGAGGTCGAGGACGGGCAGGTCGTCCTGGCGCGCAACGTCGCGGCGCAGGGACGCTCCCGGGCCTGGGTCGGTGGGGCCTCGGTCCCGGTGACCACGCTGGCCGAGGTGGCCGAGCCGCTGGTCGCCGTCCACGGCCAGTCCGACCAGCACCGCCTGCTCCGGCCCGGCGCGCAGCGCGCCTCGCTCGACCGGTTCGGCGGCGACGAGCTGGCCGCGACCGCCGCGGCCTACGCCGCCCGGTGGTCCGAGCTGGTCGTCACCGAGCGCACCCTGGCCGAGGTCGTCGGCTCCGCCCGCGAGCGGGCCCGGGAGGCCGACCAGCTGCGCTTCGGCCTGGGGGAGGTCGAGGCCGTCGACCCGAGGCCCGGCGAGGACGCGGAGCTCGCGGCCGAGGAGACCCGGCTCGGCTTCGCCGACACGCTCCGCACCGCCGCCGAGACGGCCCGAGAGGCGCTCTCGAGCGAGGAGGGCGCCCCCGACGCCCTCGCCACGACCAGCACGGCCCGACAGGCGCTCGAGGGTGTGCGCGAGCACGATCCGGCGGCCGGCGAGCTGGCCGACCGGCTCGCCGAGCTCGGCCACCTGCTGGTCGACGTGGCCGGCGACGTCGCGTCCTACGCCGCCTCCCTGGAGACCGACCCCGCGAGGCTGGCGGCCGTGTCGGAGCGCCGGGCGGCGCTGACCGCGCTGACCCGCAAGTACGGCGAGAGCATCGACGAGGTGCTGGCGTGGGCCGAGGACGGCGCCAAGCGGCTGCTCGACCTCGAGGACACCGGCGGGCGGATCTCCGAGCTCGAGTCGCGCCGCGACCGCATCCGCGCCGAGCTCGGCGAGCTCGCGTCCACGCTGAGCGCCCAGCGCACCGAGGCCGCCCGGCGGCTCGGCGTCGCGGTGAGCGAGGAGCTCACCTCGCTGGCCATGCCCCACGCCACGGTGACCGTCGCGGTGACGCAGCAGGAGACCCCCGCCCCGGAGACCCCCGCCGGCCCGCAGCTGCTGGTCGACGGGCGGTGGGTGCGCGCCGCGGCGCACGGGGTCGACGACGTCGAGCTCCTGCTCGCCGCCAACACCGGCGCCGAGCCGCGTCCCCTCCACAAGGGGGCGTCCGGCGGCGAGCTCTCCCGCGTGATGCTGGCGCTCGAGGTGTCGCTGGCGGAGACCGGGTCGGTGCCGACGTTCGTCTTCGACGAGGTCGACGCCGGCGTGGGCGGCAAGGCCGCCATCGAGGTGGGACGTCGACTCGCCGCGCTGGCCCGTGCCTCCCAGGTCCTCGTGGTCACCCACCTGCCGCAGGTGGCCGCCTACGCCGACCGCCACGTGGTGGTGCACAAGTCGAGCGACGGCACGGTCACCACGTCCGGCCTGGTCGCGCTCGGCGACGATGATCGCGAGCGTGAGCTGTCGCGGATGCTCGCCGGGCTCGAGGACTCCGAGAGCGCCCGCGCCCACGCCCGCGAGCTGCTGGAGGCCGCCGCGCCCGAGCGGGCGTGCCTCCCCGGGAGGCCGGGACCCGGCTGAGACCATGGCGGGGTCATGAAGTTCGCAGTCCGCACCCGCCAAGCCCCCGCCCTCCCCGGCGTCCACGGCCCCGCCCGCGTCCACCGGCGTACGGCGAGCGTGCTCGGTCGCCTGCAGCCGGGCGACGTCGCCGTCCTCGACCACCTCGACATGGACCGCGCCACCGCGCAGGCGCTGGTCGACGCCGGTGTCGTCGCCGTCGTCAACGCGAGCCCGATGATCTCGGGTCGCTACCCCAACCTCGGCCCCGAGCTGCTGGTCGAGGCCGGGCTCGCCGTCGTCGACAGCACCGGCTCCGAGGTCTTCGACCGCGTCAAGGACGGCGCCGCGCTGCGCGTCGACGGGGGAGCGGTGCACGTCGGCGACACCCTCGTGGCCGACGGCCGCGAGCTGACCGACGAGCTGGTCCGGGGCGAGATGGACCGTGCCCGCTCCGGCCTCACCGCCCAGCTGGAGAGCCTGACCCACAACAGCACCGAGTTCCTGCGCCGCGAGCAGGACCTGCTCCTGCACGGCCACGGCGTGCCGACCACCGCGACCGAGATGGCCGGTCGGCCCGTGGTCGTCGCCGTCCGCTCCCACGGCTGGGAGGACGAGCTGCGCGCCATCAAGCCGTTCCTGCGCGAGCAGCGGCCCGTCCTGGTCGGCGTCGACCGTGGCGCCGACGCCCTCGTCGGCGCGGGGCACCGCCCCGACGTCGTCGTCGTGACCGGTGGCTCCGACGACCTGCCCGCCGCCGCCGTCCTGCGCCGCGCCCGCGACGTCGTCGTGCTCGTCCAGCGCGGGGCCAAGCGCGACGTGACCGAGCCGTTCGAGCGGCTCGGCATCCGCGCGCTGCGCTTCGAGACCACCGCGACCACGCAGGACGCCGCGCTGCTGCTGGCCGCCGCCCACGACGCGGCCCTCATCGTCGGCGTCGGCATGCACGCCACGCTCGACGAGTTCCTCGACCAGCGCCGCGCCGGTCTGGCCAGCACCTTCCTGACCCGGCTCAAGCTCGGCCCCGACCTGGTCGACGCCGCCGCCGTCGCGCGGCTCTACGACGGCGCCGTACGACCGCGGCACCTGGCCGGGGCCATCGCCGCCGGCGTGCTCGCGCTCGCCGCCGCCGTGAGCGTCACCCCCGTCGGCCAGCAGTGGGTCGACGACGTGTCGCCCCGGGTCTCCGGCGCGACGACCGACCTGATCGACGACGTACGAGGAATGCTCCCTTGATCACCCTGCGCCACCACCTGCTCACCATCGTCGCCGTGTTCCTGGCCCTCGCGGCCGGGATCGTCCTGGGCGGCGGCCCGCTCTCCGACGTCGGTCCCACCGTCGCGACCGCCGCGGGAGACCGCGAGACCACACCCGCCGACGACCAGGCGCAGGTCGACTACACCGAGAGCTTCGTGTCGGCTGTGGGCCCGGCCACCGTCGGCGGCCGTCTCGCCGAGCGGTCGGTCGCCCTGGTGACGGTGCCCGGCGCCGACGAGCAGCTGGTGGGTGCGCTCGGCGAGCAGGTGACGGCCGCCGGTGGCACCGTGAGCGCCCGCTACGACCTCGCCGACGACCTCGTCGACCCCGCCCAGAAGTCGCTCGTCGACACGCTGGGCAGCCAGCTGCTGACCCAGCAGGCCGAGGGCGACGTCGCCGCCGACGCGTCGACGTACGACCGCCTCGGCCAGCTGCTCGGCCTCGCCGTGGCCTCCAAGGACGCGGAGGGCCAGGGCGTCAACGGCAAGGCGCGCGCGATCGCCGACGCCATCAGCGGGGCTGGCCTGATGGCCGAGCCGGGGGAGGTCGCCGAGCGCTCGCCGCTGGTGCTCCTCGTGCTCGGGACCGACGCCGAGGACGACGGGTCGGACGCCATCCTCGCCGGGCTCGCCCAGGGCCTCGCGGCTCAGGCGACCGGCGTGGTCGTGGTGGGGGTCACGGCCGACGGCGGCACCGGGCAGCTCGGCCGGTTCCGTGCCGACCCGGCCTCGGCGGGCGTCGCCAGCCTCGACGGCATCGACACCGCAGCCGGCCGGGTAGCGACGATCCTCACACTCCAGCGCTCGCTGACCGCGCCCGGTGGCGCCTTCGGTGCGTCGGGTGCCGACGGACCCGTCCCGCTCGGGTAGGATCGAAGCCCGTGAAGAGCCACACGCCGACCAAGCACGTGTTCGTGACCGGAGGCGTCGCCTCCTCCCTCGGCAAGGGGCTCACGGCCTCCAGCCTGGGCAACCTGCTCAAGGCGCGCGGCCTGCGCGTGACGATGCAGAAGCTGGATCCCTACCTCAACGTGGATCCCGGCACGATGAACCCGTTCCAGCACGGCGAGGTCTTCGTGACCAACGACGGGGCCGAGACCGACCTCGACATCGGCCACTACGAGCGGTTCCTCGACACCGACCTCAACCAGATCGCCAACGTGACGACCGGCCAGGTCTACTCGACGGTGATCGCCAAGGAGCGACGCGGCGACTACCTCGGTGACACCGTGCAGGTCATCCCGCACATCACCAACGAGATCAAGGACCGCATCCTCGCGATGGGCGGGCCCGACTTCGACGTGGTCATCACCGAGGTCGGCGGCACGGTCGGCGACATCGAGTCACTGCCGTTCCTCGAGGCCGCGCGCCAGACGCGCCACCAGATCGGGCGGGACAACTGCTTCTTCATCCACGTCTCGCTGGTGCCCTACATCGGGCCGTCCGGCGAGCTCAAGACCAAGCCGACGCAGCACTCCGTCGCCGCGTTGCGCTCGATCGGCATCCAGCCCGACGCGATCGTGTGCCGCGCCGACCGCGACCTGCCCGCCGGCATCAAGCGCAAGATCGCGCTGATGTGCGACGTCGATGACGAGGCCGTCGTCACGTGCGCCGACGCGCCGTCGATCTACGACATCCCCAAGGTGCTGCACCGCGAGGGCCTCGACGCCTACGTCGTGCGCCGCCTCGACCTGCCCTTCCGCGACGTGGACTGGACCGACTGGGACGAGCTGCTGCGCCGCGTCCACAACCCGTCGGAGGAGGTCACGGTCGCGCTGGTCGGCAAGTACATCGACCTGCCCGACGCCTACCTCTCCGTCAGCGAGGCGCTGCGCGCCGGCGGCTTCGCCCACGACGCCAAGGTCAACATCCGCTGGGTCGCCTCCGACGAGTGCCGCACCGAGGCCGGCGCCGCCCGGCACCTCGCTGACGTGGACGCCGTGCTGGTGCCCGGCGGCTTCGGCGTGCGCGGCATCGAGGGCAAGCTCGGCGCGCTCCACTACGCCCGCACCCACGGCATCCCGACCCTCGGGCTGTGCCTGGGCCTGCAGTGCATGGTCATCGAGTACGCCCGCAACGTCGCCGGGCTGACCAAGGCCGGGTCGACGGAGTTCGACCCCGACACCGTCGAGCCGGTGATCTCCACGATCGAGGAGCAGAAGAAGTTCGTCGACGGCGCGGGCGATCTCGGTGGCACCATGCGGCTGGGCCTGCAGAAGGCCGACCTCGCCGAGGGCAGCGTGGTGCGGGCGGCCTACGGCGAGGCGACGGTCGAGGAGCGCCACCGCCATCGCTACGAGTTCAACGACGCCTACCGCGACACCTTGGCGAGGGCGGGCATGGTCTTCTCCGGCGTCAACCCCGAGCTCGGCCTGGTCGAGTTCGTCGAGCTGCCCGCCGACGTGCACCCCTACTACGTCGCCACCCAGGCACACCCCGAGCTGCGCTCGCGGCCCACCCGCCCGCACCCACTCTTCGCGGGACTCATCGGGGCGGCCATCGAGCGCCAGCGCTCCGAGCGGTTCCCGCTCGACGAGTCCGGCCTGCGCCGCAAGGACGAGGCAGTCGAGGCCTGAGCCCCGGCCGGCCCGTGACCGGGCCGGATTCGGTCAGACGCACCTGCACCTGCGCCCGCGGGCGGATCAGCCGACGTTGACGTCGACCCGCGCAGTGACCCCGGCGTCAACCGATCCGACGTAGCCACCCAGCACGCCTACGAGCACCCCGATCACGACGAGTTGGCCGATGGGCGCACCTGCGCGGGCTGACGGACGCGTCTGCTGCCATGCGTACCAATCGCTGCGGCAGAACTTTGCGAGTCCGGCGAGAGCCCCGGCACTGGCAGTGAGCGCGAGCACCGCGGGGGCTGTCTGACCAAGGCCGTGGATCGAGACCAGATCGGCAAGACCGCCGATGAAACCCAGCGTCAGTAGGACCCAGGCAAGCACGATGCGGACGCGGCGGGCCCGGACGACGCCAGCGGACACGTAGCCGACCAGCAGGGCCCCGAGGATCATGGACAGGACCTGCGACGCTTCCTCGCCGACGCGACCTCCATGTCGGAGGACCAGGAGCACCTGGCCCGCCAGCGAGGCCCAGGCAAGCACCCAGATCGAACGAGGAAGTGGGGGCGTAGCGTCCAGCCGCTCGAATGCCCCTTCGGCGGTCACCGGGTCATCGTCGCACCCGGAGCGAGCACGCGCTGGCATCTGGTTTCGGACGTGCACGTGGGTTGCAGCGAACGATGCGAGCGGATCTTACGACGAGCGTGCGGGTGTGGCCTGTCCTGACTGCCGTCAGTCGTGCCTCCGGGTGCACGTGCGAACCTAGGATCATGGCCACGACGAGCGCGGAGGACATGCGCCGGATCCCCTCCCTGACCGGGACCGCACCCAGCATCGACCCGACTGATCTGCCTCCCGACCCCGTACAGCTCTTCCAGGAATGGCTGGACGTCGCCCTAGAGCAGGGTGTCGCCGAGCCGATCGCCGCTACGTTGGCAACCGTCGACGACGAGGGAGTCCCGGATGCCAGAACGCTGATCCTCAAGGCAGTCGACACCGAAGGCTGGGCGTTCGCTGGCGCCGCATCGTCGCAGAAGGGTCAGCAGCTCGAGAAGCATCCTTCGGCCGCGTTGAACCTGTGGTGGCAGCCGCTCGTGCGAGCCGTGCGTGCGCGCGGCCCTGTTGTCGAAGCATCCAGACGAGAGTGTGTCGCAGACCACGAAGCCCGCAGCGAGGCCGCCCGCGCCGGTGTCGATCCGCAGGACTGGAGGTTGTGGCGCATGGTCCCGTCTCGCGTCGAGTTCTGGCAGGGCTCTCCGGATCGCCGGCACCTGCGCATCATCTACACCTACGACGGAGCCTGGCACCTCGACATCTGGCGCGGTGAAGCCCGCCCAGGGTCTCCCTCCGAGCGCTAGCGGCCAGCAGTCGTTGTCCGCTGCCACGTGGCATGCGGGCGGAGGGACCCACGATCGTGGCGTCCGAGCGTCTGTGCCGAAGGTGGGGCGCCTATGGTCGTGGCCATGGCTCTCATCCACAAGGCGACCTTGAATCCGACCAAGCTGCAGCTGCTCGCCAGCTGGCTGCCGCGGCAGACCTGGGTCACCGACGTGACGGACCTCGAGCAGGTGGGCGCCTACAGGTTCGACGATCCGGCCGGCGTGGTGGGCATCGAGGCTCTCCTCCTGCAGTCTCGTGACGGCTCGGTGTTCCACGTCCCGTTGACCTACCGGGGGGCGCCGTTGGTCGGGGCCGAGGAGTTCCTCATCGGCACCACCGAGCACTCCGTGCTCGGAACGCGCTGGGTGTACGACGGGTGCGGCGACCCGGTGTGGGCGACGGCGCTCGCGACCGCTGTACTGACCGGCGGCACCCAGGCCGAAGAGCTCGTCGACATGGAGGGGCGCCTTCAACCACGGGCCGCCACCGCGGAGGTGCGGGGCAGCGGGAACCAGGGGACCCCCGTGGCGGAGGTGGAGGCGGTCAACTGCCGCGAGGAGGGCTCGACGACGGTCGTACGGACCGAACAGTTCGACCTGGTCGTCGTTCGCGTGATCGGAACCGAGGTAGCCGTCCAGCAGACGCTCACCGGCAGCTGGGCCCAGCACGGCCCGGCAGTGTTGGCCGGAGTTCGACCGATCTAGCGGACCCGGCGCTGGCTCCTCGACAGAGGGAACCTCCTGCGCGGAAGAGCCGGACTGTCCGCTCGAACCGTCGGCGCTGCATCCAGCAGGACGTAGCGCAACGCA
This sequence comes from Nocardioides sp. Z24_21, assembly GCF_058134345.1. NCBI lineage: Bacteria > Bacillati > Actinomycetota > Actinomycetes > Propionibacteriales > Nocardioidaceae > Nocardioides > Nocardioides sp. Z24_21. The sequence continues at coordinate 12,571 of NZ_JBYTTH010000007.1, forward strand.
CGGTCGCAGATGTCCGCGCGAGGTGGGTCCACTGCTCGGCCGACGAACACCGACCATGAGCGCTCTTCTCCCTCCCCGAACACACAACCTCTGCGGATGTGGCATCCGCGAAGCTCTCCGCTGGGAGCTTGATCAGTTGGCCGTCGTACCGCGTGCCACGAACCCACGTGGACGAACAGCCGGAGCGCCCCGGTCAGAGGCGGCGGGCCTGCAGGATGCGGCTGAGGACGAAGGAGTTCGAGCGGAGCTGGTTGCGGGCGTAGGCGATCAGGGCGGTGTCCTCGGCGGCGTTCTCGGCGGCGGCGAGGAAGTCCTCGTCGCCGGCGCCGAGGGGGTACATCGCCCGGATGGTGAGGCCCTGGTTGAGCAGGCCGCCCTTGAGCGTGCGCAGCTCCTCGAGGTAGCGGTAGGTGTAGGGGGCGAGCAGCTCGGCCTGCCCGGGACGCCAGAACGTCGAGCCGAGCACGAGCGTCTCCCGGCTCGCGGGCACCGCGTAGTCGACGAAGAACGCCCGCCACACCTCCTCCTTGGCCTCGACGTCGGGACGGGCGGCGAGCACCGAGAGCCGACGCATCGCGGCGTCGGGGTCGGGGTCGGACTCGAGGAGCCGGCGCACGGCGTCCTCGTCGTAGTCGCCGAGCTCGGCGCGGCGCACCGCCATCCGCCACGCCAGGTCGAGGTCGGTCGCCTCCGCGGCGGCCGCCTCGAGCACGGCCCAGTGCGCGGCGGCGGAGGCTGACGCGGCCAGGGTGCGCAGCGCCGCCTGCCGGGCGTCGGGCAGGTCCACGAGGCCGACGACCGCGTCGGCCAGCGCGGCCAGGAGCGCGGGCGACTCGGCGGCCGGCGCCCACCGGTCGGCGACCTGCAGCGCTTGGGCGAGGAACGGCTCGATGAGCGCGGGGCTCGTCTCCGACGCCAGCGCCCGGGTCAGCGCGGCCGACACGTCGCGAGGGGCGACGTCGCCGAGCAGCAGCAGCTGGCCGGCGGTCGCCGCGACGAGGGCCCGGTCGAGCGGGTCCTCGAGCTGGTGGATGCGCTCGAGCATCAGGCGCAGGGACGTGTCGTCGGGCTTGACGGCGGCGAACGTGAAGTCGCCGGCGTTGACCAGGCGGAGGTCGCCGCCGGGGAGATCGACGGGCGTGCGCGGGCCGGTGACCTCGTGGGAGGAGCGACCGGCCGGCACGAGCGTGTCGCCCGAGGCGTCGAAGACGGCGATGTCGAGGTGGTGCGGCCGGGGGTCCTGGGTGCCGGGTGCCTGCACCACCAGCTCGCCGTCGGCCAGCGTGATGACGTCGGTGCCCGCCTCGTCGAGCCACGCCCGGGTCCAGGCGGACAGGTCGCGGCCCGAGGCCCGCGCGTAGCAGTCCATCAGGTCGTCGAGGCGGGTGTTGGAGAAGGCGTAGCGGCTGAAGTAGTCGCGCAGGCCCTCCACGAAGGCGTCCTCGCCGATGTAGGCGACGAGCTGGTGCAGGACGCTCTGGCCCTTGACGTAGGTGATGGCGTCGAAGTTGGACATCGCCGACGCCACGTCGGGCACGGCACCGCGGATCGGGTGGCTGGCCGGGCTCATGTCCATCTCGTAGGCGGTGCGCTTGGAGGCAGCGAGGAACGTGGCCCACTGCTCGGTGAACTCGCTGGCCGCGGCCATCCCCCAGTTGGCCGCCCAGGACGCGAAGGCCTCGTTGAGCCAGAGGTCGTCCCACCACTGCATGGTCACGAGGTCGCCGAACCACATGTGGGCCATCTCGTGAAAGATGAACTCCGCGCGCACCGCACGCTGCGCGTGGGTCGGGGGAGTGCGGAAGAGCTGGCCGTCGCCGTAGGTCACGCACCCCCAGTTCTCCATCGCGCCGCCCAGGTTGGGGACGAAGACCTGGTCGTAGCGCTCCTGTGGGAACGGGTAGCCGAAGCGCTCGCCGAAGAAGGCGAGGCCCTGGCGGGTGAGGGTCACCATCTCGTCGAGGTCGCGCTCGAGGATCGGCACGAGCGACTGGCGGCAGTAGAACCCCAGGTCGTAGCCGTCGTGCTGGCGGCGCACCTCGTGGAACGGGCCGGCGTTGACCACCACGACGTACGTCGAGAGCCGGGGCGTGTCGGGGTAGGTCCACACGCGCGCGTCGCCGGTCTCCGCGTCCACCACCGACTCCGGGGCACCGTTGGAGGTGACCAGCCACGACGACGGAGCGGTGACCACGAACCGGTGCGGGGCCTTGAGGTCGGGCTGGTCGAAGCACGCCCACACCCGCCGGGCCTCGTCGGGCTCGAGGCTGGTCCAGACGTAGACCAGCTTGTCGGTGGGGTCGACCGTGCGCAGGACGCCCTCGCCGGTGTCGGTGTTGGTCGTGCTCGCCTCGACGACCAGCACGTTGTCGGCGGCCAGCGCGGGCAGCGGCAGCCGGCCGTCGGCGGCCGCGGACACGTCGATGTCGTGGCCGTTGAGGCTCGCTCGCGCCACGTCCATGGCGACGTCCACGAAGGTCGTGGCGCCGGGCTCGGAGCAGGTGAACGTGATGGTGCTCGTCGACCGCCACACCTCGCCCTCCAGCAGGCCGGTCATGTCCACGTCGATGTCGTAGCGCTGGACCTCGAGGAGGTCGGACCGGGTCTGCGCTTCGTCCTTGGTGAGCGTCGCCAACGTCATGGGCCGAACCTACTCACCCACCCGTCGACGTCGCCGCCTGGGCTAGCGTCTGGCGCATGGGAGACCGGAACGGGGACGACGGACCGCAGGAGCTCGCCGACCGGCCGATGGCGTGGCCGGTGGTGTCGAGCCACTACCTGCACCGCGACGACTGGGTGGTGGCGCTGCGCGAGGACATGATCACCCGCCCGGGGCACTCCGAGGAGTTCAGCCGGATCAGCCTCGAGCACCCCGGTGCGGTCGTGGTGCTGGCGGTGGACGACGACGAGCGGGTGATGTGCCTGCGGCAGTACCGCCACACGAGCGGGCGGGAGTTCGTCGAGCTGCCGGCGGGACTGCGCGACGCGGGCGACGAGCCGGCCGTGGAGACCGCGAAGCGCGAGCTGCGCGAGGAGGTCGAGCTCGAGGCCGCCCACTGGCAGCAGCTGCTGAGCACGTTCTCCAGCGCCGGCATCAGCAACGAGGTGCACGACATCTTCCTGGCGCGCGGGCTCTCGCACGCCCCGCGAGGCGACTTCGCGATGGAGCACGAAGAGGCCGAGATGGAGCACTTCTGGGTGTCGATGGCCGATCTCCTCGACGCCGTCCTCGACGGCCGCGTGCGGCAGGGCCCGCTGGTCCAGGCGGTGCTCGCCTACGACGTGCTGAAGCGTCGGGGAGTCCTGACGGCCCCGTAGGCCGCCTCGGGAGTAGTCTCGCCCACGCTGTGAGGCGGCCCACGCCGTGAGGCCCCGGATCCCGGAGGAGCAAGGCATGAAGGTCGGCGTCCCCAAGGAAGTCAAGAACCGCGAGTATCGCGTGGCTCTGACCCCCATCGGTGTCCACGAGCTGGTCCAGCACGGTCACGAGGTGATGATCGAGCGGGGCGCCGGGAGCGGCTCGCAGATCCCCGACGAGGAGTACGTCGCCGCGGGGGCGCGGATGCTCGAGACGGCCGACGACGTGTGGGGCGCCGCCGACATGGTGCTCAAGGTCAAGGAGCCGGTCGCCGAGGAGTACGCGCGGATGCGCGACGGCCAGACCCTCTTCACCTACCTCCACCTGGCCGCCGACAAGCCGCTGACCGAGGAGCTGCTGCAGCGCCGGGTGACGGCCATCGCCTACGAGACGGTCCAGTTGCCCTCAGGTGGGCTGCCGCTGCTCTACCCGATGTCGGAGGTCGCCGGCTGCCTCGCGCCGCAGGTCGGCGCGCACGCGCTGCTGAAGGCCAACGGCGGTCGCGGGGTGCTGATGGGCGGCGTGGGCGGTGTCGCCAACGCGAAGGTCGTGATCATCGGCGCGGGCGTCTCGGGGCAGAACGCCGCCAACATCGCGCTCGGGATGGGCGCGGACGTGACGCTGCTCGACACCGACCTCGACAAGCTGCGGATGTCGTTCTGGCGCTACAACAACCGGGTGCACGGCCTGGCGTCGTCCAAGCTGGCGATCGAGCAGCAGGTGATGGAGGCCGACATGGTCATCGGCGCGGTGCTGATCCCCGGTGCGGCGGCGCCGAAGCTGGTCAGCAACGACCTGGTGGCGCGGATGAAGCCCGGCTCGGTGCTGGTCGACATCGCGATCGACCAGGGCGGCTGCTTCGAGGACTCGCACGCCACGACGCACGACGACCCGACCTACGAGGTGCACGACTCGGTGTTCTACTGCGTGGCCAACATGCCGGGCGCGGTGCCCAACACCTCGACGTACGCGCTCACCAACGCGACGCTGCCCTACGCGGTGGCGCTGGCCGACAAGGGGTGGGAGCGGGCGCTGCGCGAGGACCCGAGCCTCGTCCACGGCCTCAACACCCACGCCGGGAAGCTCACCAACGCACCGGTCGGCGACGCCGTCGGCATCGAGTCGGTGGCACCGGAGACAGTCCTCGGGTGAGCCCCGGGGCGCCGCTGGGCCGCGCGGTCCGCACCTACCTCGACCACCTCGCGGTCGAGCGCGGGCTGGCGGCCAACACGCTCAGCTCCTACCGGCGCGACCTGAGCCGCTACGTCGAGTTCCTCGCCGGCCAGGGCATCGAGGAGCTCGACGCGGTCACCGAGGCGACCGTCGTCGCGTTCCTGGTCGGCCTGCGCGAGGGCAGCGACACCCACCCCCCGCTGGGCGCGTCGTCCGCGGCGCGCACCGTGGTCGCCGTGCGCGGCTTCCACAAGTTCGCCGTCTCCGACGGTCTCGCCGCTGGCGACCCGGCGGCGGCGGTCAAGCCGCCGACCCCGGCCAAGCGGCTGCCCAAGGCGCTCCCGCTGTCGGACGTCGAGGCCATCCTCGAGGCGGCCGGGGCGCCCGGCACGGCGCTGGCCCTGCGCGACCGCGCGCTCCTCGAGCTGCTCTACGGCACCGGTGCCCGCATCTCCGAGGCGGTCGGGCTCGACGTCGACGACCTCGACCAGCACGACGGCACGGTGCTGCTGCGCGGCAAGGGCGGCAAGGAGCGGCTGGTGCCGGTCGGCGGCTACGCCCGAGAGGCCGTGGCGGCCTACCTCACGCGCGCGCGCCCGGAGCTGGTCGGCACCGGCAAGGGCGGCCCGGCGATGTTCCTCAACTCCCGCGGCGGTCGCCTGTCGCGGCAGAGCGCCTGGGCGGTGCTGGTGAAGGCCGCCGAGCGGGCGGGCGTCACCGCCTCGGTGTCGCCGCACACCCTGCGGCACTCGTTCGCGACGCACCTGCTCGACGGCGGCGCCGACGTCCGCGTGGTGCAGGAGCTCCTGGGCCACGCGTCCGTCACCACGACGCAGGTCTACACGCTGGTCACCGTCGACAACCTGCGTGAGGTCTTCGCGACCGCCCACCCGCGAGCGCGCGAGTGACCACGGGGGAGCGCGTCCGGCTGCGGCTGCTCGGGGCGCCGTCGTGGGACGACGCCCCTGTCGTGGGGGCCCGCCCGCACGCGCTGCTGGCCGCGCTGGTGCTCGAGCCGCGCGGCCTGAGCGTGGCGCAGCTCGTCGACCAGGTCTGGGAGGACGACCCGCCCGCCGCCCCCGGCAAGGCGCTCCAGGTCATCGTCTCGCGGCTGCGGGCCGCGACGGCGCCGGAGGTCGTCGAGCTGACCGAGACCGGCTACCGGCTCGGCGTCGACGCCGCTGAGGTGGACGTGCTGGCACTGGGTCTCGCGGTCTCGGAGGCGCGGGAGGCCCTCCGCGCCGGTGACGCGGTGCGGGCGGCCGAGCTGGCCGAGTGGGCGCGGGCGTGGCCCGAGCCCGCGACCGACGACGCGCCCGGACCACTGGCCCGGCTCAGGTCCCTGGCAGCCCGGACGCTCGACGCCGCCGACGACCTCCTGGGACGGGCCCTGGCCCGCCAGGGCCGCCACGCGGAGGCGGTGCCGCTGCTGGAGGCGGCCGCCGCTCGGTGGACCGACGAGTCCGGCGTGCTGGTCGACCTGCTCCGCAGCATCGCGGCCGTCGGTGGGCCCGCGGTCGCGCTCGGCCGCTACGAGGACTACCGCCTCGACCTCGCCGAACGCCTCGGCGTCGACCCCGCGCCCGAGCTGCAGCGGCTGCACCGCGAGCTGCTGGCCGCCGACGACCCGGTGCGCACCGGGCTGAGGTACGACGGCGCCGGGCTCCTGGGCCGCGAGCAGGACCTGGCCCGGCTGCGCTCGGCGCTGGCGGCGTCGCGGCTGGTCACGGTGCTCGGTCCCGGGGGCATCGGCAAGACCAGCATCGCGCAGGTGCTGGCCCGCGAGTCCGTGCTGCCCCACGTGCACGTCGTCGAGCTCGTCGGCGTGGGCGCCGGCGACGACGTCGTGGTCGCGGTCGGCGCGGCGCTCGGCGTGCGCGGGTCGGTGACGACCCGCCTCGCGCTCACGCCGGCCGAGCAGGCCGACGTCCGCAGCCGCTTGGCGCAGGAGCTCGACTCCGGGCCGACGCTGCTCGTGCTCGACAACTGCGAGCACGTGCTCGAGCCCGTCGCGTCCCTCGTGGCGTTCCTGCTGGCGACGACCCGTGACCTCCAGGTGCTCGCCACGAGCCGCGCCCCGCTGCGGCTGGCCGCCGAGCGCGTCGTGCCGCTGACCCAGCTCTCGCCCGACGACGCCCGCGAGCTGTTCGTGCGGCGCGCGTCGGCCACCCGGCCCGACGCGGTGCTCGACCCGGCCATCGTCGGCGATGTGGTCGACCGGCTCGACGGACTGCCGCTCGCCGTCGAGCTCGCCGCCGCGCGGGTCCGCACCATGACCGTGCCTGAGGTGGCCGCGGCGCTCGACGACCGCCTGACCGCGCTGAGCAGCCGGGAGCGGAGCACCCCCGACCGCCACCGCACGCTGGCCGCGGTGATCGGCTGGTCGTGGGACCTCCTCACGGCCGCTGAGCAGCGGGCACTGGCGTGGCTGTCGGTGTTCCAGGACGGGTTCGACCGAGCGGCGGCGACCGCCGTCCTCGGCCGCGACGGCCCCGACCTCGTCGACGCGCTGGTGGAGCAGTCGATGCTCGTCCTCGTCGACGACGGCGCGACCGCGCGATTCCGGCCGCTCGAGACGATACGTGAGTACGCCGCCGCCGAGCTGGCCCGGCGCGGCGAGACCCCCGAGGCCCTGGACGCGCTGCACGGATGGGCCGCACACCTCGCCGCACGGTGTCGCGACCTCGTCGTCTCCGACGAGCAGGTCGCGCAGGTCGACCTCCTCGTGCGGGAGCAGAACAACCTCACCGACGTGCTGCGCCGGGCCTTGACCATCGGCGACCGCCCTCTCGTGGCCCGGATGGTCGCGCTGCTGGGCAGCCTGTGGACCATCACCGGCGACCAGCCGAAGATCTTCGCCGTCTGCGACGCGGCCGTCGAGGTGCTGTCGGGCTGGGACGTCCCCGACGAGGCGCGCCACGACGCCCTCGAGGCGGCGGGCGTGCTGCTGGTCCACGTGACGTGGGTCCCCGGCGTGGAGGTGGGCGGGCTCTGCGACCTGCTGACCCGCGGGGAGCCGCCCGCGGGCGCGTGGGGGCTGATCGGCCGCACCGTGCTGCAGGTCGACGAGGACACGCCCGCCCGGCTCGCGCGCGTCGCGGCGGAGCAGACCGGGGCCGGCCTCGCCGGCGCGCTGCTGATGTGGGCGAGCATCGTCGCGGAGAACGCCGGCGACGTCGACGCCGCGCGCGCGTACGCCGAGCAGGCGCTGCGGCACCGGCTCTCGGTCTTCCTGCGGGCGTCCGTGCACGCCGAGCTCAGCCAGCTCGCGATGACCGCGGGCGCGCACCATGAGGCCGCGCGGCACGCCGCCGTCGCGTGGCCGCTGCTCGAGCAGATCCACTCCGTCACCGACTCCTACAGCCTCCAGGTCGCCACCGCCCTGTCACCGCTGCTGGACGGCGACGTCGCGGGGGCCGTCGCGGTCCTCGACGCCGTCGGACCACCGGGTGGCGCGGCCGCGCAGATCGGTGCCCGGGTGGCGTGGCAGGCCGCCCAGGCCGAGGTCGCCCTCGCCCGGGGTGACGGCGCCGAGGGGATCCGGCGCTACGACGCGCTCGTCGACATGGTCGTCGACGCGGACAGCGGGCCGGCCGTGTCGCCGTGGGCGCCGATGATCTCCGCGGCCGCACTGGTCTGCCGTGCGCGTCACGGCACCGGGGCCGCGGACCCCGTGGCCGACGAGCTGCGCGACCGGGTCGTCGGACCGGGAGGCCGGACCCCACCGGGCACGCTGTGGTTCACCGACCTGCCGCTCAACGGCGTCCTGCTCATCGCGCTCGGCGCGTGGGTGGTCCGCTGGGGTCCGCCCGACCAGCGCTCGGACGGCATGTTCCTGCTCGCCGTGGCGCACCGATGGGCCTACAACCGCAGCGTGCCGGTGATGGCGTGGGAGTCGATGGTCGCCCTCGCCGACGCCGCGGAGCCCGGGCGGCTCGGCCGCCTCGTCGGCGAGCTGGCCGACCGCCCGGGACCGGAGCTCGTGCCCGAGGCGGCCGCAGCCGTCGACCGGCTGCGGCGCGCCTGGGCGGGCGGGGTCACGTCCTCCGGCTGAACGCCCGCACGGCCAGCGGGGCGAACACCGCGATCAGCACGGCGCAGCCCAGCAGCGCCCAGGCGACGTCGGTGGTGACGGCGCCGTCGTTGGCCAGGTCGCGGATCGCGCTGATCACCAGCGACACCGGGTTGACCTCGGCGAACGCGCGCAGCGGCCCGGGCATCGTCTCGGTGGGCACGAACGCGTTGGACAGGAACGTCAGCGGGAACATCACCAGCAGCGAGATGCCCTGCACGCCCTGGGCGTTGCGGCCGAGGATCCCGAAGAGCGTGAAGATCCACGCGAGCGACCAGCCGGCCAGCATCGCGAGCAGCACCGCGCCCGCGACCCCGGCGACGCCGCCGCCGGGCCGGTAGCCGATGGCGATGCCGACCCCGAAGGTCAGCACCGAGGCGATGAAGTAGCGCACCAGGTCGGCCACCATCGGCCCCGCCAGCGGTGCGATGCGCGAGATCGGCAGCACCCTGAACCGGTCGAACACCCCGGTGTCCATGTCGGTGCGCAGCTGGACCCCGGTGGCCACGCACGCGGTCAGCACGGTCTGCCCGATCAGCCCCGGGATGATGAGCGGGAGATAGCTGTCGACGTCGCCTGAGATGGCGCCGCCGAAGATGTAGGCGAACATCGCGGTGAAGACCAGCGGCTGGATGGTGACGTCGAACATCACCTCGAGGCTGCGCTGCATCTTCTTGGTCGCCCGCCACGCGAGGGTCATGGTCTGGCTGATCGTGTCGGCCACGCCGACGCGCTCCGTGGTGGGACCCGCGGTGGGGCCGGCGGCGGGCTCGGGCAGGGTCGCGGTGCTCATCGGGCGGTCTCCATCTCGCTGGTCTCGTCTGTCTCGTCGGTCCGGTCGCCGCGCTCGTCCTGCGCCCCGGCCGGGGTGTCGTGGGTGTCGTGGCCGGTGAGGGCGAGGAACACCTCGTCGAGCGAGGGCTTCTGCACGGTCACCGACTCGATGGCGACCCCGCGGTCGCGGAGCGAGACGAGGACGTCGACGCTCTGGTCGGTGCGGGCCAGGGGCACGTTGACCCGCCGGGACTCCGGGGTGAGCACGGCCTCCTCGCCGAGCAGGCGGAGGGTCTCCTCGGCGACGACCGCGAGGTCGGCGTGGTCGGCGAGCTGCAGCTGCAGGGTGGACTGGCCCACCGACGACTTCAGCTCGTCGGAGGTGCCCTCGGCGACCTTGCGCCCGCGGTCGATCACCGCGATGCGATCGGCCAGCTGGTCGGCCTCGTCGAGGTACTGCGTGGTCAGCAGCACGGTGCAGCCGTCGCGCACCAGGTCGCGGACGGTGTCCCACACCTGGCCGCGGGTGCGCGGGTCCAGGCCGGTGGTCGGCTCGTCGAGGAAGATCACCGGCGGCCTGGTCAGCAGGCTCGCGGCCAGGTCGAGGCGGCGGCGCATGCCGCCTGAGAAGGCCGAGATCGGCTTGCTCGCGGCCTCGACGAGGTCGAACTGCTCGAGCAGCTCGGCCCCGCGGGCGCGGGCCTCGGTGCGCCCGAGACCCTGCAGCCGGGCGAAGAGCCAGAGGTTCTCGGTGGCGGTCAGGTTCTCGTCCACCGAGGCGTCCTGGCCGGTGACGCCCAGCGTGCGACGCACGGCGTGGGGTGCGGTGCGTACGTCGTGGCCCAGGATGCTCGCCTCGCCCTCGTCGATCGTCAGCAAGGTCGCGAGCATCCGCATCATGGTCGTCTTGCCGGCGCCGTTGGGGCCCAGCACGCCGAACACCTCGCCGCGCTGCACCCGGAGGTCGATGCCGTCGACCGCGCGCTGGTCGCCGAACCGCTTGACGAGGCCGGTGGCGGAGACGGCGGGTCCCGGCGCGGAGGGGGAGTCATGTGGTGTGGTCATGACGGCCACGATCGACGCGCGCGGTTTCACGGCGGTTGCATGCCGGCCGCGCCCACGAAACCGGCACCGGGCGCGCGCCCCCGCGAGCGTCGACGCGTGCGCGGATGGTTGGATCGAGACATGCCGGACCCAGTGCGCCTCGACACCCGGGTCCCCACGGGCGCCGACCCGGACACGGTCTACGACGCCTTCACGGGCTGGGTCGCCGACCGTGGGCTGGAGCTCTACCCCCACCAGGACGAGGCGGTCATCGAGGTCCTCGACGGCAACCACGTCATCCTCGCGACCCCGACGGGGTCGGGGAAGTCGCTGGTGGCGATCGGCGCCCACCTGGCGGCGCTCGCGCGCGACGAGGTGAGCTTCTACACCGCGCCGATCAAGGCGCTCGTCAGCGAGAAGTTCTTCGCGCTCATCGAGGTGTTCGGCGCCGACAACGTCGGGATGCTGACCGGGGACGCCGCGGTCAACCCCGACGCGCCCATCATCTGCTGCACCGCGGAGGTGCTCGCCAACATCGCGCTGCGCGAGGGACGCTCGGCCGATGTCGGCCTCGTGGTGATGGACGAGTTCCACTTCTACTCCGAGCACGACCGGGGCTGGGCGTGGCAGGTGCCGCTGCTCGAGCTGGTCGACGCGCAGTTCCTGCTGATGTCGGCGACGCTGGGCGACGTCTCGTTCTTCGTCGAGGACCTCCAGCGGCGCACGGGTCGCGACACCGCGGTCGTCGACGACGCCGAGCGGCCGGTGCCGCTGAGCTTCCGGTGGTCGATGGAGCCGCTCGACGACACCCTCGAGGAGCTCGTCGTCACCGGCCAGGACCCGGTCTACGTCGTCCACTTCACGCAGGCGGCCGCCGTGGAGCACGCGACCAACCTGCTGCGGCGACCGCTGAAGAAGGTGGACAAGGACGCCATCGCCGAGCGCATCGGCGCCTTCCGGTTCGGGGCGGGCTTCGGCAAGACGCTGTCGCGGATGGTGCGCAACGGCATCGGGGTGCACCACGCCGGCATGCTGCCGAAGTACCGCCGCCTGGTGGAGACGCTCGCCCAGGCCGGGCTGCTGCGCGTCATCTGCGGCACCGACACGCTCGGCGTCGGGATCAACGTGCCGATCCGCACCGTGCTGTTCACCGGCCTGGCGAAGTTCGACGGCAACCGGCAGCGGGTGCTCCGCACGCGCGAGTTCCAGCAGATCGCCGGCCGCGCCGGGCGGGCGGGCTACGACACCGCCGGCCACGTCGTCGTCCAGGCTCCCGAGCACGTCATCGAGAACGAGCAGGCCAAGGCCAAGTCGGCCGCACGCGTCGCCGCCGGCAAGAAGAAGTCGAAGGCGCAGCTCAAGAAGCCGCCCGAGGGCACGGTCGTGTGGACCGAGCAGACCTTCGACAAGCTGGTGGCCGGGGTGCCGGAGCGGCTGACCAGCCGGATGAAGGTCGACAACTCGATGCTGATCAACGTCCTGACCCGCGAGGAGGACGCGTTCTCGGTGCTCCGGCGGCTCCTCACCGACAACCACGAGGACCGTCGCGGGCAGCTGCGCCTGGCCCGGCGGGCCCTGCGCCTGTCGCGCTCGCTCGTGCGTACGGGGATCGTGACCCGCCTCGACGAGCCCGACGAGCACGGCCGGCGTCACGTGCTCACCGTCGACCTCCCCGACGACTTCGCGCTCAACCAGCCGCTCGCCCACTTCGCGCTGGCCGCCTTCGACGTGCTCGACCCCGAGTCCGAGACCTACGGCCTCGACGTGGTGTCGGTGGTGGAGGCCGTCCTGGAGGCACCGCGCCAGATCCTGATGGCCCAGCAGCACGCCGCCCGCGGCGAGGCCATCGGGGAGATGAAGGCCGACGGCCTGGAGTACGACGAGCGGATGGCGCTGCTGGAGGAGATCACCTGGCCCCAGCCGCTGCGCGAGCTCCTCGAGGCCCTCTACGAGACCTACCGGCAGACCCACCCGTGGCTGCCCGACGACGCACTCGGCCCCAAGTCGATCGTCCGGGAGATGTGGGAGCAGGGGATGGGGTTCACCGACTTCGTCGGTCGCTACCAGCTCGCCCGCTCCGAGGGACTCGTGCTGCGCTACCTCACCGACGCCTACCGGACGCTGCGGCAGACCGTGCCCGAGTCGCACCGTGCCCCCGAGGTGGAGGACGTCATCGAGTGGCTCGGCGAGACCGTGCGCCAGACCGACTCCTCGCTGCTCGACGAGTGGGAGGCGCTGGCCGACCCCGACCACGCCTCCTCGTCCGTCGCGCACCACGAGCCGCCGCCCCCGCCGCGCCCCCTCTCGCGCCAGGAGCGGCCGTTCCGGGTGATGGTGCGCAACGCGATGTGGGCGCGGGTGGACGCGGTCTCCCGCGACGACCTCGACGGTCTCGTACGCCTCGAGCGCGCCGCCGCCGACCGCACCGACCCGCCGCGCGAGGTGGTCGTCGGCCGGTCGGCGTGGGACGCCGCGCTGGAGGACTACTACGCCGAGCACGACCGGGTCCTCACCGATGGCGACGCGCGCGGTCCGGACCTGCTGGTCGTGGGGGAGGAGCGCGTCGGCGAGCCCGTCGGCGCCGAGGAGGGCACCACGGCCCGGGTCCGCGACGTACGCCAGACCATCCACGACCCCGAGGGGCACCACGACTGGGTGATCGAGGCGAGGGTGGACTGCGACGCCACCGACAGCGCCGGCGAGCTGGTGATCGCGACCGTGGCGATGAGGCGGCTGTGAGTCCGTCCCCGTGGGCCGCGTAGAGTCCCGCGCGGTGCAGGCCGGGACCGTCTCGGAACTGGTGCGACAACTGTCGACGTGTCGACAAAGTCGCGGGCGTGCGACGTGGTCCAATCGAGCGGTAGGCCCGATGCACGACCCAGCCACGACGAGGCACGAGGAGCAGACATGAGCGGTGCGGGATTCCCCGGTCACGACACGGGCAGCAGTGCCCCGCAGATGCCGCCCCTCGTGCGGACGCCGGTGCCGCACCAGACAGCCCAGCCAGGCCCGACCCCGCGAGACGAGCAGCCCGTGACCCAGCCGATCCCCTTCGAGCGCCCGATCGAGTCGCCCACCGCGACCCTCCAGGCGGAGGAGCCGATCGGGCCCACCGGTCGCCCGATGCCGGCCTTCCCCGAGCCCCCGGCCCTCACCGAGCACGGCGGCGCCCGCGTCGTCTCGATGTGCAACCAGAAGGGCGGGGTCGGCAAGACCACCACCACGATCAACCTCGGCGCGTCGCTGGCCGAGCTCGGGCGCCGGGTGCTGCTCGTCGACTTCGACCCCCAGGGCTCGCTGTCGGTGGGTCTGGGCCTCAACCCGCACGAGATGGACTTCACCATCTACAACCTGCTGATGGACCGCGAGGTGTCCCTCGACGAGGTCGTCGTGCCCTCCGGCATCGAGGGCATGGACCTGCTGCCGTCCAACATCGACCTGTCCGCGGCCGAGGTGCAGCTGGTGCACGAGGTCGCACGCGAGCAGACCCTGCAGCGCGTGCTCGCCCCCGCGCTCGAGCACTACGACGTCATCCTCATCGACTGCCAGCCCTCGCTCGGGCTGCTCACGGTCAACGCCCTCACCGCCTCCGACGGCGTCATCGTGCCGCTGGAGTGCGAGTACTTCGCGCTGCGCGGCGTCGCGCTGCTCAAGACCACGATCGACAAGGTGCGCGAGCGGCTCAACCCCAAGCTGGAGATCGAGGGGGTGCTCGGCACCATGTTCGACGGGCGCACGCTCCACAGCCGCGAGGTGATGGAGCGTCTGGTCTCGGCGTGGGGCGACAAGGTCTTCCACACCGTCATCCGTCGCACCGTGAAGTTCTCCGACGCCACCGTCGCGGGGGAGCCCATCACGTCCTACGCGTCGTCGTCGACGGGCGCCGACGCCTACCGCCAGCTGGCGAAGGAGGTGCTGTCCCGGTGGCCCGCCGAGTGAGCATGCCGGCCGCGGACGACCTGTTCCGGCCGACCGCCGACCCCGTCGACGCCGCGGGGGCCGAGGCCGACACCCGGCCGCGGCGGGTGCGCGCCGTCGCCGACGAGGCCGAGCCGGCCGGGCCGCGCAAGCCCAGCGGGCGCGTACGCCACGACGAGAAGATGACGGTCTACGTCACCTCCGACGAGCTCCTCGACATCGAGCACGCCCGGCTCACGCTCCGCCGCGAGCACGGCCTCGCCGTCGACCGGGGCCGCCTGGTGCGCGAGGCGCTCGCGCTGGTGCTCGCCGACCTCGAGGGCCAGGGGGCCGACAGCGCGCTGGTGCAGCGGCTGCTGGCCGAGTGAGCGCCGCCCGCCCTGCTGCTCCGGGCGCCGCGCCCGCCGACTCGCTCGAGCCGGGCAGCGAGGCCCCGGCGTTCGCCGTCCGCCTGGACAACTTCGAGGGACCCTTCGACCTGCTGCTCGGGCTGATCGCCAAGCACAAGCTCGACATCACCGAGGTCGCCCTCTCCCAGGTCACCGACGAGTTCATCGCCCACGTCAAGACCCTCGGCGAGCAGTGGGACCTCGAGCAGACCACGTCGTTCCTGGTGGTCGCCGCCACGCTGCTCGACCTCAAGGCGGCCCGGCTGCTGCCGCAGGGCGACGTGGAGGACGAGGAGGACCTCGCGCTGCTCGAGGCGCGCGACCTGCTCTTCGCCCGGCTCATGCAGTATCGGGCGTTCAAGCAGGTGGCCACGGTCATGGAGGACCGGCTGGCCTCGGAGTCGCGCCGCCACCCGCGCGCGGTCGGCCTGGAGGAGCGCTTCGCCACCCTGCTGCCCGACGTGCTGATCGGCATCGGGCTCGAGGAGTTCGCCCGGCTGGCGGCGCGGGCGATGGAGCCCAAGCCGGTGCTCGAGGTGTCGCTGCAGCACATCCACGCCGCCAAGGTCAGCGTGCGCGAGCAGGCCCAGCTGGTCGTCGACCGGCTGCGGCGCGGCGGCACGATGACGTTCCGCGCGCTCTGCGGCGACTCCCCGGACCGGCTCACGACGGTGGCCCGCTTCCTGTCGTTGCTGGAGCTGTTCCGCGAGGGCGCCGTGTCGTTCGACCAGGTCACGCCGCTCGGCGAGCTGACGGTGCGCTGGACGGGCGCCGAGGACGGCGACGTCGAGATCCACGACGAGTTCGACGGCGCCCCGTCGGACGACGATGATGTACCGCTGCCGGCTCCCGCCGGTGTGCGCGAGGAGGACCAGTGAGCGAGCAGCCCGACAGCAGCCCGGCCGAGGCGGGGGAGTCCGTCGACCAGGAGCTCGACGTCGAGACCCTCGCCGTCCCCGTCGCCGAGCTGCGTCCCGCGCTGGAGGCCATCCTGATGGTCTCCGACGAGCCGCTCGGCACGGTGCGGCTCGCCTCGGTGGTGGGCCACCCCGTCGAGGAGGTCGAGTCGGCGCTCGACGCTCTCGTCCGTGAGTACGCCGAGCAGGGCCGCGGCTTCGAGCTGCGGTCGGTGGCCGGCGGATGGCGCTTCTACTCGCGCCCGGAGTTCGCCGGTGTCGTCGAGGCATTCGTCCTGGAGGGGCAGCAGGCGCGGCTGACCCGGGCCGCGCTGGAGACCCTGTCGGTGGTCGCCTACAAGCAGCCGGTGTCGCGGGCGCGGGTCTCCGCCATCCGCGGCGTCAACGTCGACGGCGTGATGCGCACCCTGCTCACCCGCGGCCTGGTCGAGGAGGCCGGGCAGGACGAGCAGAGCGGCGCCAACCTCTACCGCACCACCTCCTACTTCCTCGAGCGCATCGGCATCACCTCCCTCGACGAGCTGCCCGAGCTCGCCCCCTACCTGCCCGACATGGACGACCTGGAGGACGAGCTCGCCAGCGTCGCCGGCCTCGACGCCGCGCCCGAGCCGACGCCGGAGCCGCTCCCCGAGACGTCCTCCGAGCCGTCGCCCGAGCCCGACGACTCTCCCGCCCGGCACCCCTCGCCCCACTCCGGGTCGGGCACCGAGCCCGACGGCGGGACGGAGGTCTCATGACCACCTCCCGCCCTCACTCCCGGCCCCACCCGCACCCCCACCGCTCGCCCAGGGACCCCGCATGAAGCCGCACGACGCCCCCGACAACGACCAGCCCGCCTCGCAGCGCCCCGAGACCGACGAGGACGGCCTCATCCGGCTGCAGAAGCTGCTCGCCAAGTCGGGGGTGGCCAGCCGCCGCAAGTGCGAGGAGCTGATGCTCGACGGCCTCGTCGAGGTCGACGGCGAGGTGGTCACCCGCCTCGGCACCAAGGTCGACCCCCGCACGGCGGTGATCCGCGTCGACGGCAAGCGGCTGCCGCCGATCAGCGACAAGGTCTACCTGGTGCTCAACAAGCCCCGGGGCGTCGTGTCGACGATGTCCGACCCCGAGGGCCGGCCGACGCTCGGCGACCTGGTGGCCGACCGGCCCGAGCGGCTCTTCCACGTGGGGCGCCTCGACACCGACACCGAGGGCCTGATCATCCTCACCAACGACGGCGACTTCGCCCAGCTGCTGGCGCACCCCTCCCACCAGGTCGACAAGACCTACGTCGCGGAGGTCGACGGCGAGGTGCACGTCCGCACCATCCGCGAGCTGCTCGCTGGCGTGACCCTCGACGACGGCCCGGTCACCGTCACCCACGCACGGGTGCTCGGCGGTGACCCGCGGCGCGAGGGCAGCAACCGTTCGATCGTGGAGCTCACCATCCACGAGGGCCGCAACCGCATCGTGCGGCGGCTGCTCGCACACCTCGGGCACCCGGTCCGCCGGCTCACCCGCACCCAGATCGGACCGCTGACCCTGGCGCGGCTGCGGCCGGGCGCGATGCGCGAGCTCACCGTGGCCGAGCTGGGCGAGCTGATGGACAGCGCGCAGCTCTGACTGGGTGTGTCCCTGTCGGCGACGTCAGCGACCGGATCCACCGATGAGCAACAATGGGTTTGCCTACGGTTGGGGCGGCCGCGGAAACTCGGGCGATGCGAATCGCCCAGCCCTCGGCCACGCAGCTGGCTTCCGCGGCGACACTGAGCGTTCCTGCCGAGACCGGCCTCTCGGCCGACGAGGTAGCAACAGAGATCGCGGCGGGCCGTATCCGGCCCGAGTGGTCCGTCCTGGCGATCGACGAGTCTGGCGCGGTCATCGGGCGAGCGATGTGGTGGGGCCGGGACACGACCGTGCCGATCGCGTTGGACGTGTGGGACGTTCATGCGCAGGTGCCCGACCGCGGCAGCCTGGCCAGGGCTCTTCTCGATGCGGGACACGAGGCCCTGTCACGTCGAGGGGTGGCCGTCCCGCTGCCGCACACGATGCGACTGCCGAACGACTGGCGCGACCATGCGACCGTGGCCGCCGAGATGCACCTGAAGACTCGTGCCGCTGATGCAGCGGGCATGACGCGGGTCAACGAGCGACTCCAGTTCCAGTGGGACGCGGATCGACCGTTGCCGCCAGCACTCGGCTCGCTCGTGTTCGCGCCGGCCGACGACGACACGTTCGTACGACTGTTCGCCGCCGCTGCGGAGGGCTCGCTGGACGTGATGACCCGCCGCGAGCTCGAGTCCAGCAGCCCCGACGAGCTGGCCCGTGCCGAGATCGCCTACTACCGAGCCTGCCCCGGGGAACGCTCCTGGTGGCACACGGCCGCCACGACTGACCGCACCGTCGTCGGTGTCGCCATCCCGTCAGCGACCCCGACGAACCGCAACGTCGGATACCTCGCTGTGCTCCCCGAGCACCGAGGTCGGGGGTACGTGGACGAGATCCTCGCGTTCATCACCCGCTTCCACGCCGAGCAGGGTGCCCCTCGCGTCACCGCGACCACGGATGCCGCCAACGCGCCCATGGTTGCGGCCTTCCGCCGCGCCGGCTTTCGTTGCACCGAGACGCGCATCGAGCTTGAGGCCCCCTGAAACGAGGGTCACGCACCCGGGCGCATGCCGCGATGAGGGCACGCGTCTGCCGACGAGCGGGACGTCCTGCGACACCGTGGATGGGTACGTTCTGGACCGTGGACTGGTCCGCAGGCCCCAGCAGGTCCCACCGCTCGTCGGTCAGGTCACTCGGGCTCGGGCACGGCAACCCAGCGCGGTGTCCACGCATCTCGCCCAGCCGATGGGCCACACCCAGTGAGACTCGGCGCCGCTAGGCTCACCGTGTGGCAGTGAGAGCAGTACGTGGTGCGACCCAGCTCGACGAGGACACCCGCGAGCACATGCTCGACCGGGTGGCCGAGCTGGTGACCGACGTGATGGAGGCCAACGGCCTCGAGGTCGACGACTTCATCTCGATCATCTTCACCGCGACCAGCGACCTCACCAGCGAGTTCCCGGCCTATGCCGCGCGCCAGCTCGGCTTCTCCGACGTCCCGCTGGTGTGCGCCCGCGAGCTGGAGATCGAGGGCTCGATGCCGCGGGTCGTGCGCCTGATGGCGCACGTCGAGACCGACCTGCCGCGTGCCGAGATCACCCACGCCTACCTCCACGGTGCGGCGCACCTGCGTCGCGACCTGGCGCGGACCACCAGCCATGGCTGACGGCGACCTGCCGGCCCTGACCGGGCCGGTCGAGGTCGTCGGCGCCGGGCTCATCGGCACGTCGATCGCGCTCGTGTGCAGCCGGCTCGGGATCGAGGTGGCGCTGCGCGACACCTCCGAGGAGCACCTGCGCACCGCCCACGGCCTCGGCGCCGGACGCCCGGCGACCGCTGCCGACCGTCCGCAGCTGGTCGTGGTGGCCGTGCCGCCGGCCCTGGTCGGCGACGCCGTCGTCGAGGCGCTCCGCCGCACCGACGCCGTGGTCACCGACGTGGGCAGCGTGAAGGCGGCCCCGCTCGAGGCGGTCGCGGCCCGCGTCGGCCCCGCCGAGCTCGGGCGCTACGTCGGCTCCCACCCGATGGCCGGCAGCGAGCGCTCCGGCCCCCTGGCTGCCAGCGCCGCGCTCTTCGACGGCCGCCCGTGGGCGGTCACACCCCACCCCCACGCCCGACCGGAGGCGGTGGGGCTCGTCGAGGCGCTGGTGCTCGAGTGCGGTGCCGCGCCGCTGGTGATGGAGCCGGTCGAGCACGACCGCGCGGTCGCCCGGATCTCCCACCTGCCCCACCTCGCCGCGGTGCTGGTCGCCGGGCGGCTGGCCGCCGCCCCCGCCGAGCACCTCGCCCTGTCGGGCCAGGGAGTGCGCGACGTCACCCGGGTCGCCGCCAGCGACCCGGCGTTGTGGCAGCAGATCCTCGAGGCCAACTCCGAGGCGGTGCTCGACCTGCTGGCCGAGGTCCGCGCCGACCTCGACGCGCTGATGGCGGCGGTCGCCTCGGACGCCGACGACGACCTCGCCGACATCCTCACCCGCGGCAACGCCGGCACCGCCGCGATCCCGGGCAAGCACGGCGGCCCGGCGCGGCCGACCCGCTCGGTCTTCGTGGCCGTGCCCGACCACCCGGGCGAGCTGGCCCGTCTCTTCGGCGACGCCGGCGAGATCGGCGTCAACATCGAGGACGTCCGCATCGACCACGACCCGGCCCGACCGGTCGGCCTCACCGAGCTCGTGGTCGAGCGCGACAGCGCCGAGCGCCTGCTGGCCGCTCTCGAATCCCGCGGCTGGACGACCCACCGGTAGCCTTCTCGCCCGTGAGCAGCGCCAGCACCCTCCCCTCCAGGTCCCTCGTCATCGCCGTCGACGGCACCTCCGGATCGGGGAAGTCGAGCACGTCTCGCGGCGTGGCCCGACGTCTCGGCCTGCGCTACCTCGACACCGGCGCCATGTTCCGTGCGATGACCTGGTGGCTGCTGCGCGAGGGCGTCGACGTACGCGACCAGGCGGCGGTCGCGGCCGCCGCCGGGCGTCCCACCATCGAGTCCGGCACCGACCCGCTCGCCCCGACCATCACCGTCGACGGCACCGACGTCTCCGTCGAGATCCGCGGCGAGGACGTCACGGCCGCGGTCAGCCCGGTCAGTGCCGTGCCCGAGGTCCGGGCTCGCCTGCTCGAGCTCCAGCGCGAGGTGATCGGCGCGGGCGGCATCGTGGTCGAGGGACGTGACATCGGCTCGGTCGTCTGGCCGCAGGCCGAGGTCAAGGTCTACCTCAGCGCCGACCCCGACGCCCGGGCCCAGCGGCGCGCGGCCGAGCAGGGCGGCAGCGACGTCGCCAGCACCCAGCAGTCGCTGCTCGAGCGCGACCGCATCGACTCCGGTCGCGCCACCGCGCCGCTCACCGTGGCCGAGGGTGCCGTCCACGTCGACAGCACCCACCTCACGCTCGCCGAGGTCATCGACCGCATCGTCGAGCTGGCCGCGGAGGTCCGGCCCGCGTGACCCGCGCGGAGCTGCCGACCAGCGCGGAGGAGCACCCCGCGACCCGGGTGCTGCAGCGGGTGCGTCCCGTGGCGGCACGGCTGGTGCGGGCGCGGTGGCCCGTGACGGTGCACCACGCGGACCGGGTGCCGGCGTCGGGCGGCGTGATCCTGGCCGCCAACCACGTCGGGATCATCGACGGGCCGCTGCTCGCCACCTTCTCGCCGCGCCCCGTGCACGCCCTGACCAAGCGCGAGATGTTCGCGGGCCGGCTCGGGCGCTTCCTGCGCGCCTCCGGACAGATCCCGCTCGACCGGTTCCACGCCGATCCCGGCGCGATCCGGGCCTGCCTGCGGGTCGTGCGCGACGGGGGAGTGGCCGGCATCTTCCCCGAGGGCACCCGTGGCGACGGGGAGCTGCACCGCTTCCACCACGGTGCGGCCTACCTGGCCCTCGTCACCGGCGCCCCGGTGGTGCCGGTCACGATGATCGGCACCCGGCCGCCGGGCGGCGGCGCCAACGCGCTCCCCGGGCGCGGCGACACCATCGACATCGTGTTCGGGCAGGCGTGGCGGACGACACAGCAGCCGTGGCCGCGTACGCGGGAACAGGTGCGGGCCACCTCGGTGTTGCTCCGGGGGCACATGCTGTCCGAGCTGGCCGCCGCGCTCGCCGAGACGCGCCGATCCTTGCCCGGGCCCCTTCCTGCGGGACAATCCGAGGACGACCCCGACACCGGGCTCGTCGAGCCACCCAGAGAGCTGTGATCACCCATGACTGACTACGACGCCGACGTCGAGTCCGCGTCGACCCCGGGGTCCGTCCCCGGGACCGATGCCACCGGCCCGACCCCCGTCCTGGCCGTCGTCGGGCGACCCAACGTGGGCAAGTCCACCCTCGTCAACCGGATCATCGGTCGCCGCGAGGCCGTCGTGGAGGATCGTCCGGGCGTGACCCGCGACCGCGTCTCCTACGACGCCCACTGGAACGGGCGCGCCTTCACCGTCGTCGACACCGGCGGCTGGGACCCCGACGCCCGCGGCCTCGCCGAGCGCATCGCCGGGCAGGCCGAGGTGGCGGTGTCGCTGGCCGACGCCGTCCTCTTCGTCGTCGACGCGACCGTCGGCATCACCGACGCCGACGAGGCGGTCGTGCGGATCCTCCGCAAGTCGGGCAAGCCTGTCGTGCTCGCGGCCAACAAGGTCGACGACCAGCGCACCGAGGCCGAGGCCTACGGCCTGTGGAACCTCGGCCTGGGCGAGCCCTTCTCGGTCTCCGCGCTGCACGGGCGCGGGTCGGGCGACATGCTCGACGCGATCCTCGCGGCGCTGCCCGAGACCCCGGAGGAGGTCTTCGACGAGGTCGGCGGTCCCCGCCGCATCGCGATCGTCGGCAAGCCCAACGTCGGCAAGTCCTCGTTGCTCAACATGCTCGCCAAGGAGGACCGCGTCGTCGTCGACAACGTCGCCGGCACCACCGTCGACCCCGTCGACGAGCTGATCACCCTCGGCGACCGGACCTGGCGGTTCATCGACACCGCGGGCATCCGCAAGCGCGTCAACCAGGCGTCCGGCCACGAGTACTACGCCTCCCTGCGCACGACGACCGCCATCGACCGCGCCGAGGTGGCGGTGCTGGTGCTCGACGCCAGCCAGACGGTGTCCGAGCAGGACATGCGCATCATCCAGACGATCCGCGACGCCGGCCGGGCGATGGTCATCGCCTTCAACAAGTGGGACCTCGTCGACGAGGAGCGTCGCCACTACCTCGAGCGCGAGATCGAGCGCGACCTCGTGCAGGTGCGGTGGGCGCCACGCATCAACTTCACCGCCCGCACCGGCTGGCACGTCGACCGGCTGGTGCCGGCCATCGACAAGGCGCTCGAGGGCTGGGAGACGCGCATCGGCACCGGGGCGCTCAACACGTTCCTGGGCCGGCTCATCGCCGAGCACCCGCACCCCGTGCGCAGCGGCAAGCAGCCCAAGATCCTCTTCGCCACCCAGCCGTCGACCGCGCCGCCCACGTTCGTGCTGTTCACGAGCGGTCGGCTCGACGCAGCCTACGAGCGGTTCGTCGAGCGGCGCCTGCGCGAGGAGTTCGGCTTCGTCGGCACGCCGATCGTGATCAACCAGAAGCCGCGCGAGAAGCGCAAGCGCTGACGCCGGGTGCGGGTCACGGGTCGAGCCCCTGCGCCCGCAGCCAGTCCATCGGGTCGACCGCGCCGTCGGGTGTCCGCACCTCCAGGTGCAGGTGCGGGCCGGTGGAGTTGCCGGTCGAGCCGACGCTGCCGATGACGTCCGCGACGTGGACCTGCTGGCCGGTCGAGACCGACGCCTCGCTCTGGTGGCAGTACCAGACCTCGGTGCCGTCGGGGAGCGTGAGGATCGTGCGCAGCCCGTAGGGCCCGGCGTCCGCCACCTCGGTGACCACGCCGTCGGCGACAGCGACCACAGGCTCCCCGGCGTACGCGCCGAAGTCCTGCCCGTCGTGCTGGGCCTCCCACAACGGGCCGGTCAGGCCGAAGCCGGCCGAGACGTCGTACGACGCCAGCGGAAGCACGGCCCGCACGGCGCCCGGGTCGCCGTGGTAGCCGTAGTCGGCCAGGACTGCGCGGCGTCCGACGAGGGCCCGGTCTCGCGCGTCGGCGCGTCGGTTGAGCGCCGTCAGGGTCTGCTCGCGCTCGGCGAGCTGGTCGGCCAGCGCGACGGCCTCGGCCAGCGCCTGCGCGTGCGCACCGTCCTCGTGGACGGCAGTCTCGGGTGCCGCGTAAGCCCCGGGCGCGGTGAGGCCCAGCCCGACGAGTGCCGCGAGTGCGGCGATCGTCGGAGCAAGGCGTGGCAGTGCTGGCATCGGAACCCCCCACAGGTCGAGGGTCCATGCTCACCGCCGCCGGGGCACGCCCGTGGGGGTTCGGCGACAAATGGCCCAGTCGGGCCAGGCGCCGTGCCGCGAACGGGCGGGTCGATTCCGTGGCGGCCGAGGGGCTGCGGTAGTGTTCCCCACGCTTCGCAGGCTTCGCGCCGGAGGCACTCGGGCTGTGGCGCAGCTTGGTAGCGCACTTGACTGGGGGTCAAGGGGTCGCAGGTTCAAATCCTGTCAGCCCGACCGAGAAGTAGCCCCTGACCAGCGGAAACGCTGATCAGGGGCTACTTGCGTTTCGAGCCAAATCGCCTCGTGCCACGTTTATGTCCCGAAAACTCTGTCGCATGACCGGCTTTGCCTCGGTCTGGGGAGCCCTGCGGACGTTCGTTCCTGGAGTGGTCATCGGGCGTAGTCCGCAGACTCACTCGCTCGGCGGGGTCGTCGTCTTCCGGCCGGCGAAGCTCTGCAGAAGGTGCGTCACGTCGGGCGCTGACCGGTCCCTTTCGATGTAGTACTCCTTGGTGATCACGGAGGAGGAGTGTCCTAGGACGCGGGCCGCGGTGTCGGGAGAGTGCGGCGACCTGATCGATCGTCCACAGCTCTCCGGCACCGCCGCCAGCCTGGCGAGGAACAGTTCTGGTGCGCGCGTGTGCCGCTCGCCGAGCGGGAGTGGCCCTATTTCCGCTGTCGTAGGTTCCCCATAGCGACGGCGTCGCACACGTCCCGCCAGGTCGAGTCACCTGATGCGGCCTTGTCGATCAGGAAGATCATCGCAAGTCCGTCCGTCCGTGCGCTCGCAGTGCTGGCACGGCCCCCGACGACGCAGCCAGTAGCAGTACGTGGCCACCCCCAACCCGACCGCCCAGAACAGCCAGATCAGGCTGGGGGCCCAGGTGCTCCAGTTCTCGGCTGAGAACCCGTCGTTGACCCGGGGGTTGAGGAACATGACCGACGCTGCGGGAATTGTCACCGTGACGGTGGCTGCCGGGATGACCGCCAGCATTACCGGGACTCTTCTGCGGGCGAGTCGCGGCACCCAGCTCGGGAACCGCTCTCCCCACGCGGCGATCAGTCCGTGCGTGAGCATCGCCCCTCCCGTCGAGACCAGCCCGAGCACCAGCCCGATGGCGAGCAGGCCGGGGGTCGCCGCGAGGCTGTCGTACAACGGGTCGGACAGGCCTAGCGGCCAGCCGAGGAACCAGGCGAGCCGGGTGATGTCGTACGGGACCGTCGACAGCACTGCCACCCAGACCCCTGCCCTGCCCCAGCGCAGTAACCGTTCGGTCGTGGGCTCTGGCCGGAGCCCACCGCGCCCGCAACGACTGCACGCCCCCTGGGTACGGCGGTAGTGGCCGAGCGTCGCTCCCGCCCACAGCAACCCTCCGACGAAGATCAGCAGCACGTTCACTCGGTGCCAATACAGGATGTCGCCGATGCCGTCCTGCGCGCCGGGGACTCCGGTGAAGGCGAACACCAGCATCGCCGGCCACATCACCAGCGTGGTGAGTGGCGTGTAGTCCGACATTACGCCGGCGAACAGCACGGCAGCGCCGGCGCCGTACCCGGTTGCGGCGCGACGCAGTGCCGGGCCGACGTGCTCTTGGAGCATGACGAAGCCGCTGGCGACGCCGACCACGCCGAGCACCAGGAACAGGGGGCCCATGACGTGCGGCGGCGCCCCCTCGAAGAGCGAGGCGCTCGAGCGGTCTTCGTGGACGGTCGCGAATGGGTACCACTGCCAGCCGGCCCACCACACTGCCCCGAATGTCGCGAACACCGCCGACCAGACGATGGCACCCCACGCGGTCCACCGAGGCCACTGGCGCCAGAGTCGACGAAAGGCCGCCGACCCGGACGTGGACGGCCGGGACGACTCGGACGCGTGGACCCTCGATGACGCGCCGTCTGTGTCGACGGAGGCGTCAACCGGCTCGAAGCAGGCATGGGTATCAGTCATGCACCCCACAGCACCACCGCGGCGCGGGAGCCGATTCCCCCGCGCGGGGGACAGCGCTCCCTCGCGTCGGGATTTCCGGGCTGGGGTCGGTCGGTCGGCGATCCGCCGCACGCACTCCCCCGTGCGAGGGAGCCGGTCGGGGGCAAGAACCTGAGACGATGGCCCGGTGAGCAGCCTGCGCCGAGCGGCGACCGCCGTGCTGGGACCGGGCGCCCTGCTCGGAGTGGCGTTCGTCATGCTCGGCGCGGCCCTGGCCCTGGCGTTCACGATGCTCGCGGCCCTTCTCGCCGCCGCGGTGGGCCAGGCCACTGCACTTGCGCAGCCGCTCGTCGTGACCATCGGCGTGCTGATCGGTTCGCTCCTGGTGCTGGCGGTGGGGGCCCTGCCCGCCGTACGACGGATCGAGGGCACCGCATCCGAGTCGATGCTCGCGGTGTCCTTCTTCGGCGGGCTCCCGCAGGCGTCCACCCAGTGGCACGACCGCTGGCGGAGCGTGGGCTGGCTGTGGGCGCACGTCCTGGCGGGAGCGGCCCTGGTCCTTTGGACGGGGCCGGTCCCGTTCCTGGCTTTCCAACAGAGCCCATGGTTGGTGCTCCCCTCAGTCCTTGCCGTTCCGGCGCTCGGGGCGTTGTTGGCGGCTGGGCTGCGCCGGCTGGCTCCTCTGCTGCTCGGACCGTCGCTCCGCGAGCGGGTGGACCGGTTGGAGCGGGAGGCGACGGAGCTGGGCGAGCGACACCGGATCGCCCGCGAGATCCACGACAGCGTCGGTCACGCGCTGAGCCTGGTGACCGTGCAGGCCGCTGCGGCAGCCCGGGTGCAGCACTCCGATCCCGGCTTCGTCGCCGAGGCGCTGGCGGCGATCGAGAGCGCCGCCCGACAGGCGGCGGGCGAGTTGGACCACGTGCTGGGGCTGCTGCGGGTGGAGGAGACGACGCGACGACCGACCCCGGACCTCGCTGACCTCGTCGACCTGGTCGCTGCCGCCCGCCGCGCTGGCCTGGACGTGACCATGGAGGACCGGTCTGGCGACGCTGACGACGCCGTACCCCCGGTCGTCTCCCGGGAGCTCTACCGGGTGGCTCAGGAGGCCTTGTCCAACGTCCTGCGCCACGGTTCCGGACCGTGTCGGGTCCGCCTCGATCGGACTGGGGGTGCTCTCACTCTCGAGGTCACGAACACGTCCGCGCCCCCTCCCCGACGGATGGGGGACCGGCGCGGTCATGGCCTCCGAGGAATCCGGGAACGGGTCACGGCGATCGGCGGCCACGCGACCGCTGGCCCGACAGACGACGGCTGGCGCTTGCGCGTGGTGCTGCCCATCAGGACCGCACGATGACGCGGGTGCTGCTCGTTGACGACGAGCCCCTGGTGCGTCGCGGCATTACTGTCACGCTCTCGACGGAGGACGACCTCGACGTCGTGGGCGAGGCGGAGGACGGCGCCGAGGCGGTGTCCCAGGTCGGCCGGCTGCGCCCCGACGTCGTGCTGATGGACATCCGGATGCCCCGGGTCGACGGCATCACCGCCACCCGAACCATCACTGCAGGCAACCGGCCACCCGCAGTGATCGTGCTGACGACGTTCGAGAATGACGACCACGTCTACGACGCCCTGCTGGCGGGCGCCCGCGGCTACCTGCTCAAGCGCGCCCCTGCTAACGACGTCGTCGCGGCCGTACGCCTGGCCGTCCAACCGGACACCCTTCTGTTCCCCGCCAAGCTCCGCGAGCTGGTGCGGCAACGGTCGCGGCAACCGAGCGCGAGCGGTCCCGACCTGGCTCGCTTGTCGGCACGGGAGGAGGAGGTGCTGCGGGCGATGGCTCGAGGCCTGTCCAACCCGGAGATCGCCGCGACGCTCCACCTCGGCGTGGAGACGGTGAAGACGCACGTGGCGGCCGTGCTGGCGAAACTAGGAGTCCGTGACCGGACGCAGGCGGTTATTCGCGCCTACGAGTCGGGCTTCGTCGTGCCTGACGATCTTTGCTGAAAACCAGCTGAGACCGCGCGGGCTGGCGGACCGGCAGGTCCACCGCCGCACGGCCGAACCAGCGCGCAGATCGCTTGCGTGCGGGTCGCCCGTCCCGGCCGCGAGAGAGGTGTGCCCCACTCCACCGCGCGAGACCGCTTGGGACGGCGACACCCAGGAGAAACGTGCGCACCGAGCCAGCAGGTCTAAATCCTGTCAGCCCGACCGAGAGAAACAGGGCTCTGATCTGCAAAGACCGCAGGTCAGAGCCCTGTTTGCGTCCGCAATGGCTTGGCCGTTTGACCACCTGGACCCCACGTTCAGGGTCATTTCAGGGCCAAGCTCGGCGTTCTGGGTTCCGCACGATCACACGTGGCCCGCAGTCAAGTGGGGCCGCGCAATCGCGCTGGTTTCCGCAGGTCGGCGCCGGCGGCATGCGGATGGCCCGCCTTGGGGTCCAGTCGTCTCGTAGCCCCTCCAACAGGTGTGGCGGAAAAGAAGCAGGGCCCCGGCGCCATGTCGTGGCACCGGGGCCCTGCTGGGTGAGAGGAGAACTCCCCCGCGAATCTCCTCTCAGGCGGTGGGCGCGGCCCGCCGGCCCGTCCAGGAAGGAGGTTGTCTCGCCCGAGCCTTCGGAGAGATTCCCCGACGGCCGGTCGTGATGGCCGGTGTCAGTTGTTGATGGTCCCGGCGTCCACGGTGATGCTGGTGTTGGGGACGCACAGCGCCCAGACGGTCAGCGTGCTGGTCTGCTGCCCGTTGCCGAGGACGATCCAGCCGTCGAGGCGACCCGGACGCGGGGTGCCGGCGTCCCAGTTCATGCGACCGGGGAACGACGAGTTCACCACGAAGCCGTCGTCCTGCGTGTCCACGGTGCCGCCCTGCATGCCCCCCGCGATGGCCGTGTAGGTCTGGGAGACCGTCGGGTCGTCGTCACACGCCACGGTGGCCGATCCGCCACCGCCGTTGATGTAGGTCAGCGTGCGGTACTTCGCACCGACGAGCGCGTTGCCGGGGTCGCCCTTGGCACCGTCCTTGCCGTCCGCGCCCTTGGGGCCGACCGGACCGACCGGGCCGGGGACCCCCTTGGTGGAGGCGGTGAACTTCTCGACCGCGCCGGGGGCGATGTCCTTCACCTTGACCGAGCCGTCACGGATGTCCTTGCTGCCGATGAGGTCACCGGCGACTGCGCCGCCCGTGCCACCGATGACGAGCGCTCCCGCGAGGATGAGGCCGGTGATGATGTTGCGCTTCTGCAATGTCTTGCCCTTCAGGTGTTGGGTGTTCCGTGTTGCGATTCGTGGGGGAACGGCTCAGTCGCCGTTCCGGTCCCCAAAGAGGGTTCCCTGGGTGTTGGCGCGCCACGTTGGGTTGCTGGCAACCGTGGTGACGTTCTGGGGTCTCTCCGGTGCAACGAGCCCGGACCGTGATGGTTACGCTGTGCGGGGGCTCAAGCCGGGCCCCCGCACGAGCGCACTGTCCGAAACGAGCGCGACCCCAGTCCTGGGGGAGTTGGGGCTTGTCTCCACTTTCGACGAAGAGGGTCGAACGTGCTTCGTTGATAGGTCGGGCGGATGAGTTTCCCCTCGATGTCGTCGGCGATCTTGCGGAGTGCCTGCAGCACCGCCTCGTGCAGGTTCGCCCCGGCGACATGCGCACCTCGCGCACGTCCGGGTGGGGAGAGGGGGAGCCGGCACGCGCTGTCCCCGCTGCCGCACCTGGGTTGGCGTCGCTGGGTGGCACTCGGTCTCCTCACCGCGTTCGCGGCTGCCTGCTGCTACGGCCTCGGATCGGTGCTGCAGGCGATGGCTGCTCGCGGCACCACCGCAGGCCGCGACTCCTGGGGCCGCTGCTGCGGTCCTGGCGCTACCTCCTGGGCGTGGGGCTGGACGGCCTGGGGTTCTTAGTGGCACCGCCGCGACGCCGAGGACGACCGCGGCCACGAGCACGCCCCACTCCTGGCCCGCATCGGCGGCGCGCGGCGCCACGGCGCTGGGGTCGGTGGCCGGCCTGGCGTACGGCGCCACGGCGGTGGCGTCACGGATGCTGCCTGGCGACCTGTCCCCGGCCCACGTCCTCGACGCGGTGCCGGCGCTCGTGCGGAGTCCGTCGACCTATGCGCTCGTCGTCGCCGGCGTCGTGGGGCTGATGCTGGTCGGCGACCAGCCGCGCGCGGGTTGGCGAGGTCGAGGTGCCCGAGGGGGCGCCGTCGGCGGGCGGAGCGGGGGCCCGGCCGCCGGGTAGCCGGCCCGCGCCGGATCGGATGCGATCCGTGCGCAACTTTCCGTGGCCCGGCGCCGTCTCCTCTTGTCGGACGGACCGGGTCTGCGAACCGCTGGGCCCGGTCGACGTGCCCCGGCCGTGCTCGCGCAGCGATGTGCGGGACGGGGCCTGAGCGTGACGACGCCACCCGACGGTGGCGGTCAGGAAGGCGTGTACGTGTCGAGGTTGTTGGTCCTGCTCACCCTGGCCCTGGTGCTGGGCACCCCGGAGGCCGTCGTGCCTACGGCCGCGGCCGCTCCCGGGGGCAGCCCGGGGTCCACGGCGGAACAGGCGGCGGCTGCCCAGACCGACCCGGCCGAACAGGCCGCCCGGGCGAAGCGCAAGAGGTGGAAGGCGCCGCAGGGTCCGTTCTTCAACGACCCGCACCTCAAGAAGGGGCACTACCGGATCGAACGCCGGGTGATCGACACGATCAACCACGCGCCCAAGGGGTCGACGATCAGGATCGCGGTGTACTCGTTCGACCGGATGCCGGTCGCGAGGGCGCTGATCGCCGCCCACCGTCGGGGCGTGAAGGTGCAGATGCTCCTCAACGACCACCAGTACACGAGGGCGATGCTGGCCATCCGGCGCGAGATCGGCGCCAAGCGCAGCAGCAGCAGCTTCATCTACCGCTGCAAGGCCGGGTGCCGGAGCAAGAGGAACGAGTACAACAACCTGCACACCAAGTTCTACACGTTCTCCCGCGCCGGTCGCTCCAGGGACGTGCTCGCCGTCGGCTCGGCCAACATGACCCAGAACGCCAACATCCACCAGTGGAACGACCTCTACTTCACCTCCGGCGACCATGAGCTGTTCCGGCAGTTCGTGCGGCTGTTCAACGACATGAAGAAGGATTACGACACCCGCCAGCCCCCGCAGTTCTTCTGCGGGACGCCCCGGCTCGGCGTGTGCGACGACTCGGTCGACAAGCACACCGCGTGGATCATGCCCAAGCCGTCGGGGGCCAAGAACGACCTGATCCTCGACACGCTGGGCAAGGTGCAGTGCCTGACCCCGGACGCGGCCGGCGGTCAGAAGCGCACCCGGCTGGCGCTGTCGATGCACACGATGCGCGGCAGGCGGGGCGACTACCTCGCCGCGGCCATCCGGCAGAAGTACATCGAGGGCTGCCAGGTGCGGGTCAGCTACGGGCTCATCGGCTACCACACCAAGCGCGTCATCGGCGCGCCCACGCCGCGGGGGCGGATCCCGCTCCGCTCGACCGGGCTCGACTTCAACCCCGACGACAACTACGACCTCAACAAGGACGGCAAGGACGACCTGATCCTGAGCTACTACAGCCACCAGAAGTACCTCGTCGTCCAGGGCACCTACAACGGCGTGCCCGACTCCCACCTGGTGCTCACCGGGTCGTCCAACTGGGCCAGCCTGAGCCCCGGCAACGACGAGCTCCTCTTCACCATCCAAGGCAAGCGGGTGGCGCGGAAGTACCTCAAGAACTTCGACTACCAGTGGAAGAACAAGCGCAACTCCCGCAACGCCTACACCACG
This sequence comes from Nocardioides sp. Z24_21, assembly GCF_058134345.1. Lineage (NCBI taxonomy): Bacteria > Bacillati > Actinomycetota > Actinomycetes > Propionibacteriales > Nocardioidaceae > Nocardioides > Nocardioides sp. Z24_21. The sequence continues at coordinate 43,785 of NZ_JBYTTH010000007.1, forward strand.
ACCTACCTCAACTTCCGCGTCTCGACCAAGGTGCGCAACCCCGACGGCACGTGGCGCACGGTGTGGCGGACGGAGCGGCGGCCGGTCACCACGATCGAGCCGGATCCCTACCGCCCGGGTCCCTACTGGGAGGCCGACTGAGCCCGAGGTCCGGGCCAGCGGAAAAAGGTGCTCCCGGCCCGTAACACCACGGGCCGCGAGCACGCTGAGGAGGTGAGCGGCCGCGTTCCGCTGGGTCCACCACCGTGTCGTCCGTGCCTCGACCTCCCGCCGTGGCACGGATCCCCCCAGAGACAGTGGGTCGGCCCGAAAACGCGAACCACAGCGGCGTGGCCCTCCGGGGCCACGCCGCTGCTGTGTGCTGGTCAGCCGCCCGCCGTCATGCGGGACGTACGCCCCGCTGAGGACCGCCGCCATCGCGGTCGCCGCCCCGTGCTCGGACGCGATGCGGTGCTCGGCCCAGAGGTGGTCGCGGGCCGCGACGATGTCGTCCTCGCCCACCAGGACCGAGACCGGCGGCTCGGCCCGGAGGGCGGCGTCGGCGAGGTCGCCGAGCCGGCGTAGAGCCCGCCGCCCCCGACCGCCACCACGATCGCGATGCCCGGCTCGTCCTCGAGCACGCCTGGGCGAGCCCGGCGTTGGCGCCTGAGGCGACCACGACGCCGGCCGGGCCGAGCTCGCCGCGCTCGCGCGCGGCCAGCTGGCGGTTGTAGGCGCCGCGGGTCTTGAACACGCCGCAGTGCTGCAGGTGCTCGTACTTGAGCCAGAGCGTGTCGCTGCCGGCCGGGGCGAGCAGGGGAGTGCGCCGCACCCGGCCGTCGATGCGGCGCCGGGCGGCGAGGACGTCGTCGCGGGAGATCGTCACCGGGGGGGTATCGCGGCTCAGCGGATCGCGAGGGTGGCGGCGGTCACGCTGAGGGTCGCGCACAACGCCCCCCAGGCGGCCAGGCGCAGCAGCGGGATCCGCAGTCCGGCCGCCCGGCAGCGCTGCAGCCACAAGAGCGTGGCGAGCGACGCCCAGGGGGTGACCAGGGCACCGGCGTTGACCCCCACCAGCGACGCGACGAGGCGGCGCACGTCGTCGGACGCCGCTGGCTCCACGAGCAGGTAGGCCGGGAGGTTGTTGACGGCGTTGGCCGCGAGCGCCGCGGTGGCGGACAGGTGGAGCAGGTCGAGGGTCCGGGTGCCGGCGCCGAACGCCGGTGCGAGCCAGTCGAGCATCCCCTCGCCCTGCGCGAGCCGCAGCAGCCCCGCCACCACGAGGAACGCGCCGGCCATCAGCCACGGGGGTCGGACGTCCCGCACCAGGCCCGGCGCGCGCCAGCGGAGGACGGCGAGGAGGACGCCGGCCGAACCCAGCGCCACCAGAGCGGGAGGGGCGCCCACCGCGAAGAGCGGACCGATGAGCAGGCACACCCCGCCGGCGACGACGAGCAGCACCCGGTCGTGGGGATCGGCCGGGGGCTCCACCGCGTAGGTGCCGCGCAGCGCGCGGCGCTGCAGCACGGCGATGAGGAGGAGCGTGACAGCGACGGCCGCCAGCGCCGGGAGCGCCGCCGCCCGCACGTAGTCGCCGTGACCGGCGTCGAGGTCGGCGAGCCGGTGCACGGCGAGCAGGTTGGTCAGGTTGGAGACCGGAAGCAGCAGCGAGCCGGTGTTGGCGATCCAGAGCGTGGTGAGGGCGAAGGGGAGCGGTGCGATGCCGGTCTGCCGGGCGACGGCGATGCCGACGGGCGTGAGCAGGACCGCGGTGGTGTCGAGGCTGAGCACGACGGTGCAGGCCACGGCCAGGGCGGCGAAGGCGAGCCACAGCAGCAGCACGCGGTGCCGGGCGCGCCGCGCGAGGGCGTGGGCGGCCACGTCGAACACGCCGGCGAGCTGGGCGACCTCGGCGGTCACCGTGATCGCCACCAGGAACACGGCGATCGGAGCGACCTGGACCAGGGCGGCGAGGAGCGTCTGGCTCACGCCGTCACGACGGCCCCTGGGTGGGGTCGGTCACCGGGTCGGTCACCGGCTCGGTCACCGGGCCGAACTGCTGGTTGCAGGTCCATCCCGCGCACTCGGTGAGCTCGCGGCGGCGCTGCTCCAGCACCGCCCGCACCCCGGCGTAGGCCGGATCGTCGACGAGGTTGACCAGCTCGTCGGGGTCGAGCAGGCGGTCGTAGAGGAAGCCGTCGGTCCCGTCGGTGCCGTAGAGGTAGCGCTCCGTGCGCACCCCGCGGTGCGACCAGCCGTCGCCGAGCGTGCGGCCGGTCTGGATCAGGGTGGTGTCGCGGAAGGCCTGGTCCTCCCCGCGCAGGGTCGGTGCGAGCGACGTGCCGTCGACCTGCCACTGCGGGGTGACGCCGGCGAGGGCGGCGAAGGTGGCCGGGAGGTCGACGAGCGTGACCGGCAGCGCCGAGGTGCTCCCCGGCACGATGCCCGGGCCCCGGACCAGCAGCGGGACCTGGAGGGCCTCGTCGGTGAGCACGTCCTTGCCGAGGTAGCGGTGCTCGCCGAGGGAGTAGCCGTTGTCGGAGGCGAACACGAGGTAGGTCTCATCGAGGACGCCCTCGGTCGCCAGCGTCTCGACCAGCGAGCCGACGGCCCGGTCGACCGACTGCAGCGCCTGGAGACGAGCGGTGTTCTCGGCCGCGACGTCGGGACGCGAGACCCGGGCGCGGTTGCGGAGGTAGCGGGGCTGGTCGGTGACGTCGTCCTCGTCGAAGGCGGGGTCGTCGAAGGACGCGGGGCGCTCGTCGAGGAACAGCTGCTCGTCGCGGGGCTCGGCGAGCGGCAGGCTGCGTCCGCCCTCGGGCGTGATCCGGTAGTGGGGCGCGATGTGCCAGGCGTAGACGACGAACGGGTCGCCGCTGCGGGCGAAGTCGCGGACCGCCTCGTTGGCGTGGTCCTCGATGACCGAGGTGACGTAGGCGTCGGTGTGGTGACGCGGCTCGCCGTCGTTGGTCATCGTGAAGTCGACGTAGTCGTAGGTGCCGCGGGTCAGCGCGTCCCAGCGCGACCAGCCGGCGGGCCGGACGTCACGGGGGCCGTAGCCGTTGAGGAACTTGCCGACGAACGCCGTGCGGTAGCCCTCGTCGCGGAACCATGCGCTCGCCTCCCGGGTGGGATCGAGGGCCTGGAACCCCCCGTGGACGCCCCGGTTGTGCTGCACGCCGTTGTTCTGGGCGTACTGGCCCGTGGCGAGCTGCGCGCGGGCCGGGCAGCAGAGCGGGTGAGGGGAGATCGCGTCGGTGAACTCCATGCCCTGGTCGGCCAGGAGCCGGCGGGTGATCGGCATGTGGTCGAGGTCGTCGTCGCGCATGTCGTCGGTGAGCACGAACACCAGGTTGGGGCGCGCGGGGCCGGCGTCGGCGGCCTGGGTGCCCTGCACCATCCGCGCCGCGTCGGGCCCGCTGGCGTCACCCGGGTCGCCGGTGGCGCTGACCGTGGCCAGGGTGGCGATGAGGACGACGAGGAGGGCAGCCGAGACAGACTGTGCCCACGCTCGCATTGTGCCCCTCGCCGAGACCCGGAGGGCACCTGTCGCACGCCCTGTGTCGGCGCCACCCTAGGCCGCGGGGACCCGCCACCCCAAAAGCGACACGACGACTGGGGCCGAGAAGGTCCCGACCGTTACCCTTGGGCGCGTCGGCGGCCCCCTCTGCGGGGCCCGCCACGACCACGACCCCGGACGAAGGAACCCGCAGCAGCCGCCATGGACGAGAGTCAAAGTCCCCGCACGACCGCACCGACCACCACCGGGTGCGCGTCGTGACCCCCCTCCTGCTCCTGCTGGTGTCATTGGCCCTCGTGGCTGCCTGCGGCCTCTTCGTGGCCGCCGAGTTCTCCCTCGTCACCGTCGACCGCCCCGGCGTCGAGCGCGCGGCCGCGTCGGGTGACGAGGGCGCCCGAGGGGTCCAGCTGGCGCTCCGCTCGCTGTCGACGCAGCTCTCCGGCGCCCAGGTCGGCATCACCGTGACCAACCTCGCCATCGGCTTCCTGGCCGAGCCGGCCATCTCCGACCTCGTCGACGAGCCGCTGGCCGCGCTGGGCGTGCCCGACGGCGCGGTCAGCCCGCTGTCCATCGCGCTCGGCCTGGCGCTCGGCACGGTGATCACGATGATCTTCGGCGAGATGGTGCCCAAGAACATCGCGATCGCCCGGCCGCTCGAGACCGCGCGCGCCACCCAGGGCTTCATGCGCGGCTTCACCGCACTCAGCCGCGGGCCGATCCGCGCACTCAACGGCTCGGCCAACGCGATCGTGCGCCGACTCGGCATCGAGCCGCAGGAGGAGCTCCGCTCCGCGCGGAGCTCCCAGGAGCTGTCCTCGCTCGTCCAGCGCTCCGCCGACCAGGGCACACTCGACGCCGACACCGCCGAGCTGGTGGAGCGCTCCGTCGAGTTCGGCACCCGCACCGCCGGCGAGATCATGACGCCGCGCGTGCGTACCACGACGGTCGAGGACGGCGACCGCGTGTCGACGGTCATCGACCTGGCCCGCCAGACCGGCCACTCCCGCTTCCCCGTGCTCGACGCGGAGGACGCTGTCGTCGGCACCGTGCACGTCAAGCACGCGGTGGCGGTGCCGGTCCACGAGCGTGCCACCACGCGCATCAAGCACGTGATGGTCAAGCCCGTCGTCGTGCCCGACAGCCTCCGGCTCGACCCGCTGCTGGCGCTGCTGCGCCAGGACGGCTTCCAGATGGCCGTCGTGCTCGACGAGTACGGCGGTCACGCGGGCATCGTGACGCTCGAGGACGTCGTCGAGGAGATCGTCGGCGACATCTCCGACGAGCACGACCGCCTGGGCGCCCGCATCCGGCAGCGCCGCGACGGCAGCTGGACCCTCTCCGGGCTGCTGCGCCCCGACGAGGTCGAGGACGTCACCGACATCGAGCTGCCCGACCACGAGGACTACGACACCGTGGCCGGACTGGTGATGCGTGAGCTCGGCAAGATCCCCGAGCCCGGCGACCGGATCGAGGTGCCGGTGCCCGACCGCAGCGATCCCAACGAGGTGCGTGAGCGACTGGTGACCCTGACCGTGCAGAGGATGGACGGCTTGCGCATCGACCGGCTCGACCTGGTCCTGGTGGGGGAGTCCGACCATGAACAGTGACCTCTTCGGGGTGGGCCTGGCCGTCGTGCTTCTCGCCCTCAACGCCTTCTTCGTCGGCGCCGAGTTCGCGCTGCTGGCCGCGCGCCGCAGCCAGATCGAGCCGCGGGCCCAGGAGGGCTCGCGCGCAGCTCGCACCACGCTGCGCGCCATGGAGAACGTCTCGCTGGTGATGGCCGGCGCCCAGCTCGGCATCACCGTCTGCTCGCTCGGCCTCGGCGCCATCGGCGAGCCCGCAGTCGCCCACCTGCTCGAGCCGCTGTTCCACGCGGCCCGGCTGCCCGAGGACCTGCTCCACCCGGTGTCGTTCGTGGTGGCGATGTCGATCGTGGTCTACCTGCACGTCGTGCTCGGCGAGATGGTGCCCAAGAACATCGCCCTCGCCGGGGCCGACCGGGCCGCCCTGGTGCTGAGCCCGCCGATGATGGTGATCGTCACGGTGCTGCGCCCGGTCATCGGCGGCATGAACATGGTCGCCAACGGGGTGCTGCGACTGCTGCGCATCGAGCCCAAGGACGAGGTCCACTCCAGCTTCACGCGCGAGGAGGTCGCCGCGCTGGTCGAGGAGTCGCGCGGCGAGGGCCTGATCGAGGCCGACGAGTACGACCGTCTCGCGGGTGCGCTCGGCTTCACCGAGAAGTCGGTCGCCTCGATCGTGATGACGACCGACACGCTCGCCACCGTGGCGCCGGGCTCCACCGTGGCCGACGTCGAGGCGGTCTGCGCCGCCACCGGCTTCAGCCGGTTCCCGGTGGCCGCCGACGACGGCACCCTCCTCGGCTACCTCCACATCAAGGACGCCCTCGAGTCCGAGGACGACAAGCGCTCGCGCGTCATCGAGGACAAGTGGATCCGGCCCTTCGCCTCCGTCCACCCCCACGACCTGCTCCACGACGCCCTGGAGAGCCTGCAGGTGAAGGGGGCCCACATGGCCCGGGTCGTCGAGCGTGACGGCACGGTCATCGGCGTGGTCACGCTCGAGGACGTCCTCGAGGAGCTCGTCGGCGAGATCCGCGACGCCGCCCACCACGACGTGTCCGCCGTCGAGGCTCGCTGAGTGCTCGGTAGGGTCTGATCGTGTCCGAGGGAGCTACTCGCGTCTGGACCGTGCCCAACGTCATCAGCGTGGTGCGGCTGGCCGGCGTGCCCCTGTTCCTGTGGCTGGTGCTCGGGCCCGAGGCCGACGCGATCGCGCTCGTCGTGCTGATGGTGGCCGGTTTGACCGACTTCCTCGACGGGTGGCTGGCGCGCCGGCTCGACCAGTACTCGGTGCTCGGCGAGATCCTCGACCCGGTGGCCGATCGGCTCTACATCCTCGCGGTCGTGGTCGGGCTGTACATGCGCGACATCATCCCGTGGTGGGTGGCCATCGCCCTGCCGCTGCGCGACCTCCTCCTCTGGGGCCTCGTCCCGATCCTGCGCACCCGGGGCTTCTCGGCGCTCCCGGTGCACTTCCTCGGCAAGGCCGCCACGTTCAACCTGCTCTACGCCTTCCCGCTGCTGCTGCTCGGCGACGGCGACGGCATCGTCGCCACTCTCGCGCGCAACTTCGGGTGGGCCTTCGCGTGGTGGGGGATCGGGCTCTACTGGTGGGCCGGGGTGCTCTACGCCTGGCAGGTGCGCACGCTGCTGCGCGAGACGCCACGCCACCCGTCACCGGCAGGCGACCATGGCTGAGGCGCGACCCGCTCCCGCGCCGGTCGCGGACGGTGCGAGCGGGCTGCCCGAGCACGTCACCACCCCGCTGCTCGCGCTGGTCACCGCCCGCTCGATGGACGAGGACTACGCCCACGTCGCCCAGCAGCGGGCCGCGGCCGGCGACGTACGCCCGAAGGTGGCGCGCCCGCACTGGTCGAGCGTGCTGGCGGTGGCCGCCCTCGGGGCGATGACGGCGGTGGTCGCGGTGCAGACCGCCCGGGAGGCGCCGGCCAACGAGATGGGCCGCGCCGCGCTCATCGAGCAGATCGACGTCCGGGGCGACCAGGTCCGCAACCTCCAGGCCGAGGTCGGCCGGCTGACCCGCTCCAACGCAGCCGTCGCGAGCAGCAGCACCAAGATCCGGGGCCAGCTCGACGAGATCGCCCCCCGCGTGCGGCGCGCCGAGCTCCTCACCGGCTTCTCCGCCGCCCACGGCCCCGGCGTGCGCATCACGGTCGACAACGCCCCCGGCGCCGACGTCGACAGCGAGATCCGCGACGAGGACCTCGCCACGCTCGTGGACGGGCTGTTCCAGGCGGGGGCCGAGGCCATCGCCATCAACGACCAGCGGCTCAACGCCCTGGGGGCCATCCGCAACACCAACCGCGCCGTCCACGTCAACGGCCGCCCCGTCAACGCGCCCTACGTCGTGTCGGTGATCGGCGACCCGCGCACGCTGCAGGCCCGGCTCGTGGAGACCTCCCAGGGCCAGCAGTGGTTCGGCCTGGTCAACGGTCTCGGCTTCGTCTACGAGGCCCAGAACGTCGACGACGTCAGCCTGCCGGCTGCGCCCGAACGCGCGCTTCGTGATGTGATCGAGCTCAGCGCCGACCCCGACGGCGCACCTGAAGGAGGGGGGAGCTCGCCGTGATCGCCGCCCTTGGCCTGCTCCTGGGCATCGTCGCCGGCCTCGTGTTCGCGCCCGACGTGCCGCTCAGCCTGCAGAACTACCTGCCCATCGCCGTGGTCGCGGCCCTCGACGCCGTCTTCGGCGGTCTGCGCGCCCACCTCGACGGCATCTTCGACGACAAGGTCTTCGTCGTCTCCTTCGTGAGCAACGTGGTGGTCGCGGCGGCCATCGTCTACCTCGGCGACCAGCTCGGCGTGGGCTCGCAGCTCAGCACCGGCGTCATCGTCGTCCTCGGCATCCGCATCTTCGCCAACGTCGCGGCCATCCGCAGGCACGTGTTCCATGCCTGAGCAGCGACCCGACCGCGACGACCCGACGCCCGAGACCGGGACCGAGGCGCAGCCGGAGCCCGGGACCACGACCGGGACCACGACCGGGCGCGCGCGGATGCGGGTGGCGCTGACGCGGCCGTCGCGGCGCCAGGGGGTCGTCGCCGTGCTGCTGGCCGTCCTCGGCTTCGCGTTCGTCGTCCAGGTGCGCGACACGGCGGCCAACGACACCTACGAGGGGTTGCGCGAGGGTGAGCTCATCGAGGTGCTCGACGGCCTGACGGGCACCGCCGAGCGGGCCCGTCGCGAGGTCGACCGACTGGAGGCCAGGCGCGACGAGCTCACCGACGAGAACCAGGCCCGGTCCGCCGCCCTCGCCGAGGCCGAGCAGCGCGTGCGCACGCTCAACATCATCGCCGGGCTGGTGCCGGTCGCCGGCCCGGGCCTTCGGGTGACGATCACCGAGTCCGACAGCCGGGTCAACGTCGGGTCCCTGCTCGACACCGTGCAGGAGCTGCGCACCGCGGGCGCGGAGGCGATCGAGTTCAACGACTCCGTGCGGCTCGGCGCCGACAGCTCGTTCGAGAACGCCGTCGGCGGCATCGAGCTCGACGGCGAGCTCCTCGAGCCGCCCTACGTCATCGACGTGATCGGCGACCCCCACGTCCTGCGCACTGCGCTGACGTTCTCGACCGGCCCCATCGAGACGCTGGAGACCTACGACGGCGCGTCGGTGGAGGTGGCGGAGGACGAGACGATCGAGATCGCCAGCGTCCGCCCCGCGACCCGGCCTGAGTATGCGGAGTTCGGCACCGGCCAGTAGCCTGCCGAGCGACCCACGCCACACCAGCCCGACCCCGCGAGGAGCCATCGTGTATCCGGAGAACCTGAAGTACACCAGCGAGCACGAGTGGGTCCGCACCCCGGGCGAGGCCGACGGCTCGGTCCGGGTCGGCATCACCGACTTCGCCCAGGACGCGCTCGGCGACATCGTCTACGTCTCGCTGCCCCAGGTCGGCGACCAGGTGGCGGCGGGGGAGACCTGCGGTGAGCTGGAGTCCACCAAGTCGGTCAGCGACATCTACGCCCCGGTGACCGGCGAGGTCGTGGCCACCAACGCGGCCCTCGACTCCACCCCCGAGCTCGTCAACAGCGACCCCTACGAGGCGGGCTGGCTCTTCGAGGTCACGGTGGCCGACGACTCGCAGCTCGACGGGCTGATGGACGCGGCCGCCTACCAGTCCGGGCTCGACGGCTGAGCCGACGCCCGCCGGCCCCGGTGGGTCTCCCGGACCGGCCGCGGTGACCAGCGCCGGGCTGGTAGGTTCGGGGAAACCATCAACCTCAACCCTCGGCTGAGGGTTCAGCGTCGATACGTCGAGGAGCTTTCCATGCCGTTCTGCACCGCCTGTGGCAAGCAGAACCCTGACGATGCCCGCTTCTGTGCCCAGTGCGGCACCAAGCTGCTCGCTGGGGAGGAGCCGGGTCCCAGCCCGGTCGAGACCACTGCGACCATCACCTTCGGGGTCCCGGACCAGCGCGAGTCCTCCGACCGCCAGCTCAGCCCCGTCGACGCCGCCGCGGTCGACGCGCTTCCCGCCGGTCACGCGCTCCTCGTCGTGCAGCGCGGCCCCAGCGCCGGCAGCAGGTTCCTCCTCGACACCGACGTGGTCGGCGCCGGGCGGCACCCCGACAGCGAGATCTTCCTCGACGACGTGACCGTCTCGCGTCGCCACGCGGAGTTCCGCCGCTCCGGGGGCGGCTACACGGTCAGCGACGTGGGCAGCCTCAACGGCACCTACGTCAACCGCGACCGGATTGACTCCCTCGAGCTCCACGACGGCGACGAGGTGCAGATCGGCAAGTATCGCCTCGTGTTCTTCTCCTCCCACCCGGACAGCTGATCCGTGAGTGCCTCGACGGCCCCGGGGGCGGGTCGCGGCGCCCGCTACAACATCGGGCAGGTCCTCGACCAGCTGCGAGCCGACTTCCCCGGGGTGACGATCCCCAAGATCCGCTTCCTGGAGGACCAGGGACTCGTCAAGCCCGAGCGCACCGCGGCCGGCTACCGCAAGTTCTCCGGCGACGACGTGTCGAGGCTGCGCTACATCTTGACGATGCAGCGCGACCACTACCTCCCGCTCAAGGTCATCGGCGACCACCTCGACGCGATCGACCGTGGGCTCGAGCCGCCGGCGATCGAGTCGGTCGTGCCCACCGTCCCCAAGGTCGCGCTGAGCGCCGACGGACTTCCCAGCCCTGAGTCGTTCCGCCGCAGCAGTGACCTGCGCCTGTCGCGGCGCGAGCTGCTCAAGGTCGCGGAGATCTCCGAGGAGCTGCTCTCCGAGCTCGAGCAGTACGGCCTGGTGAGCGCGCGCAGCGGCACCGGCCACTTCGACAGCGACGCCCTCGTGGTCGCTCAGACCGCCCGCGAGCTCGCCGACTACGGCTTCGAGCCGCGCCACCTGCGCGCGTTCAAGAACGCTGCCGACCGCGAGGTCGGTCTCGTCCAGCAGGTGGTGGCCCCCCTCGCGCGGGGCCGCGACGCCGCCGCCCGTGGCCGCGCCGAGGACGCCACCTCCGAGATCGCCGCGCTGTCGGTGCGACTGCACGCGACGCTGGTGAAGGTCGGTCTCGACCGGGGGTGACCCGGGCCAGGAGCCCGCGCGCAGGCATCAGGGCGCGTGGGTAGGGTGGGGCCATGCGCGAAATGGACGTCGTGGGAGTCCGCGTCGAGATGCCCTCCAACCAGCCCATCGTGCTGCTGCGCGAGGCGACGGGGGAGCGCTACCTGCCGATCTGGATCGGGGCGGTCGAGGCCACCGCCATCGCCTTCGCCCAGCAGGGCGTCACGCCGCCGCGTCCGCTGACCCACGATCTGATGCGCGACATGCTCGAGGCGACCGGCCAGCGGCTCGACGAGGTCCGCATCGTCGACATGCAGGACGGCATCTTCTTCGCCCAGCTCGTCTTCGACGGCGGCGCTGAGGTCGGGGCGCGGCCGTCCGACTCGATCGCGCTGGCCTTGCGCACCGGCTCCCGCATCGTGTGCGCGGAGGCCGTGCTCGACGAGGCGGGACTCGCGGTCCCGGCCGAGCAGGAGGACGAGGTGGAGCGGTTCCGCGAGTTCCTCGACCACGTCTCACCCGACGACTTCGAGTCCGAGTGACCGCGGCGTGGCGCCGCTCAACCCTCACCCTCAAGTGAAGGTCGAGGGTTGGCGACACGCCGCGGCGTGGATGGACAACCCGGATTCCGGGGCCTACGGTGAACTGTCTCTGTTGTAACTCCACCGTTGTGGTTGCCGCGTGTCGGCCGCCGGGCGGGCCCTTCCCCCAGGAGTTACCGCTCAGCGGAGGAACTGACCTGGAGGGTCACTGTGGCTAGCAACGAGAACGAGCAGGGCGCCGACGCAGCCCGCCTCAAGGCCGAGGCCGAGGCCGCCGACAAGGCGCAGGAGCAGGGGCTGCTCTTCGACGACGACGTGTCGCCGCTGCCCAGCGACACCGGCTACCGCGGTCCCACGGCCTGCAACGCCGCCGGCATCACCTACCGCCAGCTCGACTACTGGGCCCGCACCGGCCTCGTCGAGCCCAGCGTCCGCGGCGCCGCCGGCTCGGGCTCCCAGCGCCTCTACTCCTTCCGCGACATCCTGATCCTCAAGGTCGTCAAGCGCCTGCTCGACGCCGGCATCTCGCTCCAGCAGATCCGCACCGCCACGGCGCACCTGCGCGAGCGCGGCACCGACGACCTGACGCGCGTGACCCTCATGAGCGACGGGGCCTCGGTCTACGAGTGCACCAGCAACGACGAGGTCATCGACCTGCTCCAGGGCGGCCAGGGCGTCTTCGGCATCGCGATCGGCGGCGTGTGGCGCGAGATCGAGGGGACGCTCGCCGAGCTGCCCTCCGAGCGCACCGCCGAGCAGCCGGGCGCCTCCGTCACCGGCGACGAGCTCGCCGCACGCCGCGCAGCCCGCCAGACCGGCTGACCGCACCCTCCACCGGCACTCTCCGTACGAGCACCGGCCCACACCCTCCGACCAGGCCGCCCGGGCACACCGGGCGGCCTCGGTCATTTCGCGCCTCGGTCATTTCTCCTGCGTTCCCGCTAGACTCGGCAGCGCCGACATCCCATGCGGGAGAGTCGCGGCGCCCGGTCTCGCCGACCGAGCGTCGCGCGCCGAAGGGGCAATTCCTCCTACATCCCCCCGTACTGAACATTCAAGGGGTGGGCTCGCGCCTGCTGGAACGTCGCCTGCAGGGCACTAGAGAAGTTCTTTGAGGTCCTGCTCCACTGTCTTTCGCTGAAGGTGCGTCTCGTAGCGGCGCTTGAACGTGTAGAGGTAGTTCACCAGCGCCTCGAAGAAGGCGATCGCGTCGTCTGCGTCCTCGCGCGTAAGCGTTGCTTCCACATCATGCGCGCCGGTGTTCCCGAGGTCGCGCACCACGGAGGACCAATCATGGAGTCTCTCGTCGATCGTTCCGGTGTCCTTTAGAGTGGTGAGCTTGGTCGCAAGAGTCCCGCGAGCCTGCCCATGCTCTGAGCAGATGGCCTCAACTCCGCGTCACGCCATGATGGTCGCCGCGGTGTAGGCGCGAACTCCGAGGCACCGAAGAGCTTCGTCGTGCGAGTCGCGGATGCTCGCTGGAACGTAGTGGGGGAGCGGCTGACGGTCCGCCGGGTAAACCTGCTGGTACGGGCCCATGTCCCACCCGTCCGGGGTCTGAATACCGTCTCTCTGGAGGAGAAACGGCATCTGACAGTTAGTGCACTTCGCGGCAGTGTTCTCGAACGGTTCCACGTCGTAGTCAGCTATCGACCAGCGATCAATGACCTCAAGAGTCGTTGGATGATTCAGGCAGCGACACGTCCAGGCCAAAGTCTCCCTCGGCGTCCCCCATGCATCACTCATGGCTGGAGGATAGAACGATTAGAGGGTGGTTCCGAGCTAGATGGTCGTCTCCGTCTGCACGGCATCCCCGAGCGATGATGACAGGCGCCTAGAACCCGCCCCGCCGTCCTCTGACCGGCACCGATGTGCGTGGGTACCGCGCCGAAGCGAGCGGCCTAGTTTGGGGCGGGGCCGAGGTGTCCGCGAATGGCGGCGTCGGCGCCACCGGACGCAGCGCTCCACATCTCAAGGACTCTCTCCAGGGTCTTGTTCCACGAAAGATCGCTCCACCCCAGGTACCCCTCCAAGTGGTCGCCAAGCCCGCCAAAGGCTATGAGGGCGGGCATGGCGTGAAAGGCAATGGACTCGGTCCTCATCGCCGGGATCTGTCTGTCTCGCGGAGAGACCTCATCAAGCAGCATCAACCCGGACGACTTTGAGTGAGCGATGTCGGACAGTCCTTGCCACATAGGCTTGCCCAGGTCGGTTGTTAAGACCGACTCAATCATCTCGCCCGTGCTCGCGTGAGGCCTGCCATCCGCGGAAAGCACGCTCGGAGCTCTGTAGCGGTCATTGGGCTTAACGCGCTTCACGTGAAATCCAATAGCTTCCGCAGCGGCCAGGACGTCGTTGCGGCGACCGATGGCGTTGGACAGATCCGCTGCGTCGCGGCGAACGATCTCGGTGAGTTGCTCACATTGAAGGTTCCAAAGGCGCCGCAGCCGCTCAGCCGATGACACCTCCGCACTCATGAGATAGCTAGCAGCGGCGCACGCCTCCAGCGCGGCTCGGCTGAGGACCGCTGTGGCCCGAAACCCCACGCCGTCTCGTACGAGATGTCCGAGGGCCTCAAGATGGTCCATCGCGGCACGAACAAAACGCTGCACGAAGTCAAGGACACAGCGAACGGGATCTACGAGAGGATGCGCGAGATAGAAGATCGGCTTCCCAATCTCGTTGACGGGGACCTCGAACGACAGGCGTTCCCGCACCCACAAGTCGTCCTGCGCTGCCACCGAGTCGCCCGCAAACCGCAGCCCATAATCCTGGTCGGGATTCTCCTCTCGGCGAAGAAGCGCCAGCCTTCGATGAGCTTCAAACAGTTCCCGCGCGATAGGGATCACCTGCGCAAGCAACTCGCCGATCTGCTCAGCCGTCGGGCGGTGCGATTCGACGAGCCGCTGCTCACGACCCGACCGCTCCATGTCCTGCATCAACTTCTCCAGATTCAAGGGAGCAGAATCGTCCGACACGTTGGTCTCCCATATCTCGGCGTACTACCGGCAACGAAGGCATGGCCTTAGGCCACCTCGAACAACGGACCTGCCGATAAGGGGATGGTCCACGGTCAAACCTTCCGGTCGCTCAACGCGGGGTCACTAGGGATCTTGCCCTGCCCCGGCGGCGGTCGAGTAGTCCGGCTCGCAGCTAGACCCCTAGATAAGGTGCCGCCATGAGCGAGCAGACCACGCACGGACCTCCGTATCAGCCGTTCCCATCCTTCACGTCGTTTGCGAGTGAGAATGTCGATCTCGCTTCCTACTACTCCACCGCAGGGGTGTTTTCCACTCTGAAGGCGAGCGTGGGTCCGGAGGCGCTGCAGCGTGCTGTCGATACGGCAACTCGTTGGGCCGCTGTCGACACCGGCGCGATTGAGGGGCTCTACACCGTCGACCGCGGGTTCACTCTGTCGGTGGCAGCATCGGCCGCTGCGCTTGACAACGCCCATCTCGCCGTCGGCGAGAATGTCGCGCGGGCCATCAAAGACGCTGTGGCGGGCTACGACTTCGTCCTCGACGTCGCGACTGGAGAGCGCGAAGCGAGCGAGAACTGGATCAAGGAGCTTCACTCGGTTCTCTGCGCCTCACAGGAGACCTACCGTGTGCTTACCGACCACGGAGCCGAGGAGCGTCCGCTAGAGAAGGGGACCTACAAAAGCCTCCCCAACAGCCCAGTGAACTTAGAGACTGGCATCACGCACGCGTACGCGTCGCCGATCGACACCCCGTCCGAGATGGCGCGGATGATCGACGAACTTCGTTCCGACGAGTTCGCGTCAGCTCACCCTGTGGTGCAGTCGGCGTACGCCCATTACGCGTTCGTGTGCGTGCACCCGTTCCCCGACGGCAACGGACGCGTGGCACGCGCTCTAGCGTCGGCGTATCTCTACCGCGAGCCCGGTGTGCCATTCGTTGTATTCGCCGATCAGAAGGGCGCCTACATAGACGCCCTCGAGGCCGCAGACCGCGGAGACTGCGGGCTCCTTCTGGCGTTCGTCCGAGAGCGTGCGGTCGACACGATGCTGATGGTCACCACCGACATGCAGCGACCTGCGCGCCCGAACCCCGAAGATCGCATCGCTCACCTCAACAAGATTATGCGCAGTGACTCCGGCTTGATGCATACCGAAATTGACTCACTGCTCGGCCGCGTGAACACCGCCTGGGGTGAAGCCCTCGACCGCGCCGCGTCAGTCCTCAGCGCCCCGCTCTCGGCGGCGCGGCACCAACTCAGTGGGCGAGTGTCGGATCAGGATTACCGCAGCGTCGAGGGCGTCGGGCGCACGACCGTCAACGTCAGTAGTGCGGCACCCGCGAAGGGAGAAGCGACCAAGACCTACTCCATCGGCATCGCGCGGCCTGGGACGCATGACGCGGACTTCGCAATCTTCGAGGAAGTGTCCGCGAGGCCAACCAGCAGAAGTGTGGCGACCAAGCTCTGCGACGTCTACTTGCGAGACGTGCATCCAACTGTGTCGCCAGCCCTCACCTACCGTCTCGATGCCCTCGCACAAGATGCGATCACGGAAATGGTCGACATAGTGGTCGACCAGGGCGAGCAGACGTTGAAGAGCGCTGGCTACATCCTGTAAGCGCGCCGTAGGCAATGAGGTGCAGGGCGAGCGAGCCGCAGGAGACAGTTGGATCTGCGCGTTGCGGGCGCGAGGCCCCACTTGGCCGGGTCGCTGCCGCCCTGGGAATCACCACCCGCGTTCCGCTGATCCAGCCTGATCCCCTTCAACAAGGACGAGCCAGTGCTGCGCCTGCACTTCCGCGAGCGACATGCCCGCGTCGAGAGCAGCGCACTCCGTCTTGAAGATCGCGTGGGCGATGGCGATGCGCACCCCCTGGACTGGGTGAGTTCGTAAGGTGCAACGACAATCGGTGGTTTGGGCATGGTGGAACCCCCCTTCAGGATGGGTGGGCAGGCGTTCAGAGAAGCCGGCATGCTGACCGCTGGCGACCCGTGGGGTCGCGACGATGTGCGACGCGATCAGAAGGGTCGTGGCCTCGAAGCGGGCAGTTGCCCAGATCCAGATCTGCCTGCGGTTCGGGCTGATGATGGAGATCTGGGACCAAGTGATTGAATCTGGGGGAAGGATCAACCCGGCCCGCCTAGCGCGCCGTGCGCCTGATTTTCCCTAAGGGGTGTTTTCTCCCCGGAACCTCTCAGGCACCCGGACCGCACTGGGCTGGCACTCTGGAGGTCGTCCGACCGACAGAGGGGGAGGTCCCAGCGACGCGACCTCAGGGAGCCCCCGTGCCCGACGCCACCTCGACCTCCACCGCCAGCCCGGCCGACAACCCCGGCGACGGCCTCGGCGAGTTCGTCGCCCGGCACATCGGCCCCGACGAGGCAGCGATCGCGCACATGCTCGAGGCGATCGGCCACGAGTCGCTCGAGTCGCTGATGACGGCCGCCGTGCCGGGCGGCATCCGCTCGGCCGCCGCCCTCGACCTCCCCGCCCCGCTCGATGAGGAGGCGACGGCCCGGGCCCTTCGCACGCTGGCGTCGCACAACCGACCCGCCGAGGCGATGATCGGCCTGGGCTACCACGCGACGATCACGCCGCCGGTGATCCGGCGCAACGTCCTCGAGGACCCGTCCTGGTACACCGCTTACACGCCCTACCAGCCCGAGATCTCCCAGGGCCGGCTCGAGGCGCTGCTCAACTTCCAGACGGTCGTGGCCGACCTGACCGGCCTGCCGACGGCCAACGCGTCCCTGCTCGACGAGGGCACCGCCGCCGCGGAGGCGATGACCCTCGTGCGCCGGGCCAAGCGCACCGCGACCGGCCCGTTCGTCGTCGACGCCGACGCCTTGCCCCAGACGATCGACGTGGTGCGCACCCGCGCCGCGGGCATGGGCATCGAGGTGGTCGTCGCCGACCTTGCCGACGGCCTCCCCGACGGTGACGTGTGTGGGGTGCTGGTGCAGTACCCCGGCGCGTCCGGGGCCGTGCGCGACCCGCGTCCGGTCATCGAGGCCGTCCACGAGCGCGGCGGGCTGGCCGTGGTGGCCGCCGACCCGCTTGCCCTGGTCCTGCTCGAGGCGCCGGGAACGCTCGGCGCGGACGTCGTGGTGGGCTCGTCCCAGCGCTTCGGCGTGCCCCTGTTCTACGGCGGTCCGCACGCCGGGTTCATGTCGGTCGCGTCGGGCCTCGAGCGGCACCTGCCCGGGCGCCTCGTCGGGGTCTCCGTCGACGCCGAGGGCCGCCCGGCCTACCGCCTCGCGCTCCAGACCCGCGAGCAGCACATCCGTCGTGACAAGGCGACCTCCAACATCTGCACCGCCCAGGTGCTCCTCGCCGTCGTCGCGTCGATGTACGCGGTCTACCACGGCCCGGAGGGGCTGCGCCGGATCGCACGACGCACCCACCAGCAGGCCAACGGCATCGCCGCGGCCCTCCGTGCCGGGGGAGTGGAGATCGTCAACGACACCTGGTTCGACACGCTCACCGTGGCGGTGCCCGGCCGGGCCGACGAGGTCATCACCGCCGCCCGCCAGCTCGGTCTCCACCTGCGCCCGATCGACGCCGACCACGTCGGAGTGTCCACCTCGGAGCGCACCAGCCCGTCCACCGTCGCCGCCGTGCTGCGCGCGTTCGGCGTCGCGCCCGCCGACGACGACGCGTCCGGGCTGCCCGAGGACCTGGCGCGCACCACCGACCTCCTCACCCACGAGGTCTTCAACTCCCACCACAGCGAGACGCAGATGCTGCGCTACCTGCACAGGCTCTCCTCGCGTGACTACGCCCTCGACCGAGGCATGATCCCCCTCGGCTCGTGCACGATGAAGCTCAACGCCACCACCGAGATGGAGCCGGTGAGCCTGCCGGGCTTCGCCGACCTGCACCCCTTCGCTCCCGCCGAGGACGCCGCCGGCTACCGCGAGCTCGTCGACGACCTGGAGCGCTGGCTCGCCGAGGTCACCGGCTACGACAAGGTCTCCGTCCAGCCCAACGCCGGCTCGCAGGGCGAGCTCGCCGGGCTGCTGGCGATCCGTGGCTACCACCTCGCCAACGGCGACGCCGGGCGCAACGTGTGCCTGATCCCGTCGTCGGCGCACGGCACCAACGCCGCGTCGGCGGTGATGGCCGGGATGAAGGTCGTGGTCGTCAAGGCCTCCGACGACGGGTCGGTGGACCTCGACGACCTCCTCGCCAAGTGCGCCCAGCACGCCGAGACCCTCGCCGCGATCATGGTGACCTACCCCTCCACCCACGGGGCCTACGAGGACACCATCACCGACCTGTGCAAGATCGTGCACGACCACGGTGGGCAGGTCTACGTCGACGGAGCCAACCTCAACGCGCTGCTCGGCTGGGCGCGACCGGGGGAGTTCGGCGGCGACGTCTCCCACCTCAACCTGCACAAGACCTTCTGCATCCCGCACGGCGGCGGAGGCCCCGGGGTCGGTCCGGTCGCCGTCCGCGCCCACCTCGCGCCCTACCTCCCCTCCCACGGCTCGCACCCCGAGCCGGAGAAGCGGCAGGGCATCGGGCCGATCAGCGCCGCGCCCTACGGCTCCGCCGGGATCCTGCCGATCACGTGGGCCTACATCCGGATGATGGGAGCGCTGGGGCTCACCCGGGCGACCGCGGTCGCCGTGCTGTCGGCCAACTACATCGCCCACCGCCTGGAGGAGCACTTCCCGGTCCTCTACCGCGGCCACGGCGACCTGGTCGCCCACGAGTGCATCCTCGACCTCCGCGGCATCACCAAGGCGAGCGGCGTGAGCGTCGACGACGTCGCGAAGCGGCTGGTCGACCACGGCTTCCACGCCCCGACGATGTCGTTCCCGGTGGCCGGCACGCTGATGGTCGAGCCCACCGAGTCCGAGGACCTCGCCGAGATCGACCGGTTCTGCGACGCCATGATCGCGATCCGCGCCGAGATCGCCCAGGTGGAGGCGGGGGAGTGGAGCCCCGAGGACTCGCCGCTGCGCCACGCGCCCCACACGGCCCGCGCGCTCGTCGGCGACTGGGACCGCCCCTACTCGCGCGAGGTCGGGGTGTTCCCGGGAGGGATCGACTCCGACAAGTACTGGCCGCCGGTCGCGCGCATCGACCAGGCCTACGGCGACCGCAACCTGGTCTGCGCGTGCCCCCCTC
Source organism: Nocardioides sp. Z24_21 (assembly GCF_058134345.1). Lineage (NCBI taxonomy): Bacteria > Bacillati > Actinomycetota > Actinomycetes > Propionibacteriales > Nocardioidaceae > Nocardioides > Nocardioides sp. Z24_21. The sequence continues at coordinate 63,053 of NZ_JBYTTH010000007.1, forward strand.
CGGAGGCGTTCGCCCAGGACTGACCGCTGGGACTGACGGCCGGGACCGACGCCTGGGCGCGGGTTCCCCGACCGCCGGCGGCCACCTGGCCTAGGGTCGTGTCGTGAGCGACCAGCGTCAGCGACTGCTCGACGTCGCGCAGGCCGAGGGCCGGCTGACGTCCGTGGTCGGCGCGGTCTTCGACCGCTACGGCGCGGTGTGGGCGGGCGGCGCCGGCCAGGCCCCCGGCCTCGACGGGCAGTACCGGATCGGGTCGATCACCAAGACGATGACCGCCGTGCTCGTCGTCCTGGCCCGCGACGCCGGCCTGCTCGACCTCGACGACCCGCTCGCCGACCACCTCGGCGACGTCGGCTACGGCGAGGTGACCCTGCGCGAGGCGCTGGCCCACAGCTCGGGGATGCAGAGCGAGCCGCGCGGACCGTGGTGGGAGCGCACCCGCGGCGGCGACTTCGCGGCGCTCGTGGCCGCCAACGACGGCAGCGGCCGGGTGGCGCCCGCCGGTGCCTGGTTCCACTACTCCAACCTCGGCTACGCCCTGCTCGGCGAGGTCGTGGCGCGTCGCTTCCGCACGCCCTGGCGCGAGCTCGTCGCGGAGCGCCTGCTGCGACCGCTGGGCATGCGCGCCACGTCCTACCTGCCGCGTCCGGGCGCCCAGCCGGGCTGGAGCGTCGACCACTTCACCGGCGTCCGGGTGCACGAGCCGCTGACCGACACCGGCGCGATGGCCCCGGCCGGGCAGCTGTGGTCGACGCTGGCCGACCTCGTCACGTGGGGACAGGTGCTGGGCGGGGCGCGGCCAGACCTGCTGTCGGCGTCGTCGCTCGCGGAGATGCAGCGGCCGGTGACCCCCGACTACGGCCTCGGCCTGATGCTGGGCGTCCATCCCGGTGGGCGGCTCGTCGGACACAACGGCTCGATGCCCGGCTTCCTCGCCGCGCTGCACGTCGACCCCGACAGCGGCATCGGTGCCGCGGTGCTGACCAACGCCACCACGGGCATCGCGCCGCGCGACCTCGCCGTCGCGCTCATCGAGGGCGACCCGGACGCCGACGACACCCGCCCCGCGCCGTGGCGTCCCACCGTCGAGGTGCCGCCCGACGTCGCAGGCGTGCCCGGGCTGTGGTTCTGGGGCAACACGGCCTACGACGTGCGCTGGCACAACGACGGGCTCGAGCTGCGCGCGATGGCCCTCGGCGACGTCGTCACCGACCGCTTCGAGCTCGTCCACGGCGTGCTGGTCGGCGTGCTCGGCTACCACCGCGGCGAGCAGCTGGTGCTCGTGCGCCGACCCGACGGGACGATCCACCACCTGGAGTGCGCGACGTTCGTCTACACACGCACGCCCTACGACCCCGACGTGGAGATCCCGGGCGGCCACCCGCGACGACCCTGACCGGCCTGATCCGGCCCGGCCCCGACGTCCCGCGCAAGGACGCGCCGCACGGCGGATCGCCTGCCTCCGGGGCGCCGGGCCGATACTGTGTCCGCCGGGCGGATCCGCCCGCACTGCAGGCATCGGAGGCATGGGCATGGGACTCTTCCAGGCGGTGAGCGGCGCCATCGGCGGCACGCTCGCGGACCAGTGGCTCGACTTCTTCGGCGTCCCCGAGGGGATCTCCGCGACCGCGGCGGTGTTCCCGGCGGTCCGCAAGGACCAGAACGCCGGACGCGGCGCCAACCCCGGTGCGTCAGACGGCATCATCACCGACGGGTCGAAGATCGTCGTCCCGGAGGGCTACGGCCTGGTGCTGATGGAGGACGGCGCGTTCACCGGGTTCGCCGCCCAGCCGGGCGGCTACATCTGGGACTCCGGGGAGCCCTCGTCGCAGTCGGTCTTCTCCGGCGGCGGGCTCGTCGAGTCGATCGTCAAGCAGAGCTGGGAGCGCTTCAAGTTCGGCGGTCGTCCCGGCGCGCAGCAGACGGCGCTGTTCGTCGCGCTCAAGGAGCTTCCCAACAACAAGTTCGGCACCCAGTCCGAGATCTACTGGGACGACGCCTTCCTCAACACCCAGGTCGGTGCCGTCACCCGCGGCACCTACACCCTCAAGATCACCGACCCGCTGACCTTCATCCGCAACTTCGTCCCGGCGGGGGTGATCGAGGGTCGCGCCGTCTTCGACTTCACCGACCTCGACAACCCCGCGGGCGAGCAGCTCTTCAACGAGGTCGTCGGCTCGCTCGCCCCCGCCTTCTCGATGTACACCAACGATCCGGCGAAGGGCAACCGGATCGCCCGGCTCCAGCAGGACTCCGTCGGCTTCGCGCAGTCGCTGTCGGCCGCCGTCGAGGACAACTACCGCTGGCGCACCGACCGCGGGCTCGAGATCGTCAAGACGGCGATCATCTCCATCGAGTACGACGCCACCACCCGCGAGCTGCTCGCCAACGTCCAGCGGGCCGACGCCCTCTCCGGTGCGCGCGGCAACGCCAACCTCCAGGCGTCCGTCGCTGCGGGCATCGAGGCCGCCGGTGAGAACGCCGGTCCCGGGGGCGTCATCGGGATGGGCATGGCAGCCGGGGGGATGGGCCTGGGCGGCCTGCAGCAGCCCACCGAGCAGGCGCCCGCCGCACCCACTCCTGCCGACGCTCCAGCGGCTCCCGCCGCCGAGGACCCGGTCGCGATGCTCACGAGGGCCAAGCAGATGCTCGACGCCGGCCTGATCACCCAGGAGGACTACGACGCGGCGAAGGCCAAGGCGCTCGGACTCTGAGACGGGACGTGAGATGACGCAGGACGCCCCACCGCCGCGGGACCCCGACGCCCCGGTGTTCGACGGACCGCCGCTGCCGCTCGAGGAGGAGCTGGCCGCGGCACGTGCCGACCCGGAGCCGGGACCGGACATCCAGACCGTCAACGACTCGCTCGCCGACGGGATCAACCGCTGCCCCAAGTGCGGCTCGACCGACGTGCAGCTGCGGGCGTCGACCGGCATGCTCGTGTGCCTGTTCTGCCGCCACCAGTGGGAGGAGTCGCGGGTCGAGGAGGCGCTCGGCCTCGGCGAGGGCATCGACGAGCTCGAGGGCACCGTCATCGCCGGCGGCGCCGGGCACATCGCCGCCGACGCCGCGGCGCAGGTGACGTTGAAGTGCGGCGGCTGCGGCGCCGAGGTCGTCGTCGACACCGCGCACACGATGAACGCCCGCTGCCACTGGTGCCGGCACACGCTCAACGTCAACCAGCGGACCCCCAACGGGGCCGTGCCCGACGCGGTGCTGCCGTTCCGGCTGACGCACGCCGAGGCCGTCGAGAGGATCCGCGAGTTCGCCGGCAAGCGGCGCCTGTTCGCGCACCCGCGGTTCAAGGCCGAGTTCGTGCCCGAGAACGTCCTCGGTGTCTACCTGCCCTACCTGGTCATCGACGCACGCGCCGACACGGCCTACGTCGGAGAGGGCGAGGTGCAGACACGGCGGTGGACCGAGAAGAGCGGCGACAACGACGTCACCTACTACGCCGCCGACGTCTACCGCGTGCGGCGGTCGGTGTCGTTCACCGTCGACGACCTCACCGTCGAGGGCGCTGCCGCGCGGGCGAGCTCGGACTCCTCCACGACCAACAACATCATCAACACGATCCTGCCGTTCGACACCAAGAACGCCGTGAGGTGGAACGCCAGCTATCTCGTCGGCTACACCAGCGAGAAGCGCGACCTCGACGTGGACGACCTCCGCCCGGTCCTGGAGGACCAGCTGCTCTCCATCGGCCGCGCCCAGGTGCACGACTCGCTGTCGAAGTTCGACCGCGGGGTGCGGTGGGAGCAGGAGAAGGTGGACGTCGGCGGGTCACGGTGGATCTCGATGTACCTGCCGGTCTGGCTCTACTCCTACTACCAGGAGAACACCAAGGTGCTCCACTACATCGCGGTCAACGGGCGCACCGGCGAGACCATGGGAAGCGTGCCGGTGTCGCAGTGGCGACTGGTCGCCGCGGCGCTCACCGTCGGCACGGTCCTCGAGGGCGCCGCCGGCGCGCTGCTGGTGGCGATGTCATGAGCACGTGGCTGCTCGACGTCGTCATGTCCGGCGACTCGTCGCCGCTGTGGATCCTCGCCGCGGGGCCGGCGGGGGCGGTCGCGACCTACTGGGCGCTCTACCGCTACTACCGCAACACCGACAAGTCGCACGCCTACGAGCGCGACACCCTCATCACGGCGCAGCCGGTGCAGGGCGACGAGGAGAAGATCGACCACATCTCGCGCACCCGCGACTCCGACATCGACGGTGACAACGGCTCGCAGCACCGCCAGCGGGTGCAGCGGATGCGCTGAGGCGGCTCAGACGCCCTGCGACACGCTCGACATGTTGAAGTCGGGGATCCGCAGGGCCGGGGTGGCGGTGCGCGAGAAGTAGTCGTCGCCCCACTCGCGGCTGAAGCTCGGCACGGTGGCGGTGGCCGCGGTGAACCGGTTGAGCAGGTCGACGGGGCTCTCGTTCCAGCGGAAGTTGTTGGCCGCACCCACGATCTCGCCGTCCTCGACGACGTAGACGCCGTCGCGGGTCAGGCCGGTGAGCAGCATCGTCTGCGGGTCGACCTCGCGGATGTACCACAGGCAGGTCAGCAGCAGGCCGCGCTGCACGCCGGAGACCATGTCCTCGATCGTCCCCGCGCCGTCGCCGACCTCCAGCACCAGGTTGTCGATCATCGGCGTGACCGGCTGCCCGGTCATGCCGGCGGAGTGCCGGGTCTGCAGCAGCCCGGTGAGCAGCCCGTCGCGGATCCAGTCGGTGCGCTCGAGGGAGAGGCCGTTGTCGAACACCGAGTCGGTGTTGTCGGACGCCCCGGCGATCACGAAGGGCGCGCACTCGAGCCCGGGGTGGGCGGGGTCGGAGAACAGGCTCACGCCGGGGGCGGCGACCTTGTCGCCGATGCGGGTGCCACCGCCGCGGCGGCTGTAGACCGACTCGCCCTCGTGGGCCACCCGCGCGCCGGCGCCCCAGTAGGCGTCGATCATCAGGTCGGCGACCGACGACGGCGGCAGGATCGTGTCGTAGCGCCCGGCGGGCAGGCCGATGCGACGCTCGGCCCACGCGAGCCGCTGGGCGACGGTGGCGGCCATGGCGGCCGCGTCGACGTCGCGGAAGTCGCGGGTGGCGCCCCCGGTCCAGGCACTGCGGGTGAGCGAGGTGTCCTTGCCGGTGCAGGCGTAGTGCCCGGTGGGCTGCACGTGGCGCAGTCGCAGGCCGCGGGTCGAGCCGAGGTAGGTGGTGGCGACGTCGTGGTTGACGAAGCCGTAGAGCAGCCGCTGCTCGGCGCCCGCCTGGGCGAACGCCTCGCCCAGCGACGGCGCGAACTGGCGGTAGACGCCGATGTCGGTGGTCTCCGGCTCGGTGTCCCAGTCGGGGGACGTGGCGTCGGCGACGAGCTCGGCCACGTCCTCGGCGGGGGAGCCGGCGCGGGCGGCCGCGTCGGCGGCCTGCACGAGCGCCGTGACCTGCTCGGGCGTCGAGGCACTGCCCGAGACCGACCCGGTCGCCACGCCCCCGCTGACGGCGGCGAAGCTGACGACCGTCACCGACACCTCGGTCATCACACCGTTGGTGGTGAGCGTGTTGTTGGCCCAGCGCAGGTTGGCGCTGGTCACGTCGCGGACGATCGCGACGCAGTCGTCGGCGGTGGAGGTGGCGAGCGCGTGCTCGACCAGCTGCTGCGGGGTGTGCAGGGAGGGGTGCAGAGCAGGGGACGTCATCAGTGGCCCGCCTCGTCGAGGGTGTTGAGGATGGTGACGCCGCGGAACAGTGCGGTGGGGCAGCCGTGGCTGACCGCCGCGACCTGCCCGGGCTGGGCCTTGCCGCAGCCGAAGGCCCCGCCGAGCACCCAGGTGTCACGCACGAGAGGCCCCACGGGGTCCGTCGTCCTCGTGGCGGGGGATCGTCTCGCCCGGCGTGGCATCGGTTCGACGGGTCCGGCGCCCAACATCGCTAGCTGCATGACTCGTTCCAGGGGTCGTGGTCGAGGAGTCTTCGCAGCATAGGGGCACCGCTTCGTCGTTCGAGTGGTGGGTGACGTCCCGTCGACCGGTGTCGTGCCACGGTCGGTGAGACCTGCGATGGAACTCACGGAATGGACCAGGTCTGCTGGAGGGATGGGGGACTTCCAGATCGGCTAGGACGAGGGTGACGGAAGACGGCGGGTGTTGATCAGCTCGATGGCGACCTGGCGCAGCTTGACGTTGTGCGTCGAGGAGAGCCGGGTCAGCAGGGCCATCGCGCGATCCGCATCGACGTCGTAGCGCTCCATCACCACACCGCACGCCTGACCGATCAGGGTGCGGGAGTCCAGAGCCGCCTCGTACTGGTCCAGCCTTTGCGCGGCCAGTACGGCGAGGGCGATGTGCGCCGCGAGAGCCATGCCCTCGGACTTGTCCTCAGCGCTGAACGCGTCGGCCTCGGTCGAGTACATGCTCAGAGCGCCGACGATGTCCTTGATCGTGAACAAGCGGAAGGTCAAGACGCTGCGCGCTCCCGTCGCCTCGTGAAGCGCCGCTCCCCACCTGCGCCAACGACCGTCGGCAGCAAGGTCGGGAACGTAGACCGTGTCCACGTGCCACAGCGTGTCGAGGGCAGGTCCTTCGCCGAGCTCGGCTTGCAGCCGGTCGCCCACCGCTGCTACCTCGTCACTGGCAGCCGGAGTCTCCACCCGCTGCTTGCCGTACACGAGCGAGATGCTCGCGGAGTGACATCCCTCCACATTCCGCACCAGCAGTTCGACGGCGCTCTTCACAGTGGCCGCGGGGTCACCTTGGTCCTGCATCTCTCGGGCAGCGGCCGCCATGCGGTCCGAGATCGATTCCTCACCCACGCCCCCAGCCTCTCACTCCAAGGTCTTGTTGGTCCACGCGAACCACGGTATCGGTCCACGGGGCCGTCTTCTCGACCCCGTGGACCTGGCAGAGCCCCAACGCGCGCTGGACGTGTTCCGCCTGGTACGGCTGTACCCACGTGACGTGGAACTACACTCGAGCGCTCAGCCTCGTGTGGGTGCGTCTCGGTCGTCCGCGCCTGCCGACAGAGAACACATGGTCAGTGGCCCGCCTCGTCCATGGTGTTGAGGATGTTGACCCCGCGGAAGAGAGCGCTCGGACAGCCGTGGCTGACCGCCGCGACCTGGCCGGGCTGGGCCTTGCCGCAGTTGAAGGCGCCGCCGAGGACCCAGGTGTCGGGACCGCCGACGGCCTCCATCGAGCCCCAGAAGTCGGTGGTCGTCGCCTGGTAGGCGACGTCGCGGAGCATGCCGTCGAGCCGGCCGTCGGTGATCTTGTAGAACCGCTGGCCGGTGAACTGGAAGTTGAAGCGCTGCATGTCGATCGACCACGACTTGTCGCCGACCACGTAGATGCCCCGCTCCACGCGGGAGACGAGGTCGTCGGTGCCGAGATCGTCGGTGCCCGGCATCAGGGACACGTTGGCCATCCGCTGGATCGGGATGTGGCCGGGGGAGTCGGCGTAGGCGCAGCCGTTGGAGCGGCCGCCGTTGAGCTCGGGCTTGAGGTGGCCCATCGAGCGGTCCAGCTGGTAGCCCACCAGGACGCCGTCGCGGACGATGTCCCAGGCCTGGGTCTCCACGCCCTCGTCGTCGTAGCCGACGGTGGCCAGGCCGTGCTCCTGGGTGCGGTCGCCGCGCACGTTCATGACGGGCGAGCCGTAGCGCAGGGTGCCGAGCTTGTCGTAGGTCGCGAACGAGGTGCCGGCGTAGTTGGCCTCGTAGCCGAGCGCGCGGTCGAGCTCGGTGGCGTGACCGATCGACTCGTGGATCGTGAGCCACAGGTTGGACGGGTCGACGACCAGGTCGTAGGTGCCGGCCTCGACGGTGGGTGCCGTGAGCTTCTCCGCGAGCAGCTCGGGCACCTCGGCGAGCTCGGCGTCCCAGTCCCAGTGGCCGCCGGTGAGGTATTCCCAGCCGCGGCCGACCGGTGGGGCGATGGAGGCCATCGAGTCGAAGATCCCGGTCTGCGCGTCCTCGCCGGTCGCCTCGAAGCCCGGCTGGAGGCGCACCCGCTGCTGGGTGGTGCGGGTGCCGGACAGGTCGGCGTAGTACTTGTTCTCCTGGACCTGCTGCAGGAAGGCGGTCGCGTGCGCGACGGCCGCCCCGGCGCGCAGCCGCTCGGTCCAGTCGACCAGCAGCGCTCCCTTGTCCCGCGTGGGCACCTCGAGCGGGTTGAGGTCGTAGCCGGAGACCCAGGTGACGTCGTCGTGCACCGGCTCGGGGGCGAGCTCGACCGGGGTCGTGGTCATCGCGGCGGCGACCTTGGCCACCGTCACGGCGGTCTCCGCGACGCGGCGCGCCTCGTCGTCGGTCAGCACCACCCCGGACGCGAAGCCCCAGGCCCCGTCGTGGACGACGCGGACCGCGAAGCCGACGTCCTCGGCGTCGCTGGCCGTCTGGAGCACGCCGTCGCGGGCCCCGAGGTACTGGTAGCGGTTGCGCTCGAACCGGAAGTCGGCGTGGCTGGCGCCGAGCTCGGCGGCCCGGGCCAGGGCCACGTCGCCGAGGCGGCGGTGGGGCAGCTCGCTGAAGGTCGGGTCGAGCCCGGGCGCACTCATGGCACGAACCTAGCCGAGTCGGTCAGGCGAGGGAGAGCGAGGTGTGGCTGCCGTTGCGGCCGCGGTGGACCCGCAGCTGGGTGGGGATGCGGGTCTGGAGCTCGGGGACGTGGCTGACCACGCCAACGACCCGCCCGCCGTCGCGCAGGGTGTCAAGGGTGTCCATCACGTCCTCGAGCGTCTCGGCGTCGAGCGAGCCGAAGCCCTCGTCGACGAAGAGCGTGTCGAGGTCGGTGCCGCCCGCCTCCTGGGTGATCACGTCGGCGAGGCCCAACGCCAGCGCCAGCGACACGACGAACGTCTCGCCGCCGGAGAGCGTCGCGGGATCGCGGCTGTCGCCGGTCCAGTCGTCGCGCACCAGCAGGCTGAGCCCGCCGCGCCGCTCCCCGGCACCGCGCTGGCCGGAGTGGACGAGGGAGTAGCGCTGGTCGCTCATCGTGGAGAGCCGGAGGTTGGCGGCCTCGACCACCTGTCCGAGCCGGTGCGCGAGGACGTAGGCGGAGAGCCGCATCTGGTGGCGGTTGTCGGCGTGCTTGCCCTCGACGAGGGCCGCGAGGTCGGTGACGAGGTCGAGGTCGTCACGGACCGGCGCCCACGAGGCGAGGGCTCCCTCGATCTCGGCTCCGAGGTCGCGCAGGCGTCGTCCCTGCTCGTGCAGCCGAGCGGCCTCGTGGCGGGCCTGCCCGACCGCTTCCGTGGCCCGCTGATGGGCGAGGTCGAGGGCATCGAGGTCGGGAGCATCGGCCTCGCTCGCCTGCTGGAGCGTCTCGTCGGCGAGGAGGTCGCGCACCCGGGTCACCTCGCGCTCGTGGCGCTGCACCTCGTGCTCGAGCCGGGCGAGGTCGGACTCGGGCAGCCAGGCGGCGGCCCCGTCGTCGGACGACGCGAACCCGGCCCGTGCGGCCGCCCGGTCGGCCGCGTCCTGGGCACTGGCGGCCGTGGCGCGGGCCCGCGCGCACTCGGCTGCGAGGTCGGTGCAGCGTTGGGCGAGCTGCTCGACCCGCTGGTGGTGGGTGAGCAGGTCGTCGAGGTCGGACCCCTCGGGGACGACGGCGCCCACCTGCTCGCGGAGCGACTCCACGCGGGCCGCGAGCACCGCCGCCTCGGTGTCGAGGCGCGCCGCGGTCTCGGTCAGCGTCTCGCGCCGGCGGGCGAGGGACTCCTGCTCCTCGCGCAGGGCGACGAGCTGCTCGGTGAGCGGCTGGAGCGTCGCGGCGTCGGCGCGGGCGGTGTCGCGGCGTGCCCGCACGTCGCGCTCGTCGGCGAGCAGGCGCTCGGGCGTGCCTCCCGCCTCGGCGAGCGCCGCGGCGAGCTGGGACTCCAGCCCGCGGACCTGCTGGGCGTGCGCCTCGACGACCACCTCGAGGTCGTCGACCTCCCGGCGCGCGTCGCGCTCGCTCGCCTCGTCGGGCGCCCCCGGCGCGGCGGCCGCGGGGGAGGGGTGGTCGGCGGAGCCGCACACGGGGCAGCAGGCGCCGACGGCGAGCTTGCGGGCGATCTCCGCCGCCATCCCGTCGAGACGCTGCTCGCGGATCTCGACGAGTGCCTCGCGGGCCAGCAGCCGGGCACCGGTGGCATCGGCGAGCGCCTGCTCGGCCTCGGCGAGGCCCGTCGCCAGCGTCTCGGCCGACCTCGCGGCGCGCAGTCGCGTGCCGATCACCGCGAGCTCCCGGTCGAGCGTGTCGGCGACCGCCACGGACTCACGGGCGGCGACGACGCGGGGCTCGATCTCGGCGACCGCGGCGGGCACGAGCGCCGCGCGCGCGTCGAGGCGGGTGAGGTCGGCGGCGACGTCGTCACGGCGTCGCCGGGCGCGGGCGAGCTCGTCAGCCAGGTCGGTCGCCTCGAGTTGGAGCGGCCGGACGCGGGCGAGGTCGGCGAGCGCGCGGGTGGCGGCCCGATGGTGCTCGGCCACCCGGAGGTCGTCGAGGTCGGTCGTGGCGAGCACCTCGGCGAGCGAGTCGAGGGCGCGTGCTCGTCGCTGGTCGAGGTCGTCGACGTGCGCGTGCGAGGACACCGCGAGGTCGTGGAGCGAGCGGACCGAGGCGGCACGCCGGGCCCGCTCGACCCGGCTGCGCCGGAGGTCGTGGTCGGGCGTGGCGTCCTCGAGGTCGGCCCAGTCCCGGCGCGCGGCGGCGTGGGTGGCGCGGAGGCGATGGAGCTCGGTGCCGGTGGCCCGCGCCTCGGCGGCGGCGCTCTCCGCGGCGACCGCGGCCTCGACGCGGGCCGACTGCGCGTCCGCGCTCGCGGTGGTGGCCTCGGTCAGTGCGGTGATCCACGCGCCGAGGCCCGCCGGGTCGGACGTCCAGTCGTCGGGGGCCGCGTCGCCGCCCACCTCGCTGACGCGGCTCACCAGGTCGGCGACCGTGGTCCGGTGGGCCTCGGAGGTGCGGCGCAGCTCGACCCGGCGATCGCGCAGCCACCGCTCGGAACGGTCGAAGCGTCCGGTCTGGAAGACCTGCTGCAGCAGGGCGTGGCGCTCCTCCGAGCGGGCGCGCAGGAAGGCCTGGAAGCGGCCCTGCGGCAGCAGCGCCACCTGGCAGAACTGCGGAAGCGTCATGCCGACCAGGCGCGTGACGAGGTGACCGGTCTCGTCGAGGCGGGTGCTGAGGGGGTGCCAGAGGTGCTCCCCGCGGCCGTCCGGCGCCGCGCGCCGCTCGGAGATCACCACGCGCGCCTGCTCGGTGGTCGTGCCGGAGCCGCGCTTCTTGGGCCGGGTCCAGGCAGGGGACCGGTCGATGCGGAACCGTCGTCCGGACAGGGTGGCCTCGAGCACCACCCGCGGGACCACGTCGTCGCTCGCGTGGTCGGAGCGCAGTCGCTTGGCCGTGGCCCGGTCGCCCGGGACGTCGCCGTAGAGCGCGAAGCAGACCGCGTCGAGGATGCTGGACTTGCCGGCGCCGGTGGGCCCGCTGAGCAGGAACAGGCCGGCGTCGGAGAGGGCGTCGAAGTCGATCGACACCGGGGCGGCGAACGGGCCGAACCCGACGACGTGCAGGTGGTGCAGCCTCACCCGGCACCACCCGGGGCCGGCGTCGGACCGGCCGCCGCGCCGACGAGGACGTCCTGGTCGGGATCGTGGCAGCACGCCTCGATCGCCTCGCGCAGCAGCGCGGACTCGGCGTCGGTCGCCCGGGACCCGCGCACGTGCTGGACGAAGTCGAGGGCGATGGCGTGGTCGCTGGTGCCGTCGGCCGGCCGGGCGGGCGCGCCGACCTGCGCGGCGGGGGTGGGGAACTGCAGCACGAGGGTGTGGGGGAAGCGTCGCCGCAGCTGCTCCATCGCGCGGGCGGGGCGGCGGTCGTCGGTGAGGACGGCCTGCACCCAGGCGTCCTCGTGGACGGCGAGGGTCGGGTCGGCGAGGAGGTCGGTCAGGGTGCCGGTGATCCGGGCCAGCCGCCGGGGCACCGGCGCGTCGATCCAGGTCGCGGAGCGGAGGCCGCTCGCGCCGAGCTCGACCAGCCACGACCCCTTGGTCTGGTCGGCCTCGGAGAAGGAGTAGGCGAGCGGCGAGCCGGAGTAGCGGAGGCCGTCGGCCAGGACGTGGGGGCCGTGGAGGTGTCCGAGCGCGGTGTAGTCGATGCCGTCGAAGACGCTGGTGGCGACCCGGGAGACGCCCCCGACGCTGATGTCGCGCTCGGACTCCGACGGCGTGGCGCCGGCGACGAAGGCGTGGGCGAGCACCACGCTGCGCGTCGTGGCGGGGCGGGCGTCGAGGTCGGCGCGCACCCGCCTCATCGCCTCGGTGAGTGCGGTCTCGTGGCTGCGGCGCCCGAGCGCCCAGGGCTCGAGCAGCGCGGACGGGTCGAGGTAGGGGATCGCGTGGAACGCCACGTCGCCGTGCTCGTCGGCGAGCACGACCGGCGTGCCGACCGAGGAGGCGTCGGTGCGGACGAAGACGCCGGCGGCGTCCATCAGCCGCGAGCCGAAGCCGAGGCGGCGGGCGCTGTCGTGGTTGCCGCTGCTCACCACGACGCGGGCGCGGGAGGCCGCGAGCCGGGCGAACGCCTCGTCGGCGAGCGCGACCGCGTCGACGTGGGGGAGGGCGCGGTCGTAGACGTCGCCGGAGACCACGACGACGTCGACCCGCTCCGCCGCGACCACCTCGAGGAGGTGGTCGACGAACGCACCCTGGTGGCCCAGGAGTCCTTCGCGGTGGAAGGACCTCCCGAGATGCCAGTCGGAGGTGTGGAGGATGCGCACGGCACGACCGTAGATCGCGGCACCGACACGGCCGCGGCCCCACGCCGCCGGCGCGACGTGAGACGCCGCTCAGTAGCGCACGGTGCGGCCCGCCGAGGTGAACCCCCACAGGTCGATGCCGGCCTCGTCGGCGAGGCGGGCGGCGAGGCTCGTGGGGGCGCCCACCGCTGCGATCGAGCCGATGCCGACGGCCGCAGCCTTCTGCACCAGCTCGAAGCCCACCCGTCCGCTCAGGACCAGGCACGCGGCGGCGGGGGCCTCGCCGGCGAGCACGCGGGCGCCGATGACCTTGTCGACGGCGTTGTGGCGACCGACGTCCTCGCGCACCACCCGCAGCGCGCCGTCGGCGTCGGTGAGGCCTGCGGCGTGAACGCCGCCGGTGCGCGCGAAGAGCGTCTGTCGCTCGCGCAGCGCGTCCGGGAGGCGGCGGACGACGGAGGCGTCGGGGCGGGCGCCGGCCCAGGCAGCGCTCGTCCGGGTGGCGAGGGCGTCGGCGATGCTGTCCTTGCCGCACACACCGCACGCCGACGAGCCCGAGGAGGCGGCGTCGTGGCGGTGCGGCACCACGGGCTCACCCGACACGGTCACGGTGACGACGTTGTACTCCTGCTCGGGCGCGAGGTCGGCGTCCGTGCAGTAGGCGACCTGGGCGATCGACCCGGGGCGGGCCAGGCCCTCGGCGACCAGCCACCCCGCGGCGAGCTCGAAGTCGTGGCCGGGGGTGCGCATGGTCACCCACGCCCGCCTGGGCGCCAGCGCGCCCGACCGGACCCGGATCTCGAGCGGCTCCTCGGTGATCAGGCGGTCCTCACGGGCCGTCTCGGAGCCCGAGGCGTGCTCCACGACGCGGGTGCGGACCGAGGGTCCGGGGCGTCGCGATCGCTCGATGGTCACGCCTTCGAACCTACCTCCCGCGCGGGCGGGCGAGTGGGCGAGATCACGCCGGCGCCGATGGGGGCGCGTCGTGTCCGGCTCCCTATGCTGTAAGGGTCGCAACGGAGCGACAACTTCTTACATCCACTGTTCGAACGTGAGGGTCGGATGCCCTCGGACAAGGAACGAAACTCCATGAACCCGCAGCTGCACCTCGCGCTCAGCCTCGTCGACTCGCGTGCGCGCGCCGCCGAGGACCGCGCCCTCCTGCGCAACGTGGAGATCGCCCGTCGCGAAGAGCGCCGCGCCCGTCGCGCCGCGCGCCGCGGCACCCGCTGAGTCCCCGCGGGCACACGGCCCGCCGTCCACACCGTCGTGGACCCGCACCCTGCCCGAGCGCCGCTCTGGCAGGGTGGTCGTCATGACGGACGACACGGTGCGCAGCGTCGAGATCACCCGGATCGGGCCCGCCAGGTTCAAGGCCACCAACGCGCGTGGCGGTGAGACCTACTTCGGCACCGGGGGAGCGGACCCCGACTTCACCCCGGTCGAGCTGCTGCTCGCCGCCATCGCCGGGTGCAGCGCGCTCGACGTCGAGGCGATCACCCACAAGCAGACGAGCAGCACGACGTTCGACGTCCACGCCGAGGGCCGCAAGGTGCGCGACGCCGACGGCAACCACCTGACCGGGATCCGCGTGTCGTTCGACATCGCCTTCCCCGAGGGCCCCGACGGCGACGCCGCGAGCCACCGGGTGCAGTCGGCGATCGAGATGTCCCGCGACCGGCTCTGCACGGTCTCGCGGACCGTGCAGCTCGGCGAGGACGTGGTCTACGAGCCCGTCAGCCGACCGTGACGGTCTCGATGGTGACGTCCTTGTTGGGCGCGCCGCCGCCGGCCGGGTGGGCGCCGTCGTTGCCCTCGGCGGCGATCTTGTCGATGACCTCGAGTCCGGCCTCGTCGATCGTGCCGAACACCGTGTAGCTCGGCGGGAACTGCGAGTCGCGGAAGACCAGGAAGAACTGCGAGCCGTTGGTGTCCGGCCCGGCGTTGGCCATCGCGAGGGTGCCCGCCGGGTAGGTCTCGTCACCGCTCAGCTCGTCGGCGAAGGAGTAGCCGGCGCCGCCGGAGCCGGTGCCCGTCGGGTCGCCGCACTGCAGGATGCCGAAGCCGTCCTGGTCGCCGATGCGCGGGCAGGGCGTGTCGTTGTAGAAGCCCTGCTCGGCCAGCGACACGAACGAGTTGACGGTGCAGGGGGCCGAGCCCGCGTCGAGGGTCAGCCCGATGTCGCCGAAGTTGGTGATGATCGTCGCGGGCACGGTGCCGTCGGCCAGCGCCTCCGCCTCGGGGGGCTCGACGTCGCGGGCCGGCTCCTGGCCGTCCTCGGGGTACTCGCAGGTGGTCGTCTTGCCCGACGCCGACTCGCTGGGGGACTCGCTGGGGGACTCACTCGTCGACTCGCTGGTGGAGTCGGCGGCCGGGTCGTCCGCGCTCTGGTCGGCCTCGTTGCCGCAGCCGGCGAGGGCGAGGACGGACAGGCAGGCGGCCACAGTGGCGAGTCGCTTCAGCATGCCCACGATCGTAACGAGCCCCTCGTCACATCTCCTCATAGGTGTCCGGGTCGCCGCCGAACAGGCGCCCGTCGGACTCCCCGAGACGCGAGATGGCGGCCATCTCGTCGTCGGTGAGCTCGAAGCCGAACACGTCGAGGTTCTGCGCCTGGCGGGCCGGGTCGACGGACTTGGGGACGGGCAGTGAGCCGAGCTGGACGTGCCAGCGCAGGATGACCTGGCCCGGCGAGACGTCGTGCGCCTCGGCGGCCCCCCGGACGGCGTCCTCCGTCAGCGGCGCGCGACGCTTGCCCATCGGGCTCCACGCCTCGGTGCGGATGCCGAGCCGCTCGTGGACCTCGCGCATGTGCTCCTGCGGGAAGCGCGGGTGCAGCTCGATCTGGTTGACCGCCGGCGTGACGCCGGTGTCGTCGATGATGCGGGCGAGGTGCTCCTCGGTGAAGTTGGAGACACCGATCGAGCGGACCAGCCCGTCCTGCTGCAGCTGCACCAGGGCGCGCCACGCCTCGACGTACCGGCCCTGGCTCGGGTTGGGCCAGTGGATCAGGTGGAGGTCGGTGCGCTCGAGGCCGAGGCGGTCGAGCGACTCGCGCACGGACGCGATGGCGTCGTCGTAGCCGTGGTGCCGGCCCGGGATCTTGGTGGTCACGACGAGCTCGTCGCGGGGGACGCCCGAGCGACGGATGGCCTCGCCGACCTCGGTCTCGTTGTCGTAGTTGACCGCCGTGTCGATCAGGCGGTAGCCCGTCTCGATGGCGGAGAGGACCGCCGCGGTGCCGTCGTCGCCGACCAGCGGATAGGTGCCGAAGCCGATCGCGGGGATCGTCGTGCCGTCGTTGAGGGTGTAGGTCGGGGTGTCAGCCATGCGTCCCACCGTAGGCCGCAGGCGGGCGGGGGCGCAGGGGGGGTGCGCCCGAGGACGCGGCGCCGGTCAGGGCGCCGGTCAGGGCGCGCCGCGGGGCTCCTCGTGGGCCGGACCGTCGGTGAGCTCGTCGACGACGAGCAGGTCGTGGCGCACCTGCCCGGCGCGGAACGACGCGCGCCCGACCATGTGGCTGGTCACCACGCTCGTCGCCATCTGCAGCAGCACGATCAGCGCGAGGACGCCCACCACACTGGGCTCGCGGAGCCGGAGGGCGACGCCGGTCATCACCAGCATGGTGCCGAGCACCTGGGGCTTGGTGGCCGCGTGCATCCGGCTGAGGAGGTCGGGCAGCCGCAGGACGCCGATCGCGGCGACGAGGGCGAGCAGCGCGCCCAGCAGGATGCACACGGCGGCCGCCACGTCGGCGACGTCGGTCCAGCTCATCGGGCACCCCCCGTGCTGCTCTCGTCGCGGTCGCCGGCCTCGATGTCGTCGCTGCGGCTGGCGTAGCGCGCGACGCTGACGGCGCCGACCATGCCGCAGCCCGCGAGGACCACCAGCATCGGGAGGGCGTACGTGGTGCCGCTGTGGGCGACGTAGAGGCCCGTCGCGGAGACGGTCACCGCGACGATCACGTCGAGCGCGACGCTGCGGTCGAGGATCGTCGGTCCGATGGTGAGCCGGACGAGCAGCAGCCCGGCGGCGGCCGCGAGCAGCCCCGCCGCGAGCACGAGCACGAGGGTCATGGCTGCTCCTGCGGGGTCGGTGCGGGGGTGGGCGTCCGGAGCGGCAGCGCGTGCAGGAGCCGTTGCTCCAGGTCGAGCGCGGTGCGGCGGAACGTCTCGGCCGCCTCCGCGTCGGGCACGTCGAGCACGTGCAGGTAGAGCGTGTGGGTCGAGCGTCGGGCCTCGACGACCACCGAGCCGGGGATGAGGGAGAGCATCGACGCGACCAGGGTCAACAGGAAGTCGGACTCGGTCTCCAGGTCGACCGCCACGACGGCGTTGCGCACCGGCCGGCGGCGCAGGACCACCCCGGCCACCTCGATGCTGGCCCGCACGATCTCGGCCAGGAAGTGGGCGATCACGCCGAGCAGCGGGATCGGGCGTACGCGCGAGCCCAGGTCGATCGGGGGCAGCGGGAAGGCGAGGCAGACCAGGACCGCCACGATCACCCCGCCCACGACGAGGAGCGGCGTCACGTCGCCCCACATCGCCAGCCACACGACGAGCAGCCAGGCGACCGCACGCGGCTGGACGGCCCGGTGCCGAGCGGGCCGGGTGCTGCCGTCGGGGCGGGTGCGCACCACCGGGCTCATGGCTGGTCCTCGGTGAGGACGGAGGAGAGGTAGGGCGTGCGCTCGTGCAGGTCGCCGGCCGCACGGTCGCCGAGCGCGTAGAGCGGTCCGGCGATCACCGTCAGCAGCACGCTGGCCACGACCAGGCCGCTGGCCGGCAGCAGCATGCCCAGCGGCGAGGTGCGGCTGTCCTCGCCTGCCTGGATCAGGGTGTAGAAGTCGCGGTCGGGCTCGTTGTCGTCGCCGAGGCGTCGCGCCTCCTCGATGTCGCGCCTCGACACGCTGCCCGACGCGGTGTGCACGTGCCCGCGGTGCTGGACGGCGGGCTGGCTGTCGTAGCCGGGGATCGGGTCGCCGCCGGTGTCACCGATGGCCTCGAGCGCCTCGTGGGCCTCGCGCGGCGTGCGCCAGAACGCGACGGTCCACGTCTTGGCGACCGCGTAGAGCGTGAGCAGGCTGGTCGCGGCGCCGGCGGCGACGAGCGTCCAGGCGAGCGGGCTGCCGTCGAGCTGGGCCGCCTGGAACAGCCCGACCTTGCCGATGAACCCGGAGAACGGCGGGATGCCGGCGAGGTTCATCGCCGGCACGAAGAACAGCACCGCCAGCACCGGGGCGAGGCGCGCGAGCCCGCCGATGCGCATCAGGGCCGTGCTGCCGGCTCGCCGCTCGACGAGGCCGAGCACCAGGAAGAGCGCCGTCTGGATGGTGATGTGGTGGACGACGTAGAACGTCGTGCCCGCGGTGCCCGCCCGGCTGTCGAGCGCGATGCCGAGGATGAGGTAGCCGATGTGGCTGACGAGAGTGAACGACAGCATGCGCTTGATGTCGGACTGGGCGATGGCGCCGAGGATGCCGATGATCATCGTGAGCAGCGCCGCCCACAGCAGCAGGCCGGTCAGCGGGCTGTCGGGGAAGAGGAGGGTCTGCATGCGCAGGATCGCGTAGACGCCGACCTTGGTCAGCAACCCGGCGAACACCGCGGTGACCGGCGCGGGGGCGGTCGGATAGCTGTCGGGCAGCCACAGCGACAGCGGGAACACCGCCGCCTTGATCGCGAACGTCGTGAGCAGCAGGAGCTGGATCATCAGCGACACGTGGTCGGGCAGCTCCGCGAGCCGCTCGGCCAGGTGGGCGAGGGTGAGCGTCCCGGTGGCGGCGTAGGTGACCGCCAGGCTGATCAGGAACAGGGTCGAGGAGAGCAGGTTGACCAGCACGTAGATCGTGCCGGCCCGCACCCGTGCCGCGGTGCCGCCGAGGGTGAGCAGGACGTAGCTGGCGAACAGCAGCATCTCGAAGCTGACGAACAGGTTGAACAGGTCGCCGGCGAGGAACGCGTTGGCCACGCCCGCGACGAGCACCAGGAAGGTCGGGTGGTAGATCGAGATCGGCGCACCCTCCTCGTCCTCGGTCATGCCCTGCCCGACCGAGTAGGCGAGGACCGCGAGTGTCACGACGGCGCTGACGAGGAGCATGAGCGCGGCGAGCCGGTCGGCGACCAGGACGATGCCGATGGTCTCCGGCCAGGCGCCGATCCACACCGTCTGCGGACCGTGCTGGTCGGCCTGGTAGAGCAGCACCGCGGCGACCACGACGACGACGCTGAGCACGCCGAGGGCGAGCCAACGCTGGATGCGCGGGTGGTGCAGCAGCGCGAGCGACGCGCCGGCACCGAGGATCGGCAGCAGCACCGGGAGCGGGACGAGGGCGTTCACTGTGACCTCATCTCGGCGGCGTCGGCGGCCAGCGGGTCGTCGTCGGGACCTTGGCCGAGGTCGCCGCTGGAGTCGTCGCCGGGGAAGTCGGAGGTGGTGGCGTCGTAGGCCTCGGACGTGACGTCGCGATGCGCGAGCCTGCGGATGGTGTCGTCCTCGATGTCGTCCTGCACGTCGTCGTGCCCGTTGAGCTGCCAGCTGCGGTAGGCCATGGCCAGCACGAACGCGGTGGTGGCGAGGGTGATGACGATGGCCGTGAGCACCATCGCCTGGGGCAGGGGGTCGGTGAGGCCCGTGGTGTCGCCGCCCTTGGTCACGATGGGCGCCCGGCCGGCGGGACCGCCGGCCACCATGAAGGACAGGCTGACGCCGTTGCCGATCATGACGAGGCCGATGAGCACCCGAGACAGGCTGCGCTCGAGGACGAGGTAGACGCCGCAGCCGAGCAGCGACGCCGCGATGAGGACGAGGGTGAGGTTGACGGTCATGCGTTCTCCGTCTCCGTGCGGCGCAGCTCGCGCTGGATGTCGCGGTCGATGTGGGACCCGAGCGCGCGCAGCAGGTCGAGGACGAGCCCGACGACCACGAGGTAGACGCCGACGTCGAAGAGGGCGGACGAGACCAGGTGCAGGTCGCCGAGGAGCGGCACGTGCAGGTCGATGACCGCGGACTGCAGCACGACGCCGCCGAACGCCAGGGGCAGCAGCGCGGCCAGCGCGGCGACGGCGAGTCCGCCGCCGATCAGGCGCCCGGCGTCCACCGGCGCGGCCTCGTCGAGCTCGTAGCGGCCGCCGGCCAGGTAGCGGATCACGAGGGCCAGACCGGTGGTCATGCCGGCCGCGAAGCCGCCACCCGGGGCGTTGTGCCCGGCGAGCAGGAGGTAGACCGAGATCACGATCAGCGTGTGGAAGAGCAGCCGGACGATGACCTCGAAGACGATCGAGCGCTTCTCGGGCGCCAAGGTGCGCGAGCCCGGGAGCCAGGCTCGTCGACCGGGGGACGTCGCGACCTTCTTGACGCCCACGGGGAACGGGATGTCGTGGACGCGGCGGATGTCGGCTCCGCGGGCGTTGACGTAGACCAGGCTGGCCACACCGGTGGCCGCCGCCACCAGCACCGAGAGCTCGCCGAGCGTGTCCCACGCGCGGGTGTCGACGAGGATGACGTTGACGATGTTGCCTCCGCCGCCGTACTCGAGCGCCTGCTCGGGCAGCGTCAGCGAGACCGGGTCGCTGACGCGCGCCGCGCCCGCCATGAGGAGGAACCCGGCGACGACGACCGCCACTGCGAGCCCCAGTGCCATGCGGACCCAGCGCTGGGCGGTGAGCGGGCGGTCGGTGAAGTACTCGGGCAGCCGGCGCAGGGCCAGCACGAACACCACCACGGTCAGCGTCTCGACGAGCGCCTGCGTGAGGGCGAGGTCGGGGGCTCCCTGGAGGACGAACAGCAGTGCCGTGCCGTAGCCCGTCACGCTGACGAGCAGCACGGCGCGGATGCGGCGGCGCGACCGGGCGGTCAGCACGGCGGCGGCGACGATGATGACGCCGATGACGGCTTGGGCGGGGTTGTCCCACGCCTGCACGTCGACGTCGCCGAGGCCGCCGAGGAGCGTCGAGCCGGGAAGCACCACGAGGACGACGAGGATGATGCCGAGGTAGGCCGCCGCGGAGCCGCGCTGGACCACACCGGTGACCTCGACCGCGGTGCGGTCGAGCAGCCGCATCCCGCCGCGGTAGGCGCGTTCGAGGCTCCAGTCATGGGCCAGGGCGGCCTGGAAGCGGGCGACGGGCTCGCGGGCGACGAACAGGACGGCGCCGGCGGCGAGCGTGATCGCCGTCAGCAGCAGTGGCAGCCCCGTGCCGTGCCACAGGGTGAGCTCGGGCTCGTGGGCCCCGGGCGGGAACGCGTCGGCCTGCCCCGCGAGGAGCGAGGTGAGCGGCCCGCCGGAGGCGCCGAGCAGGAGCGACAGGGCGGCCAGCACGACGGGCGCGGCGACGAAGGCGGCGGAGGGGGAGTGGACCGACGGAGGGGACGCGACGTCGCGGTTGGCGAACGCGCCCCACAGGAACCGCGCGGAGTAGGCCGCGGTGAGGATGGAGCCGACGACCACGCCGGCGACCAGCAGCCATCCGTTGGCCGTGGTGATCCCCGTGCCGTCACCGTCGCGGGCGACGTCGACGAGGGCGACCAGGACGCTCTCCTTGGCGACGTAGCCCAGGAGCGGCGGGACGCCGGCCATCGAGGCGGCGGCGAGGGCCGCGGCACCGGCGAGGACGGGCATCCGGCGGGCCAGGCCGGTCAGCTCGCGCAGGTCTCGGGTGCCGGTGCTGTGGTCGATGATCCCGACGACGAGGAAGAGCGTCGCCTTGAACAGCGCGTGGGCGAGCAGGAGCGCCAGGCCGGCCATCATCGCGCTGCGGGTGCCGGTGCCCAGCACGAGCACCAGGAAGCCGAGCTGGCTCACGGTGCCGTAGGCGAGCAGCAGCTTGAGGTCGTGCTGGCGCAGGGCGCGGACCCCGCCGAGCACCATGGTCGCGAGGCCGAGGACGAGCAGCGTGGTGCGCCAGCCGGTGACGGCGGCGAAGGCGGGCGCGAGGAGGGCCACGAGGTAGACCCCGGCCTTCACCATGGACGCCGCGTGGAGGTAGGCGCTCACCGGGGTGGGCGCCGCCATCGCGGAGGGCAGCCAGAAGTGGAAGGGGAGGAGGGCCGACTTGCTGATCGCCCCGACGAGGAGCAGCAGCACGCCGAGAGTCACCGCCACGCCCGTGGGCGGGTCGGCGAGGATCTCGGAGATGCGGTAGGTCCCGGCGGAGTGGCCGACCAGGATCGCGCCGACGAGGAGCACCAGGCCGCCCAGCGTCGTCACCACGAGCGCCTGGATGGCGGCGCGCCTGCTGGCCCGCCGGGCCGAGTCGTGACCGATCAGCAGGAAGGAGAAGACCGTGGTCAGCTCCCAGAACACGTAGAGCAGCAGCAGGTCGTCGGCCAGGACGAGGCCCAGCATCGAGGCCACGAACGCCACCAGCACGCCCGCGAAGCGAGGCACGCCGTCGTCGTCGTCGTCGAAGTACCAGGCGCAGTAGCCGAGGACGAGCGCACCGATGCCGAGCACGATGAGGGCCATCAGCCACTGCAGGGTGCCCATGGCGAAGGCGAGATCCATGCCGATGCTGCCGACCCACGGATGCACCTCGACGAGCATCTCGCCGTCGTGCACGGCGGGCGTCTGCGCGGCGACCCAGATCGCACCGGCGAGAGGTACTGCCGCCAGGGCCAGGAACACGCGCCGTCCGGCACGCAGCACGAGCCACGGCGATGCCACTGCCGCCGCCAGCAGCACGGCGATCAGCATCAGCACAAGCGGGGGTCCTCGTCGTCGGTGGCGGGTATCCCCAACCGTACAGGCGCTCTCGACCCGATCACGCCCGTGCGGGCGCCGGCGGACAAAGATGGGGGACGGACCCCATCTTCGGTGATCGCGCCCCGTCGGACGGGGGCTTCGGAGATGGAGGACCCCGGCCGCTACGGGGGAGGAGCGGTCGGGGTCTGAGACCAGAATAGCGACCCGCGACCCCCCGTTGGGGTGATCGTGAGGCGGCTCACCCCGTCAGGGGTGTGGTCCCGGCCACGCACGCTGGAGTCGGCCCGGCTACCGGATCCGCCGGTCGACGGCGATCCAGTTGGTCTCCCAGGTCACGCCGCCGTCGTCGGAGAACGCCTGCTCGAACCGCGCGGTGTCGCGGCCCATGCGGAAGACGAGGAACCGCACCTCGATCGACCGTCCGTCGAGCTGGTCCTGGCCGTAGAACTCGCCGACCCCGTCGTCGCGGAAGCCGCCGTAGACCGATGGCGTGAGGAGGCCGTCACGCATGTTGACGAATGTCGAGCTCCAGCGATCGGCCTGCGGCTCGTACAGACGCAGGTTGAGGCCCTCGATGCGGCCCGCCTCGCCGGAGACGTCGAGCTCGACGACGTTGGCCCGACCGCCCATCAACGCTCGCACGACGCTCCGCCCCCGGAACCGCAGCCACTCCTCCGACCCGGAGAGCGGATCGGCCAGCACGCGTACGTCGGTGCGCCACACCCCGAGCTCCCAGTCGAAGTCATGGCGCCCGTCTGACGTGGCGGCGGCAGGGACGGGCGCCGCGGGCTGCCCGGTGGCGGCCGTCGCGGTCAACAGGACCGCCGCGAGGGCGGTGACCAGCATCCGCCGAGGTGCCAGGATCCTTCTGAGGGAGAGGTTCATAGACCGAGCATCCGAGCGGAGCGAGACCATGGACAAGAACGCACCTTCAGGTAACGCCCACTCGTCGCGGCCCAACCCACTGCCCGGGTGTCCGATGGCCGCGGCGTTCGCGGCGGTCGGCGGCAAGTGGAAGCTGACCTTGATCTACTGGCTGGCGCACGGTGAGTCGCACTTCGCCGGACTGCGCCGCCACGCTGAGCCGATCACACCGAAGGTGCTCGCCGAGCAGCTCCGCGAGCTGCAGGCCGACGGACTGGTCGAGCGGACCGAGACCGGGCCGGTGCCCGCACCCGTCGTCTACCGCCTGACGCCCTACGGCGCCACGGTGCTGCCGGTCGTGGAGAGCGTCCGGCTGTGGGGGGAGTCCCACCTCGAGCGCACCGGCGGGCCGACCCGCGACGATGCGATGGCGTGCGGTCGGGTGGTCGCCTGATCCGCTCCACACCGGACCCGTGCCGGCGGGTGCGCCCTTGCCGGCCCGGGCCTGCTCAGCGACGCCCGACCTGCCGGGTGAGGAACGCCGCTGCCGAGTCGACCGCCCGCGCGGCGGTGGGGTCGGTGAGGTGGTCGTGATGGAAGACGTGGGTGGCGCCCGCGTACACCTCGAGCGCGACGTCGACGTCCGCGGTCGCGGCAAGGGCGGCGAGGCGGGTGCTGTCGTCGAGCAGGACTTCCCGCGAGCCGACCTGGAGCAGGAGCGGGGGCAGTCCCCGCAGGTCGGCGAGCAGAGGGCTCGCGCGCCGGTCGTTGCCGTCGCCTCCGGCGAGGTAGGTCTCCGCGTACGCCATGATGTCGGCGGCGTCGAAGACCGGATCGGCCTCCTCCTTGCCCGTCAGGCTCGCTCCGGAGAGCGTGAGGTCGAACCATCCGGACAACGCGACCAGGCCGGCCGGGAGGTCCAGCCCGGCGTCGCGCGCGGCGACCACGGTCGCCAGCGCGAGTCCGCCGCCCGCCGAGTCGCCCGCGAGCACCAGGCGCGCCGGGTCGACGTCGAGGAGCAGCTGCCGGTAGGCCTCGAGCGCGTCGTCGGTCGCGGCGGGGAAGGGGGCCTCCGGAGCGAGTCGGTAGTCGAGGGAGACGGCGCGCAGCCCGGCCCGCGCGGCGAGCGCGGCGGCGAGCGGGACGCCCGTGTGCGCCGAGCCCACCGCGTATCCGCCACCGTGCAGGTAGAGCAGAGTCCCGGCCGGCGGTTCGGACCCCGGCACCGTGATGGCGACGGCCGGCACGCCGCCGATGGTGGTCTCGGTGGTGCGGGTGCCCTCGGGCAGCGGCCGGTGGCCGAAGGAGGCGTAGAAGGAGCGGATCCCGGCGAGCGACTTCTGGTCCATCGGTTCTCCTGGGGTGGGGTCGGGGTAGGCATGGGAAGATGCATTCCATGGAAGATAAAGCGGATTCCCGGGAATCTATTCCGGGGGAGGTGGACGGGGCGCGGCTGCTCGACGACCTCGTCCGTGTCGAGGTGCGGCTCTACGCGGTCGTCGACGCTCGTCTCCGGTCCGCGGGCGGGCACGGCCTCGGCAGGCTCGAGGTGCTGCGCGCGGTCGCGCGGGTGCCCAGCTGCCGGGTCGCCGACGTGGCCGGCCAGCTCGGCATCACTGTCGGTGCGGCGAGCAAGGCGGTCGATCGCCAGGTCAGGGACGGACTCGTGGAGCGCCTGCCCCACCCCGAGGACGGGCGCTCGTCGATCCTCGAGCTGACCGCGTCGGGCCGAGCGGCCCTCGACGACCTCGAGCCGTTGCTCGACCGCATCACTGCTGAGGTCTTCGCGGCCTCAGGCGTCGAGCCGGCCGAGCTGCAGCGCCTGGGACGCACGCTCCGGGATCTGCGCTCCTCCTTGGCGGCCCTCTGACGAGGGCGACCTATGCCGGGGGACTGCGCGGGGCGGGCGCCGCGCCGGGTCGCCCGCGGTGGCGCTGGGTCGTGCGCCCCAGCCGCGGCACGGCGCTGGGGGAGGAGGGGTCGGTGGCGGTTGGCCGCTCGGACATGCGGTGCCTTTCGTCGATCGTCGAGGTCACCGATCGTCGCCCGGCTCGGCTGAAGCGTCGTCCGCCGAGGGGCGGTGGGGCTCACGCACATCGGCGTAGCCGGTCACGCTCTGAGGCGCAGCCGTGAACGCCCTCGGGCGATTGGCCTGCTGTCTCGGCCATCGCAGTGCCACTCGCCCTGACGGGGCGGAGGCAAGTGGGTGGGTCAGCCCGAAGAGGGAGGTGAACCGGCCGGGGTGCGCAGCAGCGTTCTGCCGTTGGCCCGCCGCAGGTAGTCGCGCACGGCGTCCCGGCTGAGCGTGAGGCAGGCGATGCGGCGTTCGAGCCGCTTGGCCTCCTCGCCGAGGAGTGCCCGCACCTCGGTGTCGGCCCCGACGTCGACCGACCGGGACCTCTCGAGCAGCACGCCGATGAGACGAGTAGGAAGGCCAGAACGGATGAGGCTGCTGACAAGCGTTGCGCGCTCGACGTCGTCCTCTGTGTAGGAGCGGTAACCGTTGCGCTCCCGACCTGGCGCGAGCAAGCCCTGCTGCTCGTAGTAGCGCAGCATCCGCACCGACACCTGGGTGCGCTGGGAGAGCTCTCCGATTCGCATGCGCATCCTCCTTGACCCTGACACCGGTGTCAGACTTTAGCGTCTGGTGGCGTGACATCCTCAGACAACGGCCGGGGCTCGACGCGGGACTTCCAGCTCCCGCTGCGTCCCTTGATCTTCCTCTCCGCGACCGCCTTCGCCACGGTGACGGCGGAGCTCATGCCGGCGAGCCTGCTGCTCGAGCTGTCTCGCGATCTGGAGGTGTCGAGGGCTCAAGCAGGACTCGTGGTCGCTGCCTGGGCGCTGACCGTGGCGGCGACGAGCCTCCCGATGGTGCGAGTGACGCGCCGCATCAAGCAGCAGGTGCTGGTGCCATCGATCTTGCTCGTGCTGTCGCTGGCGACGTTGGTGACAGCGTCGGCGCCGACGTTCGAGGTCGCTGTCGCAGGGCGAGTGGCGGCGGCGGTGGCGCACGGCCTGTTCTGGTCCTTGCTGGTGCCGATCGCGGCGGCGCTCGTGCCACCCGAGAAGGCCGGTCGGGCCATCTCGGTCGTCCTGGCCGGACCGTCGGTGGCAGGCATCGTCGGCATTCCGCTCGGCGCGGCGGTTGGATCGGCCCTCGGTTGGCGCGTGTCCTTCGGCGCCCTGGCGCTGCTTCTCCTGGCTGCGGCGGGTGTGGCCGCACTGCTTCGCCTTCCTGACGCCACTCGCCCCGGCCAGGACCGAGCTCCGCAGGCGTCCGGGTACAGGAGTGTCGTGCTGCTCTCGTCGGCAGGAGGGCTGATCCTCACGGGGCACTTCGCGCTGTACACGTTCGTCTCGCCTCTGTTGGAGGACCTCGGGCACTTCGGCTCACGTTCGAGGGCAGCACTTCTGCTCGTGTTCGGGGCGGCCGGGGTCGTGGGCACGCTGCTCGCCGGGTCGATCTCCGATCGCCACCCCACGCACGCCTTCACCTGGGTCGCGGTCGCGTTCGCGCTGAGCGCCGTCTCCCTCCGGCTCGTCGCCCAGAGCACCCCGGCCGCCGTCGCGGCCATCACGGCGTGGGGCCTCCTGATGGGTCTGCTCCCTCCGGTGTTCCAGACCCGATTGCTTCGCTCGGCGCCACCGGGCCGGGAAACGACGGTCAGTGCGCTCGGCATCACGGTGCTGAACCTGGGCATCGCCGCCGGTGCGGGCATGGGCGGCGTCACCGTCGCGGTCGCCGCACCGGGCGCCTTGCCGTACGCCGCGGCGGCCGTCATCGGGGCAACGGCGGCCGGCCTGATCGTCTCGGCGGCGCCCATGCGCGAGGCCCCGGCCCGTCGTTGAGCCCGGTGGCGGCCCATCAACTTGTTGTCACGTCGACCTCAGCGGTCAGCGGTCTGGTGACTGTCGGCGGGGTAGGGGATCAACCGGAGACGACCTGGTCCCATCTGGTGCTCCGAAACACGGAGAGTAACATAATGTAAGTTATCGGCGAACAAGGTACAGGCGCAAGAACAGACGCGAGTACTCCCGTAGAGACCGTCGTCAGCCGGCGAGTCCGAGGTAGCGCAGGTCGACCGTGTACGACGCCACGTCGAAGGAGTCGCTCCCGGACGTGCTGAACGACCACAGCGCCGACGGCGGCATCCGCGGCGTGCCGTACACCGGGTCGGCCGACGCACCGTTTCCACCCCACGGCTCGCGGACCCAGCCGCTGGAGCCGCCCGTCGCCGACGTCACGGTGACGCGAGAGGACGTGGCGTAGCTGAACGCCGAGAGGGTGCCGGGGTCCGCCTCGCCGGCGTGCGTCGGCGCGCCGGTGAAGGCGATGCGCAGCGCCGCGACCCCCCGGACCGCCTGGGGCACGCCGAACCAGCTGTCCGTCTCGGCGCCGGGGCTCCCGTAGAACGGCGTGCTGCACGCGGCGACACCCTGGTGGCTGAGGCCGCCGGGGAACAGCGCACTGGGCACGACCGGCCCGCAGGGCTCATAGTCGCCGCACCCGTTCGAGGCGGACCACGTGCCGCAGGTCGAGCCGTGGGTCACGTCCTGCGGGACCACCTAGGCGCCCGGTGGGAGCGGACGCCCGGTCCTGCCGTCGCGGCCATCCCAGCGGACCCTCGGGAAGCCGGCGGTGCGAGGCAGCGTCGCGCGCAGAACCACCTCACCGCTCGGTGCCGTCACGACGAGCCGACCACGCCGCAGCCGAGGCTCGACCCGCGGATGGAAGACGAGCGCGTCGCGGACCGCCGTACTGCGGGGGTAGAGCACGGCCTGCGCCGCCGGGCCCTCGTCCAGACCGCCGAGGGACACCTTCGTGGGGCCCGCGCTGTACACCCGGTCGATCTCCACGGGCTCCGGCTCGCTGGCCCCGCCCGGGCCACGGACCACGACCCAGTACATCCCGCCGGGCAGACGACGCCCGCCCGTGCCGCGTCCGTCCCAGGTCCACACGTGTGACCCCTTCCCGACGGTGCCGAGGCGGCGGCGCAGGAGAGCGCGCTCTCGATCGTCCTGGACCAGGATGGTCACCGGCCCGGCTGTCGCGACGTCGTACCGAACGCGGGCCACGTCGCTGTCGCCGTCTCCGTTCGGGGAGAACGGAGCGATGGCCTTCACGTCGGGGGCGGACACCCGCGTTCCCGTGCCCTGGGCGGGCACGGCGAGAGCGGCGGCCAGCACGGCGCCGAGAGCAGTGAGAGCGGCAAGGACCGTCCAGGGAACCGGACGCTTCATGACTCGGATGCTACCCAGAACCAGACGATCCCAACCGTTCCTGACCGGCGTGCGCTGGTGGTCCTTCCAGCGGCCGGAGACCCGTGCCCTCATATGACATCATTGTTGTCATGACCCGATCCGAGCTCGTGTACGACGTGCTCCGTCACGTGCGACCGCTGGTCCTCAGCTCCGGGCGGGTCGTGGAGAGGCGGGTGCGGAGGGAGGGCTGGACGCTGGGCATGCGTGCCGTGGTGGAGGTGCTCGCCGACCAGGGCGATGCCACTGTGCCCACCATCGGGCGGCTCCTGGACCTGCCGCGGCAGGCCGTGCAGCGACATGTGAACGATCTCGTCGAGCGTGGGCATGTGGAGACGCACCCCAACCCGACCCATCGACGGTCCGTGCTGGTGAGGCTCACCGGCGACGGAGCCGGCGCGTTCGAGCGGGTGCGCGCCGCCGAGATGCTCGAGCTCGCCGGTCTTGCGGACGAGTGCAGCAGCTCGGAGCTGCTGATCGCCTCTCGGGTGCTGGCGGCCCTCCTCCGTGACGTCCGGGCGAAGGCCGCCGCGGCATGACACGCGATGACGCCTGGATCTTCGCGGCGACCAGTGAGAATCGCGTGCGCCTCGCCGACCTGCTCGACGCGCTCCCGCCGTCGCAGTGGGCGGCCGACACGCTGTGTGACGGGTGGTCGGTGCACGTGGTGGGAGCGCACCTGCTCCAGCACGCCTACGTGACGTTCCCCCGGTTCGTGCTCGCCGCGCTTCGCCGGCGCGGGGACACCGATGCGACGGTCGACCACTTCGCCAGGCAGCTGGGGCGACGGCTCGGACCGTCCGAGATCGTGGGCCTGCTGCGTCAGCATGCCTCCGACCGGGTGGCGCCGCCGCGCGTCGGCCCGTGGGGCCAGCTCGCGGAGACCTGCGTCCACCTGCGCGACATCGCCCGACCGCTGGGCCTGGACGCCGACGTCCCGGGCGACCACTGGGCGGCCCTGCTCGACTACTACACCTCCCCCGCGGTGGCTCCGGCCCTCGTGCCACCGGGCCTGCTCGACGGACTGAGCCTCGTGCCGACCGATCTCGGGGGATCGTTCGGCGACGGTCTCCCGGTCCATGGCCGCGCCGAGGCACTGACGATGGCGGCGTCGGGTCGAGCGGTGGCGCTGGACGACCTCTCCGGGGACGGCCTCGAGGTGCTCCGGCGCCGACTCGCGCCTGGCTGAGCCGCCGATCAGCCGGTGGCCGCGTCGAGGCTGTCTCGGCGCCGGTCCCGCACCACGCGTACGACCATCGTCGACGCGACGACGAGCAGGAGCCCCGACGAGATCGCCACCGGGAGAGCCACCCCGGCCCGCAACGTGAAGGCGCCGACCACGGCGCCACCGAACATCGTGCCCACCGCCCCGGCCCTGCGCAGGGTCGTGGCGCGTCCCGCGGTGCCGCCGGTCCACGCCGCCTCGGCGAACAACCCCGCGAGCGTCGACGTCACCACCACGGTCGACACGTCGCCCACCGCGACGCGACGGGCCGCGACGGCCTGGGCGCCCATCGCGGCCCCGAGGGCGCCGGCGAGCAGGTCGAAGACGGTCGCGCCGGGGTCGACCAGATGGAGCACGAGTGCGGAGCCACCGACCGTGAGCGCGCAGGCCATCAGCAGGCTCGCGGCCACCACGTCGGCGTTGGGGCGGGCGTGGTGCCCGCGCTGCACGGTTCCGGCCAGGATGGCGCCCATCGCGAAGCCCACGAGCGCGACGGCGGCGCGGAGCAGCGGCACGTCCTCGGCGTCGGCGAGCCCGAGGCCGACGAAGATCACGTTGCCGGTCATGTTGGCGGTGAAGACCTGGTCGAGCCCGAGGTAGGTGGCGGCGTCCAGCACGCCGGTGCCGAACGAGAGCACCAGCATCGCCGCCGTGGAGAGGCCGTCCGGGCCGGACGGACCGGCTGCCCCACTCATCGCGTGTGCCGTCGCAGGTAGCCGTCGAGGGAGTTGTGCACGTGCTGCCGCATCAGCCCGGCCGCCTTGCGCGGGTGCCCGGCGAGGACGGCCTCCGCGATCTCGTCGTGCTCCTGCCACGAGTGCTCGCCACGCGCGGCGACGTCCATCCCGTAGAGCCACTCGACCTTGCCGCCGATCTGGCGCAACAGGCCGAGCAGCGAGGCGTTGCCGGCGAACTCGGCGATCGCCAGGTGGAACCGGGTGTTGAGCGGCGGCAGGTCGGTGCGGCCGGGCGCCTCCAGGCCGCTGCGGCCGGCGGCCACCAGCTCGCGCAGCAGGTCGGCGAACCGGCGCACCTCGTCGTCGTCACGGTGGGTACGACAGCGCTCCGCGGCCCGTCGCGCCGTCAGCTCCTCGATGGTGCTGCGCACGGCGAAGATATCGGCCGCCTCGTCGCTGTCGAGGTGCGCCACCCGCACGCCGGCGTAGGCGACGCTGGTGACGAAGCCCTCCGCCTCGAGGTGGCGCAGCGCCTCGCGCACCGGCACCCGCGAGACGTCGTACGCCTCGCACAGCTCCGACTCGGTCAGTCGGGTCCCCGCCGGGTGGGTGCCCGCGACGATGTCGGCGCGCAGCGCGCGGAGCACCTGGTCGGCGCGCCTGCTCACCCGTGCCTCACGAGAACACCCCGGCTCCCGGGATCGCGGCCAGCAGCTCGCGGGTGTAGTCGGAGGAGGGCCGCTCGAAGACGTCGTCGACGGCGCCCGTCTCGACGAGCCGGCCCTGCTGCATCACCACCACGTCCTGCGCGACCAGCCGCACCACGGCGAGGTCGTGGGTGATGAAGAGGTAGGAGAGCCCGAGGTCGCGCTGCAGGTCGGCGAGGAGCGTGAGGATCTGGTCCTGCACCAGCACGTCGAGCGCCGACACCGCCTCGTCGCACACCACCAGCCGGGGGTTGAGCGCGAGCGCGCGGGCGATCGCCACGCGCTGCCGCTGGCCGCCGGAGAGCTCGTTGGGGTGGCGCTGGGCCACCGAGTGCGGCAGCGCGACGTGGTCGAGCAGGTCGGCCACCCGGGACCGCCGCGAACGCCGGTCGCCCACCCCGAAGACCCGCAGCGGCTCGTCGACGATGTGCTCGACGGTGAACATCGGGTCGAGGGAGGCGTACGGGTCCTGGAAGACCGGCTGCATCGCGCGCCGGATCGCCCGCCGCTTCGCTCCCCTGGCCGCGGCCACGTGGGCGCCGTCGACCCGCACCTCGCCCGCGGTCGGCGTGACCAGCCCGAGCACCATCCGGGCCACGGTGGTCTTGCCCGACCCCGACTCCCCCACGACCGCCGTCGTGGTGCCTGCGGGCACCTCGAACGACACGTCGTCGACGGCGGTGAGCCGGCCGCGCCCGCCGCGCAGGTGGTACTCCTTCGTCAGGTGCTCGACGGCGAGGATCGGCCCGGTCCCCTGCTCGGGCGACCCGTCCCGAGGTTCGGTCCGGACGCCGACGGGCGCCCCGGCCGCGACGCGGGCGCTGGCGACCGACGGCGCCGCGGCCACGAGGCGCTGCGTGTACTCGTGCTGCGGGTGGCGCAGCAGCTCGCGTGCCGGTCCCTGCTCGACGATGCGGCCCTCCGACATCACCACGACCCGGTCGGCGCGGTCGGCGGCCAGCCCGAGGTCGTGGGTGACGAGCAGCATGGACGCGCCGCGCTCGGCCCGCAGCGTCTCCAGGTGGTCGAGGATCGTGCGCTGCACCGTCACGTCGAGGGCCGACGTGGGCTCGTCGGCGATCAGCAGGTCGGGCTCGCACGCCAGCGCGATGGCGATGAGCACCCGCTGCCGCATCCCGCCGGAGAACTCGTGCGGGTACTGGCGGCTGCGCCGCTCGGCGTCCGGGATGCCCGCCTCGCCGAGCAGCTCCACCGCGCGACGGCGGGCCTCTCGTCGCGAGGCGAGCCGGTGGGCGACCAGCGTCTCGGCGACCTGCTGGCCCACCCGGGTGGCCGGGTTGAGGTTGGACATCGGGTCCTGCGGCACCAGCCCGACCTGTCGTCCGCGGAGGCGGCGCAGCCGTCGTTCGTCGGCGTGGGTGACGTCCTCGCCGCGGAACTCGATGCGGCCGCGGGTCACGGTGCCGCCGCCGGGGAGCAGGCCGATCACGGCCGCCGCCGTCGTGGACTTGCCCGACCCCGACTCCCCGACCAGGGCCACCCGCTCCCCCTCGGCGACGGTGAGGTCGACGCCGTGCAGCGCTGGGGTGCCGTAGTAGCTCACCTCGAGGTCGGTGATCCGCAGCAGCGGCGCCGCCTCGGGCACGGCCTCCTGCGCTGTCCCTTGCGTGGTGACGGGCGTGGTCTCAGCGTCCGACGGCATAGCCCTGCTCCCCTCTCGGGTTGGCGGCGGCCTCCAGGAGGCCGGTGGCCGGGTCGCGCGCGACGGCGGAGAGCCGGCCGAGCGACCAGTCGCCGGCGCGGGTGACCACGTGTCCGCGCCGCTCGAGGTCGGCGATGACCTCCTCGCCGAGGCGGTCCTCCACGACCGCGCCGCCCGGGGTCCAGGTGCGCGGCCAGAACGAGCCGGGCATCGAGGTGGTGTGGAGCGCGGGGGCGTCGATCGCCTGCTGCGGCGAGTAGCCACCGCGCAGCACCCGCAGCAGGTAGAGCAGCTGCCACTGGTCCTGCTGGTCGCCGCCGGGGGTGCCGAGCGCGCACCACGGCCGGCCGTCGCGCAGCACGAGCGTGGGGCTCAGGGTCGTGCGCGGGAGCCGGCCCGGGCGCAGCGCCGACGGTGCCCGCTCGTCGAGCCAGGTCATCTGCAGCCGGGTGCCGAGGCAGAACCCCAGCTCCGGGATCGTGGGCGAGGACTGCAGCCAGCCGCCGGAGGGCGTCGCGGAGACGAGGTTGCCCCACCGGTCGACGACGTCGAGGTGGCAGGTGTCACCGCGTCGTACGTCCCCCACCGCGCCGACGGTCGGCTCCCCCACGGCGGCGTCGGCGGAGTCGTCGGGCGCCTCGGTGAGCAGGGGCGGAAGGTAGACCGGTGTGGAGCCCACGTCGCCCGGCCGGTAGTCGTGGGAGGCCGCCTCGCCGATGAGCGCGCGGCGCTCGGCCGCATAGGCGGGCGAGAGCAGCACGTCGAGGGGCACGCCGGGGCCGTCCGCGGGGTCGCCGTAGTGGGCGTCGCGGTCGGCCAGCGCGAGCTTGAGCGCCTCCAGCACCCGGTGGGCGCCGGCGCCGGTGCACGGGTCGACCTCGTCGTCGGCGAAGCCGGCGAGGATCGCGAGCGCCTGCAGCAGCACCGGGCCCTGGCCCCAGGCGCCGGTCTTGCAGACCGTGACGCCGTGGACGTCGAGGGTCGCCGGCTCCTCGTAGCCGGCGCGCCAGCCGGCCATGTCGGCGCGGGCGAGCACACCTTCGTGGTCGGCGCCGTCGCTGTGGCGGTGCGGGGTCGCGACGAACCCCTCGACCGCCTCGGCCACGAACCCGCTCCCCCACGCATCACGGGCCGCCTCGATGCGGCCCGCGCGGTCGCGCGCGCCCGCGCCCGCACCGACCAGGCGGCGCAGGGTGGCGGCGTACGTGGTCAGCCGGACGACGTCGCCGGCCCCGGGCGGTCGTCCCTCCGGCAGCCAGAGGTCGGCCGAGGTGGGCCAGTGCTCGCGGAACAGCCCGGCGGTGGCGGCCACCGTCTGCGCCGCGCGAGCCGAGATCTGGTGCCCCTCCTCGGCGTACTCGATCGCCGGCGCGAGGACGTCGGCGAGCTCCCAGGTGCCGTGGTCGCGCAGGAGCAGCAGCCACGCGTCGACGGCGCCCGGCACCGCCGCGGCCAGCGCACCCGTGCCGGGCACGAGGTCGAGGCCCTCGGCCCGGTAGTGCTCGATGCTCGCGCCGGCCGGGGCCGGACCCTGGCCCACCAGCACCCGCGGCCTGGGGTCGTCAGCGGTGGCGAACAGGCCGGTCATGTCGCCGCCGGGGCCGTTGAGGTGCGGCTCGACCACGTGGAGCACGAAGCCGCCCGCCACCGCCGCGTCGAAGGCGTTGCCGCCGCGCTCGAGCACGGACTGCGCGACCGCGCTCGCGACCCAGTGGGTGGAGGCACACATGCCGAACCTGCCCCGCAGCGTGGGCCTCGTGGTGTGCTCGGGGGGCGCCACGAAGGCGCCGGGGTCGGCCGTCATCAGCGCCTCCGGGTGGTGGGGTCGAGGGCGTCGCGCAGGGCGTCGCCGAACAGGTTGAAGCCAAGGCAGATCACGGCGATCGTGAGGCCCGGGAAGATCGCCGCGGCCGGCGCGCGGAAGATGTACTGCTGCGCGTCGGAGAGCATGATGCCCAGGCTCGGGGTGGGCGGCTGGATGCCGAGGCCCAGGAACGACAGCAACGCCTCGCCGATCACGGCGACCGGCATGATGACGGTGGCCTGCACGATCAACGCCGACGCCGCGTTGGGCAGCACGTGCTGCCACAGGATCCGGGCACCGGAGGCGTCGAGGGCGCGGGCCGCGAGCACGAACTCGCGCTCCTTCACGCGCAGCGTCTCCGCCCGCACCACCCGCACCATGGTGGGCACCTGGGCGATGCCCAGCGCGATCGCGGCGTTGTAGACGCTGGGTCCGTTGATGGCGGCGAGCCCGACGGCGACGATGAGGAACGGGAAGGCCAGCGTGAGGTCGGTGAACCGCGAGACCACCACGTCGGCCCAGCGCACGTAGCCGGCCAGCAGGCCGAGCGGGGTGCCCACCACCACCGCGAGGAGCACGCTGAGCGCGCCCACCAGCAGGGAGACCCGGGTGCCGTGGACGATGCGCGAGAGGATGTCGCGGCCGAGGTCGTCGGTGCCGAACAGGAAGCCGTCGGTGAAGGCGCGCTGGAACGGGAGGTCGAAGTGCACCTCCTCCGGCGGGTAGGGCGCGATCAGGGGCGCCAGCACCGCGGTCAGCACGACCAGAAGGAGCAGCGCCCCGCCCACCACGCCGAGCGGGTTGCGCGCCAGTTGGCGCAGCACCTGGCCGCGCTGCTGACCGAGGTCGATGTCGTCGACGGTGACGACGGGTGTGGCCTCGCTCATCGGGCCCCTCCTGCCACGCGGATCCGGGGATCGATGACCGAGTAGAGGACGTCGATCGCCAGGTTGATGACGATGTAGGCGAACGTGGTGACCAGCACGACCGCCTGGATCACCGGGTAGTCGCGGGTGAAGACGCTGTCGAGGGTGAGCTTGCCGAAGCCCGGCAGCCCGAAGATCCGCTCGGTCACCACGGCTCCCGACACCAGCCCGCCGAGCTGCAGGCCGATGATGGTGACGACGACGATGAGCGAGTTGCGCAGGGCGAACCGGGTCAGCACGCTGCGCCCGGGCATCCCCTTGGCGCGCGCCGTGCGTACGTAGTCGGCGGAGAGCGTGTCGAGCATCGACGAGCGGGTCTGGCGCATGATGACGGCGGCCAGCGCGGTGCCGAGCACGAGCGCCGGCAGCGTCAGGTAGTAGAGACCCCGCAGCGGCTCCTCGCTCACCGGCACGTAGCCGGACGCCGGGAACCAGCGCAGCCCCACCGCCAGGTAGAGGATCGCCAGGATGCCCAGCCAGAAGCTCGGCACCGACAGGCCGACCAGCGTGAAGCCGTTGGCGAGCCACTCCGGCCAGCGGCCCCGGTGCACCGCGGCCGCGACCCCGGCACCGACCCCCACCACCACGGCGACCACCACGGCGTAGAGGCTGAGCCACAGCGTGACCGGCAGCGTCGTGGCGAGGAGGTCGGTGACCGGGATGCCCGTGGCGATCGAGGTGCCGAGGTCGCCCTGCAGCAGGTTCTTCACGAACGTGCCGTACTGCACGAGCAGCGAGTCGTCGAGGCCGAGCTCGGCGCGCACCGCCGCCAGCGTGGCCGGGTCGGCCTCCTCCCCCGCGGCGGCCAGGGCGGGATCCCCCGGCAGGGCGCGTACCCCCCAGAACACCACGACGGAGGCGAGGAACATGGTGACGACCGCCTGTGCCAGGCGCCCGAGCAGGTAGCGCACCATCACGAGCCCCCGTCCGTCACGAAGCCCGCCCGGCTCAGCCGTACGACCCCGTCGCCGTACGTGCTGACGCCGGCGACGTCCTCGGAGTAGCCGGTGAGGTTGCGCTGGCGGTAGAGGTAGACGATCGGGTCGACCTCGTGCACCAGGGTGACCACCTGCCCGTAGAGGTCGGCGCGCCGGTCGGTGTCGACCTCCCCGGCCGCCCGCTCGAGGAGCGCATCGACGCGCTCGTCGCTGAATCCGGAGTAGTTGTTGGCCTGGCCGGTGGAGAGGAAGGAGAACATGTTGCCGTGCGGGTCGATGCGGCCCGACCAGCCGAGCTGCAGGATCTCGAAGTCGCCGCCGGTCTGGTCGTCGAGCAGCGTCGTGTACTCGACCGGCTCGAGCTCGATGTCGAACCCGCCGGCCGAGACGCTGCCCTGGATCGCCTGCGCCAGTCGGAGCGTGTCGGGGGTGTTGGAGACCTTCATGGTGAGCTCGACCGGGGTGTCGACGCCGGCCTCGTCGAGGAGCTCGCGGGCCCGCTCGGGGTCGAAGGGCGGGCACTCGTTGCTGGCCTCGGTGGCATAGACCGTGTCCGGCGAGATCGGCGAGCAGGCCGGCTCGAACCAGTTGTCGAACACCGAGTTGACCAGGGCCTCCCGGTCGAGCGAGAGCTCGAACGCCGCGCGCACCCGGGGATCGCTGGCGACCGGGGTGTCGATCGTGCCCGGGGGCGTGCCGACGCCGTCGGTGTTGCCGAGGTTGAACGTGATGCCCTGGTAGCCCAGCGAGCCGGTCTGCAGCAGCCCGATGCCCGGCTCGCGCTCGAGGGTCTCGATCGTGGTCGGCGAGACGGTGTCGATCACGTGCACGTCGCCGGACTGCAGGTTGGCGGCGCGGATGTTGGCGTCGGTCATGATGCGGTAGGTGATCGTGTCGAGGTGCACCTCGTCGGCTGCGTAGTAC
Source organism: Nocardioides sp. Z24_21 (assembly GCF_058134345.1). NCBI lineage: Bacteria > Bacillati > Actinomycetota > Actinomycetes > Propionibacteriales > Nocardioidaceae > Nocardioides > Nocardioides sp. Z24_21. The sequence continues at coordinate 100,469 of NZ_JBYTTH010000007.1, forward strand.
TCCGGGTCGCGCTCCACCACGATCGACGTCGCCGGCACCCGCTCGACGAACCGGAACGGACCCACGCACACCGGCGAGGTGCCGAAGTCGTCACCGAGGTCGTCGAGGGCGCGCGGGCTCAAGATCATGCCCGCTCGGTCGGCCAGCGACGCGGTGACGGGCGCGAACGGCTTTGCGTACCTCAGCTCGACGGCGCTGTCGTCGACGGCGACGACGCTCTCGACCGGTCCCATCTCGGCCGCGCGCGCCGAGTCCTCCTTCTCGAGGTGGCGCTCGAGGGTGCGCTGCACCGCCTCGGCGTCGAACGGCGTCCCGTCGGCGAAGGTGACGCCCTGCCGCAGCGGAATCCGCACGGTGCGGCCGCCGTCGTCGAGCTCGGGGAGGTCGGTGGCGAGCTGGGGCACGATGCGGCCGTCGGCGTCGATGTCGTAGAGCTTCTCGCAGATCGAGCTCATCACGTAGCGCGTGTAGAGCGACGAGGACGTGGTCGGGTCGAGCACGTCGGGATCGGCCGAGAGGCCCATCACCAGGTCGCCGCCGTCGGCCAGCGACACGCCCTCGGCCGGGACGCTCGACACGTCCTTGCGCTCGGGCGTCTCGCCGCGCGGCTGCACCGCGTAGCACGCGGACAGCAGCACCGCGACGACGACGGCCAGGACGAGCGCGGCCCAGGGCCGGCGCAGGAGCGGTCCGGGGCGGGTGGCCCGTCGCGGAGAGGGGGGTGGACGGTGGTGCGGCATCCGAGTCTGCCTGGACGTCACGGTGAGTCTCCCGAGAGGGTGTGGTCACGCGGACTGGCGTATACGGTTTTGTATACGATCCTTGTTGTAACACCGGCCCCGGGGGCTGGTCAACGGATGGCGGGCTCGCGTGCCGGCGTCAGGCGGACCTGCCGTACTTCTTGTGCATCGCCTGCTTGCTCACGCCCAGCAGCGTGCCGATCTCGGCCCAGGTGAACCCCTGGACGCGAGCGCGCCGCACCGCGACGGCCTCGGCGGCGGCCAGCTCGTGCTTGGCGCGGGCGATGCGCACCAGCTCGTCGAGCGGACCGCGCTCCCCCGGCTCTTCGGCGTCGATGGCCGTCCTCATCCGTCAACTGTTGTTGACCTGCGCCGAGATGTCAACCCCCGTTGACGGATGGCGGCTGGGCCCGCGTCAGGTGCAGGAGCCACTGCGTGCCGCCGGTGTGGATGAGCGCATAGCGACGGACGCCCTCGCGCCCGTGCAGGGAGAACACGATCCGGCGGCCGTCGCGGTCGTGCTCCTCCCACGTGCCGGTGTCGGCGACGGACTTGTGCTCGTCCTCGTAGGCGAGGTGGTCCAGGTCGTGGTCGTCCACCGCGATGGCGAGCCGGTCGCGCCGACTGTCGTCCGGCAGCCCCTTGGGCACCGCCCAGCTCCGCAGCACGCCCTCCTCCTCGAGTCGCAGGTCGAAGTGCGGGCTCGGGCGCCGGTGGTCGTGCAGCACGAACCTCACCGGCTCACCCCAGGCGCCGGACCTGGTAGGTCCCGACGGTCGTCGCCACGACCTCCCCGACGGCGTCGGTGAGCGTTGCCTCCAGCACGAACTCGCCCCGGCCGGACGCCAGCGCGTCGGCCCGCACCCGCGCCGCCTCCTCCTGCGACAGCGACGCCGTGGCACGCACGACGCCCATCGCCGGGCGACGGAAGCGGATCGTCGACTCCTTGACGAGCGGCACGAAGCCGGCGAGCTCGCCCTCGAGGTCGAAGGTCGCCAGGCTGAGCAGACCGCCCAGCATCTCGGCGACGCTGAACAGCGACCCGGCGTAGGTCACGCCGAAGTGGTTGACGTTGGGCTCGGGCGGCAGCTCGGCCACCGCGTGCCCCGCGCGAACCTCGACGACACGGATCCCCATGGCGTCCAGGATCGGGACCGAGCCGATGCGCTGGACTGCCTCCACTCTCAACGTATAGGCCATCGGGGGCCTTGCCGCAAGACCCCGGTCGGCCCCCACACTGCACGGCGTGATGCCGCCCGGACGCCCCCACGCCACCGCCCACGCCGCCGCTCACGACACGTTCCCCTTCGCGCTCCCCGAGGCCCTCGTCGCCAAGGCCGACCCCGCGCTCATCGACCACGACCGCACGCACTTCGCCCGCATCGCCGACGCGCTCGAGCAGGCGATCGGCGACCTCGAGGGCAGGCTCGCCGAGGCCCGGTCGGCCCCGGCGCGCGGCGGCACCGCCGCCCTCGAGCGCGACCAGGAGGTGCACCGCCTGTCGTCGCGCCTGCGTGCGCTGCGCCGCTACGACCTCGACCTCTGCCTGGGCCGCATCGTGCACGAGGGTCGCGACGAGCCGACGTACGTCGGGCGCCTCGGGCTCGCGGACGCCGACGGGCAGCGGCTGCTCGTCGACTGGCGCTCCCCGGCGGCCGAGCCCTTCTTCGCCGCCACCCACGCACACCCGCGGGGCCTGGAGAGCCGGCGCCGCTACCGCTGGTCGGGCGGGTGGATCGTCGACTACTGGGACGAGGCCTTCACCGAGGACGCCCTACGCCACGTCGCCGCGCTCGACGACCAGTCGGCCTTCGTCGCGACGCTGGGCGGCAGTCGTACGCCCCGCATGCGCGACGTCCTCGCCACGATCCAGGCCGACCAGGACGCCATCATCCGGGCCGGCTCACGTGGCGCGCTGGTCGTCGACGGCGGTCCCGGCACGGGCAAGACCGTCGTCGCGCTGCACCGCACGGCCTACCTCCTCCACGCCGACCCGCGGCTGGGCCACCGGCGCGGGGGCGTGCTCTTCGTCGGCCCGCACCAGCCCTACCTCGTCTACGTCGGCGACGTGCTGCCGAGCCTGGGTGAGGAGGGCGTGCAGACGTGCACGATCGGTGACCTCGTGCCCGAGGCGACGTCTGGCCCGGAGCCCGACCCCCGTGTCGCCGCCCTCAAGGGCGACCGGCGCATGGTCGAGGCGATCCAGCCCGCGGTCGCGCTGTACGAGGAGCCGCCGGCGGAGTCCTACCTGGTCGAGACCCCGTGGGGGGACGTCCGGATCACCGCCGCCGAGTGGGCGGAGGCGTTCGCCTCCTCCGATCCCGGCACGCCCCACAACCTGGCCCGCGACGAGGTGTGGGACGAGCTGCTGACGGTCCTGGTGGACAAGGCGGCCGACGATCTCGACGACCTCTCCCCCGACGACCTGCGCCGCGTCCTCGACCGCCATGCCGGGCTGCGCGACACGTTCGACCGGGCCTGGCCGCTCATCGAGCACACCGACCTCGTCGGCGACCTGTGGACGGTGCCGGCCTACCTGCGCCACTGCGCGCCGTGGCTGGCTCCCGACGAGGTGCGGGCGCTGCGACGCGACGACCCCGAGGCCTGGACCGACGCCGACCTCCCGCTGCTCGATGCGGCCCGGCTGCGGCTCGGCGACCCCGAGGCTTCGGGGCGACGACGTCGTACCGCAGCAGTCGAGGCGCGCGAGCGGGCGCGGATGGACGACGTGATCGACGACCTCCGCACGACCGCCCGCGAGTCCGGTGCCGACGACTACGGCGAGGGGCTGGTGTCGATGCTCGTGCACGACGACCTCCAGAGCGCGCTGGTCGACGACGCGGCCCTGCCCGACGCCGACGTCGACCGCCTGGCCGGTCCGTTCGCCCACATCGTGGTCGACGAGGCGCAGGAGCTCAGCGACGCCGAGTGGGCGATGCTGCTGCGGCGCTGCCCCTCGCGCAGCCTCACTATCGTCGGCGACCGTGCGCAGGCGCGCCACGGCTTCGGCGAGTCGTGGGCCGAGCGCCTGGCGCGGGTCGGTCTGCCCGAGGTCAGCGTGGCGCCGCTGACGGTCAACTACCGCACTCCCGCCGAGGTGATGGCCGAGGCGGAGCCGGTGATCCGGGCCGCGCTCCCGGAGGCCAACGTGCCCACGTCGATCCGCGAGAGCGGGATCCCGGTCCTCCACGCGCCCGTCGAGGAGCGCGACGCCATCATCGGCGCGTGGCTCGCCGAGCACGCCGAGGGCACCGCCGTCGTGGTCGGTGATCCGACCTACGCCGACTCGGCGCGCGTCCGCTCGCTGTCGCCGCAGCTGGTCAAGGGCCTCGAGTTCGACCTGGTCGTGCTGGTCGATCCCGACGGGCTGGGCGACGGCGTGACGGGCGCGGTCGACCGCTACGTCGCGATGACCCGTGCGACGCAGCGGCTGGTGGTGCTCACGCGGTGAGAACGCCGGGGCCCAGCCGGCCGTTGCTGGTGGGAGGGGTCGGGGCGCATGCTGGTCGGATGCGCAGCGTGCTGGTCGCCCTGGCCGTCCTCGTGACGCTGCTGGTCCCTGCGCCGGTCGTCGCTGCGGAGGAGCCACCTCGGCCGCTGCAGCGCCGGCACCTCCTGACGTTGGATGAGTACCAAGCCATCTACGGCTACCTGCTCTCCAGCCGCGTGAAGGTGCGGCGCTCCCCCGTCCTCGCACCCCACAGGTGCGTCGACCGAGCAGCAGAGGTCAGCGGCGCCAGCCGGATCCAGGGCAGCGTCTACGCCGACGAGCGGCCTCCGTCGGTGCGTGATGTCGAGCAGACCGTCGTCCGCTTCCACTCCACCCGCGAGGCGCGCGCCCTCGTGGATCGCTATCGGACCTTCAGCAGGCGCTGCGTGGGCGAGTCCGACGTCATCATCGACGGGGATCAGTGGCACATCGAGAAGCGCGCCTGGTTCCCCCGCACGCTCGGGGACGAGTCCGCCGGGATGCTCATCGTCTCCACCGGACCGTGGGAGGGCGAGTCCTACTTCGATCGCGTGCTCGCCGTGCGAGTCGGGCGCACCGTGTCGGTGCTTGACGTCCGCTACTGGTTCGCCGTCCCACCCAGGATGGAGCTGGTCGTCCTCGGTCGGCGCGCCGTCGAGCACCTGCGCTGACCCGGCCGCCGCCTCAGGCGCCCACGTAGGCGGCCAGGTGCTTGCCGGTGAGGGTGGGCTCCTCGGCCGCCACCATCTCGGCGGGTGGTCCCTCGAAGACGATCGTGCCGCCGCCGTGGCCCGCGCCGGGGCCGAGGTCGATGACCCAGTCGGCGTGGGCCATCACCGCCTGGTGGTGCTCGATGACGATGACCGACTTGCCGGAGTCGACGAGGCGGTCGAGAAGGCCGAGGAGGTTGGCCACGTCGGCGAGGTGCAGGCCGGTGGTGGGCTCGTCGAGGATGTAGACGTCGCCCTTCTCGCCCATCTGCGTGGCCAGCTTGAGGCGCTGGCGCTCCCCGCCCGACAGCGTGGTGAGCGGCTGGCCCAGCGAGAGGTAGCCCAGCCCGACGTCGACCAGCCGCTCGAGGATCTTCACGGCGGCCGGGATCCGGGCCTCCCCCTCGCTGAAGTGGGCGCGGGCGTCGACCACCGACATCTCGTGCACCTCGGCGATGTCCTTGCCGCCGAGGGTGTGCTCGAGGACCTCGGCCTTGAAGCGGCGCCCCTCGCACTCCTCGCACGGCGACTCGACGGTCGCCATCGGGCCGAGCTCGGTGAAGATCACGCCCGCGCCGTTGCAGGTCGGGCACGCCCCCTCGGAGTTGGAGCTGAAGAGGGCGGGCTTGACGCCGTTCGCCTTGGCGAAGGCCTTGCGGATCGGCTCCAGCAGGCCGGTGTAGGTCGCCGGGTTGCTGCGCCGCGAGCCCTTGATCGCGCCCTGGTCGATGACGATCACCTCGTCGCGGCCGGCGAGCGAGCCGTGGACGAGCGAGCTCTTGCCCGATCCGGCGACACCGGTGACCACGGTCAGCACGCCGAGCGGGATGTCGACGTCGACGTCGCGCAGGTTGTGGGTCGAGGCGCCCCGCACCTCCATCGCGCCGGTGGCCTCGCGCACCGACTCCTTGAGCCGCGCCCGGTCGTCGAGGTGCCGGCCGGTGATCGTGTCGCTGGCGCGGAGGCCGTCGACGTCGCCCTCGAAGCAGATGGTGCCGCCCGCGGCGCCCGCGTCAGGCCCGATGTCGACGACGTGGTCGGCGATCGCGATCGTCTCCGGCTTGTGCTCGACGACCAGCACGGTGTTGCCCTTGTCGCGCAGCTGCAGCAGCAGGTTGTTCATCCGCTCGATGTCGTGCGGGTGCAGCCCGATGGTGGGCTCGTCGAAGACGTAGGTGACGTCGGTCAGCGACGACCCGAGGTGCCGGATCATCTTGGTGCGCTGGGCCTCGCCGCCCGACAGCGTGCCGGCCGGGCGGTCGAGGGAGAGGTAGCCCAGCCCGATCTCGGAGAACGAGTCGAGCAGGTGCTGCAGGCCCTTGAGCAGCGGTGCCACCGACGGCTCGTCGAGCTCGCGCACCCACTCGGCGAGGTCGCTGATCTGCATCTCGCACAGGTCGGCGATCGACCTGCCCCTGATCGTGGACTTCCGGGCCTCGGGGGTGAGCCGCGTGCCCCCGCACTCCGGGCAGGTCTGGAAGGTGACCGCGCGGTCGACGAACCGCCGGATGTGCGGCTGCATCGCCTCGGGGTCCTTGGAGAGCATCGACTTCTGGATCTGCGGGATCATCCCGGTGAAGGTGAGGTTGACGCCCTCGACCTTGATCTTGGTCGGCTCCGACCACAGCATCGTCTCGAGCTGCTTCTTGGTGAACGACTTGATGGGCTTGTCCATCGGCAGCCCCATGCCTTCGAAGAGCCGGCCGTACCACCCGTCCATCGAGTAGCCGGGCACGGTGAGGGCGCCGTCGTCGAGCGACTTCTCCGCGTCGTAGAGCGCCGTCAGGTCGATGTCGTTGACCTTGCCCATGCCCTCGCAGCGCGGGCACATGCCGCCGAGGTAGACCTCCTGCTTGACGACCTGGCGCTCGGTGCGCCCGCCCTTCTCGGTGGTCATCATCCCGCTCGCCTTCCGCGTGGGGACGTTGAAGGAGTACGCGGTCGGCGGGCCGACGTAGGGGTCGCCGAGGCGGCTGTAGAGGATCCGCAGCATCGCGTTGGCGTCGGTGGCGGTGCCGACGGTCGAGCGGGGGTTGGCGCCCATCCGCTCCTGGTCGACGATGATCGCGGTGGTGAGTCCCTCGAGGTGGTCGACGTCGGGCCGGGCGAGGCTCGGCATGAAGCCCTGCACGAACGCGCTGTAGGTCTCGTTGATCATCCGCTGCGACTCCGCCGCGATGGTCGCGAAGACGAGCGAGCTCTTGCCGGAGCCGGAGACCCCGGTGAAGACGGTCAGCCGCCGCTTGGGCAGCTCGACACTGACGTTCTTGAGGTTGTTCTCCCGGGCCCCTTCGACCCTGATCAGCGCGTGGTCGTCGGCCGGGTGCGTGGTCGTCATGCTCTGCGTCTCCCCTGTCTGGTCGCGGACCCGGCGGAACGGGCCTCGTGCCCCTGCAGTGCCGGGGCAATCCTGCCAGTACGACGGCCCGCGCGCCGCCGCTGTGACCGCACCAGCCTCCTGGGTGGGGTGCCGGATTGGCGACGCGTGTCACTGTCGGGAGATGAGGACTCACGACGACCAGACCGCCACCGTGGCCGAGATCATGGACAAGACCGACATCGCCGTGCTGACCTACGTGTCGCTCGACGGCCGGCTGGTGTCCATGCCCATGGGCACCCAGGACTTCGAGGAGCCAGGCACCACCTGGTTCATCACCGAGCGCAGCAGCGACAAGGTGCGCGCGATCGAGGCCGACCCGCGGGTCAACGTCTCCTACTCCAGCAAGGCCGGCTGGGTCTCGCTGTCCGGCACCGCTCACCTCAGCGACGACCGCGCCAAGCTGCGCGAGCTGTGGGACGCGTCCGCCGGCGCCTTCATGTCGGGCGGGCCCGACGATCCCGAGAGCGTGCTGCTGCGCATCGACGGCGACACGGCCGAGTACTGGGAGTCGCCTGGGAAGGTCTCCCTCGTGGTCCAGGTGGCCAAGGGGCTCGTCACCGACGCCCAGCCCGACCTGGGCGACAACGACACCGTCCAGCTCTGAGGGCGGCGCCATGCTCGTCGACGCGCACGGTCCCGCCGCCGCCGACGAGGCGTGGCGCCGTTTCACCACCCCCGCGACATGGTCGTCGTGGGCACCGCTGATCCGCGACGTCGAGTCGTCCGACGACGTCCTGGCGCCCGGCACCACCGGCCGGGTGCACGGCCCGGCCGGGGTGGCCGTCGACTTCGAGGTCGTCCGCGTCGACCCCGGGCTGCGGTCGTGGAGCTGGCGCGCCGGGCGCGGTGCCGTCACCACGACGATGGACCACCACGTCCTGCCCGCACCGGGCGGTGCCAGCCGGGCCCTGCTCCGGGTGCCCGGTCCCTCGGCCGCGGTGCTCCAGCCCTACCGGGTGCCGGCGGCCGCCGCCCTGCGCGGCCTCGTGCGCGAGCCCGGCGGCCAGGGCTCCCCCGAGGCGGTCGAGGCGTTCGACTTCGCCTTCGCGCCGTCCTACGTCACCCCGGCGCGCGCCTTCGGCGTCACCCCGGCCAGCACCGCGGTGGAGGTGGGCCCCCAGTGGCTCTACGTCCGCTTCGGCCCCTGGCGCCTGGTCACCCCGCGCGCCAACCTGGCCGGCGCGCAGCTCTCCGGCGGCTTCTCGTGGCTCAAGACCGCCGGCCCCGCCCACCTGTCGGCCGCCGACCGCGGCGTCTCCTTCACGACCAACGGCGAGCGTGCGCTCTGCCTCACGTTCCACGACGCGGTCCCCGCCATCGACCCGACCGGCACGATCACCCACCCCGGCGTCACGCTCTCGGTGGCCGACCCCCACGCGCTGGCCGCGGCGCTCGGGCTCCCGCTGGACAAGTAGGCCCGTCTCCGCGCCGCCGCCGCCGCCGGTTCATCAAGGTATGTCGCTGGACCGGCACTTCCCTCGTTGAGCTCACGCTGGGAAGTGCGGGTTGGCCTGCATACCTTGATGGACCGTCAGGCCGAGGCGGAGACCGGACCGCGCGACGGTGACCCGCGCGGACGGGGTGTGGGATAGTCCGTCTGGGTGCGGGGAGCCCGTCGCGGGCACCTCGCCGTGACGGGCAGGAGGTGCCCGATGGCAGGCGACGCCACCGGCGCGGCCCTCGCACGACTGGACACGCTCGCGCGGACGTCCGCGCGTCGGCTCGCGCTGGTGCCCCCGGGAGTCGCCGGGGCGCTGCTGCTGGCCGCCGTCTCGCTGACGCCGTCCCTGCTCCCCCGCCCGCCGCTGTTCCAGGGCATCGTCACGGGTGTCGCCGCGGCCGCGGGCTACGGCCTCGGCGTGCTCTGCTCGTGGTGCTGGAGCGCGGTGCGGGACCGGCCGCGGCGCGCCTGGCCGCGCTGGGCGACGACCGCGCTGGCCGTGGTCGGCGCGGTGGGCGGGATCGTGATGCTGCTCCTCGGCGCCCGGTGGCAGCAGGAGGCCCACCGCCTCGCCGGCAGCGAGCCCACGCCCGTCGCGTCCGTGCTGCTCGTGCCGGTGATCGCGGTGCTCGTCGCCGGGCTCGTGCTCGTCGCGGCGCGAGGGCTGCGGGCGCTGACCCGGCGCCTCGTCCGGCTGCTCCAGCGCCGGATCGGGCCGAAGGCGGCCCAGGCCCTGGGGGTGCTCGTCGTGGTCGGCCTCGGGGTCACGCTGGTGAGCGGGGTGCTCGCCGACGCCGGCCTGCGCGCCCTCGACGCGTCGTTCGCCGTCGGCGACCTGACGACGCCCTCCTCGGCGCGACGGCCCGAATCCGCGCTGCGCTCGGGCAGCGCCGAGTCGCTCGTCGACTGGGACGACCTGGGCCGTGAGGGCCGCGTCTTCGTGGCCGGCGGACCGACCGCGGAGCAGATCGAGGACGTCGTGGGGACGGCCGCGATGGACCCGATCCGCGCCTTCGCCGGGCTCGGCAACGCCGACGACGCCGAGGAGCGCGCGGAGCTCGCCGTCGACGACCTCGAGCGCGCGGGCGGGTTCGACCGCGAGCACCTGCTCGTGGTCACCACGACCGGCACCGGCTGGGTCGAGCCGAGCGCGGCCGCCGGGTTCGAGTACGTCACCGGCGGCGACTCCGCGATCGTCGCGATGCAGTACTCCCACCTCCCGTCCTGGCTGTCGTTCGTCGTCGACGCCCAGCGGGCCCGCGAGGCCGGGCGCGGGCTGTTCGACGCGGTCTACCAGCGGTGGACGGCGCTCCCGCCCGACGACCGGCCGCGGCTCTACGTCTTCGGTGAGAGCCTGGGCTCCTTCGGCGCCGAGGAGGCGTTCAGCGGCGAGTTCGACCTGGCCAACCGCACGACCGGCGCCCTCTTCGTGGGCCCGCCGAGCTTCAACCGGCTGTGGGGCGAGCTGTCCGCCGACCGCGATCCCGGCTCGCCCCAGATCGAGCCGGTGTACCGCGACGGGCGCGTCGTCCGGTTCGCCACGCGGGCCGAGAGCCCGCCGCCTGCCGACCGTCCGTGGGAGGGCAGCCGCGTGCTCTATCTCCAGCACGCCTCCGACCCGGTCACGTGGTGGAGTCCCGACCTGCTCCTCCGACGACCCGACTGGCTGGAGGACGAACGCGGCGCCGACGTCCCGGGCGGCATGCGCTGGGTGCCGCTCGTGACGTTCTTCCAGGTCTCGGCCGATCTCGCGATGGCCTTCGACACCGAGCCGGGCCACGGCCACAACTTCTCCGGAGAGCACGCGGCGGCGTGGGTGCAGCTCGTGCGGCCCGACGGGTGGACCGAGGACACGACGGAGGAGCTGCGCCGGCTCCTCCGGCGTTGACCGCCTCGGGTCGGTCCGCGCAGCGAGCTCAGGGGCGGACGACCTCGAGCCCCAGCCACTCCCCCAGCGCGGCGATCTCCGCCTCGACCCGCCGCCGGCGGGCCGCCGACCAGCTGCCGTCCTCGTGCACGGCGTCCACCACGAGCACGCCGGCGTCGCGCTCGGCGGTGGCGTCGACCTTGCCGACCAGATCCTCGCCGTCGAGCACCGGCATCGCCCAGTAGCCCCACTGCCGTTTCGCCGCGGGCTTGTACATCTCCAGCTGGTAGTCGAAGGCGAACAGGTCCTCCATCCGCTTGCGGTCGAAGACCACCCGGTCGAGCGGCGAGAGGATCGCGGTGCGTCCGGCGAAGTCGTCGAGGTCGACCAGCAGGTCCGGGTCGACGCGCCACTGGCCGCGAACGCCCTCGACGCGCGCCGGCTCACCCGTGTCGCGGACGTCGTAGCGCTCGTCCCACGCCTCGAGGGCGCGTGGGCGCGCGATGCCGAGCGCGCGGAGCCGCCGGCGGGCGAGCGTGCGGTGGGCCTCCTCCGCCGGCACCGCCGGGTCGCCGGGGTGGACCCGCTCGGCGAGGTCCCACCGCCGCTCCCTGCCCTCGCGCGAGGCGACCGCGACCTCCCCGCGGCCCTCCATGCACTCGAGGAGCTTCATCACGTTCTTGTCGTTGGTCCAGCCGGTGGAGCGCCACGGCACCTCGCAGGTGTCGGGCAGGTCGCGCGCGGGCGTCGGTCCCTCCGAGCGCAGCAGCGCGAGGATGTCGCGGCGGCAGCCGTCGTTGGCGGCGACCCAGTCCGTGAGGTCCTCCTGCCACTCCTTCAACGGCGGCTCACCCGGCCAGGCGTCCATGTCGGCGCGCAGCAGCGCCACGTCCTCGCTGGGCAGCAGCATCCCCCTCACCTCGACGAGCGCGCCGTCGCCGACGAGGTCCTCGAGGTCCTCGGGCTCGTACGAGCCACCCAGCCGGGTCCACAGCGCGAGGTCGGCGTGCGGCGCCACGACGCGGGTCAGGTCGACCTGGAGGAACCCGAGGTGCCGCACGACCCCGAGCACGTCGTCGGGCCGCGGTGCCGCGAGCAGCTGGGCGCGTACGGCGATGCGCCGGGCCTGCTGCGGCGTGAGGTCGTGACCGGTCCGCGCGCCCATGCGGCGATCCTAGGGCGCCGGTGCGGGACGGACGGGCCACACGCCCATGGCCCGAACGGGCCATTCCGTGCCCCAGATCGGGCATTCCGCAGCATTCGGGTCCGCGAGCCCGCGCGCGGTGCCACCCTCGAGAGCATGTGGGACACCGTGGAGACCAGCTCGGTCCACCTCTCGCACGACCTCCCGTGCACCGGCTGCGGCCACGGCCGGCACACCTACCTGCCGTGCTCGGACACCTGCGACTGCGTCCACGGGCGCGACCGCAGGCTCAGCAACGCCTGACCCGCCCTCACCGCTCACGGACCAGGTCGCCGTTCGCGCGCCGCGCGATCCGGCGGCGCACCCTCGACGCCACGCCCTCCAGCGGTGGCGGGTTGCCGTCCTCGTCGAGCGCGTAGGACTCCACCTTGGCCAGCCGCGGACGCTCGTGGTCGCCGACGACCTCACCGGTGACCCACCACATGCGCAGGCTCGGCCCGGCCAGGTCGAGGAACGCCAGGTTGTTGTCGAACCACGGCCCCTCGGCGTAGGTCCACGTGAAGGGGGTGTCGGGGACCCGCGCCGACCTCGCTGCCAGCCGACCTGCCGGCCCGGCCACGCCGTAGGACAGCACGGCCGTCGCGAGCCTCAGGCCGCGCGCGAGCGGGTTGCGCATCGGCGAGCAGACGGCCTGCAGGATCGTCGACCCCAGCTCGGGCCCGCCGTGGACCGGACGTGCCTGGCTGACATAGCTGTGGTGCACGTCGCCGGAGAGGAACGTCACCGTGGACGGCGCCCTGCCCCGCTTGCCGGCCGCGACCTCCATCACCTGCCGGGCGACCTCCTGGAAGCTCGTCTGGAACGCTCCCCAGTGCTCGAGGTCGACCAGCTGACGCGCCTTCTCCCCGAGCCGGCCGGCCCGCTCGCCCCATGCCCCGCGGGCGAGCGCCTCGCTGAACGCCTCGAGGTGGTGGAGCCCGCGGGCCAGCAGGAAGGGCAGCGACGTGCCGATGAGCAGGTGGTCGACGTCTCCGCGCAGCTGCTCGTCGAGCCAGGCAGCCTCGGAGGGGTCGAGCATCGCGCGGTGGTCCGGGTCGAGCCGGCGGGCGGCCCGCGAGTCGACGACGACGAGGCGGGCCTGGGTGTCGTACTCGCGGGCGAAGCTCCAGCGGTAGGTCTCGGGCTGCTGGTCGACCCGGGCCGCGAAGGCGTCGAGGAGCGGGCCGAGGTCCTGCTCGTCCTGGCCGCGGTGCGCCCGCACGAGGCCGTACACCTCGTCGACCTCGCGGTCGGCGGGCGCGAGGTTGCCGAGGTGCTGGTGGACCCAGTAGGACCCGAGGCCGGCCACGATCCGGCCGTGCCACCACGACGTGGCCTCCATCTCGCGGCGCCACTCCAGCGAGGTGTTCCAGTCGTCGCGGATGTCGTGGTCGTCGAAGATCATCGCGCTCGGCACGGTCGACAACAGCCAGCGGTTGGCCGGGTCGGACCACGCGAGCCGGTAGAGGTGGGCGTACTCCTCGTAGTCCTGCAGCTCGGTCCACGGCGGCTCGTCGATGTCGCGGCGCGACTCGATGAACTCCCGCATCGCGTCGGTGGTGTCGTCGGCGTAGACCTGGTCGCCCAGGAACAGCACCAGGTCGGGCAGCCGGTCCGGGGTGAGGTCGGGGTCGTCGGGGTCGGCCGGCTCGACCTGGCCCCCCACGCGCAGCGCCCAGGCGCGCAGCGCGTCCACGCCGTGCGAGCGGTTGCCCTTCGCGTCGTGCGCCACCGACGTGCGGCACGAGCCAAACGCGAGGTGGAGGGGGCGGCCCGCCTCGAGGGTGGCGATCACCGGGTCGGGGAACGGCGACCCGGCCGGGGGCCACGCCTGCTCGCCGTCGACGGCCACGGTGTAGGCCTCGGTCGTGCCCGGCTCGAGCCCGTCGAGCTCGACCAGGGCGTAGTGGTGGCCGTGGACCAGGAACGTCGGCGCGCTCGCGGTGGCGGCGCCGCGGACGACGCTGACCGTGCCGGGGGCGTCGGTCTCGACCCAGACCGAGGCCGAGGTCTCGTCGACGTAGCGCAGCAGCGGCCCCAGCAGCAGCCGGCAGTCCGACCGGCTCATGGGCGCAGCAGCACCTTGATCGCGCGGCGCTCGTCCATGGCGCGGTAGCCGTCGGCGACCTCGGCCATGGGCAGCGTCAGGTCGAACACCCGCCCGGGGTCGATCGCGCCCGAGAGCACCCGCTCGAGCAGGTCGGGCAGGTAGCGACGCACGGGCGCCATCCCGCCGGCGAGGCCGACGTTCTTCTGGAACATCCGGCGCACCGGCAGCTCCACGCCGTGCGGCACGCCCACGAAGCCCACGGTGGAGCCCGGCCGGGCGACCGTGAACGCGGTCTTCATCGCGGCGTCGGTGCCCACGCACTCCAGGACGGCGTCGGCGCCGATGCCGTCGGTGAGGTCGGCGATGCGGGCCTCGCCCTCCTTGCCGCGCTCGGCGACGACGTGGGTGGCGCCGAAGGCCCGGGCGATCTCCTGGCGCGGCGCGTGGCGCGACATCGCGACGACCCGCTCGGCACCCATCTGCGCGGCGGCCAGCACCCCGCTGAGCCCCACCGCGCCGTCACCGACGACCACCACCGTGTGGCCGGGCTGCACGCCGGCCGCGACCGCCGCGTGCCAGCCGGTGGCCATCACGTCGGTGAGCGCGAGCAGGGACGGGATCAGGTCGTCGTCGGGCATCGCGTCGGTGGCCACCAGGCTGCCGTCGGCCTGGGTCACCCGGGCGTACTCCCCCTGCCCGCTCGAGGTGCCCCCGAGGTTGACGCACGCCGACTGCACGCCCGCGCGGCAGTGGGCGCACGTGTTGTCGCAGTGGCAGAACGGCACGATGACGAAGTCGCCGACCTTGGTCCTCGACACCTCCGAGCCGACCTCCTCGACGATGCCGAGGCACTCGTGACCGATCGTCGAGCCGGCCTGGATCTTGTTCTCGCCGCGGTAGGGCCAGAGGTCCGAGCCGCAGATGCAGCCCGCGACCACCTTCACCACCGCGTCAGTGGGCTCCTCGATGCGCGGATCGGGCACCTCCTCGAAGCGGATGTCACCGGGCGCATGGATCGTCGTGGCACGCATGGCGCCGATCCTGCCACGCGGCCGAAGCGCCTTCCCCGCCCTTGGGAGGGGGGCCGGCGCGCGCCGAGTGGCGCTATCTCATATCTGAGATACCGTGTTGGACATGGCTGACTACAAGGGCCGGATCGGCAACCTCATCCGCGACGCGCGCAAGCACCGTGGGCTCACCCAGCACCAGCTGGCCGAGCTGCTCGGCACGAGCCAGAGCGCGATCAACCGCATCGAGAAGGGCCACCAGAACCTGTCCCTCGAGATGCTCGCCCGCATCGGTGCGGCCCTCGACTCCGAGATCGTCGCCCTCGGCGCCGGGCCGACCCACCTGCGCGTCGAGGGCCCGACCACGCTCTCCGGATCGATCGACGTCAAGACCTCCAAGAACGCCGGCGTCGCGCTGCTGTGCGCCTCACTGCTCAACCGCGGCCGTACGACGCTGCGCAAGGTCGCCCGGATCGAGGAGGTCAACCGTCTCCTCGAGGTGCTCAACTCGCTCGGCGTCGCCACGCGGTGGCTCAACACCGACAACGACCTCGAGATCATCCCGCCGGCCGAGCTCAACCTCGCCGCGATCGACGAGGGAGCCGCCCGCCGGACCCGCTCGGTGATCATGTTCCTCGGCCCGCTGCTCCACCGCACCGACGAGTTCGAGCTGCCCTACGCCGGCGGGTGCAACCTGGGCGAGCGCACGGTCGAGCCGCACATGGCCGCCCTGCGGCCGTTCGGCCTCGACGTCAAGGCGACCGACGGCGCCTACCACGCCAGCGTCAACCGTGCGATCGAGCCGGAGCGACCGATCGTGCTCACCGAGCGCGGCGACTCCGTCACCGAGAACGCGCTGATGGCCGCCGCGCTCCACCCCGGCACGACCGTGATCCGCAACGCCTCGTCCAACTACATGGTCCAGGACCTCTGCTTCTACCTGCGCAAGCTCGGCGTCGAGGTCGAGGGCGTCGGCACCACCACCCTGCGCATCACCGGCCGCGCGTCGATCGACGTGGACGTCGACTACGCGCCGTCGGAGGACCCCATCGAGGCGATGTCGCTGCTCGCCGCCGCGATCGTCACCAAGTCCGAGATCACCATCCGCCGGGCGCCGATCGAGTTCCTCGAGCTCGAGCTGGCGATCCTGGAGGAGATGGGCTTCCGCTACGACCGCTCGGCGGAGTACGTGGCGCTCAACGGCGAGACCCGCCTGGTCGACATCACCACGCACCCGTCCGAGCTGCGGGCGCCGCTCGACAAGATCCACCCGATGCCGTTCCCCGGGCTCAACATCGACAACCTGCCCTTCTTCGCGGTCATCGCCGCGGTCGCCGAGGGGCAGACGCTGCTGCACGACTGGGTCTACGAGAACCGGGCGATCTACCTCACCGAGCTCAACAAGCTCGGCGCGCAGGTCAAGCTGCTCGACCCGCACCGCGTGCTCGTCGACGGCCCGACGCACTTCTCCGGAGCGGAGATCGTCTGCCCGCCCGCCCTGCGCCCCGCCGTCGTGCTGCTCATCGCGATGCTCGCCTCCAAGGGCCGCAGCGTGCTGCGCTCGACCTACGTCATCCACCGTGGTTACGAGGACCTCGCCGAGCGGCTCAACGAGCTGGGCGCCAACATCGAGACCTTCCGCGACATCTGAGCCGCGGAGGTCCGCCCCTCGGCGTCAGCCGAACAGGGTCTCCACCCAGGCCCGCGACACCCGGCCGGTGGTGGGCGGGGCGGTCATGTCGGCGGTGATGCGCGGGAGCGGCGCGGTGTGCTGGCCGGTGTTGCGGTGCCAGTCGTTCTCCGCCTCGACCAGCAGGCCGAGGTCGGCCCGGGCGAGGAACACCCCGTGCCCCTCGGGGCACACGCTGACCTTGGCCTCGCCGTGGGTCCGCTCCACCATCTCGACACCGCACTGGGGACACGTGATGCTCTCCATCCCTCGACGGTACCGCTGACCGCATACTTCTCGCGTGCCATCCCCTCATCCACGCGTCCCTGCCTACCTCGACGCGCCCCGACCCCTCGCGTTCGCCCACCGCGGTGGTGCCTACCACCCGGAGGTCGAGGGCCTGGAGAACACGCTCACCGCCTTCGCCCACGCGGTCGAGCTCGGCTACACCTACCTGGAGACCGACGTCCACGTCACCAGCGACGGCGTGCTCCTGGCCTTCCACGACACGGTCCTCGACCGGGTGACCGACCGCACGGGCAGCATCGCCGACTCGACCTACGCCGAGGTGCAGCGCGCGGCCGTCGGCGGCAGCGAGCCGGTGCCGACCCTCGCCGAGCTGTTCGACGCGTTCCCCGCCACGCGGTTCAACATCGACCTCAAGGCCGACGGGGCCGTGGAGGCGCTGGCCCGGTTCGTCGAGGAGCGTGCGGCCTGGGACCGGGTGCTGGTCGGCTCGTTCTCCCGCCGCCGGCTCGAGCGGTTCCGCCGCCGCACCCGGGGGCGGGTGGCGACGTCGGCGCACCCCCTCGAGGTGGTCGCGTTCGTGCTCTCCCCCAGCGCCCGCCTCGCCCGGTGGCTCACGCGCGGACGGCCCGTCGCGCTGCAGGTGCCGCACCACCGCGGCCGCGTGCTGGTCGTCTCGCGCGGGCTCGTACGACGCGCGCACGCCGCCGGCCTGCAGGTGCACGTGTGGACGATCGACGACCCGATCGAGATGAACGCCCTCCTCGACCGTGGTGTTGACGGCATCATGACCGATCGCACGGACATACTCAGGGACGTGCTCCGCGCCCGCGGACAGTGGAACGGCCACGTGGAGGATGAGGAATGAGCAAGGTAGGCGGCATCGCGGACCTGACGCCGTTGGCGCAGGCCAAGGAGCAGCGGGCCTGGTACTTCTACGACTGGGCCAACAGCGCCTTCGCCACGACGGTGTCCGGCGTCCTCTTCGGGCCCTACCTGATCGCTGTCGCGAAGGAGGCCGCGGTCGACGACCGGGTCTCGGTGCTCGGGCTGTCGATCGCCCCCGGCGCGCTGCCGGCCTACGTCATCACGTTCTCCACGCTCATCTCCGCGCTCGTGCTGCCCCTGCTCGGCGCCGTCGCCGACCGCACCTCGCGCAAGAAGGACCTCCTCGCGGGCTTCGCGTGGGCCGGCGCGTTCTTCGCCGCGCTCCTGTTCTTCATGACCGGCGACAACTGGCAGCTCGGCGCGATCACGTTCATCCTGGCCAACCTGTGCTTCGCCGCGTCGGCGGTGGTCAACGACTCGATCCTGCCGATCATCTCCACGGAGTCCGACCGCGACCGGGTGTCCTCGCGCGGCTGGGCCTACGGCTACGCCGGCGGCGGTCTCCTGCTGGCGGTCAACTTCGTGCTGGTGAGCATGCACGACACCTTCGGCCTCACCGAGGGCATGGCGGTGCGGATCTCCCTGCTCTCGGCCGCCGTGTGGTGGGCGGCGTTCACCTTCATCCCCTACCGCGGGCTGCAGAACCACCCGCCGGTCGATGTCGAGCCCGTCGAGGGAGGCGTCCTGCAGCGCAGCTTCGGCCAGCTCTGGATCACCCTCAAGGAGCTGCGCAACTACCCAGTCGCGCTGACGTTCCTGCTCGCCTACCTGTTCTTCAACGACGGCATCCAGACCGTGATCAGCCAGGCCTCCGTCTACGGCGTGGAGGAGCTCGGCTTCCCGCAGGGCACCATGCTCGGCGTCTACCTGCTGGTCCAGTTCGTCGCGGTGGGCGGGGCGCTGCTCTTCGGCCGCATCGCCGCGCGCCGCGGCGCGAAGAACACCATCCTCGGCGGCCTGGTCATCTGGATGGGCATCGTCACCGCCGGCCTGGTCATCCCCGAGAAGTCGCTCGTCCCGCTGCTCGTGCTCGGCGCCGCGATCGGGCTGGTCCTGGGCGGCACGCAGGCGCTGGCCCGCTCCTACTTCTCGCTGCTGATCCCGCGCGGCAAGGAGGCGGAGTTCTTCAGCTTCTACCACGCGATGGAGCGCGGCACCTCGTGGTTCGGCACGCTCGTCTTCGGCCTCGTCTACACCTTCACCGACTCCTACCGTCCGGCGATCTTCGCGCTGATCATCTTCTTCGTCGTGGGTGGGCTCCTGCTGATGCGCGTCGACACCGCCAAGGGAATCCGCGACGCCGGCAACGACATGCCGGCGGTCATCTGAGCCTCGTCCGGGACCGATCGCCGGGGCCCGGAGCGGATCCACCCCTGGGGGTGCATTCCGTCACGCCTGAGCGTGGCGGGTGCCGCGGGAAATCCGCGGAATTGGAGCGACCCCGCTACCGTTGAAGATCGTAGGAGTTCGGTGCAGGCGAGCCGCGTCGTCACAAGCGACGTCACCATCACGGTCCTGGCTCGTTGCACCGGAGAAACCCGAACACAACACAACGGGTGTCAGCAACCCAATGGAGGTGGGCACGGTGGCGGAGCGCACACTACGTGGCGCACGGCTCGGCGGCCAGAGTTTCGAGGACGAGCGCGGCATCGAGTTCGCCGCTCGCCAGCAGGTCGGTTACCGGTGCAAGCAGGGTCACGACTTCGAGGTGACGATGTCGGTCGAGGCCGACATCCCGGCCATGTGGGAGTGCCCGCGCTGCGGCGCGGAGGGGCTGAGCACGGCGGGGATCCTCCCCGAGGAGAAGGTGGAGAAGCCCGCGCGCACGCACTGGGACATGCTCCTGGAGCGGCGCTCGGAGAAGGAGCTCGAGGACATCCTCAAGGAGCGCCTCGAGCTGCTGCGCGGCGGCGAGATCGGCCCCGCGCACCTGCACCGCGCCAACAAGAAGAAGCGGGTCAGCTGAGCAGCTGACGCGTCACTCGACGACGTCGCCCCGGACCACCGGGCCTTCGGGCCCCGGTCCGGGGCGACCGTCGTTCCCGGGCCCGAACGGGCCGGGCGCGAAGCCGAAGCCCGGTGCGACCACGAGGCGACGCTCGACCACCTTGGTGAGCAGCCGGCGCGCCACCGGGCGGGTGAAGGGCAGGATCAAGATGATGCCCGCGATGTCGAGGACGAATCCCGGGCTGAGCATCAGGGTGCCGCCGATGAGGATCAGCGCACCGTCGGCGATCTCCCGCGCGGGCATCCGGCCGCTGTAGAGCGCTTCGCGGAGCGCGGCCCACGCCCGGGCGCCCTCGCGCCGGATCAGCCACGCGCCGAGCATGCTGTCGAGGATGAGCAGCGCGATGGTCCACCACGGTCCGACGAGCTGGCCGACCTCCAGGATGACCCAGATCTCGACCAGCGGCACGACGACGAACGCGGCGACCAGGAGCAGCCGCAGCCACCGGCGCGGGCGCCGGGGCCGCGGGGACACCGGGAAGGGCTGGGTCATGACCGGCCCCGCAGCTGCGACCACCGCTGCGACAGTCCCCATCGGGTGATCATCCGCAGCGACTCACCGGCCACCTGGCCGCTCATCTTGGAATCCCCGCGCTCACGCTCGACGAAGTCGATCGGCACCTCGGTGACCCGGAGGCCACGCGCCACGGTGCGGTGGGCGAGATCGGTCTGGAACACGTATCCAGTAGACCTCACCGAGGCAAGGTCGATCGCCTCGAGGGTGGTGCGGCGGAAGACGCGGTAGCCGGCGGTGGCGTCCTTGACCCGCATCCCGAGCAGCAGCCGGACGTAGAGGTTGCCGCCCCGCGACAGCAGGAGGCGCCGCAGGGGCCAGTTCACCACCGAGCCGCCGGGCACGTAGCGCGACCCGATCACCAGGTCGGCGCTGCGCAGCGCGTCGAGGAGCCGCTCGAGCTGCTCGGGCTGGTGGGACCCGTCGGCGTCCATCTCGCCGACGACGTCGTAGCCCGCCCGGAGCGCGACGTCGAAGCCGTGCAGGTAGGCGGCCCCCAGCCCCGCCTTCTCGGTGCGGTGCACCACGCTGATGGCGGGGTCGGCGGCGGCCAGCCGGTCGGCGAGCTCGCCGGTGCCGTCCGGGCTGTTGTCGTCGACCACCATCACGTCGACCCCGGGCTGGGCGGCCCGGAGCCTGCCGACGACCCACGCGAGGTTCTCCGACTCGTTGTAGGTCGGCACGACCATCACGCAGCGGCCGAGTCCGTCGACGCTCACGCGTGCGCACCTCACTCCAGGGCTCAGGGGCTCGCCGGGGAGTCCGGGCGAGGATCGGCGACGCGGTCACGCTGCCGGCGACGACGATAGGCGATGAGGACCACGACCGTGTGGAGGACGAGGAACGCGAGCGCGAGTCGGGCGGGCCAGACGCCGAGGCGGACCGCGGGGGTGATCGTCGTGCTGAGGCCGACCTCCTCCACCAGGACCTCCTGGCCGCGTGCGGGCACCGAGGCGACCACGGAGCCGTCGGGACGCACGACCCCGGAGATGCCGTTGATCGCCGCCACGACGACCCAGCGGCCGGTCTCCTGCGCGCGCAGCCGGCTGATCTCGAACTGCTGGGCGAGCTGGCCGGTGCGGCTGAACATCGCGTTGCTGGTCTGGACGGTCACCAGCTCGGCCCCGCGCGCGACCTGGCCGGCGATGCCCTCGTCGTAGGCGACGTCGAAGCAGATCGCGTCGGCGACGCGGATGTCGCCCGCCCGCAGCGGATCCAGGCTGGTGCCGCGCACCATGTCGCGAGCCACCTCGGTGAGCCGGCCGTAGCTCGAGGGCATCCAGCTGCTGCCCCGGAAGGGGATGTACTCGCCGTAGGGCACCGGGTGCCGCTTGGTGTAGCGGTCGCCGCTGCCGAGTCCGGGCTGGAAGACGATGCCCTGGTTGAGCACCTGGGTGTCGTCGAGCGGGTTGCTGTTGGTGCCGCCCACGAGGATCGGGACGTCGATGGCGTCGGAGGCGGCGACGATCTCCCCGTGCACCTCGGTGTCGCGGAACGGGTCGACGGCCGTGGAGTTCTCCGGCCACACCACGAAGTCGGGCCGCGGCTGCTCCCCCGCCGCGACCGCGTCGGCGAGCTCGCGGGTGAGCCGCGCGTGGTCGGCCGTGACCTGCCGGTGCACCGCCGGGACGTTGAGACCGGTCCCCGGGACGTCGCCCTGCACGGCGGCCACCGTGGCGCTGCCGGTGCGCTCGAGCGGGTAGGGCACGAGCGCGGGGGCCAGGGTGACGACGACCAGGGCGGCCACCGCGACGTACGTCGAGCGCGACGGTGAGCGCAGCTGCAGGACCACCCACGCCAGCGTGGTGCCGGTGAGGGCGACGAGGAGGCTGACGCCGGTCATCCCGATCCACGGCAGCGCGTCGGCCCAGGGCGTGTCGGCGGTCGCGAACACGAGCCGGCCGAAGGGCATGCCGCTGAAGGGGAAGCCGCTGCGCAGCGTCTCGATCCCCACCCACCACAGGGCGGTGAGCACCGGCCACGCGCGCACCCGCATGCTCCACGCGAGACCCACGCCGAGGGGCACGAAGAACGCCGACTCCATGGCGCACATCGCGATCCACGCGTCGGTGCCGACCGATCGCATCCACACCATGACCGCGAAGATGAATGCCACCCCGAACGCGAGGCTGGGCAGCCAGGCGCGGCGGGGCGGGAGGCCGCGTACGCACAGCACCAGCACCGCGATCGCGGGAGGCATCAGCCAGGCATGGCCGATCGGCTCGAACGCGGCTGCCAGGACGAGGCCGCCGGCGAAGGCGATGAGGACGCGGAGCGGCACGCTGAGACCGTAGCCGACGGCTGATCGCCTGCAGCGGTGCGGGAGGGGCCCCGGGGCTTCGGACCAACGCGCACCCGTCTGGCTGACGCGCGCGCGAAGTTGTCTACGGCCGCGGGACCCCTCCCGCATCCGGCCCTCGCGGGACACCCTCGACGAGTCGACGGACGACGGGCATCGCTGGCGTCACGTACCCCACGTTCGTCTCCCTTCTGCCGAAGGCGCCACCCGCGAGCTGCACAGGCGGACCCCGAAACCCTCCCTCGCGTGCGGGAGGGTGTCAACACGGGTCTGACCTGCGCGAACGTGCGTTCGCGCAGGTCACGGGAGGGTGCTCCCGCACAAACTCGCGGGACAAATCTCAAAGTCGTCGGCGTGTCGGCGCGTGACACGCCGACTCGTGTGCCTACGTCCCGGCGGCTGGGGGGACGACGACGGTGCCCGTGGCGGTCGTGGCAACGACCGGCGGGTCGAGCACCTCCGCCCGGCCCGGTGCCACGGCGCTCGGCGCCCCCCGACCGACGACCTGCACGGTGAAGTCCATCACCCGGCTGCGGGTGCCCTCGCGCACCAGCGTCGCGGTGACCTCGACCACGTCGCCGGCTCGCACCGGGGCCCGGAACTGGACGTCGGAGTAGGAGGCGAACAGCCCCTCGTCGCCGTCGAGGACGATGCACATCTCCGTGGCCACGTCGCCGAACAGGCCGAGGCTGTAGGCCCCGTCGACGAGGTTGCCGGCGTAGTGGGCGTGGGAGTAGGGGACGTAGCGGCGGTGGGTGACCACCGTGCCGACCCGGCTACCGGCGGGCTCGCTCATGAGGCCTTCTCCTTCTCGTCCTGCTGGCTGCTCGGGCGGGGTCCGGCGAGCCGGTGGACGATGAACGACGCGACCTCGCCGGGCGTGGTGCCCCGGCTGAACACGCGGTCCACGCCGAGCTCACCGGCCATCTTCTCGTCGAAGCGGGGCCCGCCGACGACCAGCAGCGGCCGCTGCGCGGCCGGGTAGGCCTCGCGGAACGCCGCCGACATCTCGCGGGTGTTGAGCAGGTGGGCGTCGCGCTGGGTCACGACCTGCGAGACCAGCACGGCGTCTGCCTTCTCCTCGCGCGCGGCCTCGACGAGCTGCGGGACGGAGACCTGGGCGCCGAGGTTGACGACCTTGAGCTCGCGGTAGTACTCCAGGCCCTTCTCCCCCGCGAACCCCTTGATGTTGAGGATCGCGTCGATCCCGACGGTGTGGGCGTCAGTGCCGATGCAGCCGCCGACGACCACGAGGCGGCGGCGCAGCGAGCGCTTGATCGCGGCGTTGGCCTCCTTGGGGGTCAGCAGCGGGTAGTCGCGCTCGACGACCTCCACCATGCTGGGGTCGACGAGGTGGTTGACCCGGCCGTAGACGACGAAGAACGTGAAGCCCTCCCCCACGGCCTTGGAGTGGACGACCAGCGCCGGGTCCATGCCCATCTTGTTGGCGAGCTGGACCGCTGCGCCCTCGGCGACCTTGGAGTGCTCGATCGGCAGCGTGAACGACAGCTGCACCATGCCGTCGCCGGTGGTGTCGCCGTAGGGCCGGATCAGGCTCATCGGTCTGCTCCTTCGAGGATCTCGGTGGCCGGGTTGTAGTAGTCGCCGGCCTTGCGGGCCACTCCCTCGAGGCCCTTCCCCTTGTCGGCCGGGCGCTTCATCAGGCCGAACGTGCCGTCGGCGATGGCAGAGAGCAGCGGCGGCTGCCCGGGGACGCTCCGGTCGGCCTTGATCTCCTCGAGCAGGCCGATGGCCTCTCCGAGCACCTCGCGCGCCCGCCCGGCGATGAAGCCGTCGGGCGCCGGCCGGAAGTCCTCGTGCAGGTTGCCGGCCGCGTTCATGACATAGCGGACGTTCTGCAGGGCCAGGTCGCGGTCGGAGATCCATGGGGTGACGACCGCCTCGGTCATCATGCCCACGAGCAGGATCCCCTGGCCGGTGAGCGCGCCCACGAGGTTGAAGAAGCCGTCGAGCAGGTAGCCCTTGAAGATGTCGCCGGTCATGTGACGCGTCGGCGGCATCCACTTCAGCGGCGCGTCGGGGAACAGCTCGCGCGCGAGCATGGCGTGGGCCAGCTCGAGGCGGAAGGAGTCGGGCACGGCCGGGTCGATCTCGAAGGCGTGGCCCAGGCCGAGCTGCCAGTCCTCGAGGCCCGCCTCCTTGGCGAAGTACTCGTTGAGCAGCTGGCTGGTCGTCACGGTGTGCGCGGCCTCGACCGCGTCGGCCGTCGTGAGGTAGTTGTCCTCGCCGGTGTTGATGATGATGCCCGCCCGGGCGTGGACCTGCCGGCTGAAGCGCTGGTCGACGAAGGTGCGGATCGGGTTGATGTCGCGGAAGAGGATCCCGTACATCGAGTCGTTGAGCATCATGTCGAGCCGCTCGAGGCCGGCGAGCGCCGCGATCTCGGGCATGCACAGACCGGAGGCGTAGTTGGTGAGCCGGACGTAGCGGCCGAGCTCCTTCGACGTCTCGTCGAGCGCGGCCCGCATCAGGCGGAAGTTCTCCTGGGTGGCGTAGGTGCCCGCGAACCCCTCACGCGTCGCGCCCTCGGGCACGAAGTCGAGCAGCGACTGCCCGGTGGAGCGGATCACCGCGATCACGTCGGCGCCCTCGCGGGCGGCGGCCTGGGCCTGCGGGATGTCCTCGTGGATGTCGCCCGTCGCGACGATGAGGTAGATCCACGGCTTGCTGGGGGCGTCGCCGACCCGGGCGATCATCCGCTCGCGCGCCACCCGCTGCCGGTCGACCCGCGTGATGCCGGCGCCGACCGCCTTGCGCGCCGCGGCCCGCGCCAGCCGCGCATCCGTGCCCTCCGGGACCCGGAAGCTCACCGACCCGGCGGCGGCCTTCTGGGCGAGGGCGAGCAGGTCGTCTCCCTCGCCGCGCAGCAGCGCGTCCCAGACGGGCGCGCTGACGCCGTGCTCGAGGCCGACATCGGCGCGGACGGCGTCGGCGAGCCGGTTGACCCACGGGGTGCCGTCGGGGTCGGCCCCGCCGAGCCCGGCGAGCCGCAGCGTGGCCCGCTCGACGCTGACCGTGGTGTGGCGCTGGGCGAGGTCGACGATGGGCTTGCCGACCTGGCGCGCGAGGGTGCGCGCGCGGCGTACGTCGGCGCGGTCGAGGCCGAGCCGGCTGGTCGTGGACGTCATCAGAGCCTCCGCTCGAACAGGGCGCGCACGCCGGTGTCGCCGCGCAGCAGGTCCATGGCGAGCGCGGCGTGGCCGGGGACGTAGCCGTTGCCGACGAGCATCCGCACGTCGGCCGCCAGGCCCTCGGCGCCCAGGGCCGCCGCGCTGAAGCTGGTGGCCATGGAGAAGAAGATCACCGTGCCGCCCTCCGCGGTCGCCAGGATCGCACCGCCCTCGCAGCCGGGCACGTCGACGCAGACGACCGTGACGTCAGCCGGGCCGCCGGCCGCCACCACGGCGTCGCGCAGGGCGATCGGGTCGCGCGCGTCGGCGAGTGCCACCGCGTCGGCCAGGCCGGCGCCGGTGAGCAGGTCGTGCTCGCCCTGGTGGGGCACGATGCCGACGGTGCGGCGCGCGCCGGCCGCGCGGGCGGCGGCCAGGCTGAGCGAGCCGGACTTGCCGGCGCCGCCGATGACGGCCACGGTCGGTGCCTGCCCGCGGGCGACGTACTCCTCCACGACGCGGGCGGTGAGCGCCGGGGCGCCGCAGACGTCCATCACGCTGAGCGAGAGGGCGGGGTCGAGGTCGTCGGGGATGACGGCGGCGATGGAGCGCCCGAAGAGCACGGCGTAGCCGTCGCACGGCACCTGCTCGCTGCGCCCGTCCCAGCCGCCGAGGCCGTCCTCGATGACGAGCGGCGTCAGGGTGAGGCTGACCAGCGTGGCGATGCGGTCGCCCACCGACAGGCCGAGCGGCGACTCGGGGCCGACCTCCTCGACGGTGCCGACGAGCATGCCGCCGGAGCCGGTCTCCGGGTTCTGCATCTTGCCGCGGGTGGCGACGATGTCGAGCACCTCCGCGCGCACGGCGTCGCCGTCGGTGACGCCGTCTCGGGTGTGCGTCCGCTCGAGCTGGCGGAACGACGCAGCGTCGAGGTTGAGCCGCTCGACGCGCACGCGCACCTCGTCGGGCCACAGCGCGGCGCGGGTGTCGAGCCGCTCGGCCGCCTGCGGCAGCACCGTCTGCTCGTCGAGCACGCGGTGCAGGCCGGTCGGGTCGCTGGTGCGGACGTCTGTCTGGACGTCCGAGGAGGTGTTCATGCAGGGCATCCTTCTACGTTCGTGATGAACCGCAAATCTTGCGGCGTGGCATTGGACTGGCCGCACGTTCTCCACGTACTCTCCCAGACGTGTCGACGCGCACACAACCGGCGCGCCGCCCGACCTGACCCCGCTCCCGCCCGGCCCGGGGCCACCGCAAGGAGACCAGATGAGCATCGAGACCGCCCCCGCACCCGGGACCGACCTCGCCACCGGCCGCGATGCCGGCCAGCCCTACCCCTACCGGCGCGTGGAGCTCGTCGAGCCCGACTGGACGCGGTTCCCCGGCTGGTCCGACGTCACCGCCGCCGAGTGGGCCTCGGTGCAGTGGCAGCGCGCCCACTGCATCAAGAACGTCAAGCAGCTGCGCGAGCTGATGGGCGACCTGCTCGACGAGCGGTTCTACGCCGACCTCGAGCGCGACCAGGCCGAGCGGGCGACCATGTCGATGCTGGTGCCGCCGCAGATGATGAACACCATGGTGCCGGGCATCGAGCCCGCCGGCGCCGGGTCGCTGACCGAGGCGTTCTACGCCGACCCGATCCGCCACTACATGATCCCGGTCTTCAGCGACCGTCGCACCGACTGGCCGTCGCACCCGCACGCCGCGCGCGACTCCCTCCACGAGCACGACATGTGGGCCACCGAGGGGCTCACCCACCGCTACCCCACCAAGGTGCTCGCCGAGCTGCTGCCGACCTGCCCGCAGTACTGCGGCCACTGCACCCGCATGGACCTGGTCGGCAACTCGACCCCGGTCATCGACAAGCTCAAGTTCGCCGGCAAGCCCAACGACCGCCTCGGTGACATGATCGACTACCTGCGCCGGACGCCGTCGGTGCGCGACGTCGTCGTCTCCGGCGGCGACGTGGCCAACATGCCGTGGCCCCGCCTCGAGTCGTTCCTCATGTCGGTGCTCGAGGTCGACAACATCCGCGACATCCGGCTCGCCACCAAGGCCCTCATCGGCCTGCCGCAGCACTGGCTGCAGCCCGACGTGGTCGAGGGCGTGGCCCGCGTCGCCGCGGTCGCCCGCTCGCGCGGCGTCTCGCTCGCGATGCACACCCACGCCAACCACGCCAACTCAGTCACCCCGATCGTCGCCGAGGCGTCGCGAGCGATGCTCGACGCCGGCCTGCGCGACGTCCGCAACCAGGGTGTCCTGCTCCACGGCGTCAACGCCGACCCGCACACCCTGCTCGACCTGTGCTTCCGCCTGCTCGACGGCGCCCAGGTCATGCCCTACTACTTCTACATGTGCGACATGATCCCGTTCTCGGAGCACTGGCGGGTCTCGCTCGCCGACGCGCAGCGCCTCCAGCACCACATCATGGGCTACCTGCCGGGCTTCGCGACGCCGCGCATCGTGTGCGACGTGCCGTTCGTCGGCAAGCGCTGGGTGCACCAGAACGCCGACTACGACACCGAGCGCGGCATCTCCTACTGGACGAAGAACTACCGCACGTCCATCGAGGCCGACGACGCCGAGGCCCTGTCGCGCCACTTCGAGTACTACGACCCGATCCACACCCTCCCCGACGCCGGGCAGCAGTGGTGGGAGGAGCACGGCCGCCTCGACGAGGCCTCGCTCAAGGCCGCCGAGATGGCCGAGGCCTCCCGCCGCACCGCCGCCCTCCAGGCCTACTGACCCTCCCCCTCTCCTCCGGGTTGTGTCGGAGTCCCCCCCCCAGCGGGGAACCCAACACCCAGAAGACGGTTCAACCCCCCCCAAATGTCGGAACCCCCCCCCAGGTCCGCCGGCATCCACAGATCGCGCCGCCCCGGTTTGTCGTCGTGGGCTGACCGGGCACCACGTCAGGCATGACCTTTCAGATCGCGCCTGACGACGTCCTCCTGCGCCGTGACCTCGTCGCGGACGGCCTCACCGACCGCGACATCCGCCACCAGGTGGCCGCGGGCGCGCTCACCAAGCTCCGCTACGGCGCGTACGTTCCTACCGAGCTGGTGAAGGACCTCGACGCGGTGGGCATGATGCGTGCCCGCTCCCGCGCCGTGCTGCGCACGTCCCACGACAGCGCGGTGCTCACCCACCAGAGCGCGCTCGCCGAGCACGAGGTGCCGCTGTGGGACGTCGGGCTCGACGAGACCCACCTGACGCGCACCGACGGGCGCCCCGGTCGCAGGGAGGCCGGCGTCGTCCACCACCGCGCCGTGCTCGGGCAGCGGTGGTGGACGCTGCGCGACGACGTACCAGTGACCCACCCGGCACGAGGGGCCATCGAAGTGGTGACGCTGTACGGCGCCGAGGCGGGGCTCGTCGCCGCGTGCGGCGTGCTGCACCTCGGACTCGCGACGCTCGAGGAGCTGCAGGACGTCGCCACCACCGCCCGGCACTGGCCCGGCAGTCTGGCGACCCGGCTCGTCCTGGGGCGTGCCGACTCGCGCCTGACCAACGTCGCGGAAGCCCGCGTCTGGCACTTCTTCTTCGAGCACCGCGTCCCCCGCCCTGAGCCCCAAGTCGAGGTCGTCGACGATGACGGCAACCTGCTGGGGGTCGTCGACTTCGCCTGGCGCGGGCTCGGCGTCTTCCTCGAGTTCGACGGCCGCATCAAGTACGAACGGCACCGGCGCCCCGGCGAGTCGTTGGCCGACTACCTGATGCGCGAGAAGCGGCGCGAGGAGCAGATCTGCCTGGCGACGGGGTGGATCTGCCTCCGCATCACCTGGGGCGACCTCGAGCGCCCGGTCGTGCTCGCCCGCCGCATCAAGCGGGCGCTGGCGAGCCGTACGGCCCGCTGAGCGCCGACCTGGAGGGGTAGTCCGACACCTGGAGGGGGTTGCAACGGCCTCCAAGTGTCGGAGTCCCCCCTCCCGCGGGGACCCCTACCCCACCGACCCCCACCCACAACCCACGACACGCCCCAAGCCCTGATCCGAGGAGGGCGAGCACCCCACTCTCCCCATG
>NZ_JBYTTH010000008.1:0-54222 GCF_058134345.1 Nocardioides sp. Z24_21
CGCTGACTGGGGGGGGTATTCCGACATTGGGGGGGGGTGGAAACGCTCTAGGGGTGGTGGGGTCCCTGTGGGGGGGGGGCCTCCGCCACGACCGACCAACACCCGCAGCCGGCGACGCGCCCAGAGCCCGGATCAGAGGCGGGCGAGCACCACGCTCGCCCCGGGGCCTGAGAGCTCGGCGGGGGCGGGCGCGCGGCCGTGGAGCAGGAGGAGCACCGCCTCCGCGCTCGTGCGGACCTCGGGGCCCGAGCCGTGGGACCAGCCGGCGTCCTCGGCGACGAGGCGTACGCCCGCCACCCGGCGCCGCGCGCTGCCGCCGACCACGGCGGTCAGCGGCCACGGCGTGCGGAGGGCGAAGTCGGCCACCGGGGCCAGGGCCTCCGGCGGCACCGCGTGGGGCAGGCCGAGCGGGCGGCGCACGTCGAGGCCGTGCACGACGGCGTCGGCCAGGGCGGCGACCACCGGCATCCCCGCCGGGCGGGCGTAATCGGCGAGGTTGCGCTCGAGCCGGTCCAGGATCGCCTTGTGCCCGCGACCGGACCACTCGACCGCCGACCGCTCGATCATCCGGTTGATCGAGAAGCCGTGGCGGGCCAGCGCGGCCGCGGCGGCGCCGGGGCCGAGGACGGGCGCCCATGCCAGGTGGGCGGCGACGTCGACCACCCGCCAGCCGGCGCAGAGGGACGGCACCTGCCACCGGGCGTCGTCCAGCGCGCGCAGCGTGTCGATCAACGCGCCTCGCTCGGTCCGGAGGAGGTCGAGAAGTGCGGAGTCGGTGGTCATGGCGCTCTCCTGCCGAGGGCGACGTCCGGGACCTGCCCGGGTCAGTCGAGTGGACGGTTCTCGTAGGGGGTCGACAGCACGATCGTGGTGCGGGTCGACACGCTCGCGGCCGCGCGGATCCGGGCCAGCATCTCCTCGAGCGCGTACGGCGTGGCGACGCGGATCTTGAGGATGTAGGACTCCTCGCCGGCGACCGACCAGCACGACTCGATCTCCGAGATGCCCATCAGCCGCTCGGGGTAGTCGTCGGGCTGGGAGGGGTCGATCGGGGTGATCGAGATGAACGCCGTGAGCGGGCGGCCGAGCTGCTCGTGGTCGATCGTCGCGCCGTAGCCCTTGATCAGCCCGCGTTGCTCGAGCCGCTTGACGCGCTGGTGCACCGCGGAGGTCGACAGGTCGGTCGCCTTGCCGAGGTCGGTGAACGACATCCGGCCGTCGGTCGCCAGCAGCGCGAGGATCTGGCGGTCCTTGGCGTCGACCTCGGAGGAGCTCACGCTCGCCACCCTAGTCCGATCCCGACAGCGCCTGCACGAGGCGCACGGCAGACGAGCCGAGGCCCCAGCGGGCGTCGAGGGCGACCACCGCGTCGTGGTCGGCGGGCGTACGCGGGCGGGTCAGGTCGGGCGAGCCGAGGTCGAGGTCGCGACGCACGGCGACCACGCGCGGCGCCACCGCCAGGTAGTCGGCGGCGGCCTTGATCTTGCCCCGCGGACCGGGTCCCATGTCGGAGTCGGGGTCGCCCGCCGCCGCGATGATCGCCTCGACCGTGCCGAACCTGCCGAGCAGCGTCGCAGCCGTCTTGTCGCCGACCCCGGCGACGCCGGGGAGGCCGTCGGAGGCGTCGCCTCGCAACGTGGCGAGGTCGGCGTACTGCCGGGCGTCGACGCCGTACTTGGCGCGCACCCAGGCGTTGTCGACCCGCTCGTGCTTGCTGACGCCGCGCGCGACGTAGAGCACCCGCACCTCGGCCTCGTCGTCGACGAGCTGGAACAGGTCACGGTCGCCGGTGACGATGTCGACCGGCATCCCCGCGCCGGTGGCCAGGGTGCCGATGACGTCGTCGGCCTCCATCTCGGCGTGTCCCACCACGGGAATGCCGTAGGCCGCGAGCACCTCGCGGATGACCGGCACCTGCGCCTCGAGCGGGTCGGGCACCTCCTCGACGTCGGGCCGCGGGCCAGGCACCTCGCGCACCACCCGGTGCGCCTTGTAGGACGGGAGCAGGTCGACGCGCCACTGCGGGCGCCAGTCGTCGTCCCAGCAGCAGGCCAGGTGCGTCGGGTCGTACTCCCCCACCAGCCGGCTGATGAAGTCCATCAGCCCACGCACCGCGTTGACCGGCGTCCCGTCGGGCGCCTTGACCGAGTCGGGCACGCCGAAGAACGCCCGGAAGTAGAGCGAGGCGGTGTCGAGCAGCAGGAGGCGGTCGCCGGTGGCCATGGCCGGAAGCCTTCCACATCCGGGCGTCGGCGACCGGCCGCACCGGTCGCCGACTCGCGGGGTCGTCAGTCGGCCAGGACGCTGTAGGCGATCACACCGCGCTTGAGCAGGCGGGCCGTCGCGCGGGCCGTCTCGCGCAGCTCACGCTCGCCCGCCGCGTCGGCCACCTGGCCGCAGAGGTCGAGGAGCTGCTTCATCCAGCGGACGAAGTCGCCGGCCGACAGCCCGGTCACCATCAGCACGTCGTCGAGGTCGTCGCCCTCGGCCCAGCGCCACGCCGCCCACGCGAACCCGAGGTCGGGCTCGCGGAGGAAGTCGAGGCGGTGGTCGCGCTCCAGCGCGTCGAGCTGGCCCCAGACGCGCACGAGCTCGGCCAGCACCGGCCGCACCTGCCCGCCGGGCATCTTCGGCGAGGAGGCGTCGTCGGCGCGGCGCGCCTCGAAGACCAGCGCCGAGAGCACCGCCGCCAGCTCCGACGGTGCGAGGTCGTCGAAGAGCCCGGCCCGGATCGCCTCGGCGGCGACGAGGTCCATGTCGGTGTAGAGGCGCCGCAGGTGCGAGCCCTTCTCGGTGACCGTGTCGCCCTCGAGGTAGTCGAGCGCCGTCAGCACGTCGCACACCCGGTCGAAGGTGCGCGCGACGGTGTTGGTGCGGTTGTCGACGCGGCGCTTGAGCGTCTCGGTGTCACGCTCGAGCTTGTACCAGCGCTCGGCCCAGCGGGCGTGGTCCTCGCGCTCGGGGCACTGGTGGCACGGGTGGGCCTTCAGCTCCGCGCGCAGCCGGCCGATCTCCCGGTCGGTGGGGGTGTCGCTGAACGAGTCGCGCTGACGGGTGCGGCGCGCGCCGGGGGCGTCGAGGCCGTGGGCCTTGGCGCGCAGCGCGGTGGCGAGGTCGCGCCGCATGGCGGGGTTGCGGCCGTTGAACGACTTGGGGATCCGCAGGCGCCCGATCGCCTCGACCGGGGTCGGGAAGTCCATCGGCGCAAGTCGCCGGGCCTGTCGGTCGGCGGTGACGACGTAGGGGCGGGGCTCGTCGCCGGAGTGGCCCGGGTCGATCACCACGGCGAGCCCGCTGAACTTGCCCGCCGGCACGTGGATCACGTCGCCGGGCCGCAGCTTGCCGAGGGACTTCATCGCCTCCTCGCGCCGGTCGAGGCGGCGCTCGCGCGCGGCGCCCTTCTCGAGGTCGGAGATGCGGCGGCGCAGGCCGGCGTACTCCATGAAGTCGCCGAGGTGGCACGTCGCCGCCTCGCGGTAGCCGTCGAGGGCCTCCTCCGCCTTGTGCACCTGCCGGGCCAGACCGACGACGGCCTTGTCGGCCTGGAACTGGGCGAACGACTGCTCGAGCAGCTCACGTGAGCGCGCGCGGCCGAACTGGTGCACCAGGTTGACGGCCATGTTGTAGGACGGGCGGAACGAGGAGCGCAGCGGGTAGGTGCGGGTGGAGGCGAGCCCGGCGACCTCGCCCGGGTTCATCCCGGGCTGGTAGAGCACGACGCCGTGTCCCTCGATGTCGAGCCCGCGACGACCGGCCCGCCCGGTGAGCTGGGTGTACTCCCCCGGGGTCAGCTCGGCGTGGGTCTCGCCGTTCCACTTCGAGAGCTTCTCGATCACGACCGTGCGCGCGGGCATGTTGATGCCGAGCGCCAGCGTCTCGGTGGCGAAGACGACCTTGACCAGGCCGTCCTGGAACAGCTCCTCGACGACCTGCTTGAACGCCGGCAGCAGCCCGGCGTGGTGGGCGGCGACGCCGCGGGTGAGGCCGTCGAGGAACTCGTGGTAGCCCAGGACGTGGAGGTCCTCCTCGGGCAGGGTGCGCGAGGCCTCCTCGACCCGCGCGAAGATCTCGTCGCGCTCGGCCGCCGTCGTGAGCCGGATGTTGGCCTGCACGAGCTGGGTGACGGCGGCGTCGCAGCCGGCCCGGCTGAAGATGAAGACGATCGCCGGGAGCAGGCCCTCGCGGTCGAGGCGCTCGACGACGTCGACGCGGCTCGGGATCCACACCCGGCGGCCGTTGCCGACGGCACGGGGGTTCTTCGACGAGCCTGGCCTGCCCTTGCGGGGCGAGCGCCGGTCGCGCATCAACCGGGAGCTGGCCCAGTCGTCGCGTGCGATGCGGGTGAGCTCGTCGTTGACCGGGGCCCCCTCCTTGACGAAGCCGGCGCTCGCGTCGACGTCGGAGGAGGCGAACAGGTCGAGCAGGCGGCGCCCCACCATGACGTGCTGGAACAGCGGCACCGGCCGCTTCTCCTCCACGATGGTGGTGGTCTCGCCGCGCACGGTCTCCAGCCACTCGCCGAACTCCTCGGCGTTGGACACCGTCGCCGACAGCGACACCAGCGTCACCGACTCGGGCAGGTGGATGATCACCTCCTCCCACACCGCGCCGCGCATCCGGTCGGCGAGGTAGTGGACCTCGTCCATCACGACGAAGCCGAGGTTGAGCAGCGTGCGCGAGCCGGCGTAGAGCATGTTGCGCAGCACCTCGGTGGTCATCACGACCACGGGTGCCTCGCCGTTGACGACGTTGTCGCCGGTCAGCAGGCCGACGTTGGCGGCGCCGTAGCGCTTGACCAGGTCGTGGTACTTCTGGTTGGACAGCGCCTTGATGGGCGTGGTGTAGAACGCCTTGCGCCCGGTCTGCAGGGCGAGGTGGATGGCGAACTCGCCGACGATCGTCTTGCCCGAGCCGGTCGGGGCCGCGACGAGCACTCCGCGCCCGTCCTCGATCTCGCGGCAGGCACGCACCTGGAAGTCGTCGAGCTCGAAGCCGTAGAGGCCGGCGAAGTCCTTGAGCATCGGGTAGGGCTTGTCGCGACGGAA
Source organism: Nocardioides sp. Z24_21 (assembly GCF_058134345.1). NCBI lineage: Bacteria > Bacillati > Actinomycetota > Actinomycetes > Propionibacteriales > Nocardioidaceae > Nocardioides > Nocardioides sp. Z24_21. The sequence goes on from NZ_JBYTTH010000008.1 coordinate 5,046, forward strand.
CGCGGCGTAGCGCTCCGCCGGGGTGGACTGGTCGTCGTGCTCGCTCATGCGATCACCTCCAGGGCGCCGGGGACGCAGTCGATGGTCAGGGGCAGTGGGCCGAAGCGCTCGCCGTCGGCGTACGACACGATGCCGGGCGCCGCGACCGTCACCGAGCGCACCCGGCGGTGGACGTACTCGGCGACGCCGTGGACCTTGCCGGTGAACAGCCGCGGGTAGGAGCGCACCAGCTTGGTCTTGCTCATCCGGGTGATCACGACGACGTCGAGCAGCCCGTCGTCGAGCAGCGCGCCCTCGGTGATGCGCATCCCGCCCCCGAACGACGGACCGTTGCCCACCGCGACGAGCATCGCCTCGTGCTCGACGGTGTCGTCGTCGAGCTGCAGCACGTAGGGAATCGGCCGGAACGTGCGCAGCTCGGCGAGGGTGGCGAGGGTGTAGCGCATCTGCCCGCGCGGCCACGTCATCGCGTTGGCGCGCTCGTTGACGATCGCGTCGAACCCGGCGGCGAGCACCGTGACGAACCAGCGGTCGCCGCTGCGGGCGAGGTCGATGGTGCGTCGCCGCGAGGCGATCACCCGATCGGCGGCCGCTGCCGGGTCGGTGCGCGGGAGGCCGAGGTAGCGCGCGACGTCGTTGCCGGTGCCGCTCGGGATCAGGCCGAGGGGTACGCCGGTGCCGGCCACGGCCTGCAGGCCGAGGTGGACCAGCCCGTCACCGCCGCACAGCACGAGCGCCTCGACACCGTCGGCGACGCAGGCGCTGGCCAGGTCGGCCGCCTCGTCAGCGTCGCGGCCCTGGAGGTTGCGCACCACGAACCCGGCCTCGCGGAGCCGGGCCAGCGCGACGTCGCGGTGCCGGGCTCCGCGGCCGCCGCCGGCCGTCGGGTTGGTCAGCAGGGCGATCTCGCGCCCTCGCACCTGGTGCTCGGGAGCCGCGGGGTGGAGCATGGCGCGACCCTATCCCCCGGCACCGACTCGGGCGGGCGGGCACGTCGCCGGTGCGCGCCGCGAGGGGTCAGCCGAGCCGCAGCAGGGCGGCGTAGCGCTCCGGGCGGGCCCCCACCGCGCGGGCCAGACGCCCGAGGGCCTCCAGGACCAGCTCGGGGCCGAAGCCGGTGCCCGGGACGGCCAGGGCCAGCCGCGACCCGCGCTCACCGACCATCACCTGGCCGTGCCGCCAGGCCTGGTGCACCCGCAGCCGCGTCGGGTCGTCGACCACCGGGGCGGGGTAGGCCTCGTCGACCGCCAGCAGGTCGCACACGATCTCCTGCGCCGGGTCGTCGGCGGCCGTCAACCGGCCCTCCACCAGGTGCCCGGTGCGCAGCCCGGCGTCGGCGCGCCAGACCACGTCACTGGTGCCCAGCCACTCCGGCAGGTCGAACGGGTCGATGTCGGTGAGGGCGGCGTGCTGCATGGCACCACCCTGTCAGAGCGCCCTCAGAGGGGTGACAGCTCGTCCGGCGCGAGGCCCGCGTTGGGCGCGCGCCGCTCGCGTCGCCGGTCGTTGAACCGGGCGATCGCCTCGGAGGCGAAGAACAGCAGCACCATCGGCACCGCCATCAGCGTCATGGTGAAGGGGTCGGCCGAGGGCGTCGCGACGGCGGCGAAGATGAAGGTGCCGATGACGATCCACGGCCGGTAGGCCTTGAGGGCGGAGCCCTTGACGACGCCCGCGAAGTTGAGCAGCACCACGAACACGGGGATGTTGAACGCCAGCCCGAACACGAACAGGGTGCGGGTGAAGAACTGCAGGTAGTCGTTGAAGTCGATGAGGTTGGTGACGCCCTCGGGGTTGAAGCCGATGAGCACCTCGAGGGCCACGGGCAGCGTCACGTAGCCCAGGACGATGCCGGCGAGGAAGAGGGGCCCGGCGACCGCCACGAAGATGCGGCTCATCCGCCGCTCCTGCTCGTAGAGCCCGGGGAGGACGAACGCCCAGATCTGGTAGAGCCAGTAGGGCGCGGTCACGATGGCGGCGGCGAACCCGCACAGGGTCAGCCAGAGCAGCAGGCCGGCTCCGGCGCCGCTGGTGGTCGCGGTGGTGGTGCCCTCGGGGAGCTTGGCCTGCGCGTCCTCGTAGGGGCCGTAGACGAGGTCGATCAGGAAGTGCCGGAACACCAGCGCCACGGCCAGTGCCAGCACGAAGACGAGCAGGCACCGCAGCAGCCGGGCCCGGAACTCGCGGAAGTGGTCGGCGAGCGCCATCCGGCCGTCGGGGCCCACGGCGTCCTTCGGCGGCCCCTTGAACAGGCCGACGAGACCGGCGATCCTCACGCTCCTCGGGACTCCTGGACTCAGGCGGTGGTGTCGTCGCGCCGCTCGCGGAGCACCTCACCCGACGCGTCACCGCGGGGCGCGCGGTCGAGGGTCTGGTCGTGGGACTGGCCGTGGGTCTGGTCGCGGGCGGCGTCGGCGGCCTTGGCGCGCGCCTCGATCTCGCGCTGCTCGGGCGTCTTGTCGGTGTCGTCGTCGCGCAGGCCCTTGGTCTCCGTCTTGAAGATGCGGAGCGCCTGTCCGGAGCTGCGGGCGAGGTCGGGCAGCTTGGCGGCACCGAACACGAGCACCACGATCGCCAGGATCACGAGCCACTCGAGACCCTGCGGCATGCCGATCATCGGGTTGAACATGGTCTCACTCCGTCATTCGTGCGGTTGTGTGGATGTCGCTCGGGCGATCAGTCGGAGTCTACGCCGTCGTGCGCGTAGAGGCGGAGCGCCGCCCGGGCGGCCGCCGTGAACGCCTCGGCCCAGGCCGTCGGCGCGAGCAGGGTGGCGTGGGGCGCCAGCCGCAGCAGCAGCGACTTGGCCCACTCCTCGCTGGCGACCTCCAGGTCGACGTCGAGCGTGCCGTCCGGGCCGGGACGGCGCCCCGTCACCGGGTAGTACTCGGCCACCCACCGCGCGGGGGGCGCCAGGCGCAGCGTCACGGTGGTGGTCTCGGCGTCGGTGAACCAGCCGCCGGTGAGGTCGCGGGCGCGCGCCCCGGGGTCGGCGACGGGGCTGTCGAGCTCGGTGGCGGCCACGATGCGGTCGACCCGGAACGCCCGGTCGCCGCCGGCCGTGTGGCACCAGGCGTCGAGGTAGAGCAGGTCCTCGACGCGGGCGAGGCCGCGCGGGTCGACGACCCGCTGGGACTCCTGGTCGCGCGACGGCACGTGGTAGGTGATCTCGACCTGGTGGCCGTGGGAGATGGCCGACTCCAGGACCGGCACCACGGCGCTGCGCTCGAGCGGGGTGGGGGCGACGTGGAGGCGCAGGAGGCCCTCGTCGTCCTGGCCCGCCGCCTCCTCCAGCTTGGCGAGGGTGCGCTCGATGAGCTCGCGGGCCTCGGCCGGGGCGGTGTCGACCATGGTGCGGAGCGCGACGACGAGCGAGGTGGCCTCGGCGGGCGAGAAGCGCACCGGACGGGCGAGGTAGTCGGCGTTGTCGACGCGGATGACCCGGTCGCCCTCGAGCGCGTCGAGGTCCACCTCGATCAGGTCGCCGGGCAGCCCCGGGGAGAGCCCGGTCATGAACAGCAGCCGCAGATCACGCTCGATCTGCTCGGCGTCGGTGCCGAAGTGCGCCGCGGCGTCCTCGAGGCGCACCTCGCCGCGGGCGAGCAGGTAGGGCACCAGCGCGAGCAGGCGCGCGACCTGGTCGGGCGCGGTGTCTCCGGCCTGCGCGGTCATCGGTCCTCCCCCGCTCCGGCCACGGCGCGCAGCCGGGCGACGACCTCGTCGCGCAGCGACTGCGGCGCCTCGGCGACCGCGTCGGCGCCGCAGGTGAGCACCTCGTCGGACAGCTCGGGCACCGTGCCCTCGACCACCACGGCGTCCCAGCCGGGACGGTCCGCGAGCGGGGTGACCGACTCCGCGCGCCGGCGCAGCCCGACACCCGTGCCCTGGCGCACCCGGATCTCCGCGCGGACCGACGGCACCGACGGCGAGAGCCGCCGCGCGACCTCACGGACGTCGGTGCCCGCGGGGACGTCGTACGCCCCGGACCGGCCGCTGGCCCGGACCGGGCCGACGATGCGCGAGAGCCGGAAGACGCGCTCGGCGCCGCGGTCGACGTCGAAGCCGACGACGTACCAGCGGCCCGACGACCGCACCAGGCCCCACGGCTGGACGCGGCGGGTGGTCGGCTCGGTCTCGTCGGCGCGCTGGTAGGGGAAGCTGACCTGTCGGCGCTTGCCGGTCGCGTCCCACAGCGGCTCGAACGCCGGCTCGTCGGCGGTGATGGCGGGAGCGACGACCTCGAGGCGCGAGGGGTCGATCTCGACGCCCTGTCCCTTCAGCTTGGCCAGGGCGCGGCCGGTCGCCTTGGCCAGCGTCGCCTGCTGCCAGACCTGCGCGGCGAGGCCCAGCACGGCGGCCTCGTCGGACTCGAAGCGGATCTCGGGGAGCGACGTCTGCTCGGTGGGGATGCGGTAGCCGATCTCGTCGTCGAAGAACGCGTCCGCGCTGCCGACCTCGATGACCGCGCCGATCTGGCGCAGCGCGTCCTTGTCGCGCTCGAAGGCCCGTTCGAACGCCTCGTCGCCGGCCGGCCCGCGGGGGTGCTCGGGATAGCACGCCTCGCGGATCGCGTCCTTGCCGATGAAGCGCTTGGCTCCGAGCAGCAGGATGTGCAGGTTCATCAGCCGCTCTGCTCGTGGCGTCGCCATGCCTGCCCCGCTCCTCCCGCCGGCCCCTCGGATCAGGAGGCGGCCAGGATGTCGACGACGAAGAACAGGGTGTCGGTGCCCTTGATGCCGGCCTGGTCGTTGCCCTTGCCACCGTAGCCCTTGGCCGGCGGGATCTCGATGATCACCCGCGAGCCGACGGTGCGCCCGACCAGTCGCTCGTCCCAGCCCGGGATGACCTGCCCGACGCCGATGGGGAACTCGGCCGGCTCGCCGCTGTAGGACTCGTCGAAGGGCGCGTCGGCCCCGTAGACCTGGCCGAGGTAGTCGACGGTCAGGGTCTGCCCCGCCTTCACCTTGGCGCCGTCGCCCTTGACGAGCGTGGTGGCGATCAGCTCGCCGCTGGGCTCGTGAGCCGTCGTGAAATCGAGGCCGGTGATCACGCCGTCCTTCTCGACCAGGCTCGGCGCCCAGCCCGCGGGCTTCTTCTTCTCGCCCTGGGGGCCGTCGAGGGGCGGCACGGTCTCGGCCGTGCCGAGGATGTCGACGACCGCCAGCACGGCGTCGCGGTTGCCGATGCCGATGTCGGGGCGGCCGCCCTCGCCGAACGCCTTCTCGGCCGAGGTCAGCAGCACCACGCGGTCGCCCACCTGGTTGCCGATGATGGCCTCCCGCAGGAACGGCAGCACGTCGTCGGCCATCTCCACCGACTTGGTCCCGCCGCCCTTGGTCCAGGTGCTCTGCGCCTCCTCCTCGGTGAAGCCGTTGCCGATCCACCAGTTGGCCTGCACGGTGTCGCCGTCGGCGACCTCGTCGCCGTCTCCCTCGACGAGGACCTCGGTCTCGTCCTTCGAGCCGTCGAGGCGCCCGTCGAAGGTCACCTTGGGCTCCTCGCCCTGCTTGCCCTCGATGGTCACCGAGCTGAGCGGCGCGCCACCCTCGTCGGTGTCGCTGGACTCCGAGCCGCACGCGGCCAGTCCGAGCATGCTGAGGGCGAGGACACCGCTGAGGGCAGCGGAACGTACACGAGACACGGATTCACCTGTTCGATCGGTCGGCGTTGCCCGGTCACCCTATCCAGCGATCCCCACCCGGCAGGCCCCGACACCGCCACGCGCGGCGTCGAGGATCCTCACATGCCGTCGATCAGCCGCTGGACGCGCTCGTCGTAGGCCTTGAACGGGTCCTTGCAGAGCACGGTGCGCTGGGCCTGGTCGTTGAGCTTGAGGTGCACCCAGTCGACGGTGAAGTCGCGGCGGCGCTCCTGCGCGCGGCGGATGAACTCGCCACGCAGCCGGGCGCGGGTGTTCTGCGGCGGCACGCTCTTGGCCTCGAAGATCTTGAGGTCGCTGCTGACCCGGGCGACGGCCCCGCGCTTCTCCAGCAGGTAGTAGAGGCCCCGGCCTCGGTGGATGTCGTGGTAGGCGAGGTCGAGCTGCGCGATCCGGGCGTCGCCCAGCGAGAGCCCGTGCTTGGCGCGGTAGCGCTCGATCAGCTTGAGCTTGATGACCCAGTCGATCTCGCGGTCCACCAGGCCCAGGTCGTCGGACTCGACGGCCTTGAGGCCGCGCTCCCACAGGTCGAGCGCCCGCTCGATCGTGGGGGTGGAGATCTGACGGCGGTCGACGAAGTCGCGGGCCTTGGACAGGTATTCGGCCTGGATCTCCAGCGCGCTCGCCTCGCGACCGTTGGCGAGGCGGACCTTGCGGCGCCCGGTGGTGTCGTGGCTGATCTCGCGGATGGCGCGGATGGGGTTCTCCATGCTGAGGTCGCGCATCACCACCCCCTCCTCGATCATCCGGAGCACGAGGTCGCAGGAGGCGACCTTGAGCAGGGTGGTCGTCTCGCTCATGTTGGAGTCGCCGACGATCACGTGCAGGCGGCGGAACCGCTCGGCGTCGGCGTGCGGCTCGTCGCGGGTGTTGATGATCGGGCGGCTGCGCGTCGTGGCGCTGCTGACGCCCTCCCAGATGTGCTCCGCGCGCTGGCTCACGCTGTAGGACGCGCCGCGCGGGGTCATCACGACCTTGCCGGCGCCGACCACGATCTGGCGCGTCACCAGGAACGGGATCAGGATGTCGGCCAGTCGGCTGAACTCGCCGGCGCGGCCGACCAGGTAGTTCTCGTGGCAGCCGTAGGAGTTGCCGGCGGAGTCGGTGTTGTTCTTGAACAGGTAGATGTCGCCCGCGATGCCCTCCTCGTGGAGGCGCTGCTCGGCGTCGAGGAGCAGGCCCTCGAGGATCCGCTCCCCCGCCTTGTCGTGCGTGACGAGGTCGACGATGTCGTCGCACTCGGGAGTGGCGTACTCCGGGTGGCTGCCGACGTCGAGGTAGAGGCGGGCGCCGTTGCGCAGGAAGACGTTGGACGAGCGTCCCCAGCTCACGACCTTGCGGAAGAGGTAGCGGGCCACCTCGTCGGGGCTCAGCCGGCGCTGCCCCTTGAACGTGCACGTGACGCCGTACTCGTTCTCGATGCCGAAGATGCGCCGGTCCATGTCCACACCCTAGGACCGGGTGCCACGCGCGGTGGTCCGCCACGCACCGAAATCCCGGTGGGCGGTCCACGGTCTTGCCCCGACGTCTACCTTCTCGGGCATGGACGACACCCTCCTCGCCCCTGCCCACCCCCCGCGCACCAGCGCGCTCGACTCGTGGCCGGCCCACCTGGTGACCGCGGCGCTCACCGGTGTCGCGACCGCGCGCCTGCCGATGCAGCGCTGGTCACGACCGGCGCGCTGGGCGATGCACGGCGGGATGGGGGCGCTGGCCGGAGCGAGCGCCGCGCTGGTGGCCCACGACCCCGGCCGCTTCACCCCGGCCTCCGGCCGGGACGGTGACGCCCGCGGGCTGGGCACGGGCACCGCGGCGGCCGTCGGCCTGGCCACGGGCCTCGTCGTCGGCGGGGTGAGCCGGGCGACCGAGTCGGTCGACGGCTGGGCCGAGGGCTGGCTGCGCCGGCGCGGCGTACGCCGCCCGCGCCTGTGGATGGGCGTCGCGGCGGCCGGTGCCTCGCTGGCGATCAGCGCGCTCGACCGCCGGGTCGCGGCGCAGCGTGAGACGAGCCGGGAGGCTCAGATCTCGCCCGGCTCGGTGGGCGGCGGAGGGGTGCCCGGGGCCGGCGGCTGACCGGGGGCCGGAGACGGCGGCGGGGTCGTCGGAGGCGCGACCGGAGGAGCGACGGGAGGCGCCACGGGCGGCTCGGCCGTGACCGGGTCCTCCAGGGGCGCGATGGCTCCCGAGACCTGGTCGGTCGGGTCGGCCGGGTCGTCCTCGCCGGACTGGCGGGGACCGGCCCCGGCGACGGCGTCCTCGTCGGCCTGCTCCGCTCCGCGTCCGCCGAGGATCTCGGTGATGCGGGAGGCCCGCACGCGCAGGAACTTGCGCGGCTGGGTGCGGGTGCGGTCGAGCGCGGCGACCTCGAGGGCGTCGGCGGGGATCACCCGGTCCTCGGTGTCGCTGTGCCCCAACGCCGCCACCGCCACGCGGAGGACGTCCTCGAGCGAGGCGCCGGCGACGTAGTGCTCGGCCAGGTGGCTCGCCACGACGTCGGCGGCACCACCCATCACGGCGTAGCCGTGCTCGTCGGCCACCTGGCCGTCGTAGGTGAGCCGGTAGAGCTGGTCGTCCTCGGGCGCGTCGCCGATCTCGGCGACGAAGATCTCGACCTCGTACGGCTTCTCGCCGCCGGAGGAGAAGATCGTGCCGAGCGTCTGGGCGTAGGCGTTGGCCAGCCCGCGGCCGGTGACGTCGCGGCGGTCGTAGGCGTAGCCACGCATGTCGGCGAGGCGTACGCCGGCGATGCGCAGGTTCTCGAACTCGTTGTAGCGCCCGACCGCGGCGAAGGCGATCCGGTCGTAGATCTCGCTGACCTTGTGCAGCGCCTGCGACGGGTTCTCCGAGACGAACAGCACGCCGTCGGCGTACTGGACCGCGATGACCGAGCGCCCGCGGGCGATGCCCTTGCGGGCGAAGTCGGCCCGGTCCTTCATCAGCTGCTCGGGCGAGACGTAGAACGGCATGCTCATGGGATGGGTGACTCCTGCGTCAGGTGAGGGGCGCGGCGGGGCCGTCGGGCCGCAGCATGCGGGCGGCGATCATCCGGTCGGCGATGACGGCGACCTCCGCGTCGGTCAGCCGGTGGCCGCCGTCGGGGGTGATCACGTGGACGACCGGGAAGATGCGCCGGGTCAGGTCGGGCCCTCCGGTCGCCGAGTCGTCGTCGGCGGCGTCGTAGAGCGCCTGGACCACGGCCGTGACCGCTCCCTCGGCGTCGAGGTCCTCGCGGTAGAGCTTCTTGAGCGACCCGCGCGCGAACAGCGAGCCCGAGCCCACGGAGTGGAAGGCCGTCTCCTCGTAGCGCCCGCCGGTCACGTCGTAGCTGAAGATCCGGCCGTGGCCGGCGGCGACGTCGTAGCCGGCGAAGAGCGGCACGACGGCCAGGCCCTGCATCGCCAGGCCGAGGTTGGCGCGGATCAGCGCGGCGAGACGGTTGGACTTGCCGTCCATCGACAGCGTGGTGCCCTCGATCTTCTCGTAGTGCTCCAGCTCGGTCTGGAACAGCCGCACCATCTCCACCGCCAGGCCCGCCGTGCCGGCGATGCCGACCACGGAGAACTCGTCGGCCGGGAAGACCTTCTCGATGTCGCGCTGGGCGATGATGTTGCCCATCGTGGCCCGGCGGTCGCCGGCCATCACGACGCCGCCGTCGAACGTGGCAGCGACGATGGTGGTGCCGTGCGGGGCGAGGTCACCGGCCTCGCCGGCGGGCACGGCACGCCGCGACGGCAGCAGGTCGGGGGCCTGCGCCCCGAGGAAGTCGGCGAAGCTGGACGTGCCGGGGGTCATGAACGCCGTGGGCAGGCGGCTCTCGCTCACTGTCCGCCCTTCTGGATGAACGACTTCACGAAGTCCTCGGCGTTGGTCTCGAGGACCTCGTCGATCTCGTCGAGGATCGCGTCGACGTCCTCGTCGATCATCTCCTTGCGCTCGGCGACGTCGGTCTCGGCGACCTCCTCGGTCGCCGTCTCCTCCTGCGAGGACTTACGCGGCTGCTTCTGCTCCTGGGCCATGACTCGACCCTATCCACTCCCACCGACGCCACAAGGAGGTTCCACGTCGACGGGCCGGCGCGTCGGCCGGCGACTCGGCCGGCGACTCGGCTGGCGACTCGGCTGGCGACATGGAGGGGAAGTCCGACACCTGGAGGGGGTTGCAACGGCCTCCAGGTGTCGGAGTCCCCGCTCGAGCGGGGACTCCGACAGCGGGCCGGCGAGAGCTCGCGGACCCGGAAAGCCCTCCTCGAGCCCGTCAGCGGGTGATCGCGGCGACGAGCGCCTGGGCGGTGTCGCAGCGGTCGATCAGCTCGCCGACGTGGGCGCGGGTGCCGCGGAGCGGGTCGATCGTGGGGACCCGCTGGAGCGACTCGCGGCCGGGGAGGTCGAAGATCACCGAGTCCCAGGACGCGGCGGCCACCGAGTCGGCGTACTTGTCGAGGCAGCGGCCGCGGAAGTAGGCACGGGTGTCGGTCGGCGGGTCGTGCATGGCCGCCTCGATGGTGGCGTCGTCGAGCAGCCGCTCGATGCGGCCCGCGGCGGCGAGGCGGTGGTAGAGGCCCTTGTCGGGGCGTACGTCGGCGTACTGCAGGTCGATCAGGTGCAGCTTGGCGTCGTCCCAGTCGAGGTCGTCGCGGTCGCGGTACTGGCGCAGCAGCTTCAGCTTGGCGACCCAGTCGAGCTCGGTGGCGCACTCGAAGGGATCCCGCTCGAGGCGGGTCAGCACCGACTCCCATCGCGTGAGGACGTCGACGGTCTGCTCGTCGGCGTCGGCGCCGTAGCGGTCCTCGACGTACTTGCGGGCGAGCTCGAGGTACTCCAGCTGCAGCTGCACGGCGGTGAGCCGGCGCCCGTCACGCAGGGTCACCAGGTGCCGCAGCGTCGGGTCGTGCGAGACGTCGCGCAGCGCCTTGACGGCGCCGTCGACGCTGAGGTCGCGGTCGATGAAGCCGTCCTCGATCATCGCCAGCACGAGCGACGTGGTGCCGGACTTGAGGTAGATCGACACCTCGGCGAGGTTGGCGTCGCCGAGGATGACGTGCAGGCGGCGGTAGACCGCCGGGTCGGCGTGCGGCTCGTCGCGGGTGTTGATGATCGGTCGCTTGAGCGTGGTCTCGAGGCCGACCTCGACCTCGAAGTAGTCGGCGCGCTGGCTGATCTGGAAGCCGCGCTCGGCGGTGGTGTCGCGCCCGTCCTGGCCGATGCCGACGCGTCCCGCGCCCGTGACCACCTGGCGGGAGACGAAGAACGGCGTCAGGTGCCGCACGATCTCGGCGAACGGCGTCGAGCGCCGCGTCAGGTAGTTCTCGTGGGCCCCGTAGGAGGCGCCCTTGTTGTCGGTGTTGTTCTTGTAGAGCACGATCGGCGTGCTGCCGGGCACCTGAGCGGCCATCCGCGAGGCGTCGAGCATGACCTGCTCCCCCGCCTTCTCCCACCGCACGACGTCGAGCGGGGTCGTGACCTCCGGCGAGGAGTACTCCGGGTGCGCGTGGTCGACGTAGAGCCGCGCGCCGTTGGTGAGGATGACGTTGGCCAGGCCGAGGTCCTCGTCGGTGAGCTGGCTCGCGTCGGCCACCTGGCGGGCCATGTCGAAGCCGCGCGCGTCGCGCAGCGGGGACTCCTCCTCGAAGTCCCAGCGCGCCCGCCTGGCCCGCACCGTCGAGCTGGCGTAGGCGTTGACGATCTGCGACGACGCGACCATCGGGTTGGCCGACGGCAGCCCCTGCACCGAGATGCCGTACTCGACCTCCGTGCCCATCACGCGTCGTACGCTCATGAGATGAGCCTACGGGTGTGGGACGAGCGGGTGGTGCCGCGACTGACCGACCTGAGCCTGCGCGGCCACGAGGTGGGCGAGCTGCGCACGCTCGCCTGCGCGGGCCTCACCGGGCGGGTGCTCGAGGTCGGCTTCGGCAGCGGGCTCAACGTCCGCTGGTATCCCCCGGCGGTCACCTCGGTGACCGCGATCGACCCCTCCGACCTGGGCTGGGAGCTCTCCGAGCCGCGACGGGCGCGCGGCGACGTGCCGATCGAGCGGGCCGGGCTCGACGGCCAGCGCCTCGACCTGCCGGACGGATCGCACGACAGCGCCCTGGTGACGTTCAGCCTGTGCACGATCCCCGACCCGGTCGCGGCGCTGCGCGAGGCGAGGCGGGTGGTCGGCCCGGGCGGACGGCTGCACGCGCTGGAGCACGGTGCGGCTCCCGAGGAGTCCGTACGCCGCTGGCAGCGGCGCCTCGAGCCCGTGCAGCGCGCCGTCGCCGGCGGCTGCCACCTCACCCGGGACGTCGTCGCGCTCGCGGCGGACGCCGGCTGGCGGGTGGACCAGGTCGAGCAGTCCTACCTCCCGGGTCCGGGAGTGTCCCGGCCCTGGACGTACGTCTACCGGCTCGGGGCCGGCTGACGTCCGAGGTCAGCGGCCGCGGCGGAGGAACCCGACGAGGAAGAGCACGACAACGACGACGACGACGATGATCAGGATGGTTCGCATCCGCACAACCTAGTGGTCCGCGCGTCGGCGTCAACCCCTCCCAGGAGGGGTCAGGGATCGCGCCGCTGCCCGTTGACCGCGGAGACATGGGCGGCGTTGACCCCGATGATGCCCAGCCACGCGACGACCACGGCGGGCAGGCCCCCTCCGTCGGTGGCGACGGTGGTCGCGACGGTGATCGGGATGCCCGCGCCGACGGAGACGAGGCCGAGCACGAACTGCCGGATCCGGGCGCCCTCGTTGCCCGTGGAGCGGCGAAGTTCGAGCGCGCGCTCCTCGGCGACCCGCCGCTCCACGGCCCGGTGGATCCGCTCGGCGAACCCGTCGACGAGCTCGGCGTCGTAGCGCGCCCCGAGCTCGCGGCGGGTCTCGAGGGCGGCCTCGATGTCGCGGTGACCGAGGTCCTCGTCGCGCGTCACCACCGTGGCCTCAGAGGTACTGGCCGGTGTTGGCGACCGTGTCGATGGACCGGCCCGGCTCGGTGCCCTGCTTGCCGGTGATGAGCGTGCGGATGAAGACGATCCGCTCGCCCTTCTTGCCCGAGATCCGCGCCCAGTCGTCGGGGTTGGTGGTGTTGGGCAGGTCCTCGTTCTCCTTGAACTCGTCGACGCATGCCTGGAGCATGTGCTGGACCCGCAGCCCGCGCTGGGCGGGGTTGAGGTCGCTGTCGAGGAGGTCCTTGATCGCCATCTTCTTGGCGCGGTCGACGATGTTCTGGATCATCGCACCGGAGTTGAAGTCCTTGAAGTAGAGGACCTCCTTGTCGCCGTTGGCGTAGGTGACCTCGAGGAACCGGTTCTCCTCCGACTCGGTGTACATCCGCTCGACGGTGGCGCGGATCATCGCGTCGACCGTGGCGGTGCGGTCCTGGCCGAACTCGGCGAGGTCCTCGGCGTGCAGCGGCAGGGTCGGGGTGAGGTACTTGGAGAAGATGTCGCGTGCCGACTCGGCGTCGGGGCGCTCGATCTTGATCTTCACGTCGAGTCGTCCCGGGCGCAGGATCGCCGGGTCGATCATGTCCTCGCGGTTGGAGGCGCCGATGACCAGCACGTTCTCCAGCGCCTCGACACCGTCGATCTCGCTGAGCAGCTGGGGCACGATCGTGTTCTCCACGTCGGAGGAGACGCCCGAGCCGCGGGTGCGGAAGAGCGAGTCCATCTCGTCGAAGAACACGATGACGGGCGTGCCGAGCGAGGCCTTTTCCCGCGCGCGCTGGAAGACGAGGCGGATGTGGCGCTCGGTCTCGCCGACGTACTTGTTGAGCAGCTCGGGGCCCTTGATGTTGAGGAAGTAGGACTTGCCCGAGGCGCCGGTGCGCTCGGAGACCTTCTTGGCCAGCGAGTTGGCGACCGCCTTGGCGATCAGCGTCTTGCCGCAGCCGGGGGGCCCGTAGAGCAGCACGCCCTTGGGTGGCTTGAGCTCGTGGTCGCGGAACAGCTCGGGGTGCAGGTAGGGCAGCTCGACGGCGTCGCGGATGGCGTCGATCTGGGTGGTGAGGCCGCCGATCTGCGTGTAGTCGATGTCGGGCACCTCCTCCAGGACGAGCTCCTCGACCTCCGACTTCGGCACGACCTCGTAGACGTAGCCGGCGCGGGTGTCGAGCAGCAGCGAGTCGCCGGCGCGGATGGTGACGTCCTCCGCGCACAGCGGCTCGGCGAGGCGGACGACCCGCTCCTCGTCGGCGTTGGCGATCACCAGCGCGCGCTCGCCGTCGGCGAGGATCTCCTTGAGCATCACGACCTCGCCGACCTGCTCGAAGTCGAGCGCGGCGACGACGTTGAGCGCCTCGTTGAGCATGACCTCCTGCCCGCGCACCAGGCCGTCGAGCTCGACGGCCGGGCTCACGCTGACGCGGAGCTTGCGGCCGCCGGTGAACACGTCGACCGAGTCGTCGTCGTTGCGGGCGAGGAAGGTGCCGAAGCCCGCCGGCGGCTGCGCCAGCCGGTCGACCTCCTCCTTGAGCGTGGTGATCTGGTCGCGGGCGTCGCGCAGCGTCTGCGCGAGCCGCTCGTTCTGGCTCGAGACCGCCGCGAGGGAGCGCTGCGTGTCGGCGAGGCGGCTCTCGAGGCCGCGGGACTGCGCGGGCAGGTCCTCCAGCCGGCGGCGCAGGTCGGTGACCTCCGCCTCCAGGTATCGCACCTGCGTGGCAAGCTGCTCGCGTGTCGACTCAGACATCTCGCACCTCCTGTCCGACGACACTACCCATCGGGCCACGGGACGGAAGTGGATATCTCGCGTGTTGCCACACCGTTTCGCGACGTCGCCGCCGGAGCCGGGTCACCCGCCGTTGAGGCGGCGGATCTCGTCGAGCTCCTCGGGGGCCAGCCGACCGGACGCCTCGAGCACCTGCTGCAGCACCGCCGACTTCCCGGCGAGGTAGGAGTCGATGTCCATCCCGGGCTCCGCCGCGAGGGCGCGCTTGACGGCGGCGTACGCGTCGCGCAGGTCGTCGCGGGTGCGCAGCACGTCGCGGACCGCGAGGTGGTTGCGCACGTGCAGGGTGCCGGCGGTGCACACGTAGACGTTGCGCCGTGGCGGGCCGGGCGCGTGGAACGCCTCGCGGCCGGTGACGCCGAGGTCTCCGCGGTGGACGTGTCCGACGGACTCCAGGGCGGCGACAGCGGCGGCCACGTGCTCGGCCGCCACGATGACGTCGATGTCGAGCACCGGTTTGGCCGCCAGACCGGGCACCGACGTGGAGCCCACGTGCTCGACCCGGGCGGTCGGGACCTCGGCCAGCGCGGCGCGCAGGCCCGTGGCGACCTCCTCGAACTGCTCGGCCCAGCGGGGCGAGGGGTCGACGACCTCGATCCCGCTCATGCCTCGTCGGGCTGGGTGACCTCGGGCTGCTCGACCGGCTCGTGCGGAGGGATGTCGGCGGGGCGGGGCCCGGTGTAGTCGGGCCCGTAGGCGCCGGGTGCGGGGCGCCGGGTCTTGCGCGGCGGCTTCGCCCCCGGGGCCATGCGTCGCGCGGTGACCAGGAACGCCGTGTGTCCGATCATCTTGTGGCCCGGCCGCACAGCGAGCCCCTCGACGTGCCAGTCGCGGACCATGGACTCCCACGGCTGCGGCTCGGTGAAGCCGCCGTGGGTGCGCAGCGTCTCGACCACCCGGGACAGCTGCGTCGTGGTGGCGACGTAGGCACAGACGATCCCGCCGGGCACCAGGGCGTCGGCGACCACGTCGACGCAGTTCCAGGGGTCGAGCATGTCGAGGATGACCCGGTCCACCTGGCCGCCGAGGGCCGGCAGGCCCTCCTTGAGGTCACCGAGGCGCAGGTCCCACGCGGGGTGGGTCTGCCCGTCGGGAGCGGAGAAGAACTGGTGCACGTTGCGGCGGGCGACCTCGGCGAACTCCTCGCGCAGCTCGAACGACGTGACCCGTCCCCACGGACCCACGGCGCGCAGCAGCGAGCAGGTCAGCGCCCCCGACCCGGCCCCCGCCTCCACCACGCGGGCCCCGGGGTAGATGTCGGCCAGCGCGACGATCTGCGCCGCGTCCTTGGGGTAGACGACCGCCGCACCGCGCGGCATCGAGACCACGAACTCGTTGAGCAGCGGCCGGAAGACGAGGTACTGCCCGCCGGCCGACGAGGTGACGGTGAAGCCCTCGTCGCGACCGATCATGTCGTCGTGGTCGAGGTGGCCCTTGTTGGAGAAGAACCGCTTGCCGGCGACCAGCTCGAAGTTGTGCTTGCGGCCCTTCTGATCGGTCAGGCGCACCCACTCACCCTCGCGCAGGGGGCCGCGGTGGACGCCGGACCAGGCCTCGGCGGGGACGTCGGGAGAGGGCTCGGACGGCTCGGACATGGCCCGCACCCTAGTGTCAGGAGGCCGGATTCCCCTCAGCGGCGGGCGTTCTCGCGGAACGCCCGGTCGACGTCGGCGGTGGCCAGCACGCCGTAGATGCGGCCGTCGTCCTCGACGAGCAGGTACTCCTCGGCCGGGCGGCGGCTGATCGCCGTGACGAGGTCCTCGCCGGCCACCGTGGCGGGCAGCATCAGCCCGTCCTCCATCGTGCGCGCCACCGCGGACACCGCGACCCACGGACGCCGGTCGGCGGGCATGGCCGTCACGGCCGCCTCGCTGACGATGCCCACGGGCGTGCCGTCGGCGGCGACGGTGACGATGCTGCCGGCCTGTGCCTCCTGGGCGCGGCGCACGGCCTCGGCGAGGGGGAGGTCCTCGGGGACGGTGAGCGTACGCCGGGCGAGCGGCCGGGCGACCAGGTCGGGCAGGCGGCGTCGGAGCTGGGCGTGCGCCATCGCGGCCGTCGCGCCCGTCCACAGGAACAGGCCGACGACGAAGACGAGCACGATGTCGAGGACGGTGGGCGTCGTCCCGGTCAACGGCTCCATCGCGAGCGGCCACGCAAGCAGGGCCAACGCGGTGACCCGGCCGCCCCACCCCGCGACGATGGTGCCGCGGTGCGGGTCGCCGCTGGCACCCCACACGGCCGCCTTGAGCACCCGGCCCCCGTCGAGCGGGAGCCCGGGCACGAGGTTGAGCACGCCGATCAGCAGGTTGGACGCGGCCAGGCCGCCCACCGCCATGCCCACGAGCCCGTCGGGGAGCACCAGCCACGCCGCACCCGCGACGAGGCCGACCCCGAGCGAGGTGAGCGGGCCGACCACGGCGATCCAGAACTCGTGGCGGGGCGTGCGGGACGTGCCGTCGATCTCGGTCATGCCGCCCAGGAAGTGGAGCGTGATCGAGTTGACGCCGTAGCCGAGGCGTTGGGCGACGACGGCGTGGGACGCCTCGTGGAGCAGCACGGAGAGGTAGAGCACGACCGCGAACACGAAGCCCGCGACGTACTTCCAGAACCCGAGGCCCGGCTCGACCGCCTCGATCCGTGGACCGAACGCGACGGAGATCAGCAGCGCGATGACGAACCACGAGGTGGTGATCAGCACGTCGATGCCGGCGATCGACCCGATCCGGAAGGTGCCCGGCGCGCGGGGCGCCGCCTGACGGCGTGCGTCGGCGGGGGCTGGTTCGGTCGGGTCGGCCACGTCTGAACCCTAACGAACCCCGCCCACAGCGACCGTCCGCCGCTGCGCGCCGGGACCTCCGGTGTCGTATGCCTCGCCTAGGGTGAGCCGAGCCATGACGAACCCGCTTGCCGCTCCCACCGATGCCGTGACCGAGTCCCCCGCCGAGCGGGTCTCGACACCGGTGGACGGTGTGGACGTGCTGGGCGCGATCTCGCCCAGCCGGGCAGGCGACTTCATGGCCTGTCCCCTGATGTACCGCTTCCGCACGATCGACCGGCTGCCCGAGGAGCCGTCGCCCGACGCCGTGCGCGGCACGGTCGTGCACAAGGTGCTGGAGGACCTCTTCGACCTCCCCGCCCCCGACCGCACCCCCGCGCGCGCCGACGACATGCTCGAGCCGGCGTGGGAGGCGCTGCTGGAGGCCGAGCCCGACCTGGGCGCGATGTTCGGCGGCGAGGGCCCCGACGTGGCGGCGTGGCTCACGTCCTGTCGCGCGGTGCTGGCGCGCTACTTCGACCTCGAGGACCCCCGGCGCCTCGAGCCGGCCGAGCGCGAGCTCTACGTGGAGACGCTTCTCGACTCGCGACTGCTGCTACGCGGCTTCGTCGACCGGGTCGACGTCGCTCCCGACGGCCGGATCAGGGTGGTCGACTACAAGACCGGTCGCAGCCCCGGCGAGGGCTACGAGGCCAAGGCCCTGTTCCAGATGCGGTTCTACGCCCTGGTCCTCTGGCGGCTGCGCGGCGTCGTGCCGTCGGTGCTCCAGCTGATCTACCTCGGCAACGGCGAGATCCTGCGCTACGAGCCCGACGAGGACGACCTCCGCGCCACCGAGCGCAAGGTCGAGGCGGTGTGGCGGGCGATCCAGGCCGCCCGCGAGTCCGGCGACTGGCGGCCGAGCCCGTCGCGGCTGTGCGACTGGTGCTCCTTCCACCAGCACTGCCCGACCAAGGGCGGCACGATCCCGCCCCTCCCCGCTCCCACCCCGCCCGTCACCGACGCCTCGGCCGACGAGTCCGCCGACTGACCTCGTCAGGGCGTGACGTACGCGTCGGGAGGCGTCGTGGGACCCGCGTCGATCGCGCCCAGCCCCTCGGTCACCAGCTCGGCGTCGACGCGGTGCGGCTGGATCGTGCCCGCGGCGATCTCCTCGGCGAAGTGGCACGCGACGCGGTGGTCGGACGAGGCGCCCTCGACCTCCACGACGCGCAGCTGGGGACGCTCGGTGTCGCAGCGCGTCTCCTGCCGCCACGGGCAGCGCGTGTGGAAGCGGCACCCGGTCGGCGGGTTGGCGGGCGAGGGCAGGTCGCCGGTGAGCAGGATCTGCTCGCGCGAGTCCTCGACCAGCGGGTCGGGCACCGGCACCGCCGACATCAGCGCGCGCGTGTAGGGGTGCAGCGGCACGTCGTAGAGCTCGGCGGCGCCGGACTCCTCGACGAGCCCGCCGAGGTACATCACGCCGATCCGGTCGCTGATGTGACGCACGACCGCGAGGTCGTGGGCGACCACCAGGTAGGTCAGGCCGAGCTCGTCCTGGAGGTCCTGGAGCAGGTTGATGACCTGCGCCTGGATCGAGACGTCGAGCGCGCTGACCGGCTCGTCGGCGACGATGAGGTCGGGTCCCACGGACAGGGCCCGGGCGATCCCGATGCGCTGGCGCTGGCCGCCGGAGAACTCGTGGGGGTACTTGCTGAGCGCCGCGGGCGGCAGTCCGACCGCCGACATCAGCTCGCGGAGGCGGGCGTGGGTCTTCGCCTTGTCGTCGGCCATGCCGTGGGCGCGCATCCCCTCGAGCACGAGCGACTCCACGGTCTGACGGGGGTCGAGGCTCGACATCGGGTCCTGGAACACCATCTGGAAGCGCTTGCGCTCGCGCCGCAGCGCCTCGCCCTTGAGCGAGGCGATGTCGGTGCCGTCGAAGACCACCGAGCCGGCCGTGGGCGGCTCGAGGTTGAGGATGGCCTTGCCGAGCGTGGACTTGCCGCACCCCGACTCGCCCACCAGGCCGTAGGTCTCGCCGCGGCGGATGACCAGGTCGACGCCGTCGACGGCGCGCACGTGGCCGACCGTGCGGTCGAACAGCAGGCCGCTCTTGATCGGGAAGTGCACCTCGAGGCCACGGACCTCGACGAGGACGTCGGACTCCCCCGTGCCTCGTGCCGGCTCCGTCATCGGACGCCTCCCTCAGGGTTGAAGCAGCGGAACCCGACCACCTGGTCGCCCTCCCACTGGGGCGTCTCCTCGGTGCAGACGTCGACCCGGTTGGCGCAGCGCGGGGCGAACGCGCACGCGGAGTCCCACGGCAGGTTGTCGGCGACCGACCCCGGGACGGGGTCGAGCTTCTCCCCGCGTGGGGCGTCGAGGCGCGGGATGGAGTGGAGCAGGCCGACCGTGTAGGGGTGGCGCGGGCGGGCGAACAGGCCGTGGCGACCGCCACGCTCGACGACCTTGCCGCCGTAGAGCACGTTGACCTCGTCGCACAGCCCGGCGACGACGCCGAGGTCGTGGGTGATCATCACCAGCGCGGTGCCGGTGTCGACCACGAGCTCCTTGAGCAGCGCCAGGATCTGGGCCTGGATCGTCACGTCGAGGGCGGTCGTCGGCTCGTCGGCGATGAGCAGCCGCGGGTTGCAGGCCAGCGCCATCGCGATCAGCGCCCGCTGGCGCATCCCGCCGCTGAGCTGGTGGGGGTAGTTGATCAGCCGGGCCTTGGGGTCGGGGATGCCGACGCGGTCGAGCAGGTCGGCTGCCTTCGGGGTGGCCGCCTTGCGGCTGAGGCCCTGGTGGCGCTCCATCACCTCGGTGACCTGGCGACCGATCGTCACGACGGGGTTGAGCGAGGACAGCGGGTCCTGGAAGATCATCGCGATGTCGGCCCCGCGGCGGTCGCGCATCTGCGACGGCGACAGCGTGAGCAGGTCCTCACCGTCGAAGAACGCCTGTCCCTCGACGGTGTTGCCGCGGCCGGGCAGCAGGCCCATGATCGCGAGCGACGTGACCGACTTGCCGCATCCGGACTCGCCGACCAGGCCGACGGTCTGTCCGGGGCGGACGTCGAAGCTCACGCCGTCGACCGCCCGGAACGGCTGCTCGCCGTGCCGGGTGAACGTGACGCGCAGGTCGCGCACGGAGAGCAGCGGCTCGCCGGACGCCGCCGAGCGAACGGGCTGGTGCAGGGACTGGGTCATCGAGATCACCTCCTCGACTTCGGATCGAGCGCCTCGCGGAGGGACTCCCCCATGAGCGTGAAGCCCAGCGCGACGACGATGATGCACCCGGCCGGGTAGAACGCCAGGTGCGGGGCCTCGGAGATGTAGTCCTGGGCGAGGCCGAGCATCTGCCCCCACTCGGGCTGTCGCTGGTCGGGGTTGCCGAGGCCGAGGAAGGACAGCGCAGCGGCGTCGACGATCGCCACGGCCAGCGAGAGCGTGGCCTGGACGATCACCGGTCCGAGCGAGTTGGGCAGCATGTGGCGGAACACGATCGAGCTCGGTCGCACCCCCAGCGACCGCGCGGCGAGCACGTGGTCGCTGCCGCGCTGCGCGAGCATCGAGCCGCGCAGCAGGCGCGCGAAGACCGGCACCTGGATGATCGCGATGGCGATGATCAGCGTCCACTGGCTCGGCTCGCGGGCGAGCGAGGCGACCGTGAAGGCCAGGAGCAGCGACGGGATCGACAGCATCACGTCGACGATGCGCATCACGACCGCGTCGACCCAGCCGCCGATGGCACCGGCGATCGTGCCGAGCGTCAGGCCGCCGATGAGCCCGAACAGCGTGGCGAACACGCCCACGATGAGGGTCTGGCGGCTGCCGACGAGCAGGCGGGAGAGCAGGTCGCGCCCGCGGTCGTCCGCGCCGAGCAGGTGGCCGGCCTCGGGGCCCGGCACGGGGTTGGACTGCGGTCGCACCTTGTCGAGCAGCGGCCGCGCGGTGGGGTCCCACGGCGCGAGCCACGGCGAGATGATCGCGAGCACGACGAAGGCCACCGTGATCACGAGCCCGAGGATGAAGATCGGATTGCGTCGCAGTCGCTTCCAGGCGCTCCGGATGAGCGAGACGCCGGGCTCGTCGTCGACGGTGCCCGCCGTGGCGAGGGCGTCGATGCGGTCCCTGCGCATCCGGCCGTACGACGGTCGCCGCGGCGCGCGCTCGGGCGTCGGGCTCGTGGGGGCCGGGGTGGGGGTCGGGTCGGGCACGGGGCTCACCTCGTCCTGATCCGGGGGTCGATGACCGCGTAGGCCATGTCGACCAGAAGGTTGACGAGGACGTAGATCACCGCGGCGGCCATGATCAGCACCTGCAGCACGGGATAGTCCTTCTCGCGGAAGGCGGTGGCCAGGGCCTCGCCGATGCCGCGGTAGGAGAAGACGGTCTCGGTCAGCACCGCGCCGGCGAGCAGGCCGCCGACCTGCAGGCCGATGGTGGTGACGACGGGCAGCATGGCGTTGCGGAGCACGTGCCGGGCGCGGATCACGCGGGTGGTGAGGCCCTTGGCCTCGGCCGTGCGCACGTAGTCCTCGTCGAGCACGTCGAGCACCGAGGCGCGGGTGATGCGGAAGATCACTGCGAACGGGATCGTGGCCAGCGCCAGCGCCGGCAGGATCAGGTGCTTGAGCGCGTCCCACGCGGCGTCCCACTCGCGCGTCAGGATCCCGTCGAGGACGAACATCCCGGTCACCCGGGTGGCGTCCATGCCGGTGCTCTGGCGCCCGGACACCGGCAGCAGGTTCCACTCGACGGCGAAGAAGTACTTGAGGAGGAAGGCGGTGAAGAACACCGGCACCGCCACGCCCACGAGGGAGAAGATGACCGCTCCCGTGTCGACGACGGAGCCCTTGCGCCGCGCGGCGAGGTAGCCGAGCGGGATGCCGAGGGCGATCGCCAGCGCGAGCGCGAGGAACGACAGCTCCACCGTGGCCGGCAGCCGGTCGAGGAAGATCTGGAGCGCGTCCTCACCGGGCAGCACCTTGGTGGAGACGCCGAAGTCGCCCTGCACGGCCCGCTCGAGGAACCGGAGGTACTGCACGGGCAGGGGCTGGTCGAGCCCGAGCGCCGCCTCGAGGGCGGCGCGCCGCTCGGGCGTCTGCCGCTCGCCCAGGATCGCGGACACCGGCCCGCCGGGCAGCGAGCGCAACCACGCGAAGACGAGCACGGACAGCACGAGGACCACCAGGCACATCTGCAGCAGTCGTCGTACGACGAAGCGGATCACACGTTCTCCTCACACACGCCGACACGGTCCGGGGGCCGTCGCTGGGACGGCCCCCGGACGTCGTGCACTGTCGATCGGTCAGCGGACGGGGGTCACTTCCCACCCACGACGACCGTGTCGAACTCCTCGGCGGTGAGCGGGCTCGGCGTCACGCCGTCCACGCCGGGTCCCACGACGAGCGCGGGCGGCGAGTGGCTGATCGCCAGGCCGGGGAGGTACTCCTCCATGATCTGGCGGTTGATCTCCTCGAACGCCGCGCCGCGCTCGCCCTCGTCGACGATCGCGTCGGCGGCCTGGAGGTCGTCGGCGAGCTGCTTGCCCCACGGGTAGGCGGTGGTGCCGAAGTCGTTCTCCTTGAGGTTGCCGAAGAACGTGCCGATGAAGTTGTGCGCGGAGTCGTAGTCGCCGGTCCAGCCCAGGATGTAGGCGTCGTAGCGGCCGGCGGTGACGTTGTCGAGGTAGCCGCCGTTCCACGAGGCGGTCTTGACGTTGACCTTGACGCCCACGGCCTCGAGGTCGCTGCGCAGCGCCTCGAAGATCTTCTCCGGGTCCGGCATGTAGGGCCGGCTGACCTCGGTCGGGTAGGCGAACGTGAGCTCCAGGCCCTCGGCCCCGGCCTCCTGCAGCAGGCGCTCGGCCTCGTCGGGGTCGTAGGGGTAGGCCTCGAGGCTGGTGTTGTAGCCGCTCACCGTGTCGGGCATGAACTGCGTGGCCACGGCGGCGCCCTCGGGCAGCTGGGTCTGGACCAGCTGCTCACGGTTGAGGGCGTGGTAGAGCGCCTGGCGGACCTTGAGGTCCTTGAGCTTCGGGTTGGCCTCGGGGTTGAAGCCGAGGTAGAGGATGTTGAACGGGTCGCGCACCTCGACGCTGTTGCCGTCCTCCTCCAGACCGGCCCAGTCGACCGGGTTGGGCAGGTCGTAGCCGTTGATGCTGCCGGCCTCGAGCTCCTGGCGGCGGGTGCTCTCGTCGGGGATCACCCGGAAGACCAGCTCGCTGACCTTGGCCTTGTCACCCCAGTAGTCGTCGTTGCGCTCGAGGGTGATCTCGCCGTTGGCCTCGTCGTACTCACCGAAGGTGAACGGACCGGTGCCGACCGGGTTGTCGGCGTAGGCGGGGAAGCTGAAGCCCTCGCCCTCGGCGGCGATGCCGTTGGCGTCGCCCTCCTCGAGCGCCTTGGGCGACTGCATCGAGAGCGACTCGAGGGTCAGCATCGTCGGGAAGCCGGACGTCGGACCGCTAATGGAGACCACGGCCTCGAACTCGTCGGTGGCCTCGCAGCCCCGGTAGAGCGAGTTCTTCGCGTCGTTGGCGAACGCCCCCATGACGTAGCCCCAGTACTCGCCGGCGGTCTGCCCGGCCTCGTTCTGGTCGAACATCCGCTCGAAGTTGGCGCACACGGCCTCGGCGTTGAAGGGCTCACCGTCGTGGAAGGTGACGTCGTCACGCAGCGTGAAGGTCCACTCCGTGCCGTCCTCGTTGGGCTCCCAGTCGGTGGCGAGCTCGGGCACGACCTCGGCGCTGCCCGGCTCGATGCCGAGCAGGCCCTCGAACATCTGGCGGGTGACGCGGAACGTCTCGCCGTCCGTCGCGTAGAAGGGGTCGAACATCTCCGGCGCACCGGCCGCACCGAAGACGAAGGTGCCGTCGTCCCCGCTGCCGCTGCCGCCGCTCTCGCCGTCGTTGCGCTCGCTGTCGGCGCAGCTCGCCAGGGTGGCGGCCGCCAGGACCGCCGTGGTCCAGGTCGCCACGGTGCGTCTCACAGACATCCTGAGTCCTTCCGTCCGGTATTCGATCAGGTGTGTCCCGCACCCTAGACCGGCGGACGTGGGCCGGACCACAACGACATGGTCACGGTCGGATCACAGGTGGTGGGCGCCGCGGCCCGCGTCGAGCGCCACCCCGCCGCGAGCCCCCTCGTCGTCCGCGTCGTACGCCTCGACGAGGGCGGCCAGCCGAGCGGCGTCGAGCCCGACGAGCGTCTCGGCGAACACCCGCCGCTCCCCCGCCGGGACCGGTACGTGGTGGGGCACGCAGAGAACCGTGCAACCGGCTGCGACGGCCGACGTGGCTCCGGTGTCGGAGTCCTCGATGGCCAGGCAGTCGCCCGGCGCCAGACCCAGGTCGGCGGCAGCGGTGAGGTAGGGCTCCGGGTGCGGCTTGCCCTGCGTGACCCGGTCGCCGACGACGATGCTGTCGAACGTGCCCGGCGGGAGCTGGGCCAGGATGGGGTCGACGAAGCGCTGCCACGACATGGTCACCAGCGCGCACGGGACGCCGCTCTCGCGCAGGTCGGCCAGCAGCTCGCGGGCGCCGGGACGCCACGGCACCTGGGTCTGCACGCGCGCCACCACGCCGTCGAGCAGCTCGTCGACGATCTGCTCGGGGGTCCGGTCGATGCCCATGTGCTCGCGGATGTAGGCGCCCGAGTCGAGCAGCGCGCGCCCGACGAGGTTGAGCGCGTGCTCCTGCGACCACGTGCCGCCGTACCTCTGCGCGAGGGCGTACTCGGTGTCGATCCAGTAGGGCTCGGTGTCGACGAGGGTCCCGTCCATGTCCCACAGGACAGCTGCCGGCATCACGGGCACATCGTCCCACGCGGCGCCGGGCCGACCCGTCGCGGGTCAGCCCTCGGTGAGCTCGGCCAGGAAGGCCCGGCCACGCTCGCTCGTGGGACGTTCGAGCACCTGCTCCGGGGTGCCCTGCTCGGCGATCCCGCGATCGGCCATCAGCACGACGCGGTCGGCGGCCCGGCGGGCGAAGCGCATCTCGTGGGTCACCACGACCATCGTCATCCCGTCGTCGGCCAGCGAGCGCATCACCTGCAGCACCTCGCCGACCAGCTCGGGGTCGAGCGCCGAGGTCGGCTCGTCGAAGAGCATCAGCTCGGGATCCATGGCGAGCGCCCGGGCGATGGCCACCCGCTGCTGCTGGCCACCCGAGAGCCGGTCCGGGTAGGCGTCCACCTTGTCGGGCAGGCCGACCCGCTCGAGCAGCTCCACCGCCCGGGCCCGCGCCTCGGCCCGGGACCGGCCGAGCACGTCGACCTGGGCCATCGTCACGTTGTCGATGACCTTGAGGTGCGGGAAGAGGTTGAAGGACTGGAAGACCATGCCGATCCGGCTGCGGGCGCGGTTGAGCTCCTTCTCCTGGTAGGACAGCTCCTCCCCGGCGAACCGGATGGTGCCGCCCTGGATGCGCTCGAGACCGTTGATGCACCGCAGCAGGGTGCTCTTGCCGGCGCCGGACGGGCCGATGAGCACCACGACCTCGCCTC
Source organism: Nocardioides sp. Z24_21 (assembly GCF_058134345.1). Classification (NCBI taxonomy): domain Bacteria; kingdom Bacillati; phylum Actinomycetota; class Actinomycetes; order Propionibacteriales; family Nocardioidaceae; genus Nocardioides; species Nocardioides sp. Z24_21. The sequence goes on from NZ_JBYTTH010000008.1 coordinate 30,678, forward strand.
GGTGCACGTCGAGGTCGACCCCCTCGAGCACCACGGTGTCGCCGTAGGACTTGAGGATGTCGCGCATCTCGACGACGAGCTCGCCCCCCTGGGGCGCGGACGTCTCGGGGCTGGTCATGCCGCTCACCTCCGGTGGGCGCTGAGTCGGTGCTCGAGGCGGTTCACCACGAAGGTGAGCGCGAGCACGATGGCCAGGTAGTAGAGGGAGACGATGAGGTACATCGTCAGCGGCTCGTAGGTGGCCGCCGCCTCGTTGCGCGCGCTGAGGAAGAGCTCCTGCAGGCCGATGAACGCCACCAGGGAGGAGTCCTTCACCGCGATGATGAACTGGCTGCCGAGCACCGGGAGGATCGCCCGCAGCGCGAGCGGGGCGCGCACCCGGCGCAGCGTCTTGAGCCGCGACATCCCCAGCGACCGGGACGCCTCGTCGAGTCCCTTGGGGACGGACTGGAAGCCGGAGCGGATGATCTCGGCGATGTAGGCCGCGTTGTGGACTCCGAGCGCGATCGCTCCCGCCCAGAACTTGTCCAGCGTGACGATCTCGGCGATGCCGAAGTAGAGGACGAAGATCTGGGCGATCAGCGGCGTGCCGCGGATGAGCCCGATGAACCCGGTCGCGATCCAGCGCAGGACCGCGACCCCGCTCATGGACATCGCCGCCACCACGGAGCCGAGGAGCAGGGCGAACACGAGCGCCGTGGCGGTGAGCCGCAGCGTGATCCACGTGGCGTCGAGGAAGACCGGCGCCGTGTCGACGAGGTGGTCGAGGAAGCTCATGGCGTCAGGAGATGTCCTGTCCGAACCACTTCTCGCTGATCTCGGCGTAGGTGCCGTCGTCCTTGATGGCGGCCAAGGCATCGTTGAGCTCGTCGACGAGCGCGGTGTTGCCCTCGTCCACCGCGAACGCGGGCTCCTCGCTGTAGAGCGGGTCGCCGCACGCGCGCAGGTCGCGCTCGGCGCGGTCGATCTGGTAGAGCCCGACGAGGCGGTCGGTCATCGCCCCGTCGAGTCGCCCCGCCTCGACGTCCTGGAGGGCGGTGACGTCCGAGGTGAAGGTCACCACCTCGCCTGCGAGGCCCTCGTCCTCGAGGAAGGTCTGGTAGGTCGTGCCCGACGCGACCCCGACCTTCGGCGAGTCCATCTCCCGGGGGTCCTCGCAGTCGCTGTCCTGGGTGACGAACATCGTCGCGCCGGAGGAGTAGTAGCTGTCGGTGAAGTCGACGGCCCTGTCGCGCTCCTCGGTCGGCGTCATCGACGCGATGAGCACGTCGTAGCGCTGGCTCTTCACGCCCTGGATGAGCGTGTCGAAGGCGCCGGTCTCGGTCTTGGGCTCGAGCCCCATCTCCTCGGCGATCGCGACACCGATGTCGTAGTCGAAGCCGGTGAGCTCGTTGTCCTCGAAGTAGCTGAACGGCTGGAACTCGCCGCTCATGGCGATGACCAGCTCGCCGTCATTGATCAGGCGGGGCCCGTCCGAGGCCGCGTCACCGTCGTCACCACACGCGGCGAGGGTCATCAGGGCAGCAGTCGTGAGGGCCACGATGCCCCCCGTCCGCCGTCGGTCGGTCATCCTGCGGGGGAGCTTGTGCATCGTCGTCCTGCCTCCGTTCGGCCACCCCACGCGGTCGTGGGGCCGAGAGTCTCGCTTCGGTCAGGCGCACGAGGGTAGCGCCAGTCGCGAGAGCGTCGGCGACGCCCCCTGTCGGCATCCGGCCGGGATCCGGGCCTGATCCCGGCGTGCTGGGTCTCCGGACAGCCTCTGGCGAACTCCCGCCGTCAGCGGTAGACAGGGGGCACTCGGGAGCGTCTCGGGCCGCTGTCATCGGGAGAACCATGGTCGCCCTGCACACCGCCGTCGCGATCGTCCTGGTCGTCGCCCTGATCATCAAGGGACGCATCGACCCGGTGATCTCGCTGATCCTCGGCTCGCTCTACCTCGGGCTCGCGGGCGGGGTCGGCTTCGCCGGCACGGTCGAGGCGATCACGACCGGCTTCGGCGGGATCATGGCCGAGGTCGGGCTGCTGATCGGCTTCGGGGTGCTCATCGGGGCGCTGCTGCACTCCACGGGCGCCTTCCGTCGCCTCGTCGCGCTGCTCGTGCAGAAGGTCGGCTCGGGACGGCTGCCCTACGCGCTGAGCTCGATGCTGGCGGTGGTCATGCCGTCGATCTACGTCGACGTGCAGGTCGTCCTCGCCGCGCCGGTGGCCCGGTCGGCGTCGCCGTTCGTCGGCAAGGTGGGCCTTCCGGTGCTCGCCTCGGCGCTGGGCTGCGGGATCTTCGCCGGCTACGTCTTCGTCATCCCCGGCCTGGCCGCGATCTCGATCGCCGGGCTCCTCGACATCCGCCTCGGTGACTGGCTCGTGTACGGGGTCGTGATCGGCCTCGTGACGGCGCTGGTGTCCACCTTGCTGATGCGCCTGTTGTTCGCCGCCGGCGGCTTCTGGAAGCCCGAGACCGACGAGGAGCTCGACGAGGCGATGGCCGAGCAGGAGGCCGCCGACCGGGCCTACCTCACCGGTGAGGCCGGCACGGCGCGGGAGGCACTGGCCCAGCGGGAGTCGGAGGCCGCTGCCGCCGAGGCGAAGGAGGGCGTACGCCGCCTGCCGCTCGCGGTGCTCATGCTGCCGATCGTGGTGCCGCTGCTGCTGATCGCGCTCGGGGCGTTCGCGGAGCTCGGCGGCTGGTCCACGACCTTCATCGCCTTCCTCGGCGACGCCAACATCGCGCTCTTCATCGGCCTGATCGGGGCCTACGCCCTGTCCCGCGCCTCCTCGGGCGGCGAGCACACCAACGAGGCCATGGAGGACGGCTTCCACACCACCGGCGAGATCCTGCTGATCACCGGTGTCGGCGGCTCGCTCGGCGCGGTCATCGAGGCCACCGGGCTCGACAGCGTGCTGGGCGACCTGTTCCAGGCCGACGCGGGCGCGCCGGTCGTGCTGAGCATCCTGCTGGCATGGTTCATCGCCGCGGTGCTGCACCTGGCGATCGGCTCGGTGTCGGTGGCCGCGATCACCGCCGCCGGGATCATCGCCCCCATCCTCGACTCGCTGAGTGTCTCCCCCATCGTCATCGGCCTGGCGATCGCGTCGGGCGCGATGTTCGCCCTGCAGGTCAACAGCAACTTCTTCTGGATGTTCAAGTCGCTGCTCGGCCTGTCGACCAAGGGCACGCTCAAGACGCTGACGCTCGTCACGTCGGTCGCCTCGGTGGTCTCGCTCCCGCTGGTGATGCTGGCGGCTCTCGTCCTCTGAGTGGCGCCCCCCGGTCACCCCCCGTCGCCCGACGGGTCAGTCCTCGGGGTCAGTCCTCGGGGTCAGTCCTCGGGGTCGTAGCCCAGGTTGGGCGAGAGCCAGCGCTCGGCCTCGGCGAGGGTCCAGCCCTTGCGCTCGGCGTAGTCGGCGACCTGGTCGCGGGCCAGGCGGCCCACCACGAAGTACTGCGACTGCGGGTGGGAGAGGTAGAAGCCGCTGACCGAGGCGCCCGGCCACATGGCCATCGACTCGGTGAGCGTGATCCCGGTGTGCTCCTCGACGTCAAGGAGCTCCCAGAGGGTGCGCTTCTCGGTGTGCTCGGGGCAGGCGGGGTAGCCCGGGGCGGGGCGGATGCCGTCGTACTGCTCCTTGATCAGCCCGACGTTGTCGAGGTGCTCGTCGGGCGCGTAGCCCCACAGCTCCTTGCGCACGCGCTCGTGGAGGCGCTCGGCGAACGCCTCCGCCAGCCGGTCGCCGAGCGACTCGAGCAGGATCGCGTTGTAGTCGTCGAGCTCGTCGCGGAAGGCCGCGACCCGCTCCGCGAGGCCGTCGCCGGCGGTCACCGCGAAGGCGCCGACGTGGTCGCGCAGGCCGGTCTCCTTGGGCGCGACGTAGTCGGCGAGCGAGCGGTTGGGCACGCCGTCGCGGTGCTGCCCCTGCTGGCGCAGGTGGTGCAGCGTGGCGTGGACCCGGCTGCGGTCGCCGTCGAGGTAGAGCTCGACGTCGTCGCCCACCGCGTTGGCGGGGAAGAACCCGACCACGCCGTGGGCGCGGATCCACTTCTCCTCGATGAGCCGGTCGAGCATCGCCTGCGCGTCGTCGTAGAGCCTGCGCGCGGCGGGGCCGGAGCTCGGGTTGTTGAGGATGTCGGGGAAGGCGCCCTTCATCTCCCACGCGTTGAAGAACGGCTGCCAGTCGATGTAGCGGCGCAGGGTCGAGAGGTCCTGGTCGCGGATCACGCGTACGTGCTGGGTGACGGCGGTGCCGGTGAACGGCGACACGTCGTGGTCCTGCTGGAGCAGCATGTGCGGCTTGGGCGGGTGGTAGTCGGACCAGTCGAGGGGCGTGGCGTTGGCCCGGGCCTGCTCCAGCGTCACGAGCGGCCGGTCGTTCTTGGCCGCGTGGCGCGTGCGGAGCGAGTCGAAGTCGGCCTGCACGTCGGCCATCAGCTTGTCGCGGCCGGTCGGGCTGAGCAGCGCGGCGGCGGTGGGCACCGAGCGCGACGCGTCCTTGACCCAGACCACCGGGCCGTCGTACTTCTGGTCGATCTTGACCGCGGTGTGGGCCCGCGAGGTCGTCGCGCCGCCGATGAGGAGCGGCAGGTCGAGGCCGACGCGCTGCATCTCGGAGGCGAAGCTGACCATCTCGTCGAGCGAGGGGGTGATCAGCCCGGAGAGCCCGATGATGTCGGCGTCGTGCTCCTGCGCCGCGTCGAGGATCTTCTGGGCGGGCACCATCACGCCGAGGTCGATGACCTCGTAGTTGTTGCACTGCAGCACCACGCCCACGATGTTCTTGCCGATGTCGTGGACGTCGCCCTTCACCGTCGCCATGACGATGGTGCCGTTGGTCTCCTTCTGCGCCGCCAGCGCGGGGTCCTTGACCTTCTCCTCCTCGATGTAGGGGATCAGGTAGGCCACGGCCTTCTTCATCACGCGCGCGCTCTTGACCACCTGCGGGAGGAACATCTTGCCCGCGCCGAACAGGTCGCCGACGACGTTCATGCCGTCCATCAGCGGACCCTCGATCACCTCGATCGGACGCCCGCCGGCCGCGGCGATCTCGGCCCGCAGCGCCTCGGTGTCGGCCTCGACGTGGGCGTCGATGCCCTTGACCAGGGCGTGGGTGATCCGCTCGCGCAGCGGCAGGCCGCGCCACTCGTCCTCGGTCACCTCGACGGCGCCTGCGGCGACGTTGAAGCGCTCGGCGATCTCGAGCAGGCGCTCGGCGGCGTCGGGGCGGCGGTTGAGCACGACGTCCTCGATGCGCTCGCGCAGCTCGGGGTCGACCTCGTCGTAGACGACCAGCGCACCGGCGTTGACGATGCCCATGTCGAGCCCGGCTCGGATCGCGTGGAACAGGAAGACCGCGTGGATCGCCTCGCGCACGGGGCCGTTGCCGCGGAAGGAGAACGACACGTTGGAGATGCCGCCGCTGACCTTGGCCCCGGGGAGGTGGTGCTTGATCCAGCGGGTCGCCTCGATGAAGTCCTCACCGTAGGTGGCGTGCTCCTCGATGCCCGTGGCGACGGCGAAGACGTTGGGGTCGAAGATGATGTCCTCGGGCGGGAAGCCGACCTCGTCGACGAGGATCCGGTAGGCCCGCTCGCAGATCGCCTTGCGGCGCGCGAGGTTGTCGGCCTGGCCGTCCTCGTCGAACGCCATCACCACCACCGCCGCGCCGTACTTGCGGCACAGCCGCGCGTGGTCGCGGAACGCCTCCTCGCCCTCCTTCATGGAGATGGAGTTGACGATGGGCTTGCCCTGCACGCACTTGAGCCCGGCCTCGATGACCTCCCACTTGGAGGAGTCGACCATCACCGGGACGCGGCTGATGTCGGGCTCGGCGGCGATCAGCTTGAGGAAGCGGTCCATCGCCGCGACCCCGTCGATCATGCCCTCGTCCATGTTGACGTCGATGACCTGCGCACCGGCCTCGACCTGCTGGGCCGCCACGCTGAGCGCGGCGTCGTAGTCGCCGTCCTTGATCAGCTTGCGGAAGCGGGCCGACCCGGTGATGTTAGTGCGCTCGCCGACGTTGACGAACAGGCTCTCGTCGGTGATCGTCAACGGCTCGAGCCCGGCCAGCCGCATGACCGGCTGGTGCTCCACGGGCTCGCGGCGGGTCTTGTCGGCCACCGCGCCCGCGATGGCGGCGATGTGCTCGGGGGTGGTGCCGCAGCAGCCACCGACCAGGTTGAGGAAGCCGGCCTCGGCGAACTCGGCGAGCACCGCCGCGGTCTGGTCGGGCGTCTCGTCGTACTCGCCGAACGCGTTGGGCAGCCCGGCGTTGGGGTAGACGCTCACGAAGGAGTCGGCCAGGCGGGACAGCTCGGCGACGTAGGGGCGCATGTCGCGCGCGCCGAGCGCGCAGTTGAGGCCGACGGCCAGCGGGCGGGCGTGGCGCACGGAGTCCCAGAACGCCTCGGTGACCTGGCCCGACAGGGTGCGCCCCGAGGCGTCGGTGATGGTGCCCGAGATGATCACCGGCCAGCGCCGGCCCTGCTCCTCGAAGAGCGTCTCGACCGCGAAGATCGCGGCCTTGGCGTTGAGCGTGTCGAAGATCGTCTCGATCATCAGCAGGTCGGCGCCGCCGTCGACCAGGCCGCGGGCGGCGGTCAGGTAGGCGTCGGCGAGCTGGTCGAACGAGACGTTGCGGGCGCCCGGGTCGTTGACGTCGGGCGAGATCGACGCCGTGCGGGTGGTCGGGCCCAGCGCTCCGGCGACCCAGCGCGGCCGGTCGTCGGTCGAGACCGCGTCGGCGGCCTGGCGCGCCAGCCGGGCGGACTCGAGGTTGAGCTCGTAGGCGAGGTCCTCGAGGCCGTAGTCGGACAGCGAGATCGCGTTGGCGTTGAAGGTGTTGGTCTCGATGATGTCGGCCCCGGCGCCGAGGTAGTCCTCGTGGATCGCGCGGATCAGCTGGGGCTGCGTGAGCGTCAGCAGGTCGTTGTTGCCGACCAGGTCGCTGGGGTGGTCGGCGAAGCGCTCGCCGCGGTAGCCCGCCTCATCGGGACGGTCGCGCTGGATCGCCGTGCCCATCGCGCCGTCCAGCACCATGATCCGCTCGCTCAGGATCGCCGTCAGGGCGGCGGTGGCGTCAGGACGGTGCTGTGGCTCCACGGTGCGTGGCTCCTCTCGGGTGGCGGTGACACCAGCCTAGGAACGGCGTCCGACAGGCGGACCGGGTTCCCACATGGTGGCACCGGCGCGTCGGGCGGCGAAATCACGACGGACGCGCTGGGGACGGGCCCTAGGCTGGAGTGGTGATCGAGTTCGACGACGTGCAGGACCTGGTCTCCCCCGTGGTGATCGCCGCCTTCGAGGGCTGGAACGACGCCGCCGACGCGGCGTCCGGTCTCGTGGACCACCTCATCGAGCAGTGGAGGGCCGAGGTCATCGGGGCCATCGACCCCGAGGAGTTCTACGACTTCCAGGTCAACCGCCCGATCATCAGCACCGACCCCCACGGGCACCGCCGGCTCAGCTGGCCCACCACCCGCATCGCCGTCGCCCGCCCGGCCGAGCTCGACCGCGACGTCATCCTGGTGCGCGGCATCGAGCCCAACATGAAGTGGCGCCAGTTCTGCGCCGAGCTGCTCGCCGCGTGCGACGACCTCGGCGCCGAGCTCGTCGTGACGCTCGGCGCCCTGCTCGCCGACACGCCGCACACCCGGCCCATCCCGGTCACCGGCACCGCGAGCGAGCCCGAGCTGGTCGACCGCCTCGCGCTCGAGCAGTCGACCTACGAGGGCCCGACCGGCATCGTCGGGGTCTTCAACGACGCCTGCACCCAGCTCGACATCCCGGCCGTCTCCTACTGGGCGGCGGTCCCCCACTACGTCGCCCAGCCGCCCTGCCCCAAGGCGACCCTCGCGCTGCTCGGCCAGCTCGAGGAGCTGCTCCAGGCCCCGATGCCCATCGGCGACCTCGCCGACGACGCCAAGGCGTGGGAGCGCGGTGTCGACGAGCTCGCCGCGGAGGACGAGGACGTTGCCGACTACGTCCGGGCGCTCGAGGAGACCCGTGACACCGCCGACCTCCCCGAGGCGTCCGGCGAGGCGATCGCCCGGGAGTTCGAGCGCTACCTCAAGCGCCGCGACACCGACTGACCCGACTGACCGGGCGCCGCCCGACCCGACGGGCCCCGCGCGCGGCGTACGTCAGAGCGACAGGCCGAGCGCGGCGTCGAGGAGGCGGTGCACGGTCGCCGCGGCCTCCGGGTCGGAGGTGTCGGCGAGCCCGGTGGTGCCGAGCGTCGACTCGACCCACTCCTGCACGGCGGCGACCGCCGACGGCGCGTCGAGGTCGTCGGCCAGCGCATCGAGGACGGCCGTGACGACGGGCGCCGAGGGTGCGCCGGCGCCCAGCGCCAGTGCCCGGCGCCAGGTGCAGAGGGTGTCGACGGCGTCCCACAGCTGGTCGTCGGTCCACTCCCAGTCACTGCGGTAGTGGTGGCGCAGCAGCGCGAGGCGGATCGCCATCGGGTCGACGTCGCTCCTGCGGAGCGCGGAGACGAAGACGAGGTTGCCGCGCGACTTCGACATCTTCTCGCCGTCGTAGGCGACCATGCCGGCGTGGGCGTAGGCCCGGGCGAACGGCTCACCGGGGTGCGCGACCTGGGCGTGACCCGCCGACATCTCGTGGTGCGGGAAGGCCAGGTCGCTGCCGCCGCCCTGGACGTCGAACGCGGCGCCGAGGTGGTCGAGCGCGATCGCGGAGCACTCGACGTGCCAGCCCGGTCGGCCCGGACCCCACGGGCTGTCCCACGAGGGCTCGCCCGGACGCTCGGCACGCCACAGCACGCAGTCGAGCGGGTCCTTCTTGCCCTCGCGGTCGGGGTCGCCGCCGCGCTCGGGGAAGATCGCGAGCATGGCGTCGCGGTCGAGGCGCGACACCGAGCCGAACGTGTCGTCGGCGCCGACCGAGAAGTAGAGGTCGTCCTCGACGCGGTAGACCGCGCCGGCCTCGTCGAGGCGCTGGATCAGCGCGACGACCTCGGGGATCGACTCGACCGCTCCGGTGTAGTGGGCCGGCGGCAGGACCCGCAGGGCCTCCATGTCCTCGCGGAACAGCTGGGTCTCGCGCAGGGCGAGATCTGCCCAGTCGACACCGACCTTCGCGGCGCGCTCGAGCAGCGGGTCGTCGACGTCGGTGACGTTCTGGACGTAGCTCACCTCGTGCCCGGCGTTGCGCCACGCACGGTTGAGCAGGTCGAAGCCCACGTAGGTGGCGGCGTGGCCCATGTGGGTGGCGTCGTAGGGGGTGATGCCGCAGACGTACATCCGCGCCGCACCGTCGGGCCGGGTCTCGACCAGGGAGTCGCTCGCCGTGTCGTGCACCCGCACGACGGGGCCCGTCACGGGCAGGGTGGGAACGTCGGGGGACGACCAGGCGCGCATGCCGCGCAGCCTATCCGCCGGTCGTGAGCGGCCCGCGGCGCGCCTCGGTCGGGGCTGCTCGGCTCAGAACGGCGGCCAGGGGATGACGGGGTACGCCGACGACGCGGGGCCGGGGAACTCGCCCGCGGCGAGGAGCCGGGCGACCCGCCGCACGGTGGTCGCCACCTCGTCGTCGACCAGGAGGCCCGAGAGGACAGCCCCGAGCGCGCCGTCGAGCGCGGCGGCGAGTCGGCGCAGGCCGTCGGCCTCGTCGGGGCTGATCGGCTCGCCGACGAAGCCCCACAGCACGGTGCGCAGCTTGTGCTCCACGTGGAAGGTCAGCCCGTGGTCGACGCCGTGGCGGTGCCCGTCGGGCATGGGGAGGACGTGTCCGCCCTTGCGGTCGGCGTTGTTGACGACCACGTCGAAGAGCGCCATGCGGCGCAAGGGGTCGCTGTCCTCGTGCACCAGCGACACGGCCCGGTCGTGGGCGTCGAGGCCGTCGAAGACGTGGCGGTAGCCGGGCGGCACCTCCCCCTCGCCGACGATGTCGACGGGCGAGGCGTCAGGCACCTCGTCGCGCCACAGCTGCACCATGCCGGGCCCGTGCGGCCCCTCGCGCAGGACCGTGGGCGGCACGACGTCCCAGCCCAGCGCGTCCGAGACGGCGTACGCAGCCACCTCGCGCGCGGCCAGCGTGCCGTCGGGGAAGTCCCAGAGAGGCCGCTCCCCCGCGATCGGCTTGTAGACCACCCGCACGCCGTCGACCTCGCCGACGAAGGTCGCGTTGGAGGCCGGCAGCACCCGTCCGTGGAGCGTCAGCTCCCCGGTGGGGAAGCCCTCGGGCAGGTCAGGGATCACGGCGCCGGAAGCCGTTGGCACGCACGCACAGGTGCCCGTCCGGGTCGACGGGCTCCCCGCAGAACGGGCAGTCGGGGCGACCGGCGCCGATCACCGACAGCGCCCTCTCCACGAACGAGCGGGCGGCGGCGGCGGTGAGGCGGACCAGGAAGATCTCCTCCGGATCGGGCTCGAGCAGCTCCTCGAGGCCCTCCTGGAGCTGCTCGGGCGAGACCACCGCGGCCTCGGTGAACGGGAACACCTCGATCACCACGCGCTCGGCGGCGCCGTCCCACGACAGCGTCATCGTGCCGGCGCGGAACTCCTCCTCGATCGGCTGCTCGAGGGGCTGGGTGTCGGTCATGTCCCGCGGGGCGATCGCCGGGATGAGCACGTCTCCCCCGACGGCCCGCATCAGCTCGTCGAGCAGCTCGTCGATGCGCTCGGCGAGCGCCTGCACCTGCTGCTTCTCCAGCGAGACGCTCACCAGCCGCGCGCCGTCACGCGCCTGGAGGAAGAACGTCCGCTGGCCGGGCTCGCCAACGGTGCCGGCGACGAAGCGCTCGGGCGGGTCGAAGCGGTGCACGACGGGCATGTCACTCACCCTAGGACCCGTCCGTCTGGGGCCCAGCGCCTCCACCCACCTCGGCGTCCGCGCGTCGGCCCCGCGGGGCTCGCCGTGACTTCGGCGGCGGGGTCAGCCAGGCGAGGTCGCCGGCATGGGTGTTGGTGCCGATGACGAAGGGACGCGACTCGGTGTAGCGCACGACCGACACCGAGGCCGGGTCGACGTGGATGCGCTGGAAGAGGTCGAGGTGGGTGCCCAGCGCGTCGGCGAGGATGGATTTGATGACGTCGCCGTGGCTCACCGCGACCCACACGGCGTCCTCGCCGTGCTCGGCCGCGACCCGCGCGTCGTGGCGCCGGACTGCGGCCACCGCTCGGTCCTGCATCGCCCGCATCGACTCCCCGCCCGGGAACGTCGCCGCCGACGGCTGGGCCTGGACGGTCGTCCAGAGCCTCTCCTTGGCGAGGTCCTTGAGGGGACGCCCCTGCCAGTCGCCGTAGTCGCACTCGGACAGCTGCTTGTCGGTGCCCGCGCGCAGCGGGCTCGCCTGGCGCCGGGTGATCTCGCGACACGTCTCGCGGCACCGCTCGAGCGGGCTGGTCACCGCCGCGGCGAGGCGTACGCCCGCCAACCGCTCGCCGACCGCGACCGCCTGCCGCAGTCCGGTCTCGTCGAGGTGGACGCCGGGCTGTCGTCCGGCCAGGACGCCGGTCGCGTTGGCCGTCGACCGGCCGTGGCGCACGAGGATCACGGTGGGCATGCACCCGAGGCTAGTGGGACTAGCCTCGAGGGGTGATCGTCGACAACGCGTACTACCACCAGGGCAGGCGGGTCCCGCTCGGCGGCGAGGACCAGAGCCTGGGCATCGCCCGGGTGCCGTGCGACTCCGGCGACTTCCAGTGGATCGGCATGCACGACCCGAGCCCCGAGGAGCTCGAGCGCGTCGCCAAGGAGTTCGACCTCCACCCGCTCGCGGTCGAGGACGCCGGCGACTCCCACCAGCGGCCCAAGCTCGAGCGCTACGGCGACACGTTGTTCCTCGTGCTCAAGACGCTGTGGTACGTCGACGAGGACGACGCGGTCGAGACCGGCGAGATCAACGTCTTCGTCGGCGCGGACTTCGTGGTGACCGTCCGCCACGGCCTGGGCCTCGACCTCGCCGACGCGCGCCGCGACCTCGAGCGCCGGGCGACCGTGCTCGAGCACGGGCCGATGGCGGTGCTCTACGCCATCTGCGACCGGGTCGTCGACGAGTACGAGCGCGTGGGCGCGTCGTTGGAGGAGGACGTCGACGAGGTCGAGGCCTCGGTGTTCTCCGCCATGCGCACCGACGACTCCTCCCGCATCTACGTCCTCAAGCGCGAGATCGCCGAGGTCCGGCGCGCCGTGCTCCCGCTCCGCGAGCCGATGCGCCAGCTCGAGGCGGGTGGCGACGACCGGATCACGGTCGAGACTGCCACCTACTTCCGCGACGTCGTCGACCACCTGCAACGCGTCGCCGAGGTGGTCGACAACCTCGACGCCCTGCTGTCGACGGCCTTCGACGCGCACACCGCCCGCATCTCGGTGCAGCAGAACGACGACATGCGCAAGATCTCCGCCGGGGCCGCGGTGATCGTGGTCCCCACCCTGATCGCCGGGATCTACGGGATGAACTTCACCCACATGCCCGAGCTGCAGTGGACCTACGGCTACCCGTTCGCGCTGCTGCTCATGGTCGGCTCCGCGATCGTTCTCATCGTCTGGTTCAAGCGGTCCGGCTGGCTGTGACCCGTCCGGTGACCCGACCCGGTCAGGCGGCCAGCACCCCGGCGCCGAGCAGGATCAGCGTGCCGGCGCCCAGCAGGATGCGGTAGACCACGAACGGCGTGTAGGAGCGGGTGCTGACGTAGCGCAGCAGCCAGGCGATGGCGGCGTAGCCGACGACGAAGGAGACGACCGTCGCGGTGAGGGTCGGTCCCCAGCCGAAGTCGTTGTGCCCGTGGGGGATCTCCTTCAGCTCGAACAGCCCGGCGCCGACGACGGCGGGGATGGCCAGCAGGAAGGCGAACCGGGTCGCGGCCTCGCGCTCGAAGCCGAGGAGGCGGCCCATCGAGATGGTGGCGCCGGAGCGGGAGACCCCGGGGATCAGGGCGAGCGCCTGGGCGCCCCCCATCAGCAGCGCGTCCTTGAGCGTCAGCTTGCGCAGCGGCCGGTCGGTGCGTCCGACGCGGTCGGCGACGCCCAGCACGACACCCATCACGATCAGCGTGCAGCCGATGATCCACAGGTTGCGGAAGTCGCGCTCGATGACGTCCTTGAGCAGCACGCCGAGGACCACGATCGGCAGGGAGCCGACGATGATGAACCAGCCCATCCGCGCGTCCAAGCTGCCGCGGTACTCGGCCTTGAACAGCGAGCGCACCCAGGCGTTGCCGATCCGCCAGATGTCCTTGCGGAAGTAGATGAGCACGGCCAGCTCGGTGCCGATCTGGATGACGGCGGTGAAGGCGGCTCCCGGGTCGCCCCAACCGAAGAGCTCGGGGTAGATGCGCAGGTGGGCGCTGCTCGAGATCGGGAGGAACTCGGTCAGTCCCTGGATCACGCCGAGGACCACGGCCTTGAGGAGATCGGTCACGGGGGACGAGCCTACGGGCGAGTCAGATGTGATCCGCGCACCACCCGTGGCTACCCTCACCCCCATGCAGCAGCGTTCCCTCGGCGCGACCGGGCTCAAGGTCTCCCGGCTCGGCCTCGGCACCATGACCTGGGGCCGTGACACCGACGAGCACGAGGCACGCGACCAGCTCGTCGCGTTCGCCGAGGCCGGCGGCACCCTGCTCGACACGGCCGCCGGCTACGGCGACGGTGCGAGCGAGGAGCTCATCGGCACGCTCGTCGGCGACGTCGTCGCCCGTGCGGACCTGGTGCTCGCCACCAAGGCCGGCATCTCGCGCCGCACCGGCGAGCGGGTGACCGACACCTCGCGCGGCCACCTGCTGACCGCACTGGACGCCTCGCTCAAGCGGCTGCGCGTCGACCACGTCGACCTGTGGCAGGTCCACGTGTGGACCGACGAGACCCCGCTCGAGGAGACCCTCAGCGCCCTCGACCTCGCCGTCAGCTCCGGCCGGGCGTCCTACGTCGGGGTCTCCAACTACACCGGCTGGCAGACGGCCCAGGCCGCCACCTGGCAGCGCGCGGTCCCCGGGCGTACGCCACTGGCCTCCACCCAGGTGGAGTACTCGCTGCTCAACCGGCACGTCGAGCACGAGGTCGTGCCCGCGGCCCGGGCGCTCGGCCTCGGCGTGCTGCCCTGGTCGCCGCTGGGCCGTGGCGTGCTCACGGGCAAGTACCGCACCGGCACCCCGTCCGACTCCCGTGCCGCCACCGAGCACTTCGGCCGGTTCGTCGGCGCCTACCTCGACGAGCGGGCCCGCGGCATCGTCGAGGCCGTCGCCCGCGCCGCCGACGGACTGGGCTGGTCGCCGCTGGAGGTCGCCCTCGTGTGGGTGCGCGACCGCCCCGGGGTCACCGCACCGATCGTCGGCGCGCGCACCGCCGCCCAGCTCGACGGCGCTCTCGGCACCGAGGAGCTGACCCTGCCACCGGAGATCGTCGAGGCCCTCGACGACGTGTCCACCGACTGACGTCTCACCCCCCGCGAGAAGGGAGAGAAGACATGGCGAGGATCCAGCGCCGCCCGCCCGGGCGTGGCGTGGAGTGGGAGTTCGAGACGCTCGTGCTCCCCAAGGACTTCTCCCGCAACGTGGTGACCCGGGTGCTCGTGGAGCGGGCCGAGCACGGCGGCTGGGAGCTCGACCGGCTCCGCATCGGCAACGACGGCAAGCGCCGCGTGGTGCTGCGCCGCAAGATCATCCGCCAGCGGCTCACCCTCTTCGCCGGCTGACCCGACAGCACCGCGGACCTCGGTCCACGTCGATGGGGTCCGGACCCCATGTACGTCCCCCGACTCGGGTGGTCGACTCGAAGGGACGGGGCCACCCCGGACCCGGTGAGGGGACGACGCAGATGGCGACACGCAAGCACAGGCCGGCACTCGGGATCGTCGAGCTCGCGGTCGACCCGGCGGACGTGGACCGCGAGACCTACCCGGTGCGGATCCGGCTGACCCGGTCGCTGACGACCTACGAGGTGGACGGGCTGGCATCCGCCGAGCCCGGACTGCGGAGTGAGGGCGACGCGATCGTGCTGCCCGCCGCGCGGCTCGACGACGTCGCCCGCGAGGTCGACTCCTGGATCACGCGGCTCGAACAGGTGCAGGCGCGCGCCGACGAGCTGGAGGGCGGGACCCTGGTGGCCGACCACCGGCGGCTGGAGGAGCAGACGCGGCACGGCTCGCACCTGCGCAGCCAGCAGGTCGACGACCGCGGCCTGCACTGACGCGCGTCGTCGGAGCTACCAGCCCGAGGAGCCCGGCACGCCCTTCACCGGCCCGTCGGCCGAGCGCAGGAGCACCGCGTACGGCTCGCCCACGGCCGCGAGCTCGCTCACGACGTGAGTCATCCCCTCGAACCCGCGCAGAACCCAGTCGAGGACGAAGCCGGAGCACAGGACCCCGGCCAGGGTGCCGGTCAGCGCCAGCACGCGCGCCAGCACGCGCGCGCCGGGTGGGCCGCCTGAGCCGGCGCCTCATCCGGCACCCCCTCCGGCACCCCCTCCGCCCGTGGCCTCCCGGGGCCCCAGCGCGTAGTCCCGCGCCACCTGCCCACGGCGACCCCCGCGCCCAGCGCCACCACCGGAGGGCATCGCCGCGGACTCACCGTCGGCTCCGGGTCGGGCCCGGGCGTGCCGCGCAGGTCGAGGACCGGCAGGTCCCCGTCCGTCCGGATCCGGTCCCCTCCCCCGTTGCGGTGGTGGTAGCCGGAGGAGAAGTTCGTGATCACCGAGAGCCCGGCCGAGGGCACCGCACGCTGGACCGACGCGAGCACGAAGTCGCGCTCGACGTCGACGTCCGCGTCGATGCGGTGCGTGAACTGCCCCGTGAAGAGCGAGGGTCCGACCCGGCGGTCGTAGGTGGCAGCGGCCAGCCAGTCGGCCCGGAACCCGCCCGGGAGCAACCAGCCGTCGAGGACGGAGGCGGAGTGCCTCCGGTCCTCCTGAGGCCCCTCCCCGTCGATGCCCCGCATCTGGTCAGGATCCACGAGGGACCGCCGGGCGACCAGAGTCTGTCGGGCTATCGTGGCAGGGTGCTCGCGGGACTGGTCGCTGCAGCAGGGGCCGCCTGGTGCTACGGCGTGTCCTCGATCCTCCAGGCGCTCGCCAGCCGCAGCGCCGCCCCGGTCGAAGGGCTGGACCCCCGGCTGCTGGTCCGACTGCTGCGAAACTGGCGGTACGTGCTGGGCGTCTGCCTCGACGGGCTCGGCTTCCTGCTCAGCCTGGTGGCGGTGCGCAGCCTCCCGCTCTTCGTCGTCCAGTCGGTGGTGGCGAGCTTCCTGGCGATCACCGCCATCCTCGGCGCCGTCTTCCTGCGGATGCCGCTGCGCCGGCTCGACAGGATCGGCCTGGTCGTCGTGGTCGCCGGCCTCGTGCTGGTCGGGGTCTCGGCGACCGAGGACCGCAGCGTGGACGTCAGCCGCGCCGAGCAGTGGGGGACGTTGGTCGCCGCCATGCTCCTCGGGCTGGCGGCGGTCCCGCTGGCCCGGCTCCGCGGTGCGGCGGGCGCCACCGCCCTGGGCGCTGTCGCCGGCCTCGCGTACGGCGTCACCGCGGTGGCCTCCCGGATCCTCCCGGGCGACCTCTCCCCCGAGCACCTCCTCGACGAGGTCGGACCCCTGCTGCGTAGTCCGGCCACCTATGCGTTGGCGGTCGCCGGCGGGGTGGCCATGCTCACCTACTCGATCGCCCTGCAGCGCGGCAGCGTCACCCGGGCGACCGCGCCGCTGGTGGTCGGTGAGACGGTCGGGCCGGCGCTGGTCGGGCTCTTCCTCCTCGGCGACCAGACGCGGGCCGGCTGGGGGCCGGTCGCCGCCGCCGGCTTCCTGCTCTCGGTCTGCGGTGCGGTCAGCCTGGCGCGGCACGGCGAGGTGGAGGCACCCAGCGAGGAGGCCGCCAGCGTGCCGTAGTCCCCTTGCCGCACGCGATTCGCAACAAGGGGCCATCCGTGCGCCCCACCGGGCTCACCGACGAGAGCCCGCCGGCTGGCCGGGCGTGCCCTGCGAACTCGTCAGCCTCGGTCATGCGGCCGATCCGCGGACCGCCCCCACCCCGACGGCCGGCTCAGGTCGCGGCGGCC
The DNA here is from genome assembly GCF_058134345.1 of Nocardioides sp. Z24_21. NCBI lineage: Bacteria > Bacillati > Actinomycetota > Actinomycetes > Propionibacteriales > Nocardioidaceae > Nocardioides > Nocardioides sp. Z24_21. The sequence continues at coordinate 47,673 of NZ_JBYTTH010000008.1, forward strand.
TCCGCGGCCGCGCGGAGCTCGCGCACCATGGCGTCGGGGTCGTCGGCGGAGTAGACGGCCGAGCCCGCGACGAAGACGTCGGCCCCGGCCTCGGCGCAGCGCTCGATGGTCTCCAGCGACACCCCGCCGTCCACCTGGAGCCAGGTCTCCACGCCGTGCTTGCGCATGAGCGCGCGGGCGGTGCGGATCTTGGGCAGGCACAGGTCGAGGAACTTCTGCCCGCCGAAGCCGGGCTCCACGGTCATCACGAGCACCATGTCGAGCTCGGGCAGCAGCGCCTCGTAGGGCTCGATCGGCGTCGCCGGATTGAGCGCCATCGCCGCGCGGGCGCCCTGCGCCCGGATCTCGCGGGCGAGCCGCACCGGCGCCCGCGTCGCCTCGACGTGGAAGGTGACCGACGCGCAGCCCGCCTCGGCGTACGCCGGCGCCCACCGGTCGGCGTCCTCGATCATCAGGTGCGCGTCGAGGGGCTGGCTCGCGTGTCGGCCGAGCGCCTCGACGACCGGCAGGCCGAGCGTGAGGTTGGGGACGAAGTGATTGTCCATCACGTCGACGTGGACCCAGTCGGCGCTGGGGATCCGGGCGACCTCGTCGGCGAGGCGCGAGAGGTCGGCGTTGAGGATGCTCGGCGTGATCTGGATGCCCACGGGACGAGCCTAGTGACTACGCCGGGCCGCACGGTCCCGGGTCGTCCCCGACCCGTGGGGGCCGTGGCGATCGACTGCTCCCGGGCGGGCATCGTGGTGGCGCTGCCCGGCGACGCACCACCGCCCTGGAGGCGTGGCCAGGAGGCGAGTCCTCACGTAGGGTCGCCCGCCATGAGCTCGGCTGCCCGCGACGCCCGGGACCGCGTGTTCACGCGACGTGAGTACATGGTCTACCGCGCGGTCATGGCCGGCGCACCCGCGCTGCAGGCGACCGCGGCGGTCTCCTCCACGGCGCTCGACCACCCCGACTGGGACATGGACGAGACGATGACGTGGGCCCAGTGGGAGGCCCACGTCCGTCGCGTCAGGGCAGCGGGTCGGCGCTCGCCCACGACCCGCTGACGGACGTCAGGCCGCCGCGGTCGGTGGGCCTGGGGACTACGCGTCCTCGGGCTCGGGAGGCGCCTCCGCGCCCGCGGCCTCGTCGCGGTCGGCCCACGCCAGCAGGGGCGCGATGTCGAAGGGGTGGTCGTCGATGTCGGCGTGGAGGTCACCGATCTCGGCGAACCGCGCGGGCATCGTGAAGAGGGTGAAGTCGTCGGGCACGCAGTCGTCGACCTCGTCCCACCGGACCGGCGCGGAGACGCGCGCCTCCGGCACGCCACGCACCGAGTAGGCGGCGGCGATCGTGTGGTCGCGGGCGTTCTGGTTGTAGTCGACGAAGAGCTGCGAGGGGTCGCGATCCTTGCGCCACCACGCGGTGGTGACCTCTCCCCCGGCGCGCCGCTCGACCTCCCGCGCGAACGCCAGCGCGCCACGCCGTACGTCCTGGAAGCCGTGGTCGGGTGAAATCCGCACGTACACGTGCATCCCGGACCCGCCACTGGTCTTGGGGAAGCCGACGGCGCCGAGCTCGTCGAGCACCTCGTGGGCCACGTGGGCGACCCGTTGCACCACCTCCCAGGGGCACTCCGGGCCGGGGTCGAGGTCGATGCGCCACTCGTCGGGCTTCTCGGTGTCGGAGCGCCGGCTGTTCCACGGATGGAACTCGACGGTCGACATCTGCACCGCCCAGATCACGCTGCCCAGCTCGGTCACGCACAGCTCGTCGGCCGTGCGCTTCCAGCGCGGGAAGAACAGCTGCACCGTCTCGACCCAGTCCGGGGCGCCGGCCGGCAGCCGCTTCTGGTGCACCTTGTCGCCGGCCAGGCCCTTGGGGAAGCGGTGCAGCATGCACGGGCGCTCGAGGAGTGCGTTGACGATACCGTCGCCCACGGCGAGGTAATACTCGACGAGGTCGAGCTTGGTCGCCCCCTGGGGCGCGGCCGAGGTGGGCGGGAAGTAGACGCGGTCGGGGTTGGTGACCTTGACGACGCGGTCGTCGACCTCGATCTCGGTGAACGGCGACGGCACGTCAGGAGCCTAGCCGGGACGGGCGCCTCCGGCGCGCTACTGCGAGGTGGGGTTCTCCGACGCGGGCTCGGGCTGCTGCTCCCCCGGCTGGCCACCGCCGTTGCCCTGGCCGCCGCCCTGACCCTGGCCGCCGCCCTGACTCTGGCCGCCTGCCTGGCCCTCGGGGCCGTCCTGCGGCGCGACGCTGACCGTCACGGTGTCCGACCAGCCCTCGTCGGCGTACTGGCTCTCGGGGCGGTGCCAGCGGTAGTCGGTGGTCGCCGAGACGGGGACGACGACGCGCGAGACCGCGTCGCGGCCGGCGAGGACGGGCTTGCCGACCGGGGCCCACTGGCCGCCCGGCGAGCGGGACTCGAGCACGAGCGGGTCGCCGGTCAGGCGTCCGGAGGCGTCGGTGACGCGTCCGGTGAGCTCGACTTCCTGGCCCGCCTGCACCTGCTGCCTGCCGGCGGCCACGGTGGTCGTGAGGGAGACGCCCTCGAAGTCGAGGGTGGACCCGGAGGCGCGCACGGCGTCGAGGTTGAACGCCCGGCCGTCGCAGCCGAAGCCGGTGATCGCGAAGCCCGGGCCGTCACCGTGCTCGGCGGCGAAGCCCGCGGGCGTCGCCGTCCCGGCGCGGTCGAGCACCCTGCCGGAGGCCAGGTCGACCAGCGCCCAGTCGTAGGTGGTCGCGGAGGTCGACACGGTCGTCCAGCCCCCGGGCGGCGCCGAGAGCGCGGCCCGGCCGCGCCAGGCGGTGCCCCGGGGGCTCTGCCGGGTGACGGCCATGACCCACGAGACGCCGGAGCTGCCGCCCGTCGCCGCGACCGCGACCGAGGAGTCGAGGCGGGCCAGCGACGGGAACGATGCGTAGGGCCCGGAGGCGCTGCCCCCGCCGGCCGGGACGAGACCCAGCGAGCGGCGGCCGAGCGGAGCGGCGTAGGGACCGAGGTTGATGCGGGAGCCGGGCGCGGCCGCGTCGGCCATGAGGTCGTCGCAACGGACGTAGGTGAGGTAGAGATCGGGGTCGCCCGTGGCGGGACCCGACAGCGTGTGGGAGCCGCCCTCGGCGCCGGCGGGACCGGACAGGGACGTCCCCAGCGTCACCGCCACGGCGGTGGCGGCGACGGCCCCCCAGATCCTGCGCACCCGCATGTCCCCTGCTCTCGTGCCACGGCACCCCCTTGGCGGTGCGCCGAGCTTGTGTCCCATCATGCGCGTCCGTCACGCGGATGGGAACCTTCGGGGTCTCGAAGTCACCCCGATGGTGACCCGCCCCGGGCCGTTCGGCCGGAGCCCGATCGCGCTCGCTAGGTTGTCGCCATGCCACTGTGGGGAGAGGACCTTGCCCGCCATCCCGTACGCCGGATCGAGGCGCGCGGTGACCACGAGCTCGCTCCCGGCCGCTATCCCGCCTCCGTCCCCGCCGTCGCCCAGGTGATGAACGAGGGGCTCGACCTGGGGCCGGGAGTCACCTTCCTCGTCGGCGAGAACGGCTCGGGCAAGTCGACCCTGGTCGAGGCAGTGGCCGTGGCGTTCGGGCTCTCACCTGAGGGCGGCAGCACCCACAGCCGGCACTCGACACGGCCCACCGAGTCGCCGCTCAGCGACGCGCTCCAGCTGGTGCGTGGCGCCGGGGCGAGCAGGTGGGGCTTCTTCCTGCGGGCCGAGACGATGCACGGGTGGTACTCCTACGTCGAGGACCTCGGCGGCGACATCGCGTTCCACGAGATGAGCCACGGCGAGTCGTTCCTGGCCGTGCTGGAGTCGCGGTTCACCGGGCCGGGGTTCTTCTGCCTCGACGAGCCGGAGGCCGCCCTGTCGTTCTCCTCGACGCTGGGCCTGGTCGCGGCCCTGCAGCGGGTGGTCGCGCGACGCGGTCAGGTGCTGTGCGCGACGCACTCCCCCGTGCTGGCCGCCATGCCCGGGGCGCGGATCCTGGAGGCCGGGCCGTGGGGGCTGCGCGAGGCGGCCTGGGACGAGCTCGAGGTGGTGGAGCACTGGCGTCGCTACCTCGCCGACCCGTGGGCCTACCTGCGGCACCTCCAGGACGACTGAGGTCCGCGTCCGGTCAGTCCCTGTCGGACCAGGCCCGGCGCCGCAGGGTGGAGGCGAACATCGCGTCGGTGCCGTCGCGGTGCGGCCAGAGCTGGAAGCGGTCGGCCTCGTCGGCGTCGGCGCGTCGGGCGAGCACCGAGCGCACCACCTCGGTGGTCTCGGCGACGACGGGCGAGCAGGTCGCGTAGACCACCACGCCGCCGGGTCGCACCGACTCCAGCGCGGCGTCGAGCAGCGCCTGCTGGAGGCCCGCCAGCTCCGCGACGTCGTCGGGCCGTCGCCGCCAGCGCGACTCGGGTCGGCGTCGGAGCGCGCCCAGCCCGGAGCAGGGGGCGTCGACGAGCACGCGGTCGAAGGTGCCCGGCACCCACGCCGGCCGGACGCCGTCGCCGGCGACCACGTGTGCGGTCCCGTCGGGCAGTGCCCGCAGGGCCGACGCGACGAGCGCCGCACGGTGGGGCTGGCGCTCGTTGGCGAGGAGCACGGCTCCGCGTCGAGCGGCGAGGGCGCCGAGCAGCGCCGACTTGCCGCCGGGGCCGGCGCACAGGTCGAGCCAGCGGGAGTCGCGGCCCTCCAGCGGAGCGTCGGCGAGGGCGATCGCGACGAGCTGGGACCCCTCGTCCTGCACGCCGGCGCGGCCCTCGGCGACGGCCGGGACGGCACCCGGGTCGCCACCGGTCAGCGTGACGGCGTAGGGCGAGCGTCCGGTGCGGGTGCCGCCGGCGGCCTCGAGCTCCTCGACGCTCGCCAGGCCGGGTCGGGCGACGAGGGTGACCCGCGGGCCCGCGTTGTCGGCCTCGAGCAGCGCGTCGAGCTCGTCGTCGGAGCCGAGCGCCTCGGCCAGCGCGTCGACCACCCAGCGGGGATGGGAGCGGGCCACGGCGAGGTGGCCGTGCGGGTCGGTCGCCGCATCGGGCGCGACCTCGGCGACCCACCCGGCGAGGTCGCGGCGGCTGACGGTGCGCAGCACGGCGTTGACCAGCCCCGCCGGGCCCTGGCCCACGCTCGCCCGGACGAGGTCGACGCTGGTGGAGATCGCGGCGTGGTCGGGCACCCGCATGGAGAGCAGCTGGTGCGTGCCGAGCCGCAGCACGTCGCGCACCTCGGGCTGCAGGCGCGGACGGGTGAGGCAGGCGTCGATGACGGCGTCGTAGAGCCCGTGCATCCGGATGGCGCCCGACGCCAGCTCGGTGGCCAGGCCGGCGTCGCGGCCGTCGAGCCCGTGCTTGCGCAGCACCTGGGGCAGCACGAGGTTGGCGTACGCGTCGTCCACGCGCACGGCGGTCAGGACGTCGAGCGCGGCACGGCGCGCCTTGTCGACCGGCCGGCGTCGGCTAGTCACCGAGGTGCTCCCGCACCAGCTTCCTGGGCGCCTTGGCGGCCCAGGCGTCGGTGATGATCTCCTCCAGCTCGTCGCGGTCGATCTCCCCGAGCCGCGAGAGCCGCACCAGCACGGCGCTGTGGCCGCGGAAGTGGTCGATGGTGAAGAACGGGGTCGACTCGTCCGCGACGAGCGCGTTCTTCTCGACCTCGGTCGGGGTCGTGATGACCACCAGGTCGTCCCACATCTCGCCGGTCTCGGGGTCGACCGCCGTCTTGTGCGGTGCCCGGTAGAGCACGAAGCCCTTGCCCTTCTCGCCGCGAGGGACCTTCCAGGTCGGCCGGTCGCCCCACGAGATCCCGAGCTCGGTCTCCGGCAGGCCGCCGCAGATCGCGTCGACGTCCTCGGGGCAGGCCGGCCTGGTCACGACGGCACGTCCGCCTCGCCAAGCGTCGCCCCGGACTGCAGGCGTACGCCCCGGGCCCAGTCGGCCGCGGACATCTGCTTCTTGCCGAAGGCCTTGACCTGGCCCAGCTCGACCGGCGTGGTGGCGGTGCCGACGAAGACGGCGTTCTTGGTGACCTCGAGGACGCCGGGAGCCAGTGCGTCCCGATCGACCGGGCGGACGGGGCCGAGCTTGATGCGCTCGCCCTCGTACGTGCTCCACGCGCCCGGCGCGGGGTCGCACGCGCGCACCTGGCGGTCGATGGCGACGGCGGGGTGGGTCCAGTCGACCCGGGCGTCCTCGACCAGGATCTTGGGCGCGAACGAGACGCCGTCCTCGGGCTGCTCACGCGCCTCGAGGGTGCCGTCCTCGATCCCGTCGAGGGTCTGCACCAGCAGTCCGGCGCCGCCCTCCGCGAGCCGGGCGAGGAGGTCGCCCGCCGTGTCGGTCGGGCGGATCCGCTCGGTCATCACCCCGAAGACGGGTCCGGCGTCGAGCGCCTTGACGATGCGGAACGTCGTGGCGCCGGTGACCTCGTCACCGGCCCAGAGCGAGTGCTGCACCGGGGGGGGGGCGCGAGAAGAAGGGGGGAAAGGGAAAGGGGGGGGGGGGCACCCACGTGGTACCAAAGCGAGAGCAAAACGAGGAAGAAAGGGACAGTAGGGCGCCACAGGGGGCGCGTTTTGG
>NZ_JBYTTH010000009.1:0-5247 GCF_058134345.1 Nocardioides sp. Z24_21
TTTGGTGGTGGGTGTGGGTGCGTGTTTTTCGATGGAGAGTTTGATCCTGGCTCAGGACGAACGCTGGCGGCGTGCTTAACACATGCAAGTCGAGCGGAAAGGCCCTTTCGGGGGTACTCGAGCGGCGAACGGGTGAGTAACACGTGAGTAATCTGCCCTTGGCTTCGGGATAGCCACCGGAAACGGTGATTAATACCGGATATGACCATGTCGTGCATGCGGTGTGGTGGAAAGTTTTTCGGCCAGGGATGTGCTCGCGGCCTATCAGCTTGATGGTGAGGTAATGGCTCACCATGGCTTCGACGGGTAGCCGGCCTGAGAGGGTGACCGGCCACACTGGGACTGAGACACGGCCCAGACTCCTACGGGAGGCAGCAGTGGGGAATATTGGACAATGGGCGGAAGCCTGATCCAGCAACGCCGCGTGAGGGATGACGGCCTTCGGGTTGTAAACCTCTTTCGCCTGTGACGAAGCGCAAGTGACGGTAACAGGTAAAGAAGCACCGGCCAACTACGTGCCAGCAGCCGCGGTAATACGTAGGGTGCGAGCGTTGTCCGGAATTATTGGGCGTAAAGGGCTCGTAGGCGGTTTGTCGCGTCGGGAGTGAAAACGCCGTGCTTAACACGGCGCTTGCTTTCGATACGGGCAGACTAGAGGTATTCAGGGGAGAACGGAATTCCTGGTGTAGCGGTGAAATGCGCAGATATCAGGAGGAACACCGGTGGCGAAGGCGGTTCTCTGGGAATTACCTGACGCTGAGGAGCGAAAGTGTGGGGAGCGAACAGGATTAGATACCCTGGTAGTCCACACCGTAAACGTTGGGCGCTAGGTGTGGGGTCCATTCCACGGATTCCGTGCCGCAGCTAACGCATTAAGCGCCCCGCCTGGGGAGTACGGCCGCAAGGCTAAAACTCAAAGGAATTGACGGGGGCCCGCACAAGCGGCGGAGCATGCGGATTAATTCGATGCAACGCGAAGAACCTTACCTGGGTTTGACATACACCCTGCCGCTCCAGAGATGGGGCTTCTTTTGGGGGTGTACAGGTGGTGCATGGCTGTCGTCAGCTCGTGTCGTGAGATGTTGGGTTAAGTCCCGCAACGAGCGCAACCCTCGTTCTATGTTGCCAGCACGTAATGGTGGGGACTCATAGGAGACTGCCGGGGTCAACTCGGAGGAAGGTGGGGATGACGTCAAGTCATCATGCCCCTTATGTCCAGGGCTTCACGCATGCTACAATGGCCGGTACAAAGGGCTGCGATCCCGTAAGGGGGAGCGAATCCCAAAAAGCCGGTCTCAGTTCGGATTGGGGTCTGCAACTCGACCCCATGAAGTCGGAGTCGCTAGTAATCGCAGATCAGCAACGCTGCGGTGAATACGTTCCCGGGCCTTGTACACACCGCCCGTCACGTCACGAAAGTCGGCAACACCCGAAGCCGGTGGCCCAACCCTTGTGGAGGGAGCCGTCGAAGGTGGGGCTGGCGATTGGGACGAAGTCGTAACAAGGTAGCCGTACCGGAAGGTGCGGCTGGATCACCTCCTTTCTAAGGAGCACACACCCCGATGCCGGGCGAATGTTTCGGCACGCATGGTGGTGTCTCACTAGTGGAATCGTCGACGTCAGCTGCTGCTGGTCGCTCATGCATGGGCTTGTTCTTCGGGACGGGTTCGTGGGTGGGGGGTTGGTGGTGGGTGGTTTACCCAGGTCCTGCGTTGGTGGGGGTGGGGTCAGACACACTGTTGGGTCCTGAAGGATCAGCCGTGAGGCGCCTTCTGTTCCCTCTTCGTCTGCTGGTGCCCCGTGGGGGTGGTGGTGGGGGTTGGTGGGGTTGTTGTTTGAGATCTGCATAGTGGACGCGAGCATCTTTGCAACCGATGCCGCCTTGGTGCGCACGCACGTGTCGGATCCTTTCCTTTCTTGTTTGTTGAGGGGGTGGGGGTGCGGTGGTGTGGGTGTGGGCTGGGTGTGGTGTGGGTTGTGAGTGAATCACCTGCCCTTTGATTGGGGGTGGGTGGTGTGTTTTTTCGTTTTTTGTTTCAGCGTGTGTTGTTTTGACGTTGTTGAGACAAGCTATGAAGGGCACATGGTGGATGCCTTGGCATCAAGAGCCGATGAAGGACGTTGGAGCCTGCGATAAGCCCTGGGGAGTTGGCAACCGAACTGTGATCCGGGGGTGTCCGAATGGGGAAACCCAGCACGAGTCATGTCGTGTTACCCACATCTGAACACATAGGGTGTGTGGAGGGAACGTCGGGAAGTGAAACATCTCAGTACCGACAGGAAGAGAAAACAACAGTGATTCCGAGAGTAGTGGCGAGCGAAATCGGAAGAGGCCAAACCTCGAGTGTGTGATACCCGGCAGGGGTTGCATTCGGGGGGTTGTGGGACCGCTCATTCTCATCTGCCGGTGAGGAGCAGAGTAAGAAACCAGTGTGGAAGTCGAAGTCGGTTGGAAAGCCGTACCGTAGAGGGTGATAGGCCCGTAGACGTAAAGCGCTGGCTCTGGAGCGTGTTCCCAAGTAACACGGAACCCCTGAAATTCCGTGTGAATCTGGCGGGACCACCCGTTAAGCCTAAATACTCCTTGATGACCGATAGCGGACAAGTACCGTGAGGGAAAGGTGAAAAGTACCCCTGGCGGGGAGTGAAATAGTACCTGAAACCGTGTGCCTACAATCCGTCGGAGCTTGTGCATTCCCTTTGGGGGTGTGTGGGTGACGGCGTGCCTTTTGAAGAATGAGCCTGCGAGTTTGCGGTGTGTTGCGAGGTTAACCCGTGTGGGGAAGCCGTAGCGAAAGCGAGTCCGAATAGGGCGATTCAGTAGCGCGCTCAAGACCCGAAGCGAAGTGATCTATCCATGGGCAGGTTGAAGCGTCGGTAAGACGACGTGGAGGACCGAACCCACTTAGGTTGAAAACTGAGGGGATGACCTGTGGATAGGGGTGAAAGGCCAATCAAACTTCGTGATAGCTGGTTCTCCCCGAAATGCATTTAGGTGCAGCGTTGCGTGTTTCTTGCCGGAGGTAGAGCACTGGATAGCTAATGGGCCCTACAAGGTTACTGACGTTAGCCAAACTCCGAATGCCGGTAAGTGAGAGCGCAGCAGTGAGACTGCGGGGGATAAGCTCCGTAGTCGAGAGGGAAACAGCCCAGACCATCAGCTAAGGCCCCTAAGCGGTGACTAAGTGGAAAAGGATGTGGAGTCGCATTGACAACCAGGAGGTTGGCTTGGAAGCAGCCACCCTTGAAAGAGTGCGTAATAGCTCACTGGTCAAGTGATTCCGCGCCGACAATGTAGCGGGGCTCAAGTCATCCGCCGAAGCTATGGCATTCAGCGAATACATCAGCATCGAGGAATCGGTGTTCAGTGCGCTGGATGGGTAGGGGAGCGTCGTGTGGGCAGTGAAGCGTCGGAGTGATCCAGGCGTGGAGGCCACACGAGTGAGAATGCAGGCATGAGTAGCGAATCACGGGTGAGAAACCCGTGCGCCGAATGATCAAGGGTTCCAGGGTCAAGCTAATCTGCCCTGGGTAAGTCGGGACCTAAGGCGAGGCCGACAGGCGTAGTCGATGGACAACGGGTTGATATTCCCGTACCGGCGAAGTTGCGCCCATGACGAACCTGGTGATGCTAACCACCCGAAACCTCTCGGACCGGACCCTTCGGGGCGAGGCTGGGAGGCGGAGCGTGGGACCCGAGCTGGTAGTAGTCAAGCGATGGGGTGACGCAGGAAGGTAGCCCAGCCACAGCGATGGTTGTCTGTGGGCAAGCGCGTAGGACGTGGTGTAGGCAAATCCGCACCATCCACTTCAGTGTGGAGTCTGAGACGTGACGCGGAGCCAATCTTGGCGAAGTGGGTGATCCTATGCTGTCGAGAAAAACCTCTAGCGAGCAACGAGCCGCCCGTACCCCAAACCGACTCAGGTGATCAAGTAGAGAATACTAAGGCGATCGAGACAACCATGGTTAAGGAACTCGGCAAAATGCCCCCGTAACTTCGGGAGAAGGGGGGCCGGATCCGTGAACCCACTTGCTGGGGGAAGCGGTGATGGCCGCAGAGACCAGGGGAAAGCGACTGTTTACTAAAAACACAGGTCCGTGCGAAGTTGTAAGACGATGTATACGGACTGACTCCTGCCCGGTGCTGGAAGGTTAAGAGGACCGGTTAGACCACTTGTGGTCGAAGCTGAGAATTTAAGCCCCAGTAAACGGCGGTGGTAACTATAACCATCCTAAGGTAGCGAAATTCCTTGTCGGGTAAGTTCCGACCTGCACGAATGGAGTAACGACTTTCCTACTGTCTCAACCATGGACTCGGCGAAATTGCACTACGAGTAAAGATGCTCGTTACGCGCGGCAGGACGGAAAGACCCCGGGACCTTTACTATAGTTTGGTATTGGTGTTTGGTACGGCTTGTGTAGGATAGGTGGGAGACTGTGAAGCTTTCACGCCAGTGGAGGTGGAGTCAACGTTGAAATACCACTCTGGTCGTACTAGATGTCTAACCTAGGTCCGTTATCCGGATCAGGGACAGTGCCTGATGGGTAGTTTAACTGGGGCGGTTGCCTCCTAAAATGTAACGGAGGCGCTCAAAGGTTCCCTCAGCCTGGTTGGCAATCAGGTAGCGAGTGTAAGTGCACAAGGGAGCTTGACTGTGAGACAGACATGTCGAGCAGGGACGAAAGTCGGAACTAGTGATCTGGCCACGGCATGTGGAAGCGTGGTCACTCAACGGATAAAAGGTACCCCGGGGATAACAGGCTGATCTTCCCCAAGAGTCCATATCGACGGGATGGTTTGGCACCTCGATGTCGGCTCGTCGCATCCTGGGGCTGGAGTAGGTCCCAAGGGTTGGGCTGTTCGCCCATTAAAGCGGCACGCGAGCTGGGTTTAGAACGTCGTGAGACAGTTCGGTCCCTATCCGCCGCGCGCGCAGGAAACTTGAGAAAGGCTGTCCCTAGTACGAGAGGACCGGGATGGACGAACCTCTGGTGTGCCAGTTGTTCTGCCAAGAGCACGGCTGGTTGGCTACGTTCGGAAGTGATAACCGCTGAATGCATCTAAGCGGGAAGCACGTTTCAAGATGAGGTTTCCCACCCAAATAATGGGGTAAGGCCCCCCACAGAACATGGGGTTGATAGGCCGGAGGTGTACAGCAGTAATGCCTAGCCGACCGGTACTAATAGGCCGAGGGCTTGTCCCAACACCGTACAAGACCACACACGCGCAAAAGACGAACACACAT